>NZ_JBKBOG010000001.1:0-739843 GCF_046294995.1 Blastomonas sp.
CGTTGAGCAGCAGCGGCATTCCGCAGGCCGCCGCCGCCTGTTTGTCGCGCAGGCCTGCGGTCGCGGGGGTGAGCCCGATCATCTTCATGCCCAGCGAAACCGCACCGGACGAACACAGGATAACTTCGTACCCCCTTGCCGTCAAAACTCCAATATCTTCCATCAGTCGTTGAAGGAATGCCCATCTTGGTACAAGCTTGTTCTGATCGGTTAAAAGACTCGATCCAACTTTTATGACAATACGTGGAGTTTTACTCACGATATACTCAACTTTTTTATTAACGGAATGATGCATAGGGACTTTCGGTAGATGGACCCTTTGCTGTGTGTCAGTCAGCGGTTTGACATCGGAAACCAACTTTGACATAGGGCCGTATATCCACAACATTAACATATGGCAACCCGGAGTTGCTCCGAGCGGAGGATACAGGTCATCGCCGTCTGTTTCCCTCAACGGCAGCGCCCGGCTCCCGGTTTTCACAGTCAGCGCGGTGCTGTCGGTGGCAGATGAATGAAACAGGAGGTGAAGAGCTTGCGTATTGCATTGGTTGGACACGGTAAAATGGGGGGTGCGTTGCTCACTCAGTGGCGCGCCGTGGCTGAACGGGACTTTCCCGGCACACGATTTTTTGTCATCGATCCCATGGCCGATCTCGACCCTTCGGGCGGCTCGGACAGAGTTGCTTTTCTGCGTGAGCCACCGCCGGTGGGTGAGTGCGCCTTCGACCTGGTGATTGTCGCCGTGAAGCCGCAGGTGGTGTCCGAGGTTCTGCCCGATTATGCCGGGCGCTTGACCCCGAACGGGTTCGTCGCATCGATCGCGGCGGGCTGCTCGATCGAGCGGCTGCGCGCGCTGTCCGGCGGCGCGCCAGTCGTGCGCGTCATGCCCAACCTCCCTTCGGCGATCGGAGCAGGCGTCAGCGGGCTCTGCGCCGATGACCGTGCGACGGATGCGCAACGGGCACTGATCGAACGCCTGATGGCAGCAGCGGGCAGCACGATGTGGGTGGCCGATGAAGACATGCTTGACCGGCTGACCGCTGTCGCAGGATCAGGTCCCGGTTACGTGTTCGAGATCGCCCGTAATTATGTCGATGCAGCCACGGCCTTGGGCTTCAGTCCCAAGGATGCCCGGGAGATGGTGCTCGGTACCATGGCGGGGACGATCGCCATGGCGCAGGCATCGGAATCAAGTCTCGAGGAATTGCGCACCAGTGTGACGAGCAAGAACGGCACGACTGCAGCAGGCCTTGACGCCCTCAACGGCGACGGTGCGCTCGGCGAGCGGTTTCAGGCGACGTTGGCTGCCGCCTATGACCGCGCGGTCGATCTCCGCTGACGGCGGCACAGGGCCACCCCACAAAATAAAGGCCAGTTCGGCCGGAAAGACGACCCATGACAGTGATGCAACCTATCCAGAAACCTGCCACCGATGTCGGCTCCCATGTCGCCGCGCTGTGCGCATCCGCAAAGGCCGCCGCGCGCCAGCTCGCCGCCGCGGACACCGCGACCAAGAACACCGCATTGCGCGCCGCTGCCCGGGCGCTGCGCACCGCGAGCGCCGATCTGATCGCGGCGAATGAAGCGGATATCGCGGGCCTGGGTGACGGCAAGCCTGCATCGTTCATCGACCGGCTGCGGCTGGACGAAGGCCGGGTCTTGGCGCTGGCCGATGCGCTCGACGCCATTGCCGAACTGCCCGACCCGGTGGGACGTGAGCTGGCACGGTTCGATCGCCCCAACGGCCTCGATATTCGGAGGGTTGCAGTGCCGATTGGCGTGATCGCGATGATCTATGAATCGCGGCCCAATGTCGGCGCGGATGCCAGCGCCCTGTGCATCAAGTCGGGCAATGCGATCATCCTGCGCGGCGGATCGGAAAGCATCCGCTCGACCGCCGCGATCGTCGGCTGCATGCGGGCGGGGCTGGTCGAGGCTGGCCTGTCTCCCGATTGCGTGCAGACCGTCGGCACCACCGACCGATCCGCGGTCACCGAACTGCTGCACGCGGTCGATCACGTCGATCTCGTCATTCCGAGGGGCGGGCGTGGGCTGGTCGAACTGGTCCGGCGCGAAGCCCGCGTGCCGACGCTGCTGCATCTGGATGGCAATTGCCACAGCTATGTCCATGCCGATGCGGATGTGGCGCAGGCCGTTGCCATCATCCGCAATGCCAAGCTGCGCCGCACGGGCGTATGCGGCGCAACCGAGAGCATCGTCGTCGACCGACAGATCGCAGCCAAGGTGCTGCCCGCATTGATCGATGCTCTGCCCGATTGCGACCTGCGCGGCGATGCCGAGGCGATCGCCATCGATGCACGGTTGTCCGCCGCCAATGATTCAGACTGGGGCACCGAATATCTCGATGCCATCGCGTCAGTGAAAATCGTTGACGGGCTCGATGCCGCCATCGAGTTTATCGCCGAACATTCCTCGGGACATACCGATGCAATTCTCACCCGCAATGACGATGCCGCCCGCAGGTTCATGGTGGCGATCGACAGTGCGGTGGTGATGCACAATGCCTCGACCCAGTTTTCGGACGGCGGCGAATTCGGCATGGGCGCGGAGATCGGCATCGCGACCGGAAAAATGCACGCACGCGGACCCGTCGGTCTCGAACAGCTTACCAGCTTCAAGTATCTCGTCCATGGTAACGGCCAGATTCGCGCCTGACGCGCATCTGAACCACATACCTCGATAACCGCCAGCTGCCGAACGGAGCTCAATCATGAATTCGGAAACCGCCGTGTCGCTGGGCGGCTATTTTGTGCTGATGCTTGGTATCGGTCTTTATGCCTGGCGCAAATCCACCAGCAACGTGTCCGAATTCATGCTGGGCGGGCGCAACCTGCCGCCTGCAGTCGCAGCGCTCTCTGCGGGTGCTTCGGACATGAGCGGCTGGATGCTGATGGGGCTTCCAGGCGCTGTCTACCTGGCGGGCTATAGCGCGGTGTGGATCGCGGTGGGGTTAACGTTCGGCGCGTGGGCAAATTACCGCCTCGTCGCGCCGCGGCTGCGCGCCTATACCGAAATCGCCGATGATGCCGTCACTATCCCGGACTATCTTGAAAAGCGCTTCGAGGATCGCAGCCGCAACCTCAGGGTGATCGCGTCGCTGGTCATCGTCGTGTTTTTTACCTTGTACACCTCGGCTGGCCTGGTTGCAGGCGGCAAATTGTTTGAGGCGTCGTTCGGCTATGATTATCGCTTCGGGCTCATCCTGACAGCGTCGGTTGTCGTGCTCTACACGCTGTTTGGCGGCTTTCTGGCGGTGAGCCTCACCGATTTCGTCCAGGGCTGCATCATGTTCATCGCACTGGTGCTGGTTCCGATCGTCGCTATCGCAGCGGTGGGCGGCTGGGGCGACACGCAGGCAGCGGCCACAGCGATCAATCCGGACTATTTTGACTGGTTTGCCGGCATCAGTACCCTGGGCATCATCTCGAGCCTCGCCTGGGGGTTGGGCTATTTCGGCCAGCCCCATATCATCGTGCGGTTCATGGCGGTGCGTTCGGTCAAGGATATGCCTGCCACGCGCCGCATCGGCATGTCGTGGATGATTGTTACCGTCGTCGGCGCAGTGTTGTGCGGAATTGGCGGCCTTGCTTATGTAGCACAAAACAACATCGCGCTGGCGGACCCCGAGACGATCTTCATCGTCCTGTCGCAGACGCTGTTTCACCCCTATATTGCGGGCTTTCTGCTCGCCGCCATTCTCGCTGCCATCATGAGCACGATCTCCTCGCAGCTTCTGGTGTCGTCAAGTTCTCTGACCGAAGATTTCTACAAAACGTTCTACCGCACATCAGCAAGCCAGACCGAGCTCGTCATGGTCGGCAGGGCAGCGACCCTGCTGGTGGCGATCGTCGCTGTGTTTCTTGCGCTGGACCGGTCGAGCAGCATCCTGTCGCTTGTCGGGAATGCATGGGCAGGCTTCGGTGCGGCGTTTGGGCCGGTTATCCTGCTCAGCCTGCATTGGCGGCGCATGTCTCGTCAGGGTGCACTTGCAGGCATCATCAGCGGCGCATCAACGGTGTTGATCTGGCTGTATGCCCCCTTCACGATCAACGGGCAGGCTCCGACCGACGTCGTATACGAGATTATCCCCGGGTTCATCATCAGCACGATCGCCGCTGTTACCGTCAGTGGCTTCGGAAAGGCGGCACCGGACACCCTGAAGAAGAACTTCAGCGCCATGCTCGACGCGCAATGACCCGGTGAAGCGTATTGCTTCGCCAGGACGAAAGGCGCCCAGGTTGTCATAGTGGAAAGCGAACTTTGTTGCGCCGCTTGTCGACCCGGTCTGCCACTGCCTGATCGTCGACTTCGCCGTAGCCCGCCGACGCCGTGATAATCGGACGTGCGTTCGGGCATGAGCGTTCAGTAAGGCGGAGGCACCTTCTCTCGCTGGCTGCGTGCCGCCTCAACCCACCAGGCGAGGTCATCCGCGAAGCGGGGGAAGGCGCGTTCGAGAGCCGCTCCGCCGTCTCCGATTGGATGGGCGTCAGCATCGAGCGCATGCCCGATCCCGCCGACGGCCAGCGTGCTTGATATCACGACCATGCCCATTTCCGAAAGCGTACCGTGCCACGCGGTCGCAGCGCGCGCCCCGGCAAGGCGTCCCGCCGAGTAGCTGGCGATTGCCGCTGGCCGCCAATACCATTCCTCGAGGAAATGATCGGTAAGGTTCTTGAGGCCCGGCTGCACGCCCCAATTGTATTCGCCGGTGACGAACACGAACCCATCCGCCGCGCGGATCTTCTCCGCGAGCTGCTCGAGATTGGCAGGAGCCTCGCCCTTTGAATATTCCTTGTACATGCGATCAAGGATCGGCAGCCCAACCGCCTTCGCGTCGATCAGCTCGGCAGCGGCGCCGCGCTTCTGCAAAGCACGGACCAGATAATCAGCGAGACGAATGCCCTGCCGATCGCTGCGGTAGGAACCATAGAAAACCAGGATACGGTCGGCCAATTTCAGTCTCCTCCAAGTGGCAAGGCAAGGCGGTGGTCGCAGCATGGCCATGATGGTCGAGCGCCACTGATTGCGATGCTTCTCGTTGCCCAACCCGCTTTGGATGCCACCGGGCTGAGCGGTTCTCAGGTCCTTCGCCTTCTTGCGCGCGTCGGCCAGCGATTCTCTTGACGTTGAGCTTGTTGCGCAAGTGCATGGTGGCGTCCTTGGCCCGATGATTGCACCGATCGGCCATGTCCTCCAGTCATAAAATGAACCGCGCATCACCGCGATTAAGCTCGAGCCAGGAATTGACCGAAGCGCCCGTAAATCCCGGGAAATTTCCGTTCATGCGGTGTGTGGTGCGGCGCTGAAGATCAGGCTCTGGCGGAGACGGAGGTATTACGAAGTTAAGTGTATGTATTTGATATAAAATTTAAATAATTGTTCCCGCCACCTGTTCCCACATGGCGTTCCCTGTGGATCAAAACGCTCATCTAGAACCGTACCGTGAATATGACAAACTACGCTATTGTTGTCGATGATTATCTTATCGGTGCAGCTTGGTTTCGGTCATAGGGCCAATTCCTGAACTCGCGTTTGCAACTGCGATCTAGGTCCTCAATTTTAGCGATGCTGCATCGAGGCGAATATATCCCAGGTAGCTCATTTTGTTGGACTGGTGCCCTTCTGCACGAGGGAATAGAAATCAGTCGTATCGGTACAGGGTAACCCCTTTGGCCGCCTCTTCAATGTCCTCGCTGCTGGCGCCTTTTGGTATGCCACGGCTAAAGGTCTGCACCGGGTCTGTGTGAAGTCCGTCTAGAATGTATCGCAAGTGCGCTTGGCCTGCGGGAGATTTGGTATCAAACTGCTGTACGAGCACGCGATCACCAACCAACTCGATCTTTATGACGGGATCATCATCGCTAGGTTTCATTTCAATTTTGTAAGTGTTAGCGAAATTTGGATTTCGCTTAGCGAAAGTGGGGCTGATAACTCGCTCAACATTGTTTAGGATTATGGGGATAGGGCCGTCTAAATCTGTTTGGCCAAGCTGGCGGCGTAGCTCATGCGCAACAGGCACTGGCAGTTGCCCTTGGGTTCCACGCGCTAGGCGGAGCTTTACGAAAATCCGTTTCCAGTCAGCAGATGGCTCGGCTGGTCCTGGTTCAATGGCGCTGACGAGTAGGCCGGGCGGCACGTGACGGCGTTTAGGAGCCTTAAATCCAAACAAGGCATCGGGTTTGGCGGCGGTCGCTCGCGTACGTGCAGATTTTCCCCTCAACCTTGATTCGGGTAGTACATATCCACCATCGACTAGCTGTTTCAAAAATGCGGCATCGAGCTTATGTGCAAGGTTGTCCTTTGTATCGACTAGCGCCGCCATATAGCTACTGATTGAGGCTTCCAACTGCCCGCCCTTGGGTTCGACTAGCAGTGCCGAAAGTTCTTCGTTCGTTGAGAGTCCCGCGCCCGTTAAATTGTTGGATCCGATGTATGCTCGAGCATGGGTCGTGGTTTTAAACGCATAAAATTTGGGGTGATAAATGCTCGATGCTTCGTTGTGGCGGACCCAAATATCTGCCTGGCCCTGTAGCCTCAGCAGCATTTCCAGTCCTTCGATTGACGTGTTTTCACGATCAACACCAATGACAGCCTGAAGGCTTCCGCCGCGTTCCAGCAGCGCCATCAACGCTTGCAAGATCAATCCTACCCCGGAGGCCCGTGCCCAAGCACTGGCAATGTCAACGTGGGTAGCTTGGGCCAGTTCTTTACGGAGCATATCCACGAACGGACTGCCGTCATAAAATTGAGGAATCAGCATGCGTTTCTCTGAAAACAAATCGTGGACATAACGCTTGTCACCTCATGATGAGTCGGCTAGTGTCACCTCATGTTGAGGTGAGTTTATGGTCTTCAATCCGCAGGCAGCTGAAAAGCATCCCATCCATGGTTATGTCTGCCCAGACGTGCACTGTCAGTTTGAAGCCTATAGGCGGCATTTGGGTCTGACCAGTAGTTCATCGTTGCTTACGTTGTTAGTTATTCGGGAAATCAAGGTTAAGCGGCTAGCATCGTCGGGTGTCCGCGTGCGTGATGGGCAGCCGCGTACCGCGAAGGTTTCAGCCTATATCGATTCAGGCAAGGCGCAGGCATTTAAAGGGCTTATCGAGCAGCTAGGTCGTTCGGCCTCCGAGTGTGCAGCGGATTTAGTTGAGCGGGAGCTTGAAGAGCGCTGGCTCGAAACAGTAATTGAGGCTCTTCCTGCCAATGGGAAGGATGCGTGACCGTGAGGGTAGCGGTGTCGCCTCGGGCGGGGCGCTCTCTTGAGGGCATGGTAGCCCCTCTGCGCGAGCAAGTTTCTGTCGCGGTTGCTGCGGCTATTGAAGCGTTGCCCCTTCCATTTCCTTGGTTAATGAGCGCATGCGCTAGGGACCTCGTAGAGGAGCAAGACTGGGTAGCGCGTTCAGCGTGGGCGGCAGTGGCTTTGGCCCTAATCGAGGCTTCCGTAACAGGAAGGCCGGCGAATGTTGCCCGAGCGCTTACATGGTTTAAGTCTAGCTCAGATGGTCATTGGGATGATGTAAATGCAGCATTAGTGGATGTGTCTGCACGCTCAGATCTGATCCAGCTGCTCCCCTATTTGCTTGATACTTACGGTCGCACCACACGGCTCGACGTAATCCGAAATAACGGATTGCGCGCAGCACGCAGTGCGCGCAAGAAAACCGGCTCATTCTATACGCCAGCTGATGTTGTAGGGTTTATGGTCGATGCGATCGCCAGCCCGCCAGACTCCCCTCATTACGATAACGAGTATTGGTGCGATCCTGCGTGCGGTAGCGGCGTATTTCTTGCGGGCGCCCTCCAACGTCGCGCGTTCCCAGATGCACATTCGCGGCGGGATTTTGCGCTGACGCGGCTTTATGGGGCCGACATATCACCACAGGCATGCGATTTCGCCGCTTTTACTATTCTGTCGATAATTGCCGATTTGGGGTCGCCGCCTCGGGATCTGTGGCAGATAATTCGTGGCCATTTTGTCGCTCTTGATGCTACGCAACCGAGCTTTGGGCGCGCTGGCGCGAACCTGCGCGAAGTTTTGCATCTAGGTTCTGCGCCGCTCAGATTGATATGCAACCCACCTTATGTGAGCGCTGGCCAAGTTTCGACGTTAGCGGATGGCTACCCGACTCGCGCTCTGTATCTCCCATTCATTGAAATGGCTTGGCGGGTAGCGAATGGCCCAAACGATGCGACATCACTGGTTGTGCCGTTGGCACTTGGTTCTAACCGATCGACAGATCATCGGCGCTGTCGAATGTCATTGGCCCAGGCCGGAGGAACTTGGACCTTGCTATTTTTTGATCGCCAACCTCATGCACTTTTCGGCGAGGAAGCTAAAACCCGTGCCACTATTGCGATACGCCGACCTGGTCCGACGCCCGCTGAGATACGCACAAGTGGGCTGCTCAAATGGACCAGTCGGCAACGCCTATCGATTTTTTCAGAGGCGCGCACGACCTCGATGGGGCAGGCCAACATCGGTCAATTTGTCCCCAAGCTTGGTTCGCAGGAAGAGGTGGAGCTTTATGCCGCGCTAGAACAATTTAGCATGCGATCCGGTATGCGACCCGAGCCGGTTAAAGCTACAGCACAAGATATTGTCGGAACTGCGTTGAACGGTGACGTTTTTGTTGCGGGAACAGCGTACAACTTTCTCAATGTTTTTCGGAGCTATCCAGACAATTTAAGCTGGCAAGGCACGCTTAGTGCATCTGGCATTCATCGGATGGCCTGTGACAGCATTGACGCCGCCGATGCGGTAACGGCAATTCTGAGCTCCCGCCTTGCATTTTGGCTTTGGCACGTACAGTGCGACGGGTTCCATGTCCCGGCTTGGTTTTTGGCGGAGCTACCCCTTCTTAATATCCGGCTGGATGCGGCAGCGCTCGCCACTCTAGGGCAGCTTGGACGTGAGGCATGGGCCGGACTGCAACGTGATATCTTGCTTAGTACTAATCGCGAGAGACTGACTTTTGCATTTCGTCCTACCGAAATCGGCCTTGTGCGCACTCAAATAGACCAAACGCTACTCGCCCTTATTGGCGTCGATCCTGCACGAGCTGCAATGCTTGAGCAGTTTGAGGCTCGTGTCGTTTCGATCGATGGAGCCGTCCGTCGCATCCCTAAAAAGATTCCCTCAGGAGAACAGTGATGAAGCCGTCTGCCGAAGTTAAATCTCTTAGTCAGCTGACTAAGGAGGAGTGGCGTGAATATACCAAGACGGTGTGGAGCATTGCCAATGTCTCGCACGATCTACATCCAGCGACATTTCCTGTTGAGATACCAAAAAGGCTGATAAAGCTGTTCAGCTTTTGGAGCGAAACGGTACTTGATCCTTTTGGTGGTGTTGGGTCTACCGCAGTGGCTGCTCTTCGTGAGGGGAGACGTGCCATATGCATCGATCAAAACCCAAAGTTCGTCGAAGAAATGTGTGCGCGGATTGATGCTGAGCCATCGGTCGATAAAAATCTGCTTGACGCAAGGGTTGGTGATTCCCGCGATCTTTCGGGCATCAACGCCGATTCAGTAGATTTAATTGTAACGAGCCCGCCTTATTGGGATAAAGCTGATTACGGTGGTGAGTCATCCGATATAGGCACAACTGGTAGTTATGTGGAGTTTTTGGCTGAGCTGCGTCGTGTATTCGAAGAATGTTTTCGCGTGCTAAAGCCAGGTCGGAAAATGTGTGTGGTAACAGCCAATGTTAATCAGATGACTGATCACGGGTTGCTTACATTTCCACTAAGTACAGACATCGGGTTGATGCTTCGTGACATCGGGCTAGTTATGATCAATGAAGTCATTTGGTCAAAAGATGGCACTGGCGGGCGCTGGGGTTCTGCTAATGGGCAGCGACCAATTTTCGGTAGCTACCCTTATCCACCAAATTTCCTCTTTAAGAACGTTCATGAATACGTGATAATATTTGCAAAGCCAGGACTTACCAAATCCAAAGGCGCAAAAGTCCGTCTTTACGAAGACATTATGTCGTTTCCGAAACTTCAGGCGGCTGAATGATTAAAACCAGATACCTTTTAGTAACCTTGATTGCATAGCAGCTACGCAATGAGGCGCCACCATGTGGCGCCTCCGCGCGTTTGTTGCGTTGAACTGTCTTTAAGGCCTATTTTTAGTTGATTAGATATGATGCGTCCGTTTGGAGAAGACGAGTCATAAACTTCGAACTGGATACCTTCCCCAGTACGAATGAACCGGGCTACTGGGTCTACCATATTGGCGATTTCAGGTAACTGTAATTTCATGGTGTTGCGTCTGTCACCCGCCATGGAGAGCGTCATTGTTCGGTTGCTGCCTGTCCTGAGATCCTTCAGGGTACGAATGTTACCAAAGAATCGGTCGACAACTCGTAAGGGTATCTGCGTCTGCGTCCGACCTCGGCCATGGCGCAGACGCATCAACAGTTCGGGGTCATTGCTTGAAACTAGCGTTGGTTTCCCCAGTGCTTCGTCTGGAATTATGGTGATCTCCAGTCGCCAGCCAAAGCTCGTCGCAGCCGAAGCTAAATTTGGAAGTTCCGCTGCCGTTGTGCTGAAGGATCGTGGCAAGCCAAGTTGCAGCACGGCACCTTGTTGGGTGAGCGGGAGACGTTCCAGTGCCAGACGTGCGTCAAAGATGTCTGCGCGTTGCCTCAGGCGGCGGTACAAATCTCGCCAAGCCTGTCTCCGAAGAAATCCATTCAGACGCCAGCTGTCGGCATGTATCGTACCCCAGCTGTCTTTTAGCCATCCGTGAGCAACCTTTGCACATCGAACTGTTTCGCTAAAATCTGCGCCCTCAGATAGGGCCAGCAACGTGAGCGGGGCGTGCTTAGAAATGTCATCGCGAGCGAAAGCCATCGCAGTCCAAAGTTCAGGCTTGGTGCCAACATGAGCGACCCCATTCCACAAGAATACATCGACCCAATCGTCGCCGACTGCCACCAGCCGATGGTGTGTCTTATCGAGGCTGATGGCTGACTGCGGGTCGTGAACTTCAAATGCTGCTAGGGTCGCGGTGGGGTCACCGCCCTCTGACGGCACCGCCACGCTTAGTGCATTAGCTGATACCGAGGTGCCAAATAGAGGTAGGGCGAACCCGTGTTCTGTCAGGCGCTCATAGGCGATGAGATACATTGCCTTGGCCCCGTCTAACGCGGTGCTCATGTGGCCACTCCCTTCAACTTTCTCCGGATTACAGCCGAAATGGTAGCAGAGTATGAATCAGGCGTTTCATTTGCACGCCAATCATAAGTTTCAAACTCAATATCCAAAATACGGAGCATGTTTAAGAAGTCTGTGTTGCGGCCATTTGGATCTTCAAGCAACTGTTCGGGAAAAACTAATAGCCGTCCATGCCCTTGACGAAGGTCGATCGATTGTAAGTAGGCTATCTCAACTGCAGAAGCTCGCCTGTCTGGCTTTCCGGATCCAACTCCCGCCAGTCCAGCGATGCGGGTCCAGCTTTGGCCAACTGCACGCCAATGCGGGATTGACCCAACAAGGGAAGGCTTAATCCGGGCATCAAAATAGTTGGTGACGTCCTCGAACGCCCACTCAAGATGTCTGCATGCCGCGCTCAGGTCAGGATCAAGTTCATAATCTTCAATGTAAATTGAAGGGTCCACAACAGGGTCAAAGAAACCGGCCATAAATGCGCCAGTATCGAAAGGATAAACATGGTATGGCGTAGGAAGGGCCTCAGGCGATAGCACAATTGCGAATGGAAAAAAATTTAACTGATCGTTTTTCTGATCTCCATTCCCGAAACGATATGCCGGGCGTGCAACAAAAAAATATACTAGGTCTTTTCCGAAAACGTTGCACTGTTTGGGTTGGAGTGATCCAGAGTCGATGATTCGTCGCCCCCACCCGACCGAGGTGATGTGCACCAGGTCAGGGGTACTTATTGACACGGACGGAACAGCCGCTTTTGCGAGATCCACGAGCTCTCTCTTGGTCGTGATACCCCGCGGCCTTCTCCGTGCATCCAGCGCCATTTCTAGTTCAACTCCCTATTCGTTTTCTTCAGGACACAGCTTACCAACTGAGCAACCGGGCGGGATTTAATCGCCCCGTCCTTTCACTGCCGTATGCTAATTAAGCAGACGGCTTTTCCTGCCGCAAAGAAAGCCTAGCTCTGCCTGTTTCCTCGGAGATCGGTTTCTCGGTGTCTCCGTGTCCGCGCCCGGATACGGGGGGCACCGGTTCATTTTCAGGCGATAGATCGTCGGCAGTTGGCAGCTCGTTTTCTGTCGTAAGCAGTATGGGCTTGGATCTCGAACCTCTCATGTCCTCGCCAGCACCCCTTATGGCTTTTGAAATGGGATCCAACTCAGCTGGTCCCGAATGATGGGAGCGCGATATTACCTTCTCCAGCCCCTTTTCCGACATTTGCTGCAGAATTGGCAGCATTCGCTTGAATGCCTGAGAGCGCGTTTTGATTTCTTTCACGTCTCGCTGGTGGGAAATCAGAAATGCTCGCGCATCACTGAGCTTTGGAAAGGCCGAGCCTTCATCGTATCGAAGGGCAAGGGTTTGGAGGAGCGAGCGCCGCTCAGCGGGTAGCTGCAGTTCTTCTATTTGCGCTACCGCGCTGGCTTTTGATGCCGCCCCAAGCTTTGCTGCGATTTTGCGATTTTCCGTAGCGCTGTCATCGATAGATTCGAGAGCATCCTTGACAGCGCTCTGTCCCCAACCATCGACGAGTGTCTGCAGTATGCCACGGAGTATCTGATCTCGATTTAGCTTAGCAACCACTTTTAAAGCCCTATATGATCGAAAAATTCTTGAGCGAATGTCCAAAATAGGTTTGCATCGCCCGAATATCGATAGTCACCCCGCATCAGCTTTGGATAGCCACGAGAGTGGTACATCTGCTTGGAAAAAATGTGCCAGCCATGGGTCGCACATTCCTGCTTGATTGACGCCATCGCGCGCGCCTTCTCTGGACCACCGTCATTCCCGCCATGGTAGAAGGCGTTGTTTATCACGACACCAGCCACCTCGATAGCATGTGCTTTATTCCGGCGCTGAAAATTGGCCAGCGATTCAGCGAGCAGTGGAAACCCGATCGTCGCAAAAAATTCCGGTCTCACCGGAATGAGCACGTAGTCACTGGCGTGATAAGCTGCCGTTGTGAACACCGATTCCGTCGGGGCGCAGTCGATTAGGATAAGATCCTTGGACTTAAAATTCTTGGAAAGAAATTTAGCGAGGATACGGGGGTCGGGTCTAACAGCATTGGTCAAGGCATCAGAAAAGTCAAAACGCGAAGGAATAAGATCCAAGCGACGATCACCGCTTTCAAGAATGAGTTCGGTAACTGCATCCGCAGTCAGCGGTTGCGTTCCTCCGCTCCCAGGCTTTGGAGGCAAGAAGTCGTTAAAAACTTCAACAATTGTTCCACCTTGCTGGGCTATGAATGTCGAATAGCTTTGATGCATTAGCCCTTGGCTAAGATTGGCTTGCGGGTCCAAATCGATTGCCAATACATCTTTACCTCTTGAATTGAATGCATAGCGACTCAAGAGCGCGGTGATCGTCGATTTTCCTACACCGCCTTTGAGATTGATAACGCAAACAGTGATTGGACCCGGTTTCGCCATTTCATTATCCCCCAATTTTGGTTTCCTTAGAGATACCGCGTCTGGCGTTCCGTGCCAACAACAATAGAAAGAGTACAAAAACAACCACATTGCACCCAGAGATTGCTGGCCATTTCTTGATCGAGAGATACCCCGGAAAAATGATCGTAGGCACTGCCGTTCATGATGAAATTGTGCATCCAAGGCGATCAGATCCATCAGGCTTGGTATACCGCCTCGAAATCTGGTTAACCCAAATTCGGTATGTCGGTAAGTTCCATAAGCAAAACGAGCGTTCCGTTATCAGGGGTTGTGCAGAGGTTCTAAATTATTGGGCTTTGGCTTTGGTCGGCTACAGATCAAAGGTTGCCTAAATTGCCCGCGCGATGCCGCTCAATCAGCCCGCGCAAGCTTTCGGTCAATACAAGCGTGGAAGATCCCATTTTGACGACCTCGACCTCACCACGCGCGATGAGCAGGTACAGCGTGCTACGGCTGATGCCGGTGAACCGACAGGCATCGGGCACCCGCATACTGATCGGCTCAATCGACAACGGCGATGAGGGCGGAAGGGGTATTCCAGGCATTACGGTACCAATTGTTTGAAAACCGGGAGACAGGATGGCCTGAAAATGGAGACCATCTGAGAATGCCAATTATCCATGCTCGGCGCGCTAAATGCCACACGACAATTCTACTCCATCCTGGCCGGATGTGCATATCAGAGCAGCATCTCATCGTACCTTCGCAGGCTGAGTGATCCAGAGTTTGAGCAGCGCTGCTCGGCCTCCGCGACCGTGCCGTGGCCATTCGGGAGTCCCTTCCTGCTCGCCAGAGGGGGGTGACAAGGGCCCTTGAAGCCTCAAATTTGACACTCCCGTTCCCCGCTTTTGTCTGCCATTTTCATGTTCGATGAGAGTACTATGCGCAGCCTCGAAAAGTGGCAGAAAACCGCCACTTTGGAAAAGCGAGGCAGCGCGCGCTGCCGGATAGCACTCTCGAAAAGTGGCAGAAAACCGTTATTCACATGTGCGTGAGGTGTGTATCCAAATTACGGGTCCGATGCGAAGCATCGCGGCCCCTGTTACCCCACCGGATTTGATGCCGGTGAGGTGGCAGTAAATGGGTGCCGGTGGGGCTGGCCAACGGACGGTTCGAACGGTCATGCATGGGTGATATTTGGGGGTTGATGGCAGCATAAATGCAGCCATAGGGCGTCGCCCACGTTCGGCTCCCGAATCTACGCACTCAACCCGCTGCGACAGCTTTCGCTTCAAGGTCGGCGATCCGTTCCGAACAGATGACGTGAACAGCCCCTCCAAGCTCCTCCACGCACCCGCCAAGCCACAGCAGCTCCTCTTCGGTAATCCGATAGTGCTTCGAGTAGCGAGCCTTCACATAGGCCTCTTTCAGCTTCTCGAAGCGGGCACGATCAACCCGACTGTCACGAGGCCAGGCATCGACCAGACGCATATCGATCCGCTCGGCTTGTGTGCGCAGGAAACCAAGGTTGTGGACGTGAGGGGTGTAGAAGGTGCATACCAGCAGAACGCAATGGTATAGCCGCTCTGTCGTCTGGTGCAGCAGGAAAGCAGCTAGCCGCAAATCACCATCACGAACGGCATACCCAGCGTTGCGCTTTAAGCCCATCGCGGTAGGCAACCACTCCTCAAAATATTCCCGCGCCATGGCCAGCGCCTGCTCGGGGGTCTTCGGCTTGGGCGTATGCAGCGCTCGGTCATCCGCTTCGTGCAGCGCGATGCCGTCCTTAGCCACGTCCATGAAAAAGTAGCGGCCATGCGCAAGCCCGTCGTTCACCTCCTGAAGCGTGTGAACGATGAAGTTGACCGGCGTGTGCAACGTGCGGTCGATCGCTAGCTCGCGGATCAGCCGGTCTTCCGGCTTCAGCCAGTAATCGACGCGCTCGGTCAGACGCTTGTCGTTGACGATGATCAGCAGATCGAAGTCGGATCGATAACCCTTGGCCGTGTGCGGCTCATCGACCCAGCCGCCACGCGCGTAGCTGCCGTAAAGGATCAGTTTCTCGATCCGGCCCTTTTTCTTCCACTGGTGCGTGGCAAGCGCCAGCGCGTCCTCGAACTCTTCGAAGATGATCTGCTTCACGCGCTCAAGCTCGCGCTGCTTGTTGGCCGGAAGGTGGTCTAGATCGGTTCGCATGGGCAGGGGCACCCTGTAGGCATGGGTTACGATTGGCAAGGTCGAAGCAGCATCACCAGCGCCAGAACTGCCACCAGTCTGGCGGTTTCTCGGTCGGCATCTGCATCAGCACGAAAAGCGCATTGGCAAAATGCTGCTCGACCTGTTGCAGGGTCATGCCATGCTTGGCGGCAAGCTGGCGGTAGCTGAGTTCATCAACGCGAATGCCAAGGAAGATTTCCCGGTCGAGCGGCTCCATCCGCTCGACCGCCTTCTCGAACTTGCGCAAGCGCCTGCGCTCTGCGCGCGACAGGCGAGGCACCTTAACTCTCCTTGTCGCAATAGGCGGCCCATTCGGCCATCATGACCCGGCGCTTCTCCAGCAGATTGCCGCGTCGGTAGGCTGCTTCGGTCTTGTTGGCGACCATATGGGCGAGGGCTGCTTCTGCCACATCGCTGGGGTGGTTGGTCTCTTCGCTCACCCAGTCGCGGAACGATGAGCGGAAACCGTGCGGGGTATAGGGCTGGCTCATCTCCTTCATGAGCTTTGACAGCGTCATGTCAGACAGGGGCCGATTGTTCTTGAAGCCGGGAAAGACATACGGCGATTCCCGAAGGCGCAGCTGGGCGCAACGACGGATGATCCGCAGCGGTCTCGGGCTGAGCGGCACGACATGCTCGCGAAATGCCTTCATACGCGCCTTGGGGAGCGTCCAGAGGCCGGTTTCGAGATCAACCTCATCCCAGGTCATGCCGCGCACCTCGCCCGATCTGGCGGCGGTGAAAATGGCAAATTCGAGGGCCAGACGACTGAAGGATTCCCGAGCGCGCAGCTTCTGGATGAACTTGGGTACCTTCTCGTATGGCATGGCCGGGAAGTGGCCGTCGCGGCGTGGCTGACGGGGCAAGCCCTTGCTGATGGCGCGCATCGGAGCTTCTGCATCCCGATAGCCTGAAGCATAGGCCCAATCCAGAACCGCCCCGATCCGCTGCCGGACCCGGCGCGCTGTCTCTGGCTTCGTCAGCCAGATTTCCAAGAGCACGTCGCGGATCATCGGGCCGGTGATCCGATCAACCCTCATCTTTCCCAGCTGCGAAAACGCATACATCTCCATGGTGCGCATCCACTGCCCATGGTGCTTGCCGTTGCGCCAAGTCTTCGAATGAATGTCGAAGACCTTCTGCGCGGCGTCCCGGAAGTTGGGCACTGCCTCGATCTTGCGCCGCTCGAACTGCGGGTCGTAGCCCTGCTCGACCTGACGGCGCACCACTAGCGCCCGCTCGCGCGCTTCGGCAAGGTCCACCGTTTTGCAGCTGCCTAGGCCGAAATCTCTTCGGTTGCCTTTGTGCTGCACCCGGCAGACCCAACTGCTGGTCCCTCCCGGCCTCTCATAGCGAAAAAGGCCGTCGCCAAAACTGACACGGCGGCTGGACTGAGCCTTGGTCTTCGTGCCGGTGTTCGAAGTCGTTTCCATGGAGCTGATCATAAAATTTGTTCCCACATTTGCAAAAATGTCGGTCTGGACGACGTGGGACACACAGGGATCCGAATCACCAGCGAACCCCGCAGGGAAGCTAGACTTTCGGAGCTGATCAGGGATCGTGTGGGATTAGTAGGTGGCGGAGACGGAGTCCGCTTCGAAATCCTAGTTTTCCAACGACTATCCCGGATAATACGTCCTCAGTCATAAAAACAGCCATAAAATCGGCCGTGACCGAGGACGAACGGTGGCATCCTGTGGCGCACTTTATGTCATCGGATCATTCGGGAAAGAAGGTGTCATAGTTTGGCGGTTTGTCGCCTTCCGGTGGTGCCTGTCGCTCTGGCAGGTGCTTCTGGACGCAGTCGGTCAAGGCCATGCCTGTTTGATAAAGGTCGCCCGTTGGCAGGTCGATAACTCCCAGATCTTCGTTCTCGATGCGAATGTTTGTGCTGCGCTTAATGCCATCGGTGACCCACCACCCGTTGACATTAAACAAGCGGGCTTCGGTGATCGGCAGGCTCTGACTGTACTCTGTCATCAATGGCACCGTCTCTTCGCCAAAAGTGATCGGCAGATATCTCGGGAACCCTGGGCCAGGCCATCCATCCCACACCATATTGATTCCAGCTATCCTGCCGCGTTGCTGATAAACAGTCAGTCGGATGCGCTCGCCATGCCGATCATACTCCCCCGCTTCGACAAAACAGATGTCATCCTTGAACTGTGCGGTCGTCGAGGGTGCAGTGACCTGAGTGAAAGCAGCAAGATCGTAGCTAAGGGCATCTGCCAACATCGCGCGACCTTCTATGGTTGCCAGCTTGGTCACAAACGACGCAGCCCCTCCGTCCGTTGCGAGGTCGAAATTGCCGTCGATGTAGTCGATCTCAAAATGCGCCTTGTTGATGGCTTCCGCGATGGCGGGATTCCAACTGGTGTCCAGGCCGCCTGTGTATAGTCCAACAGATCGCAGGTTCTGTATCACTGCGACTGCGCGTTCTGGGGGCAGATCACTGTAGACGCGTTCAAGCCGCGATGATGTTTCTGGCGAAAGCGGATCAGCATTGCAGCCTGCGATCATTATGCTGAGGGCAAGTGCGGCCGTGATTGACCAATGTCGCAGACCGATCATGCGCCCAGCCCCCATTGGGCTTTGGCATAAGCCATGGCGTGTTCGTCGCCTTCCATCGTCCAGCCTTTGATCAGCAAGCGTCGCGCGACGAACTTGTTGCCTTGCACGCCATAGAAGATCGCAAGGCCGATCAATATCAATCCTCCAAGCGGGGCTGCGCCAGCAGCGGCTAAGCCCACCAGCACGAGGTATAGGAACAGCACCAGGCAACCGTGGCCCCATATCCCTTTAATGAACTGCGGCAGGCCATAGAATGGCGTCAGCAGCAGGAAGAACCAGCTGAATCCGACTTTGACGCTGACGAGCTTGCCAGTGCCGGGCTGGCGTAGAGTGACAAACATAGATGATCTCCTTCTCATGGTGATGATGGGTGTAGTGGTGAAATTATGGGTCGTAAATACCGTGGTCATTTAGCCCTGATCGCTGTTCAGAACCGGTATGGCGCGGGTGTCTGGAAAATCAGGGGATGTGAGTTTGATCGCTCTTGGCGACGCCATCAGGCTTGTTCGCAGCGAGCGTGAGATTTCTCAGGAGGCATTGGCCGATGCTGCGGGTATTGATCGCTCTCACATGGGCAAGATCGAGCGTGGCGAACGCAACGTGACGATCCTCAATGTAAAGCGAGTGGCAACGGCGCTGGGCCTCACCGTTGCTGCTCTGACCGATCGCGCAGGCATTTGATCAAGCGGGCTCGACGATAAACGCCATCGCGTGACGCAGCCTTAGGCCGACGCGCGCCAGCCATTGCTGCCCATCGCCTTCATAGAGCCTGACCCTGCTAGCAGTCAGGCCGATGGCAACGGTGTAGTGGTCGATCGTGTTGTCATGGAACAGAACCGGTGAGCCAGCTTCCACCAACAGGGACAGCGTCTCCCATCGCTCGGCCTCATTGGATGCGCTGACTTCGATCAGCTGGACGCCGGTGACCTTGTCGGTGGCGAGTTCGGCCAGCAGCATCGCCATCTTGCGCAGCCTGGGCCAAGTGATGCCGTCGCGCAGGCTTTCTGCCATCTGCTTGGGCGGGATGGCGTGGTCGACCATCTGGCGCAGCAGGTCGCGTGCTTCGTCGTCGCTGATGATCCGATAGGGTTCAAGGGTGATGCGGAGCGCGTTGATCAGCGCATAGGGTCCGCACAGGCCATCCAGATCGCCTTGGCAATAGGGTGGCAGCTCCGTGGCGATCGAGGTCGCCGTTGCGCAGCGGTGCTGGTGCATCAGTATTCTCGCGCCAGCATGACGGTCAGCACCCGCGTCGTAACGGCAGGGTCGGAAGGATCTGGCGAGCCCGACAGGCAATCGCTGTCGTAATAGTCGATCTTCCAGAACATGCGCTCGCCAGCGTGTTCGAACGATCCGAAATCGTGCTCGCCATAGGGATCATTGTCGGGCGAGAAGGCGTCGAAGTCGTGGACGGCGGTCAGGATAGTAGCGACCGCTTGATCGCCCAGGCTGATGATGCCCTGGGTTAGCAGGATGCGGCCTGAGCCTTTGCCCTTGCGCAAACTGTCGTTGAGCGTGCGGATTTTGTGCATGCGATCGTGCGCGGGCGATAGGCGCGCGTCTTCACTCTGGCGGGTCATGGCCAAGTCTCCTTGTGGTTTGACGGTGGTGGGAGGGTTTGCAGCTGCGAGCTGCGGGTAGGACGATCAGGTCTGGCCGATCAGATCAGGTTGATGAGCCTGCGTTGGGCGACGCGATCGCCCTCGATGTAGCGTTCGGTAGTGGAAAGCGCCCGGTGGCCAGCAAGCTCCTGCACATCGCGCAGTGATCCGCCGACCTTGGATATGGCACGGGCAGAGCGCGTGATGAACGTGCGGCGGCCTGAGTGCGACGAACATCCGGTCAGATCGAGCGCGGCATAGGCCTCGTGGAACCAGTTGACGATGCTCCGGGCGGTCATGGCCCCACCGCGCTCCGACATGATGACAGGGCCGATAGTTGGTCGACCGCACTCCCGATGCCAGGAGCGCATCGCCTTGCGCAGATCGCCGTGCATCGGGATGATCCTGCCGCTGCTGTATTTGGCGATGCCGTTGGCGATACGCAGCTGGTCGCTGATATGACCCGTCGTGGTCAAGACCATTGGCCAGGTAAGCCCAGCGATCTCGCCAGCGCGCAGGCCGGCCTTGAAGCTCAGTGTGACGATGAGTGTATTGCGCGCAGGGTGTCTGAGCGTGCCAACATGCGCCAGCAACCGGCACACGTCGGCCGCCTCCAGCACCCGCGCAGGGGCTCTGGACATAGGGTTGACCTCTCGATGTTGGGAAAGCGGTATGCAACTCGCAAAAATTGCGACCGTTCCATTAAATAGCACAACCAGCGGAGTTTGTCAAATAATCACTAACAATCAATGACTTGGGAGATTGTTGGGCCTTGCGCGATATCGTGAACTATTCTCTGGCAATGCCGTTGCTGATCACAGCATCATCCTCCCCAGAGGCCTCCTGCAGCAAGCCGCCAGAGCGCCACTGCTTGTGTTCGGTATAAGTTGTCGACCGCTGGCCCGCTGCTTTCGGTTTGATATCTAACGCATCTAAGAGCTGGCGGAGCTCATCGAGAACGACCTCCCGCTCGCGCACAAACCGAGACGCAAAGCAGCGCCAAAAACGCCACCCGGCGCGTTCAAGTGTACGTTGGCGCTGCATGTCCGCTGGCCAATGCTCTGGCCCATGGAAACGATCGCCGTCGCATTCGATAGCGAGCCTGCGATCCTCATCACCTTCAACCACGATATCGATGCGGTGCTGCCCGACACGCACCTGCGTATCGAGAGCGTATCCCCGATCATGCAATGCATCGAAGACCTCGCGCTCAAAATCGGATTCGCAGCGTAGGCGGGCATCGGCGGCGTCTTCGGTGTCATTGGGGAATGGGGAGCGGAAATGCTCGAGCAATGCCCGGCGCAATTTATCGTTCGGGCTAAGCTGATCGAGTTCGATCGAACGGACGAGGATCATCCTCTCGCGGGCACGGGACGCTGCGACGTTGAAACGTTGTTCATAAGGTAGACCGCTCAGAGCGCTGGCATGGCCTGGCGTCGCGACCATGGATAGGAACATAATATCGCGTTCGTCGCCCTGGAAGGTTGCAGGGTCACCCACCCTGATCCGATATTTCTCAATGCAGGGAATGCCGAGTTCATTTTCGATCCGGCTGTAGATCAATGCCGCCTGCTCGGTTCCCAGCAAGGTCGTGACACCAATGGTCCGCCCGTCGAACGACGAATCGCCAGCGATGCGTTGCAACTCCTCAATGATATAGTCGGCTTCCGGCGGGTTGGTTTTGCCGCGCCCCTTGCGATATCCATCCATGACAAGGACGTCTGACAGCACCGGATCAAGCCGTTCCGATGCCTTCGAGAGACGCAATGGGCGTAGTTCGTTACGATAGAACTGCCGTTTGGAAAATTCGATGATGGGTGCCGCGCAGCGGAAATGTTCTCGCAGCATGAACCGATCGGCCCCGAAAATCACACTCGCAAGGTCATACAGCGAGCTTTCCTGCCGCATCGGTTCAACGAACATCGGGACTTGCGCCGAGAGAAAACGAACTGCGAGCGCGTTGGACTGCTCCATGTTTAAACCGACATTATCAGGGCTGACCTGCTTGTCATCGCCGACAACGAGGATCTGCTTTGCTCTGAAAAGCGCGGGGAGCGCTGATAAGGTCGATTGCGAGGCCTCATCAACAATGACCAGATCGAAGATGCCAAGTTCTGCGGGCAGGGATTCTGACACACGGCTGTGCGGCATGATCCAGCACGGCAAAGCACTTTTAACGGCGTCGGCGGCGTTACGCGCGGTTTTTCGGTGACGATTTGCACTCTTGCCAGTGCCGCGCCCAATCTTGCCAACGGCAACCGCGTAGGCGGCCAAGGCCTGCATCACACTTGGTGAAGCCTTTTCCTTGAGCGCCCGCCAGGTCCGCTGTTCGATCGTACGGATGTAGGTCTTGGACAGATCGGCTTCCGCTTGCTCGCGTTCTTCGTGCAGTTGTCGCAAGCGGGCCGATTGATTGGCGTCGTCCAGCCACCGGTCAAGCCGCCGCAGTCTCCAGCGCCGCCGCCAATCGCCCGGGCAAAGGGGATCGATCGCGCCCGACGGAATGGATGACAGTTGCGCGGCCCACAGAGGAGCGCCGTTTTTGATGATCTGGTCGGTTACGGATCGGATCGCTTCCCAATGTTGCTGGAGACCATGCAAATGGGCGATGCGGGCGGAGCAACGCGCGACTTCAGTAGCCAGATCGGCCCCGGTCAAACCTTCTTCGCCAATTCGGTCAGCCAGTGTCCGGACATCGTCATGGATAGGAGTGTCGCCGCGACTAACCGCTTGAAGCAGTGTCTTGCGCACGGACCGCGCAGTTTGGAGACTGGCCAGCTCAAGGTGAACGTTGAGACATTGGAGAATGTCATTGGGATCCGTCTGACGGCTGATCCGTCCGCCCCAACGCGGCAGCAGGCTGCGCACGGCCTGTGTCAGGTACTCGGCTTCGCTATCGAGTGACGACAGCACTTCTAGGCGGTCGAGAAGGGTCAGGGCTTGCCGGCCCGCTGCTGGGCCGTCTTCGACGATCTTTGGTAAGCCCGTTCCTGCGCAAGCATGATTCCAGCTCTGTACGAACCCCTGTGCCCTGTCGGTCGCATCAACGTATCGAGCGATTACGCTCCAGTCGCCCGGGCCCGAAGGGGCTTTGCCCTTGATTTTTACACCCGCAATATGTTTCTTGGTGGTACGTGCGAACAGGCCTGCAATCGCACCAAGGCCTGCGCCTCCCTCAGCCAGATCGGCGACGCTTGCGCGAAAACGCGGGTCATCGAGACACGAGTCTGGCAGACCGACTGGCCTAGTGAGAAAGAAACGGTGATCCTCTTCGAGCGCCATTGCCTCATCACGAAGTTGCAACAAGGCTTCCTGAACTGGGTTATCGGCATGGCCCAGCAATTCCGATATCGCTATGTCGACCTCACCGGCAGAACTGATTACGTCCACGCGGCGTTGATTCCACTGCGTAAGTTGCTGCTCGATTGTCTTCGCGATTGATATCGTTTCAGGCCGATCATCCAGCAGCGGCCACACGGTACCATCCGCGATCGTCTGCTCGATGATAGCCGCCTTTTGGAGGCTCTCATGTGCCGCCAGAATGATATCGGCATCGGCCAGCAAGTGAGCCGGTGGCCTTGTCTTGCCGAGATAGCATAGGTCATCCCCAACGGCTTGCCTTGCCGCGCGCATGGCGGCGATGTCTTCATCGTTAAAGCGAGGGTCAAACTTTGATGCCGCGCCTATAACGTCTGGCAGCCAGGTCGCATCGTCCCCTGCCGCCAGCACTTCACGAGCCGCGATAAGCGGTTCGATAGTTTGTCCGTCCAGCTCCAGTTTTGATAACGCGGCTCGGCCTATCTGTTCGGTTTCACGATCGTTTGCGGCGAGCTGGCGATGCAGGCTGTCGATCTTGGCTTCAAGGCTAGCAATCTCAGCGTCGAGTTCTGATTTTCGGAGGTGCTGAAGCCGCTCAGAAATGAGATCAACCGATCCACGAAACTGGCGCAGGCCTTCACGGTCGCTGTCGAGGAGACTTACCGCCAAAGGACGGATTTCAGGCGGAAGCTGGTCCTGGAGCACTCGCAGAGCAGGCGACTTCTGCGAAGTCACCAGCACGCGCCGGCCTGTCGCGAGATAGTGGCTGATGATATTGGCAATCGTGTGGGTTTTTCCGGTTCCCGGTGGACCCTGCACAACAACACCGTCGCGCACTGCCAGACGCTGCGCAATTTGGACCTGTTCTGCGTTGAACGGCTTGGGGAAGAAGAGCTCTTCGCCAGTTCCATCAGACGACGTTGCGCCAGGGATGCTATTGATGCCCCTGAAAGTCGGAAAATTTTCATCCGGTAGATCGCGCGACGGATCGGTAAACAGCGCCGCAATAGCGGGCGGTATTGCGATGTTGCCGTTGCTGTTTTCAAGCAGATCGCGAAACGCCAGCAGGTCAGCCATCAGTTGGGTTGCTCGCCGCTCCCGCTGAAGGAATGCAAAGCCATCGGTGATCTGCAGTTCCGGCCCGGGAAGGGGCAAGGGCAGGGGGCTACCATCTTCACCACGGGCATAATGCGCGCCGGGGTCGAGCAGGGCGGCGGCATTCTGCAGGACCGGCTCGAACGTGGCGCGAACATATGGAGAAAGGGCGTCGTCCTCGAGATCTTCTAGATGGCGAACAGCGAGTTTGCGCCAAACATCCACTTGAGCAAGGCCTAGTGCGTCGAGTGGGTCGGCCTCCACTCCAGGCCGGGCCTCGGCTCTTGGGACGAGGGCAATCACATGGCTGATCGGATCAAGTTCTATGTCCAGCGGGATAGTCAAAAGAGGATAGAGGAGCCGCTTGCCACCGCGCACAAGCGCAGCATAACCTAGGCCGCAAACGAGTTCCTGGGGCATGCCATCAGGGGCAGACAAGGCTTGCCGCAAGCCGAACAGCGCGCCGTAGAATGTGATCGTCTTGCGGCGCGGCACCTCGGCCTTGACCCAGTCGGCCCATGGTCCGGCAATATAGGCAGCGAGACCGTCCCGCACTTTTTGGGCTTCAGCGTATTCAGCTAGGTCGAGGCCGCTAGCTCCAACGTCGCGTACAATGTTGGCAGCCTTGCATTCGCTGACTGTCAGCCGCTCGCGCAGGCGCGGCTCGCGCGTGGGTTCATCGGACAGCACCAGCCAAGCCTTAAGAAGCTGGTCTGTGGTTTCCGGCGGCGATTTGCGGTTGAGGCGATCAATGGTCAGAAACGCGACATCTTCGCCTGACACCCGGTTAAAGGCGATGCCCGGCAATGCCGCCAATTCGTCATGCGTGCGGTGAAGTGCGCGATGATCCGCCACGTCGGTGACGAGCTTGAGCTTGTCCTTTTCAACCGCGATCACATAGTCGATCAGGTCAAGCATGCGGGCCAGGACAATTGGGTCTGTCGCATCAACAGTTGGAGGCGCGGATCTAGGCAAGGGACTCCGATCAATCTCGATTGGTGGTTCTGTCATGTCAGCGGAGGGCGGCGCTTCAGCGGCTTTAGCTGTGGCAGGGGTTTGCGCCTGAATTGCTGGCTCTGGTTCGGTTTCCAGCTTGGCCCTGATTGCTTTCATGCGAATACGGCGTGGCTTTTGCGAATCGGAAAAACCAAGCTCGGTTTGCTGCTTATCTGCTGAGGGCGGGGTGGAGTTCGGCGGCGGGAACAGCTCCAATTCCAATCCGTCGAGAACGGCCTTGATCTTGGCGCGCAGCCGATGGGCGCGATCCGTATCGCGATGTTGCAGCTCGGCGGCGATGATCTCTAAGCTCTGCCGATTGGTGCGTTGCTGCTCCACCAGCTGTTCAAGCTGGGCAATCGAATCGTAAAAATGGGGGCGTTTCTTACTCACAGCGCAGTTCGCCCAACGGCACTGGCCGAGGTGGTCGACGTCCTGGGCCTTCCTGCGCTGAACATCTCGATTTTGTTCGTTACTCTACGCATCAAGTTCCTGTCGCCCTGACGATGACCGCATGGCACTTGCCAATGTGCTGACCAATACTCTCATGGCAGACGTGGGTATTTTTTACACGCCACTTTCTGAAATCTGGAGGCAGAGATTGCCCTCGATTTGAGGGTTGCCGATTGTAGCGTCAAACTGTTTGCCGTGATAACTCAGCGCCATGATCCGCACCAACACGACCCCAAGATCCTATTGCTCAGCATCGATCCCAATCGCGGTGAAGCAGGCGCTGGCATGAACGCCGTTGAGATTGAAGAAGCCGTCTCTGCCCTGGCGGAGCAGCCGTTCGACGCTCAGGAGTTCCCGTTCGCTTTCCTCGAAGCCTTTGGCAACAAGGCCACCACCATCAAACGCCTGCGCAGCGGCGCATCGAACAAGTCGAATGTTGGCGGGGTCCTGCAGACCAACAACATTCACCTGGCTGTCGCCGCGCCCGGAGCGGTCACGCAGACGCTGGCCGCGCTCAAGGCCAGCCCGCAAACGGCTAAGGCCAAAGCCAAGTTCGCCCTCGCTACCGATGGCGACACGTTCGAGGCCGAAGACCTTGAAACTGGCGAAACCGTCGCTTGCGATTATGCCAGCTTCCCCGATCATTTCGGGTTCTTTCTGCCACTGGCGGGCATCACCACGGTCAAACAGGTCCGGGAAAGTTCGTTCGACATCCGGGCTACCAGTCGTTTCAACCGGCTCTATGTCGAGCTGCTGAAGGACAACCCCGACTGGGGCACCGCCGAGCGCAGGGTGGACATGAACCATTTCATGGCCCGACTGATCTTCTGCTTCTATGCCGAGGACACCGGCATCTTCCACCCAAGTTATCCTTTCACCGGCACTATCGAGAAGATGAGTGACCGCGATAGCGGCAACACGCATGAGGTCATCGGCGAGCTGTTCCGCGCCATGAACACGCGCAAGGAGGAGCATGAGGCCGCCGGCATCCGCAACTGGGCGCGGCCCTTTCCTTATGTGAATGGCGGGCTGTTCGGAGGCAGTCTCGATGTGCCGCGCTTCAGCCGGATCGCGAGGAGCTACCTGCTGCATATCGGCAGCCTCGATTGGACGAAGATCAACCCAGATATCTTCGGCTCGATGATCCAGGCGGTTGCGGATGATGAGGAGCGCGGCTCGCTGGGGATGCATTACACCAGCGTGCCCAATATCCTGAAGGTGCTCAATCCGCTGTTCCTTGACGATCTGCGGGAGAAGCTGGCAGAAGCAGGCGACAATCCACGCAAGCTGGCGAACCTGCGCAGTCGCATGGCTAAAATCCGGGTATTTGATCCGGCCTGTGGCAGCGGCAATTTCCTGGTCATCGCCTATAAGCAGATGCGCGAGATCGAGGCTGAGATCAACCGGCGACGTGGCGAGGCCGAGCGCGCCACAGACATTCCGCTGACTAATTTTCGCGGGATTGAGCTGCGCGACTTCCCTGCCGAAATCGCGCGGCTGGCGCTGATCATCGCGGAGTTCCAGTGCGATCAGATCTATCGCGGGCAACAACTGGCGCTCGCCGAGTTTCTGCCGCTCAATGCGGAGAACTGGATTACGTGCGGCAATGCACTGCGGCTGGATTGGCTGAGCATTTGCCCGCCGACCGGAACAGGTGTGAAGTTGCAAGCGGATGACCTGTTTGGCACTCCCCTCGATCAGGCGCGGATCGACTTCCAGAATGAGGGCGGGGAGACGTATATTTGCGGAAACCCGCCCTACAAAGGTAGCCAAGGGCAGACAGACGAACAAAAATCGGATCTCAGCGCGTTGTTCGACAGTCGCACGAAAAATTGGAAATCGCTCGATTATGTTTCCGGATGGTTCATGAAAGCTGCTGACTTTGGTACTTCAACGAACTCCGCAGCCGCTTTCGTTGCGACAAATTCAGTGTGTCAAGGCCGACAGGTAGCTACCCTTTGGCCACTTGTTCTTGAGACTGGGCACCGGATTAGTTTTGCCCACACCTCCTTTCGATGGGCAAACTTGGCTAGCCAAAATGCGGGCGTTACGGTCGTAATCGTAGGGCTGGCTAACGCTGCTAACTGTAGGCGAACAATTTACTCTGATGTTGACGATGGTTCATTAGTATCGAATGAAGTAAATAATATAAATGGCTATCTTGTTCCGAGTTTAGACATATTTGTCGAGGCCGCTCCAAGGCCTATTAGTGGCATTTCGATGATGAACTTTGGCAATATGCCGAATGACGGAGGGCACCTTCTACTTGAAAAGGCGGAGGCCGAAGTGGCGCTCCATGAACATAGAATACCCGAAAATTTTATAAGACCATTTTTCGGATCGCACGAATTTATTCAGGGGACTGAAAAGCGTTGTATTTGGGTAGATGTTAACGAGTATCCACGAGCCAAAAATTTCGATTGGTTGAATTCAAGATTCACAAAAATTGCCGCTCAAAGGGGTTTGTCTGCGCGTGCGTCAACAAAGACGCTTTCCAAAATGCCATTTCGTTTCGGAGAAATCCGCCAATATGGAACAGAAACGGTAACCATTATTCCCATCCACTCCAGTGAGACTCGACCGTATTTGCCATGCGGATTGTTAGCTAAGGGAGCAATTGTCTCGAACGCTGCATACGCCATGCTTGACGCGCCGCTGTGGAACATGGCGCTCATCGCCTCGCGTATACACCTCGTTTGGATCGCCACCGTGTGCGGTAAATTGGAAACACGATACCGCTACTCCAACACCCTTGGATGGAACACCTTCCCAGTCCCTACGCTTACCGACAAAAACAAGTCTGATCTCACCCGCTGTGCGGAGGACATATTACTGGCGCGCGAGGCGCATTTCCCAGACACCATCGCCGACCTCTATGATCCACAAGCCATGCCCGCCAACCTGCGCGAAGCGCATGAGCGCAACGATGAGGTGCTGGAGCGCATCTACATCGGCCGCCGCTTCAAGAACGATACCGAGCGGCTCGAAAAGCTGTTCGAGCTCTACACCAAGATGACCACCAGCAAGGGAAAAGCTGCATGATTGAACCTACGCGTGGGCCAGGCTGGGATAAGCAGGCCGTTAACCGGATTGCCAAGGATCATTACGGCTCTCTGGACAAGATGTTCCAGGCGCATGGCTGGACTCTCGACGGGCGTGTCATCAGCCAGATAGCACCCACCAAGGTTGTGCAGACCTATGGCAGTATTGCCGCCTTCGAACGCGCGCATGAAAATGGGCTGGCGGGTAACGCAATGCTCAATCCAGTCGCTGCGATCGAGAGCGAGCCGCCAGATGTCTGGTTGACCAGCTATTATGGTTATGATCCCGAGAACTGGGGCCTGCTGGCATTCACGAAACCTGAAGATCGCGATAAGTTTCTCCGGGAGAGTAAACCTGGCGCGCTCGTGGTCATATATGGCACGAAGGACCTTGGCACCGACGAGGCCGGGTTAGTTCTGGGCGTTCAACAAGTTTCACATTTTGTCGGCGCTGCGAAAGATTTTATTGCGCCTGGACATTGGGCTGACAAGGAGAAAGCCAGCCCCGACAAATGGAACTTGGGTGTTCGATGTGTTCGGGCCTGGGAAATCCCCCTTGAGTATCGCCCTACGGTAGATGAATTTGCTCCCGATACCTATTCGATTGCCAACGCTCGAACGATCGGGCGCAGGGGCAAGCAACTCAGTGCAGCGGAGGCTCGCCAGCTGCTAGCCTTGCCCATGTTTGAAATCCCGGTTTACGGGGGCATGCCAGTCGATGTCAGTCCGCCTAAAACCGGATTAGCGGTATTCACTCCAAGCAAACCAGGGCCGGTCTCTCAGCAGCCCTATATGGTGCCAGAGGCAGAGGGTCCTAAACATCTCTACATCCTGAGGCTGCGGGGGAAGGTGAAGCATTTCGTCGAAGATGACCTGGATGGCCGCGACATCGTCAAAATCGGCTTCTCCGTGAGCCCTGACACGCGCATGCAAGCCTTCAACGCAGCATTGCCTGGCAACCAGTTCGAATGGGAAGTCTATCGCTCGACCTTCGCAGAAGGTCAGCCGCCTTTCGAATCGTCCAAGCCGGCCCTGGAGGGCGAAAGAGGCATGAAAGAGTATCTGCTGGATAATGGCGCATCGCTTGGCCGCGAGTTTTTTGTGGCTGGCCCGAAAAAAATCGAGAAGGCTTGGCAGGCTGCGCTGCAGGCGGCAAGGAACTGGAAAGCATGACACGATCCGTTCCGTCGGTTTCAGTCACCTATGCTCGGAGTGGTGCGTCGACCAAATCCAATGCGCTTGGCATGCGCGAGATGCAGGAAGGGGCGTATGAGAAGCGCGGCGAGCAATACCTGCTGATCAAGTCGCCGCCCGCATCGGGCAAGAGCCGCGCGCTAATGTTCATCGCGCTCGACAAGCTGGCGAACCAAGGGCTGAAGCAGGCCATCGTGGTCGTGCCTGAAAAGAGTATTGGCTCCAGCTTCAACGATGAACCGCTGACGAAGTACGGCTTCTGGGCCGACTGGACCGTCGCCCCACGCTGGAACCTCTGTAATGCGCCTGGCGAGGATGGCGGCAAGGTCAATTCTGTGGGCGCGTTCCTTGAAAGCGACGACAGGGCGCTGGTCTGCACCCATGCCACGTTCCGCTTCGCCGTCGACCGGTTCGGGATTGAAGCCTTCGATGACCGTTTGATCGCGGTGGACGAGTTCCACCACGTTTCCGCCAGTACTGACAACAAGCTGGGCGCGCATCTCGCCGAGTTCATCGCCCGCGATCGCATCCATATCGTCGCAATGACCGGATCGTATTTTCGCGGCGATGCCGAGGCCGTGCTCGCTCCGCACGATGAGGCGCGGTTCGACAGCTACACCTACACCTACTATCAGCAGCTCAACGGCTATGAGCATCTGAAGCAGCTCGACATAGGTTATTTCTTTTATTCCGGCGCCTATGCCGACGACATCCTCGCGGTGCTGAACCCCGCTGAGAAGACCATCATCCACATCCCCAACGTCAACTCGCGCGAGAGCACGAAGGACAAGATCAGGGAGGTGGAGCACATCATCGAGGAGCTGGGCGATTGGCAGGGCACCGACCCCGTCACTGGCTTTCAGGTCGTCCAAACTTCTGATGGCCAAACTTTGCGGATCGCTGACCTGGTGGACGATGACCCGGTCAAGCGCGACCGCGTATCTGCAGCGCTGAAGGACCCCTCGCAAAAGAACAATCGCGACCATGTCGACATCATCATCGCCCTGGGCATGGCGAAGGAAGGGTTCGACTGGATCTGGTGCGAGCACGCGCTGACGGTTGGTTATCGCGCCAGCCTGACTGAAATCGTGCAGATCATCGGTCGCGCCACACGAGACGCACCTGGCAAGACCCGCGCGCGGTTCACCAACCTGATCGCAGAGCCGGATGCTGCCGAGTCAGCGGTCACCGAGGCGGTGAACGACACGCTGAAGGCTATCGCGGCGAGCTTGCTCATGGAGCAGGTTCTGGCCCCGCGCTTCGAGTTCAAGCCGAAGAGGCCAACCAACGTCGCCACGGACGACTTCGACTATGGGCCGGGCGGCTATGATCCTGGCAAGTGCAATGTCGGTTTCCACGAAGAACGCGGCGTTTTCCAGATCGAGATCAAAGGGCTTACCGAACCCAAAAGCCCCGAAGCAGTCCGCATCTGCCGTGAAGATCTGAACGAGGTGATCGCTTCATTTGTGCAGGACAAGCGCTCGATCGAGCGTGGCCTGTTCGATGAAGAGTTGGTGCCCGAGGAATTGACGCAGGTTCGCCTGGGCAAGATCATCAAGGATAAGTTCCCCGAACTGGACGACGAAGATCAAGAGGCGGTGCGGCAGCATGCCATCGCAGCATTGAATCTGACCCAGCAGGCGGCCCGTATCGCTGTGGGCGATGATCGCGAGCCAAGCGCCAACACTGCGCTGATCGATGGCGTCCGCAAGTTTGCCATGGACGTGCGCGAACTGGACATCGATCTGATCGACCGGATCAATCCCTTCGGCGAAGCCTACGCCATCCTGGCCAAGACCATGAGCGAGGACAGCCTGAAGCAGGTCGCGGCTGCAATTGCTGCCAAGCGCACAAGTTTGACCCTGGAGGAGGCGAAGGAGCTGGCGGTCCGGGCAGTGCGGTTCAAGAAGGATCGGGGACGGTTGCCCTCGATCAGCTCGACGGACGCCTGGGAAAGGCGGATGGCCGAAGGCGCCGCGGCGTTTGTCCGCTTCAAGGACGAGGGCCGCTATGAGTGACCTCGACCTCGACGACCTGCGCAATGAGCTTGAGGAGTTTGCTCAGCCCGCCAAGAAGGTCACGCGCTCTCCGCGTGAAGAACGCATCATCGCCGGGTTTGAGGATATCCAGCGGTTTGTGGAGCAGCATGGCCGCGCACCGCAGCATGGCGAGGACCGCGACATCTTCGAGCGCCTGTACGCCGTTCGGTTGGACCGGCTGCGCGCGCAGGATGATTGCCGCGAGCTCCTGGCACCGCTCGACCACCAGGGGCTGTTAGCCGGCGAGGGTATGTCTGCCCCTGAGCTGGTAGAGGCAATGGATGAGAACGAGCTGCTGGCGGAGCTTGAGGGCATCGCGGGCGACGATAACATCACGCGGTTGCGGCATGTCCGACCCAGCGCAGAAAAGCGCGCGGCCGAAGAGATCGCAAACCGGGAGCCGTGTCCGGACTTTGACGAGTTCAAGCCGACGTTCGAGCGGGTGAAGCGTGAATTGAAAGAAGGCGCCAGGGAAACCCGACGAATTGAGAACACCGAGAACAGCCTGGCTGACATCAAGCCTGGCGCTTTGTTCATCGTCGGGGGCCAGGTCGCCTTGGTCGCTGATGAGGACCAGGCATTCGTGACCGAATACAAGCGCACCGATCGCCGGCTGCGGGTCATCTATGACAACAAGACGCAGAGCAACGTTCTTGCCCGATCATTTCAAAAAGCGCTGTACCGCGATGACGCAGCGCGGCGGATCACTGAGCTGTCGGCTGGTCCGTTGTTTGCTGGCGAGAACGACGACGATGATCAGGCCAGCGGCACCATCTATGTGCTTCGCAGCAAGTCGGACCATCCGCTCGTCGCGGCCAATCGGGGCGTTCTGCACAAGATTGGTGTTACGGGCGGGGACGTTGCCCGTCGCATCGCCAATGCCAGGCTGGACCCAACCTTCCTGATGGCTGACGTCGAAATCGTCGCCACCTACACCTTGTTCAACATCAACCGGACCAAGTTAGAAAACCTGATCCACCGGATATTCGACCCCGCGCGGCTCGACATCGAGATCAAGGACCGGTTCGGCAATCCAGTTGTCCCACGTGAGTGGTTCCTAGTCCCCCGTTTCGTTGTTGATGACGCGGTGGAGCGGATCAAGGACGGAACTATCACGAAATACGAATATGATCCTAAAGTGGCCCAGCTTGTGATGCGCGAAGATATGACCGACGTTTGATCTGGCGTTTATCGAGATAGGTGGACTCGGCCCATTATTCGGCAACTATCATATGTCTATAAAGAGGAGGGGCGATGTCGACGGGTGAAACTGGAAATCTTGCGGCGGATTGGATTCCAGCTGCTGATGCATTGCAAATGATGGAGGGTGCCGGTTACGATACGGTGACAGCAAAGGCAGTCCTCGCTGATCAGCTTCGTGAGGGGCGGATTAAAATTCGAGCGGATGAGATGTGGACGTCCGACGACGTTAAACTTGGCAAAGCCTGGGGCCGATCACCTTCCAAATCAGATGTTATGGTCGATACCGATGTCCCCGTTTCGGTGTTCCATCGCTCGAAACGTTGGACGAAAGATCCGAAGCACTGGAATTGGATGCAAAACAAGTTTTACGTAACAATTCAAACAAAGCCGCGTCTCAGGAAAATAATGTTTGAAGTGAAATTTAATTCATCTGAGATACACAGCTTGCTGAAGATGCCAAAGAAGGCAAAAAGAACTAATAGTAAGCCTATTGATGTTATTTGGTGGGATTGGGTGTCCGAACTTTTAACCTATACCCATGAGGTCGGGACGAGGCCTGAAATCTCAGCAAATAAATTATATGAAACTCTTGAGGCAAGAATTCTGGAAAAGGGCAGAGAGCCACCCGGACGATCGACCGTTTACCCGCTTTGTCGGCACATCGTTGAGCGATGGCGGGAGAACCTTTAGCGATCGCTCTCGTGTGCTGGACACCTTTGGACACCACTGGACATCGCCGTACAGACTAACAACCGACAGTCTGACAGGTCTCCAATCGCTCCTACAGCATCCCGCTGATGGACGATTGGAGTATCTATATGTCCCCCTTGCACATCTCCCGTGCTGCACTCTCTGTTGCGGATACAGCGCGATATCTGTCGATTAGCAAAACGAGCACCTTCGCTCTAATTCGGTCTGGCACTCTAAAGTCGTTCACCATCGGCCGAAAACGCCTCATCCTTGTCGGTAGTATCGAGGCATTAATCGCCGATCGATGCGCTGCCGAGCATCCGGTGGCCGCTAACGATAACCGGTAAATCAAACCCGCCGACCTGATCGGCAACTCCTTCCTTCAACTCGAGCGCGCGCCACCGCGGGAGTCGAACCACGATTCCCCGCGAGGGCGGCGCTATGCCCAAAGGATTCGAAAATGAATACATCCACTACCTCCATAGTTGGGGCAGATGCACCCCCCACCCCCCGTGCCGCCGACCGGCAAATAAAAGCCCGCTGCAGCGAAAACCTCCCTGATCGGAGGAAAAACGTCGTTTCAGGGGCCAATTCCGCACCTTTACTATGCCCGCAGAGCAGGGTTGGCGCTTTGCGGCCAAACTATCTTTTTCGCTGCGGCAACGATGCGGCGACCCCCTCTTTTTGTGGGGAGGCCGGGTAATGGTAGGCATCGGCATTTCCAAGCTTCCCCGGCCTCCCCGCCAATATCGACTGAACAAGATCAAGGGTGATCTGAAAGCCATAGTCCGGTTCGAGACCCTCGCGGAATCGATCGAAGAGGATCAGCGGCGGGGTAAGCTGATAAAGAGGGCTCAGAAGCGCTTTTCGGACCAGTTCAAGGGCAAGCTCAACCGGAGGGCTCGGCGACTGTCTGATCGGCTGCTGAGCAGCAAGAATGGCACGCCTTGCCCGAAGTCCATGGCCAGCCGCAGATACATGCGGCGGATGCGTCTGCGAGTGCATGGCTGGCTGTGGAAACTGGTCGAAGAGGCGGTTGCACCGGCCTTCGTGACGATGTGGCGGGCCAACTGGGTCATATCGGCTGACAAGCTGGTCGACGTCGATCCCCATAAGCTGATCAAGCAGCTTCGAAACGATCTGTCGCGATGCATGCCCGGTCCGATGAAGGGCTGGCTGTTTGCGAGCCTGCACGCCTGCTTTGACTCCAGCGACAACACCTACCGCCTACATCTGCATGGTCAGGCGCATGGGGATATGATCGATCGGATCGAAGCTCTGCGGACGAAATGGCCCCGAAAGTACCTCCGATCGCAGGGGCACGGTGACACGGGATCGATCACGATCATCCGTGTGCAAACCGACCTGCCCAAGACTGTGACCTACAGCCTGCAGTCGTTCTGGAACCACAAATTCTTCCACAACCCGACAACCGGGGAGCGGCAGATGATCGAACAGCGACGGCGGATACCGGAGCCTTACCACAGCCTTGCCTTGGCTTGGATCGACCAGTTTCGGCTTGAAGATATGACTTTGTTGATCGGCCTGCGCTGCGGCCGTGATGGATTTGTATGCGCAAACTAAGTGACTGAGTTTGAATGAATATTGAGCACGAATGATTTTTGAAAGGAATGAAAAGATGGCTGTAAGTATGATCAAGGGCGTTGGGATTGCCCTGTTTGATAGAAAGTTGGTTGGCACAATTGGTCAACAATCGACTTCGGAAAAATATATACCTTCCTGGCAGGCCGGGAGACGGATTTTGGATAACCAGATTTTGCCATTTTGGTGGGGAGATCGGGGATACAACCGCTCCCCATTTTGCCCACAGATTCTCGGGATTGCCGCCTTTGGGCGCGAGAACTTCGTACCTTCAACCGGCACCATCCATGGAGGCGATCATGTTTTTGCACGTTGACGGGATGATCGCTGCAGACCGGCAGCGCTGGGTTCAGGTCACCCTAGGCGACCAGAGCGCCATCACGCGATATTCAAATTTTGTTGATCGAGGCGTGATGGCCCTGACTGACCTTGTCGCAAAGGGGCTGCCGCTGGTTGGTTCCAAGGCGGCCGCCGATCTGGTTGAGCGTGTTGCGAAGCTGGACGACTTTCCGGCCAGGAACATTGCGGATGGACCCGGGTGGAATGGCGAAGCCTATGTGATGGCTGACGGGCGGGTTTTCGGCCCGGAAGGATCACAGGACTACATCGTGGGTTTCCAGACCGAGACACGCCGCATCGGCCAAAAAGGCACCATGGAAACTTGGAAGCAGGTGATCGAAGGCCTTGAGGGCCAGAACCTGGTCATATTCTGCGTCATGGCTATGTTTTTGCCACCCCTGCTGCGCCTCACCAACCGGGTTGGCAATTTCGGGTTTGAGCTCTGTGGCGAACGCGCATCTGGTAAAAGTACTGCCCAGTTGATTGCAGCCTCAGTGGTCGGAGGCGTCCTTGACGATGGCGGACATTATTGGCTGTCCATGGACCAGACGTTGCATTCATTGGAAGACGTGATGGCGTCGCACAATGACCACCCTGTCGTGCTGGATGAGGCCAATGTCTTCGCTGGGGGCACGTTACCGAAAGAACGCGCTGAGGCACTGAAAGCGGCTGTGTTCAAGATGTCCGGGGGGGCTAGCACCGGGCGACGAGGTGTGCCGCAGGTAAGCGGCAAGCGTTTGGTGTATCTAACGTCTGCCAATGAACCGATATCCAAAATCATCGGCAAGTCAGCAGGCGCTCGTGCAGCTACTGACCGCTTGATGACACTGGATCTGACGCTTTACGACAAGGTCGGCGTATTTAGTAAGGTACCCCCCCAATATCCCAGCGCGAGCGCATTTGCCGACCACTTCAAGCAAGGAGTCGCGGAAAACTATGGCCACGCGTTCCCTGCGTTTATCGAGAGGCTGGTCGCGGCGAGGCATACCGACGAGGCGGCGGTGCGACGGAGGATTGAGCAGTTAGTGGCGCTTTTCCAGAAGAAGGCCAAGATCGACGCCAACTCGGGTCCTCAAGCCAGGGTGTCGGAGGCATTCGGACTTGCGTATGCTGCCGCCGTGCTGGCCCAAGGTTTTGATGTCCTGCCCAAGAACCTGAGGCTTGGGTCTGCGACTCTGGCCGCGTTCAGGCTTTTCATGAAATCGCAACCGGATGGGCGACCACCTCTCGACCGAGTACGGGCAATGCTCACTGATCCCCGCGTCGTACACCTGCCTAAAGGGAAGCCGTCCACCAAGAAAGCAGCGACGATCTTAGAGGCTGGCGCATGGGTCCGACTGGACGGCGATCAAGAGGAGCTATGGATCATGCCGAAATGCGGCTCCAAGCTGTTCCCGGATTGGGCAGCGCTGATGAAAACCGCGTCGTTCCAGGCGATGATGGTTGCGGGGGATGGCACCCATCGGACCGTGAAGCGAACATTGTGGGAAGGTGGTCCGATCAAACGCGTCATAGCCTTGCGCGTGCCGGTGGCCTGACGGAAATGGTGTCGAGCGTTGTACGCTCGGCACCATCCCTTGGGCTTGCATCTGCCGCCACATAACGGTGATCTGAAGCGCTAGAAGGGGATGGCAATCGCTGGCAACAACGGCTTATGGCGACGTCCGATTGAATTCGCAGATGACGGCAGCTTAATCGGGGGGTATAATAGCTCCAGAATTGGGGGTCGCGCTATTGACTGATTCGAATACTGATTCGTCGGGTGTAACGCCAGTAGTCGCACTTCACTTGCTCACTACTGACCTGCTTCTTGCTGAGCTAATTTCCGGACGTCCGATCGCTACGGATGAGGGCCACCGGCTCGTGCTAGATAGCAATGCTGCCCGAGGCGTGTTGTCCTGGTATCGCGGCGCCCGCTCCAAGTGGGCCGGCAATGTTATGACGCCTGATTGCGAAGCGATCATAGCCAGCATCAACGCTACCCCAACCCAAGTGCCGCCTCCTTCCGCCTCCGCAGATCGGGAGCGCCGAGTTCTTAGGCTGGCAAAGGTCGTCGCACATAGGTTCGCGGGGCTTCATGCCTACGGGTCCGCAGACGAACCGAGCACGGATTTCGTTTTCGAACCGAACAGCCCCATCACGGTGTTTGAAGGATGGAACGGGTCGGGTAAGACAAGCTTGATGAATTCGGTGATCTGGTGCCTCACCGGCAAGCTGCTCAGGCCTCAGCGCTTGCCCGAAAGCGGCGAAGCCGAATTCGACTGCGAGATCGATCGTGGGCCTTATGAGGAGGCGTCGCAGCACAAGATCAGCGCGGTAACTCCCCTGCCAAGCGCCCAGCACTGGACGCCTGCGGCATCAGCTAAAACCGTACCAGCGGATACTTGGGTTGAGCTGACCTTCGAACTTGAAGACGGGACCCGACTTCCGCCGATCCGTCGAACGCAGTCACGAAAGACAAACGGTAAGCTGGAAGAGGTCGGGCCCAGTGCGGCGGATCTTGGCCTCGATCCGATCGCGTTCAATCTCGGGACCATCATGCCAGGGCTGCTGCCCTATCTTCAGGTGGGAAACCCCTCGGAGTTGGGGCTCGCGGTAGCCAAGCTGACAGGCCTTTCAGAACTTGTCGCCCTGGCAAAGCACGCTGGGCGTGCGAGAACAAAGATCGCGGGCGAGATTACCAAGGAGCGCAACACCGAGCTCGAACGGATCGAATCGGACTATCGGCAGCATCGCAGCGATCTTGAACAGCGGATTGTCGAATTCTCGGAAATGGCGCCTGCCGCCGCTCTCCCGGCGATCACGGATGAGCCGGCTGCGTTCATCGCGCTAGGACAGCATTTCGAGGATCTGAAAGCCAGCGGTCTCGCCCATGCCCGGGACGTTCTTGGCGATACTTTTGACGCCTCAGAGGAATCGCAGCGGCAGAGCTTGGAGCAATGCATCGGACCTGCGCTAGAGCAAGTGCGCCGGTTGTCGCAGCTCCCATCAATGGAAAGGCTAGTGGCTCTCAAGCTGGAGACCGACGCTCGCCAAGAGGTGGATGCCCTCATCGATCGTTTGTTCGAGGAGGCGGCTACCCTTGAAGAGCTCTCAGCGAACCCGGTGCTGGAGCGCCGGACCCAGCTCTACGCACGCGTGTCTGACTGGATGCGCGAGCATGGGAAGCCCCATGATGATCATTGTGCGGTCTGCCATCATTCCCTCTCGGGCGTCGTCGACGCCGAGACTGGTGGGCTTGTTGCCGATCATCTTCGTCAGGTTGCTGAGGACAGCGAAATCCTCTCCAAGACGGTCGTGCAATGGGCCGAGGCCTGGACCGGAAAACTGGCCCGCGATCTGCCCGATACGCTTCGGCGCGATTTGCAGAAGGAGCTGCCCGAATCTCCCGGTGCAATCTTGCGAACCGCGTTGCTGGACGATCTCTTCAGCACGGACGGCTTTGCAGGCGTCCTTCGTTCGCTGCGTTCCAACGTTGAAGCGCTAACGGACAGTGCGATGGCCGACCTACCTTCGTTCACAGAGCCGGCGCAGCGAGTTCTGCCGAGCCGAGTTGGCGCCCACGCGGCTAAGTTGAGCAAGACGTTGAACCGTCTTGTCCGAGCTTTGGCATTTGTCGACTGGATGACGGCCCACCGCGCAGAACTTGTTGCGGCGCTTGAGGAAGTCCGCGGCAAAGCCGATGGCGGCGACGGTCAGGCGACTGGCCTCCGAGCGCTGCTGTTACGTCTCGATGCAATCGTGAAGGGCGTTGCGCCCATCAATGCGGCCATCGAATTATCGAAGCGAATGAACACTGCTCAGGCCTCCCATAAGCGCAAGCTGAAAGCAATCGAAGATTGCGGGACGGCCGCAGCGGCTTTGGATGAAATTATTCCCGTGGGCGTTCTTGCCACGGCGCAGGTCGAAGGCCTGCAGGCCCGCTTGCATGATCGAGCGGAATTTTGGCGAAACGCGATTTACCAGAACGCGACAACCCTATCGCCCAAACCGCATCGAACCGGCATGACACCCCAAGGAGTAATTGCAATCCAGGTGGGACGCGATGGCGTTCATGCACCTGCCCAACATGTATCGAACGCTTCGGCTCTGAGAGCGTCACTCATGGGCTTCTATCTCGCGTTTCGAGAACATGTCCTCCGGACGAATGGCGGCCTCTCGCTGATGATTTTGGATGATCCCCAAGATCTCCTCGACTATGATAATCGCGCTCGTCTAGCGCGTGCCCTGGACCAACTGGCGGCTGGTGGAGCCCAGGTTCTGGCGACCACCTATGACCGCAGCTTTGGGCGTATCCTCGTCGCTGAGGCACGGGGCAGCAATCGTGTTGAGCACCGTGCCGTCCATCCAGTGCATGCATCTCGTAACACCCTCGAAACTTCTCTGGCTATCGAGGACTTGGATCGGAAGCGGAACGAGTTCGTCTCCAACCACGATTCGGCAGCTCATGCGCAGGATTATGCGAATCAGGCTCGCATCTTCTTGGAGGCGCGCCTCGGGGACTTGTTTGACGACCCAGCTTATCCCGCGTTTTCGGCGCCCACAGACGCGTCGACGTTGATGCCAATAGTGGACCGGCTCCGTTCATTGGTCACCGCTCGAAGCAACGAACTCTTCAGAAGCCCGGTACTCGCGCGCTTCTGCGATGATCCTGCATTGGCCGATGGCGCTGAGCCGCGACGAGTGCTCAACCAAGCGCATCACCGCCATGCCAACGCTTTGAGCTACATCGACGTGCAGAACGTTGATGCGGACTTGAAGCGGTTGCGTTCGGCAGTTGAACGCGTCCACGAGGAATTCCGGCGCTATCGTTGGCGGGAGCCCCTTCAGGAGGCTATCCCGGACAATGTCGTACCTCTGACTGTCGTTACCGCACCAGCGTTCAACGTCCCGATCGTTCAGGACATTGCTGCGTTTAGCCGGAACATGCCGAGCGGTGGCAGCCAAGACGGTAGCTTGGAGATGCTCTCCAGCGAGTGGTTTAATGACAAGTCGCTGTTTTACGTTCGCAGGGACACCATGGGCTTCACAATCCCAGCCGGATCCATCGCGATTGTTGAGGTAACGCCTTCTTCACCGGCCGATCATGAGCTGGTTATTGGCCGCCGGGGGACGCAAGCTTTCGCTCGCAGGCTGCTGCGTCCGCGCAACGGCGAGGGATACTCATTGGCCGCTGAAGCAACCGACCCTCGTGGCGGTCGGCCAACGCTGGCCTTCGAAAATCATGAACTTGACTTACATCGTGTCGTTGGAGCTCTGTTCGTCCAGGTTCCTCCGCCGGCTGGGCGGGAAGAGGCAGTTCTGCTCGAAGGACATCCTGCCCTTGGGCGAGTCGAGGTCGCATATCGTGTCCGTGAGGAAAGCGCTGTCCCCCGGGTTATGCCGGGGCAGATCATCCTCGGTGGAGCCGTTCTGACACCGGATCAGCTGTATTCCATGGAAGGCGAGATGGTCGCTGTCACTCTGGAAGACGGTGACAGCATCCTGAAGCGAATCGGCGCGCCGCTGTCGAGGAGTTTGCCGTACCTCCGGCAGTTCGAAACGATCGGTGGGCTCGGAGCCTCAGTCGTCCTCGCCACCGAGCGAATTGAAGGGGCACCAGACCTTCCTGTGATGATCAATGCTCGCCTTGTACTAGGCGTTGTCTACGCCACATAGATTGCCACGAGCCGAAGAAATGACTGGCCCTTCTGGCTGTTCAGTTGAGAACTGCTTGGCAGTTAACCGTCGGTCTTACTCATTCTTGGGCTGACTGACCCAACCGGGCGAAAATCGGGTAGCCGCGACGAAGGATGGGCTTCGGGAACAATGTCCCGATTTTTCGCCGTTAGTCCGGCAGAAGTTGATAAACCTTCCCTAGTTGATCTTCACTCCACGGCCCAGCACAGATCAGTCAGAAACGCCTCCTCATGCGCTGGACCAAAGAAATCTCGCAAGACGGAGACAAAGGCAGGCAGGCGCGCGCCCGGGCTCACGCGCAGATCCGTTGCAAGGCGAGTCAGCGCATTGCGCATGGCATTCACCGGATCGGGATCTGTTTCTTCAGCTTCATAATCTGCCAGCTGCCTGTCTAGATACGAGCGGACCTGCTCGCGAGCGACCTTCAATCGCTCGCAGTTCAGGCCGAGAAAATTGATCGTGGCCTGAAGGCGTACAACTGAAAGTCCTGCTGCCACTGAGTCAGTATTGACCTGCAATGTGCCGTCGATGTCCACTTTGAACGCATGAGGGGAAAGGGGAAGTTCAGTTGGCCGATAGGGCCTTTCGGCAATCGCGATCGCATCGGGATCCTCCTCGCCTTTTTTTTGCCCACAACTCAAATGATCGGCTGTCCCCAGCCCGAGCGGTCCATAAGGCGGAGCTAGATGCGGTTTCGAACCTCCCAGGCAGCATGCGTGCAAATTGGCGATATCGAAGGTCACGCCGTGAATTGGATTACCGCCATTGCTCTTGGGACGCCAATGCTCGATCTGACGCGCGGGTGTAGGAATGTTGGTGATCAAAAGGGTTTCGCAAAAAGCACACAGACCTCTTTGACTAAGCTCCAGTGTGTCAGCCAACTCCTGATAAGCGGCACGGTGGTTATTGCGGAAAATCGCCCAGTTCGACTCTTGCGGATTGGCGGCGCGAAAATCTGCCAGACCTGGCGGGTCTGCGGGGAGAGTTGCGCAGAACTTCATCGTCAGCTTTTTCGGGCTGCCCGGCGGCGCTTCTCAAGATTGAGCGTAGCTAAGATCGGATCATCGGGAGACGTTGCCTGCATTCGCTCGAAGACTTTCTTGGCGGCTGGGGTGTCTGCTTCGTCTTTCTTTAACCACGCGAGATATCGTTCGAGATCTGCGACAAACTGCGAGACATCTGCCGGCGGGCGCTCCGAAACGCCCATAGCGGATGTAAGCATGCGACCGCTTTCGGCACCTTCTGTCGATGGCACCGGTACGAGCGTGAGTTTATCGTCCAACCATTGAAGCCGCAGGATGTTGTGCTCTCGCAAGGTGGTAAGCACCTGCGGACTGTGCGTGGTCATTACAAACTGCACATTGGGGAATGCTGCCAGCAAGCCCTTGACGACAAGCTGTTGCCAGCGCGGATGAAGATGCAGATCGACCTCGTCGATCAGCACGATACCTGGGCTCGCGAGTGGGTCGTGCAGATGCGGGTTAAGATCGGCCATGCGTCGCGCAAGGTCCATGACGAGTGCGAGCATAACGCGGAACCCGCTACTCAGCTGATCGGCGGTAACAAGCACAGCTGCCTGTCCCTCGTTGCGCATCGTCATCGTCAATTGTGGTGGGCGACCAAGCATCCTTAGGTTTGAGACTTCAGGAATCAATGCCTCTACTGCGCGACGAACTGCATCAAGCCGCGTATCGCGATAAGCTGGGCCGCGCTCACGCTGCTCACGCAATTCCGCATTCTCAGCGTCTTCAAACCAACTGATGGCATCCTCGAAGATGAGTCGCCCGCCGAAGGCAGCCTGATAGGCGGAGCGGCGGTCAGCGCTGGGACGGTGGTGCAGCCTTGAGCGCTCATTCGCAAGATGCCCTCGGTCATCGCGATAGAAAGCGAGGATTGGGGCTGTCGAGTCGCCTTCTAGCAGGTCGGTCAAATACCGGATGGGCGCACGGTTGCGGTCCACCCTAACCTTGGGGCGGTCAACATATTGTTCGTCCAAGCGATATTCGGCACCGATCTCGCCTACCCGCGCATCGAGCTCGATCGAGAGAAACTGGGCACGATAGGGTTCACCGAGTAGATCGCCACGCGTTTCGACTGAGAAATCCGATACGACGATCTCAGGCTCGCGCCGCACTGTGCTATAGATTTCACGCAAGAGCGGCCGCAATGCGGTAACAATTGCCTCCAGTATGGCGGTCTTGCCAGTGGCATTGTCGCCGATCAGAACAGTCAGCTGAGGGTCAAGAGGGATATTGGCGTCACGTATGGCTCGGAAATTCTTTATCCGAACGCCTTTCAGCCTCAGCATGTCGTTGATGGTGTCCATGAGCGCTGATTAGCAGATTGCTCAGTCAACGGAAGATCGTTTGTCCGGCGCTTTGCGGGCCAATTGCGACGGTTAACCGCAAGCCAACCCCTTCGCCGTGCCATCGCGGCCTAGCCTTTAAATGAACAGGATCGGCCAGCCTCGCTCGTTAGACGACGTGTTCTGGTCGAACCGTAAACGTCAGCTGTCGGCGTGATCTGACGTTCAATGCACCGCTTGGTAAAGGCACGCATGTCCCACTATCTGGCATTTGCAGTTGGTGGCAGTCGATCCAAAGCTAGTCGCTCATTCCATCTTCCGCGAGCGTCCGGTATCGACGGAAGCTGACGATCAGGCCGGTTAGATTGGACGATAGGCAAGCCGTTCTAGTCGTCTCAGCTGTCGGTTGAGGCCGGGCGCGAGCGGGACCGACGGGTTTATTGAGCTGCGAGTTGCTTATTGCGGACCTTGCCTGTCGCGCTCAGACTCAAACGACGTGATCGTCCCGGTATGCTCCTCGACAAGCGACTGGAACGCCTCAAAGGCACTATAACAAAGGTCACGCTCAACGGCGAGCAAGTCTGCGACTTGATCGAGATTGAGCGGTTCGCTGCCACCGATGCCGTAGCAGATGCGCCCGTCCGCGCGAACGATGCGTGTGACCAACTCGCTCATCCCGATTAGAAAGCGCGCCGAGAACCGATGATTATACGCGTTGCGGAAGTCCTCGGTGGCCTCCTTGAACGCCGTGCCAGCGATGGGCTCGACACGTCGCTTGAACGACCGAAAACGTCGCCACCGCCTGCAGATAGGGTCGATATGATTCAGATAGAGCGCGCGTTCGGTCGGGAATTCATCTCGCCAACCTTGAATATCCTTCGCCATATTGGCCTGGTGGCAAAGATGGCCAGCCGCGTAGGCGAAGCGCGACTTGATCGCATAGGGACGCCCGAGTGCCACCGTCCCCAGCGTATCAATGAACTCATGCGAGACAGCCAGCTTCTCTTGGTCGGAGAGTGCGGCTGTGACACGCGCCCATGCGCGCAGCCGATGGACATCATGGGTCAAGTCGTTGATGATGTTCGCCAGCTCCGAGGCATAGTCGGACAACATGCTGGAATAGGCCATCCAGATGCCGCCGAGCGGGTCGGGTAACTTCCACCAGTGGTAAGGCATGAAGCGCCCGCCGATCGCGCTATGGTCAAGTTCGTGCCGATAGGCGGTGTAAAGCCGGATCGCGTCTTCGGACTGCTTGAGCGTAAACTTGTCCGGCTTAGGCATTGCGGCGAGCCCAATTGACCACCGACCACACCAGATCATCAACCGTGCTGCTCCCGACGGTGATGTCGCGGTGCGGCTCGATCCGATGATAGTCGCCGAGCGGCGCGGTCCCCCCGGTGAACCCGGTGCGGCGTGCGATAATGTTTTTGGTACGCCGGTTTTCCTGCCAATAGGTCACAATGGCCCGGTGTTTCGGCTCGTTCGGACTGCCGGGATGCAGCGCTCGCGCGTCGGGAAAGTGCATGTGGCGATGATGTGCGTGGAGCAGCGTGACATCGTAAAGCCGAGCGATGAAGGCGCGCATCTCGTCGAGGCTGCCAGCTGTGCCGACATCCTTGCATTCGATCGCCACGCGCGGGCGCCCCACTGGAATTCCGCCCGCCTTGCGAATTTCGGTCCCGACACTGTCGGGCACGATCGAGATGTCTATCTCATGCGTCGCCGCGCTGCGGCCAGCAAACTGGATGCCGTTCCACATCTCCCATTTCCTGTGCCGGCCCCAGCCAAAGCCGATCACGCTGGCATTGCCAGGACCCGCCGAACTCGCAGGAACGCCGGTCGGCGCGCCGCCGCGCTGGATGAAACGCCGGTCGGCATCGCCGGAACGGATGATCGTCCCATCCGATCGCTGGAGCCACACGCTGAAGCCGGCGTCGAGCAAGCCGCGCGCGATGCTGGTCATCACGAACAGCTCGAAGATTCGCCCGGCGCCGGAGGCGTGTTCGAGGGTGGTGACCCGGCCTACAATCGTGTCGAGCGCGGTTTGGACGGCAGGGATCATATCGGCTCCTGACCGCCCGCCGGCGCGGTCCACTCCGCCAACGCCGCCCGCAAGGCGGGGAAATCATCGCGGGCATCAGCGACATCCTTGCGACTGCTCTTCCGGTCGCCTTCGACATCAAGAAGGACCAATACCGTACCCTGCTCGGTTTTGGCGGATGCAGCTTGCGCCAAGTCTTGGGGACGCTCCGGCTCGTTAGTAGACTCGACAATGAGGTCGAGTGCGTCAACCGATACCTGCAACTGCTTCAGCGCGCTCTCGAGCCGCTCCGCGACGTAGGCGGCCGCCCATTCCACCTGCTCGCCCGCCGGTATCGGCTCGGGCTTCGTAAGCAACACCTGCGGCTCGCCGCGAGCCTTGGGTTGGGCATCGCTGCGGATCGACTTCCGGGCGGCTGCGAGCGCCTCCTCCGATTCCTCAGCTGTTCGGCCAAGCCGGATGCCCTCGATCAGCTCGAAGGCCAGCCAATCCAGCCGTGTCGCCACCAACGTCTCGATCAATTCGAGCACGCGCGAGTCGAGTGTCGCCATCGCTTCAGGTCCTTAGCAAGATGATCCGCCGGTATAAATCATGCTAGCGGACACGCCACCTGTCATCGACGCATCTACTTGCTATGTTGGCGGCACAAATTGTTCAAGATCCTTCCGCTTGCGGCACCGCGCCGGAATGACAACAAAGTCCCAAAGCCGGGCCGCCAGCTTGCACGGCTGAGGAGATTGACCGACGGCGGGCTTTGGCGAGCGGCAAACACCGGCTCGAACGACCGATCCGAGAGCGCGAAACGAACACTCACTTGGATCGTGGTAGGAGTTCGACCTTTGCATTTTTGCAAAACTCGGCCCAAGCCTGCATCATCTCGCGGCGCTTTTGAAGTGCATCCCCGCGACGATATGCCCTTTCAGTCTTTGACTGAATGGTGTGCGCCAGCGCCATCTCAATGTCCTGCTGGGCATAATTCGTCAGGTCGCCTGCCCAATCGCGGAACGTCGAACGGAAGCCGTGGACGGTTACCTTGACTTCCATCCGCTTGAGCAGCGCCAACATTGCCATGTTCGAGAGCATTCCTCCCTTGGGTGCTTCGAACACAAGATCGCGCGGTTCGGGTTCTGCTGGCCTCAGAGCTCTCAGAATAGCGAGCGCCGCATCTGACAGTGGGACAGTGTGTGCGCGCTTCGCCTTCATGCGTTCAGCTGGCACCGTCCATGTTGCCTGCTCCAGATCGACTTCATCCCAGCGCATGCCGATCACTTCACCCGTGCGGGCTGCGGTTAAGATCGCAAACTCAAGCGCACTGGCTGTCACCGCTGGTCGTTTACGAAGTTTGACCATGAAATCGGCAACCTGTGCGAAGGGCATAGCCTCATGATGGCCAACTTCGCCCTTGGTCTTGCGCGGGAGCAGGAATTCCAGGTTGCCTTTGAGCCGGGCTGGGTTGTCGCCAGTGCGGTGGCCCTTGACCGCCGCGCCGTCTAAAATCCGCTCGATCCGCTGACGCACGCGCGATGCGGTTTCCGCCTTGTCGAGCCAGATCGGCTGCAGCAGCGCCACTATGTCAGTAGCTGTCACCTGGTCGATCGGCTTGTCGATGATCGGCGCTGCATAGGTCGTAATGGTCGAGCGCCACTGCTTGCGATGCTTCTCGTTGCTGAACCCGCCCTCAATGCCGTCGATCAAATCAGTGGCCATCTCGCCGAAGGTCGGAATTCGCTGAGCTACGGCATGGACCTGCTTGCGCGCTTCAGCCGGATCAATGCCGGCAAGCTGAGCGGTTCTCAGCTCCGTGGCCTCCTTCCGCGCGTCGGCGAGGGATACGTTCAGCACCGATCCCAAGCCGATCTCTCGGCGCTTGCCGTTGAGCATGCCGATGTAAAGCCAGGACTTGGTGCCGCTCTTGCGCACACGCAGATAAAGCCCTCCACCGTCCGAGTAGACGTTGGGGGTCGTGAGGGCTGCGATTCTTTTGACGTTGAGCTTGTTGCGCAAGTGCATGGCGGCATCCTTCGCCCGATCATCGCACCAATCGGCCATGCCCTCAAGTCATAAAACTGGTCATAAAATAGGCCGCGCAACACCGCGATCTAACGCGAACCACTATGAACTAGGAATTGGCCGAAACACCCGTAAATCCGGGGAAATTTGCGTTCATGGTGGTGTGTTGTGAGGCGCTGAAGATCAGGCTCTGGCGGAGACGGAGGGATTCGAACCCTCGGTGGGAGTAATCCCCCCACGACGGTTTAGCAAACCGTTGGTTTCAGCCACTCACCCACGTCTCCGCATGGCACGCTTGGTATTGCGAGCAAGCCCCCTGCCAGGGGGCCGGTTGGTTGGCCAGAGCGCGCTATAGCGGGGGCATGTGCGGGGATCAACCGGATAAGTTGATCGCATGAAAATCACCGATAGCTTCGGCGGTTCGGGCCGAAATCTGCCGAATGCGGCGTTTCTGGCCGAGCCCGACTCGAGTCACCGTGCCATCGACTCGGGTCATCGCCGGTTCATTGTGCACGTCCCACAAATGCGGAAGTGCTGTGGTTAAGTGCATCTGCGGGAGGGAAGTTATGCGATCGGGGCTTTTTAAGCACATTCTGGCTGCGGCCGGGATGGTGGCCATGTCGCTGGGCGGGTCCGTCGCAGCGCCGGCATATGCGCAGATGACGTCGATCGACCCGAATGACGCGATCGATGCCGACCTTGCCCCGCGCAGCACGACCAGCCAGCGCCCGCCCGCAAGCGATGCGCCGCTCGATCAGGGCTATGATTACGGCACCCCCGATTCGGGCTTCGACAATGCGCCGGTGACCGCGACGACGCTGCCGCCTCCGCCCGCGCCGGCACAGCAGCCGGGCTTCGCGAACGCGCGCGGCGAACCTGCCAACGGCTATCAGCAGGACGACCTGATCGGCGCGGCCGAAGGCGTGTTCGGCAAGGGCGCCGAAGGGCTGGCCGGGCTGATCGAGGATATCCTGCGCAAACAGGGCGAACCCAACGGCTATATCGTCGGTCGCGAAGCGTCAGGCGCGTTCGTCGTGGGCTTGCGCTACGGATCGGGCACGCTGCACCACAAGGTGGAGGGCGAGCGGCCGGTCTACTGGACGGGCCCGTCGGTCGGCTTCGATGCCGGAGCCAATGCCGGCAACACCTTCGTGCTGGTCTACAACCTGTATGACAGCGAGGATCTCTACAAGCGCTTCGGCGCGGGCGAGGGCGCGGCATATCTCGTCGGCGGGTTCCACACCAGCTATCTGCGCCGCGGCGATGTCGTATTGATCCCGGTGCGCATGGGTCTGGGCCTCAGGCTGGGGATCAACGCCGGTTACATGAAGTTCACCCGCAAGCGCAATTTCGTGCCGTTCTAAGGTTTAGCCCGCAGGGTCGCACTGCCAACAAGGGCAAAGAAGGGCCGGCTGCCATCATAACGTGGCAGCCGGCCTTTTTGCCTTGCCCCGCAGCGCCCCTGTCGGCATGGAGACACGCGCATTTTCCTGACGCCGGTGCCCGTGGTTCCGGCAACATTCTTGCAGATATTTGGGGGATCGATCCGTGCTTGAACACCTGAACGCGCAACCGGCCGACGCGCTGCTCGCGCTCATCAAGCTTTATGCCGCAGACGAAAGGGCCGAGAAGATCGACCTTGGCGTCGGCGTCTATCGCACTGCCGATGGCGCAACGCCGGTTTTCGCGGCGATCAAGGCGGCAGAGGCGCGCCTGCTCGCGGACCAGAACAGCAAGAGCTATCTGGGCCCCGAAGGCGACATGGGCTTTGTCCGCGCGATCATGCCGTGGATGCTGGGCGATTTCGATCCTGCCGGGCGCATCGACGGTCTGCAGACCCCCGGCGGCACCGGTGCGGTGCGGCTGGCGGCGGACCTGCTGCTCAAGGCAGGGGTCAAGCGCATCTGGATGGGGACGCCAAGCTGGCCCAACCATGTGCAGATCCTGAACGCGGTGGGCCTGGCCTGCGAGACCTTCCGGCATCTCGACGTCGCGACCCAGCGGCTCGATTTCAATGCGCTCGAGACGGCGCTCGACAAAGCCGAAGCGGGCGATGCGGTGCTGCTGCACGGCTGCTGCCACAACCCCACCGGCGCGGACTACAGCGAAACCCAGTGGGACGAGATCGCCGAGACCGTGGCAGCCAAGCGGCTGGCCCCGCTGATCGACCTGGCCTATCATGGCCTGGGCCATGGCTTCGAAGCCGATGGCTATGGCCTGCGCGCGGTGCTCTCGAAGGTGCCCGAAGCGTTGATCGCGTATAGCTGCGACAAGAACTTCGGCCTGTATCGCGAGCGTGTCGGCGCGCTGTATGTGATGAGCGAAAGCCCCGCGCAGCAGGCTGCGATCCAGTCCAACCTGGCCGCGCTGGCGCGCGCCAACTGGTCGATGCCGCCCGATCATGGCGCGGCATCGGTGCGGATCGTGCTGGAAGACGAAGGCCTGACCAAGATCTGGCTGAACGAGCTTGAATCGATGCGGGCGCGGATGCGCGGCGTGCGCGATGCGCTGGCGGCACATCAGGCGATCGGATCGGTCAATCTTGCCGCGGTCGGCCAGCAGAACGGCCTGTTCTCGGTGTTGCAGCTGGGCCCGGAACAGATCGCCGCGCTGCGCGCCGATTGGGGCGTGTACATGGCGGGATCGGGCCGGATCAACATCGCCGGGTTCACCGACGCCAACATTCCGCACTTCATCGAGGGGCTGCGCGCGGTCACCGCCTGATTATCTGGATTGCTGCGATCTTCCGCACACTGCGCCGGATTTGCGTGGTGTAGGCAGGTCGCATGATCCATCATGCAAGCCTTCTGAAGATACGCGACCATGTGATCGCAGTGCTGGTGGCGGTGGCTGCCGGGCATGTCATCGGGCTGATCGATGTCGTCGGGTTTCTCCCACACGCCACGGTGGCTCTGGACCGATTGTCCGGCCAGGCGATCGGCATGGCGTTGTGCGGTCTGGTCTATGCCATCGTGATCACGGCGCTGGCCCGGCGGCGGGTCGTGGCCGGGCCGCTGTACCGCTGTGGCGAGACCCGGCCAGCCAGCGACCATGGCAAAAGCTTGGCGCATGGGTCCGGGCGGCTGCTCGACAGCTGGCAGTATCGTTGACCGATCCGCGCGCAGCATTTACCGCTGCTGGCCATGAAAACACCCCATATCCTGCTGATCGTCGGCGGCGGCATCGCGGCCTATAAGGCGTGCGAGCTGATCCGGCTGATCCGCAAGGCAGGCATGACCGTGCGCTGCGTGCTGACCGATGGTGGCGCGCAGTTCATCACCCCGATGACGCTGGCCGCCTTGAGCGAGAACGAGGTGTTCACGACGTTGTGGGACCTCAAGAACGAGACCGAGATGGGGCACATCCAGCTCAGCCGCGAGGCCGACCTGATCGTGGTCTGCCCGGCGACCGCCGACCTGCTCGCCAAGATGGCGGCGGGCATTTCCGACAGCCTGGCGACCACGGTGCTGCTCGCGACCGATACCCCGGTGCTCGCCGTGCCCGCGATGAACGTGCGGATGTGGCAGCACGCCGCAACGCAGCGCAATGTCGCCCAGCTTCGCGGCGACGGGGTGACGGTGATCGATCCCGACGATGGCGCGATGGCGTGTGGCGAGTATGGTCCGGGCCGGCTGCCCGAGCCAGTGGCGATCATGGGTGAGATCGAGCGCGCTCTCAATCTCCCCTCCCGCTGGCGGGAGGGGTGGCCGCAGGTTCTTCGCGGCAAGCGCGTGCTGATCACTGCAGGCCCGACGCACGAGCCGATCGATCCGGTGCGTTACATCGCCAACCGGTCGAGCGGTAAGCAGGGTTTCGCGATCGCCTCAGCGGCAGCGCAAATGGGCGCCGATGTCCATTTGATCGCGGGGCCGGTGAGCCTGCCAACGCCGCCGGGCGTGACCCGGATCGACGTCGAGACCGCGCGCGAGATGGCGGCAGCGGTAGAGGCTGCGCTGCCTGCCGATGTTGCGATAATGGTCGCAGCGGTGGCGGACTGGCGGACGGCGGACATGGCGGATCAGAAGATCAAGAAGACCGGCGGCTCGTTGCCGACGCTACAGCTGGCGGAGAATCCGGATATTCTCGCCGGGCTGGCGCGCGATGACCGGCGACCTGCACTGTTGATCGGCTTTGCCGCCGAGACCGAAAATGTCGTCGCGCACGCCCAGGCCAAGCTGGCGCGCAAGGGCTGCGATTGGATCGTCGCCAATGACGTCTCGGGTGACGTTATGGGTGGCAGCGACAACGCGGTGCACATCGTCACCGGCGACGGCGTCGAAAGCTGGGCCAACCTGCCCAAGGATCAGGTCGCGCGCAAACTCATGGAGAAAATCGCCGATGCCGTCCGCTGATCACCCGCTGCCGCCAATCACGATCCGGCTCAAGCGGCTCGACAATGGTGCTGGCCTGCCGCCGCCGGCCTATGCGACCGACGGCGCGGCGGGGATGGACGTGGTGTCAGCCGAAGAGCTCGACCTGATGCCGGGGCAGCGGCACGCGGTCGCCACCGGTTTTGCCATCGCGATTCCCGATGGCTATGAGGTGCAGGTACGCCCGCGCTCTGGCCTTGCGCTCAAGCATGGCATCACCGTGCCCAATACGCCGGGCACGATCGACAGCGATTATCGCGGTGAGCTTAAGGTGATCCTGATCAACCATGGCGATGCGCCCTTCCCGATCCGCCGCGGCGACCGGATCGCGCAACTGGTGGCAGCGCCGGTGCAGCGCGCGGCATTCGAAGAGGTCGACGATCTCGATGCCACCGCGCGCGGGGCAGGGGGCTTCGGCTCGACGGGGGTGTGATATCTCTCCCCTACCGTTTGCGGGAGGGGTGGCTGCAGGCCGGGGTGGGCGCGAAGCCGCAGGCGAGCGTTACGACCGCTCCTGTTCAGGCCCACCCCGGTCCGGCAAGCCGGACCTGCCCCTCCCGCAAGCGGGAGGGGAAAGGGCCTCAGTGTTATTTACCGCCGCTGGCGAACCGGCCTAACCGTCTTTTCGCCTTCCGGAGCGATGGAGATCTGGACGGCTTCACCCGAACGGCCCGGGAAATCGGTGAAGATCGCCTCGACCAGATTGGGAACCAGATATTGCAGGTTCTTGCTGCGCGACTGCGCTTCCGCGCGGCCTTCAAACAGGCGGCTGTTGTCGGCGGTACGGTCGATCTTCAGATCGATCTCGCTGGTATAGACCGTGTAGCTGCGAACGTCGTTGTTCCAGCCATTGCCGAAGATGAACGGATCGTTGAACCCCCAGCCGAATGGACGGCGACCATAGAAGCCGCCGCGGCCCCACGGACCGAACCCGCCGCCAAATCCACCGCCGAAATTATCCGACACGATCTTTTCGCGACCGTTGTCCACGGTGTAGGCAAAGCTCACCACCATGTCGGCGCGCGCGGGATCGTTGGCGGGAACATAACCGAGCTGCGCCATCCGCTGCGTGACGAGCCCGGCATATTGGCCGAACTCGAGCCCGCCCTGAAGGCGCGGATCGGAAGCGGTGACCACGAAGCTTTGTCCTTGCGGAGCGGGCAACGCCTGGAAACGGGCGACGTCCGCCTTGAAAGGCGTGGCACATGCCGAAAGCGCGAGCGCCAGCGCGGGCACCGCAATCAAGGCAGCACGGCGTGAAAAGCGGCTGCGAACAGTCATCAGTGTCTCTCCATCACGGACCTGCAACCCTGCGCGGCCCGAATATGGATATAGGACTAGTCGATCGCGAATGAACCCCGTTTGAACGCAATTGCGACAATCGGACTCAGATTTTTCCGCCGTCGTGCCATTCAGAGATGCCGCCAGGCGATCAATACGGGAAACCCGATCAGCGCATCAGCCCCAGCGCGTCATAGGCAGCATCAAGCGTCGGCTGCGCCACGGCGCGGGCCTTTTCCGCGCCCTTGACCAGAATTGCATCGAGCGCGGTGTCGTCGTCCTTGAGCGCGACGAAGCGCTCGCGGATCGGGCGCAGCGTCTCGATCAGCACCTCGGCGAGCGCAGGCTTGAACGCGCCGAAGCCCTGGCCTGCGAACTGTGCGCACACCGCATCGGGGGTCGTTTCGGTCAGCGTCGCATAGATGCCGACGAGGTTGAGCGCCTCGGGGCGGCCTTCGAGCGCCGATGCCAGCTCGGGCAGCGGCTCGGGGTCGGTCTTGGCCTTGCGGATCTTCTGCGCGATCGCATCGTCGTCGTCGGTCAGGCTGATCCGGCTCATTTCCGAGGGGTCGGACTTGGACATCTTGGCGGTGCCATCACGCAAGGACATGATCCGCGCCGATTCCTTGGGGATGTACGGATCGGGCAAAGTGAACAGCTCGACCCCGAAATCGGTGTTGAACTTGGTGGCGATATCGCGGGTCAGCTCCAGATGCTGCTTCTGGTCCTCGCCCACCGGAACGTGCGTCGCCTGATAGAGCAGGATGTCTGCAGCCTGCAGTACCGGATAGACGAACAGCCCGATGCTCGCGCCTTCGCGGTTTTTGCCCGCCTTGTCCTTGAACTGGGTCATCCGGTTGAGCCAGCCGATGCGGGCAGTGCCGTTGAGCAACCAGGCCATTTCGGCATGCGCGGGCACGCGCGCCTGGTTGAACAGCACGCTGCGGTCTGCGTCGATGCCGCAGGCGATCAGCGCCGCCGCCATCTCGCGTACGTTGCGGATGCGGGTTTCGCGCTCTTCGGTCACGGTGATCGAGTGCAGGTCGGCAAGGAAGAAGAAGCAGGCGCTTGTCGCGTCCATCTCGTCCTGCATCTTCACCCAGTTGCGGATCGCGCCCAGATAGTTGCCCAGATGCAGATTGCCGGTCGGCTGGATGCCGGAAAGGACGCGCATGATGTTGTTCTCTTTCGCTGAATGCGGGAGGTGGTGGCGCTGCCTCACGCCTTGCGGCGCAGCATCGCCTTGATGTCGCCGAGCCGGTAGGTGCCCAGCGCCAGCGCTGCGAGCCCATACAACGCCGCCCCGCCGCCGCACAAGACCGCAAGTGTCGCGATCCGTTCGATCAGCCTGCCGTCCATGAAGCTGTCGGCGAGCCGCGAGCCCAGCCACAACGCCACGCCCATCACTACTGCTGCCACCAGAATCCGCCACAATTTGGCGATCAACCGCGCATCAGGCTGGATATGGCCGCGCTTGTACAGCACCCCGAACAGCAAGCCGACATTGACCCAGGCAGAGATCGCGGTCGCCACGCCGACGCCGACATGCCCCAAAGGCCAGATCAGGATGAGGTTGCCGATCAGGTTCACCAGCATCGCGACCAGTGCCAGCCGCACCGGGGTCTTGGTATCGGCGCGCGCGTAGAAGCCCGGGGTCAGCACCTTGATCAGCACGTAAGCCGGCACCCCGCACGAGAACGCGGCGAGCACGCGTGCGGTCGCGACCGTGTCGGCGGCGGTGAACGCGCCGTACTGGAACACGCCGTGGATGATCGGCACGGCGGCGACCACCAGCGCCACCGCGGCGGGCAGCGCCAGAAACAGCGCGAGTTCGAGCGCGCGGTTCTGGGTGTTGTTGGCAGCCTTGGGGTCGCCGCTGCCGATCTGGCGAGAGAGCATCGGCAGGATCGCGGTGCCGACACCGATCCCGATCAGCCCCAAAGGCAGCTGGTTCAACCGGTCGGCGTAATAGATCCACGAAACCGCGCCTTCGCTGAGGTAGCGCGCGGCGAGCGAGGTCGAGATCAGCAGGTTGAACTGGATCGCGCCCTGGCCGATCGCGGCAGGCGCGATCAGCACCAGCATTGCCTTGACGTCGGGCGAGAGCCGCGGGCGCGAAAGCTTTAGGACGATGCCGTTGGCGCGGCAGGCAAGGATCAGCCACGCCAGTTGCAGCACGCCCGCGACCGTCACCGCGATTGCCTGGGTGATGGCGGTATCGGCCTCATTCTGGCCGCGAAACAGCAGCAAGGCTGCGATCATGCAGATGTTGAGCAAAATCGGCGCTGCGGCGTTGACCCAGAAACGGTTGATCGAATTGAGGATGCCGCCGAGCAGCGAGACCAGCGAAATCAGCCCGAGATAGGGGAAGGTGATGATCGTCAGGTGCCGGGCGAGCGCGAATTTCTCAGGTCCCCCATCGGGAAAGCCGCCGGTCATCGCATAGACGACCGGGCCGGCGGCCAGCATCATGATCGCCGTGAACACGATCAGGAACGGCACCAGCACCGACAGCACCTGGCCCGCAAACACGCGCGCGGCGTCCATTCCGGTGCCGGGCGCGTCCTTGTCGGCCTCTGCCAGCCTGCGGTTGAACATCGGCACGAAGACTGCGGCGAACGCGCCTTCGGCAAACAGCGCGCGAAACAAATTGGGCAGCCGCCACGCGATCAGGAAGGCATCGGCGGCCATGCCGGCGCCGACATAGCGCGCCATCAGCATGTCGCGCACCATGCCCAGCACCCGGCTGACCAACGTCAGCCCGCCGATGGTGGACACGGCGCGGAGCAGGTTCATGCCGATAGCGCCCTATCGCGTTTCAGGCTCAGGCGCTGCCTTCTGCCGGCGGCATCGGGGCGCCGAAATTGGGATCCTGGCTCTGCTGTTCGTAAAGCGCGGCAAAATCGATCGGCTCGAGCACCAGCGGCGGGAAGCCCGCGTCGCGGATGACGTTGCCCAGGATCAGGCGGATGGTGGGGAACACCATGCGCGGCGTGTCGGCGAACAGGAAGCGGCGGACCTGCTCTTCGTCCATGCTGCGGATGCCGACCAACGCGCCATAGGCCAGTTCCACCAGATAGGCGGTGCCCTGCTCGGCCTTGGCGGCGATGGTGTAGGTGCAGATCATCTCATGCACTTCTTCGTTGAGCTGGCGCGATTCGGCGCGGAACTGGACGTCGAACGCCAGCTGGCCCGGCCACTGGAAGCTGTCGGGCGCATTGGGGTTCTCGACCGACAGGTCCTTGACATATTGCGAGATCAGGCCCGCCTGCGGCCCGGACGCGCCATTCAGCATTGGATTTGATGAGCTCACGGTGCCGTCTTCGGCCATGGATAATCCCTTTCAATGATTTGCGCAGCCAGCGCGTCATGCGCGGCGCTCTAATCGTGCTTACCACGCGGTGCAAGGGCGCCAAACGACAGTGCGATGCAAGTTTTTGTCGGCCAAAGCAATTTGCATATTGGCCGACATGCCCTATGTTGAGCATTCGCGCTGACCTTTTTGCAGCACAGTTGTTTTAGCGGGCGGGCATACGGGAAGAATTGTGACGGTAGAAATCATCATCTTGGCCATGGTTGCAGCGTTTCTGGGGCTTCGGCTCTACTCGGTCCTGGGCAAACGCACCGGGCACGAACAGGAACCGCTGACCCGCGGCATGGATACGCCGGTCGCCAAACGCCCGACCTCGATCGAGCGCCCGCAGCTCGACGACAAGCCGGTTGCGTTGACCCCCGGCACCTCGACCGTGTTCGACATCGCAGCCGAACCCGGCATCCGCCAGATGCTCGCTGCCGACCGGATTTTCGATGTCGCCCGTTTCCGCGATGGCGCCAAGGCGGCTTATGGCATGATCCTCGAAGCCTTCTGGGCGGGCAACCGCGAAGACCTGCGCAATCTGTGCGACGACGAAGTGTTCGAAAGCTTCTCCAGCTCGATCGACCAGCGCACTGCGCGCGGCGAAACGCTGGAAAACCGGCTGGTCCGGATCGACGAGGCGCGAATCATCGATGCCGAATACGACGCGCCGACCGCGCGCATCACGGTGCGTTTCGATGCGGATATCGCCGCGGTGGTTCGCGGACCCGATGGCGAGCTGGTCGCCGGCTCGCTGACCGATGCGGTAGAAACCCACGACCTGTGGACCTTCGCCCGCGATCTGCGCAGCAACGATCCCAACTGGATTCTGGTCGAAACCGATCAGGCCTGATGTGGTCCGACCGGGGGATCGTCATGCGCCGTCTGGCAGTCGGACTGCTGCCGTTGGCGCTGACCGCCTGTGCAGGTGTCGTTCCTTCAGGTGAAACCAGTTCCGCACCGCCGCCTGCGCGGCTGCCTTATGAAACTGCACAACCGGTAGCAGGTGCGGCACGGCAGATCCCACCGGCTGCGCCGACGGGCCCGGCATCCGGTTACGCCATTCCGCGCGCGACGCCGCTGCCGGCGATGGCGGGCGCTGCGATCACCGCCAGCACCGATATCACCACGGCCGCCGGACAGATGCTGCGCCGGGGGCCGAGCATCTCCAGCCTGCCGATCGCGCCCGACGACGCCCGCTCGGCGCTGGTCGCCTTCCGGCTGACCTGCCCTGCGGTCACCAAGCGCACCGACGCCAGCGGCCTGACCCGTCCTGAAGACTGGCGCGCACCCTGTGCCGCCGCTGCCGGATGGCCCGACAACGATGCTGCGCGCTTCTTTGCCGAGCAGCTCGAAGCGGTGCAGGTGGGCGAGGGCGCAGGCTTTGCCACCGGCTATTTCGAGCCCGAGATCGCGGGATCACGCACCCGCGCACCGGGCTTCGACGTTCCCGTCTATGGCCGCCCGGCTGACCTGATCGATGTCGACCTGTCGCAATTCTCTCCCGAATGGGCGGGCAAGCGCGTGCGCGGCAAGCTCAAGGGCACCGATCTCGTGCCCTATGACGACCGCACCCAGATCGAGCAGGGATCGCTGGGTGGCCGCGCGCCGGTGATCGCCTGGGCCGCAGACGCGATCGACTTCTTCTTCCTGCAGGTGCAGGGTTCGGGCCGGTTGCGCGCGCCCGATGGATCGGTGGTGCGGATCGGCTATGCCAGCCAGAACGGGCGCGATTATACCGGCATCGGCGCACTGATGCGCGACCGCGGCCTGCTCGCGTCGGGCCAGGCGAGCATGCAGGGCATCGTCGCCTATCTGCGCGCCAATCCCGAGGAAGGCCGCGCGATCATGCGCGAGAACAAGAGCTTCGTCTTCTTCCGCGAGCTGACCGGCCCCGGCCCATTGGGCGCATTGGGCTATCAGGTCGAGGCAGGCAGCAGCGTCGCTGCGGATCCCAAATTCGTGCCTTTGGGTGCGCCCGTGTTCCTCTCGATGGACCGCGCCGAGCCCAACGGGCTGTGGGTGGCGCAGGATACCGGCGGCGCGATCAAGGGGGCCAACCGTTTCGATACTTTCTGGGGTGCGGGCGAGCAGGCCAAGGTCATCGCCGGCGGCATGTCCGCGCGCGGGCTCGCGCTGATCCTGTTGCCGCGCGGCAGCTACGACCGGCTGGCGCAGCAGGCGCGCTGAGCGATGAGCCGGCGGCCGCTTTCTGATGCGGAAGCGGCCCTGTGGAAGCGGGTGATCGCGACCGTCGAGCCGTTCAAGGACAAGGTGCAATCCTCTCCGCTCTCAACCAAAAAAGCCCTCCCCCTTGATGGGGGAGGCCACCCTGTTGATCGGGCTGGTGGGGGTGATCGCGCCGCCAGGTCCGGTGCTGGAGGCGCGCTCACCCCCACCGCTGCGACTAGGCCGCACGCGGCCAAGTCTCGCTCCTCCCCCATCAAGGGGGAGGATTTTCTTCGTTCAGATCCTGCCAAACCCACCCCATCCTGGACCTTCACCGAGGCCGCGCGGCCCTCGGTCGCGGGTAATCTCGATGGGCATTGGGACCGGCGGTTGGCCAAGGGCGGGGTGCAGCCCGACGTTACGATCGATCTGCACGGGCACACGCTTGTCAGCGCCTATGCGCGGCTCGATATGGCGCTGGGGCAGGCCAAGGCGGCGGATATGCGGCTGATGCTGCTGATCACCGGCAAGGCGCGCACGCCCAACAGCGGTCGCGGCGCGATCCGCGGGGCGGTGTCGGACTGGCTGCAATCGTCGCGCCATGCGGCCGACATCGCTGCGGTGCGCAACGCTCACCCCCGGCATGGCGGGGATGGGGCGTTGTACATCGTGTTGCGGCGGCGGCGGGGTTGAGCCGCTAGCCTTTGCGCGACGTCCCTCGACTTCGCTCGGGATCGCGGCAAGGTTGTAAAGAACTAACCACCCCCGTTTGTCCCGAGCGAAGTCGAGGGACGTTGCGCAAGGGTATCTGCCTCAATCCTCCTTGGGATCGAACTCGAGCGATGCGCTGTTCATGCAGTAGCGCAAACCTTCAGGTCCCGGGCCATCGGGGAAGACATGGCCCAGATGGCCGTCGCAGCGCGCGCAGCGCACCTCGGTGCGGGTCATGCCATGGCTAGTGTCGACGATCTCGGCGACCGCTTCGCCCTCGACCGGGGCGGTAAAGCTGGGCCAGCCCGATCCGCTGTTGTACTTGGCATCCGATTCGAACAACGGCGCCCCGCATCCGGCACAGCGGTACATGCCCTCGCCCTTGTGGTCGTTGTATTTGCCGGTGAAGGCGCGCTCGGTGCCGCCTTCGCGCAGCACGTGATATTGTTCGGGGCTGAGCTTTGCGCGCCAATCGGTGTCGCTGATCTTGGTGTCTGCCATGGGTCTCTCCTGGGGAGAGATCAACATGGGCCGATAGTGGCGACAGTCAAGACGCGCGAGCGGCAACCCGCGCGATTTCGAGGAGTTCCTGCTCGAGCAGCAATGCAGGACCGGGGGTGGCACGCATCATCGCCTGCTGCAGGTTGAGCAACCGTTCGATCAGCCGTGCCATGTGCTGCGGGCGACCCCAGGCGCGCAATTGCCGGGTCCAGTCCTGCGGACTGCCGCCGCCCCAGAGCCGACGGCTTCGCATCTCCTGCGTCACCCATCCGCCGATATCGCGCGCATTGCCCATGCGCTGCGCAGCCGCCGCCAGCTGCATCACCTGGCGCTGCATCACGATGACCAGGCCGACCTCGGACACCGCCTGCTCGCGCATCCGTTTCAGCTCTTCGGGCAACCGGCGCAGATCACCCGACAGCGCCGCCGTGATGATCGGCTGCATTGCATCGTCCTCGGCATCGGCGCGCAGTGCGGCGATCGCCTCGCGGGTCACGGGCTTGGGCTCGGCGGGCGACGAATCAAGATAGAGCGAGAGCTTCTCGATCTCCTGCGCCGCAAGCCTGCGATCGGCCGCGGTGAAGCCGGCGATGACGTGCGCCAGGTCGGGCTCGATCGTCAGCCCTGCTTCGCGCCCGAGTTCGGCGACGATCCGGGCCATGTCGTCAGCGCCGGGCAACTTGGTCTGCACCGCGAGCGTATTGGGCGCGGCGAGCACGGCCTTGGCGATCCGCGATTTCTCGCTGATCCCGCTTGCCAGCATGATCACCGGGTTGATCGTCTTGTCTGCGGCGATCAGCGCCTCGACCGCGGCCAGGCTCTCTTCGCCGGTGGTGGTCACGCGGATATAGCGGGTGTCGCCGAACAGCGACATCGACGCGGCCTCTGCGGCGAGCAGCGAGGGGTCACGCGACAGCTGCGATCCGTCGAGATCGGTGCGCTCGATGCCTTTGCCAAGGCTTTCGGCGATGGTGGACGCGAGCGCGGCGTTGCCGCCATCATCGGTGCCGAAGATCAAATACAGGCGGATTTCGGGTCGCGGCTTGCGCGCCAGCGCACGGATCGCTGCGGCGTCCGCCTTCATTGCGCCGCGACCCTCATTGGGCCTGCGATACCTCGCGCGCGAACAGCGAGAGCCGGGTGACGATCTGATTGGCGATCTCGAGCGACAGGTTTTCCAGCGCGCGATTTTCGGCCGCGATGGTCGCATATTCGCTGCTGACGATGTCGATGCCCGCGTCAGAGGCGGCGGTGGCATCGAGCACCACCTCGCCGGTCGCGGTTTCGACCAGTTGATAGCGTGCGCGCAACGTGCGGCGTTCGCGGGTCACCTGATCGTTGGCGAGCAGGCCGAAGCCGGTGATCCGGTCGTCAAGCGCCACCTGCAGCTGGAACCGGCTGTTGCCGCCGCCCAGCGCATCGAGCCGGTCGTCGAGCGCGTTCTTGACCAGCCAGCCCGCGCGGCCCGGGATCGGCGCGACGGTGACATCGCCCAACGTGGTCGCGACCGCGCCCTGCGTCCCGGAGGAATACAGCGGCTGCATCCCGCAAGCGGAGAGGCTGGCGAGCAGCGCGAGGGGGAGAAGGGCGCGCATCATTCAAATCCTCCCCTGCAAGGGGAGGGGGACCACGAAGTGGTGGAGGGGTGACAACCCCATCGCCGAAGGGGACACCCCTCCGTCAGCCCTGCGGGCTGCCACCTCCCCTTGCAGGGGAGGATTTAAAGGGGCATTCCACATCACCATCACACCACCAGATTGACCAGCCGGTCGGGCACCACGATCACCTTGCGGATCTCTGCGCCGTCGAGGCTACGCTGCACCTTGTCCGATGCCAGCGCAAGCCGTTCGAGCTCTTCGTTGGGCAGGCCCTTGGGCACTGTCAGCGTATCACGCAGCTTGCCCTTGATCTGTACCGCGATGGTGACCTCGTCCTCGACCAGCAGCATGGGGTCGACTTCGGGCCAGCTGGCATTGGCGACCAGGCCGTGGCCCTCGATCAGTTCCCACGCCTCTTCAGCGAGATGCGGCACCATCGGCGCGACCAGGCGCGCGAGCGCACGGATGGCGATGTTGCGACTGGCAGATTTCTCGGCCTTCTCGATCGCATTGGTCAGCTCGTACAGCCGCGCGACCGCCTTGTTGAACGCCAGCGCCTCGATGTCCTTGCCGATCAGGTCGATTGTCTGGTGCAGCTTGCGTTCCAGAGCCTTGTCTTCGCCCTCGGAGGCCTCGATCGAATTGAACACCCGCCACAACCGCTGGACGAAACGCCAGCAGCCTTCGATGCCCGCCTCGCTCCACGGCAGGTCGCGCTCGGGCGGGCTGTCGGACAGCATGAACCAGCGCACCGCGTCCGCGCCATATTGGTCGACGATGGCGTCGGGATCGACCACGTTCTTCTTCGACTTGGACATCTTCTCGACCCGGCCGGCAATCGCCGCCTCGCCGGTGTCGGTGATGATCCAGGCCTCGCCGCGCCTTTCGACCTGATCGGGGCCCAGCCATTTGCCGCTCGCGTCCTGCCAGGTCTGGTGCGTCACCATGCCTTGCGTGAACAGGCTGGCGAACGGTTCGGTGACGTCGATCTTGCCGATGCGCGCGAGCGCACGGGTCCAGAAGCGGGCGTAGAGCAGGTGCAAAATCGCATGCTCGACCCCGCCGATATACTGGCCGACCGGCAGCCATTTGGCGATCTCGTCGCGGTCGAACGGCTTGTCGTCGGGCTGGCTGGCAAAGCGTAGGAAATACCAGCTCGAATCCACGAAGGTGTCGAGCGTGTCGGTCTCGCGCAGCGCATCCTTGCCGCAATTGGGGCATGCGACATGCTTCCACGTCGGGTGCCGCTCGAGCGGATTGCCGGGGATCTCGAAGCTGACATCCTCGGGCAGCACCACCGGCAGCTGGTCCTTGGGCACCGCAACGACACCGCAGTCATCGCAATGGATGAACGGGATCGGCGTGCCCCAGTAACGCTGGCGCGAGACGCCCCAATCGCGCAGCCGCCACACTGTGGTGCCTTCGCCCCAGCCTTCGGCCTCGGCGCGGGCGATAACCGCCGCCTTGGCCTCATCGACACCCATGCCGTCGAGAAAGCCTGAATTGATGATGCGCCCGGGGCCGGTATATGCCTCGGTCTGGATGGCGACATTCTCGTCACCTTCGGCCGCGACCACGCGTGGCACCGGCAGCATGTATTTGCGCGCGAAATCGAGGTCGCGCTGGTCGTGCGCAGGCACGCCCATCACCGCGCCGGTGCCATAGTCCATCAGCACGAAATTGGCGATGAACACGGGCAGTTCCCAGCTCGGGTCGAACGGATGGATCGCGCGTAGCCCGGTGTCGAAACCCAATTTCTCGGCGGTTTCCAGCTCGGCCGCGGTGGTGCCGCCGGCCTTGCAACGCTCGATGAAGGCGGCGGCTTCGGCGTTGTCGGCGGCGATCTTCTGCGCGATCGGGTGATCGGCAGCGATCGCGACGAAGCTCGCGCCGAAGATGGTGTCGGGCCGGGTGGAATAGACGGGGATCGGCTCGGAGCCCGCAACGTTGAAACTGAACGTCAGCCCCTGGCTCTTGCCGATCCAGTTGGCTTGCATCGACCGGACCTTTTCGGGCCAGTCGCCCAATGTATCCAGGCCCTCGAGCAGCTCGTCGGCAAAGTCGGTGATCTTGAGGAACCACTGGCTCAATTTGCGCCGTTCGACCTGCGCGCCCGAGCGCCAGCCCTTGCCGTCGATGACCTGCTCGTTGGCGAGCACGGTCTGGTCTACGGGATCCCAGTTGACCGCGCTTTCCTTGCGATAGACCAGGCCTGCGGCATAGAGATCGAGGAACAGCGCCTGTTCGTGGCCGTAATATTCGGGCTCGCACGTAGCGATCTCGCGGCTCCAGTCGAGCGCGAAGCCGAGGCGCTTGAGCTGCTTGCGCATCGAGGCGATGTTGTCGCGGGTCCAGCCGCCCGGATGCACGCCCTTTTCCATCGCGGCGTTTTCCGCCGGCATGCCAAAGGCGTCCCAGCCCATCGGGTGGAGCACTTCAAAGCCCTGCATCCGGCGATAGCGCGCGATGACATCGCCCATGGTGTAGTTGCGCACATGTCCGATATGGATGCGCCCCGACGGATAGGGAAACATCTCGAGCACGTAGGCCTTTTTCTTGGCGCTGTTGCTGTCCGCCTTGAAGGACTGGCGCTCTTCCCACACCGATTGCCAGCGGGAATCGGCAGCCAGCGGATTGAACCGCGTTGTCTCGTTCATGATACTCGTCTCTGGTATTCGCAGGTTATTCGCGAATGGCGGACTGGCGCAGATCGCGGGCCTTGGTGAGGATGATTTCTTCGAGCTTCTGCACGGTCGCGGCGCGGACAGGGGCATCGACCCACTGACCGGTCTGGTTGACCTGGCGGCTGGCAGCGACGCGCAGCGCATCGGCGCGCAGATCCTGGTCGAGGATCGAGACGGTGACCTTCATCCGCTCGCCGGGGGTCTGCGGGTTGGCGTACCAGTCGGTCACGATGACGCCGCCGGCGCTGTCCGCCTGAAGCAGCGGCATGAACGACAGCGCGTCGAGCGACGCACGCCACAGATAGCTGTTGACGCCGATGGTGGTCACCTGGCTGGCGGCGATGTCCGCCTTGGGCCTCTCCTGGCGTCCGCCGCATGCAGACAGCAGCGCCAGGGTGCCGACAGCGCACAGCGCAGCGCGGGCGAAAGGAAGAACAGGCATGGCGGAATCCTTACACAACTGACGCATGAAACAGCGGCCTTCTATAGTTGCTTTGCGGCCATGGGCAAGCACTTGCGCACGGCCGCGCGCGTTCATCCAGCAGCAAGTTTGGGCGCGGTAATCTCCCGCGTGGCAGGCTGCGGATGGCGACAGGGGCGGGAGGCTCAATCGTCCCCCAGCGCTACCGGCCGGCGCGCCGATCCTCTATAATGTGGATTGTGTGCAACGGTTTCAGATTAAATTTTGGGGTGCCCGGCATTGGGCATGCAGGAACCGGATTTTGTGGTAACACGTAAGTCAGGGACGAAGCGGGGTCGGAAACAGATCATGAAGGTCGGAGTTGGTAAAAAGCTGGTGATATCGGGGCTTATGCTCGGGGCTGCGGCATTGGTGCCGTCGATTGCCCTCGCATTCTCCTCCGGTTTCGATTCGCGCCCGGTGTCGATCGACGCCCGCGGCGGCATCGGCTCGTTTACGCCCGCATCGGTCGACCCCCGGCTTGCCGACAAGTTGAAGTTTTCGGCTCTGCGCGGCGACAAGATGTTCCGTTTCACGCCTGCCGCCTCTGCCAGCAACGGCACCCGCGCGTTGACCATCGCGGTCCGCGTCCGTCCCGACTCGGCCAAGGCCATCAACATCCGTCCCGATCTGGCCAGCGACAGCGGCCAGGGCGCCGGTCTGGTCCAGATCACCCCGACCGCGTTCAGCCTCGGCGTTGCCAAGGGCTTCACCAAGTTCGCACTGCCTTCGAGCATCCGCCAGCAGGACGAGGCGCTGCCTGATATCGCGCTGCTGGGTCGCGGCGACAGCGCTGCACGCAAGAGCCGGTTCAGCCCGCGGATCGAACTGGATGACATCCAGGCGCCCACCACCCGCGCGGTTCGTCCGTTCAATGATCAGGGCAGCTACTCGCTCGACGTCGGCGGCGCCTATAAGGTCACCCGCAACCTCGACGTCACCGCCGGCATCCGCCTGCGCAGCGAACGCGACCGCCTGACCGGCCTGACCAACGAGCAGTATGACAGCCAGGCTGTCTATGTCGGAACCGAATTCCGCTTCTGATCCCGTTGGTTCGCTGACATCGCAGACATCACAGATAGCTGGTCCCCTGCGAAGGCAGGGGCCCATCTCCTGCTGCCAGCGTTCGGCACGGCCGGATGCCTTTGGCCAAACCCTACATCCCCGCTCAGGCTGAGCCTGTCAAAGCCGCCGCACCAACGATAGCCCACCGCGCGCCCGTTCTCTGGCGAAAGCCGGATTCTAGGAGTCGCAGTCTACCCGCCGCGAAGGGCAGGGGTTGGCTGGATCGGCCGCTGCTGACAGACGAACAGCTCCGGCTTGCGCCGCAAAGCGGTTGCGTCCCAGGGTGACCGAAAGCGCGGATCGGATGACAAGTCCAGGTTGGGCAGAGCGGTGCCGGGTTTGGAGCCATGCAGAGAAACCTGCCGTTCAGGAAACGACCCCATAGCTGCCATGCGCCAAGGGTGATACGCACGCGGCCTGTATTGAACCCGCCAAAAGGAGAAAGCCTCTGTCAGCCAGATCGGATCGCAAATCAATTTGTCAGGCGATTGCCGGAATTGACATCGGTCTGACTCACTTCGAGTTGGACGGAGAGCACATCATTGCAGGTCCGTTTGCAACTTTGACGCCGTTTTGCTGGGTGTTCATCCGCAAGATGCGTGACGAATATCGGATCGATTACGACACAGGCTTGATCGTCGCGGGCGATGCGATGAATCTGGATATCCTTCAACACGACATCGGGGTGGGGGATTTCCTATGGAAGCACAACGTGTATCCCAAGGAATTTACCCCGTTTGCTATCACGGAAAAGAGGCTGCCGTCCGACAGTCTTATCTCCCGAATCCGCGGCTTCCTGCTCGAACATTCCAAGTCAGGAGAAGAAGCAGAGGCGTTTGCGCGCGCTGGACATACCGAGTTCCTCAAGGACTGTCGCCGGCTCAAGCCTGCCGCTTACAACCAGAAACTGCTTGCGAAGCTGACAGACCGTCAATCGCCGCCCAGCCGTTGATCGTGGCAGCGATCTGCCGTGCACGCCTCCGCGTCATTCCGCCCAGCGGGATGACGGGCAGGCGTGACAATCGCGCCAGCGCCGCGAATCGCGCCGCCCCGAGCGTCTTGTCGCCGGGATGGCTACGGGTCGGGAAAACGGGCGAGATCAGCGCCAATGTTGATCCAGTATCCGTTTTCCGGCCAAAGCCGGAATCCAGGGGCGAATGCCGCGCAATCTGGCTCCTGGGCTCCGGCGTTCGCCGGAGAACAGCGCTGCGCAGATTGGCCCGAAGCAATTCCTTGGCATCGTGCACCGTGAGCAGCCGGATCAGCCCGTAACCCGCGCCGCCGACGGGCGCGCCGTAGCAACCGTCCGCGCGCCACCGGCGTGCCTGCGCGGTATCGCCCGCCAGCACGATCACCCCGCCGCGGATCCGCATCAGCTTGGCCAGCCGGTCGAACCTTGCCCGTCGTGCCCGTGGATCGAGGTGATAATGCCGGAACACCAGCCCTGACCCCAAAGGCATCCGCGCGATCGCGCGCTCCAGCACCGCATCGTTGCGTGCGTCGCTGATCAGCCAGAGCGTGGGCAATGTGTTTCCGGGCTGGCGGCGGCGCATGACCGGGCTTATAGCCGCGCCCCATGAATATGCCCAGCCACACCACCGCAACGCCGCTCGCCACGATCCGCGCGAACATCGCCCAGTCCGAGAAGATCGCCAAGCGCCCGGCGGGATCGACCACGCTGATCGCGATCTCCAAGACCAAGCCGACAGACGCGATCGAGGACCTGATCGAACAGGGGCAGCGGGTGTTCGGTGAAAACCGGGTGCAGGAGGCAGAGGCCAAGTTCCCCGATCTGCGCGCGCGCTACCCGGACCTTGAGCTCCACATGGTCGGCCAGCTGCAATCGAACAAGGCCAATGAGGCGGTCGCGTTGTTCGACTATATCCACTCGCTCGACCGCATCTCGCTGGCCAAGGCGCTCGCCGCCGCGATGGACAAGGCGGCCAGGCGCGTGCCGTGCTTCATCCAGGTCAATATCGGCGAGGAAGAGCAGAAGGGCGGCTGCGCGATCACCGATCTGCCGCAGTTCCTCGAACAGGTGCGCGCGCTCGATCTGCCGGTGATCGGCCTGATGGCGGTGCCGCCGGCCGATGTCGAGCCATCGCCCTATTTCGCATTGCTCGCCAAGCTGGCGCGCGACAATGGGCTGGACCAGCTGAGCATCGGCATGTCGGGAGATTACGAGACCGCCGTGCGGATCGGCGCGACCCATGTGCGCATCGGGTCCGCGCTGTTCGGCGCGCGCTGACAAGTATCGGCCCGGCAATCTGCTCCAGTTTGGAGCCAATCGCGCATTAACCCTGGCACAGACCTGCAGAACAGGTCTAGCGTAGTCTTGGTTGCGGGGGCGCTATGCGGACATTTCTATTTCAGCTTATCGGTGCGTTGCTTGCATTGGCGGTGGCTGCCCTTCCTGCCAATGCGCAGGAACGCTCCGCGACACGGCAGGGTTTCAGCCTGCCCGCGCAGAGCGGCAAGAAGATCCTGCTGATCCGCCCCACTATGCGGGTCGGTGAACAGTCGACCGGGGGCATGTTCGAGCCCAATTCCGACTGGACCGAGCAGGCGCGCGCCAATATCGGCGTCGCGCTGGACGGACTGCAGCGCAGCCTGGGCAACGAGGTCATCGTCGCGCCGCCAGCCTATGGTGAGGATGCCCGCATCCTGAACGAGCATATGGCGCTGTTTGCGGCGGTGTCGCAGGCGGTGATCCAGTACCAGTTCTTCGTCGGCAACCGGCTGCCCACCAAGAAGCGCGACAACAAGGCCGACGTGTTCGACTGGTCGCTGGGCAAGGGCGTCGCCAGCCTGCCGGGGGCAGAGGGCGCGGACTATGCGCTGTTTATCTACAATCGCGATGTCTACGGGTCGACCGGCCGCAAGATGCTGCAGGTGGTGGGGATGCTCGCAGGCGTCGGCGTCACCTCGGGCGAGCATGTCGGCTATGCCGGGCTGGTCGATCTCAAGACCGGGGACCTGTTGTGGCTCAATGCCGATGCCCAGATGGGCGGCGATGTCCGCGAACCCGATGGCGCGGACAAACGCGTGCGCCAGTTGCTCGAGGACTTTCCGGGCAGCACGATCGCCAGGAGTGAAGCCTCGCCCAGCGCCGGAGCAGGCAAATGATCGCGCGGATATGCTGGACGGCGTTCGCCGCGCTGGTGGGGCTGGCAGGGGCGACTGAGGCCTCCGCGCAGCCGGTGCTTCCTCCTCCCTATAGCGGCTCCTATCAGCCGCAGGGCGTCGACGAGATCGGCTGGTGGCGCGAAATGGATGAGGAAGAAAGCGTGCTTGCGCAATCCGACCTCGTCCTCCGCGACGAGGCGTTGAACGGTTATGTGCGCAAGGTGCTGTGCGAAACTGTCGGGCAGGATCGCTGCAATTCGGTTCGCATCTACATCGTGCGCGCGCCGTTCTTCAACGCCAGCATGACCGCCAACGGCACCATGCGCGTGTTCACCGGCCTGCTGCTGCGCGTCCGCAACGAGGCTGAGCTGGGCATGGTGCTGGGCCATGAGTTCGGTCATTTCGAAAACCGCCATATCCTCGGGCAGTTCAAGGCGCGGCGATCGGGCTCCGATGTGCTGGCCTGGGCGGCGGTCCTGGGCAGCCTGGCGCCGTCCTATGATGTCGTGCGGACGTACCGCAATCTGGAGTTCTCGATCTACGGCAACCTCTACCGCTATGGGCGCGATCATGAGCGCGAGGCGGACCGGCTTGCCATCGCTTATCTCAACACCAGCGCGCTGCGCCCGCAGGCGGCATCGCAGATGTGGGAAAGCCTGATGGCCGAGGCCGAGGCTTCGGCGCGCAGCCGGGGCCTGAAAAAGCCCAAGTTCGATGCCATCGCGTTTGCCGCCTCCCATCCGCCCGATGCCGAGCGCGCTGGCTATCTGGCAGAGCTCGCGCGTGCTGACGCGGCTTCGCGCGATGACGGCGCGGTGCGTTACCGTGCTGCGATCGCGCCGTGGCTGGGCATGTTGCTCGACGACCAGATCAAGCTCAACGATTTCGGCGCGAGCGAATATCTGATCGATGCGCTGGCGCAAGGCGGCTGGACCGCGCAACTGTGGCATGCGCGCGGCGAGCTTTACCGGATGCGGGGAAGTCCACGCGACCTGGTCAATGCCGCGCAATTCTATGCGCAAGCCGTCGCGCTCGATCCGGCGCTGGCCGAAGCGCATCGCGGGCTGGGGCTGTCCTTGCTCAAAACCGGCCAGCCTGGCGCGGGGCAGACGGCTTTGCGGCGCTATCTCGAACTCAAGCCGGACGCGTCTGATGCCCGGATGATGCGGATGATGATTCCCGAAGGGCTACAGCCATGATACGCGTCTCACTCTGGATGTCTGTCGTTCTGGCGGGGCTGCTGCTTGTGATCCCTCCTGCCCATGCGCACAAACTGCGCGAGCGTGGCGCGCCGGTGACCGTCGCCGATACACCGCTCACCGTCGTCCCGTCGCGCGACTGGAACCGGCTCGATATGCGGATGGGCAAGAACACCGAGAACTGGACGATCGACGGCGAGCAACTCAACGACGTCACCTTCTTCGCCGGGATCGCCGCTGGCAGCCCGCTGGTCAAGGAACGCAGCAAGAAGCGCGAGCCTTTGCCCAAATTTTCCGCCAGCACCCTCTTGGTCGAAGTCCCCGAACTGCTCGAAACCACCTGGAGGACCTACAAGCACAGCGGATCGTTCACGGTGACGGGGATCGAGCCGGGGCAATTTCTGGGCCGCGACGCGGTGCATTTCACGTACGAATTCGTCGATCAGGACGAACTGCCCCGCCAGGGCGAGGCGCGCGCGGCGATCGTCGCGGGAAAGCTCTACATGATCAGCTTCGAAGCCCCCCGGCTGCATTATTTCGCAGCAGGCATCGAGGGTTTCCGCAAACTCGCCGACAGCGCCCGGCTGCCGTGAGGGGCCGGCGGGCCTACTGCGCAGCGGCTTTCTCGACTTCGGCAAAACCGATCAAATTCCCGGCCGGATCACGAACGTAAAGTTCCCGCGTGCCGTGTCCTGTTTCCCGAACGGGAACAACCACTTCGGCATCGCCCAGCCTCTCTCTCCGGTCCTTGCCAGCCCCCCTCAATCGGTCACGTCGTCCAGCATGAAATAGCCCTGCTTGAGCGCCTTGAGCACGAGTTGCGCGCGGTTGGCGACGGCGAGGCGGCGGCGGGCGTCGGTGAGGTATTCGCTGACCGTCTGGTCCGATATCCCCAGCTCGCTGGCGATTTCCCAGCTGGTCATGCCGCGCGCGACGAGCTTGATGCAATCGACCTGGCGCGGCGACAGTTTTTCGGCCGGGCCGGCCGGGGCGTCGGGCAGCTGCGCCTGCCACAGCGCGCGTGCCTTCTGCCCCACCGCGGTGCCCAGCAGGATCGCCACCATGAACATGTTCGACGTCAGCGGGCTGTTGTCGTGGACGACGAAATGCGCCGACACCGTCGGCCTGTCGGGCATGTGGCTGGCGACGGTGCAGCCGGTGGCGAGGCCCAGCTTGCGCATTTCCTCAAGATATTGGCGCTGAATCCGGGTCAACGGAATGATCGTTTCGAGCTCGGTCCAGCGGATGGCTCCGCCATGGCGCTGGCATGCGGCCAGGATCGGGCTGGTCAGGCTGTAATCGCGGCGCGCGAACAGATCCTGCCAGGCCTGGGGATAATTGCTCAGCACCTCGGGACGCAGCACGCCCGATTGCACATGGACATGGCGGGCGATGGCGGCGTGGGCGAAACCGAAATCCCCGGCAGCTGCGATCGTCAGCTGCAGAACATCCTCCAGCGTCGCGGCCGATTCGATTGCGCGCCAGGCGTGCTCAACAGAATTCAGGTCCGGCATATGTTCCGGCAAGCCTTTTGTGGAAGGAAGATTTCGGCAGCGGCGACAGGCCCTGACGATAGTTTGGTAAATGGCATGCAAACCATTGAGAGCAAACTATTTGCTCCCGGGCACTGAGGCAATCCCTATACGGTTACATTGGTCCGAAACGGAGCCATCCGTGCCGGTCGCGTTTACGCTCCAGGCACCCCAAGCGCCGTCGCCGCCTCGCGCACGCGGCGCAGATCGGCGGCCTGGTTCCTCAGCGCGGCGGTGGCATCGCGCAGCGCCGCCTGCGCCTTGGCGGTCTCGCCCAACTGCATCCGGCTGCGCAGCAGCATGATCCAGCCATCGGTATCGCCCGGTTCGCGCTTGAGCCGGTCGGCAAGACCATCGACCATCTGCGCGACCATCATGTCCTGCTGGCCTTGCGGCAGCGCGGCGGCAGCCGCCATCTGGTCCGGGCTGGGGCCAGGGATACCGGCCGTCGCCGCTGCAGCGCCATCGGTCTTGAAGCCGCCTGTCGCCGGCGCGAATTTGGCCGAGGCGAGGCGTTTTTCGACCTCGATCCCGCGCTCCTTGCCGACATTGCGGATCACGTCGCGGATATCCTTGGCATAGGGTGCGTCAGCAGGAGTCTCGGCGAGCAGCCCGAACCAGTCTTCGATCGCTGCGGCATGCTGGCCGTCGATGTCCTTGGCGGCGGCGAGGAAATAGCGTGCACGCGCATCCTTGGGGTCAAGCTCGGTGGCGCGCTTGAACGCGGCGCGGGCATCCTGGCTGATCGCCGCATCGTTGCTGGCCATCACCAGCGCCTCGCCCAGCATAGAGTGGTACTCCGAATTGCCCGGCGCCAGCTGGATCGCGCGGCGCATCGCGGTGGCCGATTCGGCGAACCGTCCGGTCTCGAAATACGACCAGCCCAGCATCCGCCAGCCCTCGGCATCGTCTGGCTTGTCCTGCAGCTTGGCCTCGAGCGCGGCGATGACCTGATCGACCGAGGCGGGTGCGCCATCGGCGTTCAGCGGCGCGACAGCCGCAATTTCGGTCGACGGTGTCTGATCGGTGTAGACCTTGTATCCCACGGCCCCTGCCGCGATCAGCGCGGCGACCACCAGCGCGATCCGCCCCGCGCCAAAGCCGCCCTGCGATGCCGGGCTGTCGGTTGTCGTATCGGTCATCTGGCTCTCTCTCGTCCCGGGTGGCTGCACGCAATGCTAGCCGATCGACCACGATTTCCAATTTCTAAGTGGTAAAGATCACATTCTTTGCTAGAAATATCGTTATAGGGTTCGCAATCAAAATTGGGCAAATTCTTGCGGCGGCAGGGCATTTGCGCATCAATGGCATCGATCGGGGAGAGATCGGCCATGGAATGCGCGAGGGTCGGCCACAGCCATGCAAGCGCAGACGTGCAAGCGTGTGCATATGGGGGATGCGAACCTGTGAGCGAGATTTTCCGCGTTGCGATCATCGGGTCAGGCCCGGCGGGCAAGAGCGCTGCCGGACGCGCCGCGAGCCTGGGCATGAGCCACATCCTGCTCGAAAAGACCGATCACCTTTCCGACACCATCTACAAATACCAGAAGGGCAAGCACGTGATGGCGACGCCCTCGCAGCTCGTGTTGCGCTCCGACCAGGAGTTCGAGGCGGGCAAGCGCGAGGCGATCCTGGAAAAGTGGAACGCGCGCACCAAGGAGCTGGGCGTAAACGTCAAGTTCAACGCCGAGGCCAAGGCGATCCGTGGCACGGGTCCGGCGATCGAGGGCAGCGTGCATGTCATCGAGCAGCGCGCGCGCGATGGCTCGATCACCAAGAAGGAAATCCAGCGCTACGCCCCGCCGTACGAGATCGTGCTCACCAACGGCGAGACAATCATGGCGGAAAACGTGGTGTTCGCGATCGGAACGCAGGGCAACCCCAACCGCATGCGCTGCCCCGGCGGCGATCTGCCCCACGTGCAGTATCAGCTCGATGACCCCACCGAATATGTCGATGAGCATATCGTAGTCATCGGTGCGGGCGATGCGGGGATCGAGAATGCGCGCGGCCTTGCCGAGGATTCGGCGCAGGGCAATGTCGTCACCATCGTCAGCCGCGGCCCCGAGGCACCCAGCCCCAAGGAGAGCTTCCCGACCGCCAAGGAGGCCAACGCGCTGGCGCTGCTGGGCGATCGCAACGCCGGCAAGCTCAACATCCGCTTCGAGACCGACACCGCCAGTGTCGAGCCTGGCTGGATCACCTTCAGCACCCGCGATGGCGAGGAACGTGTCCGCTGCGACCGCATCATCGCGCGCATCGGCTCGGCCCCGCCGCGCGCGTTCATAGAGGAATGCGGCATCGCCTTTACCAGCGCCGACCGCCTGGCGTTCCCGCAATTGTCGCCGGTGTTCGAATCGACCGCGCCGGGCATCTTCGTCATCGGCGCGCTGGCGGGCTATCCGCTGATCAAGCACTGCATGAACCAGGGCTATGACGTCATCGAGTTCATCAACGGCAACACCGAGCTGAAACCGGCCGACGAGCCGATCCTCGAAGCCAAGTTCCGCGATCTTCCGGGTCGCAGGTCGGTGGCCGAATGGCTCGATGTGCTGCGCGAGAACGTGACCATCCTCAACGGCATGAACCCGCTGCAGATGCGCGAGTTCATGCTCGATTCCGATGCCAGGTTCTACCGCAAGGGCGATGTGATCTTCGAACGCGCCGCGCCTGGATCGTCGCTGTTCGCGATCGCGCAAGGCTCGGTCGCGGTGCAGATCGACCCCAGTGATACATCGAAGATCGTGCCGATCGGCCAGGGATCGATCTTCGGCGAGGTCGGCCTGATCTCGGGACGGCGCCGCGGCGCGACCGTGGTGGCGGCCGAGGACACGATCTGCGTCGAGATCTCGCGCAATGCCGCATTGAAGCTGCAAAGCCAGGTGCCTACCGCCAAGAAGGCGATCGAGCGCATCTCGACCGAGCGGCTGCTGCTGCAGATGTTCGGATCGGGCCTCAAGCCCGACGACATCGCTGAGGTGGTGCAGACCAGCAAGATCCGCCAGGTCAAGCCGGGCGAGGCGATCCTCAAGGAAGGCGACGAGGGTAACGAGATCTACGTGATCCGCGTCGGATCGATGATCGTCGAGAAGGAGATCGGCGGCAAGCCGGTGTTCCTGTCGTATCTTCCCGCAGGCAGTTACGTCGGCGAAATGGCGCTGATCGCGGGCGGCAGGCGCACTGCGACGGTCAAGGCGGCGATCAAGTCCGAGGTCATCCAGATCGATGGCGATGCCTTCAAGAAGGTGCTCGAGGCGCATCCTGAACTGCTCAAGCGCGCCAAGCGCGACATGGCCAGCCGCCAGGACATCAACGCGTTCATCGAGGCCAAGAAGGACAGCTTCTCGGGCGTGGTCGACATGTATTCGGGGGTCGCCAACTTCCTCGTCGAGAACGGCATCGGCGAGGCGACCGACGTGCTGCTGATCGACGAGAGCCTGTGCGTGGGCTGCGACAATTGCGAAAAGGCCTGCGCCGACAGCCATGATGGCCTGTCGCGGCTCGACCGCGAGGCGGGGCGCTCCTATGCGCACCTGCACGTGCCAACCAGCTGCCGTCACTGCGAACACCCGCACTGCATGGCCGATTGCCCGCCCAACGCGATCAACCGGGGCCCCGATGGCGAGGTCTATATCAACGACACCTGCATCGGCTGCGGCAACTGCCAGCGCAATTGCCCTTATGGCGTGATCCGCATGGACAAGGTGCCGCCCAAGAAACCCAGCCTGCTGTCGTGGCTGTTCTTCGGCTTTGGCCCCGGACCCGGCGAGCCGAGCAAGAAATGGGCCTATGCCAACAGCGATCCGGGCGTCGAAAAGCCCAAAAAGGCGATCAAGTGTGACATGTGCGCCGGGATCGAAGGGGGCCCGAGCTGCGTGCGCGCCTGCCCGACCGGCGCTGCGATCCGCGTCGCGCCCGACGAGTTCCTGACCGTCGCCCGGCTCGAGCAGGAGGACGCGTAAGTCATGGCGACCCAAGTGCAACCTGCGGCTCCCGCCGTCCGCAAGAAGACCACCGGCCGCCAGCGCAATTCGATGCACGACGGCTTTTTGCGGCATCGCAACTTCCGCTGGATGAAGATCGCAACGGTGCTGTCGATCACCTGCCTGGTCAGCTATTTCCTGGTCGACGTGCAGCCGCGCCACAATGGCGGGTCTTGGTACGGCTATACGCTGGGCACGATCGGCGCGCTGTTGATCCTCTGGCTCACCTGTCTGGGTCTGCGCAAACGCGCGATCACGCCGGGGGGCTGGTCGCTCAAGGCGTGGACCAGCGCGCATGTCTATCTGGGTCTCAGCCTCATCGTCATCGGAACGCTGCACACCGGCTTCCAGCTCGGCTGGAACGTGCACACGCTCGCCTGGGCGCTGATGATGATCGTGATCATTTCGGGCATCGTCGGCATCTATTTCTACGCGACCTTGCCCGACAACCTGTCGAACAACCGCGCCGACAGCGATGGCGCGGTGACCGAGCGGATGATGATCGAGCAATTGCGCTCGCTCGACCGCCAGTTGCACGATGCCGCGCAGCCGCTCGAGCCCGCACAGGCGGCCTTGGTTCAAGCGTCGCTCGAGCAGGACCCGTTCGATGGCAATTTCTTCCAGCGCATCGGCAACAGCTATCGCGGCTGCGAGACCCGCGCGGCGATCGCCGAACTGCGCCGGCTCCGCGCGTATCAGCCGCGCATGGGCGACGATCCGCTCGACAAGGTCGACGGGCTCTTGCAGCGCAAGGAATCGACGCTGGCGCGGCTGCGCAAGCATTTGCAGATCAAGGCGATGCTGCAGGTGTGGCTGTTCGTGCATGTGCCGATGACGTTCGCGCTGCTCGCTGCGCTGTCAGCGCACATCTTCAGCGTGTTTTTCTACTGGTGAGGCGCCACCGGGGGCAAAGTTTCGGTTTTGGGGGCAGTTGAATGATGTTTATCGTCCGCCAGGTCGCCTTGAAGGCAGACGGCAGCGAGATTGTCCGCCAGACCGAGGTTGCGGGCGAGGAGATCTTCATCGGTCGCAACGCCGCCAATGGCGTCCACCTGCCCGATCTGGCGGTGAACCCGGTGCACGCCCGCGTCGAGCGGCGCGGCAGCGACCTGATCATCACCGCACAATCGCAGCAGCCGTTCGATGTCGATGGCCGCAGCGTGGAATCGGCAAAAATCGATCTGGTGCGCGGCGGCGAGCTGCGCTTTGGTTCGCACATCATCGTGCTGGGCACCGAGGGCGATGCGGTCACGCTGACCATCCGCCGGGTCGAGGCGGTATCGGACAGCGCCGAGGACAAGGACGAGGGGGCGATCTATTCGCTCAAGGGACTGCTGCCCGGCAAAAGGATGAGCGCCTGGGGCTTTGCACTGCTGATCCTGATCGCGTGCCTGGCCTGGCCGATCTATACCTGGTCGAGCTACAAGGATCTGGCGTACAAGGAAAAAGCCTCGCGCCCCGATGGCTTCCACGCCGATAGCCTGTGGTCGTCGGGCAAGCTCAGCCTGGCTCACAAGACGCTCAAGGACGATTGCCAGTCGTGCCATGTCGATGCGTTCGTCGCGGTCCGCGACAATGCCTGCATGACCTGCCACGAAAAGGATGCAGGCCCCCATGCGCCGATGGCGCGGCAGCTTACCGCGCGCGGCGACCCGACCGGATTTGCCGCCTTCACCCGATTCGTTGCCGCCAGTTTCAACAAACCTGCGGGACGCTGTGTCGAATGTCACACCGAGCATGAGGGTGCAGGTGCTATGCAGCCCACACAGCAGCGATTCTGTGCTGAATGCCATGACGGGATGGACACGCGCTTGACCAACACCAAGCTCGATAACGCGGCCGACTTCGGCAATGCGCATCCGCAGTTCCAGCCTGCGGTGCTGGTGCGTCCGCTCGTCGGCGACGATGCCAAGGCACCGCGCCAGCGCATCTCGCTCGACAAGAAGCCGAAGGAAAACAACGGCCTCAAGTTCCCGCACGACCTGCACCTCAACAAGACCGGCGGCGTCGCGCAGATGGGGCGGCGGCTGTCAGCCAAGTACGATTTCGGCGATGCGCTCGAATGCTCCGATTGCCATGAGGCGGACAAGAACAATGTCGGCTTCGTCGCGGTGGACATGGAGAAGAGCTGTGCGATGTGCCACAGCCTGGCCTTCGACAAGATCGGCGACACCTTCCGCACGCTGCGCCATGGCCAGCCCGAGCAGGTGAAGGCCGATCTGCGCGCTTTCTACCGCTCGACCACGCCGACCCGGCCGATCAACCTGGGCAGCCTGGCGCGCCAGCGGCCCGGCGTCGTCAACTCCAGGCGAACGGCGGCGGACTATGCCCGCGCGGTCAATTTCCGTGGCGGCAGGGCCGATCAGGCGATCCGCCAGGTCTTCAGCCGCGGCGGCGCCTGCTATGACTGCCACGTCGTCGTCCCGCCCTCGTCTTCGGGCGGACTGGACTACAAGATTGCCCCGGTCGCGCAGACCAGCCGCTATCTGCTCAAGGGCTGGTTCACCCATGATGCGCACGACAAGGAAGAGTGCACCAGCTGCCACCTTGCCGAAAAATCCAGCCAGGCCAGCGATTTGCTGCTGCCGGGGATCAAGGATTGCCGCACCTGCCATGTGGGTGAAACCGGCGAATCGCTGATCAAGGTGAAGAAACCGGTCGAATCGACCTGCGCAATGTGCCACGATTACCACGCCGACAAGGGGGCTCCATGGCTGCTTCGCGAGCAAGACAAGAAGAAAAAGCGGCCCGAGATCACGGCGGCACTGGCCCATCCGGCGGGCGCCGCAGCCCGGTTGCGACGCTAGCGAACCCGATTGCGACGCGAGCAAACGATGCCGATCTGACCCATCACCAAGGACGTCCCCGCCGCATGCTGATTGCCCAGATCACCGATATCCATCTGGGCTTCGATCCCGACAACCCTGCCGAGTTCAACCGCAAGCGGCTCAACCAGGTCATCGGCATGCTGTGCGCCATGGATCCGCAACCCGACATGCTGCTGGCCACCGGCGATCTGATCGATCGCGGGGATGAGGAAAGCTATCGCAGGCTCAAGAATGCGCTCTCGGTCTGCCCGTTTCCGGTGCACATGTGCGTGGGCAACCATGACCAGCGCGATACCTTCATCGCGCAATTTCCCGGTGTGCCGGTGGTCGACGGGTTTATCCAGTACGAGGTTGACGCCGGGCCGATCCGGCTGCTGGTGCTCGATACGCTGGAGGACGGACGCCATGGTGGCGCGTTCTGCGATGTCCGGGCGCGCTGGCTGCGCGCGCGGCTGGCCGAGCAGACCGATCGCCCGACGCTGATCGTCCAGCATCACCCGCCGATCGAGGTCGGCATAGAGTGGATGAACACCCACCCCGAAGAGCCCTGGGTCGAGCGGCTGCGCGACTGTTTCGCGGGGCATGCCAATATCATCGGCATGGTGTGCGGGCATGTCCACCGCGCGATCGTCAGCAGCTGGAGCGGATTTCCGGTCGCGATCTGCCCGTCGAGCGCGCCGCAGGTGGCGCTCGAGCTGGCGCCGATCGACCCCGACACGCCCGATGGCCGCAACATGATCATCGCCGATCCGCCCGCGTTCGCGCTGCACTGGTGGAATGGGCGCGAGCTGATCACCCACTATGAAACCGCCGACGAGCATGTGATGCTCGCCCGCTATGATGAAAAGATGCAGCCGCTGGTGCGCAGTCTTATGGCGGAGCGACCGGCTTAAGCGGTTCCGGCTCCCGCGTTTCGGTCTCGTTCATGCCGTCGCTGCTACCGGCCTGTGCCATCGGCAAGGGCCGGGGCGCAATCGCTGTTCCCCCCTTGCGACCCACCGCCGCCGCGTCCACATTCGGCTGGTAACGCAATGGGCGGCTCAAAAGGACGATATATGACACATGGTTATCTGCTGATCGCGGCATCGGCACTGGCACTCGGCGTGGCGATGCCCGCAGCGGCGCAACAGCCTGTCGCCTCGCAGCTTGATGCCGACGCGCAGGCAAAGCTGATCTATCAGGCCTGGACCGGCCCGTATGAGGGCGTGCCCCCCTGGGACAAGGTCAGCACCCAAGCGTTCCCGGTGGCGATCCAGGCGGCGATGGACGCGCTCAAGGCCGAATATGAGGCCGTGGCGACCAACGCCGAAGCGCCGACCTTTCAGAACACCAACCTCGCGCTCGAAATGTCGGGCGACCAGATGAACCGCGTTTTCGCGATGTGGGGCGTCTACACCAGCAACCTTGCCGACAAGCAGGTCCGCGCGATGCAGGCCGAATGGGCGCCGAAGATCAGCAAGTTCTACAACGAGCTGACGCTTGATCCGCGCATCCTTGCGCGGATCAAGGCGGTTTACGACAACCGCGCGTCCTCGGGGCTCAATGCCCAGCAGACCCGTCTGGTCGAGCGCGATTATGATGGTCTGGTCCGCGGCGGTGCGTTGCTCGACGATGCCGCCAAGGCACAGCTGATCGCGATCAACGGCCAGCTCGCCGGGCTGTATTCGACCTTCAACGAAAAGCTGCAGGCCGATGAGGAAAAGTATATCGTCATTACCGACAAGGCCGAACTGGCGGGGCTTCCCGACAGCTTCGTCGCCTCGCTCAAGTCTGCGGCGGACGAACGCAAGGTCGATGGCTGGGTGCTGGTCAACACCCGCTCGGTGATGCAGCCGGTGCTCGAGAACGCCACCAACCGCGCGTTGCGCGAGAAGGTGTACCGCTCGTACGTCATGCGCGGTGACAACAACGACGCCAACGATACCAACGCCACGATCGCGCAGATATTGAAGCTGCGCCAGCAGCGCGCCGAGTTGCTCGGCTTCAAGACGCATGCGCATCTGCGCATGGACGACACCATGGCCAAGGATCCTGCAGCCGCGATGGACCTGATGATGAAGGTCTGGCCCGCTGCGGTCGCGCGTGTAAACCAGGAGGTCGCCGACATGCAGGCAGTGGCCGATGCCGAAGGCGCGGGACTGAAGATCGAGCCCTGGGACTATCGTTTCTATTCGGAGAAGGTCCGCAAGGCGAAGTACGATCTCGATCAGAACGAGATCAAGCCGTACTTCCAGCTGACCAAGATGATCCAGGGCATGTTCGATGCCGCGGGCAAATTATATGATCTCGAGTTCAAGGAAAACACCGGCGAGGTTCCGGTCTTCCATCCCGATGTCACCACCTATGTGGTCACCAACAAGCTGACCGGCGAGAATGTCGGATTGTTCTACATGGATGCCTATGCCCGCACCGGCAAGCGCTCGGGCGCCTGGGCGACCTCGTACCGCGCGCAGCAGCGGCTGGGCGGGGATCGCAACGTGCTCGCATCGAACAACAACAATTTCGTCAAGCCCGCCGCCGGCGAGCCTGCGCTGATCAGCCTTGACGACGCGTCGACCTTGTTCCACGAGTTCGGCCATGCGCTGCATTCGCTGCTGACCGACATCGAATATCCCGGCCTGCGCGGAACGCCGCGCGACTTTGTCGAGTATCCCAGCCAGGTCAACGAGAACTGGCTGCTGACGCCGTACATCCTTCAGAACTACGCGACCCACTACCAGACCGGCGAGCCGATCCCTGCAGAACTGGTCGAGAAGATCAACGCCAGCGAGACCTTCAACCAGGGCTTCTCGACGGTCGAGTATCTGTCGTCGGCGATCGTCGACATGAAGCTGCACAACCGCACCGACCCGGTCGCCGATCCGCGCGCGTTTGAAAAAGCCACGCTCAGTGAGATCGGGATGCCGAGCGAGCTGGTGATGCGTCACCGTTTGCCGCAGTTCGGGCATCTGTTCTCGTCGGACAGCTATTCGGCGGGCTATTACAGCTATCTGTGGTCCGAGACGATGGACGCCGATACCTGGGCGGCGTTCGAGGAATCGGGCGATGTGTGGAACCGCGAGATCGCCGACCGCTTCCGCAAGGAACTGCTGTCGACCGGCAATGAGACCGAGCGGGTCGAGGCGTACCGCGCCTTCCGTGGCCGCGATCCCGACGTGAATGCGCTGCTCAAGCGGCGCGGCTTCCCGACCGGCGCAGCGGCACCGGCTGCGGCGGACCGCGACTGACCGGCTGAGCATCCGGCAAGGATTTGGCGGAGCTTGCCTCCGTCAAATCTTTGCTAGGGCGCGGCCAACAGCAACTGGCTTGCCGCATTGCAGGTGCCAGCCTATCTATCGCCATGATGACAACGACACCCAGCACGCTCGACCTGATCGGCAATACCCCGCTCGTCCGCCTTGCCGGACCGAGCGAAGCGGCCGGCTGCGACATCTTTGGCAAGTGCGAATATGCCAACCCCGGCGCCTCGGTGAAGGACCGCGCCGCGCTCTATATCGTGCGCGATGCTGAGGAGCGCGGTACGTTGCTGCCTGGCGGCACGATCGTCGAAGGCACGGCGGGCAACACCGGGATCGGCATCGCATTGGTCGCCAACGCCAAGGGCTATAAGACGATCATCGTGATGCCCGAGACACAGTCCAAGGAAAAGATGGACACCTTGCGCGCATTGGGCGCCGAACTGGTGCTGGTGCCTGCCGCGCCGTATTCCAACCCCGGCCATTTCGTCCACACCTCGCGCCGTCTGGCTGAAGAGACGCCGGGCGCGGTGTGGGCACAGCAGTTCGACAACATAGCCAACCGCCGCGCGCATATCGAGGGCACGGCCGAGGAAATCTGGGCGCAGATGGAAGGCCGCATCGATGGCTTCACCTGCGCTGCGGGTACCGGCGGCACGATCGCGGGCGTCGGCATGGGGCTGAAAGCGCATGACGAAAATGTCACCATCGCGCTTACCGATCCGCACGGCGCGGCGCTGTTCAATTATTACGCCAATGGCGAACTCAAGGCCGAAGGCTCTTCGGTCGCAGAAGGCATCGGCCAGGGCCGCATCACCGGCAATCTCGAAGATGCGCCGATCGACACGCAGTTCCGTATTTCGGACGAGGTCGGGTTGTATTGGGTGCAGCGGCTGCTCAAGGAAGAGGGGCTGTGCCTTGGCCTGTCCTCGGGGATCAATGTCGCGGGCGCGGTGGAATTGGGGCGCACGCTTGGGCCCGGGTCGCGGGTGGTCACCATCCTGTGCGACACCGGCTTTCGCTATCTGTCGACGCTGTACAATGCCGAATGGCTGCGGGCGAAAGGGTTGCCGGTCTTCCCCTGGCTGGCGGATTGACCTATATGGTCTCGTATGGTCGCTAACAATGCCCGCAATTCCGCCGCGAACGCTGCCCGCAACGGCGGCTCGGGCGCTACGGGCAATCCCATCATGCATCGCCTGCAGATCGGCATCGCCGGCATATTTGCCGTTCTGGTGATGGTCGCGCTGGCCGACATGCTGCTCCAGCGGGCGAGCGGAGAGGCTGCCACCAACATCGCGGCGACCGCGCCCGACACGAGCGATGCCGCCGCACCCCCCGTCGTGCAGGCGCCGGCGGCGAGCGAACCCCTGGTCGATCTGGGCGTCGTTCCCGACTTGCCGAGCGAAGGTGCACAGCACAGCGCGGGCGGGCAGACGCCGGTCGTTGGCGAACTTCAGCCCGATCCGCGATCCGGAACCGGCCCCGTGCCGCAACAGTGATCCGCGGCGCGCTGGCCACAACGGCAGCGATGCTGCTGACGGCCGGCTGCTCTGCCGCTCCGGAGTCCGTTCCCAAGTCCGACGCCGCCGTCGCGCCGGGCGCACACAATGCTGCGCCCATGATCCCCGCCGGTCCCAGGCTGCGGGTCGTGCTGATGAGCAGCCTGCCGCTGGTGCACGGCGATGGCGTGGACATGCACGCGATGATCGCGGGCAAGACCGATCCGCATCCGCTGCATGAGCAACTGAACGCCGTGCACGATCTGATCGTCGCCGACTCGCTCGATGCTGCCGCGCTGGCGGGCGCCGATCTGGTGATTCTGGTGCAGCCCCCTGCCTTGCCACCCGAAACATTGGTTGCGATCGATGATTATGTTCGCGGCGGCGGAAAACTGCTGCTGTTTGCCGATCCGGTGCTGGAATGGCACAGCGGCAAGGGGTTGGGCGATCCGCTGGGGCCGCTGCGGTCGTCGCTGATGTCGCCCTTGCTCAAGCATTGGGGACTCGAGTTGGTCGATCCCGATCTTGAAATGGTCCGATTGCGTCCATCGGGGGCCGTGCTGGTCCATCCGGGCAGATTTGCCGTTTTGCCGGGGAAAACTGGGGATGGCGGATGCGCGGTCGAAATGGATGGCCATGTCGCGCGTTGCCGGCCCGGCAAGGGCAGGGCGGTGCTCGTCGCCGATGCCGATCTCATCGACCCGGCCATGATCAACGATTCTGCCGAGTCGGCAGACGCCAACAGCAGGTTTGTCGCAACACTGATCAGCGATCTGGCGGCGAAGGATACGTCATGATGACGGGACCAACTTTAACTTCGACTGGTCGCGATTTCCAAGTATAGCGGGGCCAGATGAGGCTCTAGCCCCAAAAAAACCCTTTCATCCCCAATTCTCCCCTGTTATGGATATCCTTAATCGGGGTTCAAGCCATTTGTCATGCCTGACCGGCCTGCAGCGCGCGTGCGCGGTGGGGTGCGGACGCATTGCCCAGTTCCGGCTCGCCGGACGGGGTGTCCAGGGGATGGCAGGTGAATGTGTAAGGCCCCGGACCGATCAGGGAAACGCAGCGGCGCGCCAAAGGGGTTCAATCACAAGTGACGGAAATCAGTGCCTTTCTCGGTTCTGCACTGACGACCATCGACCCCAAGGGCCGGATGGCCATTCCGGCTAACTTCCGTAACCCCCTCATTCAGGGCAGCAATGGCGAGAGCATTGCCGTGCTCAGCTTCAACACCGACGGCCAGTGCCTGCAGGGCTGCGGCACCGAGCGGCTCGATTCGCTGCTCGCCCAGATGCAGCACCGCGAAGCGATGGCGAACGAGCATGGCGAGGAGTTCCGCACCGAAGTGTTCGGCGGCGCGCGCTTCAACACCACTTTTCGCATCACCTTCGATGGCAGTGGCCGCCTGATCCTGCCCAAACTGCTGGTCGCGATGGCGCGGATCGACAAGCATGTCTTTTTCAGCGGCAACGGCACCGATTTCAGCGTCTGGGGGGTCGAGCACCTGCTGTCGCTCGATGATCCGCGGCTTGCCTCGCAGCAATATGTCGCGCGCTTCATGATGGACGAACTGGGGGGCAAGGGCTGATGGCACGCCGTGAACCCCGTCCGGCCGACACCGATCAGGCCCCGCACGTCCCTGTGCTGCTCGCCGAAGTGCTCGACGGCCTCGCGATCGCCGAAGGTGAAGTGCACGTCGATGCGACCTTCGGCGCGGGCGGATACAGCCGCGCGATGCTGGCCGCTGGCGCGACCGTTCACGGGCTGGATCGCGATCCCGATGCGGCCCCTGCCGGCACTGCGCTCGTTGCCGAGAGCGATGGCCGCTTCGTCTTCCACGCGGCGCGCTTCTCGCAACTGGCCCAGGTGCTGCGCGACGCCGGGGTGCCCCAGGTCGATGGCATCGTCTTCGACATCGGCGTATCCTCGATGCAGCTCGATCAGGCAGCGCGGGGCTTCTCGTTCCAGTCGGACGGCCCGCTCGACATGCGCATGGGGCAGGACGGGCTGAGCGCGGCGGATTTCGTCAACACCGCCGACGAAGCCGACATCGCCGATATCCTCTATCTCTACGGCGAAGAGCGCCAGTCGCGCCGCATTGCCCGCGCGATCGTCGCCGCGCGCCCGCTCGAGCGCACGCTCGAACTCGCCGCCGTCGTCCGCAAGGCGCTGGGCTATCGCCCCGGCGCGCCCAAGGATCCCGCGACGCGCACGTTCCAGGCGATCCGCATCCACGTCAACGGCGAGCTCGACGAACTGCGCGACGGGCTGGTCGCGGCCGAGGCGATGCTCGCGCCGGGCGGGCGGCTCGCAGTGGTCTGCTTCCACAGCCTCGAGGACCGCATCGTCAAGCGCTTCCTGCGGATCCGCAGCGGCAGCGAAGGCGGCGGCTCGCGCCATCTGCCTGATCTGTCCGGCCAGCGCCGGACCCCCAGTTTCGAGAAACCCGCCAGGCCGACCCGGGCGGGCGAGGCCGAATGTGCGCGTAACCCCCGCGCGCGTTCGGCCACCTTGCGGGTCGCGGTTCGCAGCGATGCCCCGGCATGGGGCGCCGGCGACGATGCGGAAAGGCGTGCGGCATGATCCTCGCAGTCAAGCGCCTCAAGACCATCGGCTGGATCGCGCTGATCTTCATCGTCGCGATCGCGCTGTATCCGCTGTCGCTCAGCGTGGCGACGTTGCGCAGCGATTTGACACGCACCGAGCGCGAGATCCAGCGCACCCGCGCCGAGATCCGCTATCTCGAAACCGAGTTCGCCACCCGCGCCAGCCTGACCCAGCTGGCGATGTGGAACGATCTGGAATACGGCTATGAAGCCCCCAGCGCCGCGCAATATCTCGATGGCGAACGCGAGCTCGCCAATCTGGGCGACACAGCGCGCGAACTCGACAAGCCGGTGCGGGTCGCCGCGATGACGATCAAGCCGCAGGCCGAGCCCGCCGCGATCAAGCCTTCCGAGCTTGCAGCGACCACGGTCAAGACGCCCGAGCCGCTCTCGGTTTCGGCCAGTGTCGCGATCATCAGTCCGGCGCGCGCCGCGACGGCTGCGGCTGCGCCCAAAGACGCGCCCGAGACCAAGACCGAAGGACGCCGGCTGCTCGACGACCGGCTGCTCGATCGGATCAACAAACAGGCGGACGCTGAAATGAAGAAAACGGGGGGCCAATGACCGCGCTCGCATCCGGCAGCCACAGGGTTCGTCTCGCCAGCAAGCGCCAGCACATGACGCTGACCGCGCAGCTGCGGCTGGTCGCGGTGTTGGCATTGTTCGGCATCGGGGTCGGTGCGATCCTGGTGCGGCTGACCTTCATCGGCGTGTTCGGCGAGCAGGCGCAGGCTGCGACCCGGTCCGGACTGGTCGATCCGGGTCGTGGTGACATCGTCGATCGCAACGGTGTGCCGCTGGCCCGCACGATCGACGGCTATGCCATCCGCGTGGTGCCAGAGCGGCTGATCGGCGATCGCAGGGTGCTCGCCGGCAAGCTGGCGCAGATCTTCCCCGATACCAGCGAGGAGCGCTTCTTGAAGCTGCTCAGCCGGACCAAGCCGACCTATCTGCGCCACCGCGCGGTGCCCGAAGAGGTCAATCGGGTGCACGCATTGGGTGAGGTCGGCATCGAGTTCCCGCGCGAGAAGGAGCGCTTCTATCCGCAGTTGCAGCTGGCCGCGCATGTGCTGGGCTATGTCCACCCCGATGGCCATGGCGTCTCCGGCATGGAACGCGCGATGGACAAGGACCTGCTCGACCCCAAATTGCGTCTGACGCCCTCGGCGCTGTCGGTCGACATCCGGGTGCAGGCTGCGCTCGAGGACGAGCTTGGCCGCGCGATGAAATCCTATGATGCCAAGGCCGCCGCCGGTGTCGTGCTCGACGTCGAGACCGGCGAGGTCATGGCGATGACATCTTTGCCCAGCTTCAACCCCAACCAGTTCGACTCGCGCAGCGCGGCATTTGAGGCCAATCAGGTCACCTATCGCTTCTTCGAACTGGGTTCGACCTTCAAGCCGCTGACCGTCGCCGCCGCGATCGATGCAGGCACGGTCACCGACCTGTCGCGCCGCTATGATGCCAGCCGCCCATTGCGCGTCGGGGGCTTTCAGATCCGCGATTCGCACTCGTCGGGCCGCTGGCTCAACGTGCCCGAGACGCTGGTGCACAGCTCGAACATCGTCACCGCGCAGATCGCCGATGAACTCGGCCCCGAGCGGCTGCAGGCGGTGATGCGCAAGCTGCACTTCGATCGGCCCGCCGAGATCAACCTGCGTGAAACCGTCAAGCCGCTCTGGCCCGCGAACTGGGGGCGGCTGACCAACATGACCGTCGGCTATGGCCACGGCATCGCGGTCAGCCCGCTGCATCTGGCGAGCGCCTATGCCGCGATGGCCAATGGCGGCGTATATCGCCCTGCCACGCTGACGAAGCTCGCCCCCAGGGACGTGCCGCGCGGCGAGCGGGTGTTCAAGGCATCGACCAGCGCGCGGATGAACCAGCTGCTGCGCATGATCGTGCGCGATGGTACCGGCCGCAAGGCCGAGGCGCCCGGCTTCCGTGTCGGCGGCAAGACCGGATCGGCGGAAAAGCCGGGTGCGGGCGGATATCGCCGCAGCTCGGTGGTCGCGACCTTCGCCGCCGTGTTCCCGATGGATGCACCGCGTTTCGTGGTGCTGATCATGATCGACGAGCCTGCAGGCAACCAGGCATCGTCGTTCCAGCGCACCGCCGGATGGACCGCAGCGCCAGTGGTGGCGCGGCTGGTGCCGCGCATCGGCCCGATGCTCGGCATCATCCCCGACGACCGCCGCGATGTCGATGTGTCCGAACTGATGCCGTTGCTGTGGAAGGCCCCGGTCAAGGCGTCCGCCAACACCAAGTCGGAGGACCCGGTATAGGGCGAATATACATAGGTCCACATGATGCGGGGGGTTGCATCTGGGCGGGCCAGACATAGAGGAGGCGGGAATTTTCAGGGTCGGTCAAAGGGTACAGCAATGAAATTGGGTGAACTGGTTCCTGGAATGACGGGCAGTGATGCCGCGCTCACGGTGACCGGATTTGCCATCGATCACCGCAAGGTTGCCCCGGGCACCGTGTTCGGTGCGTTTGCCGGCGCGCGCTTCAACGGCGAGGATTTCATCGCCGATGCCGTTGCGGCAGGCGCCGTGGCCATCGTTGCTGCGCCCGGTGCGAGCGTGAGCGGAGCGGTCCACATCGCCGATGCCGAGCCACGCCGCGCCTTTGCGCAGATCGCCGCACGTTTCTTCACGCCATTTCCGGCGCATGTCGCCGCCGTCACCGGCACCAACGGCAAGACCTCGACCGCCGAGATGACCCGCCAATTGTGGCGGATGGCGGGCCACAATGCCGCCTCGATCGGCACCTTGGGCGTCACCACCTCAGTCGACCAGTCCTCCACCGGGCTGACGACACCCGATATCGTCACCTTCCTTGGCAACATGTCGGGCCTCGCGCGCGAAGGTGTGACCCACGCGATCTTCGAGGCATCGAGCCACGGCCTGTCGCAGTTCCGCACCGAGGGGCTGGCGGTGCAGGTGGGTGCGTTCACCAATCTCAGCCGCGATCACCTCGACTATCACGGCACGATGGACGATTATTTCGAGGCCAAGATGCGGCTGGTCGACGAGGTCGTCGTCGATGGCGGCCACTTCGTCGTCTGGACCGACGATGCCTGGTCGGACAAGGTACTCGCGCGGGTCGAGGCGCGCGGCCTGACCCCGGTCACGGTCGGAGTAGCGGGCGAAGCAATCCGCCTGATTAGCCGCACCCCGACCCAGTTGGGCCAGCAGCTCGTGCTGGCGCATGAGGGCAGGGAGCTCAGGGTCAACCTGCCGCTGATCGGCGCGTATCAGGCCGCCAATGCACTGGTTTCGGCCGGCATCGTCATCGCGGCGGACGGCGATCCCAAACAGGTTTTCGATCATATGGCCCGGCTGCAGCCGGTGCGCGGGCGGCTCGAGCGTGCGGTGATCACCCGCGCCGGCGCGCCGGTCTATGTCGATTACGCGCACACCCCCGATGGCCTGCAGGCGGCGATCGAGGCGCTGCGGCCGCATGTTTCAGGCCGGCTGATCACGCTGTTCGGTGCCGGTGGCGACCGCGATACCGGCAAGCGTCCGCAGATGGGCAAAGTCGCGAGTGACCTGTCCGACATCGTGATCGTCACCGACGACAATCCGCGCTCCGAAGACCCCGCCAGCATCCGCGCCGCGATCATGGCGGCGGCGGGCGATGCCACCGAGATCGGCGGACGCCGCGAGGCGATTGCTGCGGCGGTGGCGATGGCAGGCGCCAACGATATCGTGCTGCTCGCGGGCAAGGGCCACGAGCAGGGCCAGATCGTCGGAGACCGCGTGCTGCCGTTCGACGATGTCCAGGTCGCGCGGGAGTGCGCGGCGTGAGGGGGGTGGCACTTCAAAAGCCCCTCCCCTTCAGGGGAGGGTCATGACTCTCTGGACCTCATCCGAAATCGCGCACGCCACCGGCGGCACGGCATCTGCCGACTTCGCCGTCACCGGCGTGGCGTTCGACTCGCGCGAAATCCAGCCCGGCGACCTGTTCATCGCGATGCGCGGCGAGGAGACCGATGGGCATCGCTTCATCGACAAGGCCATCGCTGCGGGCGCTACAGGCGTGATCACCGAGCAGCCGATCGACCACCCGCACGTGCTGGTCGCCGACAGCGCCGTCGCGCTCACCGCTCTGGGCCGCGCCGCGCGCGACCGCAGCGCTGCGAAGATCATCGGCGTCACCGGCTCGGCGGGCAAGACCGGCACCAAGGAGGCGCTGTTTCACGCGCTCGACCGGATGGCGCCGGGCAGCGCGCATCGCTCGGTCAAGAGCTACAACAACCACGTCGGCGTGCCGCTGAGCCTCGCGCGGATGCCGCGCGATACGCGGTTCGGCGTGTTCGAGATGGGGATGAACCACAGCGGCGAACTGGCCGAGCTGACCCGGATCGTGCGCCCGCACATCGCCATCGTCACCACGATAGCGCCTGCGCACATCGGCAACTTCGCCCAGGGCGAGGATGGCATCGCCGACGCCAAGGCCGAAATTTTCCAGGGGCTCGAGCCCGGCGGCACCGCCATCCTGCCACACGACAACCGGCATTATGCGCGCCTTCGCGCCGCAGCCAGGGCTTGCACCGATAGTATCATCCGTTTCGGCACGCAGGAAGACAGCGAAGCGCGGCTGATCGACAGCATCGCTGCGATCGAGGGCGGATCGCTGGTCACCGCGCAGATCGGTGAAGCGCGGCTGTGCTTCCGCATCGCCGCTCCGGGCGACCATTGGGTGATGAATGCGCTCGCGGTGATGGCTGCGATCGAGGCCGCAGGTGGCGATCTTGCGATTGCGGGCCTCGCGCTCGCCAGTCTGCCGGGCCTCGCAGGGCGCGGCGAGCGGCTGACGGTGGCCACTCCGGATGGCGGCGCTGCGCTGCTGATCGACGAGGCTTACAACGCCAACCCAGCGTCGATGGCCGCTACGCTCGCGCAGTTGAGCAAGGAAGACGCGCCGCGCCGCATCGCCGTGCTCGGCGCGATGAAGGAAATGGGCGAGACCTCGGATCATTATCACGCGGCGCTGGCAGCTCCGGTGATCGCGGCCGGCATCGCCTCGCTCGTTCTGGTCGGCGATGAAATGGCACCCTTGGCCGACGCGCTCGCCAATTCGCTTGAGTGGCAGGGCACAATCGCGCATGTGCCCGCCGCCGATGCGGCGCTGTCGGCGCTGCAGGCAATTCTGACCGATGGCGATGCTGTGCTCGTCAAGGGGTCCAATTCTGTGGGATTATCTGCGCTGGTGCGCGCGCTGGCACAAACGCCAGCAGGCGGCGCTTTGGCGCAGAAGGGGGTCTGATGCTGTATCTTCTGGCGCAATATCTGGATTTTGAGGGGCCGCTGAACCTCATCCGTTATCTGAGCTTCCGCTCGGGCGCGGCGATCCTCACGGCTTTGGTGATCGGCATGATCATCGGCCCGCGTTTCATCCTGATGCTGCGCACCCGCCAGGGCAAGGGTCAGCCGATCCGCACCGATGGCCCGCAGACCCACCTCGCCAAGCGCGGGACGCCGACGATGGGCGGACTGATGATCCTGATCGCGCTGACCATCTCGGTGCTGTTGTGGATGGATCTGACGAGCAGCTTCGTATGGGCGTGCCTCGCGGTGACTTTGGGCTTCGGCCTGATTGGCTTCCTCGACGACTATGACAAGGTGCGCAAGGCCAGCCACAAGGGCGTTCCGGGCCGGGTGCGGCTGCTCGGCGAATTCATCATCGCCGGCATCGCCAGCTGGGTGATCCTGCGCGAAACCGGCACCTTGCTGTATGTGCCGTTCCTCAATTACCCGCCGTTCGACCTCGGGCTGTTCTACATTCCCTTTGCCGCGTTCACCATCGTGGCGTTCGGCAATGCGGTGAACCTCACCGACGGGCTCGACGGACTTGCGACCTTCCCGGTGATCATCGCCAGCCTCACCTTCCTGCTGATCGTCTATCTGGTCGGCAACGCCAGGTTCGCTGCGTATCTGGGCATCCCGCATGTCCCGGGCGCAGGCGAGCTGGCGATCTATTGCGGCTGCATCATGGGGGCGTGCCTTGCGTTTCTGTGGTTCAATGCACCGCCCGCTGCGGTGTTCATGGGCGACACCGGATCGCTGGCACTGGGCGGAGCGTTGGGTGCCATCGCCGTGGCGGCGCATCACGAAATCGTGCTGGGGATCGTCGGCGGGCTGTTCGTGGTCGAGGCGATGTCGGTGATCATCCAGGTGTTCTTCTTCAAGCGCACCGGCAAGCGCGTGTTCCGCATGGCACCGATCCACCACCATTTCGAGCAGCTTGGCTGGCCTGAATCGACGGTCGTCATCCGCTTCTGGATCATCTCGCTGGTGCTTGCGCTGGCTGGCCTTGCAACGTTGAAGATCCGTTGATCGTCTCTCCCGCCTTTGCCGCGAAACGCTATTGCATCCTCGGGCTGGCGCGCTCGGGTCTGGCGACGCTCGACGCGCTGATGGCGTCGGGCGCGCAGTGCACCGCATGGGACAACCGCGCCGAAGCCCGCGAAACCGCGGTCGCCAACCATCCAGACGTGGTGATCGGCGACCCGATGGAGATCGATCTGGCTGGCTTCGATGGCCTGATCGTCTCGCCCGGTGTTCCGCTCAACCGGCATCCGGTGGCCGACCGCGCGCGCGCCGCGAACGTTCCGATCATCGGCGATATCGAGCTGTTCGCGCTCGCCCGTCCCAGCCTTCCACCGCACCGCGTGGTCGGCATCACCGGCACCAACGGCAAATCGACCACCACCGCTTTGATCCACCACATCCTGGACGAAGCGGGCGTCCCTGCGATCATGGGCGGCAACATCGGCCTGCCGATCCTGTCGCAGCCGCCGTTGCCCGAAGGTGGCGTCTATGTGCTCGAACTGTCGAGCTATCAGATCGATCTGACCTTCAGCCTCGATTGCGATGTCGCGGTGCTGCTCAACATCACCCCCGACCATCTCGACCGTTATGATGGTTTTGCCGGATATTGCGCCGCCAAGGCGCGGCTGTTCGGCATGCAGAGCGATGCGCATGTTGCGGTGATCGCCATCGACGACGACCAGACCCGCGCGATCGCGGCCACGGTGTCCGCGCCGGTCGAGGTACACGCCGCCGACATACCGGCCGCCGATCAGGCCGCATGGCCGACGCTGCAGGGGCCGCACAACGCACAGAACATCGCGGTGGCACTGGGCGTCGCACACGCGCTCGGGCTGGACGAGGCGCAGACGCGGCGCTCGCTCGCCACCTACGCCAGTCTGCCGCACCGCATGGAACGCACCGCCGAACATCGCGGCGTGCTGTACGTCAACGACAGCAAGGCGACCAACCCCGCCTCGACCGCGCCTGCGCTGGGTGCATTTCCACGCATCCACTGGATCGTCGGCGGGTTGCCCAAGGGCGACAATCTCGACGAATGCGCCGAGCATTTCGATCATGTCGTGCATGCCTATACCATCGGCGAGGCTGGCCCGGTGTTTGCCGACCAGCTGGAAAAGGTCATGCCGGTCACCCGCGCCGAAATGATGGCGAACGCCGTCCAGAGCGCGATGGACAATGCGGTGGCCGGCGATGTCGTGCTGCTGTCGCCCGCCTGCGCCTCGTTCGACCAGTTTCGCGACTTCGAGGCGCGCGGCGATTGCTTCCGCAAGATCGTCAACGCGCTGATCGCCAACGATGACAACCAGCAGGAGGAAGCCGCGCAATGAGCGACCTTGCCGCCACCGCTCCCGTCGCAGCGCCCACGGGGCCGCGCGCCTACAAGCTGCCGCGCAATCTCAGCCGCAGGCTGGGGCGCAGCGACCGATCGCAGCTGGCGATCTGGTTCTGGGAACTCGACCGTGTGCTGCTGTCGCTGATGCTGATGCTGATCGCGATCGGGCTGATCGCGGTGCAGGCGGCGTCGCCCGCCACCGCGCGGCGCCTGTCCACCGCGACCGAAGTGCTCAGTCCGCTGTACTTCTTCTACCGCCAATTGGGCTGGGTGATCGTCGGGCTCGGCTTCATGTTCGTGGTATCGATGTTACCCAAGCGCGAGGCACGGCGGCTGGCGATCATCATCGCCTGTGTGTGCATGGTGCTGCTGATGCTGGTGCCGATCTTCGGCAACACGGTCAACGGGGCGAAACGCTGGATCGGCTATGGCATCGGCATCCAGCCGTCCGAGTTTCTCAAGCCCGCCTTCGCGGTCACACTGGCGTGGATCATTTCGCTCAGGATCAAGGATCCGACGCTGCCGGTGTTGCGGCTGTCAATGCTGCTCACCGGGTTCATCGCCTTCCTGCTGATGCGCCAGCCCGATCTTGGCCAGACGATCATGTTCATCGGCATCTGGTTCACGCTGATGCTGCTCGCGGGGCTGTCGATGCAGATCGTCGCGGCGGGCATCGGCGCGGGCGCGCTGGGGATGACAGCGGCGTATTTCTTCTATCCGGTCGCCACCCAGCGGATCAACGGCTGGCTGTTCGGCGCGGGCGAATATGACCAGGTGATGTTCGCGCACAAGACGCTGACAGGCGGCGGGCTGATCGGCACCGGGCCGGGCCTGGGCACCCACAAGTTCAACCTGCCCGAAGCGCACACCGACTATATCTTCTCGGTGATCGGCGAGGAATTCGGCCTGCTCGCCTGCGCGGCGATCGCTTTGGTGTACTTCGCGATCATCGCGCGGGTGTGCATGCGGCTGCTCGAAGAGCGCGACCTGTTCACCATTCTCGCGGTCACCGGGCTGACCGCGCAACTGGGTGGGCAGGCGTTCATCAACATCGCGGTCAACCTGCAGCTGTTCCCGTCGAAGGGCATGACGCTGCCGTTCATCAGCTATGGCGGATCGTCGATGATCGCGCTGAGCATCGGCGCGGGATTGCTGTTGTCGCTCACCCGGCGTAACCCGTTCGAGGACCGCACATTGCTCGGTCAGGACTGGAGCCGCAAATGACCGTTTCACGCCATTATGTGCTGGCCGCAGGCGGCACCGGCGGGCACCTGATCCCCGCCTTCGCGCTCGCGCGCGAACTTCAGCAGCGCGGGCATCATATTGCGCTCGTGACCGACGAGCGCGGTGCCAAGATCCCTGGCATCTTCGAGGGCGATCAGGTCCATATCCTTCCGCCGGGGCGGATCGCGGGCGGGCCGCTCGGCTGGCTGCGCGGCATCAAGGGCATCTGGGCCGGACGCGCGATGGCGCTCAACCTGTTCGAGACCTTCCAGCCGACCGCCGTCGTCGGCTTTGGCGGCTATCCCGCCTTGCCCACGCTACTGGCGGCGCAGACTGCGGGCATCCCCACGGTGATCCACGAACAGAATGCCGTGCTGGGCCGGGTCAACCGGTTCATGGCAGGCCGGGTCAACGCGATCGCCACCGCCTACAAGCAGGTCGACCGGCTGAACCCCAAATACTCCGACCGGGTCCACCTCGTCGGCAATCCGGTGCGTGAATCGGTGCTCGATCTGCGCGGACAGAATTATCCGCCGCTGCTCGAAGATGGCGTGTTCCGCGTCCTCGTCACCGGCGGCAGCCAGGGTGCGCGGGTGCTGTCCGACGTCGTGCCCGATGGCTTGGCGATGCTGCCGGTCAATCTGCGCCGCCGGCTGCAGGTCGTCCAGCAGTGCCGCGAAGAGGATATCGAGATCGTCCGCGCCAAATATGCCGAGCACGGCATCCCGGCAGAGCTTGCGACATACATCGATGACATCCCCGGCAAATTGGGCTGGTCGCACCTGTTCATCGGCCGGGCAGGCGCATCGACCATTGCCGAGCTGACCGCCGCAGGACGTCCTGCCATCCTGGTGCCGCTGCCGATCGCCACCGACGACCACCAGACCGCGAATGCACGCGAGATGGTCAAGGCGGGCGGCGCGCGGTCGATCCGGCAGGAGGCGTTCACGCCGAAGGAGCTGGCCAAGCAGATCCAGAAGATGGCGCTCGACCCGCACGCGCTCGAGAATGCTGCGCTCGCCGCGCACAAATGCGGCTATCCGCACGCTGTGCGCGATCTGGCCGATCTGGTCGAAAGTTTTGGCGGTGCGCCATTGGTCGATGTGATCCGGGTGGCGCCTGTCACCAAGGGACACGCGATCGGCGGCGAGGCACTCGCGCGCGATACGGAAAGAGCAGAAGCATGAAGGGCGTCGGAGTCGACATCGGGACCATCCATTTCATCGGTATCGGCGGCATCGGCATGTCCGGCATCGCCGAGGTGATGCACAATCTGGGCTACAAGGTGCAAGGCTCGGACATCGCCGAGGGCTATGTCATCGATGGCCTGCGCAAGCGCGGCATCAAGGTGATGATCGGCCACAAGGCGGAGAATCTGGGCGATGCCGCAGTGGTCGTCACCTCGACCGCGATCAAGCGCGGCAACCCCGAGGTCGATCTTGCGCTCGAGACCCGCGTCCCCGTGGTGCGCCGCGCCGAGATGCTCGCCGAGCTGATGCGGCTCAAGTCCACCGTCGCGGTGGCGGGCACGCACGGCAAGACCACGACGACCTCGATGATCGCCGCGATGCTCGACGCGGGCGGCATCGACCCCACCGTGATCAACGGGGGCATCATCAACAGCTATGGCTCGAACGCGCGCCTGGGTGCCAGCGAATGGATGGTGGTCGAGGCCGACGAAAGCGACGGCAGCTTCCTGAGGCTCGACGGCACGATCGCGGTCGTCACCAACATCGATCCCGAACATCTCGACCATTACGGCAACTTCGACGCGGTCAAGGATGCGTTCGTCGAGTTCGTCCAGAACGTGCCGTTCTATGGCGCGGCGATCCTGTGCCTCGATCATCCCGAGGTTCAGGCGATCCTGCCGCGGGTCAAGGACCGCCGGATCGTCACCTACGGTTTCAGCGCGCAGGCCGATATCCGCGGCGACAATGTCGTCTCGATCCCCGGCGGCAACCGCTTCGACGTCACCGTGCGCGAGCGCGATGGTTCGACCCGGCAGATATCGGGGATCGAAATGCCGATGCCGGGCCGTCACAACGTCCAGAACGCGATCGCCGCGATCGCGGTCGGGCTGCAGATGGGCATGGCAGACGAGGACATCATCACCGGTTTTGCCAAGTTCGGCGGGGTCAAAAGGCGCTTCACCAATGTGGGCGTGGTGGACGGCGTGACGATCATCGACGATTACGGCCATCACCCGGTCGAGATCCGCGCGGTGCTGGCTGCCGCGCGCGAGGGCGTGCAGAACCGCATCATCGCGGTGGTCCAGCCGCACCGGTACTCGCGGCTCGGCGATCTGATGGACGAGTTCCAGCAGGCGTTCAACGATGCCGACGTGGTCTATGTCGCGCCGGTCTATGCCGCAGGCGAGGACCCCATCGAGGGCGTCGATGCCGAAGCGCTCGCCAGCGGATTGAAGGCGCGCGGCCATCGCCAGGCGCGGACGATCAGCGGGCCCGAAGAGCTGGCCGATCTGCTCGCCGCAGAGGCGCAAAGCGGCGACATGGTCGTCTGCCTGGGCGCGGGCGATATCACCAAATGGGCAGCTGGCCTTGCCGATGCGATCGGCGCGCGGAGGGTGCCTGCGTGAGCGTTTCCGCGCCTTCTTCCTCGGTTTCAGACACCCCCCATCCGTCTGTCCCGAGCGAAGTCGAGGGACGTAATCCCGGTGGGTTGCGTAAGGTCCCTCGACTTCGCTCGGGAACACGGGAGGGGAGTGCGCTTGAAGTGCGTGGCAGGCTCACGCCAAACGCCCCTCTCGCCCCATTGCTGTGGTTCAAGACCGGAGGCGCGGCTGACTGGCTGTTCGAGCCCAAGGATGCCGACGATCTCGTGCAGTTCCTAACCGAACTCGAACCCTCCGTGCCCGTGATGGCGCTCGGCCTGGGATCGAACCTGATCGTGCGCGATGGCGGAGTGGCCGGTGTCGTCGTCCGTCTGGGCAAGGCGTTCGCGCAGGTCGAGCGCACCGGCGACATGACGCTGCGTTGCGGGGCAGGGGCGTCGGGCATTCTCGTCTCCTCGACCGCGCGCGATGCTGGCATCGGCGGGCTGGAATTCCTGCGCTCGATCCCCGGTACCGTCGGCGGTTTTGTCCGCATGAACGGCGGCGCCTATGGCCGCGAGGTCAAGGATGTGCTGATCGACTGCGACGTGGTGCTGCGCGATGGCTCGCGGCGCACGCTGGCGCTGGCCGACTTGCATTACACCTATCGCCATTCCGAGCTTCCCGATGGCGCGATCGTGATCGGTGCGACCTTTACCGGATCGCCCGCCGAGCCCGCCGCGATCCAGGCCGAGATGGACCGCATCGCCGCCTCGCGGGAAGCCAGCCAGCCGCTGCGCAGCAAGACCGGCGGATCGACCTTCAAGAACCCGGAAGGGCACAAGGCCTGGCAGCTTGTCGATCAGGCGGGCTGCCGCGGCCTGATGATCGGCGGCGCGCAGGTCAGCGAGAAGCACACCAATTTCCTGATCAACACCGGAACCGCCACCAGCGCCGACATCGAGGCGCTCGGCGAGGAAGTCCGCGCGCGGGTCAAGGCGCAGTCGGGCGTCGAGCTCGAATGGGAAATTCAGCGGATAGGCAAGGAATCTCCCTCTCCCCTTCAGGGGAGAGGGCCGGGGAGAGGGGGAGTCATTTCATGACCACCTCAATACAGCCCCCTCTCCCTTCGCCGCTGCGCGGCTCTTCCCTCTCCCCTGAAGGGGAGAGGGCGCGATTGCACATCGCCGTCCTCATGGGCGGCTGGTCAGCCGAGCGCGAGGTTTCGCTGATGAGCGGCGAGGGTGTCGCCAAGGCGCTGGAATCGCGCGGGCACCAAGTGACCCGTGTCGATATGGACCGCAATGTCGCCGCGGTGCTCGCCGGCATCCGCCCCGATATCGTGTTCAACGCGCTGCACGGCACCCCGGGCGAGGATGGCAGCGTGCAGGGGATGCTCGACCTGATGCAGATCCCGTACACGCACTCGGGCATGGCCACCTCGGTGATCGCGATCGACAAGGTGCTGACCAAGCAGGCGCTGCTGCCGCACGGCATCCCGATGCCCGGCGGGCATATCGTGCGCTCGGAAAGCCTTTATGCGGGCGATCCGATGCCGCGCCCCTATGTGCTCAAGCCCGTCAACGAAGGCTCGTCGGTCGGCGTCGCCATCGTCAGGGCGGACAGCAATTATGGCGATCCGATCAGCCCCGATGCTGCAGGGCCATGGCAGAAGTTCGACGAGTTGCTCGCTGAACCCTTCATCAAGGGCCGCGAGCTGACGACCGCCGTGCTGGGCGACCGCGCGCTGGGCGTCACCGAGCTGCAGACCAAGTCGGGCTTCTACGATTACGACGCGAAGTACACCGACGGGCTGACGCTGCACATCTGCCCGGCCGAAATCCCCGAAGACATCGCCGCGATGTGCATGGATATCGCGCTCAAGGCGCACAACATCCTGGGCTGCAAGGGCGCATCGCGCTCGGACTTCCGCTGGGATGACGAGAAGGGGGCCGACGGGCTGTACCTGCTCGAGGTCAATACCCAGCCGGGAATGACACCGCTCAGCCTGGTACCCGAACAGGCGGCTGCTATCGGCATCAGCTATGCCGATCTGGTCGAAATCATCGTTGAACAGGCATTGGGGGGCACCCGGCATGACGACACGGATTAAACGCGGCACATCGGCCAGGCGGGGCACGGCCCGCGCGAAGCCGCGCGCGGCGCAGCGATCGCGCGCCAACGCCGCGCTGGCGCGGCTGCCGTTCACCGAGGCACAGCTGCAGAAGGCGGCAACCATCGGTGTGCTCGGGGTGCTCGCCCTGGCCGGCGTCATCACCGCGCAATTCATGGGGCTGCCGGGCATGGTGCAGCAGGAACTGGCGCTGGCGGCGGGCCGCGCCGGGTTCGAGGTCAAGAAGGTCGAGGTGCGCAACGTCGACAAGATGAACGAGCTCAAGGTCTACGAGATCGTCCTCGCCCAGAAGGACCGCTCGATGCCGCAGGTCGATCTGGAAGAGCTGCGGCGCGAGCTGACCGCGTTCAGCTGGATCGCCGATGCCCGCATCTCGCGCCAGCTGCCCGATACGCTGATCGTCGATATCGTCGAGCGCGAGCCGCTGGCGGTGTGGGTGGATCGCGGCAAGGTGATGCTGGTCGATGCCGAAGGCGTCGCGCTCGAGCCCAGCCCCGGCCAGATCGACCCCAAGATGCTGCGTATCGTCGGCAAGCAGGCGAACTCCAGGATCGGCGACCTGACCGAACTGCTCGACGTCGCGCCCGCGCTGACCCCGCAGGTGCGCGAGGCCGAGTGGGTCGGCAACCGCCGCTGGAACCTGACCTTCCACACTGGCGAAGTGCTGGCGCTGCCCGAGGGCGAGGATCTGTCCGAAGCCGCGCTGATCAACTTCGCGCGGATGGACGGGGTCAACCGGCTGCTCGGCAAGGGCGTGACCTATTTCGACCTGCGCGATCCTGAACGGGCTTACCTGCGCAAACCCCGCAATCCGACAAAGCCCGAAGGCGATGCGATCGCATCGGCCGCGCAATGAGCGGCGGCAAGCCCCGCAAGGGCGGCGCGGCCGTCCCCCGCATCGAAAAGACCTTTGGCGCGCTCGACATCGGCTCGTCCAAGGTCTGCGCGATGATCATCGGGCGCACTGACAGCGGCGAACTGCTGGTGCTGGGCACCGGGCAGAGGGCGAGTGACGGGGTCAAGCGCGGCTACATTACCGACATGCAGGCGACCGAGCTTGCGGTGCGCGAGGCGGTGGAGCAGGCCGAGCGGATCGCGGGGCTCAACATCGATCACGTCCATGTCAGCTGCACCTCGGGAGGCCTGACCAGCACGATCGCCCGGGTCGAGATCGACCTGGGCGGCGGCCGCATTGACGAGGACGACGTCGATCACCTGCTCGCAGCGGGTCGCGAGACGATCCAGCCGGGCGGGCGGATGGTGCTGCACGCACAACCCGCGCTCTACACGCTCGACGGCGCGACCGGGGTCAAGAAGCCCATCGGCCTGCACGCCGAGCGCTTGGGCGTCGATATCCACGTCGTGTTTGCCGATGGCGCGCCGGTGCGCAACATCGATCAGACCGTCGCTGCCGCCTATCTGGGCGTCAGCGGCATCGTCGCAGCTCCCATCGCGGCGGGCACCGCGTGCCTGGGCGAGGAAGAGCGCGAGCTTGGCGTCGCGCTGATCGAAATGGGCGCGGCAGTCACCAACATCTCGCTCTATGCCGGCGGCATGCTGGTCGGGCTGTTCACTATTCCCTTCGGCGGCGCGGACATCACCGATGCGATTGCGTCTGCCTTCGGCCTGCGCCGGACGGAGGCCGAACGCATCAAGTGCTTCCACGGCGCTGCGACCTCCTCGCCGCGCGACAACCACGACATGATCGACCTCAGGCTGCCCGAAGAGGACAGCAAGCTGGTCGGCGCAGGCGGCCGCGCTGCGGACGACAAGCATTCGATCAGCCGCGCGCAGCTGGTTTCGGTCATCCGCCAGCCGCTCGATTACCTGATCGGCGAAATCACCAAGGGATTGAAGGAGCTGGGCTTTACCGGGGCGCAGGGCCAGCGCATCGTGCTGACCGGCGGATGCGCCGAGCTGCGCGGCCTTGCCGATCATATGCAGGTGGCCCTGGGCCGCACGGTGCGGATCGGGCGGCCTGCGGGCCTAGCGGGTCTGCCCGATGCACATGCGGGGCCAGCGTTCTCGACTTTGGCAGGCCTCGCGCTGTTCGCAGCGGACGAGCCGGTCGATATCCGCAGCATTGCATCGAGCTATCAGCAGGTGCATCGCCATTCGGGCGCGGCAGTATTGCAGCGTCTTTGGCGCGCGTTGGTCGGCAATTTCTGATCATGCGCGACGAATGGCACAGCGATACGCACGAAGCGGTGGAAAAACCCGATTTTTTACGTGAATTCGCGAATCAATCTGTGCAAGGTGAATATTGGCATTTGCTTCAAATTGATGAAGCGCGGGAGAATTAAGGCATGAGCATCACCATTGGACCGCCCACCGTCGATGAACTGCGTCCGCGGATCGCGGTGATCGGGATCGGCGGCGCAGGCGGCAACGCGATCGCGAACATGATCGCGGCGCACGTCGAAGGCGTCGATTTCATCGTCGCCAACACCGATGCGCAGGCGCTCAACTCGTCGACCGCCGAACAGCGCATCCAGCTGGGCCCTGATGTCACCCAGGGTCTGGGCGCAGGATCGCGTCCCGAAGTCGGTCGCGCGGCGGCAGAAGAAACCGTCGGAGATATCGAGGCCATCCTCGAAGGCACGCATATGTGCTTCATCGCAGCCGGCATGGGCGGCGGCACCGGCACGGGCGCTGCTCCGGTCATCGCCAAGGCTGCGCGCGATCGCGGCATCCTGACCGTCGGCGTCGTCACCAAGCCGTTCACCTTCGAAGGCACGCGCCGGATGCGCGCTGCCGAAGCCGGCATCGCCGAGCTGCAGAAGAACGTCGACACGCTGATCGTCATTCCCAACCAGAACCTGTTCCTGGTCGCCAACCCCAACACCACCTTCAAGGAAGCCTTCCAGCTTGCCGACGAAGTGCTCCAGCAGGGCGTGCGCTCGATCACCGACCTGATCGTCAACCCCGGCCTGATCAACCTCGACTTTGCCGACATCCGTTCGGTAATGCGCGAGATGGGCAAGGCGATGATGGGCACCGGCGAGGCCGAGGGCGATGGCCGTGCGCTCGAGGCTGCCGAGCGCGCGATCGCCAACCCGCTGCTCGACGGCGTGTCGATGAAGGGCGCCAAGGGCGTCATCGTTTCGATCACCGGCGGCGACGACATGCGCCTTATGGAGGTCGACGAAGCGGCCAATCACATCAAGGAACTGGTCGATCCTGACGCGAACATCATCTGGGGAAGCGCGTTCAATCCCGATCTCGAAGGCAAGATCCGCGTCTCGGTGGTCGCTACCGGGATCGATGGCGAGGCGCTGCACAACACCGAGGACACCCGCCCGTTCTCGCTCGCCCAGGGTGGCACGCGCAGCTTCACGCCGCCTGTTGCAGCACCAACTCCAACCCCCGCACCCGCACCCGCGCCGTCCTTTGCCCCTGCACCCAAGCCGGTCACGGCTGCTGCAGACCCGGCCGATACGCTAGACCTGGGCGTCGCCGCCCAGCCGCTTGACGACGGCAATGCCACATCCGGCGCCGACGAGCTGCTGCTCGACAGCGCCAGCGCAGAGCAGGCACCTGCACCTGCGCCGACACCTGCGCCTGCTGCCTATGTCCCGCCTGCGGCACCCGCGGCAGAGCCCGTCGCGCCTGCTGCCAAGGCACCGCGCGTGGCCACCGGCGGCGGCACATTGTTCGAGCGGATGTCCAGCCTGTCACGTGGCGGAGCGCGCAGCGATGACGATGATGGTGACGATGGCAACGATGCGCCGCCGCTCAATATTCCGCGCTTCCTGGGTCGCCAGAACAATCAGTAATGCCATCTGGCCTGCTGCCGCCCGGTGGGCAGCAGGCCAAGGGTTCCCGCAAGCTGTCGAATACGTGCAACGCTTTGCCGTGCGAAGCGGGCGGTCGTGCTTGCATTCGCCCGAGCAAGCGCCGACTGACGGGATCAACATGGCATTGACCCGTATTTCCCGATTGCGTCGCCTCGGTCCCGCCACAGCGGTTCTGGTGGTCCTGGCTGCTCTGGCGCCACTGCCCGCTGTTGCGCAGGAGGAGGGGCCAGATTCCCCCGACACCGCACAGCCCGGCTATTCTTCGCTCAACGTCGCCCAGCCCAAGGGCACGCGCGAACTGCAGAACGCTCTGCAGCGGCTTGCGCTCAACCCGGCGGATATCGATGCGCTGATCGATGGCGGAAACGCTGCATTGCTGCTGGGGGACCCGCAGGCCGCCATCGGCTTTTTCGCGCGCGCCAACGAGATGTCTCCGGGCAACGGACGGGTCAAGGCCGGGCTGGCATCGGGCATATTGCTCAACGAAAACCCCTATGAGGCGTTGCGGCTGTTCGAGGAAGCCAAGAAGCTGGGCGTGCCCGAATCAGTTTTCGCCTCGGACCGCGGGCTGGCGTATGACCTGGTCGGCAACTCCGACGCCGCGCAGGCCGATTATGAAATCGCTCTGCGGCGCGGCAGCGATGACGAGACGATCCGGCGCTATGCGCTGTCGCTGGGTATTTCGGGTGACCGCGCCGCTGCCGAAGCGCAGCTCGACCCGCTGCTGCGCAAGCGCGATGCCGCCGCATGGCGCACCCGGGCGTTCGTGCTGGCGGTGACCGGCGACCCCCAGGGCGCGATCGCGATTGCCGATGCGACCATGCCCAAGCGCATGGCTGCCTCGATCGAGCCGTTCTTTCGCTTCATGGGTCGTCTGACCCCGGCGCAGCAGGCGGCGGCGGCCCATTTCGGCCAGTTCCCGCAGTCTGCGGCGATCGGCAAGGATGACCCGCGCAACCGCCAATATGCTTCGGCCGGAACGCCGCGCTCCCGCCCGGCCCGCGCCGATTCGGGGCTGATCCCTGCCGGTGAGCCGTTGGGCCCGACAGTGGACCCGAAGACCCGCAGGGTCGCCCAGGTCGACAAGTCCAACCGGCGCCGTCCCGGCAGACTGTCGAAGAAGGAACGCGATGCGATCGCGCTGGCACAGACACAGGCTGCAGCACAGCCGGTGGCGGTCGAAGCCCGTGCGCCGGGTCCCGTGCCGCCTTCCGATCTGTTGATTCCCGGGCGCGGCGTTGCTCCGGCAACGGTCCAGCCGCTTCCGGGCCAGCAGGTGCAATCGGCACGCGCCACGGTGCAACCATTGCCAGGACAGACCCAGTCGACGGGGGCGATGGTCCAGCCCTTGCCTGGCCAGACCCAGACGGCGCGGGCTACGGTCCAGGCCTTGCCCGGACAGACGCAGTCTGCGGGAGCGACGGTCCAGCCTTTACCGGGACAGACCCAGACAGCGCGGGCGACGGTCCAATCCGTGCCGGGATCAGCCGGTTCGACGGCGACACCTGCACCTTCACCTGCACCTTCGCCCGCGCGCGTCGTCACCGCCAGCCGGACGAGCGGCGGGCAGACTTCGGCAACCGTTCAGCCGTTACCCCAGCCCCTTCTGCCCTCACCATCGCAATCGAATACCGGGCAGTCCGACCCGGGGGCGGCGCAAGTGGCTTCGGCGCCGCGCGATGCCTCGCCGACGCGGGGGGCAGAGCCCGCAGCGACCGGCAGGGCGGTGCAGTTGTCCGGCATGACCGAACTGCCGCGCCCCGGCTTCAACTCGGTGCCGCCGGTTACCAACGCAGCGCCCGATACCACGGCAGCAGCGCCGGCAACCGGGTTCGATCTGGCCCGGGTCGGCGCGCAGCCTTCGCCCCCGCCCGCACCCCCGGCCGCGCCCCCGCCCGCGAGGGAACCGGTTCAGCTCGCCGCAGCGCGTGCCCCTTCATCGGCGGGTCCAGCGCCGGCTGCGCCTGCGCCTGAACGCGTCAGCCTTTCGGCGGTGATCGCCAGCATCACGGTGCCACCGCAGGAGCTGGCGCCCGACGAGAACGCGGTCGATATCACCAAGCTCAAGCCCGCGCCGCCCAAGGTCGATCCCAAGGTGGCAGAGGCAAAGAAGCTTGAGGCGCAAAAGGCCGAAGAGAAGAAGGCTGCGGCCAAAAAGGCTGCGGAAAAGCCTGCTCCGCCCAAGCACCCCAAGCGTTACTGGGTGCAGGTGGCGGGCGGCGCCAACCGTGCCGATCTGGCCAAGGAATGGAAGCGGTTGACCGGCGAAGCGCCTGACGTGTTCAAGGGCAAGCAGGCCTGGTGGACGCCGCTCAACGCCACCAACCGGCTGCTGGCAGGGCCGTTCTCCGGCCCCAACGAGGCGCAGGCCTTCGTCAACACGCTTGCGAAGAACAAGCTGTCGGGCTTTGCCTTCACCAGCCCCGAAGGGCAGGAAGTCACCAAGATCGGCGGCTGAACCCCGCAGCGCGCTAGAGCGCGTCTCGGATCAGCCGGTGGACGTTGAGGTTGGCCTTCAAACGGCTGCCCAGCAGGAACACGCCGCCGATCTTGCGCTGGATGAACAGCGTGTCGACAGGGGGGATCTGCCAGAAGGTCCGTTCCTTGGCGAAGGCCATGCCCTCGTCACGCAGCTCCATCGTCATCTCGTTGGAGGTGAAGTCGAACGGGCCGTCGAGCCGGAGCGGTTCAAAGGCCGTGTCGAACATCCCCAGCACCGCGACCTTGTGGTTTTCCGGCGCATCGGGATGCAGCATCCCCAGCGCCAGCCCCGCCTCGCGCATCTGGGCGAGGTCGCGGCTGAGGCCACCGCGCAACAGAGTGCGATAGCTGTCGGACACCGCCTCGCTCACCACCCGCGTCGCGCCGAAATCGAGCAGCACCAGCCGTCCGGTGGCCGGATCGAAGCGGTAGTTGGCGAAATTGGGGTCGGTCTGCATCAGCCGGAAGTCGAACAGCTCGCGCATCAGCAATTCGACCACCAGCCGGACGATCCGGTCGCGGGTTTCTGCAGGCATCGTCGCGGTGTCTTCCACCGCGATGCTCTCGATATAGTCCATCGCCAGGATGTCGGGTGTGGTCAGGTCGGTGTGCAGGCCCGGGACGATGAAGTCCGGATGATCGGCGAGCAGCTCGCCGAACCGCGCCAGATGCGCGGATTCGTGTGCGTAATCCGCCTCTTCGTGCAACTGCGCCTTGGCATCGGCCAGCATCGGGTCGATGTCGATCCCCGCCGGCAGCAAGCCGGTCAGCTTGATCAGCGAGGCGACGTTGTCCACATCGCTGTCGATGCTCTGTCGCACGCCAGGATACTGCACCTTGATCGCCAGATCGCGGCCATCGAGCGTTCGCGCGCGGTGGACCTGGCCGATCGACGCGGCGGCGATCGGTTTGAAATCGAAGCTCTTGAAGCGCTTCTCCCACCCACGGCCCCAGTTCTGGTTGAGCACGTTGCGCAATTGCCCCTGCGGCATATGCTGCGCATCGGCGCGCAACCGTCCCATGATGTCGGCAAGCTCAGGGGGGAGGAAATCGCCGGTGTCCATCGACATCAGCTGGCCCAGCTTCATCGCCGCGCCGCGCATCGTGGCGAGCTTGTCGGCGATCTTGCGGGCATTGGCGGGTGTCAGCAGCAGGTCGCCGACGCTGGGGCGCTTGCCCTGCGCCCATTGCTTGGCGCCATCGACCAGCATCGTGCCCGCTATGCCACCGGCCATACTTCCGAACCCCGCAAACCGGGCAATGCGCCCGCTGGGGACCGCCTGGCCGGATGAGCTGGACGGGGATTGCGTACGCGTCTTTGGGGGGAGCATGCGGGGTATCGACCTGTGCGTGCGGACAGGCTCGGAATAGAGACCTGTGCTGCTTTTATGTAGGTTCGCGAGACGCTAGCTGCAACTCGCCCCGCCCAGAACGCAGAATCGCGCGCAATGCGGATGGTTGAGCGAGACGCTGCGCGATGCCTCGCCCAGCGTCGCCCCCATGTCGAACCCCGGGTCATAGGGCAGCAGGGTGCAGGCTGCCACCGTAGGGCGGTTGGCGCCCTTGTGCTTTACCACCATCCGGCTGGTCGCGCACATCATCGCATCAGGGCTTTTGCCCAGAATGTCCCAGCACCCGGTGCTGATCTCGGCGATGTCGGCCCCGGCATCCATTTCGGGAAACATCACGAAGCGTTGCGGATTGCCGACATCGACCGGCAGGCGGTGCTGCGCGAACAGTGCCGCAAAGCCAGCCCGCGCCTGTGCATCGCTTTCGTGCGCCAGATGCCGTCCGGCGACCGCAATCGAAAAGCCGTTCTCGGCGAGCCATGCAAGGCCGCTGATCGCCTTGTCCCAACTGTTGCCGCCACGCTCGGCCTCGTGCACCGTTTGCGTATAGTGGTCGAGGCTCACCCGGATCGTGAGCTGATCGGCAAACCGCGCGTTAAGCGCCAGCAGCGCGGCCTCGTGGCGTCGCATCGGGCGCATCGCGTTGGACAGCACCAGCGTCGCAAACCCGCGCGACAGGCACAGCTCGAGGATCGCGATGATATCCGGGTTCATGAACGGCTCGCCGCCGGTAAACGCGATCTCGCATGTGGGCAGCTGGCCATAGGCGATCTCGTCGAGATACGCGGTGACCTCGGCGAGGGTCACATACACCAGCGCATCGTTGCGCGGCGAGCTTTCGATGTAGCAGCTCTTGCAGGCCAGGTTGCACAAGGTCCCGGTGTTGAACCACAAGGTTTCCAGTGCGGTCAGCGCAACGCTGGCGCGCGGCTCGCCCTTGGCGGTGATCAGCGGATCGCGGAATTTGGCAGGATCGAGCGGGGGCGCGTCGGGGACCGCGAAGGGGCTGGTGGAATCCATGATCCTACCTATCGCCGCGCGCGTGGTCAGGGCAACGCAAAAACGCGTCAGTCGCCGCGGGCTTTTGCCAGCCGCGATGCCAAAGGCGCCGACACGATCAGCTGCAACTGGTGATAGAGCAGGGCCGGCAGGATCACGAGCCCCGCCTGCGGCCCGGCAAACAGGATCGCCGCCAGCGGCGCGCCGGTGGCGATGCTCTTGTGCGATCCGGCAAACAGCAGGCTGATCCGGTCGGCGCGGGGCAGCGACAGCACCCCACCCAGCGCCCAGGCCGCCAGCATCGCCGCCGCGAGCATGCCGGCGATGATCGCAGCGAGCACGCCGAGCACGCCCCAGCCCAGCGCCTGCATCTGGCCGTCAGCGACCGCGGAACTGAACGCGACATAGACCGCCAGCGCGATCGCGGTCCGATCCAGCAAAGTGAGCAGCGACTTGTGCCGCCCGGCCCATTTGCCCAGCCAGCCCTGCGCCAGCTGGCCGAGCGCGAACGGCAGCAGCAGGATCGCCACGATCCGCAGCACCGTGTCGCCGCTGATCGCGGCGCCGCCGCTGGCACCGATGATCACCGCGACCAGCAGCGGGGTCATGAAGATGCCCGCCAGGTTGAGCAACGCCGATGCCATCACCGATGCTGCGATATTGCCGCCCGCGAGCGAGGAATAGCTGATCGCCGATTGCACCGTGGAAGGCAGCATGCCCAGGAACAGCACCCCGATGACCAGTCCTTGCGGCAGCGTTTCGCCCGTGAGCCTTGCCGCGCCGATGGCGAACAGCGGCATCAACGCGAAGACGAAGGCGAACATCACCCCCTGCAGCCGCCAGTTGCGCATCGCCACCACCACCTCGGCGCGCGGCAGGCGCAGTCCGTGGAGAAAGAACAGCAGGAAGATCGCGATCGAAACCCCATAGCCGGCGTAGACCGCCGCCGGGCCGCGCACCGGAAGCAACGCCGCTGCCGCCACGGTCAGCAGCAAAACCAGCACGAAACGGTCGGGGATCAGACGGGAAAGAATGGACATCTGTGTCCCCCTGCTATTTTTCCTCACTCGGCGCAACGGCTTGCTTGGCAGCGTTGCCGGTGCAACACAGGCGCGAAGGTGCAACAGGGGCAGATCGATGGACTGGCAGGCGATCAAGGCGCGGATCGAGGCGGCGGTGGAGCCGCATATCGGATCGGGCACGGTGGCCGATTACATCCCCGCGCTCGCCCGGGTCGATCCGCGCAAGTTCGGCATGGCGATCGTGCTGGGCAACGGCGAGATGATCACGCTGGGCGACAGCCACGAGGCGTTCTCGATCCAGTCGATCTCGAAGGTGTTCACGCTCTCCATGGCGTTGCGGCGATATGGCGAGGATGTATGGAGCAGGGTCGGGCGCGAACCCTCGGGCAGTGCGTTCAATTCCATCGTCCAGCTGGAAAACGAAAAGGGCGTGCCGCGCAACCCGCTGATCAACGCGGGCGCGATCGCGGTGACCGATATGCTGGTTGCCGCCAGCAACCGCGATGCGATGATCGAGGAGTTGCTCGCGCGGTTTCATCGCCTGTCGGGAGATGACACCATCGGCATCGACGAAGAGGTGGCGCAGTCTGAATCGGCAACGGGATCACGCAACCGTGCACTCGCCCATTTCATGGCGGCGTTCGGCAACATGGCCAATCCGGTGGAAGACGCGCTCCACGCCTATTTTCGCCAGTGCGCGGTGCGGATGAGCTGTCGCCAGCTGGCGCGCGCGGCGCTGTTCCTGGCGTTCGACGGCTGCGACCCGATCAACCGCGAGCAGCTGGTTTCGCGCGAATACTGCCGCCGGATCAACGCGGTGATGATGAGCTGCGGGCATTACGACAACAGCGGCGATTTCGCCTATCGCATCGGCCTGCCAGGCAAGAGCGGCGTCGGCGGCGGCATCCTGTGCATCGCCCCGGGCCACGGCGCGATCGCGGTCTGGTCGCCGGGCCTCAACGCGTCGGGCACATCGATGGTCGGCGCGATTGCGCTCGAGGAGCTGGTCGAAGCGACGGGGTGGAGTGTGTTCGGGTAAAAATCAAAACCACAGACATCGATTTGGCGATTACTGGTCTTCCACCATTTAGAAATAATTCTATGGCAATGTTGGGGCATGAACGCGGTCACGCCAATCTTGCCGGATCTATTGGTACGTCAGCCTTGCGATGCTCTGACAACATGGCACCACTATCGTAGCCAAATCTTGGAACATGTTGCCACATCCGAGTTTGCAGTGACTGAAACCCTGAGTTTGATGTCTGTGGCCGCACTTGATGGCTCTGCCATAAAGATCAAGCCTACGCTGCATGCGAGATTTGAGCAGTTGTTTGGTTTGCTCGGCCCCGAAGGCCCGCGTGCCAAGAAGGGTAAGGCAATCCTGGTACCGCTGAAGGCGGTTCAGGACCGGATCGAACTCCGAAACCTGCTCTGCCACGGCCAAACGATGCTCTATACGCATAGCAAAGGCAGCTGGATTGCTAGGATCAGGATGATGACCGTAAGCAAGGGGCATGCGATTCTGAAGGATGAGCTTTTGACCGAAGAAGCGGTTGCAGAAGCGTTGCAGGATTTGAAGCTCCAGTCAAAGATGCTTGTTGCCCGGCTCGGTCAGTTCCAGAAAAACCTGACGTCAACGCCTTCCGTCACCCCATCCGCACCGGTGGCGCAGGGGTCTCGCTGAACCTCGGCGCTGGCGCCGGCTGCACGATCCCGTCCACCTCGACGAACGTGCCGCGCTGCTTGTTGTGCGGGTGCTCGGGGGCTTCGGTCAGGCTCAGCACCGGGGCGAAGCAGATGTCGGTGTGTTCCATGATGGCGCACCATTCGTCGCGGGTCTTGGTCAGGAAAAGCGCGGTAAGCTTGTCCTTGAGCGGACCCCATTGGCGCGGGTCCATCTGCGCGTCGAACGCCGGATCCGTCAGGCCCGCCTTCTCGCGCAGCAATGCATAGAATTGCGGCTCGATCGATCCGATCGAGATGTACTTGCCATCGGCGCAAGCATAGGTGTCATAGAAATGCGCGCCGGTATCGAGCAGGTTGACCCCGCGTTCGTCGCGCCATTGGCCGTTGGCGAGGAAGGTGTAGGTCATCGCCGACAGCACCGCGGCGCCATCGGTCATCGCGCAATCGATCACCTGGCCCTTGCCGGTGCTGCGTGCAGACAGGATTCCCGCCAGCATGCCGAATGCCATCATCATGCCGCCGCCGCCAAAATCGCCCACCGCGTTGACCGGTGGTGTCGGCTTTTCACCCGCACGGCCATAGCTGTGCAGCGCGCCTGACAGTGCGATATAGTTGATGTCGTGCCCGGCGAGCGGCGCATAGGGCCCGGTCTGGCCCCAGCCGGTCATCCGCCCGTAAACCAAAGCCGGATTGTCGGCGAGCAGCACGTCAGGGCCAATACCCAGCCGCTCCATCACGCCGGGACGGAAGCCCTCTATCAAGCCATCGGCACTGCGCACGAGGTCACGCACCCGGGCAATGCCTTCGGGGCTCTTGAGATCGACCGCGATGATCTCGCGGTTGCGGTTGAGGATGTCGCGGTTGCCGGCATCGCCCACCGTCGAGCGGCCGGTTGCACGCTCGACGCGAACGACTCGGGCGCCGTGATCGGCCAGCATCATCGCTGCAAACGGTCCAGGACCGATGCCCGCCAGCTCGATAATGGTAACTCCCGACAGCGCTCCGGCCATGTCCACACCCGTTTAATTAATCGATTAAAGCGTACCACGCTAAACCACGGTGTCGGTATTGCAAGGAGGAAATCAAGCGCGGCGCTGCTGCACCGCCGCAGCGATATGACCGCTGGCGCCCGCAACTTCACCTTACCGTAACGTCAGGTCGATGCTGCACTGCAATATCGAAAGAAAGCGCGGATTCCTGCCGGTCACGCAAACATGCAAAAATAACATCCACGCATTAAAAAATTGCAATTCTGCACGGCCTGTGACAATTTTCTGACTGTTCCTTGCATCGCCTGAAGAGCGGTGGGGGACAAAAAGCAAGATAGACACTTTGCTTGTGGGAGAAGAGGATGCGCACTTTGTGGAAGCCCGTTATGGGCTTGCTTTGCACTGTCTCAATGACATCGATGGCTCAGGCACAGGACGCCCAGGACAGGGAGGCACCTGAACGTGAAGTCATCATCGTTACCGCGACGTTGCGCGCGGCCGATGTTCAGGACATTCCGATCGCGGTGACCGCGGTCAGCCCCGAGCAACTTGACCGGCAGAACGTCCAGGACATCAAGGCGCTGACATCGATCTCGCCAAGCTTCAACGTCCAGTCGTCGCAGACCGAAAGCCAGGGCACCTCGATCCGCATTCGCGGTGTCGGCACGACCGGCAACAATACCGGGCTTGAAAGCTCGGTCGGCGTGTTTATCGATGGGGTTTACCAGTCGCGACCCGGCATCGCTCTGGGCGATCTGCTGGATCTGGAACGGCTTGAAATTCTGCGCGGCCCGCAGGGCACGCTGTTCGGTCGCAACACTTCGGCAGGCGCGCTCAACCTCACCACCAATCGCCCCAATCTCACCAAGGTCGAGGCATTCGGCAACTTCACCTACGGGAATTTCGATTTCTTCAACGTGCAGGCCGGGGTCAGCGTTCCGCTGATCAGCGATCAACTCGGCCTGCGGCTGTCGGGCGCCTATCGCAAGCGCGACGGCTATCTCAAGAGCGTCGGCGTTCCGGGGGCCGAAAGCGGCAACCGCGATCGCTACGTCATCCGTGGCCAGCTGCTGTGGGAGCCTTCGCCCGATATCAGCATCCGCCTGATCGGCGACTATGCCAAGGCCAACGAGAACTGCTGCGATGCCGTGATCGTTCGCGAAACCGAGCTGCAGCCGTTCTTCGCCTTCCATGGCCTTGCCAATGATGGCGTCGCGGCCTTTGGCCAGTCGGCTCTGGAAAACCGCCAGACCAACAGCCAGCAGTTCCTCAACAACACCGAGCAATATGGTTTTTCAGGTGAGCTGAAATGGGATCTCGGTCCTGCACAGATGACCTATATCGGCTCGTTCCGCCATTTCGAGGCGGAATCGGCGCAGGAATCGGATTTTACCAGCCTCAACATCTTCAGCACCGGGCGCGGATCGACCTCGGCACCGGGCTTCCCGCGCACCGGCGGCCCGATCGAAACCATGACGCACGAGCTGCGCTTCCAGGGCAGCGCCTTCAACGACGCGCTCGATTTCCTGGTGGGTGTCTATTACTCGGACGAGAAGATCGACGAGGTCCAGTCGATGACGCTGGGCACCGATTATCAGCGGGCGGTCAGCGCGGGCAATTTCGGCAATGTCGCCGGGGTCAATCCGCTGTTCGCGCTCACCGCGCTGGGCAATGGCGGGGTACCGGTCAACGCGGCGGGCAACTTTGCGGTCAATCGCTTCCAGCAGAACGCCGAAAGCTTCTCGATCTTCACCCACAACGTGATCAACATCACCGACAACTTCAGTCTCACGCTGGGTGCACGCTATGTCGATGAAAAGAAGCGCGGCAGCTTCGATCAGCTTGCGGCGAATTCGCCCGCCTGCCAGGCGATCACCAATGGCGTGATCACTGGCGCCATTCCCGCCGCGTTGCAGGCCGGCGCCCTTGGCCTGACATGCTTCCCGTTTGCGACCTCGGTTGGCCTTACCGTCCCCGGCACCGGCGGCACGGTGCTTGCCAGCTCGATCCCGGGCCTGCCGTTGCCGCGCGAGTTCAACGAGGTCTTCAAGGATGATGAGCTGACCTATACCGCGCAGCTTGCCTACAACAGCAACAACGGCTTCCTGGCTTATGCGGGCTTCAGCCGCGGCTTCAAGTCGGGCGGCTTCAACCTCGACCCGGCGGCAGCGGCCAACGGCAACGATCCGCGCTTCAATTCGGAAAAAGTCGATGCCTATGAGGCAGGCATCAAGACCGAGTTCGCCAATGGCCGCATCCGTGCCAATCTGGCGCTGTTCCACATGGACATGACCGATTTCCAGGTGCTCGAGTTCACCGGGGTCCAGTTCCAGACCTTCAACGTCGCCTCGGCCAAATCGACCGGTGCGGAGCTTGAGATGTTCGGCCAGTTCGATTCGGGTATCTCGGTCAATCTGGCCGTGACCTATGCCAACGCGCGCTACCCTGACAATTGCGCGGTGGGCGTTGTCGGCAACGCTGCGACGCTGGCGACGGTCCGCAGCCTGTGCGGGGCGGAGCTGACCAATGCGCCCAAGCTGACCGGTGTCGCAGGCATCACCTATGACAACCAGATCACCGATTCCGGATGGAAGATGCTGGCCAACTTCAACATCAACTATTCGGATGACCGTCGCACCAGCACCTCGCCGCTGGACACCAACGGGCTGCCCATTCCGCTCGACATCCAGCAAAGCTATTTCAAGATGAACGCGCGGCTTGGGTTCACCACACCCGATGACCGTTTCACGTTCGAGCTGTGGGGTACCAACCTCAACGACGAGATCACCCGCGGGATCACCGCCAACACCCCGCTGCGGGGCACGGCGGGCACCCGGTCGCGGATCGGCTTTGTCGAAGAGCCGCGGATGTACGGCATCACGCTGCGTGCGAAGTATTGATTTGAGGAATTGATGGGGGACACTGGCTGAAGGCAAACCCGCAAGGGTGCAACCTTCTGCCGGTGTACATCAGTGACCTGGGGCGATTCCGCTAAGCGGGATCGCCCCTTTTTTTTGGTGGCGACGACAGCGCGGTCACTGGTTGCCGAAAGCATCCGCGATCGAACAGGCAGCCGGGCCCAGAATGACGACGAACAGCGTCGGCAGGATGAACAGGATCAGCGGTACGGTCATGATCGCGGGCAGGCGGGCAGCCTTTTCCTCGGCGCGCATCATGCGCTCGTTGCGGAATTCGGCCGAGAGCACGCGCAGCGCCGATGCCAGCGGCGTGCCGTATTTTTCGGTCTGGATCATGGTGGTCACCACCCCGCGCACCGAATCGAGCGCAACGCGATAGGACAGGTTCTCGAACGCCTGGCGCCGCTCGGTGAGGAAGGCGAGCTCGATCGCGGTCAGCGCGAATTCATCGCCCAGCTCAGGGTACGCGCGGCCCAGTTCCTTGGCGACGCGATTGAACGCGGCATCGACGGTCAAGCCCGCTTCGGCGCAGATCACCAGCAGGTCGAGCGCATCGGGCAGACCCTTGCGGATGGCATCGGTGCGCTTGGTGATCATGTTCTGGACGAAGAGATCGGGCGCCTTGTAGCTGAGCAGCAGGATGGTCGCGAACAGGCCGAACTTCTTGAACGGAGTCCAGTCGGGCACCAACACGCCGAACGCATAGATCAGCAACGCGGCACCGCCACCCAGCACGATGGGCAGCACCATCCGCCCGAAGATGATCGCGACGGCCACGTCCTTTGACCGGATGCCCGCCTGGGCCAGCTTCTGCTGCGCCGCCTTGAGCTGTTCGTCCTGCAGCACGCGCAGCGATTGCAGCGTGCTGCGCATCTTGTCGGTGGTGTCGCTCTTGTGGACGATGCTGGTGCGCTTCTTGGCCGTGGACGCGGTGATCCCGGCCTTGAGCTGCTCGCGACGTTCGTTGAGCGCCTTGACCCTTTTGGTCATGGGGTCGCGCACGGTCGTTGCGGCGTAGATGGCGACAATGACCGCCATCGTCGCCACCGCTGCCAGCAGCGTTGCGACGAAGATCACGTCGATCCCCATCAGGGTAGGATTGGCTGCGTCAGGCACGGCTTTCTCTTCCCCCGATCAAATTTCGAAACTGACCATCTTGGCCATGATGAACACGCCGATGCCCATCCACACCAGTCCGCCCAGCCCTGCGATCATCAGCCGGTCCTCGGTGAAGAAGCCGACGAGATACTCCGGATTCACCCACCAGATCATGATGAACACCAGGAACGGCAGCGAGCCCACGATATAGGCCGATGCCTTGGATTCGGACGACAGCGCGCGAATCTTGAGCTTCATCTGCGCGCGCGAGCGCAACACCGCCCCCAGGTTGGACAGCGTCTCGGCAAGGTTGCCGCCAGTTTCACGCTGGATCGCCAAGGTGATGCAGAAGAAGTTGAACTCCGGCGTCTGCAGCCTGTTGGCGCTTTCCTGCAACGCATCTTCCATCGACCGGCCAATCTTGATGCGCTCGGTCACGAGCTTGAATTCCTCGCCGACGGGCCCCGGGATCTCCTTGGCGACGACCTGCAGTGTCTCGGTAACCGGCAGGCCCGAACGCAGGCCGCGCACCAGCAGATCGATCGCATCGGGAAAATGCTGGGTGAATTTGTTGAGGCGGCGCTTGATGAAGTGGCCGACGACCATGTGCGGCAGGCCAAAGCCCAGCGCCGATCCGATGAACAGGCTCATCATCAGTTGGCCCGAGCGGAAGTAGACCGCCATCGCGACGAAAAGCCCCAGCCCCAGCACGACCTGGACAAACTGCCGGACGGTCCACTGCTTGCCGGTCATCGCCAGCCTTCTGCCCAGCATCTGAACCTTGGTGAGGTTCTCGCTCGTCTGGTTGAAACGCGGTTTGCGGTTGGCGATGGCCTTGCGCATTTGCGCCTCGACCTTGGCGCTGGTGTTTTCGCTGTGGCGCTCGCGCACGGTGAGAATGCGACGCTGCAATTCCTTGCGCGACGATGGCCCGGCGAACGCCATCGTCACCAGTGCGAGCACGGTCAACAGGCCACCGGCCAACAGCAATGTCTGCACCATATCCATGCGCGTTCCGTCCGCATTGTGGGGCCGCTGCTTCGCAACACGAGGCAGCGGCGCCGATTATTTCCTGCCGGGCTTGCTCGGCAGCAGAGACTTGAAATCGCTGAACTTTCCGAGCAGCGACTTCTTCGCTCCCCCGGCGTCCTTTTCGGTAGCGCTCTCTTCCTCGGCCAAGCCCAGGCATCGGTCGGTCAGCGCCTTCATGACCGCGCCTGCCTTGGTCGATTTTCCGGCCTCGCAGAAGGGCTGGCCCAATTTGGCGGCCTGCGCCGCAGTCTTGGGGTCGGAAGGGATCAGGAAATCGATCTTGCGCTCGATCGTGGTCTCGAAATCGGCCCGGCTGATTTCCAGCGCCGCAGGTTGCACCTTGTTGGCGACCACCAGAACGCGCGCCGTCGGCGCATTGCTCTTGAGCCATGCCAGCAAACGGATCGCGTCGCGCGCCGATGCCAGCGTCAGTTCGGTGACCAGCACCGCGATGTTGGTTTCCGCGACAAGGTGCGGATAATCGATCAGCATCTGGCGCGGCAGATCGACCACCGTGTTCTCGAATGCGTAGCGGAACTCTTCCTGCAGCTGGAAGAAGGCTGTGCCGTCGGTGATCAACGGAGAGCTGATCGGGGCTTCGGCCGAGAGGATCGAGAGCTTGTCGTTGGCCTTGATCATCGCGCGTTCGATGAACAATCCGTCGATCCGGCTGGGATTGTCGATCGCGTCGGTCAGGCCGCGGCCCGGTTCAAGGTCCATGGTCAGCGCGCCGGTCCCGAAATGCAGGTCGAGATCGAGCAATGCGGTTGCCTGGCCGGCATTCTTGCTGAGCTGCCATGCGAGCGAGGTGGCAACGGTCGATGCACCGACCCCGCCGCGCGCGCCGATCACCATGATGCCGACATGCGTGCGCTCGGCGGCGGCTTCGCCGGGCTTGGGCGCATTCAACATCGCCTGCGCCTGCAGGATGGTATCGCGGACGTGATCGGGGCTCACCGGCTTGAGCAGATAGTCATGCAGGCCGCTGGAGATGAGATCGCGGTACAGGCGCACATCGTTGACCTGGCCCATCGCGATGACCACGGTACCCGGCTCGCACACTTCGGCCAGCGCGTTGATATCGTTGAGCGGATCACCCGATTCGGAAAGATCCACGAGCAGGATGTTGGGGCTGGCGGTGATCGACAGCGACTGCACTGCGTTGCGCAGCCCGCCCTTGTTGCACTTTTCCGGCGGCCAACCCATGTTGATCGCCATGGCGCGAACGATGTCCAGCGTCGGCTCGTCGCAGATATAGGCGGCAAACTGGTCACGGCTGGCGGCCATGCCGGGCTTCCAAGGGGCGTTCATTACGATCCTCCCTGCTGAGTCGTGCCTTCTTTGAGGCCCTGGGCGCCGGTGGGCGGGGCCTCGCGATATTGCTTGATGGCAGCGTCCGACCGCTGGGTGGCCACGACACCGCTGCCCGGCTCGCCGCGCACCAGATCGTTCTTGTTGGCGACCATCGCTGCCGTGTTGGAATTGACCGCGCAGCCGTAGTTGCTGCTGGTGGCGTTGCGATAGTTCATCTCAAGCTTGGTCTGCCAGTCGGGGCATCCCGGGACGCTGGCGACCGCGCGGGTCACGACAACCCGAACCGTACCGGGGGCGATCATGCCGGTGGTGACCGGGGCGACGTCGTTGACCAGCAGGCCGTGGCGCGATGCAGCCGCTTCCACCGAAGATTTGACGACGACATTGCGTCCGGCCGGATCATCGATCGCAACCCGGTCGCCATAGCCCAGATCCATCGCCTGGAACCACTCGGCAAGCCGCCGCTGTTCCTGCGCGGGCAGCGCTCCGCCCTGCGCGTTGAGATCAAGCGTATAGTTGTTCTGCGAAACGATCGGCTGGTGGACGCTTTCGAGCGACCGGTTGCTGGCCATGTTGCCGCAGCCGGACAATGTTAGGATGGCGGCTGCTGCGATGGCTGCATGATAAGCGCGCATTGAAATTCTCCTCGAGAGCGGTCGCTGGCCTTAGTCGAACGAAAAGCCGGGGGTGGCAGCGGCTAGATCGCCGCTCTTGCCGCTGGTCCGGTTTGCACCCTTGGCCGATTTGGCATCGCGCTGGGGCTTGGCGGGGGACGAGGGCAGGGCACGCGGCTGGCTGCCCAGCGCACCGAACTCAGGCGCGCCGCCGCCACCACCGCCCTCGGGTGGGGCAACGCTCGGCTTGGGCCGATCGCCGCCGCTGATGCCGTCGGACTGCTGGTGGTTGATCAGCCGCTGCGCCTCATCGGGTGTCTGGAAGGCATCGGTGGGCAGCTTGATGTCGTTGGCGTTGACCGGCTTGACCAGATACGGGGTGACCACGATCACCAGTTCGGTCTCGCCCTTGCGGAAGTTGGTCGACTTGAACAGGTTGCCCAGCACCGGCACGTCGCCAAGACCCGGTGCCTTGTCGACCAGGTTCTGCGAATTGTTGCTCAGCAGCCCGGCGATCATGAAGCTCTCGCCCGATCCCAGCTCCACCGTGGTTTCCGCGCGGCGGATGGTGAGCGCAGGGACCTGGAAGCCGTTGAGCGTCACCGATCCTGCCGAGGACAGCTCGGACACTTCGGGGCGCACGCGCATCGAAATTCGTCCGTTGGCGAGCACCGTCGGCGTATAGGCCAGGCTGACGCCGAAGTTCTTGTATTCGATGGTCGTGGTGCCGAGGCCCTGGTTGATCGGGATCGGGAATTCGCCGCCCGCCAGGAAGTCGGCGGTTTCACCCGAAAGCGCGGTCAGGTTGGGCTGCGACAGCGTGGTCACGAGACCGACCTGCTCGGCCAGATCGAAGGCGCTGGCAATATCGACGCCGAACAGTCGCCCAGCTGCCTGGATGGCGGTCTTGCCGTCAATGACGTTCGAAAAGCCGGTGGTGGTGCCGCCGGTGACGAACTGGCCGGTGGCGGGGTTGAACGGCAGCGACAGCGTGCCCGCAGGCAAGCCGAACTGGCTGGAGGCATCGATCCTCGGCAGCGTCGTGACATCCAGCGTGTTGCCGATCGATGCAAAGTTGCGGCTGGCGCGCGATACGCCGAACTGGAAGCCGCCGGTCAGATCGCGGGTCAGCAGGTTGGCGCCGATTTCCTTGACCAGCGAGCGGCTGACTTCGGCGATGCGCACCTGCAGGTTGACCTGCATCGGGGTTGCCGTCTGCAGGCGGCTGATGACCTTGACATTATCGCCGACGAACGCCTGCACAAGCCGCTCGGCCTCGGCGCTGTCCACCGGCGCACCCACGGTGCCGGTGAGCAGGACCACGCCGTTGAGCGTGCTGACGCGCACCTTCGCATCGGGCATCGCCAGGGTCAGCATCTGATCGACCGAGTCGAGATTGGACCCCACCCGCACCGTGGCGGAATAGACCACCTGGCCGGCAGCGTTGCTCGCGTACAGCGTGGTTTCGCCACCGGCCTTGCCGAAGACATAGAGCTGCTTGGCAGACTTCACCTGGACATCCGCGACGCTGGTGTCGGCGACGAACAGGTCGGACATCGTTCCGGGAAGCTGGATCAGCTGACCGCGTCCGATCGAGAGCACCAGCGTTTCGACCGGGCGCTGGGTGGCGGACTGGGCGTTGGCGGGGGTTTCGAACCACGGCGCGACACCGCCGAGCGATCCTGCCACCGCGACCACGCCGCTCAGCAGTGCGCCCTTGAGGATATTGGAAAAACGCATGGTCATTTCCCTCCGACCGGAACAACGGTCACTTCATTTCCACGCGAGACCCTGACGACCGGGCCACGGGGCACGGCGGGCGCATCGACGCTCATTGTGGGCGAACCGGCGGGCATGGGCTGGCCGGAATAATCGGGTTGGCGGCTGCCGCTGGCGGTCTGCGGCGGAACGCTGCGACGCTGGAACCGCGATACGTCGCCGCCGGTGACATAGGTCACGTCAGTATCGACAGGGCGGGTGGCCAGGGCCTTGAGAATCTTGTTTTCGGTCTTGCGATCGGTGCCTTCGGGCAACTGGATGTCGCCTGCGGCCATCGAGCGTTCGAGTTCGGCCTCGTTGTCGGCGATCGAGCGCAGCGACAGGCTGAGCGTACCGATGGTCTGCGCCACCGCAATCTTCTCGGCGAGCTTGGGCGTGGCTTCGACGGTCACGGTGCTGAAGGCGATGACCTCGGTCTTGCCCTCGGCGTTCTCTGCATCGACGCGCTGGTCGGTGGCCAGGACGCGCAGGTTGCGAATGATCGTTTCGGATGCCTTGAGCGAAGGACCTTCGGCGCCCTCGACCGACTGGGTCAGGACGAGATCGACCCGGTCACCGGGAAACACGAAGCCGGCAACACCGGTGCGGGCCGAAACAGGCACCGTGACGGCGCGCATGCCAGGGCCAAGTGCCGCAGCCAGAAAGCCGCGATCGCCTGGCTTGACCAGCGATCCCTGCGTGACCGGCTGACCGGCGGTGATCGCGTTGCGCACCACGGTGCCCAGCAGCGTTTCAACCTTGGCGCCGTCTTCCAGGAAATAGGCATTGTCCACCAGCTTGGCAGGCCATGGCTGGAAGGCGACGCTGTCTGGCGTGATGATGGTGCCGACGGGCAGCGAGCGATTCGCGACCAGCACACGCGGGCCGTTGGGCTCCGCTTGAACTGCTGCCGCGACTTCCGGTGCTGCCGAGCCGGTGAAAAGGCTCCGGGCCAGGAATGCCGTGCAGAGCGCGATCATCAGCGCTCCTACCAGCAGGATGACTTTCCGTTTATCCATGACGTTGATGGCCCCCAAAGTCCTTCAGAATGCCGTTGTTTTCAGGCAAAATGGTTAAAAAACCGTTCGCCAACGGGCCAGAGCGCCGCAATCGCGATCGCAACGCCGTATGGCACCTCGGGTTGGCCGAGTTTCCGGCGCATCTTGTGCTCGGCGACAACGATGACGGTCAGCACCGCGCCGACCAGCGACATCACAATCGCGACCTGCGCCATCACCTGCCAGGGGAACCACAAGGCGAGCGCGCCGAGCAGCTTGACATCGCCGCCGCCCATCGCGCCCAGCGCGAACATCATGGCAAAAAACAGGAACACGCCCGCGCCCAGCGCCAGCTGCACGGCCACGTCGGGCCACAGCGACAGCCCGCACGCCCACCAGAACACCGGCGCGGTGAGTGCGATCGCGACGTTCAGCCAGTCCTCGATCTCGCGCCGGACAATATCGGTGTACGCTGCATGCAACAGCGCGATTGCCAACGTGGCCAGCAGACCGTAGACCAAAATGCTGTTTTCCATGGGGCAGGCGTATAGCGACGATGACTTACCAAAAAGTAACCATTGATCGCCGCGCAATCCCGGCAGATGCGGTCGAAAGCAGCTGGCTGGCTGCCGATGGCTGGCGGCTGCGGCGGATCGACATGATGGCGCACGGGGCGTCGCGCGGATCGATCCTGTTCATGCCCGGACGCGGCGACATCTACGAGAAATACCTTGAGACCCTGGCGCACTGGCAGGCGCAAGGGTGGAACGTCACCTCCGCCGACTGGCGCGGACAGGGCGGCAGCGGCCGGATGTCGCAGCACCAATATGTCGGGCATATCGAGGATTTCGCCCACTGGATCGACGATATCGCGGGCTTCTGGGATGCATGGGCGGCATCGCGGCCCGGACCGCACGTCGTGGTCGGCCACTCGATGGGCGGGCATCTGGTTGCGCGCGCAATCCAGGAAAAGCGCATCGACCCCGATGCCGCCGTGCTCAGCGCGCCGATGCTGGGACTCAAGGGGCTGGGGCTGCCGATGTCCTTCGGCCATCTGGTCACCCGTGTCATGGGCAGCCTGGGCGCGCCCGAGCGCCCGGCCTGGAAGGTCAGCGAAAAGCCTGCCTCGCCGCTGGCGATCCGCCAGACGCTGCTGACGCACGACAACGACCGGTATGCCGATGAGCTGTGGTGGTGGGGCGAGCGGCCCGAACTGGTGATGGGTCCGGCGAGCTGGCGCTGGGTCGAGCGCGCGTATGAATCGAACATCCGGTTGAATGCGCCGGGGCAATGGGAGGCGATTTCTATCCCGATGCTGCTGATCGGCACCAGCGCGGACCAGCTGGTCGACAACAAGGCGACGCTCGCTGCAGCGGCGCGCATTCCCGGGGCCGAACTGCTCGCCTTCGGACGCGAAGCGCGGCACGAGGTGCTGCGCGAGATCGATCCCATCCGCGACAAGGTCCTCCAGACGATCGATGATTTCCTGGCGCGCAAGGTCGCTGCCGTGGCGACCGAAAGGGTCGGAGCCGCCCTCTGATGCCCGATTACGACGTTGTCATCATCGGCGCCGGGATCGCCGGCGCAAGCCTCGCTGCGGAAATCGCGCCGCATTGCCGGGTGCTGATCGCCGAGGCAGAGGACCGTCCCGGCTATCATTCCACCGGGCGTTCCGCGGCATTCTGGGCGGAAAGCTATGGTGGTCCGCAGGTGCAGCCCTTGACCACGGCATCGGGACCGTGGCTGCAATCGCCGCCACCGGGCTTTGGCGACCGCAGCTTCCTGGCCCCGCGCGGATCGCTGACGCTGGCACGCGCGGACGAGCTGCACCTGCTCGATGCGTTCGAGGCGGATTTCGAAGGTTCGGGCGTGCGCATGGAGCGCTGGGAACGTGCGGGCCTGGAAGCGATGCTGCCCGGGCTGTCGCCCGATATCGTCGCAGGGACATACGAACCCGATTGCAGGGACATCGATGTCGGCGGGCTGCACCAGGCCTATCTGGCGGTCGCGCGCCGGGCAGGCGCCGCGATTGCGCTGCGTTCGCCGCTGCTGCAGGCCAGCCACGGGGCGGAGGGATGGACGCTGATGCTCGGCACCCAGCAGGTCACCGCCGCAAGGCTGGTCAATGCTGCAGGCGCCTGGGCCGATGCCGTCGCGGTGCGATCGGGTGCCCGCGCGCTGGGCGTGCAGCCGTTCCGCCGCACCGTGATCCAGCTTCGCACCGCGCCTGCTGCATCGCCCGATCTGCCGCTGACCCTGGGCGTGCGCGGCGACTATTACTTCAAGCCCGAGGGCGGGCGGCTGTGGCTGAGCCCGCACGACGAAACGCCCGAAGACCCCTCAGACACCGCGCCCGACGAGCTGGACATGGCGATCGCCATCGACCGGTTTTCTCAGGTGGTCGACTGGAAAATCGAGGCGGTCGAGCATCGCTGGGCCGGCCAGCGCAGCTTTGCCCCCGATCGGTTGCCGCTGATCGGATTTGCCGCGGATAGCCCCGATTTCTTCTGGTTTGCAGGGCAAGGCGGCTTCGGTATCCAGACCGCGCCCGCAGCCGCGAAGCTGGCAGCGGCGATCCTGCTGGGGATAACGCCGGATGCGATGCTGCGCGGCGTCGATGCGCAGTTGTACGATCCTGCCCGGCTGATCTGAGGACCTCTGGCTCGAGGTTAATTTTCGATATAGTCTCGGCTCCGGTTTGCAGGAGGCGAGTCGATGGCGCACAGTTTCGAAATCTACAAGGACAAGGCCGGCGAGTTCAGGGTCCGGTTCAAGTACAATGCCGAGGTGATGTTCTCGACCGAGGGCTATGCCAGCAAGGCCTCGGCGAAAAACGCCATCGAATCGATCAAGAAAAACGGCCCCGACGCGCCGGTCGAAGACAACAGCTGATCGAACCTGGTCCCTTCTTCGTCATTCCCGCGAAAGCGGGAATCCCGCTTAGAGCAACGGCCGCGCAGAAGCGGGACCCCTGCGTGCGCGGGGGTGACGACGATCCTTGTTCGAATTGCTTCCCGGCCAACGCGTTTTCACCGGCCCACCGCCAGCGCCGCGGCGCACGCAAGTTCGTCTGCGCGGTCGTTTTCGGGGTGCCCGGAGTGGCCCTTGACCCAGCGCCAGTCGATCTGGTGGCGGGCGACCGCACCGATCAGCTCGTGCCACAGATCGGCGTTGCGCACCGGCTTTTTCGAAGCGGTCTTCCATCCGTTGCGCTGCCAGCCGTCGACCCATTTGGTGATGCCGTCCTTCACATAGGTGCTGTCGGTATACAGGATCACGTTGCACGGCTCGATCAGCGTGTCGAGCGCGCGGATCGCCGCCATCATTTCCATCCGGTTGTTGGTCGTGTCCTTCTCGCCGCCCGAAAGCTCTTTCTCGTGCTTGCCATAGCGGATGATGGCCCCCCAGCCACCGGGACCGGGGTTGCCCTTGCAGGCGCCATCCGTGAAGATTTCGACCGTTTTCATAACCGTTCAACCATCGTCTTGCCTGTTCCGGCCTGTTCAGCATCAATGTCGCCGTGTTCCCGATCAGGCAAACAGGTCGGCGTTCGCCCGGTCCGCATAGAACATCAGCCGCCGGGCAAACGCCATCGGATCCTTGCGGGTAACCAGGGCGTCGGACGGCGTGTTGATCCAGTCATACGCGCGGCTCAACGTAAAACGCAACGCTGCGCCGCGTGCCAATATGGGAAGCGCCGCTTGTTCCGCCGCTGTCAGCTGCAGCCGGTCGCGATATCCCTTGAGCAGGGCGGCCGACAGGCCCGCGTCGAAATTGCGACCGTCGCCGTCGAAGCACCATGCGCTGTGGGTGATCGCCAGATCATAGGCGCGGGCATCGGTGCACGAAAAATAGAAGTCGATCAGGCCGCTGACCTCGTCGCCGAGCATCAGCACGTTGTCGGGGAACAGATCGGCGTGGATCACCGATTGCGGCAGGTCACCGGGCCAATGCGCCTGCAGGAAATCGAGCTCATTCGTCACAATGCGCTCGAGCGCGGGATCGATCTGCTGCCATTGCCCGGCACAGCGTTCGGCCAGATCGTACCAGGCGGACAACCCCATGCTGTTGGGGCGCGATCCGGCAAAATCCGCGACCGCCTTGTGCAGCTGCGCCAGCGCCGTACCTGCAGCCAGTGCCTGCGCCGGACTGGGGGTGCTCAGCGATATGCCTTCGAGAAACTCGATCAGGCACGCACGGCGCCCGGCCAGGTCCTTGATCTGTACGCCTTGCCTGTCGGCGATCGCACGCGGCACGCGGCATCCCCGATCCGCGAGATGATCGAGCAGCGCCATGAAAAATGGCAGGTCGGCAGGGTCGACCCGCTTTTCGTACAGCGTCAGGATGAAGCGGTGGCCATCGCTGCCGCCGCGGGTTTCGACCAGGAAGTTGCTGTTCTCGACCCCTTCGGCGATGCCCTTGAAGCTGATCAGTTCGCCGGTGTCATAAGCGTCGAGAAACCGCGCCATCATCTCGGCGCTGACATGGGTATAGACGGCCATCAGGCGGCATCGGCCTCGGAAAGCGCGCGCGGCAGCTTGAAGGTGATGCGTTCGTCGACGGTCTTGATGCGCTCTTCGCTCACCTCGAAATGCCGCCCGAGCAGGTCGACGACCTCGCGCACCAGGATTTCGGGTGCCGATGCACCCGCGGTGAGGCCCAGGGTCTGCACGCCGTCGAACCAGCGCAGTTCGATTTCCTGCGCGCGCTGGATCAGGATGGCACGGGTGCCTTCGCGCTCGGCGACCTCGACCAGACGCAGCGAGTTCGAGCTGTTGGGGGCGCCGATGACCAGCACCAGATCGCAATCGTCGGTCATCACCTTGACCGCCGCCTGGCGGTTGGAGGTGGCGTAGCAGATGTCCTCGCCCTTGGGCCCGACGATCCCGGGGAAGCGCTGGTGCAATGCGGCGACGATCTCTGCGGTATCATCGACCGACAGCGTCGTCTGGGTGAGAAACGACAGCTTGGTTTCGTCAGCGAATTCGAGCCGTGCGACGTCTTCGACGGTTTCGACCAGGGTCATGTGGCCAGGTTCGACCTGGCCGAAGGTGCCGATCACCTCGGGGTGGCCCCTGTGGCCGACGAAGATGATATGGCGCCCGGCCTCGACCTGGCGCTCGGCCTGGCGGTGGACCTTGGAAACCAGCGGGCAGGTGGCGTCGAGATAATTGAGACCGCGCTCGGCGGCCTTGTGCGGTACCGATTTGGGCACGCCGTGCGCGGAAAACACCACCGGAACGCCATCGGGTACCTCGTCGAGCTCCTCGACGAAGACCGCGCCCTTGGACTTGAGGCTGTCGACCACGAACTTGTTGTGGACGATCTCGTGCCGGACATAGACCGGCGCGCCGTATTTGTGCAGCGACAGCTCGACGATCTCGATCGCGCGATCGACGCCGGCGCAAAAGCCGCGTGGCGAGGCGATCTTGATCAGCAGCGGCGGCTTGACCGCGGGAACGTCGGCTGCGGGTTGGGGGGTGGCGGTTTCTGTCATGTTCAGATTGGCTTTCGTAATTCTGCATCCGTCTTAGGCGAAGCGGGGCACGGTGTGAAGCATGTCCCTGCCGCAAAGGGCTTGCCGCACCCTGGCCCAGGAGTTCGGCGCCAAAATCTGGTCGTTGCGCTGAAACCCAACGGCAGATAAGGAGCGATGCACTGTGGCCTTGAAGGATTTTTGCTTGAACATGCCCATTCTGCCCATGAAATCGCCCCCCAAGGCATCTGTATTGGCCGTTCTGGGGTCGGGGCTTGCGCTGCTCGGCCTGTCGGCGTGTGCGGAGAAGAACCAATTGGTGGTCGATTCCGGCGTCGGGGTCACATCCACCCTGACCGCCTGCCCCAACACCGCCGTCGCTGCGCATACCGGCGATGTCACCATCTTCAACCCCGCCAACAGCCGCGATGCCAGCGCGATCGACGTGGTGGCGACGATCACCAACGTCCGCCCGGCCTGCGATGAGACCGGCGCGGAAATCTATGCGACCGCAGCGTTCGACGTGCTCGGCCGGCGCAGTGACAACCGCGGCCAGCGCACTGTGACCTTGCCCTATTTCTCCACCGTCATGCGCGGTGGCAACACCGTGGTCGCCAAGCGGGTGGGATCGGTGACACTGAACTTCGCCGATGGGTCGTATCGCGCCGAAGCCAAGGCATCGGGCGCGGGTTATATCAGCAAGGAGGCAGCGACGCTGCCCCAGGACATTCGCGATCGGATCACCCGCAGGCGCAAATCGGGCGATCCCGATGCCGCGATCGACCCGCTGTCGGTCCCCGAAGTGCGCACCGCACTGCTCCAGACCAGCTTCGAGCTGCTGATCGGTTTCCAGCTGACTGCGGACCAGCTGCAGTACAACGCGACGCGATGAGGTATGCGTAAGTCCTCTCCCCTTCAGGGGAGAGGATACATGGTCTTGGCAGCTTGCTGACTTGACCATGTTGGAGAGGGGAACCCCGCCTGATCGATGCCATAGCGTCGAGACGCGAGCCCCTCTCCGACTGCGACTAGGCCTGCAAGCAGGCCAAGTCTCGTTTTCCTCTCCCCTGAAGGGGAGAGGGCTTTGAATGACAAGGCCCACCCATGACACTCTACCCCCGTTTCACCCAGCACCTGCACACCGCGCTCGACGCGCTTGAGGCGAGCGGCACGCTGCCTGTCGGGCTTGGTCGCGGCGCGCTGACGGTCGAGCCGCCGCGTGACCCGTCGCATGGCGACCTTGCGACCAACGCCGCGATGGTGCTCGCCAAGCCTGCGGGCACCAATCCGCGCGCGCTGGCCGAGGCGATTACTGCAGAGCTGCGCAAGGTCGAGGAAATCACCGCGGTCGACATCGCCGGGCCTGGGTTTCTCAACCTGCGCCTCGCATCGTCCGCCTGGATCGAAGAGCTGCGCTCGATCGCCGAGATGGGTTCCGATTACGGCCGTTCGGAGCTGGGCAAGGGCACGACGGTGAACATCGAATACGTCTCCGCCAACCCCACTGGGCCGATGCACATGGGCCATTGCCGCGGCGCGGTGGTGGGCGATGCGCTCGCGACTTTGCTGGAATATTCGGGCCATAAGGTGATCCGCGAATATTACGTCAACGATGCCGGCAGCCAGGTCGATACGTTGGCCCGGTCGGTGCACCTGCGCTATCGCGAAGCGCTGGGCGAGGCAGTCGAGATCCCCGAGGGGCTGTATCCCGGCGACTATCTGATCCCGGTCGGCCAGCGCCTGGCGGCAGAGTTCGGCGAGCGCTATCTGGGCGCGCCTGAAGCCGACTGGCTGCAATTGTTCCGCACCCGCGCCGTGGCCGACATGATGGACATGATCCGCGCCGATCTGGCGCTGCTGGGCATTCATCACGACCTGTTTTCGTCCGAAGCCGCCGTGCTGGCAGCGGGCAAGCCCGAGGCCGCCGAAGCCGAACTGCGCGCGCGTGACCTGGTCTATGATGGCGTGCTCGAAGCGCCCAAGGGCAAGGCGATCGAGGATTGGGAGCCGGTGATGCTCCCGTTGTTCCGTTCGACCCGGTTCGGGGATGATCAGGATCGGCCGATCCGCAAGTCGGACGGCAGTTGGACCTATTTCGGCATCGACCTCGCTTATCATTTCCAGAAGCTGCAGACCGCCGATGCGCTGATCGATATCTGGGGGGCCGACCACGCCGGGACGGTCAAGCGGATCAAGGCGGCGGTCGCTGCGCTGACCAACGGCACCGGCACGTTCGACGTCAAGCTGGTGCAGATGGTGAAGCTGCTGCGCGATGGCGAGCCGGTCAAGATGTCGAAACGGTCGGGCAGCTTCGTCACGATCGCCGATATGGTCGAGGAAGTCGGCAAGGATGCCGTGCGGTTCACGATGCTGACCCGCAAGGCCGATGCGCAGATGGACTTCGATTTCGCCAAGGTTGTCGAGGCATCGCGGGATAACCCGGTGTTCTATGTGCAATATGCGCACGCGCGGATCCATTCGATCATGCGCAAGGCGGAAGGCGAGGGGCTGGCCCCGTCGGCAGAGCATCTCGATCTGCTGGGCACCGAGGAGCACGCGCTGATCGCCTTGGCGGCGCAGTTTCCGCGGATCGTCGAATCGGCGGCATCGAGCCGCGAGCCGCACCGGATCGCGTTCTACCTGGGCGATCTGGCCGCCGCTTTCCATGCGTTCTTCAACCTCGGCAACGATCGGCCCGACAAGCGTATCGTTATGACCCATGATGCCCAGACCAGCGGCGCGAGGCTTTTCATGGCTCAAAATATCGGGCAAGTGATCGCCAATGGTCTGGCGCTGATGGCGGTGGAGGCGGCTACCCAGATGTAGCCTCTCGCCGCGCTGGGACCGGCAAGGCCGCAATGGCATGTCTGATGGGGCGACAAGAATGAACAATCGGCTGGATGATGGCATGGACGGTGATCCGAGGGATCAGCCTTTGGGGCTGGATGCCGATGACGATCGGCTGCCCTGGCTGGAATCGGCTGATGACGCGCCGTCGAGCGATGGCTCGGCCGGCAAGATCATGGGGTTCGTCCTGCTCGGGCTGGTCGGGTTGTCGATCGTGCTGGCGGCGATTTACTGGATCGGCGGCAACGGCGGTGCGCCCGACGGCGATGGCAGCCTGATTGCCGCGCCGCAGGGCGATTACAAGGTGCGCCCCAAGGACAAGCAGGAGCAGAAGGTCGAGGGCACGGGCGATACCAGCTTTGCCGTCAGCCAGGGCCAGCAGCCGCAGGGCCAGCTGGCCGATGCCGCTGGCGCGCCGCCGCCCCCCGGCAGCGCGTTGGTGCAGTTGGGTGCGTACACCGACGAATCCAGCGCGCTTGCCGGATGGTCGACGCTGAGTCAGCGGCATGCGGTGCTGGGCGGGCTCAACCGCCGGATCGTCGAGGCGACCGTCGATGGCGGCACCGTGTTCCGCCTGAGCGCGGTGCTCGACAGTCCTGCCAGCGCGGCATCGGTGTGCGACCAGCTCAAGAAAGCTGGGCAAAACTGCCTGGTGGTGCGTTGATTTCACCGCCGGTATTGGCGACACTGCGCGCATGAAACCCGTAATTTTCGGCCTGGCCGGTCTGTCGATCACGCCCGACGAGCGCGCCTTCTTCAAGGACAGCGTTCCTGCAGGCTATATCCTGTTCGGACGCAACATCGAAAGCCGCGACCAGCTGCGCGCGCTGACCGACGATCTGCGGGCGTTGCATGGCGATGACCGGCTGCCGATCCTGATCGATCAGGAGGGCGGACGGGTGAGCCGCATGAAGCCACCGCAATGGCTGTCCTTCCCCCCCGGCGCCGCGTTCGACCGGTTGTACGATGTCGCGCCCGCAAGCGCGATCGAGGCCGCGCGGATCAACGCCGAGGCGCTGGCGCTCGATCTGGCCGAGGTCGGCATCACCGTCGATTGCCTGCCCCTGCTCGATGTCGCGATTCCCGGCGGTACGCCCGCGATCGGCGACCGCGCGCTGGGGCAGGAGCCGCTGCGGGTCGCAGCCCTGGGCCGGGCGGTGCTCGACGGGCTCAAGCGCGGCGGCGTGCTGGGCACGATCAAGCACATGCCCGGCCATGGCCGGGCAATGGTCGACAGCCATATGGAACTGCCCCGCGTCACCGCCAGCGACGAAGAGCTCGAGCAGGACATCGCCCCGTTTCATGCGTTGAACACGGCCGCGATCGGCATGACCGGGCACATATTGTTCGAGGCGTGGGACACCGAACGCTGCGCCACGCTGTCACCGACGATCATCGATCAGATCATCCGCCAGCGGATCGGTTTCGACGGGCTGCTGCTCAGCGACGATCTCGACATGAAGGCGCTGGCCGGCGAGGTGCCCGATCGCGCCGCGCGTGCTGTCGCTGCGGGCTGCGACATCGCGCTCAATTGCTGGGGCCGGATGGACGAGATGGTCGGCATCGCAGGCGTGCTGCCCGATATTTCGGATGCCTCGCGCGCCCGGCTCGACCGCGCCCGTGCCGCGATCAATCCGGCAAGGGACTGGTCGCGTCAGGCGGAGCTGATCGCCAAGCGCGACGCGTTGCTGGCGCTGGCCTGACGGACGCGTGAGCGCGCAGGACATCACGATCGCCCCACCGGATGGCGATTACCTGTTTTTCAGCGAGCCGGTGCCTGCCGCCACCGCCGCAGCAGAGGCGCTGCTGATCGATGTCGATGGCTGGGAAGGTCCGCTCGATCTGCTGCTCGATCTGGCGCGGCGGCAGAAGGTCGATCTGCGGCAAATCTCGATCCTCGATCTCACCAACCAGTATCTCGGCTTCATCGAAAGCGCGACCAGCCTGAAGCTTGAGCTGGCGGCGGACTATCTGGTGATGGCCGCCTGGCTCGCATACCTCAAGTCCGCGCTGCTGCTGCCCGGCGACCCCGAGGTCGAGCCTTCGCCCGAGGAACTCGCGCTGCGGTTGCAGCTCCGGCTGCAGCGGCTGGCGGCGATGCGCGAAGCGGCGGCAAGGCTGCTCGGGCGTGACCGGCTGGGCCGCGATGTCTTCGTCCATGGGCAGGGCGAGGGGCTGCGGCTGCTCACCAGAACGCGGCATGATTGCTCGCTGTTCGACCTGCTCACCGCTTATGGCCGGGTGAAGCAGCGCAGCGAGCCGGTGGTGCACATGGTCAAGTCGCGCCGGGTGATGACGCTGGAAGACGCGCTGGCGCGGCTGTCTTACATGCTGGGAACCGCGCTCGACTGGACCGATCTGCGTGCCTTTCTTCCCGAAGGCGCCCCTGCCGATCTCACCCGCTCGGCAACCGCCTCGACCTTTCTGGCGCTGCTCGAGCTGGCGCGGCAGGGCCGGGTGGAACTCGCGCAGGAAGAAGCGTTCGCGCCGCTGAAGGTGCGCCGGACACCGTGAGCGAGATCGATCCGGTCGTGCGCGCGGTCGAGGCGGCACTGTTTGCGGCGCATGACCCCCAAACGCTGGATGATCTTGCAGCACAGATCGGTGCGGACGCCGACATTGCCGGAGCGCTCGAGACGCTGCAGGCCGATTATGCGGGCCGCGGCGTCGAGCTGGTCGAGCGCGGCGGGCGCTGGCATTTCCAGACCGCGTCCGATCTGGCCTGGCTGCTGCGCCGCGAGACCGAACAGACCCGCAAGCTGTCGCGCGCGGCGACCGAGACATTGGCGATCATCGCCTATCACGAGCCGGTCAGCCGCGCCGAGATCGAGGCCATCCGCGGCGTACAGGTCAGCAAGGGTACCATCGACGTGCTGATGGAGGAGGGCTGGATCGCGCCTGCCGGACGCCGCGAAGCCCCGGGCAGGCCATTGATCTATGCGACCACGCCGGGCTTCCTCACCCATTTCGGCCTGACCAGCCGGCGCGACCTGCCGGGACTGGAGGATCTGCGCGCGGCGGGCCTGCTCGATCCGGTCGATCTGGCGCTCGAAGGGGCACTGGCGACCGATGACAAGGACGGCGATCCGGACGATGGGGCTGACGGTTCATCCGATGAATCGGATTCATTGCTGGAAAACAAAGGCGATCGGGCCTAGATAGCAAGCGACTTTCAGGAGATTTGCCATGGGATCGTTCTCCCTGATGCACTGGGTTATAGTGCTGATCATCATCGTCCTGCTGTTCGGCGGCGGACGGATTTCGTCGATCATGGGTGATGTCGCCAAGGGCATCAAGAGCTTCAAGAAGGGCATGGCCGAGGATGACGAGCCGGTGCAGCCCAAGCGCCCGGTCGCGCAGATCGAGGCTCCGCCGTCGCGCACCATCGATGGCACAGCAACCAAGGCCAACGAAGAGCGCAAGCCTGGCTGATCGCGGGCGACTTGCCCCGGCTGTGCCTGGCACCGCTGCCCGCACATTTGTGAAGGCGTGACCATGTCATGTTAGACATTGGATCGACCGAATTGTTGATGGTCATCATCGTGGCGATCGTCGTGATCGGCCCCAAGGACTTGCCGCGCGCGCTGTACAAGGTCGGTCAGGTCATCGGCAAGGCCAAGGGCATTGCCCGCCATTTCCGCACCGGGCTGGATTCGATGGTGCGCGAGGTCGAGCTCGAGGAAATGGAAAAGAAGTGGAAGGCGGACAACGAGCGGATCATGCGTGAGCACGCCTCGCCTGCGCTTGCTGCACCTGTTGCCGCCACGGCTTCCGCCGCCACCGCAGCAGCCACCGATTATGCTCCGACGATGCAGCCGCTGGCACCTCCAGCAGCCACGGCCGACGCGGCTGAAGGTTCGAATGCCGAAGCTGCTGCGCCTGCAGCGCCGGTGACGGAAGGCGAACGATGAGCGCCGCCGAAGACGAGATCGACGCCTCGCGCGCGCCATTGCTCGATCATCTGATCGAGCTTCGCCAGCGTCTGGTGCGTTGCGTCGTCGCGCTGTTGCTCGCATTCGCCGTCTGCTTTTATTTTTCCGAACACATTTTCGCGTTCCTTGTCGTGCCGCTCAAGGAAGCGTTTGGCGATGGCAACGGACGGCTCGTCTACACCAAATTGTACGAAGCGTTCTTCGTGCAGGTGAAGGTCGCGATTTTCGCGGCGTTTTGCGTGTCGTTCCCGATCATTGCCAACCAATTGTGGGCATTCGTCGCGCCGGGTCTCTACCGTCAGGAAAAGCGCGCGTTGCTGCCGTTCGTGCTGGCGACGCCGGTGCTATTCACCGCAGGCGCTGCGCTCGCATATTACATCGTGATGCCGACGGCCTTTCATTTCTTCCTGCAGTTCCAGGGGGAATCGGGTGGACTCGAGGTCGAGGCGCTGCCCAGCACCGATGCGTATCTGTCGCTGGTGATGCAGTTCATCCTGGCGTTCGGGATCAGCTTTCTGCTCCCGGTGCTGCTGATGCTGCTCAACCGCGCGGGCATCGTCTCGCGTGCGCAACTGATCAGCGTGCGGCGTTACATGATCGTCGCAGCCTTTGTCGCCGCCGCGATCCTGACCCCGCCCGATGTGGTCTCGCAGCTGATGCTCGCGATCCCGTTGGTGCTGTTGTACGAGATCAGCATCCTGGCGATCTGGTTCACCGACCGCAAGGCCGCCAAGGCCGCGCCGGTGGAAGCCGAAGAGCCCTTGCCCGAAGCGCAATCCGAGCCTGCGGAATAATCACTACCCTCGTCATTCCCGCGAACGCGGGAATCCCGCTATTGGGCGAAGAGTGAAAGAAAGCGGGACCCCCGCGTGCGCGGGGGTGACGACGGAAGCCATGGAAAATTTTACCCCTTCACCGGGACCGGCGGGTCGTTGTCGGCGACCTCGGTCAGTGAGCCGCCCATTCTCTCGCACTCTCCGGCCTCGGTGAACTTCCACGCATTGCCCTGATAATCGACCGACGACGTGCCGGCGCAATTCGTGCCGGGGCCGGCGGCGCAATCGTTCTGCTTGGCAAGCGCGATGCCGTAGCATTTCTCCTGCGCCGCAAGCTCGGTCGCGGCCTTGCCGATGGCCTCGGCGCTCGTCTCTTCAGGCGCAGCCGGCGTGTCCGACGAACACGCGGTCAGCGATGCGGCGGCGATCAGCGCCGAGGCGACTGCGCAAAGGGAAGGATGTTGGGACATAAGGCGATGTTCCTGCTGGCCGGATGACGCGTCTATCGCTGACATAGCCTGCACGAATCGTCAAACCTTTGCCCCCTCAGCGCAAAGTCGCTAGAGCGCGCCCCCATGACCCAAGCTGCCCCCAGATTCGCCTTTTCGATCCACGCCCGCGACGGAAAGGCGCGGACCGGCGAAATCGCCATGCAGCGTGGTACCATCCGCACGCCAGCCTTCATGCCGGTGGGCACAGCCGCGACGGTCAAGGGGATGAAGCCTGAGACCGTGCGTGCGCTGGGCGCCGATATCCTGCTGGGCAACACCTATCACCTCATGCTGCGGCCGGGGGCTGAGCGCGTTGCCCGGCTGGGCGGACTGCACAGCTTCATGGACTGGCCGCACCCGATCCTGACCGACAGCGGCGGCTATCAGGTGATGAGCCTTACGGCGCTGACCAAGACCACGGAGGAGGGCGTCGCGTTTCGCAGCCATCTCGATGGTTCGCGGCACATGCTCAGCCCCGAACGGTCGATGGAGATTCAGCGGTTGCTGGGGTCGGACATCGTCATGGCGTTCGACGAACTGGTCCCCACGACCACGACTCGCGAGGTCCAGGCGGCCGCAATGGAACGCTCGATGCGCTGGGCGCGCCGCTCGCGCGACGGGTTCGACAGCGGCGCCGAGCATGCGGGCCGCGCCGCGCTGTTCGGCATCCAGCAGGGTTCGCTCGATGAAGGTTTGCGCCGCCAGTCGGCCGATGCTCTGCGCGATATCGGCTTTGATGGCTATGCGATCGGCGGGCTCGCGGTGGGCGAGGGGCAGCAGGCGATGTTCGAGGTGCTCGATTATGCGCCAGGCCAGCTGCCCGACGACCGCCCGCGCTATCTGATGGGGGTGGGCAAGCCCGACGACATCGTCGGTGCGGTCGAGCGCGGCGTCGATATGTTCGACTGCGTGCTGCCGACGCGATCGGGCCGCAACGGGCAGGCGTTCACCTGGGACGGGCCGGTCAACATCCGCAACGCCAAGCACGCCGAAGACCTCGCGCCGCTCGATGCGGCCTGCGGTTGTACCGCCTGCTCGCGCTTCAGCCGGGCGTATCTGCACCATCTGGTCAAATCGGGCGAGATGCTCGGCGCGATGCTGATGACCGAGCACAATCTGCGCTTTTATCAGGACCTGATGGCGGCGCTGCGCAGCGCGATCGGCGAACAGCGGCTGGCGGCATTCGGTCAGGATTTCCGTGCCCGCTATTACGCGCGCGGCACCTGAGCTAGCGCTTGGTCGGCACGAACACCGACACCACGATGGCAATGCTCTCGAACGCGGTGTCGCGGACCAGCGGCGCGCGCAACTGACGCGCCAGCCCGGTCATCACCCGGTCGATGCCATCGGCCAGCATCTCCTCCAGCTGCGGGTTGGGGCCAAGTGCAGGCGATGCGATGCGCAGCGTCATCCTGGCCGGATCGTCCGGCAACCGTGCAGCCGAGATGCGCACAGGTGCTTCGGGACGCGTCAGGTGGATCAGCTCCAGGATTTCGGTGAGCAGGAAGGCGATCGGGACGCCGACGTCCTGGCTGACGTGAAGATTGTCGATGTCGACCATGATGTCGGGGCTGTCGCCCGAATTGTTGCCTGCATGTTCGAAGCTTCCCGCCAATTCGCCGACCAGCGCGCGCAGATTGATGCCTTCGTTGTGCTCGGTCCCGGCGAAATGGTTGCGATGCACCACCGCGAGCGCATCGACCCGCCGCTGGATCTTGCCATAAGCGAGCTTGGCCTGATCGGAATCGGCGGTGCGCGCGTGCAGGTTTATCAGGCTCGCGATGATCTGCAGGTTGTTCTTGACCCGGTGATGGACCTCGCGCGTGAGCAGAATCTGCTGCTTGAGGCCTTCGTCGAGTGCGTCGCGGTCGACGGAAACCTTATGGGCCAGCGCGACGAAGCCTTGGTCCAGCTCCTGAATTTCGCTGGCGTTGAAGGCGGTGCGCACCATCGGAGCCAGCCGCTCGCCGGCATCGTACTGGCGGATCTTGCGCTGGAGCTGGGTCAACGGGGCGATGAGCATGAAATTGACCACCAGCCAGCCGATCACCGCCGCTGCGAGCAGGGTGATGAATGGGATGATCTGGGCGAGAAATTCAGGCGGCGTCTGCTTGGGACGCACGAAGCGCAGATCGAGGTTGAGACCGGCGATGTCGCTTTGGGCGGTCATCACCGCATTCAGCCTGCGTTGCCAGTTGTCCGGGATGCCGGTCAGCGCCAGGGTCGCCGAGGGTCCGCGCAACTCGAACTGCGACAGCGGTACATCATCGACCGGATCTGCCAGCATGAACAGGCTGCTGGCGGGATAGAAGGCCACCGCGTGCGCCACTGATACTCGGCCACGCACCGCAAAGATGGCGCCATTGGCCTGCGGGACGATATTCGCGGTGCGGGTTGCCGGATCGGTACCGGCTTCGCGCAGCGCATTGGGAACCGCGCCGATCTGACAGGCCGGGGCCTCGCCGGTGGCAGCAAACAGCAGGGCGGAAAAGCGCGTCTGTTGCGCGCCGAGCTGCTCGCGCAGGTTGAGGCAGATTCGCGCCGGGTCTTCGCCCACTGCTATCTGCGACGCCGCAGAGCCCAGCAGCGCCAGATCGTTCTGCACCGCCGCATTGAGCCGCAATGCCGCATCGTCGACATTCTTCTGCAAAAGGCGGTTGCGTTCCTCGCTTGCCGTTTCGGCAAGGCTGCGATTGGCAATCACCGAACCCAGCGCCAGAGGCAGCAAGGCGACGGCCAGGATCAGAAACAGTCGGGTGCCGATCGACAAACGCGCCAGCGGTGTAAAAAGGGGGAAGGTCGCCCGATTGATGCTGGGCATTATTTGAGCTGCTTGAGCAAATCCAGAAAATCGTCCGGAATGTCTTCTTCAAGCGTGCGCTGATACACGGTCTTGAGCGCATCACCGATAAGGTGGGTCTTGCCATCCTCTCGGCTATCGTCTCCGCCATCGGCGCGAGAAGCGTCCTGCTCGGACGCAGCAGCTGCGTCTCCAGCGGCCTCACCCGCCGCGTCGGAACTTCCGTTCCGGGCTACGAGATGCGACCGGCCCTGCTCGGCGGGCTGATCACCGTCAGACTTTTCGTCAGTATCACGATGCACAAGCATCCCATCCCGCCAGTTGAATTTCCGTCCCGAAATGGGGCTTAGCAAGTCGCCTTATGGCTGCCAACCCCGCAAAATTTTGCAGGAAGGCGCATAAACGTCTCAAAGGAGGAAACAAACTGCGGAGCAGATTGTTCCTTGTCCGAGGCTCTGTTTATTGTCTTTCGAAAACCGGTATCACCCAGTTAACGCCACGACGCCCGTAGCGTTCCTGTGGACATGATTTTGACACCGGTCATGAAAGGCCATAAACGTGAGGCAGATCCGTTGAAGGAGTTTCTATACATGTCCCTGGGCCAGACGCTCGCACCCCATCTTCCACTGTTGCGGCGTTACAGCCGGGCGCTTGCCGGCGATCAGCATCATGGCGATGCCTATGTGAAGGCAACCTTGCAGGCAATCATCGCCGCACCCGACCAGTTCCCGACCGACGTGGATGCGCGTCTGGGGCTCTACCGGGTGTTCCAGGTCATCTGGAGCTCGACCCACGACAACCGTCACGAATCCGATAGCTTCGATGCCTATCCCGACGCTGACGACGATGCCCGCCGCGTGCTTGCCGAACAGCGGCTGGGCCGCATTCCGCCGCTGTCGCGACAGGCCTTGCTGCTGACCGCGATGGAAGGGTTCTCCAATGCCGACACCGCCTATCTGATGGGCCTCGATGACCGTACGGTATCGGGTCTGGTCAGCGAGGCGCTCAGCGAGATCGACAGCCAGATCAAGGCCAAGGTGCTGATCATCGAGGACGAACCTATCATCGCGATGGATATCGAGACGATCGTGCGCGATCTGGGCCATGACGTGACCGGCATCGCCGTCACCCGCGACGAAGCGGTGGAGCAGGCGCGGCTGCACAAACCCGGGCTGGTGCTCGCCGACATCCAGCTGGCCGACGACAGCTCGGGCATCGATGCGGTTGCCGACATCCTGCGCGAAATCGAGGTTCCGGTCATCTTCATCACCGCATTCCCCGAACGCCTGCTGACCGGTGAGCGCCCCGAACCTGCCTTCCTGATCACCAAGCCGTTCCACCGCAACACGGTCCGCGCAGCGATCAGCCAAGCGCTGTTCTTCTTTGACGCTGAAACGGTCGGATAATCACCGCCAGAGCCACCGACAAGATCGTGAACCAGTAAAAAAGCGGGTCGTTGGTCCGCTTTTTTATTGCTCCGGCCTGGGTGGCTTTAATAATCGCTACGGACGAGTGCCACATTCTGTTAACGCGCCTCGGCAACAAAAAAAGGCGGGCTGCAAGGCCCGCCTTTTTCGTGATGCGTTGGGTTGTGAAACCGATCAGCGCGAATAGAATTCGACGACCAGATTGGGTTCCATCTTCACCGGATAAGGCACTTCATCCAGCGTCGGAATGCGGGTGAAGGTGATCTTGTCGGTGCCGTCGGGCGCGACGTAATCGGGGATGTCGCGCTCGGCCAGGCTCTGCGCTTCGATGACCAGCGCCATTTCCTGCGCCTTGCTGCCCAGCGACACGACGTCGCCCGGCTTGACCTTGCGCGATGCGATGTTGCACTTCACGCCGTTGACGCGGATGTGGCCGTGGCTGACGATCTGGCGTGCCGAGAAGATGGTCGGCGCGAACTTGGCGCGATACACGACCATGTCGAGGCGCTGTTCCAGCAGACCGATGAGGTTCTGGCTGGTATCGCCCTTCATGCGGCTGGCTTCGGTGTAGTTCTTCTTGAACTGCTTTTCGGTGATTTCGCCGTAATAGCCCTTGAGCTTCTGCTTGGCGCGCAGCTGCAGACCGAAGTCCGAAACCTTGCTCTTGCGACGCTGGCCGTGCTGGCCGGGACCATATTCGCGCTTGTTGACGGGAGACTTGGGGCGGCCCCAAATGTTCTCGCCCATGCGGCGATCGAGCTTGTACTTTGAACTATTGCGTTTGGACACGCGTGTTTCTCCAATTTGCTGCCTGTTGATCAGGCGGGTCCAGCCGAACAGTGGCTGGATTTCAGTCCCGGGTTCGCTCCATGGTGCCGAACATGCACCGTGCGGCCGCTGCTTCACCGGGGGTGCAGGGCCAATTGCGAAGCGCGGCCTATGGCGACATGGGGGCAAAGAGTCAACCCGCCGCTCACCGCCTCGACATGCCCGATCCGGGCGATTATGCGGGATGCATGTCAGACACCATCAAATCGCCCGAAGACTGCATGACCATGACCGACGTCCGCGCGGGCGTCGATGCGCTGGACCGCGAACTCGTCGCGCTGCTCGCCACGCGCTTCGGCTATATGCGCGCCGCTGCCCGGATCAAGCCCGAACGCGGCATGGTCCGGGATGAAGCGCGCAAGGCGCAGGTCATCGCCCAGGCCAAGGCCGCCGCTTTCGAGGCCGGCGTGCCCGTCGGGCTGGTCGCCGACTTCTGGGAGCGGCTGGTCGAAGCGTCGATCGCGTACGAGGGCGAGCACTGGGAGCTGCTGCGGCGGTAGGGGTTGGTTGTTTCCGATAAATGCCGGTCCCCTGCGAAGGCAGGGGCCCATCACCGGACGGTGCGGATCATTCCAACCGGTGTATCTGAGGAAAGAGCAGGAGATGGGCCCCTGCCTTCGCAGGGGACCGGCTGAAGGATAGAGCCTAGTTCGTCACTCTTCGCCTCTCCCTCGATGGGAGAGGCAGCGAGACTTGGCAGCTCGCTGCCTTAGTCGTAGCGGTGAGGGTGATGGTGCGGCTGGGTACTCGTGGCGCGTCAGGGAACGTTCGCGCAATCTGGAGAGATCACCCCCACCCAACCCTCCCCCATCGAGGGGGAGGGCTTTTGAGTGTCACTCCACGGGCTTGCGCTTTTCCTTGGCCAGCGTGCTGAGCACTCCGCGGAAGGTGCGGACCTCGTTGCTGTTCCATTGCGGCTTGGTCAGCAGGTTGCGCAGGGTGCGCCGAGTCATCGAGGCGCGGCCTTCGGGGAAGAAATAGTTCTTGGCTTCCAGCATGGAGCACAACTGCTCGAACATGCCGTCCAGCTCTTCCATCGGCGCGGGCGGATCGAGCTCGACCTCGGTGGGCGAGGACACCGCATCGCCGCCGCCGGTCTTCGACCATTCATACGCCACCAGGATCACCGCCTGGGCGAGGTTGAGCGATCCGAACTGCGGGTTGATCGGCACGGTGAGGATTGCCTGCGCGATCGCGACGTCCTCGGTCTCGAGCCCCGACCGCTCAGGCCCGAACAGGATCGCGCTGCGCCCCGGTGCGGTGACGATCTGGCTGGCGGCGAGCGCAGGCGTCACGACCGGCTTGGTGACGCCGCGCTTGCGCACCGTGGTGGCATAGACATGGTTGCAGTCGGCCACCGCGTCGGCGACCGTCTCATACACCTGCGCCTGCTCCAGCACGATATCGGCGCCCGAGGCCGCCGGGCCTGCGCTGGGGTTGGGCCAGCCATCGCGCGGGGCCACCAGCCGCATTTCGGTCAGCCCGAAGTTGAGCATCGCGCGCGCCGCCTTGCCGATGTTCTCGCCCAGTTGCGGGCGAACCAGGATGATGATGGGCTTGGCCAGATCGCTGGCGGAGGAAGCAGGGGCGGTCTTCAGGTTGCGCGCCGCCTTGCTCTTGCCCAGCAGCATCTTGCGCGCGCGTTCGGAAAGCGCGCCATAGTCCTGCCGGACCAGCGCCTCCTTCTTGGCGCGGCTCCAGCCCTTGATCTGCCGGTCGACCGCCAGCGCATTGTCGGCGGTGGCGAAATCCTCGCTCCACACCAGATCGACCGGCTGGCGCGATTTGGTATAGCCGGGGACGGCGCCTGCCTGATGCGCGGCAACCTCGGCGTCCAGATTCTCGCCATGGCCGACGAAATACGATCCATCGCCGCAGCGTAGCATATAGGTGAAATAGGGCATCAGGCGGCGTTCCCGCCCCCGCCAACGTCTTTGACGGTACTGGCGAATTCCTCGAAGTCCTTGGCTTCGCTGAAGTCACGGTACACGCTGGCGAAGCGGATATAAGCCACGCTGTCGAGCAGGCGCAGCCCGTCCATCACCATCTCGCCGATGTCGCGCGAACGCACCTCGTTCTCGCCCGAGGTTTCGATCTGCCGCTGGATGCCCGAGACCAGCTGGTCGATCCGCTCCTGGTCGATCCCGCGCTTGCGGCAGGCGACGGTCACCGATTTTTCGATCTTGGCGCGGTTGAACGGTTCGCGCCGGTTCTCGCTCTTGACCACCATGATGTCGCGCAGCTGGATTCGCTCGAACGTGGTGAAGCGTGCGCCGCAGCTTTCGCACTGGCGGCGACGACGGATAGCCGCCCCGTCTTCGGTGGGGCGGCTATCCTTGACCTGGCTGTTTTCGTGCGCGCAAAACGGGCATCTCATCGTCTAGTCGATACGCTCAGGGACGCAGGCGCTTGTAGAGCATATAGCCTGCGCCGGCGGCCAGACCGATCGGCCAGCTGACCACGGGCAGCAGTGCCCCGGCCACCGCGCCGATCGCGCCTGCGGTGAGCACCGGCTTGGTCGAAGGGTGCGCCATGCCCTGCTTGGCCATGCCCACGATTTCCTCGCGCGCGTCGCCGATCAGGTCGCCGGTATTCTTGGGCCCGTTATTTGGATCGTCAGGATTTTGCATGGTTCATAGCTCCGGGTAGATGGGGAACCGGTCGCAAAGGGCTTCGACACGCACGCGCACCGCAGCCTCGACTTCCGGATCGCCATGTTCGCCCTTTTGACGCAGGCCGTCCAGTACGTCGGCGATCATGTCACCGATTTCCCGGAACTCCGCGACGCCAAAGCCGCGCGTGGTGCCCGCAGGCGATCCGACGCGGATGCCGCTGGTCTTGGTCGGCGGCAGCGGATCGAACGGGATGCCGTTCTTGTTGCAGGTGATGCCGGCACGCTCGAGCGCCTCGTCGGCATCCTTGCCGGTGACGCCCAGCGGACGCAGATCGACCAAGGCAACGTGCGTGTCGGTGCCGCCAGCGACGAGGTCTGCACCGCGCTCCTTGAGCCGGCTCGCCAGCGCCTTGGCGTTGTCGATCACCGCGCGCGAATAGCTCTTGAACTCAGGCGTCAGCGCTTCGCCGAACGCGACCGCCTTGGCAGCGATGACATGCATCAGCGGGCCGCCCTGAAGCCCCGGGAACACGGCAGAGTTGAACTTCTTGGCCAGCGCCTCGTCATTGGTCAGGATCATGCCGCCGCGCGGACCGCGCAAGGTCTTGTGCGTGGTGGTGGTGGCGACATGCGCGTGCGGGAAGGGCGAGGGGTGCACGCCGGCTGCAACGAGCCCTGCAAAGTGCGCCATGTCGACCTGGAAGTACGCGCCCACTTCATCGGCGATTTCGCGGAACTTCGCGAAATCGATGTGGCGCGGATAGGCCGAGCCGCCCGCGAAGATCAGCTTGGGCTTGTGCTCGAGCGCGAGGCGGCGGACCTCGTCATAATCGATCAGGTGCGTGTCGGGGGTGACGCCATACTGGACGGCGTTGAACCACTTGCCCGACATCGCGGGCCGTGCGCCGTGCGTCAGGTGACCGCCGGCGTCGAGCGACATGCCCAGGATCGTATCGCCCGGCTTGATCAGCGCGAGCAGCACCGCGCCGTTGGCCTGCGCACCCGAATGCGGCTGGACGTTGGCATAGGCGCAATCGAACAGCTTGCAGGCGCGATCGATGGCGAGCTTTTCGACATCGTCCGAAGGCTCGCAGCCCTGGTAATAGCGCTTGCCGGGATAGCCCTCGGCGTACTTGTTGGTGAACACCGACCCTTGCGCCTCGAGCACCGCCTTGGAGACGATGTTTTCCGATGCGATCAGCTCGATCTGTTTCTTTTCGCGGCGCACTTCCTTGGCGATGGCGGCGGCCACGGCGGGATCGGTGACGGCAAGGCCTTCGCTGAAAAAGCCGGAAGATCGGATTTCGTTGGTCGCGGTGTTGGTGGACATGACAGGCTCCATCAGGGACTTGAATTGAGGGTGTATCAGGCCGGGGTCAGCTTGGCGACGCGGCGTTCGTGGCGGCCACCCTCGAACGGGGTGGCAAGGAACGTCGCGAGGCAATCCTTGGCGGTGTCGATCCCGATCAGCCGCGCGCCCATCGCGATGACATTGGCGTTGTTGTGCTGGCGCGACAGGCTGGCGGACAAATGATCGGACACCAAGGCACAGCGGCAGCCCGGATTGCGGTTGACCGCGATCGAGACGCCGATTCCCGATCCGCACAAGGCAACACCGAATTGCGCATCGCCCGCAGCGACGTGATCGGCGAGCTTGAAGCCGTAATCGGGATAATCGACGCTGTCGGTCGTGTCAGGCCCCAGATCGGTGACGGTGTGGCCCTGCTCGGTGAGCCATGCGGCGAGTTCTGCCTTCAGGCCGATGGCGGCATGATCGGAGGCAAGGGCGATCGTGTACGAAGAAGTGGTCATCGGGCGGTGCGATCCATCGATGTTGGCACAAGCGGGTCGATTCCCGCGTCGCGCGCTATCTAGGCGAGCGTGCGGCACGATGCCACCAGTGATTGTGGTCGGGTGGCAGTTTTATGACGGGGGTGGCGGGCAGAGCATCGGCGCGAATATACCCGCCTCTCCCTTGATGGGAGAGGCAGCGAGACTTGGCAGCTTGCTGCCCTAGTCGCAGCGGTGAGGGTGATGGCGCGGCTGGACGCTGAGGGCGCAGGTCAGCACCACTGCACAGTCCGGAGAGATCACCCCCACCCAACCCTCCCCCATCAAGGGGGAGGGCTTAAAAGTCAAAACAGCCCAGGCACCTCGCGCTGCGCGGGCGTCGGTGCGTCGGGCACCAGCAGCTCGCGGTCGGCGGTGATCATGCCGCCTTGCGATTGTCCGGTGAGCGCGCCCGAGGAACCGCTCTGTGCCACCGCGGTGCAGCTGCGCCCGGCGAGGAAATCGAGCGCGCCGCGGATCGAGGCTTCCTGCGGATCGCCCAGCGGGCGGGTCAGATCGTCCGCCGCCTGGCAGGTGACGTCTAGCGTGCTGGCGAGGCCGTTGAAATAATCGCCTTGCCCGCGCGCGTTCACCGTGCGGAAGGCGACGACACGGACGCGGTCGTCGCACGCGCTGCGATCGATCGCGATCTGCCCCACCGGCTTGCCGAAGGTGTTGGTTCCAATCAGCGCCAGGTTGCGGTCGTAATAGGGCGCAAGGCCGTTGATCACGAATTCGCTGGCCGATGCCGTCTCGCCGGTGCCGATGAATGCGATCCTGACCGGGCTGACCGACTCGGCGCGGGGATTGAAGAACGTGTTTTCGTCGCGCGCGGATTTCGACGGGCGGTAGCGCACCGACGCATACAGCTCGCTGGTGCGCCGGTTGCCGCCGAGCAGGTCGCCCAGCAGCTCGGCGGTGGAAACCAGCCCGCCGCCATTGTAGCGAAAATCGATGATGAACTCGGTGATCCCCGCCGCGCGGAAGCTGCGGAAGGCATCGCGCAAGGGCGTATCCGCCGCCGAGATGAAGGTGCGCAGGTTGAGATAGCCGATCTGGCGGCCACCATCCTGGATGATCCGCGCACCGTATCGGCTGGAAACTGCGGGCAGGTCGAAATCGGCCTTGGTCACGCTGACCTCGCGCGATACTCCATTGCGCGAGACGTGCAGCAGCCGGGTGGTGCCTGCGCTACTGGGGCCGAGCGCGTTGCTGATCCCGGCAGAGCCCTCCGCCGCGATGATGTCGCTCACGCTGCGCAGATTGCCGGCGCTCGTGCCGATCGCGAGAATTTCGTCGCCGCGGTCGATCCCGGCAGCCAGGCCCGGTGCGCCCTCGAACGCCTCGCTGATCAGCACCCTGCGTCCCGGCCCGTCGATCGCGAGACGAACCCCGATTCCTGCGGTCGATCCGCTGGTGTTGAAGGCGTTTTCCTCGGCGATCGAGGTGATGAAGGTGAAGAAGCGGTCCTTGCCCTGCGCCCGCGCCGTGGCGGTGAGCGCATCGATATAGCCCTGCACCGTGGTGAAGCTGGCCGGATTGGCGCTGGTCGCCAGCAGCTCGGGGAACAGATACCATTCGTCGAGCACGTCGCGCGCAAAGGCCTGGCGGTTGGCCAGCGAGCAGGTGCCGGTGGGTGCGGGGGTCGGCGCAGGGGCGGTTGCGGTCGGTGCCGGGCTGGGCGAGGACGAACCGCCCCCGCCGCCTCCGCACGCGGTCAGCAGCAGCGAGGAACTGGCCAGCAGGCCGATGAAATGACGCATGAATTTTCTGCCCAGGCGGTCCGGAGTTGCCGCGATCCTATGCGCATCCCCGGTTTCAGGCGACAGGTTTTTGGCCATCCCGCTTGGCCAGCGCGATATTCTCGGCGCGGATGCGGATGAACAGGATGCCGAAATTGAGCAGCGTCCAGGCGGCAGCGATCATCACATGCCCGAAGATCAGCGGAATGGTCAGGATTTCCAGCGTCACCACCCAGTAATTGGGGTGCCGGACAAAGCGGTACGGCCCGCCGCTGATCCGCGGGAAATCGGGCGAGCTGATGATCCGGGTGGTCCAGTACGGTCCCAGCGTCGCCAGCACCCACAGCCGCGCCATCTGCAACAGCGCAAAGACGATCAGCAGCGGCCACAGCATCGGCGCTTGCGGCGAGGTGCTCAGCCACAAGGCGGCCAGAAAGCTCGCATGGATGCCGACCATCACCGGGTAATGCGACCGCCCATGCTCTCTCGCGCCGCGCGCCAGCAGCGCCTTGGTGTTACGCTGGGCATAGACCAATTCGAGCAGGCGCTGCGCGGTGAGCACCGCCAGCACCACCCACGCCGCAGGCCAGCCGGGGTGCCAGACAAATGGCGCAAGCTGCGCGATGCCCATCATCGGTGCAGCACGCCCATCGCGCCGGTAAAGCCGGGGCCCAGAGCTGTCAGGAGCAATGGCCCGCTCCCGCCTTTCGCCAGGATGCGCTCGAGCACGAAATGCACCGTGGGCGAGGACATGTTGCCATGATCGGCGAGGACCGCGCGGGTCGCTTCGAGGCCATCGGGCAGGTCGTCAAAATAGGCCTCGAGCGCATCGATCACCTTGCGCCCGCCGGGATGGCATGCCGGTTCGGTGAGCGCCGCCTTGGTGAGGCCCGCGCTCTGAAGAAAGCCGTCGACAACCGGCGCGAACTCGCTCGCCACAAAAGCGGGCAGGTCGCGCGAGAGGATCAGCCCCAGCCCCAGGGCGTCGACATCCCAGCCCATCATCGCGCGGCTGCCCGGCCAGGTGTGCTGCGCAAAGCGGCCGAGTGCGGGGCCGTCGCCATCGCCGGACAGCACGATCGCGCTCGCCCCGTCGGCAAACAGGGTGGAGGCGATGATCGCCTTTTTGGTCAGGTCGCCGAAGCGGAACGCGAGCGAGCACAGTTCCAGCGTCAGCAGCAACACCCGCCGCGCAGGGTCGGCACGCACCAGATCGCCCGCCACCTGCAGCCCGAGCACCCCGCCCGCGCAGCCATAGCCGAACAACGGCAGGCAGGTGACATCGGCGAGGAACCCCATGGGTGCAAGCATCTGGCTGGGAAGCGAAGGCGTGGCGATGCCGGTGGAGGACACGCAGACAATGGCGTCGATCTGATCTGGGGCGAGGCCGGCTTTGGCGAGTGCTGTAGTCGCTACATCCTCGAGCAACTGCTGCCCGGCGGCAAGATACAACGCGTTGCGCTCAGGAAAATCGGCCGGGCCCAGATAATTCTCGGGCGGCTGGACGATCGCGCGGCTGTTCACGCCGGTGCTGTCATAGATCGCCGCAATGCGCGGCGGCAGGCCCTTGGGAAGCGCGCTGGCGACGAAATCGCGCACCTCATGCTGGGTGATGGCGAAGGGCGGCACTGCGGTGGCAATGGACTGGATGCGGGGGAGCATCGGGCACAGGTGGCTACGGCCTGCGGGCTTGGCAAGCGAATTGATCCGCCGCGCTGGAATCATGCTTGGCATCGCCGCTGCAAATTGCTTTAGGCTCGCGCCAACTTAATGTTGTGCCGCCGCCGGACCCGCGCCCCTTGCAGCGGGTGCGCCAGCAGGCCACATGCCCAGTTCGCATTTCATCAGAAAGTCCGTGCCATGACCAACACCGTCCAGACCCGCATGCTGATCCTGGGCTCGGGCCCCGCCGGGCTCTCCGCCGCGATCTATGGCGCGCGCGCAGGCCTCAAGCCCATCGTCGTGCAGGGGCTGCAGCCCGGCGGTCAGCTGACGATAACCACCGATGTCGAGAATTATCCCGGCTTCCGCGATGTCGTCCAGGGCCCCTGGCTGATGCAGGAGATGCAGGCGCAGGCCGAGCATGTCGGCACCACGATGATCTACGACACCATCGTCTCGGTCGATCTGTCGCGCCGCCCGTTCCGGCTGACCGGCGATGGCGGCACGGTGTACGAGGCCGAAACCCTGGTCATCGCCACCGGCGCGCAGGCCAAATGGCTGGGCGTTCCGGGCGAGCAGGAACTGGGCGGCAAGGGCGTCTCGGCGTGCGCGACCTGCGACGGCTTCTTCTATCGCGGCAAGACCGTCGCGGTGATCGGCGGCGGCAACACCGCGGTCGAAGAGGCGCTCTACCTCACCAACCATTCGGACAACGTGACCCTGATCCACCGCCGCGATTCACTGCGCGCGGAGAAGATCCTGCAGGAGCGGCTGTTCGCCAACCCCAAGATCAGCGTGCTGTGGAACAAGGGCGTCGAACGCTTTGTCGGCGGCGGCCAGCCGCATGGCCTCGTCGGCATCGACCTCAAGGACACGGTGACCGGCGAGGCCTCGCACCTCGCGGTCGACGGCGGCTTCGTCGCCATCGGCCACGCGCCTGCGACCGAGCTGTTCAAGGGCCACCTGCCGCTCGACCGTGACGGCTATATCGAGGTGACCCCGGGCACGCCGTTCACATCCGTCCCCGGCGTGTTCGCCTGCGGCGACGTGATGGACAAGGTCTACCGTCAGGCGGTGACTGCGGCCGGCACCGGCTGCATGGCGGCGCTGGATGTCGAGCGGTTCCTGGCCGAAGCGGACTTCGAGGCGATTGCGGCTGAATGATCCGAGCCACCCACGGCCGTCATTCCCGCGAACGCGGGAATCCCGCTTTTGCGCGACCGTCGAGTAGAAGCGGGACCCCCGCCTTCGCGGGGGTGACGATAGTGGGTGGATGGCGATAAATCGGCGGAACGTCGCCGGTTGCAACTGCCATGCACGCCTTAGTCTTCTTTCTTCGCCACAGCACGAGCCTCTTGCATGAGCTGCAGAAGCTCCTGCTCCTCAGACTTTTCGCCACCGGACGCCAGGCGAACTGCGGCTTCCTGATATTGAATGGCTTCGTCCAGACCGGCCACATCGCCTTTTGCGTGGGAAGCCATCCAGCTGGCAAACAGCGATTTTGCCAAGAGTGGCGCGGCATCGACACGGCCACCCCGGTACGCCGCTTTCCACAGTTCGGTCGCTCTCACCTGGCTTTGCGCAATGCCATCGCCTTTCCAGTAAATCTGGCCGAGCACGAATTGAGCATTGGCTTGGCCCTGTTCGGCAGCACGCTCGTACCAATGGCGGGCCTGCACGATGTCGCGCGCAACGCCGGAACCTTTCAGATAGAGATTTCCCAAGTCGGTTTGTGCGTCCGGATTTCCCAGTTCCGCGCCTTGTCTGCAGAGCGCCACCCCCATAGCTTCGTCTTTCGGCACTCCCCGACCGTCAAGATAGAGGTTACGCGCGGCGCACATCGACTTGGGGTATCCTTGTTGAGCAGCCTGCAGATAGAGTGCAGCGGCACGGGCGAAATCGGGTGAACCGATCACACCGTTTTCGGCGCAGACAGCCAAGTTATGCAGAGCGTCAGATCGCGATGTCGATGCTTTGGCGAACCATCCGCAAGCTGCAACGTCATCGCGAAGCTCTGCGGGCCCGAACGGTCCGAGCAGCTCCCCCAACATTTCCTGTGCGTCAGAGCGGCCATCTGCAGCCAGTGTTTCAAGGTCTGCCCTTCCGCCGGCCTCACCCTTCAACCAGCGGCGCGCAGCAGCGCCGACATCGTCACCTACAGCGGCAGGCTCATTTGCGACCGCAGTTATCGTATCCCCGGAAAAAGCGAGTGCCGCTGGTGTTGCGAGTGCCACTCCAAAGCTGCCAACAAAACTTGCAAACGCAACACTGCGAATCAGCATTTGGAACCCCCTGTTGGCCACCCTTTGCGCCACCATAGATCAAGAGAAGTCGCCTTCAATGTTTGGGATATAGGCCCGGCAGGCAGCGTTTGGCCTTACTTGTCCAGCCGTTTTCCGGCGAACGCCGGAATCCAGGGCAGCTATAGTGCAACCTGACCCCTGGGCTCCGGCTTTCGCCGGAGAACGGTTGCTAATCGAGCGCCTCCAAGATCCGCTCCCTCAGCCACGTTTTGTCGCCAGCGCTCGCGAAGCTGTGCGAGCCGCTGTCGAGGCGGGCCATCGTGATGTGGGTATTGGCCCGCGCGGCAGTGAAAGTCTCGCTGTCCCAGTGTTCGAGGAACCACATCGCGGTGCGGTCGTGCTCGGCGACCAGCAACCTCGTCGGCAGCGGCATGTCCGCGAGCGCCTGGCCCAGACGCGCCGCCAGTCCGGTGGCCTCGGTCTTCGCGGTTGCCTGCCTGAGGCCGCGCATCAGCTTGCCGAGGTCGACCCCGCCGCTCGCCAGCCGCCACAGTTCGCGCGGGTCTTTGAGTTTGGCGAGATAGCGGCTGCGGATCGCGCCTGCGGTCATCGTGGTGGCCGCGTCACCCTCGTCGGCCTCGGTCTCCAGGGTCCACATATTGGCGAGGATCAGCGCGTCGATCCCTGCCGCGGGGCCGTAAAGCGCAAGTGCGCTCGCCGCGTCGCAATTGCCGAACGCCACCAGCCGGGTGAGCGATGGCAGCCGCGCCCGCATCGCCTGAACGGCGGCGGTTATGTCGTCGGCGCTGGATTCAAAGCCGGCGTTTTCGCCGCTGCTGTCACCGACGCCGCGCCGGTCGTAGCGCACCACCGGGTGCCCAGCTGCCGCCACCGCCGCTGCCAGCGCGGCCATGCCGGCATGCGCGCCCGAGCGGATTTCGTTGCCGCCGCTGACGATCAGCAGACCGGTGGTGCCATCCGCACCATCCAGCGTCGCAGCACACGTATCGCCCGCGCAAGGGAAAGAGAAATGCTGTCTCATCCGCGCATCCATGCGGCGATGTCCGCTGCCATCGCTGATGCCATCGCCGGATCATGCGCGGGTTCGGCACGCAGCCACAATGGCGCGCCGGCGATGCGGCCGTCGGCGGCGAGCGGATCATCGGCAAAGCGCACCAGCCGGATCGCGCCGCCCTCGGAAGGCGAGGCGGCGTCGAGTTCGCGGATCATGCAGGGCGACAGACTGTTGCCCGCCAGTTCGATGCCCTGGCTGCGCGCGGTGTCCAGCAGCGCCTCGCTGCTGCTGGCGACCCCCGCCTCGCGATCGCTGGCGATGCGGGTGCGCAGCATGGTGCGGAGCAGTTGGCCGCCCTTGACCGGGGCCAGCCGCCAACGGGGAAGGTCGCCCAAGGCGTCGTCGAGCAAGGCTCCACCGCGCAGCGACACAACATGACTGACCGGGCCAAGTTGCTCGGCGCAGGTGACCAGCGCCGCCTGCCACAGGCTGATGCTGGCATTGTCCAGTGGGGTGAGACTCTCGTTGCAGCCGGGCAGATCGGGCAACAAGCTGGCGATGCCAAGCTCAGCAAACCCCTGCGCGCACTCCACCATCAGATGGCGCACGCGGTTGGCCTCGTCGAACAGCGGCGGAAGGATCAGCAGCCTGGAGCCGCTCTCAGGCCCGAAGCGCAGGCACAGTTCGTCGTTGCCGTCGAACCGATAGCTCGCGTTCATTTTAGGATCATTGGGCGATCTTCGCCCGCGCGAAATCGACGAGGTTGCCGAAATTCTCGAACAGTTCGCCGTCGACCTCGTCATCCTCGATCAGGATGTCGAGCCGGTCCTCCATCTCGGTGAGCAGGCCCGCGACCGCCATCGAATCGAGCTCGGGCAGCGCGCCGAACAGCTCGGTATCGCGGTCGAAACCCGAAACCTGCTCTTCCGACAGGCCCAATATGTCGCGCAAAACGTTGCGGACCACGCGTTCGACGGCGTCGTTTTGACCGTTGGTCTGGCCGTTGGTCTGGATGTCGCTCACATGTCCCTCGCTGGTCGTGCAACCTGCGGCTCCCCCTGCCGCTGGTGTGCGGCCTTAGTCCTTCGCAAATCGCGCGGCAAGTCCCGCCATGCGGCGGCGTGCCATATAGGGCCAGGCGAGCGGCGCCTTGGGCCACAGCATTTCAAGGCGATAGCGGGGGCGGACGTCTTCCATCCAGTCGCGCTTGTAGGCGTCGCTGCCGGTGCCGAAATCGACCAGATCGACATGATCGGTATCGATGACATGGGCGAACAGGGCGTGGGTCAGCAGCGTGCCGGGCGAGGCCTGGATGTGGCGCTCGTCATGCGCGAGCTTGTGGATATAGGCGGTGCCGTTCTCGACCGTCCAGAACTGCGCCGCGACCGCTTGCCCGTCGATACTGGCGATCCCCATCCGCAACCGTCCGGCCTCGGCCTCGCGCGCGGCGAGCCAGCGCAGGAAGCCGGGGTTGCCCTCTTCGGGCTTCCAGCTGCGCGCATAGATAGTCTCGTAATCGATCCAGCTGCCCGCGTTGAACGTCGGCTCGATGCGCAGATCGACCACGCCCTTGTTGCCCTTGCGCTTGACGGTGGAGCGCAGCTGGCCGGGGCGGCTGGCCCAGTATTCGTCGAAGCTGCGCCCGCCGAGATTCAGCACGTGATTCTCGTCGCAGGGCGTTCGGGTCACCAGCCACCCTGCGTGGGCAAAGGCCTCGGCGATCAGGCTGGCGGAGCCGTCCTCGTCGGGGACGGGCGCGACGATGATGCGGTGTGTTTCCTTGGGCAGCTGGCGCGCGACGCGGTCGATCAGCATGCGCTTGGCGTTCGCATCGGGATCGCCGCCGAACACCGGGCGCCAGATGAAGCTGTACCAGTTGGCCATCGCCAGCATGCCGGCGCGGCCGTTGCCGATCAGATACAGCTTCACCGCCTCGCCATCCTCGGCAGCATAGGCGATATGCGGCGCCTGCGATGCTAGGCAATGGCGGTGCAGGCCATCGAACCACAAGGCGCGGTCGAACAGTCCCACGCGATGGTCAACGCGATGGCCAGCGCGATGGTCAGAGCACTGGTCAACGCCATGACCCCCGCACTGGCCAGTGCGATTGCCGTCACAACCGTCAGAAACCCGGTGCGCTAGGCAGGGGTTCGGGTTATCATGATATTCATCATTCAAAGTCATGAACCCCATGATAGATCAAAATCCTTTACAACCAGGCCGTTCGTGAATTTTCTCGATCCAACCCCGCTACCGCTTGACCACCTCGTGCTGCGCGGCGTCGGCCGGGCCGATGCTCTTGTGCTGCGCGAAGAGACACTTAGCTACGACATCCTAAATTTGCGTATCGGATTGCTTGCGCATTGGTTGACCGCGTTCCGGCTGGCGCATGGCGACCGGATCGCGACCTGGCTGCCCAAGAACGAGACCACCTGCCTGATGCCGCTGGCAGCGGCAAGGGCGGGCGTGGTCCATGTGCCGATCAACCCGGTGCTCAAGCGCGCGCAGGTCGCGCACATCCTGGCCGACAGCGGCGCGCGGATGCTGATCACCAACCGCACGCGGATGAACTCGCTGACGGCGGGCGACGTGCCCGAAGACTGCCTGGTGATTGAAGACGAGGAGGCGATGGAGCGCTGGAAAGCGGGGGAGATGAGCGCACACCCCTCGCACCGCGATCCGTCGGATCTCGCCGCGATCCTCTATACCTCGGGATCGACCGGCAAGCCCAAGGGGGTGATGCTCAGCCACGCCAATATGTGGCTGGGGGCGCTGAGCGTGGCGCATTACCTCAAGCTCAAATTCTCCGACCGCACCTTGTGCGTGCTGCCGTTGAGCTTCGATTACGGGCAGAACCAGCTGCTTTCGACCTGGGCTGCGGGCGGTGCTGCGGTGCCGCTCGATTATCTGATGGCGCGCGACGTGATCAAGTCCTGCGCCAGGCATGGCATCACCACGCTGGCAGCGGTGCCGCCGTTGTGGACGCAGCTGATCGAGCAGCCCTGGCCCGAAGAAGCGGTGGCCAGCATGCGCCGCCTGACCAACAGCGGCGGTGCGTTGAGCCCGGCGCTGGTCAAGCGGCTGCGCGACATCTTCCCGTCGAGCGACATCGTCGCGATGTATGGCCTGACCGAGGCGTTCCGCTCGACCTATCTCGACCCCGATCTGATCGACGACAACCCGACCTCGATCGGCAAGGCGATCCCGTTTGCCGAGATCCTTGTAGTGGGCGATGCAGGCCAGGACGCTGCCGTGGGGGAGGAGGGCGAGCTGGTGCACGCGGGGCCGCTGGTCGCGCAAGGGTACTGGCAGGACGAGGCACGCACCCGCGAGCGGTTCAAGCGCGCGCCTGCATTCTCGACCTATGGCGGCACGGCCGTGTGGTCGGGCGACCGGGTGCGACGCGATGCGCAAGGGTTGCTCTATTTCGTCGGGCGGCGCGATGCGATGATCAAGTCCTCGGGCAACCGCATCAGTCCGGCAGAAATCGAGGACGCGGCGACATCGACCGGTCTTGTCGCCGAAGCCGTAGCGCTGGGCATTCCCGATCCGCAGCTGGGCCAGGCGATCCTGCTGCTGGCGCGCCCGGCAGCGGTTCCACGCCCGGATCAGCTGGTCGATGATCTGCTGATCGCGCTCAAGAAGGAACTGCCCGCATTCATGCTGCCCAAGACGGTGGAATTGCGCGACAGCTTCCCCAAGAACCCCAATGGCAAGATCGACCGGGCGCTGCTCGTCGCCGAGATCGAGGAGCGGTTTGCATGAAGCCTTTGGGTCCGATCCCTCCCGGTTATTCGAGCGTGCATGGCGAACTTGCGGTGCAGGGCATAACCGCCAGCGAGCTGGTCGACCGCGCGGGCGATACGCCGTGCTTCGTCTATTCGTCGGAAATGCTGCGTAATCGCGTGGCCTCGTTGCGCGCAGCGATGCCCGCGCGGCTTTCGATCCATTACGCGATGAAGGCCAACCCGTTCGCGCCGGTGCTGGCGCTGATGGCGTCGCTGGTCGATGGCATCGATATCGCGTCGGCGGGCGAACTCACGCTCGCGACGGCAGCGGGCATGGACGCAGGCAAGATCAGCTTTGCCGGACCCGGCAAACGCGATCGCGACCTGGAGGCCGCGATTGTGGCAGGCGTCACGCTCAACCTGGAATCCGAGGGCGAGGCGGATCGTGCGCTGGCGATCGGCGAACGGATCGGCGTGCAGCCGCGGCTGGCGGTGCGGGTGAACCCCGATTTCGACCTGCGCGGGTCGGGCATGCGGATGGGCGGCGGCGCCAAGCAATTCGGGATCGACGCCGAACGGGTCCCCGATCTGGTGCGGCATATCATCGCCGCTGGCGCGCACTGGCGGGGTTTCCATATTTTCGCCGGATCGCAGGCGCTGGGTGCCGACGCGATCATCGAGACGCAGGGCAAGACGCTCGATCTGGCAGCTTCGCTCGCCGATGCGGTGGGGCAGGCGCCCGAACATCTCAACCTTGGCGGTGGGATGGGGATTCCGTATTTCCCCGGCGATGTGCCGGTCGATATCGCCAGCGTCGGCGCGGCGCTGGGCGAACGCTTCGCCAGCCTGCCGCCGGTGCTGGCTGACACCCATTTCGCGATGGAGCTGGGCCGCTGGCTGGTGGGCGAAGCAGGCGTGTATCTGACCCGGATCGTCGACAGGAAGACCAGCCATAATGAGCTGTATCTGATCACCGATGGCGGGCTGCACCATCAGCTCGCGGCCAGCGGCAACTTCGGCACGGTCGTCCGCCGGAATTATCCGGTCGCGATTGCCAGCCGCTTCGATGCGGACGCGTCAGAAGAGGCTAATGTCGTCGGCTGCCTGTGCACCCCGCTCGACCGGCTGGCGGACAAGGCGCTGCTGCCGGCGGCGCAGGTGGGCGATCTGGTCGCGGTGTTCTGTGCCGGGGCCTATGGCGCGACGGCCAGCCCGGCGGATTTCCTGGGCCATGGCAAGGCCCCGGAGATCCTGATCTAGGCGAGCGACTTGGCGGCCGAGGCGTTGCGCTGGATGGCCGCCGCATCGAGCGGTCCCGCCGGGATCATCCAGCTGCCGCCGACGCACAGCACAGGGTCGAGCGCGAGCCAGTTGCCAGCGCTCTCCAGCGTCACGCCGCCGGTAGGGCAGAACTTGCACTGGCCGAACGGTGCGCTCAGCGCCTTCAGTGCCGGAATGCCGCCTGCCGCCATCGCCGGGAAGAACTTGAAGTGGGTCAGCCCCATGTCGAGCCCCAGCATGATGTCGCCCGCATTGGCGGTGCCGGGCAGGAACGGGATACCGCTTGCGATCGCCGCCTTGCCGAGGTTCTCGGTCAGGCCCGGCGAGACGATGAACTCCGACCCGGCTTTCAGTGCGGCATCGAGCGTTTTGGGATCGATCACGGTGCCAGCGCCGACGATCGCGCCCTCGACCTGCTTCATCAGCGCGATCGCCTCGAGCGCGGCGGGGGTGCGCAGCGTGACTTCGAGCACCTTGAGCCCGCCTGCTACCAAAGCCTGGGCCATCGGCACGGCATCGGCGACATCGTTGATCACGATCACCGGGATGACCGGCGCAGTCCGCATGATGGTCTCGATGGTGCGGTCTGCGGTCATGCGGGGTTCTCCTGGGCAAAGGCAGCGGCGGCTCCGAAAAGGCCGGGCTGGGGATGATCGATCAGCTTGACCGGGATCGTCTCCATCAACCGCTGAAAGCGACCTTTGGCGAGAAAACGCTCCTCGAAACCCGATTGCGGCAGGCGGTCGGCGATGCGTTGACCAAGCCCGCCGGCGATTACCACCGCGCGCGCACCCTGCGCCAGCGCAAAATCGCCTGCAGCAGCACCAAGGCTCAGGCAAAAGCGGTCGAACGCGGCCGCTGCCAGACTGTCCTCGCCCGACAGTGCCAGCTGCCACAATGTCTTGTCGTCCATGCTCCTCACCGCGCGGCCCTCGATGCTCGCCAGCGTCTCGTAGATCGCGGCGAGGCCGGGGCCCGAGCACACGCGTTCCACCGACACGCGGCGGTGCTGGCGACGCAGGCGGGTGAGGATGGCATCCTCGGTGGTATCGAGCGGCGCAAAGTCGATATGCCCGCCCTCGGTTTCGACCGCGCGATAGGCATCGCCGCTGCGCACGACATAGGCGACGCCCAGCCCGGTGCCGGGGCCCAGGACGGTGATCACGCCGGTGTCCGGCAAACCACCCTCAGGCCCGCACAAGTGCGAGAAATTGGCGGTGCCGCAATGATGGACCGCATGCGCGACCGCGCCGAAATCATTGACCAAAGTGTAGCGATCGACGTTCAGCTTCTCGCAGATCAGTGCCGGACGGATGACCCACGGGTTGTTGGTCATCTTGAGCACCTCGCCGCGGATGGGCGTCGCCAGAGCGATCGCCGCAGCGCGCGGCAGTGGTTGCCCGATCTGTGCCCCGAATGCCTCCCAGGCGGTCTGCAGGCTGGCGTATTCGGCGGACTTGAGCGTCACCGGTTCGCCCAGATCGGTGACGCGGCGACCCTCGATGGTGGCGAGCGCAAAGCGTGCATGGGTGCCGCCGATGTCGGCGGTGACGATCTGCATTGGAGGCTACCTTTTAGGAGTAATCCGACAGGGCTCGGGTGCAACGTCCCTCGACTTCGCTCGGGACAGGCGGGAGGGGGAGGAACGAACGACCAGCAACCCTCTCCGAGTTCCCGAGCGAAGTCGAGGGACGTGACGCGCAACCGCTCGCGATATCACCATCACAACCCCGCCATCGCCAGCATCGCAGACGCGCCCGCCTCGGCATTGTCGCTGGTCGCGCGCATGATCGCAAACAGCTCGCGGCCCGTGCCCATCGGTTGCACAGGCTGGGTGGCGGTAGGGCGGGCATCCCAGTCGGCGCCGTCCATCTCGACGCTGATCGTTCCTGCAACCGCATCGAGCCGGACGATATCGCCGTCCTGGATTCGCGCCAGCGGGCCACCATCGCAGGCTTCGGGCCACAGATGGATCGCCGCAGGCACCTTGCCCGATGCTCCCGACATCCGGCCATCGGTGACCAAAGCCACCTTGAACCCGCGATCCTGCAGCACGCCGAGCGACGGTGTGAGCTTGTGCAACTCGGGCATTCCGTTGGCACGCGGTCCCTGGAAGCGGACGACGACGATGACATCATGGTCGAGTTCGCCCGCCTTGAACGCCGCGATCACCGAATCCTGGTCGTCGAACACGCGTGCGGGCGCCTCGATGGTCCAGCGGGCGGGGTCGACCGCGCTGGTCTTGACGATGCCGCGTCCCAGATTGCCCTCGACCAGCCGCATCCCGCCATCGGCCTGGAAGGCGGTTGCGACCGGGCGTAGCATGCTGTCGTCGCGCGAAACCTCGGGCGCGGGCGCAAATGCCAGCGCGCCATCGCCGTCGAGGACCGGTTCCACTGCATAATCGAGCAGCGACTGGCCCGAGACGGTCATGATGTCGGTGTGCAGCAGGCCGTTGGCGGCGAGCTCGCGGATGATGAAGCCGATGCCGCCCGCCGCATGGAAATGGTTCACATCGCCCGATCCGTTGGGGTAGACCCGCGAGAGCAAGGGGATGATCGCGGAAAGCTCGCTAAGGTCCTGCCAGTCGATATGGATGCCCGCCGCGCGTGCCATCGCGGGCAGGTGGATCGCGTGGTTGGTCGATCCGCCGGTGGCGAGCAGCCCGATGCACGCGTTGACGATCGCCTTTTCGTCGACGCAATGGCCGAACGGGCGATAATCGTCGCCGTTCCAGCCGATCTGGGCCACCCGGTGGGTCGCGGCGCGGGTCAACTCCTGGCGCAATTTGGTGCCGGGATTGATGAAGGCTGCGGACGGGATGTGCAGCCCCATCATCTCCATCATCATCTGGTTGGAATTTGCGGTGCCGTAGAAGGTGCAGGTGCCCGCGCCGTGATAGCTCGCCGCCTCGGCCTCAAGCAATTCCTCGCGGCCAACCTTGCCTTCGGCATAGAGTTGGCGGACGCGCTGTTTCTCCTTGTTGGCAAGGCCCGAGGGCATCGGCCCTGCGGGCACCAGGATCGTCGGGATATGCCCGAACCGCGCCGCTGCGATGAACAGCCCGGGGACGATCTTGTCGCAGATGCCCAGCAGCAATGCGCCTTCGAACATGCCGTGGCTCATCGCGATCGCGCTGCCCATGGCAATGTTGTCGCGGCTGAACAGCGAGAGCTCCATGCCCAGTTGGCCCTGGGTCACGCCATCGCACATCGCGGGTACCCCGCCTGCGACCTGCGCCGTCGCGCCGACCTCGCGGGCGAAGATCTTGATCTGCTCGGGGTAGCGGCCATAGGGCTGATGCGCCGAAAGCATGTCGTTATACGCCGTGACGATGCCGATGTTCATCGTGCTGCCCGATCGGATCGCGGGCTTGTCCTCTCCTGCCGCCGCAAAGCCGTGCGCCAGGTTGCCGCACGACAAGGTCGGCCGGTGCACGCCCTTGTCGCGTTCGCGCGCGATGAAATCGAGATAGGCCTGACGTTTGGGCCGCGACCGATCGATGATCCGCTGGCTGATGCGTTCGAGTTCGGGGTGCAGGGTCGTCATGGGGCTATCGCTTCCAATTGCTTTGTGACGGGGGTCAGGGCGCCCAGTGGATATCGACCGGCAGTTCGACGGCGCTGAGCACCTTGCCGATCGGGTATGCCGATGTGTCTGCCTGGTCGATCGCGGTTTCCAGCACCGTCTTCTTGTCGTTGCCGGTGATGGCGATGATCAACGCACGGGCAGAGGCGATCGCGGGCAGCGACAGGGTGACCCGTGCAACCGGTGCGTCCTGCGGCATCGGATCGGGCATTACGCCCAGCGCGCGGCGATCGGCAGGCGCGGTGAGCGCATCTTCGAGGTCGGGTCCGGGGAAGATCGATGCGGTGTGACCATCGCTGCCCATGCCCAGCAGGCACAGATCGAGCGGCCAATGGAAGTCTTCGAGCCTGGCATTGGCGGCGTTGCCGCATGCCTTGTAGTCGCTGGCCGCCTCGCTGATGATCGGGATCACGCGCGCGCCCTTGGGGAGGAAGGTCTTGGCGAGCATCGTCACGTTGGACAGCGCATCGCCCATCGGCACGATGCGGTCATCGGTGGGGATGATGGTGACCTTCTTCCAGTTGATCTTCGCCTCGGCAAGCTTGGCATAGGCGGCCAGCGGTGTGCTGCCACCCGCCAGTGCGATCACCGCACTGCCGCGCGCATCGATGGCGCTTTCGATGATGAAGCCGATGTCGCCCGCCAGCGCGCCTGCCATTTCGGCCGCGTCGTCATATTCCCACCATTCAATCTCAGTCATTCCAGCTTACTCCGTCGCGTTCGGTCAGCGCGATGGCCGCACTCGGCCCCCAGCTTCCCGAACCATATGATTTGGGTTCTATTGCGTTGTCGGCCCAGGTCTTGCGGATCGCATCGACCCAGCGCCATTGTGCTTCCACCTCGTCGCGGCGCACGAACAGCGTCGGCTCGCCATCGATCAGGTCGAGCAACAGACGCTCATAGGCGATGCGGCGTTGCGTCTTGGAAAACGCCATGGTCAGCGACAGGTCCAATGGCACCTCGCGCAAGGTCAGGCCGCCGCGGTCGAGGCCGGGCTCCTTGGCCATCACCAGCAGACGGACATATTCTTCGGGCTGCAGCCGGATCACCAGCCGGTTGGCGGAAAGCTTGCCGCCGCGCTGGGCGAAGATGTTGTGCGGCACCGGCTTGAACTGGATGACGATCTCGCTGCGCCGTTCGGACAGCCTTTTGCCAGTCCGCAGATAGAACGGCACGCCCTGCCAGCGCCAATTGTCGACATGCGCCTTGATCGCGACGAAGGTTTCGCTGTCCGATGGCTTGCCCAGATCGTCGGCATAGGAATGGACCGATTTGCCACCGACAGCACCTTCGCCATATTGCCCGCGCACCGTCTCGTTGGGCGCGACCGGGCGCAGCGAGCGCAGCACCTTGACCTTCTCGTCGCGGATCGAGGTCGCGTCGAATTCGGCCGGTGGCTCCATCGCGATCAGCGCGAGCAGTTGCAGCATGTGGTTCTGCACCATGTCGCGCAGCGCGCCGGTGCTGTCATAAAAGCCATGGCGGCCCTCAAGCCCCACGGTTTCGGAAATCGTGATCTGGACATGCTCGATGCCGTTGGCGTTCCACAAGGGCTCGAACATCATATTGGCAAAGCGCAGCGCCATCAGGTTCTGCACGGTTTCCTTGCCCAGATAATGATCGATGCGGAAGGTGCGGCTTTCGGGGAAAGCTTGCGCCACCGCATCGTTGATCGCCTGCGACGATGCCAGATCGTTGCCCAGCGGCTTTTCGAGACCGATGCGGACCATCTCGCCGGCCAGCCCAGCCGATTTCAGCCCCTGGATCGTCGGCTTGAACAGGACTGGCGCGGTCGACAGGAAGATCGACATGCCGCCCGAAATGTCCCCCAGCCGCTCGGCCAGCGTGGCAAAGCCTTCGATCGTCGAGGCATCGAGCGGCTGGTAGCTGATCCGCTCCAGGAAGCTGGCGATCAGTGCATCGTCCTTGCGTGGTTCGGGCAGGAATTCGGCCAGCGCTTCGCCCACCATCTCCCGGAATGCCGCGTCATCCATCTCGCTGCGCGCGGTGCCCATGATCCTGAGATCTTCGGCAATCAGCCCGTCGGCGTGGAGCACGAAGAGCGAGGGCAACAGCATCCGCTTGGACAGATCACCCGTCGCGCCGAAGAGCAGCAAGGTCCGGGATTGCCCATTTGCCATCAAATTCCCCTGTCCGTAAGTGTCGGCGGTTGCCTTGCAGGGCCCGTGTTACGGTCGGCTCGCCTGCCTGTCCACCGCTGTCGCGCAAGTATCTCGCTGCCTTTGCTCAGCGCAGTGGCCTCCGCATCAAGGCTGCACAAGCAGCCGCTCAGCCCAGCGCCCGCTCGAGCGCATCGGCCAGCCGCAGACCGGCGCGCAGCACCTGTTGGCGCACCACCGGGATCAACGCTTCGATATCCGCATCGTCATGCCGCGCGCGCTCTCCGGACTGCAAGGCTGGGCCGCAGGCCGGTCCGTGCTGGGCGGTGGGATAGGCGATGTCGCGCGCGATGCTCCAGCTTTCGAGCGCCCAGTCTTCGACCGTCCCGGTGAGATAGGGGCTGCGCTCGGAGGGCGTGTAGCGCCGAACCATCGGCGCACCTTGCGTGATCGCGCGCTCGGCGACCGGCGTGTCCCACAACCGGTGCAGGTTCATCCGGCCCTCGACGATGCCATAGGCCGCGCTAACCCGGTTACCGCCCAGATCACCGCGATCGCCGCCATGCATCGGCTGATGCATGTCGCCCATCGCGTGCACCAGCCAGGCGAGCGCCTCGAGCCGAACATGCGCGGGCAGGCTTTTGTCGGCGAGCAGCTTTTCGTTGCGGGTCACCTGCGCGCCGACGCAGTTGCCGTTGGGGCAATTGCCCTTGATGTCGAACGGCTTGCAGATGTCCATGTTGATGTAGTGCCACGGCCCAGTATAGCCCCAACGCAGATCGTCGCGGCGGATGCAGTCCGCCCATACGCTGGCGTCAGCGATGTCACCGAGCGGGCAATCCGGGGTGGCGAGCAGCTTTTCGGCGCGGAACAGCGCGTTCATCCGGGCCTTTGCCTTGGGCGAGATGTTCGCATCGGCGATCTTGGCGATGGTCTGGTGGCCATATTCGCCCCAGGCCAGCGCGGGTGCGGGTAGGGCGAGCAGGATGACTAGCAGCAGGCGGGTGAGCATGGGTGGTACTCTGTTGGGCGGGGTGGGTGCGCACGTCCCTCGACTTCGCTCGGGACAGGCGGGAGGGGGTGCCAGTTACGTTAGGCGTCCAGTGACAACTTCCCCGCGTTCCCGAGCGAAGTCGAGGGACGTATGCGCGGCCTCAGCCTTCCATCCAATCCCTGAAAAATGCGAGGTTCTTCTCGCGCAGATCATCGATGTTGACCGCGCTGCTGGTACCAAACGCAATAGCATCGCCGCCGGTCTGACCGATCGCCACAGCGCCGACACCCGCCGCCTTCGCCGCAGCCGACACCGCGTCCGAATTCGCAGTCGTCACGACATAGCGGCCCTGGCCTTCGCCGAACCAGAAGCCTGCGCTGCCTTCGGCTTCGAGCGCAGCGCCGATACCGGAAGCCAGCGCCATTTCGGCAACCGCGATCGCCAGTCCGCCGTCGGCGCAATCGTGCACCGCGCTCACTGTGCCACCGGTAATCAGCCCGGCGATCACACCACCTGCGGCCAGCTCTGCCGTCAGGTCGACCTGCGGCGGCGCGCCTTCGCGGCGGCCGTGCAGCACGTCGAGCCATAGCGACTGGCCGAGTTCGGGCGTATCGGTGCCTCCGATCAGGATGATCGCTTCGCCTGCCGCCTTGAACGCCAGCGTCGTCATCGTCGCCAGATCTTCGATCAGGCCGATCGCGCCGATCGCGGGCGTCGGCAGGATGGCGCGGGCGATGCCGTCGGGGCCGGTGGTTTCGTTGTACAGGCTGACATTGCCGCTGACGATCGGCATGTCGAGCGCCTTGCAGGCCTTGCCCATGCCCTCGATGCAGCCGACGAACTGGCCCATGATCTCGGGCCGCTCGGGGTTGCCGAAGTTCATGCAGTCGGTGGTCGCCAAGGGCCGCGCGCCGACGCTGATCAGGTTGCGATAGCATTCGGCGATCGCCTGCTTGCCGCCCTCGAACGGGTCGGCAAAGCAATAGCGCGGGGTGCAATCGGTGGTGATCGCAAGGCCGCGGTTGGTGCCATGAATGCGCACGACACCGGCATCGCCGCCGGGGATCTGCACCGTGTCGGCCATCACCATATGGTCGTATTGCTGCCAGATCCAGCTGCGGCTGGCGAGCGCGGGCGAGGCCATCAGCGCGGTCAGGTCTGCTGCCAGATCGCTGCTGTCCGGCACGGCGTTCAGCGGCGCAGGCGGCGGGGTCGTGACATAAGGCCGGTTATAGGCGGGTGCGTCGTCGGCAAGCGGACCCAGCGGGATGTCGCACACCGTCTCGCCCTTGTGCTTGAGCACCATATGGCCGGTTTCGGTGACATGGCCGATCACCGCGAAATCGAGCTCCCATTTGCGGAAGATGCTTTCGGCAAAATCCTCGCGGCCCGGCTTGAGCACCATCAGCATGCGCTCCTGGCTCTCCGACAGCATCATCTCGTAGGCGGTCATGTTGGTTTCGCGCTGGGGAACGTTGTCGAGATCGAGCTCGATGCCGACGCCGCCCTTGCTCGCCATCTCGACGCTCGACGAGGTGAGGCCCGCTGCGCCCATGTCCTGGATAGCGACGATCGCGTCCGAGTTCATCAGCTCGAGGCATGCCTCGATCAGCAGCTTTTCGGTGAACGGATCGCCGACCTGAACGGTGGGGCGTTTTTCCTCGCTGTCCTCGCCGAACTCCGCCGAAGCCATGGTCGCGCCGTGAATGCCGTCGCGGCCGGTCTTCGAGCCGACATAGACAATCGAATTGCCCGCGCCCGAGGCGGCGGAATAGAAAATCTTGTCCTGCTCGGCGATGCCGACGGCCATCGCGTTGACCAGAATGTTGCCATCATAGGCCGGATCGAAATTGGTTTCGCCGCCCACGGTAGGCACGCCGACGCAGTTGCCGTATCCGCCGATGCCGGCGACCACGCCCTGCACCAGATGCTTCATCTTGGGGTGGTCGGGCCGCCCGAAGCGCAGCGCGTTCATCAAAGCGACGGGACGCGCGCCCATCGTAAAGACATCGCGCAAAATGCCGCCCACGCCGGTCGCCGCGCCCTGATAGGGCTCGATATAGCTGGGGTGGTTATGGCTCTCCATCTTGAAGATGGCAGCCAGCGGCTTGCCGTCTGCGCCGGGGCCGATATCGACCACGCCTGCATTCTCGCCGGGGCCGCAAATCACCTGGGGCCCGGTGGTGGGCAGGGTCTTCAGATGCACGCGCGAGCTTTTGTAGCTGCAATGCTCGGACCACATCACCGAGAAGATGCCGAGCTCGACCAGATTGGGCTCGCGCCCCAAAGCGGCGAGGATGCGCTCGTATTCGTCGGGCTTGAGGCCGTGCTCGGCAACGATCTGCGGGGTGATGGGTGCCACGGGTGCTGTCTGGGTGTCGCTCATGGCCCCGCGCTTTACGCGGCTGAGCGCGATCGGGGAAGGGGGCAAATCAGGGGATTGTGGCAGGGATGGCGAATTGATCGGCGGCGCGTTTAAGGCCGCTATCGAATGTGATAATCGTTGCTCCGATCCGCTGGCAGATCGCGAGATGAAGCGCGTCGCCAGATCTCAGCCCAGCGCTCGACAGGTAAATCAAGCTTGAAGCGACATCGTAATCGGCATCCTCGATAATGACGCACCTCAGGTTCGTGGACCTGTAACTGTCCCATTGCGCGCGCAGAACATCGAGATCGGCTTGGTCAAACTGGCCAGTTCGAATTTTGAGTGCAATTGCACTGGCAAATTCAGTGATGATCCAGCCGCTTGTGCAGAGTTCAGCCGTTTGATGACGGTTTAGCCATTCCAGTGCATCAAGACTGCGTGTCTCCTTGGACAAGGCAGACACGACGAAGGACGTATCGAGATAAAAGCTCAATAGCGCGCCTCGTCTCGAAGCGTCCTGACGATGGCGCCGGATTCGACCACCGGCCCTGACTGGCTATCCAGATGTCGCCGAAGCGCCTCGATATCCACACGGCGATTGAGCTTATCCACCGCGGGCTTTACCGGAACCAGCTTGGCAACCAGTCTGCCGTCGCGCAGGATATCGATCGTCTCGCCGGCTTCGGCGCGGTCGATCAGTTCGCTCAGGCTCTTTTCGGCATCGGTGAGGTTGAAGCCGTCCATCGGAAACTCCTTGGCTTGCAGGGCCATCAAATTACCAGAGCGGCCGACAAGCAGCAACCGCCTTGACCGCGCGCGGGCCAGCGGTCAAAGCTGTGCGGATGAGTGAAACTGCAGCCATTTCCGCCGATTTGTCGTTCGAGGATGCCCTCAAGGAGCTGGAGGTGATCGTCCGCCAGCTCGAATCGGGGGACGTCCCGCTTGATGCATCGATCAGCCTTTACGAACGCGGCGACCAGCTGCGCAGCCATTGCCAGAAAAGGCTCGACGTGGCGCAGGCGCGGATCGAAAAGATCCGCGTCGGGGCAGACGGACAGGCGGCTGGGACCGTTCCGTTCGATGCTGGCTGATAATGTGCAACTGATGATACGGGGCCAGGCCGTGAACACGACCGGGGCGGGGGATTGACGACGATGACGACCGCGATTGGCGATATTGCGCTTGCCGATGCCTTCCGCCAGATTTCCGATGACGTCGATGCGTGTTTCGATGCGCTGCTGACGGTGCCCGACGATCCGCGCGCGGTCCTGTATCACGCGATGCGTCATGCCGCGATCGGTGGCGGCAAGCGGGTGCGTCCATTGCTGCTGACCGCGACTGCGGCGATGTTCAACGTCGATCGGTCGCTGGCGGTGCGGGTCGCCTGCGCGGTCGAGGCGATCCATGTCTATTCGTTGATCCATGATGACCTGCCATGCATGGATAACGATGACATGCGGCGCGGCAAGCCGACGGTGCACAAGGCGTTCAACGATGCGGTAGCGGTGCTGGCGGGCGATTCGCTGCATGCGCTGGCGTTCGAGATTCTGGCAGGCTCCCAGTCGCACCCCGATCCTTTCATCCGTGCCGATCTGATCGTGACGCTGGCCGAGGCAAGCGGCCCTAACGGCATGGCGGGCGGCCAGATGATGGACCTAGAGGCCGAAAAGACCAAGTTCGACCTGCCGACCGTCACCAAGCTGCAACGGCTCAAGACCGGCGCGCTGATCGCAGCTTCGGTCGAGATGGGCGCTATCCTCGCCAACGTGCCCGTCGAAGGGCGCACGGCCTTGCGCGCATATGCCCGCGACATCGGCCTGGCATTCCAGATTGCCGACGACATCATGGACGAGGTCGGCGACGAGGCGCTGGCAGGCAAGGCGCTGCACAAGGATGCGGCGGCGGGCAAGGAGACCTTCCTGTCGCTGCTCGGGCTTGAGCGCGCGCGCGAGCAGGCGTTCTTTCTGGTCGATCAGGCGATCGGCCATCTCGCCAGCCATGGCCGCGAAGCCGATCTGTTGCGCGCGCTGGCCCGCTACATCGTCGAACGCGACAACTGACCGCAAGCGCGGCGAAACAAGGGGATCACCATCATGCGTGTAGGCGTCTATCCGGGGACGTTCGATCCCATCACCCTTGGACACATGGATATCCTGCGGCGCGGGGCCAAACTGGTCGACAAGCTCGTGGTCGGCGTGACCACCAACCCGTCGAAAAACCCGATGTTCAGCGTGGAAGAGCGCATGGCGATGGTCCGCCGCGAAACCGCCGACATGGGCGATGCCATCCACGTCGTCTCGTTCAACTCGCTGCTGATGGATTTTGCCGAGCGCGAAGGCGCGAGCATGATCGTGCGCGGGCTGCGCGCGGTCGCCGATTTCGAGTATGAATACCAGATGGCGGGGATGAACCAGCAGCTCAACCACCGCATCGAGACGGTCTTCCTGATGGCGGACGTCTCGCTGCAGCCGATTGCCTCGCGGCTGGTCAAGGAAATCGCCAGCTATGGTGGGCAGATCAACCGCTTCGTTACCGATGCGGTGCGTATCGACGTCGAAAAGCGGGTGCGCGAAATCGGGCTCAAGGGTGACTGAGCGCACAGCACCCGATCACCGCTCAGTTCATTCATGACAGGCTCAGATGCTTTGGCTATAGCCAAGCCCGAAACGGGACAGGCCTAGCCGGCCATCCCGCCTGAATGGAACAGGAATGCCCGCTTTTATGCCGAAGATGTTGAATTCGCTTGCTGCCCTGCTGTTCGTGCCGATGCTGCTGACGCCGCTCGCGGTTCAGGCGCAGGACACTGCACCCACCGAGCAGACCGCCAGAGACGCCGAGCGCGCCGCCCGCGATGCCGCAAAGGCCGAGGAAAAGGCCCGCGAGCAGCAGGAAAAGGAAGCTGCCCGGCTGGAAAAGCAGCGCGAAAAGGACGCACGCGCGGCCGAAAAGGCTGCTGCCAAGCAGGCCAAGAGCGCCGAGCGTTCCGGCAGAAAAGCCGCCAAGGAAGCGCGCGAGGCGGCTGAGGAAGCTTCGCTCAAGGGCGAGACTGCACAGGCTACATCGGTCGTTGCTGCCGTTCCCGAAGTGCCCACCCCCGACAAGGCCGATCCCGACAACATCCTGTATCTCGATCTGTCGACCGGTGGCCGTGTCTCTATCCAGCTTTATCCGGAAATCGCCCCCAACCATGTCGAGCGAATCAAGACGCTCACGCGGCAGGGGTTTTACGATGGCATCATCTTCCACCGCGTGATCGAAGGGTTCATGGCGCAGACCGGCGACCCGACGGGTACCGGCACTGGCGGGTCTGACCTTCCCGATGTCGCAGCCGAGTTCAACAAGTTCCCGCATCTGCGCGGGACTCTCTCGATGGCGCGCGCGCAGGATCCCAACAGCGCAAACAGCCAGTTCTTCATCGTCTTCTATCCGCGCTTCTCGCTGGACAACAGCTACACCAATCTGGGCCGGGTGTTCGCCGGGATGGAATATGTCGATTCCATTCCGCGCGGCGAACCGCCTGCTGCGCCTGCGCGCATCCTGCAGGCCTCGCTCAAGACCCAGAACAAGCCCGAGCCCAACTATGCAGCGATCGCCCAGCCTGCCGAGCGCGCGATCTCGGTTGACGATCTGAACGCGCCGATCGGCAATTGAGCGGCAGGGCTTCATTGCATTCCATCGTCATTCCCGCGAAAGCGGGAATCCCGCTTGTATCGCAACCATAGTCGTTAAAGCGGGACCCCCGCGTACGCGGGGGTGACGGGTAAGGCTAAGGCATACGGCACCATGCGCGTTGATGACTTCGATTTCGAGCTCCCCCCCGAGCGAATAGCGCTGCGGCCCGTCCGTCCGCGTGATGCAGCAAAGATGCTGTGCGTGCGCGGCAGCGCGATGGCGGATGCGCACGTGCGCGATCTGCCCGGGCTGCTCAATCCCGGCGATTGCCTGGTGTTCAACGACACCCGCGTCATCCCGGCGCAACTCGAAGGGGTGAAGCTGGGCGGCCAGGCGCGGATCGGCGCGACGCTGCACAAACGGATAGACCTGCGCCGCTGGCAGGCTTTCGTCCGCAACTCGCGGCGGCTGCGGCTGGGCGACGTCATCGATTTCGGCGCGGATGTCTTCGCCACGGTCGAGGCGCGCGGCACCGACGGGTCGATCACGCTGGCGTTCCAGGGATCAGAGCCGGTCGAGGTGCTGCTCGAACGCGCAGGCACGATGCCGCTGCCGCCTTACATCGCTGCCAAGCGTGCGATCGATGCGGCCGACCGGGACGACTATCAGACACGCTTTGCGCAGAAGGACGGCGCGGTAGCCGCCCCGACGGCCTCGCTGCATTTTACCGATGAGCTTATGGCCAGGCTTGCCGCCAATGGGATCGAGCACGCCACGCTGACCTTGCATGTCGGTGCAGGGACGTTCCTTCCGGTCAAGGCCGACGACACCGCCGATCACCAGATGCATGCCGAATGGGGGCGGATCGACGCCGATACCGCAGCAAGGCTCAACGCGGTGCGCGCGCGCGGCAACCGGGTGATCGCGGTGGGGACCACTGTGCTGCGGCTGATCGAGAGCGCGGCGCAGGAGGATGGCCGGATCGCGCCGTTCGAGGGCGACACCGCGATCTTCATCACGCCCGGCTATCGCTTCAGGGGCGTCGACGGGTTGATGACCAATTTCCATCTGCCGCGCTCGACGCTGTTCATGCTGGTCTCTGCGCTGATGGGTCTGGATGTCATGAAAGCGGCTTACGCTTATGCCATTGAAAACGAATACCGTTTCTATTCCTACGGGGATTCGTCGCTGCTGCTTCCCTAAGGCATTTGGATAGGGTGCTGATGGGTGCCCTCAGCATGCGCCCCTGCACGCTCAGCGGTCTCAGGGGTGCCAGGCGCGCGTTCGAAAGGCTGCGGTCCAGGAGCTAACGTCTGCAAGGCCGTCAGATTCGTCTCCGGGCGAGGCAGAGTAGCCAGCAGTTACTTTGCGGCGTATTCCCCGGGGCGAGCACCGAAATGTTCCTGTGCGAACGCACGTGCTGCGGTTGCAGTTTTGAACAACTCGTCCTGCAACATCGCAGTCACCAGGGGGTAACCTTGCGAGTTGTACCGGGTGGAGCGCACTGTGAGCCGGACATTCCCATCGGCATCCTTATTGATAAGGTACGGGCGACTTTGCGGATCAGACATTTTTTTCCTCCAGTAAACTTAGCTCGTTAAATGGAAAGAGGCAGTGCAACCGGATTGGCCACACTGCCTCGTACCCATCAGGCAGCCTGAAGATTTACTGCAGAGGTCTTGCCGCGCTGGTCGGTTTCCAATTCGTAGGAAACGGTCTGATCCTTGTCGAGGGTCCGCATTCCGGCGCGTTCGACGGCTGAAATGTGCACGAACGCGTCATCGCCGCCACCATTTGGCGCGATGAAGCCATAGCCCTTGTCGGCGTTAAAGAATTTCACGGTTCCGGTAATCATATGGATAAGCCTTTATCCCAGTTATGACGGGCATGCCCCAACAGCGGAGCATCCCGGCTTCAAGTAGTGCTAGAAAGGGATAAGAGGTGGCATAATGCTGCCGATTATCCGTCGCATGCGACGTGAGCCCCACAACGCTAGCACCTTGGTCAGAATATGGAAGCCAATTCTCACATTCAGTTCGACCGAGCTGTAACTCGTCAGCTTGGAAATGGCCAAATCGGGGCGGTACGGCGACCTTGGTTATCGATCGGCGATATCGTTTTTCCTGCATACTGGTCTCGACGCTGATGGGATCGAGGCAAGGAACGCCGCCAATGTGGGTGCGATCGCAAACGGATGCCGCTTTTATCGTTATGGAGATTCCTCGCTGCTGCTGCCCTAGCCTTGGGCGCGCCAGTCGCTGATCTATTTTGCCACTAACATAAATCAGGAAAATCGGTTTTCTTGATATGTGTTAATCGGCTTAACCTCTTGTGAACGGCGAAATCGCCGGTTTTGCAGGAGCACGCCATCATGAGTCGCACATCTGTTTCCGTCCTAGCATTGTTCGCCTTCAGCCTGTCCGCGCCTGCGGCGCTGGCTCAGGAGGAAAGCGCCCCCACCGTGACCGATGCCCCCGCACGGTCGGCGGCGATGACCAACCAGGATTGGTGGCCCGAGCGGGTCGACCTGTCGCCATTGCGCCAGCACGCGGTCGAATCGAACCCTTATGGCAAGGACTTCGACTATGCGCGCGAGTTCCAGACGCTCGACATCGCTGCGGTGAAGAAGGACATCGAAGCGCTGATGACCACCTCGCAGGATTGGTGGCCGGCAGATTATGGCCATTACGGTCCGTTCTTCATCCGCATGGCATGGCACAGCGCCGGCACCTATCGCACCGCCGATGGTCGCGGCGGTGCAGGCGGCGGCCAGCAGCGGTTCGAGCCGCTCAACAGCTGGCCCGACAACGTCAATCTCGATCGTGCGCGCCGGCTGCTGTGGCCGATCAAGCAGAAGTACGGCCGCAAGATCAGCTGGGCCGACCTCATGGTGCTGACCGGCAACGTCGCGCTCGAATCGATGGGCTTCAAGACCTTCGGTTTTGCCGGCGGCCGCAAGGACGACTGGGAAGCCGACAAGGTCTATTGGGGCCGCGAAAAGAAGTTTCTCGCTGCCGACCGCTATCATGGCGACCGCCAGCTCGAAAAGCCGCTTGCCGCGGTGCAGATGGGGCTGATCTACGTCAACCCCGAAGGCCCCAACGGCAATCCCGATCCGCTCGCAGCGGCGCGTGACATTCGCGAGACGTTCGGCCGCATGGCGATGAACGACGAGGAAACCGTGGCGCTGATCGCCGGCGGCCACACCTTCGGCAAGGCGCATGGCGCGCACAAGCCCGAAGAGTGCATGGGTGCCGATCCGGCAGGTGCCGATATCGAGCAGCAGGGCATCGGCTGGGTCAACAAGTGCGGCACCGGCAAGGGCGTGGATACGATCACCAGCGGCCTCGAGGGCGCATGGTCGGTCAATCCGATCGCCTGGACCAGCCAGTATTTCGACAATCTGTACGCGTTCGACTGGGTGCAGACCCGCAGCCCTGCCGGCGCCATCCAGTGGATCCCTAGCGACAAGAACGCCGCCAACCTGGTTCCCGATGCGCATGACAAGACCAAGCGCCACGCGCCGATCATGTTCACCACCGATCTGTCGATGAAGATGGACCCGGGCTATGGCGCGGTGTCCGAGCGGTTCCACAAGGATCCCGATGCGTTCGCCGATGCCTTTGCCCGCGCGTGGTTCAAGCTGACCCACCGCGACATGGGTCCGCGCACCCGTTATCTGGGAGCCGATGCGCCCAAGGTCGATCTGATCTGGCAGGATCCGGTGCCCGCCGTGACCCACCCGCTGGTCGACGCGAGGGATGTTGCCGCGCTCAAGTCGCAGGTGCTCGCCAGCGGCCTGACCGGACCCGAGCTGATCCGCACCGCGTGGGCGGCTGCCGCGAGCTATCGCGACACCGACATGCGCGGCGGCACGAATGGCGGCCGCGTGCGGCTGGCCCCGCAAAAGGACTGGGCAGTCAACAATCCTGCGGAAATCACCAAGGTGGTGAGCAGGCTGGAAGCGGTGCAGGCATCGTTCAACGGCGCGCAGCGAGGTGGCAAGCAGGTCTCGCTCGCCGATCTGATCGTGCTGGGTGGCAATGCCGCGATCGAACAGGCCGCAGCATCGGCAGGCCACAGCCTCACCGTTCCGTTCACGCCGGGCCGGGGCGATGCTGCGCAGGAGCAGACCGATGTCAGTTCGTTCGCAGCGCTTGAGCCCACCGCCGATGGCTTCCGCAACTATTATGATGCGGCAAGCCCGATGGCGCCGGTGGACATGCTGATCGACCGCGCCAACATGCTCAGCCTCACCGTGCCGGAAATGACCGTCCTCGTCGGTGGCCTGCGCGCGCTCGATGCCAACACCGGCGGGGCAAAGCACGGCGTGTTCACCAGCACGCCGGGCCGGCTCAACAACGCGTTCTTCGTCAACCTGCTCGACATGAACAGCAAGTGGTCGAAGTCGCCGAGCAACGCAGGTCTGTATGAAGGCCGCGACGTGAAGTCTGGCTCGCTCAAGTGGACCGCGACCCCGGTCGATCTGGTGTTCGGATCAAACTCCGAACTGCGCGCCGTGGCGGAAGTCTATGCCGCCAGCGACGGCGACAAGAAGTTCGCCCAAGACTTCGTGGCGGCCTGGACCAAAGTGATGAACCTCGGCCTCAACTAAGTCTGACGCTTCAACAGCAGATGGCGGCGCAGGGCATCCCCTTGCGCCGCCATTTGCGTGTCGGGGCCATCAGAAGATGCCGAGGAACTTCTTGCGCTTGGGCCGCTCTTCTTCGGTCGTCGCGGCTTTGCCCGTGCCCACGTCGTCGCGCGGCTTGCCCTTGGTGGTGCGTTGGCCTGCGGCTCTCGCGCCCTGAAGCACCGGTCCGCAATCGGCCGACTTGGCATCGCCCACATCAACGAAGGCCAGCAGCGCTGCAGGCGGCGCGGCGAGGACGGCCAGCCCCAGGCCAGCTCCGGCCCGGGTCAGCAGCTCGGGACTGATCACATTGAGTTTTGCCTGCGAGAAGGTGCCGCCGATCTGAACCGGTGACTGGCCCGAGATAAGGCTGAACTTCTTGCCGTCGGCGAGAAAGGCCAGGTCCATCTGCTCGGTATCGAAGCTGAAACCGCCGCGCCCGGTGATGACGTTCTTGGTGGTATCGATCAGGATCGGGTCTGCCGCAGCGGCACCATTACGGACGGTGAACGCGACCAGCCCGCAATTGATCTGCACCGGGTCCTTCAGTTTGTCTTCGAACATCTTCTGCACGAACGTTCCGAAATCGAGCTCGGCCAGCTGCACGTTGCGCGTCCAGAAGGTGCCCTTGGGGATGACGAACGCCATCCGGCCCGTCGAGGTGGCGAGCGAATCGTGCAGCGTGTCGCCATCACCCGTCAGCTGGGCGCGGCCCTTGACCGTACCGGTGGTTCCTGCCTCCGCCACGCCGAAGCCGCTGAGCAGTTGCCCCAGCGGCGTGGGGGAGAGGCGGATGTCATACTGGGTGCGCGCCGGCTGGCGCCGCCAGTCGATCGCGATATCCGAGGTCAGCTTGCCGCGCGCCATGGTGAGCGCGAAGGGTGACAGCTTGAGCATCCCGTCGTCGAGATCGACGGTGACCGACAGGTCGCTCAGCGGGATGGCGTCCGATCGCAGCTTTGCCGCAGTGTAGCGCACATCGGCATCGAAGGCGCGCAGCCCCTCGGCGCGCAGGGTCGCGTTGGGCAGCAGCCGGGCAGGAGCAGCGCCGCTGGCAGCGGCCGCCGCCTGGACCCCGCGCGCGGCAACGACGTCGGGGTTATAGCCGATAAAGGGCGAGACATCGATGATGTCGAGCGTCTGGGTCGCCAGGTCGGCGTCGATGTGGACCCGTTCGCGGCCCATATCGACGGTGAACTTGCCAGCAATGTCGCTCGCGCCGAATGTGCCCTTCAAGTCGGTAAAGCGATAGTAGCGGCCAGCCTTCACCAATTGCGCATTGAGCTGGTACTTGCGCGTCTGCGGGATGACCACGCCGATGATGTTCATCAGCTCGGCAGCATTGCGCCCCCGCGCCTTGGTGGCGAGCGGCACGCCCTCGATATCGGCAAGGCTGGGCAGCGTGCCGGATATGTCGATGATGTTGTTGGCGGCGCGCGCTTCGAGCACGAGCTTGTTCTGCCCGCGCTGTACTGTCGCGTCAGGGCTGAGTAGCGCGCCTTTGAGCGTGAACGGAGTCTTGCGCAGCGTGCCATCGCCGGTGAAGTTCACCGCTTGGCCGATCTTGGCGTCGTTCGACACCACCGATGCGAAATCGAGATCGGTCAGCAGCTGGAGCACGGGATCGCGATAGCGTACCTGGGTGTTGCGCAACGATGCTCGGTCGATGGTCGGCAGATCGAGCGGCTTGGCCTTTTCATCGCTGTCGAAGGTCCAGGTGTTGGCGGTGCGCCCGGCGTTCCATTCCAGATCGACCGCGCCATCGGTAAGGTCGAGCCAGTACAGCCGCCAGTTGCCGAACAGCGCAGACAGCGGCGCAATCCGGGTATCGACCTTGCGCGCAGTGAACAGATAGGGGCGTGTCGCCCATTCGGGATTGGAGACTGTCAGGCCTTCGGCGAGAAACTTGATCCGGAAAGGCGCGAAATAAAGCTGGAAGTCGCCTTTCACGACGACCTCGCGTTCGGTCATCGACGAGGCGATGGCTTCGACCGGGCTCTTGAGGAAACGGCCCTTGGTGATGAACAGGATCAGCCAGATGGCGAACAATGTCGCCAGCACGCCGATGACGATGTTGCGCGCAATCCGCAGGCGGCGTTTGCGGCGTTCGGCCAGATCAGGCTTTGGCGGTGCAGCCGGCTCCGGCCTGGGAGTTGCGTCGGGGGCGTCGTGCGGTGTCGGGTTCATGATTGCGCCTAGCACGATTGGCCCAAGGCCCAGCCCTGTTTTCCTTGCCGGAAACGGGCGCAGCTGTGGACGCCGGAAAAATGGCTTTCCCCAGATACTCGCAACCCACGCTATCGTTGCACCTGCCCGACCACGATACGCCGCGACGCCATCTCGGCGCGATCAGGCGAGATGCGGGAAAGGTCAGCTGTCGAGTTTCAGCGCCTTGCGCAGCTCGGCATTGATCCGGCTCTGCCAGCCTGGGCCGGTGGCGCGGAAACCTTCGAGCACCGCGCTGTCAAGCCGCAGGGTCACCTGCTTCTTGGGATCATCGGACCTGGGCCGACCAGGCTTGGTAAGGGTGCCATCTGCGGGACGGATGAGCTTCCCGCCGATGCGAAACTCCGCGCGGGCAAACTGGTCGTCTGTCCACTCAGGCAGATCGTCATCATCCCAATCGACGGTTGAATTTGGCTTGCTCTCGTTCATTGCACTTTCTCATCGAAATGACACGGACACCACCCTTGACGGGAGTCCACGCTGTCATCACCAGCCGCCCATCCAATAAACCGTAAGTCTGATATCTCGGTTCGGGTTATTCATACCGCGTATCTTGCGGCTAAATGTAGGGCCCTCGTCGAGTTCTCCAAACCGAGCGAAATCGAGACCCCGGTCTTCGAGTGTGATTTGTCGCTTGGTTTCGTCGAACTCAATGTTCATCACCAACAGACCTTTTATGTAACCACATAAAAACCTTGCGTCAAGCTACTCTGCTGCGAGCAGATCCACCGCGCCGCCCAGATCGACCGAGACCAATCGGCTGACCCCCTGTTCGATCATCGTCACGCCGAACAGGCGGTGCATGCGGCTCATCGTCACCGCGTTGTGGGTGACGATCAGGTAGCGGGTGTCGGTGACCCGCGCCATGTGATCGAGCAGGTCGCAGAAGCGGTCGATATTGGCGTCGTCGAGCGGCGCATCGACCTCGTCGAGCACGCAGATCGGGGCGGGGTTGGTGAGGAACAGGCCGAAGATCAGCGCGACCGCGGTCAACGCCTGCTCGCCGCCCGAAAGCAGCGTGAGCGAGGAGAGCCGCTTGCCGGGCGGTTGCGCCATGATCTCGAGCCCCGCCTCGAGCGGATCGTCGCTGTCGATCAGCTCGAGATGCGCCTTGCCGCCGTTGAACAGCCGCGCGAACAGCTCGCGGAAATGGCCGTCGACCGCTGCGAATGCCGCGAGCAGCCGCTGCCGTCCCTCGCGGTTGAGCGCGCCGATCGATCCGCGCAACCGACCGATCGCCTCGACCAGTTCGTCATGCTCGGCCCGGATCGTCGCCATCTCGGCTTCCAGCGTCGCGAGTTCGTCGGCGGCGATCAGGTTCACCGCGCCCAGCCGCTCGCGCGCCTGGTTAAGCCGTTCGTGCTCGGCGGCTTCCGTTTCGGCAGCCGCTATGGTCTCGGGATCGAAACCGAAGCGCTCGGGCAGCACCGGCGGCGGGCACTGGAAACGCTCGCCGCAGCCCTGGGCAAGCTCGATGCGGCGCTGGTCCTGGTGTTCGGCGCGTGCGGTGGCACCGGCGCGTTCCTCGCGGGCGAGCGCCAGCGTTTCTGCGGTGGAAGCGGCGGTCCGCTCGGCCACGACCAGCGCTTGTTCGGCTTGCGCGGCGTCGCCCTCGGCGACAGATTGCGCCGTGCGCGCCTCGTGCGCGGACTGCTCGAGCGCTGCGATCTGTGCGCTCAGCGCTTCGGGCTTGCCCGCGATTGCGTCGCGCTCACCCGCCAGTTCAGCGGCGCGCAGCTGCATGTCGCGCAGCCGCTGCGCCGCTTCACTCGATCGGCCCTGCCAGCCCTTGATCTCTGCACGCACCGTCGCGCGCCGTTCGCGCAGCGCGGAGAGCGCCTGCGCCTGCGCCGCAAGAGCGGCATGGGCCGAGCGCAGCGCGCCTTGCGCGGCCTGGGTGCGCTCGGCAAGCAGGGTAACCTGCTCGCGCTGCGCTGCGCCATCGGGGAGCGATGCACGGGCCTGCTGCGCCGCCGATAGCTCCGCCTGCGCGCTTGCCGCATCCTGCGACAGCCGTTCGATCCTTTCGGCCAGATCGTCGCGCCGCTCGGCATCGCGGGTCAGCGCGTGTTCGGCCTGGTCGCGATCACGCAACGCCTGGCGCTCGGCCACTTCGGCAGCATTGAGTGCGGCGGTCCCGCTGGCGATTTTCGCCTGAAGGTCCGCCAATTGCTTCTGGCTTTGCGTGACCGCAGCTTCGGCACTCTCGAGGCGCGTTTCGAGCGCGGGGCGGGCGGTCTCCAGCTCGCTCAACCGGGTGCGTCGCTCGAGCCGCTCGGCCGCGCTCGCTCCGTCACCCGACGAAACGAAGCCGTCCCAGCGCCGCATCCGCCCGTCGCGGGTGACCAGCCGCATGCCGGGAAGGAGCAGCTGACCTGCATCATTATCGGCAACCATGATCAACGACAGGCGGGCGGCAAGTGCATCGGGCGCGCGGACGTGATCGCCCAGCCACACACAGCCTTCGGGAAGTTGCTGGCGATCGGGCAAATCCTCGCGGCCTGTCCAGAAGCGGCCATCGCCTAAAGGCGCGCCGATCACCGCGCTCAGATCGTCGCCGAGCGCCGCCGCCAGCGCCTTTTCATAGCCCTTGTCGGCCTGCACATGATCCAGCGCACGGGTCACGCCGCCCGATCGCTTGGCAAGATCGCGCGTCAGTGCCTCGATCTCGCGGGTGAGTGCGTTGAGTTCGGCGCGCAGGGTGGCAAGATCGGACTGGGCAGTATCGCGCGCGGCCACCAACGCATCGCGGCCTGATTGCGCCTCGGCAAGCGCACGGGCGGCATCCTCGCGCGCGGAGGCTGCCCGGGCGCAATCGGTGTGCGCCTCATCGCGCGCCTGCGCCAGCGCCAGCGGATCGCCAAGCCCGGCAAGCTGCGCGCGGGTGCGATCGAGCTCTTCGGTTGCCCGGCGTTCGCGTGCCATCGCGGTGGCCAGTGCAGCATCGGCGACCTTGATGTCGGCATCGGTGCGGGCAAGGTCGGCGCGCGCTTCGGCCAGCGCAACCTCGGCCTCGCGCACCGCGCGGTCGGCGCTGTCCTGCGCGTTGACCAGCGCTGGCCCGCGCGCATCCTCGGCAGTGACATCGGAATGAACCCGGGCGTTTTCCGCCTCGAGCCGTTCGAGCGCGGCGGTGGCATCGTGCGTCAGCCGGTCCTCGCGGGCGCTGTCCTCGGCGATGCGCGCCTGCTGGCGGTCGAGATCGGCAAGGCGTTGCGCGGCAGCGTCGCGCTCGGCGGTCAGTGTCGCCAGCCGGTGGGCCAGCGACTGCGCGGTGTCGCGCGCGGCCTGCAACGTGCTGCGGGCAAGCGCGAGTGCTTCGATCGCGGCGCGCTGGCCTGCCTGCGCCTCGTCCTGTGCCTGTTGGGCAGCGATGACGCGGGCTTCCGCCGCCGCCGCTTGCGCGCGCGCCTGCTTTGCGGCCTCAGCCGCTGTGCTCCAGCGCGCGAACAGCGCACGCGCCTCGGCGATGGCGATCTCGCGGCTCAGCGCGCGGTAGCGTTCGGCGGCGCGAGCCTGCTTGGTCAGCGTGGCCGCGCGTGCCTCCATATCGCCCAGCACCTGCAGCAGCCGCTCGAGATTGGCTTCGGTCGCGCGCAGTTTCTGCTCGGCATCCTTGCGGCGGACATGCAGCCCGGCGATCCCGGCAGCTTCCTCGAGCATCTGGCGGCGTTCGGAGGGTCTTGCCGAGATGACGGCGGCGATCCGTCCCTGGCTGACCAGAGCCGGGCTGTGCGCACCGGTGGCAGCATCGGCGAACAGCAAAGCGATATCCTTGGCGCGGACATCGCGTCCGTTGGCACGATAGGCGCTGCCCGCGCCGCGCTCGATCCGGCGGACGACTTCGAGCTCGCCATCCTCGACCGAGACCGCAGCGAGCACCGGCTGGGTCACTTCGGTGAGCAGCGAGACTTCGGCAAAGTTGCGCGAGGGGCGGGAGGCGGTGCCGGCGAAGATCACGTCTTCCATCCCGCCGCCGCGCATGGATTTGGCGGAGCTTTCGCCCATCACCCAGCGGATAGCCTCGAGCAGGTTGGATTTGCCGCAGCCATTGGGCCCGACGATGCCGGTCAGCCCCGGCTCGATCCGCAGCTCGGCAGGCTCGACGAAGCTCTTGAAGCCGCTGAGCTTCAGCCGCTTGAAGCGCATCGGGGCGCTGATCAGGGGGGGCGCAGTGACCGGGGGCGGGGCACTGACCGGCGCGCCGGGCGTTGCCGCCCGGTCGTCACCTGTTTCGATCAGCCCCCCTTGGTCCAGCTTAACGTGCTCCCAATGCCTGGATTTCGGTTTCCAGCGCAGGCCAGCCGGTGAAATCGACCTGGCGGCCGTTCAGGAAAAAGGTCGGCGTACCCTGGATATTGTCCTCACGCGTAGCCTTGCCGGTGGCGTCGGCAAGCGCGCGCGCGGCTTCGATATCGGTCAGGCACTGGTTGGACTGATCGCGCGAAACGCCGCGCTGGGCGAAGAAGTCGGTCAGGCCGGTGGCTTCCGCCAGCGCGACATAACGCTGGTTGTCGGGCAGCGCGAGCACCTGTTTGAAGCGCTGCTCGCCCATCGCCTGCGCCTTGGTGAAGATATCGGCCTGGTTGGCGAGCACCTGCTCGGTCAGCGCGAAATAGCTTTCCTGCGGGCCGCAGCGGGTCAGCATCGAGGCGGTGAGGTCGAGCGGTTCGCGCACGAAGTTGCGCAGCTCGAAGCTCACCCGTCCGCTGGCGACATATGTGTCGCGGATGCTGGCAAACGCGGTCTCGGCGAAATCGGCGCAATGGCTGCAGGTGAGCGAGGCGTATTCGACCAGCTTGATCGGCGCTTCGGGGTTGCCCAGCATATAATAGCCTTCGGGCGTCTTGGTGACGGTCTCGGACCAGTTCTGGCCCGCAGGCGCTGGGATCGCGGCGATGGGTTCGCCCGAGGCGGCACCCTCGGCGGTGGTATCCGTGCCCCCACCGCACGCGGCGAGCGACAACATCAGAGGCAGGGCAATCAGGCTGGCAATACGCTTCATAGGGGCATGGTCCTTGCGGTTATGAATTCTTATCAGGCGACCTTCAAATCCTCCCCTGCAAGGGGAGGGGGACCATCCGCAGGATGGGGGAGGGGTGACACCCTCTCGCCAGTGTGGACACCCCTCCGTCAGTCCTTCGGACTGCCACCTCCCCTTGCAGGGGCCGATTTTTCCGGACGCCTGTTGATCGATCTCGTCCCGCTTTAGCGGCTGGCCAGCAGCGGCTCCAGACTTTTCCAGTCGTAAACGTCGGAGAGCAGCTTGCCGTTCAGCGTGAAGCTGGGGGTGCCCTGCACCTTGACGGTGTCGGTGGCGAACTTGGTCATGGCCAGCACCTTGTTCTGTTCGGCCTTGTCGATCAGGCACGCGTTGATCTGGGCATCGGTGGCGAGCGGCGCATGGCGGCGCAACTCGTCATACAGGCCAAGATCGCTGGCGATGCGCTTGAGCCGCGTGTTGGTGTCACCCTGATACCAGGCCGCCTGACCATCGCGGCCAAGTGCGGCCCCCCGCGCCATCCACGCTTTCTGACTGGCGAGCAGCCCCTTGTGCCTGCGAAAGAAGCTGGCTGGCTCGCCGCAGCGGGCCAGCAGAGCGACGGTGAGGTCCACCGGATCGCGGATGAAATTGCGCACCTCAAGGCTGGTCTTGCCGTCCGCAATGAACCTGGTCGGCAGCGCAGGGTTGGAATCCTGCTCGAACGCGGCGCAGTGCGGGCAGGTGTAGCTCATATACTCGATGATCTTCTGCGGCGCAGCGACATTGCCCAGGATATGGCCGCCGACCTGCGACTGGCTGACCTTTTCGGTCCAGGCAGGGGCGGCGGTCTGCGCTTTGCCAGCCGATGGCAGCAGCGCGGCAGCGGCAGTCGTCAGCGCAAGCGCGGCAACGGCAATCAGGGGACGCGCAAATTGCAGGGGGCGCGCGAAAATCAGGGGGCGCAGGGGCGCGGTCATCAATGGGCCTCGTCGGATGGTGGTTGCGCAAACAGGCGCACGGGTTTCAGATTGTCGCTTTTCAGCTGAACCGGGGCTGCACGGGGGGTGGGCAGAGCGGCGGCTTCGCGCGCTTCCTTGTCGGCCATCGAGCGCGCCAGCGATTCAAGCACCGTCTGCAATTCGGAGTCACCGATCGGCTTGAGGCCGTCGGCCGGCGCAAGCGCAATCGGCTTGAGCGAGGGCGGGGCGGCGCGGCTCGGCTCGGGCCGGAGCGGGCGGGCCAGCGTGCCATGCCGGTACTTCACCCGCGCGACGGCGTCATAACCGAAAAAGCGGTTCACCCGTGCTATGATCTCGGGCTCGGAATGCTGCATGAAGATCGCGGTTGCGCTGGTGACGACGAGGTTGAGCGTGCCTTGCGCCTTTTGGCCGCGCGGAAAGGCGATCGATTCGGGGCTGGCCATCGCGGCATAACGCGGCCCTGCAATCTCGGCCCAGCGGCTGACCAGCGAGCTCTGGACGAAGCCGAAGCGGCGAAAGCTGGTCTCGCCGATCGCCGGGATCAGGTCGGCGATGCCGCGCGCCTCGCCGCCGCGCCGCCTGACCGGGCGTTGCGGCGCGGGCGCGGACGATTTGCGCGGTTTGACGGCTGCCGTCGGGGCAAGGGGCTTATCGCGTTCCATATCGCTGCCGACCATGGCATAGCCGGGCCATGTCCGTCGAGTGTCGCGAGAAAATTGTGGATGAACGTGCAGGCTCGCCGATCGCGGCAGCGCTGCTCGCGCATTACGATGCGCATGCGCGGACATTGGCTTGGCGCATCTCGCCGCAGCAGCGTGCAGCCGGGGTGCGGCCCGATCCTTACCGGGTGTGGCTGTCAGAGGTGATGCTCCAGCAGACCACGGTCGCTGCGGTCACCGCTTATTTCAATGCGTTTACCGCGCGTTGGCCGACGGTCGAGGCGCTGGCTGCGGCGCCTGCGGAGGATGTGCTCGCCGCCTGGGCAGGGCTTGGCTATTATGCCCGCGCGCGCAACCTGATCGCCTGCGCCCGCGCGGTCGCAATCGAACATGGCGGGCGCTTTCCCGACACCGAGGCGGGGTTGCGTGCGCTTCCCGGAATCGGTGATTACACAGCAGCAGCGGTCGCAGCGATCGCGTTCGACCGGCCATCGGCGGTGGTCGACGCCAATGTCGAGCGGGTGACCGCGCGGCTGTTTGCGATAGAAACGCCTCTGCCCGCCGCCAGGGCCGCGATCCGGGCAAAGGTCGCACAGATGCTGCCTTCCGACCGGCCCGGCGATTTTGCCCAGGCGATGATGGACCTTGGCGCGACGCTGTGCACCCCGCGCAATCCTTCGTGCCTGCTGTGCCCGGTCGCGGCGCATTGCGCGGCGAGGGCGTGTGGCATCGCCGAATCCCTGCCGGTCAAACCGCCCAAAAAGGCAAAGCCGCATCGCACCGGCACTGCCTGGTGGATCGAGCAGGCGGGCCAGGTGCTGCTGGTCCAGCGCGCCGACAAGGGCATGCTGGGCGCAATGCGCGCGCTGCCCGACGATGGCTGGTCGGCAGGCCGTAACGGCGATGCGGTTGCCCCGATCCCGGGCCAGTGGACGCATATCAATGCCGCCGTCGCCCATGTCTTCACACATTTTTCGCTCGAGCTGTCATTGGCGCTTTATCGCGGCCCTCAAATCGATAAGGTTGCCATTGAAAACCTGAATGGCGCCAGCTGGTGGCCTGTCGAACGGATCGCAGAGGCAGGATTGCCCACGGTGTTCGCCAAGGCCGCACGAATCGCCATTCAGCATCGATAAAGCCGTTTCCCCCAAGGGCGGCAGCAACGTTACCGGAGTCGAATATGTCCAAGATCCTCAACCAGATGCCCAATCTCAGCCGCCGTCATGTGCTCGGGTCTGCTGGCCTGCTCGCCCTGTTCGCAGCGATGCCGGGCTATGCCCGCGCGATGGCCACCGGCGATTTCGGTCTGATCCGCGCGCAGGTGGAAGATTATGTCGCGTCGAAGAAGGTGGCCGGGATGCTGGTGTCGCTGGGCTTCGGTGCGCAGCCGCCTGCGCTGATCGGCGCGGGCAATCTGGCGCTCGATATTCCCACCCCGGTCGATGCCAACTCGCTGTGGCGGGTCTATTCGATGACCAAACCGATTGCGGGAATGGCCGCGATGATGCTGGTCGAACAGGGCAAGCTTGGCCTCGACCAGCCGATCGCGGACTTCATCCCCGAGTTCGCCAACATGAAGGTGCTGACCGATCCCGCCAACAGCCTGGATGCGGTGCCCGCCAAGACGATGATCACCCCGCGCCACCTGATGACGCACACCGCAGGGCTGGGCTACAACATCGTCACCAAGGGGCCGCTGCTCGAGGAATACAACCGGCTGGGCATCAACCCCGCTGCGGTCAGCAAGACGCCGATCCCCGGCTTCCCGATGCCCGCGCCGACCCCGCCGATCGACGAGTTCGCCCGCCGCGTCGCCTCGCTGCCGCTGATCGCGGAACCTGGCAGCATCTGGAGCTATTCGATCGGGCTCGACCTGCTTGGCTATGTCATCCAGGTCGCCAGCGGCATGGAATTCGGCGCCTACCTGCGCAAGAACATGTTCGATCCTTTGGGCATGACCAGCACCTACTGGACGGTGCCGCAAAGCGAAGTATCCCGCCTCAGCACCAATTACGTGCCGTTTGCAGGCGCATTGATTCCGGTCGATCCGGCGCAGGACAGCATCTTCACCACGCCGCCCGCCTTCCCGTTCGGGGGAGCAGGGCTGGTCAGCAGCGCGCGCGATTACGATCGCTTCCTTGGCATGCTGGTCGGCAAGGGCCAGCTTGACGGCACGCGGATCATGACGGAAGCGACCGCGCTGACGGGCATGTCCAATTTGTTGCCGGATACCGCCACCACCAAGGGCACCTGGATCGAGGATCAGGGCTTCGGTGCGGGCGGTCGCGTGGGTCTCGGCAATGCCAAGGGCCCTGCAGGGACCTATGGCTGGGGTGGCGCTGCCGGAACGGTGGCGTTCGTCGACCACATCCGCGGCATCCGCGCATCGGGCTTCACCCAGTACATGCCGGCAGAAACCTATCCCTTCCAGCGCGATTTCGGCAAGATGGTCTATGACCAGCTGCAGGCGATGGGCTGATCGGTCCGCCGGGGAGAGCATAATGTCCTTGTCGCTGATTGCTCCGGCGCTGACCGGGGGCCGCATCGACCGTGCCGATCAGGTCCGCGTCGATCCCGAACAGCTCGCCGGATACATGAACTGGAAGGCGCGGGTGCTCACGCTGAACGGGCTCGAGCCCGAGGTCAGCATTGAAGGCCGGCTGGTCTGGCGCAGCCTTGCCGATGCCGCGCCCGACAGCGAGCTGATCTTCCTCGGGCTGATGGACGGCAAGGCGCATTTCGCCGAGTTGAAGCGCAACGAGCCGGGCTCCAGCCTGCACTACAACCCCCGCGTCTGGCAGCTGCTGGCCAGCCTGCCCGCCGATGAGCTCGCGCTTTACGGCGGCGCGCGCACGCTGGTCGATTGGCATGCGCGGCACCGCTTCTGCTCGCTGTGCGGCGCGGCAAGCGCGATGAGCAAGGGCGGCTGGTCGCGCATCTGTACAGGTTGCGCTGCGGAGCACTTTCCCCGCGTCGATCCGGTGACGATCATGCTGTCGGAATTCAACGGCAAGGTGCTGCTCGGCCGCCAGCCGCGCTTTCCCGCACGGCGTCTTTCGGCGCTGGCCGGGTTCGTCGAGCCGGGCGAAAGCATCGAGGAAGCGGTGGCGCGCGAACTTTGGGAAGAGGCAGGCATTCGCGTGCGCAACGTGCGCTATGTCGCCAGCCAGCCCTGGCCGTTCCCGTCGTCGCTGATGATCGCGTGCACCAGCGAGGCGCTGAGCGACGAACTGACGCTCGACACCACCGAGATCGAGGAAGCCGGCTGGTTCAGCGCCGCCGAGGTGCGCGCCGCGATGGCAGGCGACGACGCCGCCCCATTCATCGCGCCACCTCCGTTCGCCATCGCGCACGACCTGCTCAAGCACTGGCTCGACGCGCAACAGGCGTAAGGGTGACGCGCTCGGCTCGGCGTATTGCGGCCAAACCAGATATTGACGCTGACATTGCCAGGTGGCATGAGCGCCTTCGCATCGCACACGCGACCTGAGCGCGCGGGTATAGCTTAGTGGTAAAGCTCCAGCCTTCCAAGCTGGCTATGAGGGTTCGATTCCCTCTACCCGCTCCAGAAGGCTGTTTCAGGCCGTCCCAGAACCTTTACAAAACGGAAAAAATGGCGGTATTCTGCCATTTATCGCCTCATCGCGTTTCACCCCATCTCAGGGCAGCTCTCGAAATTGGGGGCCTCTTGAGGGGCGATTCGACATGTCGTTTGTCTGTTTTGGAGGCGCGAAAGGAAGGACCGAGATGCCGCTGACCGATACCACCGTTCGCCATGCTCAGCCGAGGGAAAAACCTTACAAAATGGCGGATGCGCAGGGACTCTACATTCAGGTCATGCCGTCTGGCAGCAAACACTGGAAAATGAAGTACCGATTCGACGGCCGCGAAAAGAAGCTGAGCTTTGGCGAATATCCGCGGGTGTCGCTTCGCGATGCGCGCGACCTTCGCGACGAAGCGCGCAATCAGCTCACGAAAGGCATCGACCCGTCCTACGAAAAGCGCCGGAACAGGCTCCGCGGGAATGTTGCCGCCGGGAACAGCTTCACCGACATCAGCCGTGAATATTGTGACAAGCGACGGCGCGATGGCGACAAGGCATGGGCGCCATCGACGGCGAAGAGGTGCGAATATCTTCTAAGCCTGCTGGATAATTCCATCGGTAAAATGCCCATCGACGAGATCGAACCGATTGACGTGCTGGCGGCGGTTCGAAAGATAGAAGCCAAAGGGAAACTGGAGAGTTCGCGGCGGACGATGCAGCTCGCTGGCGCAGTCTTTCGCTATGCCGTGGCGTCGGCCCGGCTGAAGTCGGATCCGAGCCGCGACCTGCGCGGAGCGCTGATCAATCCCACCGTCACCCATTATGGCGCGATCACCGATGCGAGCCAGGTCGGCCCGCTCCTCCGCGCTATCGATGGCTATAAGAGTCAAGGCATGACGGATTGGGCGTTGAAACTGGCGCCGCACGTGTTCGTGCGTCCGGGGGAATTGCGCAGCGCCCAGTGGGAAGAGTTTGACCTGGACGCCCGCGTCTGGACCATTCCCGCCGAGAAGACGAAGATGCGCAAGCCGCATCATGTGCCTCTGTCGCGGCAATCTGTCGCGTTGGTCGAACAAATCCGCTCGATAACCGCGCCGTGGAGCTACATTTTCCCGTCTTTATGGTCGCGGAAGCGGCCCATGTCCGACAACACGCTCAACGCCGCGCTCCGGCGGATGGGTTACACCAGCAGCGAGATGACGGCGCACGGGTTTCGGGCGATGGCGAGCACGCTGCTAAACGAATCTGGCAAATGGTCCTATGACGCGATCGAGCGTGCGCTAGCGCATGGCGACAACAATCGGGTGCGCGCGGCCTATCATCGTGGGGCACACTGGGATGAGCGCGTTGCTATGGCGCAGTGGTGGTCCGACTATCTCGACGATCGGCGGGTGGATGTTGGCGAAAAGTGCGACGAGGCACGCGCGCTGTCAGCAGGGGAGGGTGTACCTTCGCCCTCGTCGAGCAGCGTCGTGATCAACCATGATCTTGGATGGCGGCGATCGCGTGGGCGACGGTAGGACCTCAATTTGCGATGATAGTGGCCGCTTGGCGCTTGGCACTGTGCGGTGACTGGGACAGGCGTGGAGCCGTTCGACGAAGGCAGGATTGCTGAGCCCAAGGCGGAACGACGTGGCTAGCCTTGCAAAAGAGAGAATTCGTTCCTATGAATGATAATATAGGAATTCATTCAGGAGAATGTTGTGGCAACGCAGCTAGCCTCACACGCGGATCAGGGTCGCGTTCTCTCGGAAGCGGTCGCGCGCGTGGCGACGTGCTGGAAATTGACCAACGATCAATTGGGCGCGGTCGTCGGCATTTCTGCCGCCACCGCGTCGCGGCTTCGTTCCGGCAGCTATCAGCTTCAACGAGCCGAAAAGGCGTTCGAACTCGGCCAGTATTTGGTTCGGCTGTTTCGCAGCCTCGACGCCCTTATGGGAAGCGACGATGCCGCTTCGATGTCGTGGCTGAAATCCGAGAACGTCGATCTTGGCAGCAGACCGCTCGATCTAATCCGGACTATTCGCGGCTTGAGCGATGTCGCCGACTATGTCGATGACTACCGCGCCCGCGTTTGAACGAACGCCAAGGTCCGAGGATTTTCGCACCTATCGCGGAAAGCTCTGGCGGATCGTCGAGGCGCAGCACCGAATTTCGACGAACCGCCTCGCGGCGGGCACCGAAGATCAGGCACTGCTCGAGCAGCTTGTTGAAGAGGTGAAGCCGAGCCTGCCAGTGTCGGCCCGGCATCTTCACTATCTGCTCGCTACCCCGTTTCGCTACGGGCACAAGAGCAGTTCGAGATTTCGCCGTGCCGGCGAGAAGCCGGGCATTTTCTATGCGGCGGAGTCTGTCGCCACAGCGATCGCCGAAACGGCTTATTGGCGCCTCCGCTTTTACTCGCGTTCACCCGGATTCCAGCCGCCGAGTACGACTGTAGAGCATTCGGCAATCAGTGTGACCATCGTGATGGATCGCATGCTCGACCTCTGCGTGCCGCCTTATCTTGAGGCTGCGTCTCTCTGGATGGCACCGGATGATTATTCAGCCTGCCAGCTGTTCGCCGCCGAAGCGCGGGCGATCAATACGCAGGCGATACGCTATGCTTCGGTCCGCGACCCACAGCATCGAGCCAATGTCGCGATATTCGACGCTTCGGTCTTCCGCGATCCGACGCCACGAAATGCTCAAACCTGGCATTTTCGGTATGAGCAGGGGGAATTGACTGCATTCGGTGCATTTCCGTCCAATGAGCGATTCAGCTTTCGTTCTGCGGATTTCGGGCTCTGAGAGGGTAGAGTAGCGGATCGGCCGCATGCCTCTGGACACTCCCGTGATGAGGACCGCATAAGCTCCTCTAGTACAGGGAATGCGTGCGCATCGCAGCATGCCAAGAACGAATGTCAAGTTAGGTGCGCATGGAGGGGGGCGGCAGTGAAGACAATCCGCGAAGGCACTGCGGGGAAGGCGAAACTGCGGCTTGTCCAAACAAACAATGGCTTCGTCGCTATCGCGATCGAGGGTGGAAAGACAATCCTGCAAAAAGAGGGCGCTTCCGCCGACGAGGCTTGGAACGCACTACAGGTGGAGTTAACGCGCGAAGGGCCGAATTGGTATGGATATGCCGGTGCCCGCGCGCGCTTCTTGCACTGGTTCGCCGGCGGGTTTGAGTCTCCAGCTTATCTCGCGGACGAGAGGGCCTACAAGCTCAAAGCCAAGAATGAGTTGGAGAAGACGGCGCCGGTTGAGGAGGCTGCGACTGGTTCGGGGCATGGTGAAGCCGTGCTGCGCGCCTATCGGGCAACTAACCTTCTTTATCCGATCGAGAAAACTAGGATGCAAGGTCTGTTACGAGGGTCAGATGGCGACGATTTCATCCGCGCCGCTGCCCGCTTCGCGTTGGGTGAAGGAAAGTCTTCGCTGCGCGCGATGGAAACGCTACTGCGTCCCCACGAGAATGCCAAATGGACGGTCGTGACTTATCTTCCCTATCTTTGGCACCCGGCCGAGCATATTTTTCTAAAGCCCGAGGTGACCAAGGATTTCGCTGCCCGTGTCGGCCATCCCCTTGCTCACTCCTATGCGGCAGATCTTGATCACGCCGTTTATGAAGACCTGCTCGATATGGCAGCCGCGATTCGCCAATCGATGCTGGATCTGGAACCGCGAGACATGATCGACATTCAAAGCGTCATCTGGGTGGTCGGCGACTACCGGGACGGGCGTGAGGCGAGCCAGCCATGAGCGAACCGGGAGACTGGCGCAACCTATCGCAATTGAAGCCAGCAGCAATCGATACGCGCTCATTCGACGTAGCACAGCGTAGTCGCGTCAATGCCATAAAGGTGATCCGCTCCGGTCTTCCTAAGGTCCGTGCGCATCCGTGGCACGACGGCAATGCGAGTCTTGCCGCATTGTTCGGGCTGAGCACCGAAAGCCATTGCTTCAGCGAAGCGCCCCATGAATGGATTGATCCTCTCGAGCCCCAGATTACTAAGGGCTTTGTCCATTTCCTCACCAATGGACCGCACCACCGTCAGCGTGAGCGCTGCCTGTCGTTCGTAAAGGCGGCCATGGCCTGCTCTCCACGTAGCAAATCAATTGGCGAGGAGTGGCAGCCACTCTCTGTCTGCGCGGAGGCAGAAGAGAACCGTATCGACATACTTGTAGAACTGACTGATGGTAAATCCCGGTTTGGCGCCGTGATTGAGGCGAAGTTTGGTCATCGCCTGACCCAAGGGCAGTTAAAAAAGGCGGAAGGTCACGTTCTCGACCGGGATGGCCGAGCGTGGAATTTGCCGTGCTCGGCCTTTCTGGTAATCGCGCCGCTCACCAGCCAGATCGACCCCGAATTGCTCAAGTCGAGCCCTAACTGGATGCCAGTGAGCTGGTGGGCGTTTCTGACTAGGCTCGATATGGAAATTGATGCAGCGCAAGATTGCGGCGATTACCGCCGCTTCAGGCGGTCCGTTTGGAACAAATCCTATTGAGAAGGCACGGGACAGATGGTTCAGATTTCCATGGGGATGCTCGCCTATTTCGGTGACAGTAAAACAAGGGCGGCAGTGGACCTTCTGCTGGCCAAGAAACGACCATCAATACCCGATGATGTGAAATGGGACGAGGTGCCGGAGTTTTTCCGCGCCCTGCGAGCTGCGCGTCAAATTCAAACTGATTACGCGATACTACTGCATGAGATATGGAATGATGTCTGGAAGCCGCTTCCCGCAACAATCTGGAAAGCGAAAGCCCCTTACGAACAGGGGGATGACGGCATTCTGGATCCCACCACGATCTGGACCAATAGCTACGCCCTTCGATTATACGAGCGCGACAAACTGTCGAGCGAACTAATAGTGTATGTCGACAATGAAACGGGCGTTCAGATCGGCTTCAATGTAACCCAGAATGGAAAAACTAAGCTTCCGAAGCTTTTAGCTGACTGGGAAGCTGACGATGGAACGTTCTGGAGTCCGTCGGCGCTTGTCAAAATTCAAAAAAATCTGAATCTTACCGCACTAGAACCTTGGGCCGTTGAAGCGACGAAAATCATCAAGAGCGCTGGAAAGGCACAAAGGTGAGACGCACCTACGCCTTCAGAAAAATTATGACGATTCCCGTTGTCCGTCCGCAAATTGCTTTGCCCAACAAAGGCCGTCGACCAGCACCATTTGCGCAATTGTAGAGCACGGAATTTCCAGTAGCCGAGGGTTGGCGAAGACAACCGCTAAACATCGCGCGCGGCTTATGGCGACGTTGAGGCGGTTGCGACTATACAAAAACTCGATGTTTCGCGGCAGATCATCGCCGGAGGAAGTGACCATCGAGACAAGCACTACGGGTGCCTCTTGGCCTTGGAACTTGTCTACCGTGCCGACGCGCGCGCCCTCTGGCAGGATTCGCTTCAAAAGTTCGACCTGCATGTTGTACGGCGAGACCACCAGGATATCTTCCGTCCCGATCTGATGGCGTCGTTGATGGCGGTCGACCCAATGAGCACCGATGAGAGCTTGGTAAGTGATCGCAAGACGATCGGCTTCCGCCTTGGAGCGCTGCGTGCAACCAAAATGATCGACATCAACAAACCGCAACCCAGCTGCCGCGAGGGCCTGCGGATCTTGGCCTTTGTCGACCTCTATTCGCTGATGCGCCGTCGTTGGCTCCGCCTCAAGTCGTCCGTCATATACCGCGTCTGAAATGAACCGGCAGAGGTCCGGATGCATGCGCCGGGTGATTGGCAGAAAGACACCTTGATCGGCGGGCACCGTGGCATGGCCCTGCAAAAGATGATCCAGCGCGGACCGGCCGCTGCCTTCAGGATGCGTTCCCTTGATTGGCTGCGAAAGCTGCATTTGGTCCCCGACGAGGATGATGTTGCGCGCCGATGTTCCCATTGCGACAATATTGGCCAGGCTGACCTGCCCCGCCTCGTCGACAAAGAGATAGTCGAACGCCTCATCGAGTTCCTGATTTGCAAAAAGCCACGCTGTACCGGCAGCGAGCTGGTGCCCCGGCGACACACCGCTGCCGCTGCCTCCCACCACATCTTCGATCCACCCGCCTCCGCCGAAAGTCTGGTCGTTGCGCGAAGATTTCTTCATCCCTCGGCAGCGGAGGCCTTGAGCGGTGGCCATGTCCTCAACTTCCTTGAGAAGATTGTTGACCGCTTTGTGCGAATTCGAAGCGACCCCAACACGCTTTCCTTCCGCGAGCAAAGCCACGATCGCCTGCGAGGAGGTGTAGGTTTTTCCTGCTCCTGGCGGCCCTTGAATGAGGAGGTAGCTGTCATCGAGCGCCCGAAGAGCTTCGATTGCGCCTTGGGTCGCGTCGATTGCATCTGGGAGTATTGGTTGGCCCGGAGACCGTCCTGTGAGCTGCGGACGATCGCGGCGCAACATTGCGGTAATGGCCGAATATTTTCTCCCGTTTGCGGCTACATCTTGCGCATAGCGGTGGACAGCCGCTCGAAGAACTGCGTCGCCAACTGGGCCTTCGGGAATGAGCGAGCAGCCAGCATCTAGGCGGGAGCGGGATGGTCCGAGTTTGAGCGCGATGAAACGCTCGTCTTCATCGATCTCCAAAATCTCCCCCGCAGGCTCCAACGTGCCCGATCGCAGCGGCTTGTCACCAACGCGGAGTTTAAAATCCTGCGCGGGGAAAGTGAATGGATAGACGATCGACTTCTTCTCGTTCCAGGGCCGAGCGGTAGGATGCGGCTGAATATTTGCAATGCACTCGGCGTCATCGAGCAGAGCGTCGCCATCCATGTCCTGTCGCGCGAACATCGCCCACCAGCTTGGCTTTGCTTCGCGCTTGTGGAACTCGAGCAAGTCGACGAGGAGCTTGCGCCACGGAGCATCGTCGATGGCGAGAAGGGCGCTGGCAAGAAGGCGCGTTCGCTCTTCGGCCTCGTCGCGGGCCTCTTCCTTGGCGGCGTCGGCGGGCTTTAGGGTTCGTCCGGTAAACCATGACGTCGCGGCCGGACGGAGGGTGAGCAACCAATCGCGGCACATTCGCGTCGAACGGCAATCGACCTCATTGTATTCGGCGATCTCGCGAAGAAGTTCATCGCTGCCGCCGCGGCGCCACTTCTCGTAAATGACGATGCTGTCGCCAGCGGTCTTGACTTCGCCCTGTCGACCACCTGGAAGGTAAAAGGCTTCCATATTCTTGATCGAGTACCGCGGCTCTGACGTGCGAATGGCTTCTGACACGACTTTGTAGAGATCGACGAGGCGATCGGTGCGTAGCAGATTGTCGACTTCGCGTTCGCGCGTTGCATGATACATCGCAAGCCTCTTCAATGCCGTCTGCTCGTATGACGCATAATGATAGACATGCGCGCCGGGATATCGCGAGAGGCGCGCAACGATGAAGTCGATCGTCTGTTCAAAGGCCAGTTTTTCGCTTTCGCGGTCGTGCGCCCAGAAAGCACGGAAGCGATCTTCTGACTCCTCCATCGAAATGAAACCGAAAAGATACTCAAGGCCGCCGTCGAAGAGGGGGTCCCCTTCCATATCAAAGAAAATGTCGCCTTCATCGGGCTGCGGTAGCCGAGCAAAACCTCGCTCTGGCGTCGCTTGGAGTAGCTCGACCTGGCGCTCACCGGTCGTCCTGTGATGAGCCTGCAGGCGGGCTTGGGCAGACAATTTATAGACGGTGCCCGGCTGCATCCCCGACACAGCAGATTCCCGGGGGAACTGTGCCAGAGCCCCAATATCGTTGATGCCACTCGTTCGCAGCGCAGCGATCTGACTGCGCCCCATTCCCGCGACGATTGATAGATGATCGGCTGCTTCCCACTCAGTGTCGCAGCGCTCTGACCAGCGGCAGAACGTGCAATGCCCGCAAGGGTCTGCGGCCGAAATGGGGGGCGGATTGCTCACGAATCTCTCGAAGCGTTGCCGGGCGAAGTTGAAATAATGGAACACTGCTGTGGTTTGGATCGTCGCGATCTCGCCGGTGCCAAGCACGACGTGCATGGACGGCGGCATCACCCCCTGTTCCTTGGCCAGCATATCTGCATAGACGCAGAGTTGGAGAATATGCTTGGGCTTCGCCGAGCGAGCCAGCTTGGTGTCCGCGACATCATAGGCGAAGCTGCCAAGTAGGGATTCGACCCCATCCTTCTTCAGCAGGAAATCAGAATAGCCGTGCCAGTGACCAGATAAAAACGCGCCCTGATAGATGACGTCGTGACCCGCTTGCATTGCATGACGTGTTGCGTCAGCTCGCTCCTGAAGTGTTCCTTCGACAGAAACTTCTGCGACCGAACGGCCTTCCGACCGCAGCAGCTCCAGATAGGCGAGTTCGTGCTCAATTCCCTTTTGCTGGAGCAAAACAGCCATTTCGTCATCTTTGGGAAAGGAGGCTGGGTTCGTCAGGTTGCGAACATCGAGCACGGTGGCATGCGCGCAACCCATGAAATTGACGAGGTCACTGGCAGAGAAGATCGTCTGCTCGCGGTGCTTCAGCATTAAATTCCCTCCCAATAAGGATCAGGGTCCGCTCGACTCCACCAATCAGATTCGTCATGAAGACACCAGACGACAGAAGCTGTCGTGTTGGAGGACATGTATGTCTTATCGCAATGCGGTCGACGTTCTCACGATAGCGGCACGCGCTGCGTCGCTGCGCGGCGTCAGCCTTGCCGAAATCGAAGAAATTCTTGAACGGGACTATCGGACAGCGCAACGCATTATTTCGGCGCTCGCTCTACTTTTTCCAGAACTCGAAAAACTCAAGGATGAGGACAGCGGGAAGGCGCGGTGGAAGCTACCGCACAAGGCAATCGCGCCTCTTCTCACGCCGACGGCCGACGAACTCGCCGCTTTGGCGCTGGCTGAGGAAATGATGGACAAGGGCGCGGGGACTGACCAGTGCGAAGCGCTGCGCTGTTTGCACGCGAAGATTTTGGCCCTCATTCCAGACGACCGAAGTCGCCGTATCGAAGCCGATGAAGAAGCGTTGCTGTTAGCTCAGGGACATGCAGCGCGGCCAGGTCCACGCCCTTTGGGTTGTGAAAGCGTCGATCTTGCGATCTCGACAGCTCTGAAAGGCTCATCGAAGCTCCAGATCCGCTACCGGGGCTGGAAAGATGCCGCATCTCGCGATCGGATAGTAGCGCCTCACGGCTTGTTGCTGGGCTTCCGCAGGTATCTCGTCGCCGTCGATGTCGAGAAGATGGGTGGCGGCATTCAGCATTTTCGTGTTGACGGTATCGAATCCGCAACCGTCCTACCCGAAGCATTTGTTCGCAAGGACGGGTTCGATCTCAACGAACATGCCGAACGCTGCTTCGGTTCCTATCAACAGGAATCTGGCATGCACGATGTAGCGTGGCGCTTCCTGCCCAAAGCTGCCTCGCGCGCCGAAGCTTTCCTCTTCCATCCTACACAGATCTCTGATCGGGGGAGCGATGGATCCCTCACGGTTCGGTTTCGCGCCGCTGGCTTGCTCGAAATGTGTTGGCATCTATATTTGTGGGGCGACGCTGTTGAGGTGCTCTCACCGCCCGAGCTCGCCGAGATGGTGAGGGCGCATCAACGATCCGACTTTGCTTCGATGCCTTGAGGGCCGGAGCGACGCTCCAGCCCTCATCTCTGTTTAGCAGTCGGGGAGATCGTCCAGATTGTTGCGCGACGTCGTGTCGCGATCAGTCCGGAGATACTTCCCGGTCGGACCAATGACGACCTTGATTTTGGTTTCAGGGGCGTTGGCCCAGTTCACACAATATTCGTGATAGCCATAATCGATATCGTTGATCGCATCGGATTTGCTCCGGGGCGACCAAGCTTCACCCGAATTGCAAAGGCGCGTGATGTCCCCCTGCGAATCCTTGCCGGTGGCACGGACGTACCGCTTAGCCATATCTTTTCTCCTGTGGTGTTGCGGCGACTCGCCATCTTGTCGCTGAACCCAATTTGGATGAACGGGACGACAGATCGCGTCATACACTTCGACGCCCATTCGATTTCCGAGAGCGGGAGCGCATCGAGCGCGGCCTCAAATGTGCGCACACTGGCGGCGACAGGCACCGCTAGAGGTCGCGCGTTTGTACGGTTGGCCGCGCAGCGCTCTTGTCTCGCTTCTTGCCGCCGCGGGCGCGCGTCCCTTACGGCGGGTAAACAGCGCGGGGCGCTGTTCCGGCCGCGGCCTGGCCGCGTCCGACCCGCCACCGGCCCGCGCACGCCGCCGCGCCTGCGGCTGCGACAAGGGCGCGTTTATTGTCCGATGATGACGCCGCGCTGACCGCGCGGCGGCGTTGCATGTGGCCGGCCACGGACAGCGTGGCAGTCGGCGCACGGCTGTGGGACCGCTCGGCCGGTGCGCAAGCCGGGTCTTCGCCCCGGCTCCTCCACTTCGTTGCGGCCCTGCGAGTGCGCGCCGTCCTTTGGCGCAGTCCCGTCGCCTTTTCTCGCCGCCCGCCCCGCCGTCCGGGGCCGGGTGTGGTTGAAGGGAAGGAAGATAGCCATGAAACTCGACTTCATTGATTTGGGTAATCTGTCGATTGCCGCTGCCAACATGCGCGGAAAGGGGAAAGACCCCGATGTGTCCGACCTGCTCCCGAGCGTTCGTGCGCGCGGTGTGCTGGTTCCGCTGCTCGTTCGTCCGAATTGTTCGGAAGGCCGGTTCGAGATCGTCGCGGGGCGTCGGCGCTTTACCGCAGTCAGCGCGGTGGCGCGCGAGGGCGGGGCGGTGAAGCCGATCCCGTGCGCGATCCTCGACGAAGGCGATGATGCCGACGCGCTCGAAGCATCGATGCTCGAAAACCTTGCGCGGGTCCGGCCCGACGAGGTCAGCCAGTGGGAAGCGTTCGTGGCGCTGGTCAAAACCGGTCGCAGCGTGGACGAGGTTGCCGACACGTTCGGGTTCGAGCCGTCGGCGGTGAAGCGCATCCTGGCGCTTGGCAATCTGTTGCCGCGCATCCGTACCCTCTATCGCGGTGGTCAGATCGACGTGAACACAGTCCGCCACCTGACCCTTGCATCGAAAAGCCAGCAGAAGGCATGGCTGGCGCTGTTCGACGACGAGAACGCCTATTGCCCGACCGGCCATCAGCTCAAGGCGTGGCTGTTCGGCGGCACGGCCATTGCGGTGACGCATGCCCTGTTCGACGTCGAGGCGTTCAAGGGCGGCATTGTTGCCGACCTGTTCGGCGAGGATCGCTTTTTTGCCGACAGCGATGCATTCTGGACCGCGCAGATGGGCGCCATCGAGGTGCGCAAGGCCGACTATCTTGAGGCCGGATGGTCCGACGTGATCATCATGGAGCGAGGGCAGTGGTTCCGGTCATGGGATTATGCCCATGCGGGAAAGCGCAAGGGCGGTCGCGTCTATATCGAGGTTCGAGAGAGCGGCGAGGTCAGCTTCCACGAAGGCTTTGTCACCATCAAGGAAGCGAAGCGGCTTGCGAACGGCGGGAGCGGCGACGGTGGGGCGGTCATCGACAAGCAGAGGCGTCCCGAGGTGTCGGGTCCGCTCAATGCCTATATCGATCTTCATCGCCACGCGGCGGTGCGCGCCGACCTGCTAGCACACACCGGTGTCGCACTCCGAGCGATGGCCGCGCATGTCATAGCGGGCGCAGACCTGTGGCGGGTCGATGTCGAGGCGCAGCGCGCTCCGAAAGAGGATATCGCCGAGAGCGTGGAGACCTGCTCCGCCGAAGCCGCTTTCGACGCGAAGCGCCGCGCCGTGCTCGCCGTGCTTGGCTTCGACGAGGATGCGCCGACCGTTACCGGCAAGGGTTTTCACCGATCCCCTTTTGCGCCGCTGTTCGCGCGGCTTCTGGAATTGCCCGATCCGGTGGTGATGGAGGTGATCGCGATCGTCATGGGCGAGACGCTGCAAGCGGCCAGCGAGGCGGTCGAGATGATCGGGCTTCATATCGGCACCGACATGAACCGGCACTGGAAAGCCGACGCGGCGTTCTTCGACCAGCTTCGCGACCGCGAAGTGCTGCTCGCCATCGTCGGCGAGGTTGCGGGCGCGGAGGTCGCAGCAGCAAACGCCGGTGAGAAGGGTAAGACGCTGAAAGCGATCATCTTGGATTGCCTTGCGGGCGAGAACGGCCGCGCCAAGTCCGAGCCGTGGGTTCCGCAGTGGATGGCGTTCCCGCCGACTGCCTACACGTCGCGCGGGGGTGTCGGCAGCGTGCAGGCGGCGGCGCGTGTGGCTTTCGATCTCTCCGCGAGCATTGTGCCTCTCACCGAGGACAGCAGCGGACCGGAAACCGACGAACCGCCATTGGCGGCATAAACAACAGGGCGGGCGGCTTTGGGTCGCCCGCCTATTTTTCCCTCACCGGTAACGGACGCGCTGTCCCTTCGGGCCAGCGCGGCGCTTTCATTTTTGGCGCGCCGCCGCCGCAAGCGGCGACGGCGCGCGGAGGCCGAAAGGTAAAAAGGCGGCGCGATAAATCGCGCCGCCTTAAACGATGGTCTGCGTTGCAGAATATCGCCCCCCACCACCGAACGCTCCCCTGGGTCGCAATCAGGGAGCGTCCGACGAAAGATCGTGTTGCGATGCCTATGGCGATAGCCGATGGGGCCGGATTGTACAGATCCGCCAAAACGGAGCGATGGCGCTCCAGATTTTTGCATCTCCAATCCTCCGGCGGGGTACCCAACACGCGCGATGACGCGGGAACAACCACAATCGCGGAATGTCTTCGCTAAAGCGTCCGTGGCAACCTGTTTCCGGCGCATGGAGGCGTGTGTTTCGCCTGGCCACCGTGCTTCCATGGCGTCACTAATCCAGTGCTGCTGATTATCGTCCGGATCGAGCCGAAGACCATCCCCGTCGACGGGCGAGTTGACCTGGACCGGCGCGGCGACCCGCGAAAGAGCGGCGGCGCGATTATTTCCCCGCGCGTGTGCCACGCGCTCCTCGCGGCCGCTTCGCTCCAAAATAATCGCGTCGCCGCACTCCTCCGCTTTGCTGCGGCCCTCGCGGGTTCGCGGATCGCCTCATGCGCCGGTCCCTGGTCCGCCCATGTCGCAGGGATGGTCCCGCGGCAGTTTGAAGGAGACGACCAATGGCAGCTATTGGCTTTGTGAACGGCACCATCGAAGAAGGCTTTATGGGCCAGCTGAAAACCCTCACGATCCGCGCGGCGATCGAGATCCGCACCAACCGCTCCAAGAGCGGAGACGTCCAGCCCGACTACCGGGTCTATTCCGAAGGCGTCGAGATCGGCGCGGGCTGGGTCCGCACCGGCGAGGCATCGGGCAAGACCTATGTGTCGCTGACCCTCGCAGCCCCCGAGTTCGGGCCGCGGCGCATCTACGCCAATCTCGGCCGCGCTGCCGGCCAGGACGGCGAAGACGGTTACGCGTTGATCTGGAACCCCGCCGATTGAGGCGGGCTTCCACCCCGCGCCGCTTCGGCGGCGCGGGGCTTTGCCATGCTTGACCCTAAGCCGCTTCGCGCTTGAGATCGGCGATCGTGAACGAGTGCGGGTTACGCAGCCACATTTCAACCTCGCCGGCACGCCAGCCGCAGCAGCGTTCGGCGAGCTTATGCTGCGTCGGGAAGGTCCCGGCGGCGATCTTGCGGTAGAGGGTTGCGCGGCTGAGGCCCGTCAGATCGAGGACTTCGTTGAGGCGCATGAGGCGGAGAGGAGATTGAAACGCCATAAACAGTTCCTTCATTTACTGGTTCGAAATGATGCCCCGTCAATGAGAGTGGGAAACTTTTTTCGTTCGTCAATGATCTGAAATTTGGCGACGAATCGACGTTGTCTAAGTCTGTCGTACTGTGTCCAAATCTGGGTAAGTCTGTCCAAGTGTAGCGTGTGAGACTAAATCTGCATTTTGCGGCAAATAATTTCGCTCCCGCTCGCGATTGAGACTGTCTGAGACAGTCGCGCTGCGAAGGACGCGCCGCGGACGGCGCGATCATCAACCGATTCGTTCCTGGTGGGGCGCCGCTGGCGCGCATGCGGTCGCCGCTGCGCGGCGGCGTTGGTCTCTCCCGGCGGCTCGGGGGCAGGGTGGGCGTCACTCGCCTCTAGCCCCGCCCGGTCAGGCCGCAACCCGCGTGCCGCGGGTCCTCCTCTTCGTTCCGGTCCTGCGGATGCAGCCCGCCCGATGATGCGGGTCTGCCGGCTCCTTCCTGCCGCCCACCCCGCCCCCTTCCGGGCCGGGGTGCGGTGGCTGGAAGGAGAAAGGATATGCGTGCCGCAAGGATAGAACGTGCCAGCCTCTATTCGGAGGTCACCAACCGGATTATCGTCGAACTTGAAGAAGGACGGCTGCCATGGGTGCAGCCTTGGGACAGCGCGGCGTGCGGCTGCACCATGCCGCAGAATGCAGGCACGGGCCGCAAATATAGCGGGATCAATGTTTTGATCTTGTGGGCGGAGGTGGTCGCGAAGGGTTATGCCTCACAGCGTTGGCTGACCTACCGGCAAGCCGAGGCGGCGGGCGGCAACGTCCGGCGCGGCGAGAAAGGCACGGTCATCTGCTATGCCGACCGCTTTACGCCCAAGGCCGAAGCCGAGGCAGCGCGCGGCGAGGACCGCGAGGCGCGGCAGGTTGCGTTCCTGAAACGCTTTGTCGTCTTCAATATCGACCAGTGCGACGGGCTGCCCGACGATTACATCGCGCCGATGGTCAGCCCTGATCCGGTGCTGGCGATTGCTGAGGCCGATGCGCTGATCGCCGCGACCGGCGCGTGCGTCAATATCGGCGGCGGCGAGGCCTTCTACAGTCCGAGCCACGACTTTGTGCAGGTGCCGCCGCAGGCGGCATTTCATGAACCGATCAACTGGTATCGCACCGCGCTCCACGAGCTGGGCCATTGGACCGGCCATGCGACCCGACAGGATCGCGACCAGAAGGGCGTGTTCGGTTCGGAAGCATACGCCAAGGAGGAGCTTGTCGCCGAGATGGCGGCGGCGTTCACCTGCGCTTCGCTCGGCATCGCGCCGACCGTGCGCCATTCCGATTATATCGTGTCGTGGCTGTCGGTGCTGGAGGGCGACGACAGGGCGATCTTTCGCGCTGCCAGTCAGGCGAGCAAGGCGAGTGACTTCCTGCTCGCATTCGCGGGAGAAGAACAATGAGCGCCCGCAAGTCGCGCGAGGAACGGCTGCGCCTATGGCGAGCCGAGCGCGTCGTCGATCGGATGCACGGCATGGATCGCAAGGTCTTCCTCGCGATCCGGGTCGATGAGATGAGCTATTCGCAAATTGCAGAACGGTTCGACATCAGCGTGGCCGACGTCGAAAATCACTTCGCAGCAAGCCTTCGTATCATGATGAAAGCCATGGACGAAAAGGATCCATGGTGGTGGCGATTCCGGCTGTGGTGACCATGTTCGCGCCGGATGGCGCTTGCCATCCGGCGCTTCCAATTACAGGGTGAAGACAATGCGCACCGACCTCGATCATCTCCCGGCCAACAAGCAGCGCGAACTTGAGCGCGTGAAGCAGATCATCTTCGAAGAATTCGCCGACAGCGTCGCGCTCGCGACAATGAACTGGAAGAAGAAGGGCCGGATAGACAAGATCATCCTTTACGGCAGCTACGCGCGCGGCGGCTGGGTCGATGAGCCGCACACAGCCAAGGGCTATCGGTCCGACTTCGATCTGCTGATCATCGTCAGTGACAAGCGCCTAACTGACAAGGTCGATTACTGGCTCAAGGTCGAGGACCGGCTCAACCGCGAGCTTGCGATCGACAAGACGCTACACACGCCGGTCAACTTCATCGTCCACACGATGCAGGAGGTGAACGACGGCCTCGCGCATGGGCGCTATTTCTTCATGGACGTCGCGAAAGATGGGATCGCGCTTTACGAATTTGACGACAAGGAATTGCACAAACCGAAGCCCAAGACGCCGCAGCAGGCGCTGGATATGGCGCAGGAGTATTTTGATGAGTGGATGCCCACAGCGATGGGTTTCCAGCGGAATGCGGGATACGCAGTTAAGGATGGCGACCTGCGCCTCGCCGCGTTCCTTTTGCATCAGACGGCTGAACGGCTCTACCACTGTGTTCTTCTGGTCTGCACCTTCTATACCCCGCACGTCCACAATCTCGGCTTTCTGCGCACCCAGGCCGAGCGCATCGACATGCGGCTCGTCGACGCTTGGCCGCGCGAACTGAAAGCTGATCGCAAGCACTTCGAGAAGCTCAAAGAAGCCTATGTGAAGGCGCGCTATTCAAAACATTATCGGATCAGCGAAGAGGAATTGCGCTGGCTTGGCGAGCGCGTCGAAGAACTCGGCCGCGCCGTGCACGCAATCTGTTCGGAGCGGATCGCCCAGCTGGAAGCAGCTGCGCAGGCTCATCGCTGACCCATGCCCCGCCGCATGACCATCGCCGGACAAATCGAGGCACTGATCCAGCGCCTCGAAGGCGTGGCGATCTGTGACGATTGCGTCACCGACCGCCTCAATTTGTCAATGCGCTCACAGGCCAATGTCGTGACGCGCGGTCTCGGCGGCGCAAGCGGATTTCGGCGCGAGAAGCAGCCGTGCGGTCTTTGTAGCTCTATCAAAGTTTCGACCTCGCATCAGTAATAAGGCCGCTGTCGAAAGCGCGCCGCCCCCGGCGGCGCCACAGAAGAAGTTGTTGCTCGCGGCCTTCGCCGCGCAGCGTCGCGGCGGCTTCGACCAGCAGGCCGAGAATGACCGCGCGATCATCGCCGGTCAGCTCGATCAGATCGGCCTTGGCGATCAGCCCACCCAGCTCGATCAGCTGGCGCGTCCGCTCGCGGCGCTTCACCTGCCACGCCCGCGTGTCATACCGCGCCCGCTTCGCCTGAAGGCGATTGCGGGCCTGCGCCGTTCGCCGATGCGCTGCTCGCGTGGCGGACAGCGCCTTTGCGAGCGCGGGCGCCGTCGCCGCGAAAGAACGCCGCGCCGCTCTTGCGCCACGCCTCCTTCCGCGATGCGTCTGATCCCACGGCATCGAGCAGGGCGCCAGCAAGTTGCTCGATAGATAGCGCATCGGCGCCCGTCGCGGTGACCAGCTCGCCGAGCTGACTTTGCTTTTTCGTCTTGAGCGCCTTTGCCTTGTCGGTGAGCGCCTGGAGTTCGGCATCAAAATCACGGGGTTTGCGCATCGTCTGTCCTTCCGTTTGATGGGGTCGGACGAACCAGCTATGCCGAGTCTAATCTGCATTCAAGCAGCTGAAATCTCTTGCGACTTTGTGATCCCGAGCGCGATGAAATCGTGTGAGGGCGCGCTTATACGTCGTGCCGACGTGCTCGTTTTGCTGTAAATGGATTGCCGCCATGGCGATCTACCATTTCTCCGCAAAAGTCATTTCCCGCGCTGTCGGCAGCAGCGCCGTTGCCGCAGCCGCCTATCGTTCGGCCGATCGGCTGCACGATGAGCGGCTTGGCCGCAGCCACGACTTCTCGAACAAGGCTGGTGTCGTTCACAGCGAAGTGCTGCTTCCCGATGGTGCGCCGGATGGATGGCGCGACCGCGAACAGCTCTGGAACGATGCCGAGGCGGCGGAGATCCGCAAAGACGCGCAGCTTGCCCGCGAAATCGAGTTCGCCATACCGCGCGAGATGACGCAGGAACAGGGCATCGAGCTAGCCCGCGACTTCGTGCAAACCGAGTTCGTCGAGCGCGGAATGATCGCTGATCTCAATGTCCATTGGGACATTGGCGCCGACGGGATGGCGCGGCCGCACGCGCATGTCATGCTGACAATGCGCGAGATCCGCATCGGCGACAATGGCAGCGCCGAGTTTGGCGCAAAGGTCCGGGAATGGAACCGTACCGAGCTGCTGACCCACTGGCGTGAAGCCTGGGCCGATCATGTCAACGAACGGTTGGCATCTCTCGATATCGAGGCACGCATCGATCATCGCAGTCTCGAAGCGCAGGGCATCGACCTTGAGCCGCAGCACAAGATCGGTCCCGCCGCGTCGCGCATGGTCGAGCAGGGGCTAGAAGTCGATCGTGCCGAGGAGCATCTGGAAATTGCGCGGCGGAACGGCGAGAAACTACTCGCCAACCCGTCGATCGCTCTCGACACGATCACGCACAGCCAGGCCACCTTCACCAACCGCGACCTAGCGATGTTCGTGCATCGACACAGCGCCGGCACCATCCAGTTCGATGCCGTCATGGGCGCGGTGAAAGCGTCGCCCGATCTGATCGCGCTCGGGAAAGACGGGCGTGGAGAAGATCGCTTTACCTCGCGCGCCATGATCGAGACCGAACAGCGGCTCGAACGTGCCACTGCCACGCTCGACGCGCGCCGCAATCATGACGTTGCCGACCGTCATCGCGAACGGGCGCTTGCGAGCGCGTCAGCACGCGGCCTCGATCTATCGATTGAGCAGCGCGGCGCGCTCGAGCACGTTACATCGGCAAGGGGTGTCAGCAACGTCATCGGCTTTGCGGGCACCGGCAAGAGCGCGATGCTCGGCGTGGCGCGCGAGGCCTGGGAGGCGGCGGGCTATCAGGTGCAGGGCGCTGCGCTGTCGGGCATCGCCGCCGAAGGTCTGGAACATGGTTCAGGCATCGGCTCGCGGACCTTGGCGAGCCTCGAACATCAATGGGCAAATGACCGCGAACTTCTGTCGAATAAACACATCCTCGTTATCGACGAGGCGGGGATGATCGGGACGCGTCAGCTTGAGCGCGTTGTGACCGAAGCCGAGAAGCAGGGCGCCAAGGTTGTGCTAGTCGGCGATCCCGAACAGTTGCAGGCGATCGAGGCCGGCGCTGCGTTCCGCGCCGCCGCCGAACGCCACGGCGCCGTCGAGATCAGTTCAATCCGCCGCCAGCATGAAGAATGGCAGCGCGACGCGACACGCGAGCTGGCTACGGGCCGGACCGGCGAGGCGGTCGGCCGCTATGCCGACGCCGGGCATGTCCACGCCGCCGACACCCGCGATGCGGCGCGCACCGAACTGGTAGATGCGTGGGATCGCGATCGGCAGCGGCTTCCGAACGCGAGCCGGATCATTCTCACTCACACCAACGACGAAGTTCGCCAGCTCAATGACGATGTCCGAGCGCGGTTGCGCGGCGGCGGCGGCCTTGGCGCCGAAATCCAGATCAAGGTCGAGCGCGGTGACCGCAGCTTCGCGGAAGGAGACCGCATCATGTTCCTCAGGAACGAGCGCGATCTGGGGGTGAAGAACGGCTCGCTCGGCACGGTTCAGAATGTCGATCGGATGCGAATGTCAGTCATGCTCGATGACGGGCGTAGCGTCGCCTTTGACTTCAAGGATTATGCCCATATCGATCATGGCTACGCCGCCACGATCCACAAGGCGCAGGGCATGACAGTCGATCGGGTGCAGGTGCTGGCGACACCGGGGATGGATCGGCACGGTGCCTATGTCGCGATGTCGCGCCACCGCGATAGCGTCGATCTCCATTATGGCCGCGACGACTTTCGTGACCAGTCCAAGCTCGTCCGCACCCTCAGCCGCGAGCGCGGTAAGGATATGGCGAGCGATTATCGCAGCAAAGTGGCCGCGCCCAAGGCCGAACCCAAACGCAGCATGTTCGCGGGCTTGAAGCTCAAACCTGCGGTCTCTGATGCATCCTTCGGCAAGGCGGCTCCCGCCCAGCGCACCCGCAACATCCGGGTCAGCACGCGGGCGCTGGCCCCGGTGGCCGATCGTAGCGCACTCGACAAGGCGGTCGAGCGCTATGCCCGCGCGCAGCGCGAGATCGACGGCATGCACGCCAAGGGACTGTCGCCGATCATCCACCAGCAGAAAAGCCTCAATGCCGCGGCCCGCGACATCGACGCTCTCCGAAGCGATGGCGCAAAGGATTTTGCCACGGCGCTGCGCAATGACCCGTCGCTAACCGCCGAGGCGGCGAGCGGCCGCACGCAGCGTGCTATGGAAGCGATGCGCACCGAAACCAAACTGCGCATCGACGCACCGGCCCGGGCTGATCGCTTCATTGCCGAGTGGCAGGCGGGGTCGAAGCAGCTTCGGGAGCATAAGGCGAACTATAATGATGTCGGCGCCAAGCGTGTCGGAGCGCAGCTCAATGACATGGCAAAGAGCCTGCACCGCGACCCGCAGCTCGAGTCGCTGCTGCGCAATCGCACCCACGAGCTTGGTCTGAAATCGCTTGAGAAACATTCGGTGTCTCAGGCGCTCCAGGAATATCTCCGCCCCTCGCGTTCCCTCGGCATAGGGCTTTAGGGTGTCGCGATGCAGAATACTAACCCCGAAGATGTCGGCTCCGACGACGTCGCCGCCGAAGATATCGCCCTCGACCAGGCCTTCGACAGAATGTCGGGCAACATGTCGACCCTTGCCGCTGCCATCGATCAGTTCGGCTTGCGTCTGAACGATGTGGTGGGGCGGGATTACACTGACGATCTCGCGAAGATCGACCAGAACTGGGAAAAGGCGCGCGAGGCATTCAAGCGGTTGACCGAACGTCCTGCGCTGGCACTCACGCCAGAGGTCATTGGCGAGCAGATGAGGTTGGCCGGTGCGCGCGCGAGAGAGACCGAACAACAAGCCTTACGCGACGCGCGTTCGCGTCTAGATGAGGCAGTGAAATCGATCAGGCTCGTCGTCGCTTCTGCACGGACGCAGGAGCAGCAGAATTTTTGGATCGCAATCAGCGCCGGCGTTGCCGCAATCCTGGCGTTCATGGCGGGCTGCACTGTCCCGTCCGCTATCGATCGGGCCGTGCCCGACCATTGGCATTGGCCGGAGAAACGTGCCGCCACCCGGTTGGAGCGTGACATGTGGGGCGCCGGCGTTCGGTTAATGCGGGTAGGTGATCCCCGCCGGTGGGACGAGGTCGCACGCGCTTCCAGGCTTTACAAGGGGAACGAAAAGAAGGTCGCGGATTGCGAAAAGCAGGCGGATCGGAAGAAGAAAGCCGTGGCATGCACGATCAAGGTCCAGCCTCTCAGCGTCTAGTTAATCGGCTTCTTTGCGCCTCATTTCGGCCGTTGCGGCCTTGATTGTCGTCTGCCCGAAAGCGGTCGTTGAGTTGACGCTCGAACGACAGTGCTGTGCGCCTGATTGCGGTGTCGGAAAGCACGGCGCACGATCCTAAAAGCAGTCTTCTGACCGTTATGCTGCATTAAGAAGTCACTTAACTCGCGGGTTTTAGGGGGCCGATGGCAAATTCATCCTCGCCAATGTCGACCCCGAATTCGCAGCCTAGCCCGAGGGCGATGGCCTCAGCCTTCGGTCGCGCCATGGGGTTGTGCAGGGCGGCACACTCCTTGACTGGCGTAATCGGCTCACCGAAATGCAGCGGCGTGTATGCGACCGCATGGATATGTTGAAATTCGGGTCGTAAGAAAAAATCTCGATCGACCGGATTCTTGCCCTCTTGGTCGATAGTCGCCTTAAATTGCCAACCGCCGCCTATCGGTATATCGGCATCGGCGCCCAGCCGCACCGTCACATAGCGCGAACCGATGGGTAGGAATGCCTTTGCAAAGTCTGGGACGGGCCCGCCAATTTCTGGCGCTACAGGAGATTCCTGGGTTATCCGAAAGCCCGAGATAGCCACGACAATGTAATCGGCCCCTGAAACTTCGCCTGCGTCGCAGTGCTTGCGGATTGTTTCGGCCTTGGTGGCAAAGCCGCCTGTCAGTCTCCGCAACGCCGCATCCTCTGTCTTGGCGTCGGTTGACCATGAAGTGTAGCCGTCGCCCTTTGTCTCGGTCCATGTGTCCGGCGAATGCGGCTCGGGAGTAGTAATCTCGACTAGCAGGCGACCCTCTCCCAGCTTGAAGGCGAGATCGAAACCCGGCACCCGTCCTAGCGGCTCCCAGCCTGCATCGAGGAAAGCCGCGGCGAAAAGCAGCTCGGATATGCGCTGAGGTGTCTCACGGCGAAATCGCGCTGGGAAATCGTCATCAAGCAGCATCTGCGAGCGCTCAAATGTGGCCTCGCACCATGCCGCTATGTCGGGCCGAAAATCCGTCTTGCCTAGATTTTGGAAATAGCGGTGATCTGTCTCAAGCTCGTTGCCATCAAAGAGCATAGCTTACTCCCCCCCTGCGGATTGATCGAACGTATCAGCCGGAGGGGAGAATAGTTTGTCATCCTCATCGCACAGCGGCACTTCGCGGCGATGGCGGACCCAATCGTCACCCTTTGCGTGGATCGTCTGCATGGCCAGCTCAGGAAGCCGGTCCCGCAGCATTATTAGACCTGCGGTGTCACCAAAAAAGCCGACGATCCGATAACTCTCATTCCACTCTACCGCAAACGACCAAAGCAGCTCGTCGATGTGCTTTTTGATCGCCAGCTTGAAATAGCCATCGGCAGTGACGGCATGGACTCTCCAGTCCCAATGTTTTGTTTCCGCCATGAAGAATAGGAGCTGTTCATTGCCCCAGTCAGCCCGTCGAACGGGTTGGAGGGGAAAGAAGCTGCCCTGCCAGAAGCGCCCGTTGACCTCTCCTGGCTGGATCGTGATCCAGTAGAAGAATGCCATAACCTGCATTCGCACCAGCTCAATGATGCGGGCCTCATCTGCCTGTGGAGCTGATGTGAAGCTGAATTTGAGTTCCGCGCCACCGAGGGTGTGAGAGATCGAGAATTGCTCCTGACTATCCTTGACGGGCTTTCCGCTGCGACGACTCTTGGTTTTGGCCTTGCGCTCGGCCTCATTGCGCAGACGAACGTCATTGCGCGCGTGAGCGCCCCAAGGATCGGGCTGCATCGAGATCGCTGAAAGGTCATCCTCTAACTCGGCCTTGCGACGATTGCAGGGCTCGCAGGCCCAGACGATCAAATTCCAATGCTGATGAAGTGACCCTCGCGGCACGAATCGTCTACCCACCACATGCTCTTTGGTTCGCGTGTCTCGGGTGAGAGATGTGCCGCAGTAGGGGCAAGTTTCGTTGTGAAGTCTGATCGCCCGATCTGGCGGTTTCCTGATACTCTATGTTCATCGTTCGACTCCTCAGTTGAAGGAGTCGAAAGGGTCTGCCTGTGGCCGCCGGCGTTCAATCAGGCGCGGCGCTCGCGGGGCCGCTTTACATCGAGGCTAGCACCAATCCGCGGAGCGGTTCGTGCAACGGCCAGCTTCGGCGGTGCCTTGAGCAGGCCCTCAGAACAAGGTCTGTATCTCACGCCGCTTGCGGGCGTGGCGGCAAACCGCCGCTTATTATCCGACGGTTTCCCCGGAAACGATTGCATGCCGCATCGAAACTGCTTGTTGCTGAGCAAAGGGGGCACGTTTTCCTGGGAGCATTCGGGTGATCGTCGTCGCCGGCAAATGATAAGTGAAGGAAACTTTTCTCGGCAGGCTCTTAGCTTGTGATGTCATGATATAGGATGGGTATGGACCCGCAAGAATCGCTGCTTGAAATCCGCCGACGGCGCGCCACATGGGTTGCCCTGAGGGTGATGCCGCACGAAGCGCAGTCGCGCGCCTGGCTTCGGCGTGCGCGCGTGCAGTCCGAAGAGGCGGACGACTTGGTGCAGGAAGCATATTGCCGCCTGGCGACGATTGACGAAGTAGATCATATTGACAGGCCAGGGGCCTATTTTTTCTCTATTATCCGCAATCTTCTGGTCAGGCGGCGGCGAGAAGCCTCCGTCGTTTCACTAGAAAGTATCGCGGAGATCGAGGCAATACCTGATCCCGACACCGGACCCGAGATGGAGGTAGCGAGGCGTATGGATGCCGAGCGTGTTCGCTCGTTAATTGCCGAGTTGCCTGAACGGTGTCGCCGCATCGTGGAAATGCAAAAGATTGAAGGCTATTCGCAAATCGAAATCGCACGCTTGCTGGGTGTCACGGAGAGCGTCGTCGAGAACAATATCTATAGAGGCGTGCAAGCGGTGCGGAAAAACTGGTTGAAGAAGCAGGACGATCTGTCCGAGCGGCTCAAATTATTCGGGAATGATGTGGAGGGGCGGTCGCGATGAATTCCAAAGACACGCTCCTGCAGGATGAGGCGTCACGCTGGGTAGCGCGCATGGGCCGATCCGACTGGGGCGATGCGCACGAAGCAGACCTCGCGAACTGGTTAGCCCAAAACCCGCGTGGCCAAGGCGAACTTCTCATGGCGCAGGCCGCTTGGATCTCGTGCGATCCCGAGACGATTGCGCTGGGCCAGCCTCCTGTGACGACGCCGTCTTGGTCTCGGCGCCGGATCATGCTCGCTGGCAGCGCGGCAGCAATGGCAGCGTCGATATTTGGTTTGGTCTTCTACAACGCTTCCGTGTCCGGATACGCCACCGAAGTGGGCGAAGTTCGCCGTGTTGCGCTTGCAGACGGTTCGACGGCAGCCATAAATACAGATAGCCGAATCGCGGTAAACTTCGACAAGGGCCATCGGAACGTTCGGCTGGATCGGGGCGAGGTCTGGTTCCAGGTCAAGCATGACCGGGCGCGCCCGTTCGTGGTGGAGGCAGGACCTGTGCGCGTCCGAGCCGTAGGCACTGCCTTTTCCGTGCGCCGACGCGGCAATGGCGCGGACATCATCGTCACCGAAGGGGTCGTTGCTGCCTGGACCGACGCAAATGCGAATGAGCCGGTCAGCGCGCGAGCGGGCACACAGCTCTTCATGCCGGACACGCCGGGTCGTCAGCGGCCCGTCGCCATTGAAGCTTCTGCTGCGAGTTCGCTATCTTGGCGAAGTGGCCAAATCGAACTTGTCGCGCGGCCGCTTGCTGACGCTGCTGCCGAGTTCAACAGATATAATCGCCGGAAGATCGTGATCCATGATCCGACGATCGCGAACGAGGAAGTCGACGGCATATTTCGAACTGACGATCCGGAGGGCTTCGCGACCGCAGTGCACGATATTCTGGGTGTGCCGGTCCGCACTTCGGGGGACGGCGAGATCACGCTCGGCCGGAAATGAAATAAATATGACGCTTTGGTGAAGGAAAGTCTTTCTAGGGCGCTCAGGCACTCAGATGGCGTTGATCACGACGTCGACCTGAGGGGGGCATCATGCAAAGTAAGAACAGCTGTTATCTCGTGGGCGCAATCGCCGCATCGATTTCACTGACATCACCGGCAGCTGCGCAGTCTAAATCGTTCAATATCCCGCCCCAGGCCGCCAGCTCGGGCATTCAGGTCTTCGCACGGCAGGCCGGCGTCCAGGTATTATCAACTCGAAATGACATCCGCGACAAGCGGACCAACGGCGTGCGCGGGACGATGGACGTTGACGCAGCCCTTCGGCAACTGCTGGACGATACTGGCCTGGTTGCGCTGAATACCGGCGCGAGCACGTACACAATCAAGGTGGCGCGAACGGCTACCCAGGCGTCTTTCTATCAGGGTGCAACGACTGTGGGGTCAGGCGCGTCCAGCCCGAACGCTGCGCCTGCGACTTCGGGCGACGGCGATATCGTCGTGACGGCGCAGAAGCGTGCCGAGACTGCATTTGAAATTCCGATCTCCGTCAGCGTGAAGGGAGAGGAGGAAATCCAGAACCGAAACGCAGAGACGATCACTGACCTGCAATATTCCGTTCCGGGACTTTCCATATCCGAATTCGGACCAGGCCAGCAGCGCATCCAGTTCCGCGGCGTATCGTCTTTCAGCGGCCTCGCCCAGATCGGCCAATATATCGATGAGATTCCGCTCAACACGGAATTTCCCGATCAAGGTCCGGACATCCGGCTCGTCGATATGGCGCGCGTCGAGTTGCTGCGGGGGCCGCAGGGCACGCTCTACGGCCAAGGCGCGATGGGCGGCACGATCCGCTACATCACGAACGATCCCGAGTTGACCACAGTCAGCGGCTCGGCATTGGGTGAAATCAGCCAGATCGACGGCGGGCAGATGGCATGGCGCGGCGAGGGCGTTCTGAACCTGCCGCTCGCGCAGGATCAGCTCGGCTTTCGTGTTGCTGGCGGCTATACCCGTATTGGCGGCTGGATCGACAACACGCGTACGGGCGAAGACAATGTCAATCGTGGCCGGTCCTATTTCGTTCGCGGAAAGCTGCTGGCCAAGCTCGGAGATAGGCTGACGGCGACCTTCATGGGTTCGCATCAGAATATCGAAACCGGCGGCAACAATGTCGCCGACGACAATCGCGAAATCCAGTATGCCGCTCCCACTCCAATCAAGAACCATATCAACCTGTTCAGCGGCGTTCTGCACTATGACTTGGGATCGGTATCGCTGGTCAGTGCGACGAGCTGGCAGGAGCGCAAGGGCAGTTCCGTCATCGATCTCACCGACGTCCTCGCGCCGCTCGTCGAACTCCTGCAGGGTCTTCCCGCAGGCACGGTAGACTCGTACGTGTTCGCCGGCGATTCTGATTTTGCCGCGTTTTCGCAGGAAGTGCGGCTGCAATATGATAGCGGGTCTGGGCTTCGAGGAGTGATCGGCGGATTTTATCGCAACTCGCGCTCCAGCAGTGTAACACTCGGCGTAATCGATCCTGTGACGGCAGCGCCTGTAGACTATTACTCAGCAGGGGGCCGCGACACATCAAAATCCTGGGCCATCTTTGGCGACGTCACCTATGAAATCGCCGCGGGACTAGATCTCAATCTGGGCGGACGTTATTTCGAAGACAAGCGGACACAAAACTCGGCTAGCAGCATCTTCGGCAGCGCGTCGGTGGATATCGGATCCGATACGTTCCGAGCCTTCACGCCGAAGGTGAATCTCTCATTCCGGGCGAGCGACGCGCTCAATTTCTATGCCACAGCATCAAAGGGTTTCCGTAGCGGCGGATTTAACGCGACGTCTGTCGGCGGCGGAGTCGTCGTCATCCCGCCGTCCTACGATCCGGATTCAGTTTGGACCTATGAGGCAGGCGCTAAATTCCAGACTACCGATCGGCGCCTTTCGGGTGAAGTCGCGGTATTCCGCAACATCTGGAGCGACATCCAGTCGGTGGCTACGGCGCCCAACGGGGTCAATTCCTATACCGTCAACGGTGCCAAAATGGCCGGCAACGGTATCGATCTGCAGCTGACCTATCGTCCGATCCCGGCGCTGACGCTGTCTTTCACCGGCGGCTGGAATGACATGAAGTATAAGACGACGACGCTGGAACATTTCGCCGGCGATCGGGCTGATTATGCTCCGCGCTACTCTGGGTCCGTATCCGCCGAATATCGTTTCGACGTGGGCGATGCACCGTCCTTCGCGCGCGTGGATTATCAGCGGGCCGATGGCATCCAGGTCTGGTTCCGAAGCTTTCAGGCGGTTCCAGCACTGTCTGAGAAGCAGGAATATTTGAACGTCAATATCGGGACCGAACTGTCAGGGGTGTCGTTGCAACTCTTCGCCAAGAATATCCTGAACGAATATGGCGTCACCTACCCGGCTTACGGCTCACTGCCCTATCCGGGCCGTCCGATCCCGCGCTCGTTCGGTGCTCAGGTGCGCGTCGGCTTCTGAAGGAATGGCCAATGGCGGGCACGGCGACGCAACGCGCGTGCGCTGTCGCCGACCTTAGACTGCGGCGTTCTCCGCGCGGTCACAACCAATCATTAGACAGGAAATCGCATGCTTAATGTCCCCATCCGGCTCTGCCGAATTCTGCTGCTCGGTTCTGCAGCGTGCCTCATGACATCGGTGCCCGCATCGGCGCAAACCGACGCGGTCGCAGCATCCTCCGCTACGCTAGCAGAAACTGCCGATCCGCAGGCGCTCCGTGGCAAATATGAGAGAGCGTCGTTCTTCAACAATGCGCTCACCAATCATTTTATGCTCAATGCGGCCGTGGCGCCGACCTGGATCGGAACTGAGGACAGCTTCTGGTATTGCCGTGAAACCGAGACCGGCTGTACCTACACCGAGGTGAACGCTCAGACGGGTGCCAAAAGCGCGCTATTCGATCACGAGCGTTTGTCGCGAGACCTCGAAGCGCTGACCAAGAAGAAATTCCCTGCGGCGGACTTGCGGCTCGGTAACGTGGTGGTGACGGCCGACCGGACCGTGACATTCGCCGCCTTCGGAAAGACATACTCCTACACGCGCGCCGGCGAGCTCAAGGAGCTCGGCGCGGCGGAGCAATTGGTCCCGGTAGCCTCGCCCGACGGGACGATGCTTGCGTTCGTTCGCGATTCCAACATTTGGACGCGTAACGTGAAAACGGGCAAGGAGCGGCAGTTGACCGAGGATGGAGAAAAGCTGTTTGCTTATGCCGTGCTCCCCGACGCATTTCGCCAGTTTTCGACGACGACTGAGCTAAAATGGTCGCCCGATTCCAAAAAGATCCTGACGGTCCAAACCGATGATCGACAAGTGAAAGTTATGCCGCTGGTGGACTTCGTGCCCGACAAGGGCGTTCGCCCGGTTGCTGTCGAGCAGCGACAAGCATTCCCGGGTGACGCGCATGTTCCGACCTACCGGATGGTGGCGATTGACGTGGCGTCGAAGCGCCAGACCGAAATGCGTTATCCCCGACTGCCCGCAGTGCGGATGCTCGACACGCCGATCGGCGGCGAGCGAGCGTGGTGGAGCGCCGATGCGAAGCGCGTCTTCTTCGTCGATATCGAGCGTGGCGAGAAAACCGTCCATCTCATGAGCGCCGATGCCGAGACCGGCGTTACGCGTGAGCTTTTCCAGGAGAGCGATCCCAAGAATTATGTCGAGCTGGCGGAGGAAGTCTACAGCCCGACACTGCTGCGCGTCCTGCCCAAGCGCAATCAGATATTGTGGTATTCGGAACGCTCGGGCGCTGGCCAACTTTATCTCTACGATCTCGCGACGGGCCGCCTGATCCGACAATTGACCAAAGGAACGGCGCCGATCCGCAGCGTTCTGGCGGTAGATGAAGCACGAGGCACGGCGTGGGTGGCAATCTCCGGCGGCGAGGTAGGAAAAAATCCCTATTATCGCAGGGTCGCGCGGGTCGATCTGAATAGCGGCGCGACGCGGATCGTCAGTTCGGGCGACGACGACCGTGTGATCGCGGACGGCACGCTGCTCACTGGCGCGCCTGGAACGCGTGGTTTTTCGCCCTCGGGCAATTATTGGGTTGAAACGCAGACCCGCGTCGACAAGCCCGGCCGTTCTGTCCTCAAGCGTGCGGACGGCACCGAGGTCGCGGTGGTTGAGCAGGCAGAATTGCGCGGCATGCCAGCCGGCTTCCGCTTGCCCGAGCCGGTCATGTTGACAGCGGCGGACGGCGTCACGCCCATCCAGGCGATCATCGTGCGGCCGAGCGATTTCGACCCGAATAAGCGCTATCCTGTGATTGACCACATCTACGGCGGGCCGCAGGTCGCAAATGTGCCGAGCGCGTTCGCAATGTCTGCGGTGTGGGCACAGAGTTTGGCCGAGCTGGGTTTTGTCGTCGTGGTGATCGATGGACGCGGGACGACGGGGCGCGGGCGCGCCTTTCATACAGCGTCATACGGGGCCTTGGAAACGGCGAGCAACGTGGAAGACCATATTGCGGGCATCCGCCAACTGGCGGCGCGTTACCCCTACATGGATATTAGCCGCGTCGGTATCAACGGTTTTTCCGGCGGCGGCTACATGACCGCCTCGGCGATGTTCCGCTTTCCTGATTTCTACAAAGTGGGCGTCGCAGAATCAGGGAACCACGATCAGCGCGGCTTCTGGCATAGCTGGGGTGAACGCTATCAGGGCTTGAACACGGGCAAGAACTACGAAGGGCAGGCGAATGTCACATACGCGTCGCAGCTGAAAGGCAAATTGCTTCTGATGCACGGCCTACTCGACTTCGGCGTCCAGCCCGGCGTGCTGTTTCAGCTCACACAAAAACTGATGGACGAGAATAAGAATTTCGACCTCGTCCTTCTGCCCAAGCTCGGACACCAACCGAGCGGCTATTCCATTCGCCGGCGGTGGGACTATTTCGTGGAAAATCTGGCAGGGATGCAGCCGCCTGCGAACTTCAAGGTGCGGAGCGACGCCGAGATCATGAAGGAGGAGATGATCGCGCGCGGCGGCAAACCCGAAGATGAGGAGAGCGACGAGATGCGTCCCGAGCCTGCGGCGACTTCGAAGTGAGGGTGCGCCGCGCTCTAGCCACCCTCACACTCGCGTCTGCGGTGCTTCTGTCGCCAGGCGCAATGGCGCGCAAAATCGCAACGCCGAGAACAGCAGTCCAGTTAGAGACGGATCTCGGCGTGGTGACGATCGCAATCTATGAGAAGGAGGCGCCAGCATCGAGCGGCGCCTTCCTCAGCCAGGTTCGCGGCGAGCGCTACGACGGCGGGAGCTTCTTCCGCACGGTGCGCCCCGATAATGACAAGTCGGACTATCCCATAGAGGTGATCCAGGCCGGCGTCCGGGAAGATGGCCAGCCGATCACCGAAGCCCCGATCACGCATGAAGACACGACCCGCACGGGGCTTCGTCATGTCGATGGCGCGGTTTCCTTGCCGAGGGCCGCACTCGGCAGCACATCGGCTACGTCGTTCTTCATATCGATTGGGCCCCAGCCGGCGCTCGATCATGGAGGCAGGCGCAATACCGACGGACAAGGGTTCGCGGTGTTCGGCCGCGTCATCTGCGGGATGGATGTCGTGCGCCGGATCCAGGCGTTGCCGATCACAGCCGACAGCCCGGCACCGGCCATGAACGGTCAGATATTGGAAAAACCGGTACGGATCCTGAGCGCGCGGGTCACACGGGCGCGCTGCGGCAAGGGCTAAGGCCGGGAGCGATCCTCCAGGGATCAAATCGTGATGACGACGCCGCATTTTGCCGATGCGAAACGCGGCGGCCGTGCAGTCAGACCGTGCAGAGGAAGAGCATATGATGAGCCACAAGCTCGTATCGGCGTTGGTTGCAGCAGGCCTCTTGTTCGCAAGCCCCGCCGCGGCGGCCTCTGGGCCGGAGGACTTTCAACAGCTTCTTAGCGACCATTATGCTTGGCTGTTGCGGATGAACCCGGTGTCCGCAACGGCTCTGGACGTCCACGACTATGATACCGAGCTCGGAGATGTTTCGCTGGCTGGCATGGACCGCGAGGCTATTCAGGCGCAGGCCTTTCTTGCACGCCTCCGCGCCATTGAAGCCTCAAAACTGAATACAGCGGACCAAGTCAGCTACGATATTCTCGAGCGGTCGCTCGCGCAGACGGTCGAGGCGAACGGTTTCGGGCAGCGTCTCATGCTCTTCAGCACCTATTCTGGCTGGCACCAGTCATTCGCCGGTCTTGCGCGGAGCGTCGCCTTCGCCAAGCCGGCTGATTACGAAAATTATCTTCGCCGGCTCCAAAAATACCCGGCGCTCAATGACGCTGCTTTGGCGGTGACCGAAGAGGGCGTGCATAAAGGCTATGTCCTGCCTTGCTCGGTCCTTGGGAATGTCGAGCGCTCGATCACCGATGTCGTCACCGATCAACCGGGACAATCGCGCTTCTATGAGCCCTTTGCCGGCGATCGCCCAGTGGCGTTCAGCGCGGCACAGTGGACGGAGATTCAAGGCCGCGCCCGTCACATCATCAAGAAATTCGTTAATCCCGCTTATACGAAACATGCAGAATTTTACCGGACGCGCTACGCGCCCCGTTGCGCCAAGTCGGACAGCATCGCCGCGCAGCCGGGCGGCAAGGAATATTATGCTTTTCGTATCCGTCAGGAAACGACCACAAACCTAACCGCCGATCAGATCCATGCCATCGGCCTGCGCGAGCTTGCACGCATCCACGCCGATATGGAAGGGGTCGCAAAAGACGCCGGCTTCTCGTCGCGGAACGCCTATTTTCGGGAGCTCAAAACCAATCCCGTATATTTTGCGAAAACTCCTGAAGAGTTGATGAGCGCGACGGCGCGGGTTGCCAAGCAGATCGACGGAATGATGCCGAAATATTTCGGACGGCTGCCGCGGCTCTCATATGGGCTTCGTGAAATCCCCAGCGAGATTGCAGAAGGAACCACCACCGCCTTTTACGGCCCTGGAGCACCGGAATCTGGAATTTCGGGTACCTATTACGTCAATGTTTCGAAGCTCGATCAGCGGCCGCTTTGGGAAATCCCGGCGCTTAGCCTGCACGAAGCGGTCCCCGGGCATCATCATCAAATCGCGTTGCAGCAGGAACTCGAGATTCCACCGTTTAGGCGCAACTTTGCCTTCTTCACTGCCTTCGTCGAAGGCTGGGGCCTCTACGCGGAAAGCCTCGGGTCCGAAATGGGCCTCTACGACACGCCTGCGAAGAAGATGGGCCAGCTCTCTTACCAGAGCTGGCGGGCTGCCCGGCTGGTCGTCGATACGGGCATTCACGCCAAGGGTTGGGATAAAGCGCGCGCGGTCGCATTCATGCGAGAGAACACAGGTCTGTCTGACGCAAATATTGAGGCTGAGGTGAACCGCTACATTAGCTGGCCGGGGCAAGCGCTGGCATATAAATTGGGTGAAATTCATATCCTCGAGCTGCGCGCGAAAGCGCAGTCTGAACTCGGTGAAAAATTTGATCTTCGGGCATTTCACGACGCTCTTCTGGCTCAAGGGCCGTTGCCGCTCGAGACGCTAGGCCGGCAGATCGACGCGTGGATCGCCAGTCGGAAGCAGGCAGCACCGCTTTAGTCATTGGTGAGGCAACCGAAATCGGATTGCTGCGGTCCTCTCCTCGTGGGCTGCATTGGGGTAAGAGGCCTGCATTGCTCGATGTTCGTAATTTCGTTTGAGGTCGCCCGCGGCGTTGTAGCTATCGCGCGCTTTGGTGACCCTTCGCCCAGCGCGCAGGTGGGGGCCTGGTCATGCGGGAGCGGGGGGCGGCCGCTTCCTGGCTCGCACGCCGTTGTCGTGCATTGGCCATCGAACTGCATAAAAAATGTAACCGGCCGCTATCCCTCGGCGGCCCTGGTGCGTCCTGCCCTTTGAATGCTGCATTAAACAAGGGGGACCTCAAATGACCGTCAACGCCAAGCATCTGTTCCGGATCTCGCTCGCGGCGATCGCTGCCACTCAAGTCCAGCCGACGATGGCGCAGCAGGCGCCCCAGGGGACCGCACCTTCGGAAGAGGCGACGCCCAGCAACTGGAGCGAGGAAATCGTCGTCACCGCGCGCAAGCGCGAAGAGCGCGCAATCGACATCCCGATCGCGCTGACCGCAATCAGCGGCGAAGCGCTTGAGCGCCGCGGCGCAAGCAATCTGTCGGACTTTCTCCAGGAAGCGCCGGGCGTCGGCATTTACGACCAGGGGTCGGGTAGCCAGAAGATCACGATCCGCGGCATATCGACGTCGCTGGGCGCGAACGAGAATGGTTATTATCTCGACGACCTGCCGTTCACCGGGGTGACGGTGCCGATCGCGCCCGACGTGCGGGCGTGGGACCTCGACCGGGTGGAAATCCTGCGCGGGCCGCAGGGGACCTTGTTCGGCGAAGGCTCGATGGGCGGCACGGTGCGCATTCTCACCAAGGGCGCCGACCTCGACAATTGGGAAGCGAAAGGCTCGGCCTTCGTCTCGCAGACCGAGGACGGTGGGACCAACCGAGGCATCAAGGGCGCGTTCAACGCGCCGATCGTGCCCGGCATCCTCGCGGTGCGCGTCGCGGGCACCGGCGAGCGGTTTCCGGGTTGGGTCGATAATGGGGTGACCGGCCAAGCCGACGTGAACGACCAGACCTTCACCACCTTCCGCGCCAAGGCGCGCTTCGACCCCACCGAGCGGCTCTCGATCACCGGCAGCTACTGGTTCTATAAGGGCAGCTTCCCCGGCGGCGGGTCCACCGCCAGCGATGACGGCGAGCAATCGCAATCGGCTGCGCTGGCGGGTGGTTTCAAATATCGGCTCTACGGCGCCACGGCGCGCTACGACCTCGGCGGCGCCGAGGCCTTCTACAGCTACTCGCACAACAAGGTCGACCTGCCGCAGTCGGGGCCATTGCTCGGCGGCACGCTCGACGCCAACATCGGCATCACCGTTGATGCACATGAGGCGCGGATCGCATCATCGGGCGATGGTCCGCTGCAATGGACGTTCGGCGGCTACGCGCGCGACGCTGTCCGCGGCGACGCATTCGTGTTCGCGCTGTTCGGAATCGACAATATCGACCGCACCGACAGCAAGGCGCGCGCGCTGTTCGGCGAAGGCACCTATACGCTGCCCTTCGCACCGATCGACGTCACCGCGGGCCTTCGTTATTATCACGAGAAGCTGGGCGGGTTCGAAGCCAATAGCGGCGTCGTGACGCCCGACGCCGGCGACACCTACGAGAGCTGGAACCCGCGCTTCTCGATCGCCTGGCACCCGAATCCCAACGCCACCATCTATGCGACCGCTGCCAAGGGTTTTCGCGCGGGCCAGCTACAGCCGAGTGTATCGCTTGCTCTGGCAGGGCCGCTGGGCATCCCGCTTCCTGCTGCGCTCGCGCAGGATTCGATCTGGTCCTACGAAATCGGCGGCAAGGCCGAATTGTTCGATCGTCTGCTGACGCTCGAGGGTGCGCTTTATTACAGCGACTGGAAGGACGTGACCGTCCGTATTCCGCTCGGCAATACGGGGTTTAACGGCCTGATCAATTCGAAGGGCACGACCACGAAGGGGGCTGAACTCAGCGCCGTTCTGCGCCCCGCGACCGGGCTGACTCTCACCGCCAGCGGTGCCTATGTCGATGCGACCTATTCGGGCGCGGTGCCCGGAACCGGTATCGTCGACGGCGCGGTCGTCGACGACGTCGCGAAGTTCACCGCGAACGCGTCGGTCGATTATCGCACGACGCTCGCGACCGGTCTCGACGGCTTTGGCCGCATCGGCTGGCAGCATTCGACGCCGCGCCGGTTCGTCGCTTTTCCGGGATTCCTTCCCGGCGACACGATCGACCGTATCGACGCGCGCATCGGCGTCGATATCGACCAGCTTTCGATCGCGCTGTTCGCCGACAATCTGACCAACGATCGCGGCGCCACCAGCTATCGCAGCGTTCAGGCCATCGCGCCTGGGGTCAATGAGATCACCGCCAGCCGACTTCGTCCGCGCACGTTCGGGGTCGAGCTGACCGCTCGTTTCGGCGGTCCGGCGCGTTGATGCGTGCGCTTCTGGCTGCGGCATTGGCGGCGAGCACGCTTGTCGCCCATGCCGGCGTGGCGGGAGAGACACTCGACCCGCGGCGACCCGGCGTTCCGGTGCTTGTCGGCCCGCCGGCACGCGCGCTGACCGATCCGAAGAAAATCGTCTCGGCTCCGCGCCCGGATGCTCTCCCGATACCGGTCGCGGACCTGTTCTTCCTTCGATCGAGCTGGTTCGCCACCTGGACGCCAGGCGGCGATGTGGTGATGGCAACCGATCTCACCGGCCGCATCAATCTGTGGCGGGTCCCGGGAAGCGGAGGCTTCCCGCTCCAGCTTCAACAGTCCGAGGACAAGGCCTTCTATCCGGCGGTCACACCCGATGGCAAAACAATCTTCTACGCGTCCGATATCGGCGGGCGCGAAATATTCGACATCTTTTCCATTCCCGCCAATGGCGGCGCAGCGATCAATCTGGCTGCGACACCCGACGCATCGGACACCGGCCCGTTGCACATCAGCCAGGATTCCCGGCTTCTCGCGTTCAACCGCCGCGTCAGCACCGAACCGAGCACCAATGTCGCGGTGATGGCGCTCGGCGATCATTCGGTGCGCCTGCTGACGCGGGAAAAGGAAGCCGGTGTCTACTGGTCGGTAGTCGGCTTCGATCCCCACGCCACCCATCTCTATGCGAACCGGTCGAATGCGGGGCAGACCGAGAGCTCGATATGGCGCATCGATGTTGCGACCGGTACGGCGACGAAGATTGCGGGCGGGGCGGGGGCGCCATATGAGGCGGCCGTAGCGATATCGGCCGACGGCAAAAGTCTTTCGGTCACGAGCGAGAATCGGGCGGGCCTGAGGCAGGCGATGCTGCTCGACCTCGCAACCGGCACGCGCGTAGCCGTCCATGCCAGCGACTGGCCGCAGGAAGCCGGCGCCTTTTCGCCGGACGGCCGCCAGTTGATCGCCACCGAAAATGTCGATGGTCGCGACCAAGTGTATCTCTACGACCTTGCGAGCAAGAACGCCCGCGCGCTGCGCTTGCCGCAGGGCAAGACCGCCGGCTATTTTGGCGCCTTGCCTGCCTTTTCGCCGGACGGAAGCCGGCTCCTGTTTCCCTATTCCTCGGCTAGTGCACCGTTCGATTACTGGACGTTCGACATTGCATCCGGCACGGCTTCCCAGCTCACGCGCCTCGGGCTCGCCAGCGTCGATGCCGCGACGCTGCCCCGGTCCGAAATCGTCCGCTACAGGAGCGCCGACGGGACGGTCATCAGCGCGGTTCTCTGGATGCCCTGGAACTTGAAGCGCGACGGGTCTGCGCCGGTTGTCGTCGTCGCGCATGGTGGTCCGACCGGGCAGACAACCGACAGCTTCGACGCCACGGCAACGGCGCTGGCTTCGCGTGGTTATCTGGTCATCGCGCCGAATGTTCGTGGCTCAACCGGATATGGCCGGGCCTTCGAACAGGCCAATCGCCGCGATCTCGGCGGCCGCGATCTCGAGGACGAGGCAGGGGCGGCGAAATTTCTCGTCGCATCGGGCTACGCCGATCCGAAAAGGATCGGGATCACCGGAGGCTCGTACGGCGGCTTCATGACCGTGATGGCGCTGGCGCGAATGCCCGATTTCTGGGCGGCGGGGGTCGAGGCTTATGGCATCGTCAACTGGAACACGATGTGGGAACGCGGTTCGCCCGCGCTTCGCGAATATCAGCGCGGTCTTATCGGCGATCCGGTGACCGATCGCGACGTCTATGCGCGAGTCAGCCCGCTCACCTATCTCGGCGATACCAGGGCGCCGATGCTGGTGCTCCAGGGACGGAATGACATTCGCGTGCCGGCCTATGAAGCCGAGCAGATCGTCGCGACGCTCGAGGCCGCGGGGAAGATCGTCGAGGCCCGCTATTATGCCGAAGAGGGGCATGGCTTTCTGAAGCGCGAAAACCAGATCGACGCGGCCGAACGGACAATCGCATGGTTCGACAAATATCTGAAGGGATCGAAGAAATGAAAACGTTCCGGATTGCAGCATGTTCGGTAGCGGCGCTCATGGCGCCGCTCGCCGCCGCGGCGCAGGACAGCTACCAGTGGCTCGAGGCACCGCAAGACGCCCGCGCGCTCGATTGGGCGAAAAAGGCAACGCAGGATAGCGAGGTCCGCATCGCCAAAATGCCCGGGCATGACGCGATCGAGGCCGAGCTCAAGACATTGCTCGCCGCGGGCGATCCGCCGCCGGAATATGGGCTGCTCGGTCCCGTTGCGCTTCGTTTCCAGCGATCGGTGGCGCACCCCCACGGCGTTCTGTCGGTCGCGAAACGCGGCGCCGACGGGGTGCCGGCCGGCTGGCGCGAAGTGCTCGATGTCGACGCGTTGCGCAAAGCCGAAGGGTCCGCTTACGAGCTCCGGTTCGGCGGGACGCCCAATTGCGCGCCGCCGGACTATACCCGTTGCATTCTCTCGCTGTCGCCCCAGGGCGGCGACGAAGTCGAGTTACGCGAATTCGATCTGACGACCGGGGCCTTCGTGGCTGGCGGTTTCCGAACCCCTGCCAGCCGGTCTTTTGTCGCGTGGCTCGACCGCGATCGCCTGTTGATCGAGCACAGTATCGGCGAGGCGCCCAAGCTTCCCACGGGCTGGCCGGCCGAAGTTGCAATCTGGACACGCGGCACCCCGCTCGATGCGGCGAAGACCATCTATAGTGCGCAGCCCTCCGATGCGCTGATGTCGGTCAGCGCTACGGGGGAGGGCAAGGATCGCGTCGGGGTCATCACGCGCGCGATCGATTATTCGACGTTCGAACATATTGTGGTGCGGCAGGACGGACGGATCGAGAAAACATCCATCCCGACGAAGGTGAAGATGAGTCTCGGCGCCGTCGGGGGGGGCAAGCTGTTCGCCCAGCTCGCCGAGCCCGCCACCGTAGATGGCCGGACATATCCGGCCGAAAGCGTGCTCGCTTACGACACGAATGCGGCGGTCCCGGCCGGCAAGCGGTTGTCTCTCGTCTATACGCCGGGTAACGGCGATTTTCTGAGCGATCCCTTTGGCGGCATGGCACCTGGCCGTTCGACGCTCAGGATGATTCTGACCAACCGCGGCGTGCAGCGCATCGTGACCGCCAACAGCGCCGCGAACGGCTGGACCATCTCCGACTTCCCTCCCGAGCCGGTTGCGACATCGGCGAGTTTTGCGGGCATCGATCCGGCGAGCGATGTGGTGATCATGAAGCGCGCCGGTTTCCTGGTCCCGACGCGCCTCGAACTCGTTGACGGGAAGAAGAGTCTCGCCACGCTCTACAGCGAAAAACCGGCCTTCGATGCGAGCCGCTTCGTGGCCGAGTTGAAGACGGCGGCCTCGAAAGACGGGACAGCTGTCGATTTTTACCTGCTGCGCCCGAAAAATCCTTCTAGGCCCGGAAAAACACCGCTGCTGATGACGGGCTATGGCGCGTTCGGTATCAGTCTGGCGCCCGACTATCTTGGCTATTCGGTTGGAGGAAAAGCACTGGTCCCGTGGCTGACGCGCGGCGGCGCCTTTGCCCTGCCGTTGATCCGCGGCGGCGGCGATCGGGGCGCCGAGTGGCACCAGGCGGCGATCCGCGAAAAACGACAGAACAGCTATGACGACTTCGCCGCCGTCACCGAAGCACTGATCGCAAGCGGGCTGACCGGTCCGAAGCATATCGGAGTTTTCGGCAGCTCGAACGGAGGCCTTCTCGCGGCTGTTATGGGAACGCAGCGACCCGAGCTTTACGGGGCGATTGTCAGCGACGTGCCGCTGACCGACCTCGTGCGCATGCCGTTCATGGGCATGGGCGCTGCCTGGGTGAACGAATATGGCGACGCAAATGACCCGGCAATGCGGGCCGTTCTCGACAGCTATTCGCCCTATCAGAATGTCGTGCCCGGCAAGGCCTACCCGCCGTTCCTCGTTTCGGTTGCGACGTCCGACAATCGCGTCGGACCGGGACATGCGCGTAAGCTCGCGGCGAAACTCAAGGACGTTGGAGCGACGGTTTACTATCTTGAGGACCAGGAGGGGGGTCATGGGGTGAGCGATCCGCTCAGCCGGCCGGAACTGATGGCGGACCGGATGACGTTTCTCTTCACGATGTTGAAGTGAACGGCCGCCGGGGAGAGCTTTACCCGGTCTCTCCCCGGCGCAACCGGATAGGAATTCGCACGCGTCAATGTATGATGACACCCATGCGGAATCGGGCTCATCAATTTCGTTTGGCGCTGCTTTTCACGATCGTTGTTCCCGGCGGCATCATGCTCCTCGCACCGCAGACGGCCCGGGGTCAGGAGGCGGCGGGATCGCGCTTCGACCAAAGTGCCATGCCACTTGGAGCGGCCTTGCGCACGGCGGCGCGCACGGCAGGCGTGCAACTGGCATTCGATGATCGCATTCTGGGGCGCCGGATTGCGCCGGCTCTGCGCGGCCGCTTCACGATCCAACAGGCCTTGCGCAAGTTGCTAAGTGGAACAGGCCTCGTCGTAAAACGGGGCCAGAGCGGCATATTCATCATTGTCGCAGCGCCCGCTGCTTTGCCGCCACGCGTTTCGCCCGCGATCGTCGACGACACCGAGATTGTCGTGACGGCGCGCAAGCGGGAAGAACGCGCCATCGACGTCCCGATCGCGCTGACCGCGATAAGTGGCGCCGCCATCGAGCGACGGGGCGCTAACGGCGTCTCGGATGTTCTTCAGCAAGCCCCGGGGGTTGGCGTCTATGACACCGGGAACGGCTTTCAGAAGATCACGATCCGCGGGATTTCAACCTCGCTCGGCGCGAACGAGAATGGCTATTATCTCGATGATCTCCCGTTCACGGGGGTGACCGTTCCGATCGCGCCCGATGTGCGCGCCTGGGATCTCGACCGGGTCGAGGTTCTGCGCGGTCCGCAGGGAACCCTGTTCGGTGAAGGTTCGATGGGTGGTACGATCCGCATCCTGACCAATGGCGCCGACCTCGAGGATTGGGAAACCAGAGGTTCGGCGTTCGTCTCGAACACCGAGGATGGCGGCACCAACCGCGGGATCAAGGCGGCTTTCAATGCGCCGATCGTACCGGGCACCTTTGGGATGCGCGTCGCAGGCACAAGCGAACGATTTCCAGGCTGGATCGACAACGCCGCGACGGGCGAGACCAATGTCAACGACCAGAGCGTCACAACCTTGCGGGTCAAGGCTCGCCTCGATCCCGCGCAGCACTTATCGATCACTGGCAGCTATTGGCGTTACAAGGGCAGTTTCCCGGGCGGCGGGGCTAACGGCAACGACGACGGCGAGCAGCCGCAGACGCTGATGCTGAAGAATGTGAGCCAGTATCGCATCGTTGGGGCGACCGCGCGCTACGATCTTGGCAGCGCCAAAGCCTTCTATAGCTATTCGAGCAATCGATTCAATCTCGGACAATCGGGCCGCCTTCTCGACGGAACGCTCGATTCCCGCATCAGAATCGCCGTTGATGCGCACGAACTGCGGATGGCGTCATCCGGTGACAGTCCGTTGCAATGGACGGTTGGCGGCTATGCCCGCAATGCGGCTCGGAACGACGATCTTGTCTTCGCGCTGTTCGGCATCGAGAATGAGGTCGAAGTGACCAGCAAGGCCCGCGCTCTGTTCGGCGAGGGCACCTATCGCCTGCCGGCCGCCTCGGTCGATTTTACGGTCGGCCTGCGCTATTATCACGAGCGGCTGCGCGGATCTGACGTGAGTTCCGGGGTTTTTACGCCGAAACCCGGTGACACATATGAGAGCTGGAATCCACGTGTGTCGGTCGCCTGGCATCCCACATCCGACTCCATTCTTTACGCGAGTGCTGCCAAGGGATTCCGGGCGGGTCAGCTCCAGCCGACAATATCGCTTGCGCTGGCGCGTCCGCTTGGCATCGATCTGCCCGCCGCGCTCGCACAGGATTCGATCTGGTCATATGAGATCGGCGGCAAGGCCGAATTGTTCGACCGCATGCTGACGCTCGAAGGCGCGCTTTACTATAGCGACTGGAAGGACGTGGCCGTCCGTATCCCGATCGGGGATACAGGGTTCAACGGCTTGGTCAATTCGAAGGGCACGACAACGACGGGCGCCGAGCTCAGCGTCGTTCTGCGCCCGTTGACCGGGCTGACGCTCGTGGCGAGCGGATCCTATGTCGATGCCACCTATGCGGGCGCGGTGCCCGGCACCGGCATCGTCGATGGTGCGGTCGTCGACGATGTCGCGAAGTTTACGGCCAACGCCTCGATCGATTTTCGCGCGGCGCTCGCGAGCGGTCTCGACGGCTTCGCGCGCATTGGCTGGCAACACGCGACGCCGCGCCGGTTCGTGGCGTTCCCGGGCTATCTTCCGGGCGACACGATCGACCGCGTCGATGCCCGCATCGGCGTCGACATCGACCAGCTTTCGATCGCGCTGTTCGCCGACAATCTCACCGACGATCGTGGCGCCGCAAGCTACCAAAACGTGATCGAGGTCGAAGCCGGCCGCGATACATTCTCTGCGCGACTGCGTCCGCGCACGATCGGGATCGAGCTGAGCTTTCGCTATGGCGCCGGCGCGCTTAGGCGGCAGTGAGTACGAGCCTGTCGCTTTCGACCCGGACCGTCATCCCGTTGACCGCCGCGACGCCTTCCGCGAACGCGCTGGTGTCCCCGGCATCGAACACGCCTGTGACGCGCAGCGCCCCTGGTACGCTCGGATCGAGAACGACAGGTTTCTCGGCATAGCGGTTCACGCGCGCGACGGCGCCAGCGATCGGTTCGCCGCTGAAGTCGAGCTGCCCCATCGTCCAGGCGGAGGCACGCGCCGGCTCGATCGCCGCCACATGAAGCGGACCCGAGCTTGGTAGCGCGAGCGACTGCCCCGGTTGGAGCGTTTCGAAATGTTCGTTTCGAGCTGCCCGCACAATCGTGACCTTGCCCTCGTAGAGAACGACGTCAACAGTGGTTCCAAGCTTCTCGACGCTGAAACTCGTCCCCGTCGCGACGACGGTTTCGGTCCCCGCCGTTACTGCAAACGGGCGCAGACTATCTTTGGCGACATCGAATTTGGCACGCCCGCGCACGACGACAAGGTTGCGCCGGTCCTGCGAAAAGCGCTCTTCGACCGCGCTGTCGGCATCGAGCGTGAGCGTCGTGCCGTCTTCGAGACCGATCGTCTTGCGCTCTCCCAACGCCGTGGAAAAATACTCGACGTCGCTTCCCTGCAAAAGGAATATCGCTGTCGATCCGGCGATGAGCAGGAGCGATGCGGCCAGGGCTTGCCAGGGGCGGGACAGACGCCAACGTTTCGCCGGTGCCCAGCGCCGTTCGTTGCGGGAGCGAAAATCCTCGAGCGCTTGCGAGCGCAGTTGGAGCATCTGCGGCAGCGCAGCGAGCGCGTCATTATGGTCCCATAGTGCAAGCTGGCGGCGCAGAGCGGCGGCATTGCCGTCGTCGGCGAGCCACTGATCGAGCGCCGCATCGCGCGCCGCATCGAAATCCTCTTCGGCAAGCGCGAGGCACCACAGCGCGGCTTCGGTGTCGCGATCCGGACCCATCTGATCTTCGGGGGCGGTCATGATGTTTCCTGCATTGCCCGACCCAAAATACCCATCGCCTTCGCAACCTGCTGTTTGACGGCGCTCACGGAAATACCGAAGGTTTGCGCGATCGCATCCTGCGACATGTTTTCAATTCGATAAAGGATGAAGATGGTCTGCGTCCGTTCGGGTAGCGTCTGGAGGATAGCCAACAGCGTTTCGACCCGGCTGCGTCCTTCGAGAATCCGTGCCGGATGCAACGGATCATGATCGCGCAGCTTGTCGGCCAGAAGTGACTGCGCGTGAAGATTGCGCACTTTCGCCCGGCGAGCACGATCAATCAGCAGATTCTGCGCGATCTGAAATATATATCCGTCGGCCGCCTCCGCGGTGCGCTCGCCATTAAGCGCGCGCAGCAGTGTTTCCTGGGTCAAATCCTCGACCTCGTCGACACGGCCAAGCCGCCGGCTGAAAAAGCTTCTGAGCGCCGGTCGCCAACGACGATCGAAGTCGATGCTTTCGTCATGGTGATGTTTCGGATCAGTCAATTCGCATTCCCGTCTCCCCTGCATAACGCATCAGGGGTCCGGAGGGACAGCAACTCTCGAACTGCCCGGCAATTTCGGGGATCGCTATTGTCCCGGTGGCAACATTCGCGGGCGCGGCATCGGGATGGACACTCCAGATCGTGCGCCCCTGAACGTGCAGGATCAGGACCGTTATCCTCGCGTAGAAATAGGCTATTGTAGTGGCGCTCGCTGGACGGCTTTACATCGACGTCAGAGCCAATCCGCGCAGCGGTTAGTGCAGCGGCCAAGTCTAGCGGTTGCATTGCCCGGCGCCACTCAGGTTGCCGTCGCGGCCGGAATGGGGTGGGGAAGCGGACGTCACCGATCCGCTTGGCAGACGGCACGACCTGTCGGTTATCGAAATCCCCAACCGTCTTCGGTCCGTGCGAGCTGTGCTTCTTACGCAATGCTGCCTGTCCCGCGCCATTCGTATCGTCGATAACGACAAACAGCTTCCTGCTTTGGCTTAACCCATGTGCAGGAAGCGTCAGAAAAGCGGCGCGGCGGCTCCCATTCTTTGTGCGTTTCTTCTGGTTGAGGCTCGGCAAGAGCTCGGCCCATGGTCACGCTCCAAGCTCTCGATAGCTCCCAGCCCGAAAGGCGGAACCTGTCGCCGGCGCTAGACGTCGCACAGCCCGCGAGAACTATCGAGGTAAGCAGGCAGAGAATCGTAACGCAACGGTTATACATTTTGATGCGACAACTTTTCCTCTATTTGTCCCTTGTCATACCACTGAACGGTCTGTCCGCAATTGATAACGTGGAAGCGACACAGCGGTCTGCATGAGCTGCGCTAGATAACGATGGCGTTGAGAAACTCTGTATAGTGCCCCACGACCTCCCAAAGACCATCGACCTTTTGATACGCGACCGTCGTTCGTTCTCGCTTGCCCGTAATTTGCGCAAACGCAAAATTGCCAAAGAAGCTGGGTATCGACAGGCTGGCCCTATCTAGGCAATCATATCTGAGCAGGTTATCGATTGTAGATGCTGCGTCGAGGCTGAGGGATGCGTTACGAGCTCCGGACTGCAACTGGGCGCGCTCCAATTCCGCCGCTCGCGAACCATCCGCATTGTATGCCCATCTTGGATGGTAGCCTGAAGGCTCCACGGTCTTGACGGCGACACAGGTAGTCACGGGCGCGGATCTGGCCATCTTTGTCAGAACCGATCGTTCATCGTCCGTTGCAATCGGCAGGATGAACCAAGAGCAAAGCGCCGCGCTGAGCAATACCAGCCCGCCAATAATGGACCTGACAGCGATTTTCGACGAGAGCATAAACGAACGCTGCCCCAAATCGCGGCGGCGTGCAACTCGCGGCGCCAGCGTCCACTTCGCTAGTTGCAATCCTCGCGCCACCGGTCGCGAACGTCAGCTCGTTTGGGCTCTCCGCTTGAAAGCTGCCCGACCGCAACCGGCCAGACACCGAAGTTCGCGAGCACTACCGATCCGGCCATTGCGGATGGAGTTCATCGATAACGAAGGCATGACGCGCCTCGCCTTCGACATGACCATCGCGCAAATGCGGATGATCGGGCGGCAGGTCGTCGTGGTTGTGCGCCAGCACGTCGGGATCGCCCTTCGGCCATATCCGGATCGCGATCAGCGTGCCCACGAGTGCGAGGGCCGCGCTCGCGCCGAGCGCCGCGTCCATGCCGGCGCGGGCGCCGACCTGGCCCGCGAGCGGATAGGCGATGAGCCAGCACACATGGCTGAGCGCAAATTGCGCCGCGAACAAAGCGGGGCGATCCTCGGCGCCCGACGAGCGGCGTAGCAGCCTTCCTCCCGGCGTGATGCTTGCCGCATAGCTGAGGCCCAGCGCAAACCAACCCAGAAGGATGATCGGCCAGTGACGCGACGCGTCGGTGACAGCCCATGACGCCGTTAGCACGGCCAGAACGGCGGTCATGAAGGCGGCCGCCGCGATCATGATGCTGCGGTCGGCGAAACGGTCGAGCAGGCGCGGCAGCAGCAGCGCCGCGATCATTGAGCCGCCGCCGAAGGCCGCGAGCGTGATCGCAACCTCGCTTTGCCCGAGGCCGAGCACGCCGCGCACGAGCACCGGGGTGTTGACGATGACCATCGCGCTCGCCGCGGCGGCGGCGAGTGTCACGGCGAGCAACCCTCGCAGGCGTGGGGTTTTGAGATATTGGTGGGTGCCGCGCGTGGTCTTGTCGTAGATGCCGCCCGGCTGCGTCTTCGCGGCGGTACGCGGCAGGGTAACCGAGAGCACGAGCTGCGCTGACGCGGCAAAGCCGAGCGCGGTGCCCGAGAACAGCCAGTGAAAGTTCATGATACCGAGGAGGGCGGCCGCCAGCACCGGGCTGGCGAGGCTCTCCATGTCATAGGCGAGCCGCGACAGTGATAGTGCCTTGGTATAATCCTTTTCATCCGGAAGAACGTCGGGGATCGTTGCCTGAAAGGTCGGCGTGAATCCGGCCGACGCCGACTGGAGGATGAAGATCAGCAGGTAAATCTGCCAGACTTCGTCCACGAACGGGAGGGTGAGCGCAACCAGACCGCGCACGACGTCCATTGCGACGAGAAAGGCCTTGCGCGGCAGGCGGCTCGCATAGGCGCCGACCACCGGCGCGACGCCAATATAGGCGACCATCTTGATTGCCATTGCCGTTCCCAGCACCGCGCCTGCGTTGGCGCCAGCGATCTCGAAAGCAAGCAGCCCGAGCGCGACGGTCGCGAGGCCGGTGCCGACGAGCGCGATGATCTGCGCGATGAAGAGGTGGCGGTAGGTGCGGTTGGCGAGCACGTCGAGCATGATCAAATTCCCGGCAAGTGCCTCCGGCCGGATGCCGCCGGCCGGAGGTCAGGTCGCCCCCTCGTCAGACGACGCGGCGCAGGTCGCTATAGGCGCCGTCGGTGCGCAGCGTAATCGTCACCGGCCCGTCGGATCTGTTGCGCCAGAACCAGCCGTGTTTGCCATCGAAAGCAGCAACAAGTTCGCCGCTCTCGCCGGCTGTTCCCGTGCCCTTGCCATAGCCGTGATAGGCGATACCGGGCGCATCGGCGTGGGTGTCGAAATTGACCCGGCCGCCTTCGACCGACCAGTTAAAGGTGAGCCGGGCGTCTTTCGCCATTGTCGCCTTGATCTCGGCCCCTTGGCCGGGCGCGAGGGTCACCTTCATCGTATCCGTGCGCGTGGCGGCGCCCGCGCCCGCCGCCGCAACCGTTGCGGGTGCAGCCTGTGAAACCGGGGCAGCGGGCGCGGCGCCGGCGGCGGCATCGGCTGCGGCTTCCTCGGCAAGCTGGGCCTTGATCTCGCCCATCTGGGTCAGGCCAAGCTGGCGGCCAATGCCCGTCGGATCGATCGCATATTCGCTGGGGAGCACGACCGCGACGAGGATCGCGCCGGCGGCAACCACCGCGAGCGCGGTCGCGCGGACGAGTTGGCGGCTGGTTGGCAAGTCATCGATTTGGGGTTTCTGGCTATTGAACATATCGGATTTCCTTTGGATTAGCTGATGACGTAACCGGCAAGCTGGTAGCCGACGAGGACGAAGCCTGCGGTCATCAGCAGCACGTTGGCGGCGAAGGCGTGGCGCATGAAGCTGGGCGTCCGGCGCCAAAAGCCCATGACGATGAGGATCGCGCCGAGCGCGAGCAACTGCCCGATCTCGACCCCGATGTTGAAGGCGAGCAGGTTGGGGATCAGGCCGTCCTGCGCGATCTCGAACTCGATGATCTTGGTCGCGAGGCCAAAACCGTGAAAGAAGCCGAAGACCAGCGTCGCCGCCTTGGTATTGGGTTGAAAACCGAACCATCTCTGGAACGCGCCAAGATTATCGAGCGCCTTATAGACGACCGACAGGCCGATGATCGCGTCGATGATATAGGCGTTGGCGCTGATGCCGGTGAGCACGCCGAACAGCATCGTCGTCGAATGGCCGATCGCGAACAGCGTTACATACAGGCCGATGTCCTTCATCCGGTAGAGGAAGAAGATGACACCGAACAGGAACAGCAGATGGTCGTAGCCGGTGACCATATGCTTGGCGCCCAAATAGACGAACGGCCAGAACAGGACGCCGCTGCTTTCCTGAATATAGCCCTTGTCGCCCTCGGCGACATTATGCGCCCAAGCCTCGGCGCCTGCGGCGAGCGTTAGTAGGATCAGGCTGAGCGCGAGCAGAAGCCTCTGAATATTGGTGCCCGGCGGGGCGGTCGTTCGGATGAACATGCGGATACTCTCCTTGGTTATGAGTGCCCCGCGCACCGCTAGGATGCGCGGGGCGAGCGGTCAGGCCGGTAAAGGCCGGGCCGCTGGGGGCTCGGTTGTCTGGTTTTGCGCCCCGCGTCCGTGGACCATGCGGTAGAGCGCGGGCAGCACGAGGAGGGTCAGGATCGTCGAGGAGACGATGCCGCCGATCACCACGGTCGCGAGCGGCCTTTGGACCTCGGCGCCGGCGCCGACGTTGAACGCCATCGGCACGAAGCCGAGGCTCGCGACCAGCGCGGTCATCAGCACCGGACGAAGGCGCGTCAGTGCGCCCTCGCGGATTGCCTCCTCCAGTCCGCTGCCGCCTTCGCGAAGCTGGCGGATGAAGCTGAGCATCACGACACCGTTGAGCACCGCCACGCCCGAAAGTGCGATGAAGCCCACCCCGGCCGAGATCGATAGCGGCATGTCGCGGATGAGCAGCGCGGCGACGCCTCCGGTGAGCGCGAGCGGCACCCCCGAAAAGACGACCGCCGCATCCCGGGCTGAGCGGAAGAGCGCGAAGAGGAGACCGAAGATCAGCAGCAGCGCGGCGGGTACGACGACTTGCAGACGCTTTGCCGCCGAGATCAGCTGCTCGAACGTGCCGCCATAAGCGACCCAATATCCGGGTGGCACCTCGACCTCGGCATCGACCTTGGCCTGAAGCTCCTCGATGAACGAGCCAAGATCGCGGTCGCGCACATTCGCGGTCACGACGACGCGGCGCTTGCCGTCCTCGCGGCTGATCTGGTTGGGGCCGATCACGACCTCGACCTTCGCGACATCGGCGAGCGGCACGAAACCGCGCAGCCCGGCACCGGGCGCCGCTCCCATCGTTACGTCGGCCGACGGACCGATGGCGGGAAGCGGGATGCGTAACCTCCCGATCTCGTCAACCCGCTCGCGGACGTTCTCAGGCAGGCGGACGATGATCGGGAAACGGCGATCGCCTTCGAAAATCTGCCCGGCCTGAACCCCGCCGATCGACACCGCGACGACATCCTGGATGTCGCCGACGTTGAGACCAAAGCGGGCAAGCGCGTTCCGGTCGGGGGTGATTTGCAAGGTCGGCAGGCCGGTCACCTGTTCGAGTCCGACATCCTGCGCGCCTGCAACTCCGGCGGCGATGCCCTCGATCTGCTCGCCCACTTCGAGCAAACGATCGAGATCGTCGCCGAAGACTTTGACCGCGACGTCGGCGCGCACCCCGGACAATAGTTCGTTGAACCGCATCTGGATCGGCTGCGTGAACTCGTAATTATTGCCCGGGATTTGCTCCACGGCGGCCTGCATTTCGCGGACCAGCTGTGCCTTGGGTTTTCGGGGATAAGGCCAGTCGGCGCGATCCTTCATGATGATGAAGGTGTCGGCGACCGACGGGGGCATCGGATCGGTCGCGACTTCCGCCGTGCCGATCTTCGCCACCACCCGGTCAACCTCGGGGAATTGTTTGATCCGCGCTTCAAGCGTGGCCTGCATCGCGACGGCCTGACTGAGGCTGGTGCCGGGAATGCGAAGCGCGTGGAGCGCGATATCGCCCTCGTCGAGGTTCGGGATGAACTCCGAGCCCATCCGGCTTGCGGCGAACCCGGAGATCAGGACGAGTGCAACCGCGCCGGCAACGAACGCGGCCCGAAGCCGCATCGCCTTGTCGAGCGCGGGCGCATAGAGGCGCCGCGCCCAGCCCATCAACCGGCTTTCCTTCTCCTCGACCTTGCCGGTGACGAACAGCGCGACGGCTGCGGGCACGAAGGTCAGCGACAGGATCAGCGCCGCGGTCAGCGCCATCACGACGGTGATCGCCATCGGGTGGAACATCTTGCCCTCGACCCCGGTGAGCGCAAAGATCGGCACATAGACGAGCGCGATGATCAGCATCCCGAACAGCGATGGGCGGATCACCTCAGACGTTGCCGTTGCGGCAAGCTTGAAGCGCTCCTCACGGTCGAGCAGGCGACCGAGGCGGTGCTGTGCCTCGCCGAAGCGGCGGAGGCAGTTTTCGACAATGATGACCGCGCCATCGACGATCAGCCCGAAGTCGAGCGCGCCGAGGCTCATCAAATTGCCGGACACCCCGCCGCGCACCATCCCGGTAATCGTCATCAACATCGTGATCGGGATGACCGCGGCCGTGATCAACGCGGCGCGGACGTTGCCGAGCAGCAGGAACAGCACGACGATGACGAGCAGCGCGCCTTCGATCAGATTCTTCTCGACGGTCCAGATCGCGCGTTCGACAAGATCGGTGCGGTCATAGATGGGAGTTGCCTTGACCCCGGCGGGCAACGCCTTCGCCGCTTCTTCGAGCCGCTCGGCGGCGGCGCGCGCAACGATGCGGCTGTTCTCGCCCGCGAGCATGAACACCGTGCCGAGCACGACCTCCTTGCCATTTTCGGTCGCGGCGCCGGTGCGCAGTTCCTCGCCCATGCCGATGTCGGCGACGTCGGCGACGCGGATCGGCACGCCGTTCCGGTTGCTGACGATGATCATCCCGAGTTCGTCTATGCCGGCGGCCTGTCCCGGCGTGCGGACGAGATATTGCTCGCCATGGCGTTCGACATAGCCCGCGCCGCGATTATCATTGTTGCGTTCGAGCGCCTGCACGACATCGCCGAGTGTCAGTCCATAGGCCGAGAGCCGCGCCGGGATCGGGGTCACATGATATTGGCGCTCGAAGCCGCCGATGCTGTTGACCTCGGTCACCCCCGGCGTGTTGCGCAGCTGCGGCCGGATCACCCAGTCCTGCAAGGTGCGCAAATCCTCGGGGGTATAAGCACTGCCATCGGGCTTCTTCGCCCCCGGCTCGGCCTCCAGCGTATACATGAAGATCTCGCCGAGCCCGGTCGCGATCGGCCCCATTTCAGGGGTGACACCGGGCGGGAGTTGCTCGCGTGCCGATTGCAGCCGTTCGTTGATGAGCTGGCGAGCGAAATAGATGCTCGTGCCATCTTCGAACACCGCAGTGACCTGGGAGAGACCATAGCGCGATACCGAGCGGGTGTATTGCAGCCCCGGCAGGCCGGCGATGGCCGTCTCGACCGGGAAGGTGACGCGCTGCTCGGCTTCGAGCGGCGAAAAGCCCGCCGCTTCGCTATTGATCTGGACCTGGACGTTGGTGATGTCGGGGGTGGCATCGATCGGGAGGCGCTGAAAGCTCCAGATGCCAATCGCGCAAACGAGCAGGACGGCGGCAAGGACTGCCCAGCGAAACTGGATCGCGGCCGCGATCAGCCGTTCAAGCAAAGGGAGTTTACCCGGTGAGGCGGGATCAATGGTCATGGCTGGCCCCCGACTTCTCGATGTCGGCGCGGATCAGGAAAGCGCCATCGACGACATAGACCTCGCCCGGCGCGAGTCCGCCGAGCACTTCGGTCCACTCGGGGGTCCGACGTCCGATTTCGAGCATCCGTACCTCATAGGTGTTGCCGACCTTGGCAAAGACGACCTCGAAGTCGCGGAAGCGCTGGATCGCCTTGGTCCGCACCGCGAGCGGGACATTTGCTTGCGACACGGCAAAGCTGCCTTCCACGCCCATGCCGGGCCGGAACTCGCGCGATGCAACCGGTGGCAGATGAACATGCGCGAGCATCGTCTGGCTGGCGACATCCGCCGTCGGCAGCACCGCTTCGACCTCGGCCTGGAAGCGCGCTTCGCCCGACAGGCTTTTGAGGCTCACCGGCTGGCCGACCCGCACCCGTTCGGCATCGCGCGGATAGACGAAGAATTCGGCGTGAAGCTTGGTCGGGTCGGCGATCACGAACAGCGCGCGGTCGCCGGTCGTGTCGCCGACATTGACATTTTTCTCGACAATCGTGCCGCTGATCGGGGCGGGCACCGTATAAATCTGGAGCGAATGGCTCGATTCCACCCGTGCGAGCACCTGACCCCGCCGCACCTGCTGACCGAGCTTGCCGTTCAGCGACACGATCAGGCCTGGCAGCCGCGCGCGGACGTCAGCCTTTCCTTCGGGCGTGATCTCGATCCGGCCGCCCATGTCGATGAGGTCGCTGACTGTTGCCGGTCCTGCGGCCTCGACCGTGACCCCGCCCGCCTTGGCGGCTTCGGGGGCGATCACCGTGCGACCTTCATAGGATTGATAGGCCCATTTGTGATTGCGGCCGCTTGTCGACGCCGCGACGCGAACGTCGAAGCTGTGTGGTTCGGTGACCACCCCGCTGCCGCGCAGGAAATCCTCCTGCGGGGTAAAGCTGAAGCGATCGACCTTGCCGCCGAGGCGGCCGAGCTCGATCGTCAGCTTGACGTCCGAGGGTTTGACCGGCTTGTCGTTCCGATAGGCGTAAACGCGAAATTCGGGATCGACGCCATCTTCGAAAATGGTGACCTCCAGCGCAAAATCGCCGTCGCGCAGCATCCGGCCGCGGTGCGGGCCGCGCTCATATTCGCCGGCCTTCGCCGCTGTGGTTTCCTTGTTCTCCGTGCCGCTGTCGCCGCAACCAGTGAGCAAAGCGAGGGCGATGACCGACGCCGCCCTGAGCAGATATTTGGTCATCGTATCGTCTCCATTTTGGCAAGCAGGGGTGTGTGGCGGCCGGTCAAACGGTCGAGCCGAACCCCGAGAAGGTGAAAGCGGCGCAGCAGCTCGATCCGCCGTGCGCGCGCGTCGGAGGCCGCAGCTTGTGCCTGCGAAAATTCGAGGAAGGTGAAGGCCGTGCCGCCGCGCGCCAGCCCGTCGCGGATCAGCCGCACCGCGCGCGTCGCGCTGGGCAGCACTTCGGCATCGATGCGCTTGACCTCGGACGCAATGAGCTGCCGATCCGCGACAATCTTGCCGATCTCGCGCTCGATCTCGACCCGCGTCACTGCGACATCGGCTTCGATGGCGCGCTTCTCGGCCTGCGCCCGCGTCACATTGCCGCGATTGGCATTTTTGGTGCCGAGCGGGATCGAGCCCCCGACCATGATGGCGAGGTCATTGCCGTCGCCGAAGTGGCGAAGGCCGACCCGCCCGCTCGGATCGGCGACATTGCCGGTCTCGGCGAGCCTCACCTTGGCGTCGGCGGCCGCGAGTTCGGCCGCGAGGATCGCGACGTCGGCCGAATTTTCCTTGGGCGGCACGGCGAGATCGAGCGTCTCGAAAATGGCGGGGTCGAGCTTGAAGTCGCCGCTTCCACCCCACCATGCCGCGAGATTATTGCGCGCGTTCCGTGCACTTTCGCGCGCCTGCTCAAGTGCGATTTCAGCCTGCGCGACATTGGTCCGCGCGCGCTCGGCCGCGAACCAGGGATCGAGCGCGCCGGTGACGCGCTTCACCACATCGAGTTCGACGCGCTGGAGATCGGAAAGCCGCGCCTCGGCGACCGGGATCGCGGCCTCGGCCGCCAGCGCCTCGACCCACGCCGCCTGCACGCGCGCGAGGCGATCGAGAAAGCGGACGCGGTTCTGCGCCGCGACGATCGCGACATCGGCCCGCGCCGCACCGATCCGCGCCGCGCGCTTGCCGCCGCGTTCCCAGGTCCGCTCGTACCATGCGGTCAATTGCTGGCGGTTCAGCGGCGAATAAGGCCCGGTCCCCGCGAAATCCTCGAAGTCGACCCCGACGACATCGCGCGGACGGACGTCGGCCTGCAATATGGCGGCGTCGGCGGCTTCGAGACGCGCGGCATTGGCGGCAATGGCGGGATCGCTCGTTGCGACGCGCGACAGCGCTTCGTCGAGACCCAGAGTTTGCGCCGATGCAGGCTGCGCCACGAGGACGAGCAGGACCGTCCCGCAGAGCATGGCTCTACGCGCGGCACGCGCGCCGGAGCGCGCACGAGGAAAGGAAAACATGAGATAACGGCCTCGCTGAAAGGCGTGAAAACATCCCGCGCCGCGAGGGCACGGGAACTCAAACGGTCAGCGTGACGCTTCTGGGAGGTCGTTCGGGCCCGGGCGATCGCAGCCCGACAATATGTCGCTCGCGAATAGCCTGGTGAAGGCTGACACGCAAAATCGTGGCGTGGCCCGCGGCGGCTTCGGGGACGAGCAGATTGGGTCCGCTGTCGCCATGATGATGATGACTGCCACCGGCGCGATCGCCGGGCTCGTCCTTGCTACCTGAGGTGTCTTTATGATGCTCGGCGTGCGCGTCATCGTTATCGTGGACGGTATCGACCGAGAAACTGGTCGGGGCATCATGGTCGTGCGCGGTCATCAGGCCCGGAGCGTGCTGAATCTGATTGGCCGCTTTGGCCGGAATTGTCGCTGCATAGAAAAGCATGAGCGCAACGCAGAGCGCGCCTGTTAGGCGATCCTTGGCAGAAGCGAGAGGGTTCGTCACGGCTCAGCGTGTAATCGCGGGTGTGGCGATTGACAAGCAGCGGCGATTTAAAAGTCGGAATGTCTGGAACAGCCCCGTCCGCGCCGCAAAGCGGAATTTCTCCTAACGGCCAGGTCCCGCGGTGCGCGGTTTGGCGCAACTTCCAATACCCGCAATTGGTCGATCGAAGCAGCTGGCCGCCTCGACGGGATCGAGATCGCCCAGGGGCCACCGCCGATCTTCGGACGCATCGACCAGCGTCGCGAGAATTTCGGCCCGATATCCTATTGGCCCGGCGGCGCCGATTCCGCGCTGGGTTCCTATGGGATCGGAACTCGGATCGCGACGACGGGCTAGGCGCTACCCGTCTGGACGGGTTCTGCTTGCGGGACATGGAGAAGTTGTCGGCAGAGGCCGGCAAGCGCTCCGGCGTCGAGACGGGCGGACAACGCGTCTAGCTTCAGCAAGGGATCCGTAAGATAAGGATGGAATTTCTCAAAGAGAAGGCTGGGGCTGTGGACGAAAAGGTCGACCTCCCGGCCTGCTGCGAGCGCGGCGAGCGCCTCTTCGAGCGGCGGAGCGGTCTCGCTGCCGAACACTTCGAGAAAGCCATCGTGCGTCTGGACGGTGAAACCGCGCCCGCGCAAGGCGAGCGCCAGCGTCATCGTCTTGAGCGTTCCGGCGCGGGTGGCAAGGATCGCGGCATTTTCGCCGAGCCAGGAGATCCGAGCCGTCCCGAAATCGAGACGCCCATAGTTGGCGCGCGCCTCGGCGAGCAACTCCCTGGCGCCCTCGTCCAGATAGATGGGAAGATGGTCGCTCTCGAGCAGCGAGACCAAGCGCTCGATGACTCTGTCATGGACATGCCCAGGGTCGCCGCCGAATATCGGCGGGACCCCCGCCGCTGCCGGCTCGACGAGAATCACCCGGTCCCGGTCATGAACTTCGAGGACCTGCCACCGGCGACCGGAAAAGATGAGCAACATGCCCGGCGCGACGAGATTGTCGATCGGCAATGTTCCGAGCTCGCGTCCCGCGGCGACGAGGCGATACTCCTCCGGCGTCTGAAACACCGCGTAGAAACTATAATGGTCGACGAGCTTTTCGCCCTCCGGTCCGAGGAGAAGCAAACCGCCCGCCGCCTGTTCGACAAGCCGGGTCTCAGGGCCTCCCATGGCGCGCAACACATCGGCGAAGACCGCCGGCTCGACTTGCCTGAACGGTCCCTCGCGGCAAAGAATGGCATACAGATGGTCGGCGCGCGCGCCGCCCCGTTCGGCGATGAGCGAGAGTATCTGGTGTACCAGCGTCGAGAGATGCAGCGTGTCTCGCCGCGGGGGCTCGCACCAGCCCTCGAGGAGCAGCTCGATCGCCGCGATCGACCGCAGCAGGCCGAGCCGTAGCCGGTCGGAGAAATTGCTTTTCGCGCTAACCTTGGCCTCTACCGCATATTGACGAAGAACCGCGGGCCTTCCCTCGCGTCGTCCCGATCGCCCGAGCCGTTGTCGGCAGGACGCCACGCTGAAGGGCGCGCCGATCTGCGCGACGCAGGCCACATCGCCGATGTCGATGCCGAGCTCGAGCGTCGATGTGCAGATCGCCGTTGTAGGCAGTGCCCCATCCTTGAGGCGGCGCTCCACAAAATCCCGGTGCTCGCGCGCGAGGCTGGCGTGATGCGGATAGAATTCCTGGGGCAGATGCGCCGCCTCGCAGAGCGAGCGAAGCCGGTCGGCGTAGATTTCGACAGCTTGCCGCGACCCAGCGAAGACGAGATTGTCGCTCCCTCTCAAATGGGCGAAAAGATGATTGGCGATCGCATCGGTGACCGGCGGCGTCTTGTCCTCGTCGCTTCCTTGGAGATAGCCGCGCAGCTGGAGTCGCAGCTCCGCGCCGCCGCCCTTGGCCTCGATCAGCTCGACCGCACCGGCCCGGTCGGGCCGTAGGTAATGGCGGGCGAGCGCCATGTCGCCGAGCGTGGCCGACAGACCAATCCGGCGGATCGGACGCTTGAGCACAAGCTCGAGGCGCGTGAGGAGCGAGCGCATCTGCACACCGCGCTCGCTGTCGAGAACGCTGTGCAGTTCGTCGATCACGACGGCTCGCGTCGATGCGAAAAGCCGCGCGATCTCGAGCCCGCGCCGGATGAACAGGGCTTCCAGCGATTCCGGGGTGATGAGCAGCACGCCCTTGGGGTATTTGAGCGCGCGCGTCTTGACCCCGCTCGAGACATCGCCATGCCAGGGCGTGACAACGATGCCGGCTTGGTCGCAGATGTCGCCCAGCCGGCGCGCCTGGTCGGTGATGAGTGCCTTAAGCGGTGCGATATAAAGGATGTCGAAACCCGGTGCATCACTCGGATCGTCGAGCAGTTGCGAAAGCAGCGGCAGGAAGGCCGCCTCGGTCTTGCCGCCTGCGGTGCTCGCGGCCACGATGACATCGGCGTCCGACTCCAGAAGGATATGCACGGCGCGCGACTGGATCTCGCGCAGCTCGCGCCAGCCCTGGTCCCGGATCCATTTCTGGATCGGCCGTGCCAGCCGGTCGAACGCCGCTTTCACAGCCGAAAGCTGGCCAGTTCCTCGCTGGCGGGCTCCGCCCCGATCGCCTCATCGACATCGCTCATATCGTCGCCCGCATCCGCGCCGATATCGAGCGCCTCGACCAGATCCGGCCAGGTGACGCCCGGATTCTGCGCGAGCACCGCGAGCAGATTGACGAAGGCGGTGACGGTGTTGCGCGGGGTCCGGAAATAGGCCTCGCCGATTCGGTCGGAGCAATGCGCCATGAAGGCCTCGAGCGCTTCGTCGGGCAATGGGTCGGGGCCGGGCTGCATGATCTCGCGGATGTTCGCGAGCAGCACGAACAGATCCTCGGGGGTCAGATTGGCGAGGCGGACGACCGGGCCCGAGAGATCGACCAGCCCATCTCGCGCAAAGCTGTTTTCGGCAAGCCTCGATTGCAGTGCCTCATAGCTGTAAAGCCCGCGCCGCGTGTTCATCAGAAACTCGGGGGTGCCGCCCATGAGGAAGCCAAGATGCGCGGCACTGCCTTGCAGCACATCGTTGAGGATGCGCAGGATTTGCTCATAATTGGCGTTGCGTGCCTGCGCGCTGCTGAGCTTGAACAGATTGACCATCTCGTCGAGCCCGACGAGCAACCCCTTGTAGCCCGCGCTCGTAACGAAGGCCGACATCAGCTTGAGATGATCATAGACGCTCGCGTCGTCCACGATGGTGCGCACGCCGAGTGCCTTCCTCGCATCGGTCCGGGTCGCAAACTCGCCGCGCAGCCAGCGCAGCGCAGCGGATTTGAGCTCCTCGTCACCGCTGTCATGCCCCTCCCAATAGCGCCGCACCACTTCGGCGAAATCGAAGCCGCCGGTCAGCTCCTCGAGATGCGCGAGGCGCTCGCGGATCATCTCGCCCGCCGAGCGGTCCTCGGCCTCGCCATCCTGCTGCGCCTTCGCGACGAAGCGCTCAACAACGCTAGCGAGCGCGCCGCCGTCGGGCTTGGTGCGCGTCGCGAGATTGCGCGCCATCTCCGCGTAAAGACCGCGCGCCTGTCCGCCGCTCGCATGGATGCGGCGATCGGGGGCGAGATCGGCGAACATCACGACGAGTCCCTTTTCGAGCGCGACCAGCCGAATAAGGTTCAGGAAGAAGGTCTTGCCCGAGCCATATTCGCCGATGATGAAACGGATCGCCGATCCGCCGTCGGCGATCCGGTCGATGTCGCGCACCAGCTCCTCGATTTCGCGCGCGCGCCCGACCTGGATATGACGCAGACCCAATTTGGGCACGACGCCCGCGCGCAGCGCCTGGACGATTGCATCGCGCTCGCGCGGCTTGAGGTCGGCCATCAGCTCATCTCCTTTACAGCGTTGGAGCGGAGGATCCCGGCGATCTCCTGCGCAACATCGTATCCCTCATATGCATCGAGAAGCGCCTCTTCGAACCGGTCGAATGACCATTCGTTGATCGTCTCGAGCGCTCCTGAAGGCATGAGACCATGCTCCCCCGCCAGCTGTGCGAAATCCTCTTCGTTCCAATGCGCGCGCGCGACGAGCTGCTCGGCGAACTGCTGGTGCCGGGCATCCAGTCCGCTCCACTGCGCTGCGGCCACCGGCGAGGGGGAATTGGGCGAGTGGTCGGCTTCGGCGGCGAAAATATCGCCGAGCACCGTCGACACGCGCTGGGTGTCGGTCCGAATTGCTGCGATTCGCTGGGCATCGAGACGCGCGCCCTTCACGACCGCCTCGCCTGGGATGAGCTCGCCCGGCGCTCCGGGCTCGGCCGCCTTGACGCGCACCGGTCCGTCGTCGGCGCTGCCGGCATGGAGGTCCGAATAGACGAGTCCGGGGTCGAGGCCGAGCGCGAGATAGACTTTCTCGATGGTCGCGACCTCCTCGGGCTGGATGACGCTGTCGGCATGCGCGATCGTCACCAGCGCCGCGCGCAGCGCCACATGATGCTCGGCGTCGACCTGCTTGAGCTTCCCGCGCAGCAGCGCCATGTCGGGCGGCACCGCGAAATACCAGTCGAGATTGGCGGCGAGAGCGCGGCGCTCGCTGTCGCTGATAAGCGCCGCGTTCGAGACTTTCGCCCTGAGACTCCGCCGTTCGGCTTCGACAAGTTTCTTGTCCGACTGGGCGATCAGGGTTGCGAGTGCGATCTCGAAGAGCAGCAAGAGATAGGCATCCGAAACATTTTCGAGTTGTTCGATCGCGTCGCCAAGATCGAACAGGACAACGGGTTCGTCTAACCTCGGCGCGCGCAAGGAATGGCGGGGGTCGGGCGCCATGCCATAGCCGAGGCGGGCGAGCGCGTCGGCCGCGCCGGTGAGCTGCCGTTTGCTGGCCGTTTCGCTGTTTGCACCCTCTAGCCGCGCCAGAAGCCCGGTGACCGGTACGAGCCCGCCCTCGGCGATACGTGCCGCGATCCAGTCCCTTAGCGCGTCCATCTCACTCGACGGGAAGAGCGGGCGGAGCTTCGCGGGGAGAAGCGCATGCCCTTCGAGGCTGCCGCGGCCCTCCGGGTTGCGACCGAGATAGCGGCTTAGCTTGTCGAGTTCATCCATCGCCTCGTTGGCGATCTCTTGGGCGATCTCGATCGGCTTGCGCAGGCCCGAAATGTCTAGGATTGGCTTGTCGTTCGCCGACAGCCTAACACTTCCGCCAAATTCGCCTGATGCGGCTTGGTAGCGATAGTCGAGCTTGGTGCGCGGTTTCGTCACCGTCATGCCATCCGGAAATCGCATATCGAACTTATGGCGGAACAGTGCGCGAAATTCGGGTTCGCAGCGCTGCGCCGGCGTTCGAAGGCGTTTTTCATAATGGCAGAGGAACCAGACATAGAGCCAGTCGGCGCTGAGCGTATCGCCATTGGCGATCGCGCCGCCGATCGCAATCTTGAGTGTCAGCGGCAGATCCCAGCCGCGATTGTCGAGAATCGACTGCCGGAGCGTCGCATCATCGGTCGAGAGCTTGCCCGCCGCCGAAATGCGCGCGAGATCGAGGAACTCACCGAGATAGCGCTGCGCCGAGTGATTGCCGGCGAAGAGCGATTTCAACCGCTCGACCTCGGCGACGATAAGCTGCTTTTCCTCGGGCGTAGGATCGTCGATGAAGAAACGCCGTTCCAGCCCGTAGAAATAAAGAAACATATAACCCGGATTTACCGTTCCGTCGGAGCGGCCGCCCGCCAGCCAGTCGAGATAGCTCGCCCGGCAGACCGACGAGATCGTCGAATATCCCGGCCAATAGGATAGGCCGTGACCCGCCGGATCCGTACTGGCGGGCGCCACGGAAAGGGCGGGGTCGATATAGGCGCGGCATTTCTCGGCAAAACCGCGCGTCGTCAGCTGCGGCGGCGTGCCGACATAGATCATGCCGCCGATGTCGCGCCCCGCGATGACGATCGTTTGGCCCTCGATGAGCCAACCTTGGTGCGACCGCGATGGCCGGACGGGGCTGGGCGTGAATATGGCGGCCCCCGCGGTGCGTGCCGAGGCTTCCTGCTGCAGGTAGGGAAGGGCGGGCTTCTCCTCCAATGACGGAGTTCCGACCGGCGTAGCGGTCGCGGCAAGGGGCGCGGGAGCAGGCTTCAACGTCTTTGTGCTGCGGCGCCTCTCCTGCCACCAGACGAGGACCACCGGCATCAGAAGGATGAAAAACGCCCGCATCCCCTCCGACAGGTGGTCCAGAGCGACCGCCGCCACGATGAGGCAGATGATATAGTACAAGATATAGAAAAGGATCCAGCGGCTCAGTTTCAAAACGCACACCCCCAGATAAATTGCCCGCGTCCTCCCTACTGTCATTTAGTGGGGGAAAGAAGGCCCTGACTTCGAGCGTTCGTCGAATATCTTCTCCGAATTGACCGGATGGTCTTGAATCAAGATGCGTTGCAGGGCATTCCGGGGGGATGGGGGCGGTATCGGCAATAAGAAAGGCGCTTGCGCGTTCGACCTCTTTCGAGGCGACGATCGACAATCCTTTCCTTCATTTCGACGTCAATGGCGTTGCAAGTGACCTGCGGCTTGGGGAGCGCGGCGCCGAAAATGGCGCGCAGGATCTTCCTGCGAGCGATGCGGGGGGGAGGGACGCGGTCGAACTGGAGATTTCGAACCGGGTATCGCGCGCCTGGCAGGAAGCGGCGGCCGAGGCCGATCGATGGTTCCTCGCCTGCGACCAGCGTATCTCGAACCTGTCGCTGCTGACCCAGCTGCCGACCATCGAATCCTCGGCGATCCAGACCGAGAGCCAGATCAAGGCCGAGGTCGCGCAGGCGACCATGCGCCTGACGACCGCGCGCGACGCGGTTGCGCAAAGCTATCGGCAGCTGCTGGCCTTCCAGCGCGACCACAAGCTTCACCGGCCCGCCAATCTTTCTCCCTCGCTAGTCCTCACCTATGGCACCATCCTCCTGACCTGGATCGTCGAGACCGCCGCCAACTCGATGCTGCTGCGTCAGAACGACGATTTCGGGCTTCTCGGGGGGATCGGCGCTGCGGCTGTCGTCGGCGGCATCAATATCGGCGTCGCGGTGTTCGCTGGTCGCAATATCCTGCCGCAGCTGAACCTGCGGTCGCGAGCATGGCCGGTCTTCGTCGCGCTCAGCGCCGTGTGGGGTCTGTTCCTCCTCCTGTGGAACCTCTTCGCCGCCCATTATCGCGACGCCAAGGTCTCTGGTGTTGAGGCCCCTGAATTCGCCGCGGTCGGCATGATGACCCAGCTGCCGGCGAGCATCTATTCCTGGGGGCTGCTGATCCTCGGCATCATTTTCGCGATAATCGCCTCAATCGCCGCTTATCGGATGCGCGATCCCTTTCCCGGTTACGCCGACGTGTGGCGCGAGCATGAGCGGCGATGCGCCGATTATGCCGGAGAAATCGAGGCCGCCTCGGACGAACTGCGCGCGCTCCACGACGACGCAAGCGAAGGTTTTACCGATATCCGCACCGGGCTCGCGCGGCAGCTTGCCGACCAGTCGCGGGCGGTCACCGGGCGCAACGCCTTCGCGCAGCGCCTCGCCCGCTACCATGCCGAGCTCGAACAGGCGGGTCGGCAGCTTCTCGCCATCTATCGCGATCGCAACCGGGCGGCGCGATCAACGCCCCCGCCGGCCCATTTCGAAAGCGGCTTTTCACTCGCGCCGCCGCTGATCCCGCCGACGCCCGAGGCGGCGATCAAGCCCGCCGACGTCGAGCGTGGCGATCATATCCTCGCGAGCGCGCAGCGAGGCATCTCCGATACCTATCTCGCGGGGGTCCAGAGCTTCGAGACGCTCGAGGCGCTGAAGGCGCGGCTTCACGCATGAGCAGCCGGCGGCCTCGCAGATCGCGCGCCGACGAGCGTCTGGCGAAGGAGCGGCGCAAGGGTCTTTTGCAATTTGGCATCGCCGGCGCGGTGATCATCGCGTTCGGCGCTTTCTATTTTTCCGCAATCAGTGGCCAGCGCTCGCTCGATCCCGAGACGCTCTGTCCCGAGGAGCCCGCATCGATCACCGTCCTGCTCGTCGATGTTACCGATCCCATGAACCGCCCGCAGCAGCAGGATTTCCTGAACCAGCTCGCACGTCTCAAAAACTCCATTCCTCGCTATGGGCAGCTCAGCGTCATGCGTGTGGACTCGACCGGCTCAAACCTTCTGGCCCCCGTCATCACCCGCTGCAGCCCGGGCACCGCGCAGGACACCGACGAGATCAAGGGCAATCCCGCAAAAATCCAGCGGCAATGGGAGAGTGGTTTTTCCAAGCCTCTCGACCGGGCCTTTGCGGGCCTCGTTCGCGCGAATGGCGCTTCGGAATCGCCGATCATGGAATCGGTCCAGTCGGTCGCGCTCACCGAATTCCAGAAGGCGGGCCGCGAAGGCATCGCGAAGCGGCTCGTCATCGCGTCGGACCTTTTACAGAATACGGACGCCATCAGCTTCTATGACACAGTACCGGCGTCCGACGACTTTCTTCGCTCTGACGCCTTCCGCCGGGTGCGAACCGACCTTCGCGGCGTCGATGTCGAACTGTGGCAGCTCCAGCGCCTCGATGCCTCGACGACCCAGCCCCGCGCGCTGTCCGCATTGTGGGAAGCGGCGATCGGCGAGCAGGGCGGTGCGATCGAACGTCTCTATAATGTGAGCGGGTGAATGTTCGGGCAATATCAGGATATGGTCGATCGCCTTCGCGATCGCGAGTGGGCCGATCGCTGGGCGTTTCTCCTGTTCGCGACCGGCGGGTCAGTCGCGATCTGGCTCGCCAAGCGCTTCGGCGTCGACGCGATTTTGGTCGCCGGCGGCGCGATGATGGTCATGCTGGCTTATGCCGCCGTCGTCAGCCTTGGCCCCAAGCTCAAGCTTCGTGCCGACCAGCTCGGCGATAATTGCTATTATCTGGGACTCGTCTTCACGCTGGCGAGCCTGTCCTATGCGATCTTCACATTCGATCCCGCGCGAACCGCGACGACGATCGTGCAGGGCTTTGGCGTTGCGCTTGTCTCGACCGTGCTGGGGCTCGTGTTGCGCGTATTCTTCAGCCAGGGCCAGCCCGATCTCGCTGCCGCCGAAGACAATGCCCGAATAGCGCTGACCGAAACCGCCGCGTCGGTGCGCGCCGAACTCGACGGCGTCCTCCTCGCCTTCCAGACCTTCGCGATCCAGACGCAGCAGCATCTCACCGAGCTTCGAGACCAGGTCCGGAGCGATATCGAGATCGTTTCCGCCGGCGCGCGCGAGGCGGTGACCGGTGCCGCAGAGGGCGCCAGAACGACCTTGACCGAACAATCGGCCGAGACGGTCGACGAGCTTCGCAAGGCAACGACCTCGGTCGGTCGGCTGGTGAAGGCGATCGACGGCCATGCCGATATGCTCGGGGCCATCGCCGGTAAGACCTCGGCGCAATTCGACAATCTCGATATGATCGAACGCGCAGGCACGGCCGCCGCCGATGCGCTGCGCCAAGTGTCCGCCTCGGCCGAGGCCTTGCGCGATCACCAAGAAAGCCTGGCGGCCGGCGACGAACGGCTGGCGGGGATCGGCAGCAATGTCGCCGCGACGATCGCGGCCTTGGGGCAGGCGGCCGAGCGCTTCGATGCACTGGTCGAAGCGCGTCTCGGGGCGCTCGGCGAAGCGCCGCTCAAAAAAGCCGAAGCGCTCGACGCCGTCCTCGCGAAGACGCTGGCGACCTGGCAGGGTGTCATCACTGACCATGCTGAAGGCCATGCCCGTCTTCTGCAGGATCTCGACGAGGCGCGCACGCGCGAACTTGCGTCGCTGCGCCGTCATAATGAGGCCCTCGACGTCGAGATCGAGCGATCGCGAAGCAAGGTCGGACAGGTGCAGTCCGCGCTCGTCGAGATGACGAACGAACTAACCGCCCAGATTTCCGCTTCCGATCGCTAGAGGGCATCATGCGACAGGACGACAAGCAATATCGGCGCGGCCTCATCCTAGGCTTGACCGTGGCCGAGGTGATGATCCTCCTGATCTTCGTGGTGCTGATGGCGCTCGCCGCCGCGCTTCAAACGCGCGAGCAGCAGATCGACGCGCTCGACAAGGGTGGGGCGTCGCGTCTCGTTGAGCAATTGCAGCGCTCTTATCCGCAAGCCAAGACGCACGACGAATATTTCAAGGAATTGGTCCGCGCCATCGAGGTGCGAAAGCAGGTCGAGACCGAAGGTCCCGGCGCGGTGCGCCAGTCGATCCTCGACGATGCCGGGATCGGACGCGACGTGCGGCAGGCGGCCGAACGCGACGGCGTCGACAATCCGCGCGAATATGCCCGCAACCTCGCCGCTAACGCCAATCGCTCGCGGCGCGGCGAATGGCCGCCTTTCGTCAGCCTGAGCGAAGCAGGGGGCTATTATTTCGACAGCGGCAAGGCGACACTTCGTCCCGAGTTCCAGCGCAATCTCAGCGCCAAGGTCGTGCCGATGCTCGCACGCAACCTCGTCGACTATGACGTCGATGTGATTGAGGTGATCGGGCACACCGACGAAGTTCCCATGGTCGGCCAGAGCAACCTCGACGCAGTCCTCGTCGCAGCGTCCGCAGGGCGCTTTCCTATCGCCGAGCTTCGCTCGACCGACAATGCGGGCCTTGCCATGGCGCGGGCTGTTGCGGTGGTGCGGGTGCTGCGTGCCGACCCGCGCCTCGCGCGCGCGGCAATCCTGCCGCTCTCTGGTGCCCAGATGATCGTGCCGGTCGACCGCATGGCCGATGGGTCGGCGCGCGCGAGCGATCAGCGCCGTCGTCGCATCGAAATCCGCCTCCGCCGCTCGACCGCGGAAGCCGCCTCGCCGGGGGGCGTTCGCTAATGGACGAGCTTGGGCAAGCGCTGGCGCGCCTGCGTGCTGCTGTACGCGATCGTCAAGCGCGGCGGTCGCGCCCGGCTCCCGATCCCCGGCCCTGGTGGCAGGCGCTCTTCGGCGGCAGGCCGTGACACGACGCCGCAGCGGCCGGCGCAGGCGGGAGAAACAGAAGGCAGGAAGAATCATTCCCACCCTCGTCCTGACCGCAGCGGGTATCGTGTTCATTGGCGCCGCGACCTTCACCTTTACGCGGACTGCGCCCATCGAGGAGCAATCGCTGTCGCCGTTGCAGCCGCCGCCTCTTTCGCTGCCGCCGTCGCTGCGAGAGACGGGGGACTTTGTATGCACGCCGCTCTCGGTGACCGATGGCGATACGCTTCGCTGCGGCGAGGAACGGATCCGGCTGGTGGGGATCGACGCTCCCGAAATGCCGGGCCATTGCCGCAAGGGGCGAGAGTGTGTCGCGGGCGATCCGCTGGCGAGCAAGGCGATGCTCGAAGCGCTGACCGGCACAGGAGATACCGCATGCGTACGCACCGGAACCGACCGCTATGGCAGGACGCTGGCATCCTGTTCGAACCAGGGCATCAACCTGTCCTGTGAACTTGTCGCGCGCGGCGGGGCAGTCATCCGCTACGGCGGTTTCCCTTGCTGAGACTTGCTGGGTCAAGCGCCCGCTTTGTGGCGGTTTGCCCATGCAGCTGATCAGCGCAACGCCTGGTATACTGTCACGATATCCTGTGACTTACCAAGGTCGATCAGCCAGTTGTCTCGTACAATCGGATTCGCGAAGTTCGCCCGGTCGGCTCGCGTCTCGCGCGGCCAGACATTGACGAGACGCATGTGTCTCGCTCGTGCTTTCGGAAAGCAGCAGCCGCGACTTGTGTCGGGCTTTCCTTACACATTCGTTTAGCATCGAAAAGGCAAGGTGTTCGATAACGACAACGCAAGTGAAAACGGGACGAGTAACTCAAGATGGCGACAAGGCAAGTTTCGGAGCCGAGGATGTCCGCTATCTCCATAGCCACCCCTAAAGCCGACTGGCTGCAACCGCCAGAGTCACTCAAATTCAGCCTTCGAAAAAGTTGTTGCTAAGGACGAATCAGTGGTGCTTAACACGTCTCAGATTCCCTCTTTCGGCGTTTAACCGGAGCCATAAAACAGCTCTGGGGCCACCCTCGGGGCTCTAAATTGATCGAAATTGGATAATTTTTTTCCATTTCAAATCATAACCTTAGAGCCGTGTTTCCCTCTACCGCTCCAAGGCCTCTCTCAGGAGGTCCGAAAACGTCGCTTAAGCAGCTGTTTTTTAGCGCTTTTTTGTGATATGCTTTCCCAGCAGTTCCAGTAATGTTCCCCTGCACATTAGCCGTTTGATGGGGTTTTTGATGGACCTGCAGCAAAACTTGCTGGCGAAAGGTCCATCACAATGGCGGGAAGTGCTAGAAAACCCGGGCTTACAGCGGCTTCAGTTGCGCGCGCAAAGCCGAAAACCATCGATTACAAGCTGTCTGATCGAGACGGAATGTACCTGCTGGTGAAGCCCAGCGGTACGAAATACTGGCGCATGAACTACCGTCATTTCGGTAGCCAGCGGACGGTGTCTTTTGGCCGATATCCGGAAGTCAGTCTGGCAGATGCAAGGCAGCGCCTCATTGAGGCGCGACGCCTTATCGCTGACGGCATCGATCCGGTTGATCAGGCCAAGCTGGACAAGATAGCCGACAGCGTTGCGGCGTCCAACTCCTTCGAGTTGGTGGCAGCCGAATGGTTGGAGAAGGTCAGGCTTGAGGGGAGAGCTGCTGCATCGATCAAGAAGTACGAGTGGCAACTTGGTCTGGTGACTCCGGCCATCGGGCGGCGACCCATCTCGAAGATCACTGCCCATGAAGTTCTGGTTGCACTCAAGAAAATTGAGCGGACCAAGCGGTACTATACCGCAACCAGCGTGCGAACCACCTGCAGTCAGGTTTTCCGCTTTGCCATCGCAACTGCGCGGGCCGAGCGAGATGTGTGCGCTGATCTTCGTGGGGCGCTGGTGACGCCGAAAGTTGTGCATCGCGCCGCGATCACCACGCCGAACGAAGCAGGGGCTTTGCTGCGATCAATTGATGACTATGAGGGCGACGTTCTGACCCGGATCGCCATGCAGCTCCTCGCCCATGTTTTTGTCCGCCCCGGCGAGCTTCGCCATGCCGAATGGGCAGAGTTCGATTTTGGCCGAAAGGTTTGGACGATCCCTGCGCACAAGATGAAGATGCGCAGACCCCACGCCGTGCCATTGTCGCGCCAGGCTTTGGAAATCTTGCGCCAGATCGAGCACGACGCAGCATACAGCATCTATCTTTTTCCGTCGTTGCGGTCGGTAAACCGCCCCATGTCGGACAACACCATCAACGGCGCGCTTCGCAGAATGGGTTACACAAAGGACGAAATGACCGCTCACGGCTTCCGCGCCATGGCAGCCACATTGCTTAATGAAATGGGAACCTGGAACAGTGACGCCATTGAGCGGCAACTTGCCCACGTAGAAGCTAACGCCGTGCGGAGGGCCTATACGCGCGGGCAGTATTGGGAAGAGCGGGTGCGTATGATGCAGCATTGGTCCGACCATCTCGATCAGCTCAAGGGCGGAGCAAAGGTTTTACGTCCGAATTTTCCACAGGCAGCTCGAGGTTAAAAGCTGCAACTGGGCCGATGGCTTAATGGCGGGTTCTGGGGGGCGATCGATGGAAAGCGGCCGTCCGATCTGCCACTCGGTAACGGCACCCCTCGACCGAGGCTGTGTAAAAACGCCGGGTTAGGTTGTGGCAGCCGGTTCTCCGTGGTGAGAGAAGAGCTGGCGATAATGTTGTTTTCAGGTCCGGATCGCCTCAAGCAGCGCTGGGACGCCCATCATCCTGATCATCCGCTTCATGTTGTAGGCGAGAACGCTGAGGCTCATCTCGGTTCTGACGTTTTTCAGTGTTCTGGTGAGGAAGTGCGTACTGCCCATCCATGATTTGAGCGTGCCGAAGACATGTTCGACGGTTCGGCGACGGATGGCCATGGCTTCGGGCAGCAGATCGAGCCGCTTCTGCATGGCCTCGAGCACAGCTTCATTCGCCCACCGCCTTATGCGCTTCGCCTTTTCGGGTGTGCAGCGCGGTCTCAGCTCACACGTATGGCAGGCGGTGAGATTGCGATATTTGTATTCCTCGCCGCGATGGTCAGAGCGTATCGAGGTTCTCGTGAGCTGCGCGCCTGCCGGGCAGGTATAATGATCTTTATCCGCATCATAGACATAGTCGGCTTTCGTGAAGAGGCCGCGCTGCGCTTTGCCCGAGGTGTCGGTCTTGGGCACGCACGGCAGGATGCCGATGCCATCGCATTCCAGTACCTGCTCCGCATTGTAATACCCGCGGTCTGCCAGGACGGTGATCTCGTCGGCGCCGATAGCATCCTTCGCCTGGCGGCTCATCGGCGCGAGCTGCGTTCGGTCATGCCCTTCATTCACCACTTCGTGCGCGACGACGAGGTGGTTTTCGGCATCGACCACCGCCTGGACGTTATAGCCGACGATCCCGGTTCCACGGCCGCTCGTGCTCATGGAACGCGCATCAGGGTCGGTTAGCGATACCTGACGGTCAGGAGCGTTGTCGACCTGTTCGGCCATCCCCCTCAGGAACCGCATTTGACGTCGCAAGCCGGCGATCTTCTCGCGGATCTGGTCGACCCGAACTTCGGGAACATCGCTGCCTTCCCGGTCGGCGCGATCAAGGGCGGCAAGATAGCGATCGATGCTCGCCTCGACCTGTTCGATCCGCTTCGCAGCCTTGTGCACCGTGTAGTTGCGGTCCCGGTTGTTTACCGCTTTGAACTTGCTGCCATCGACAGCGACAACGGCCTGGGTGAGCAAGCCAAGCCTGCGGCACAGCATAACGAACTGGTGGCACGTTGCCCGGATTGCCGGGCCGTTCTCGCGCCGGAAGTTGGCGATCGTCTTGAAGTCGGGCGCCAGCCTGCCGGTCAGCCACATCAGTTCGATATTGCGCTGCGTCTCGCGCTCGAGACGTCGGCTCGACTGAACCCGGTTCAAGTAGCCATAAAGGTAGATCTTGAGCATCGTCGAGGGATGGTAGGAAGGTCGTCCCGTGCGGGCAGGCGTTGCACCGGCAAACCCCAACGCATGCAGGTCCAGTTCGTCGATGAAAGCCGCTATAACCCGAACGGGGTTGTCCTCAGACACATAGTCATCGAGCGATGCTGGCAACAGAAAGTCTTGCCGGCAGTCCTGACCTTCAACGAAACGGCCCATCTCAAAAGCCTCCTGAACTCAGGAGATCATAGCATTTTCTCGCCTTTTTACACAGCCTCGACCCAGAGCCGGACTTCGGCGTTAGCGGCGCTGAATGTCAGTTCTCGCCAAAAGCGGTCGACGGCAGTGGACTAGGTGGGCGTTACCGCTGAACCAGCATGATGGCTGCCCATATTTCTGGAGAACGTTCAACGGTCGGCCGCAGGTCTCTTCGCTGGAAGCTTGGGCATAATTGAATCATTACCCTTGGCGGGCGCCATAACCTGCCTTGTATGCCGGGAAGTTTGCGCTGTATGACCGTCGCATGAGGGAGCCCAACCGTCCGCCGACATCGTATGACGTCGCCCAGCTTGCAGGTGTTTCGCAGTCAGCTGTCTCGCGATGCTTCAGGCCGGGTTCAAGTATTGCACCGGCGACCCGTGCCAAGGTTCTCAGCGCGGCAAAGGCGCTAAATTACAAGCCGAACGCCTTTGCATCGGGGTTGATCACGCGCCGGTCCGGGCTGATTGCGGTCATCATCTCCAACCTGACCAACCTGCACTATCCCGAGGTTCTGTCCGAACTGACGCGGCGGCTGTCCGATCGCGACTACCGGGTGCTGCTGTTCACGCTCGACGCCGAAAGCGATGTCGATGCGCTGCTCGACCAGATCTGGCGGTTCCGCGTCGACGGCGCGATTGCTGCCGCCCGGTTACTGCCCGAGCAGCTCGAGCAGTTCCGAGAGAACCGGGTGCCGGTGGTGCTGTACAACCGCGTCGGCGAGAACGGCCTTGTTCCAAGCGTGTGCTGCGATCCGGTCACTGGGGAACGGCAGCTGGTCGATCAGCTGGTCAAGGCGGGCCATTCCAGCTTCGGCCTGATCACCGGGCCGCAGGACAACACCGTGAGCCGGGACCGTGTCGCGGCCGCCAGCGCAGCGATCCGCGAGCGCGGGCTCGAGTGCGAGGTCGTAACCGGCGCATTCGATTATGAGAGCGGCAAGGCCGGGCTGATTGCGCTGCACAAGCGCATGAAGGGACGGCTCGATGCCGTGCTGTGCACCAACGACCTGATGGCGATCGGCGCTGTGGATGGTGCACGTGGTGATCTGAAACTTGACGTTCCGAACGACATCTCGATCGTCGGATTCGACGGCGTGGGCCCGGGTCAGTGGAGCGGTTACCAGCTCACCACGGTCCGCCAGCCGGTCCGCCGGATGACCGAGGCGGCAGCGCAGATGCTGATCGAGCGGATCGAGACCCCGGAACTGCCGCCCGAAGTGCGTAGTTTCGGTGGCCAGTTCATTCCAGGAGCAACCGCAAGGCTTCAGCCGGTGGGGTGAGCCACTCGCTTGCCCAGCGCATACAACAGCGCGGCGCCGAGCAGATAGGCAAAGATCGACACGAACACGACCGAGCCATAGCTGCCGGAGGCATCGAAACTGCGCCCGAACCAGGCCACGCCTGCCGCCCCCGAAAGGCCCAGGAACGCCACGCACACGCCATAAGCGCTGGCAAAATTGCGCATGCCGAACAGCCGAGCGAGCAGATAACCGACCAGGTCTATCTCCGCGCCCTGCTGGACCCCTATGAGCAGCAGCGCAACGGTGGCCCACGCGGCCGAGCCATCGGCATAGAACAGGCACACGCACCCCAGAGCAGGTGCGGCGGTCACCACCGCTGCGACGATATGCGGTGGGAAGCGGTCGATCGACCAGCCGGCCGCCAGTCGCGCAACGATCACTGCCACCGCAAACAGCGCCACCAATTGCGCGGCGGTCGCAGCGCTGATGCCCTGATCGGTCAGCATTGGAGCCATCGCGCTCATCACCCCCGTACCCGCCGCATTGACCGGCAGCAGCGACAGCGCGAGCAGCCAGAACCCCGGACTGCGGATGATCTGCCCCCAATCCGCGCCGAGCTCGAAAGCGGCCTCGGGCGGGCGCGGGCGTTCACGCACGAGCGCAAGCACCAGTGGCAAGCCAAGGCACAGTGTGAGACCGGCGAGCAGCATATAGCCCGATCGCCAGCCGTTGTTGTCGATCATCCATTGCACCGCAGGTGCGATGAACGCCGCGGACAGGGGCACGCCCGTCATTGTCAGTCCGAGCGCGAACCCGCGCCCGTTCTCGAACCAGCTTGCCACCGCGCGGCTGAAGATCGCCCCGCCGCAGGCTATTCCGATCATCGTGTGAAACATGATGATGATGGTGTAGGCGAGCAGCGTTCCGGGCTGGAACGCCAGTGCCAGGAACATGCAGGCATAGCCGATTAGCCCAAGCCCGAGCACCGGGCGAACCCCGATGTTGTCGGCAAGCTTGCCGACGAAGGGCCCCGCCAGCGAGCCGATAAAAGCCGCCGACGTGGCGCTGGCTAGCTGGCCTCGGGTCCAGCCGAACTCTCCGGTCAGGTGGACGACGAAGAGGCTCGAGACATAATTCCATACTGGCAGCGCAGTGCCGAGCGCGAGGGCCGAACCGAGGACGACCCGCCAGCCCCGCCGCCATTCACCCCTGGCCTCGCTCACACCGCAAGCACGTTGGTCTGCGCGTACAACTGCGCCAGCACCGCGATCTCGTCGAACACGGTCCATTCCTCGGCGATGCGATCGCCATCGAAGCGAAAATGCGAGATTCCCATGATCGTGGCGGGCTTGCCGGTGGGCGGACCGAACAGACCGTCACCGCGGTGCGTGCCGCTGAGCGTCCAGCGCACCGCAGCAATGCGGCCATCGGCTTCCTCGACATCGCAATAATGCTCGACCGTCATCACCGCGTCGGGAAACGCAGCGAGCATGCGGATCACCCACCAGGTCAGGCCGTTGACGCCTTCAAGCTCGCGGCCTGGCGCGGTGTGGATGACGCAGTCTGGGGTATAGGCCTTGGCCAGCCGATCGAGCAGCCGCTGGTTCCACACATCGTGGATCATGTGCCGCAGCTTCTGCTCGGGCGTATCGCACGGCAGATCGAGGCGTTCGGGCAAGCGTTGTCCCTGGGTGCGCTCGGGCATTCCGCTGTTGGTCGGGGCCTGCCCGCTGCGGTCGATGACCTCGGCGGCCTTGCGCGCGATATCGTGGGGGTTGTGGCCCAGCTGGCGGACCAGCGCGCCATTGTCGCGTATCAGCCATTCGTAGAAGATGCGGTTGTCCTTGATCCGGCAATCGGCACAATGGCGGATCTTGACGCGCTTGCCGGTGGCCGGGCCGTAGATGGTCGGGCCCAGATTGGTCATCTGGCTCATTCCCAGATGCGAGGTGTAGAACCCGGTGCGGGCATCGCCCGTCCACGCCACGTTGACCAGCCGGCTTTCGCGATCGGGAAACGCCTGCATCGTCGACAGCGTGCTCGCCATGACCTGTTCGACCGAATTGGTCGTCCCTGCAGGCGTGATGACGACCACGGCCGGGTCGTAATGCGTGTAGATCAGCCCGATCGACTTTTCCGCCCAGATGCGGTGGGTGCAATACGCGATGTAATGGACGATGTCCGAATAGACCTCGTCAAATCCATCCAAAGGCTGCGCCCGCCAGTCGCGGGGCTGCAGCAGATCGTTGATCGCCTGATGCCGCACCTGCGTGATCTTGCGGGGATTGTCCTTGTCTGTGGAATGCAGGACAACATTGGCCATGTTCATCTCCGTTGTCCCGGAACGCAGGCTCTGGCTGCGTTCCGGGGAATGGGCTTCCGGTTCAGAAGCGGTATCCGGCCTTGATACCGTAGGTCCGCGGCAAACCAAACACGCCGTTGAGACTGCGGTTGGCGCCGAACGCCACGCGGTTCAGCACCGCGTCGTTCTCGAGATTTTCGACATAGGCCTGCAGGCTGATCCGTTCATCGCCCGAGCGCCAGCTTATGCGCAGATCGGTGCGGGTAAAAGCCTTCTGCCGCCCGAATTCGGTGGTGAACGGGGTGTTGATATAGCTCGACGAGAAATAGCTCTGCACGCTGGGGGTTAGGCTGCCGCCTGCAAAGTCGATGTCGTAGGCCATGCCCAGCTGGATGACGTGCTTGGGCGACAGCGGAGTTTCGGACACCAGCTTGCTGCCGTCGGCGCCCTTGCCGCCGAGCACATAGTTGTAGACCGGCAAGGTCACGCCGCCCGACACCTGGGTCGCCGGGATCTGCTGGCCGTTGGCGGCGGTCAGGAATACCTGCCGGAAACGGACCGGATCGCTGACGGTGTTGGGGAACGCCGCACCCTGTGGACCGACGCCGATCGAGTTGACGGCCAAAGCCGCCTGCACCGCAGCGATTTCAGCTGTCGTCGGGGCGGCCGCATTGGCATAGCCCGGAACCGCGACGCAGCCGCCGGTCGAGAGCACACCCGCGTTGCACAGGCCATTGGCTTGGGTGCCGAAGACCAGGTCGGTGTCCTTGGCGTCGAGATAGTTGTACGACACCTGGAAGGTCAGGCGCGGAACCGGCTTGAAGATCGCGTCAACCTCGACACCATAAGCACGGCTCTTGCCGGCGTTGGTGATGATCGACACCGTGGTCAGGCCGTTTGGTGCAGGTAGCGCATTCTGGACCTGCAGATCGGTGAAGTCGTTGTAGAAGAACGCTGCGTTGAACTGCACCCGGTCGTTGGCGAAGCGGTTCTTGGTGCCCAGCTCATAAGCGGTCACAACTTCGGGCTCGAACGGCAGCACCGATCCGGTCAAGGTGTTCAGGACGTTGTTGAAACCGCCCGAGCGCACCCCGCGTGAAACGCTGCCGTACACCATGTTGTCGCGGGTGAACTGGAAGTCGACCGCACCGCGCCAGGTCGAAAAGTTGAACTTGCGCGATCCGCACTGGATGCCCAGCGCATTGACTGCGTTGGTGGCCGTCGAGGTGGTAGATGCAGGGTTGTTGCCGAACTGTGCGGTGGTCGATCCGGCAGGCGGGCAGGCATAGTTGACCGGCTGGAGCAGGTCATAGGCCAGGAAGCCGCCGCCTGTGGCACCCGAGGTGATCCCGGCCGCATAATCCTTCTGGTCGCTGGTGTAGCGATATCCCCCGGTCAGCCGCAGCTTGTCGAACAGCGTGTACGACGCCTGGACGAAGCCGGCATAGGACTTGGTCTTGAGCAGCACCGGTGCAAAGTTGTCGGACCGGATAGCGCTGAGCCGCGAATTGTTGGGGGCGGCGGCGCCCGGCAGGAACGATGTACCGAAAGCCGACAGCGCGGTTTGCCCTGCGACCGGATAATTGGTGAAGTTGTCCGAGAAGAAAATCTCCTCGATCTTGTCGTCGTAATAATAGCCGCCGATGATCCACTGGAACGGGCTGGAGGCATCGCTGGAGAGCAGCTGCAGTTCCTGCGTGAACGTCTCGACCCGGGTCAGGTTCGAATCGATTGCAATCGGCGCGGACGAGAAATCATTGTCCGACTGGCGATTGGCGAAGAAATCGGTGTAACTGGTGATCGAACGGACGGTCACCGGGCCGAAATCATAATTGATGACGCCCGAGAATTGCTTCTGCTCGGTGTCGCGCTTCACCCGCGCGTCGAAGTTGATCCGGTACGGGCTCGCTTCGATCGGCACGCCGACATCTGCGCCATTCACATCGGGGATGCCGTCGCGAAAGCGCGAGTTGAACGGAACCGGGGTGGCGACGCCCAGCGAGGTTGGGAAGACCTGGCCGTTGAAGCCTTGCGCAAACGTCAGCACCCGGCCGTTGCCGAGCGTGATCGTGCCGCCGGGCGCACGGACCAGTGACGGTGCAACCAATGTACCGATCGACTTGTAGCCGAATGCCGAGATACCGGCGCCACCCTGCTTGTAATAGGAACCGCGCAGCTGGATATCGAGGCCAGAGCCCACGGGCGCATAGCGCAGGATGGCACGGACGAAGCCAGCATCCTCGTCGCCGAGGTCCGATCCGGTCGAGGTGTTCTTGACGTAACCGTCCTGGCGTTCGTAGCTGCCCGCCACGCGCAGCGCAAAATCGTCGGCAAGCGGGACGTTGATGAAGCCCTCAATACGGCCGCGGTTGAAGTTGCCATAGAGCAGGTCGAGGCCAGCGCCGAATTCGTCCTTGGGCACCGCCGAGAAGATCGCGATATTGCCGCCGAAGCTGTTGCGGCCGTAAAGCGTGCCCTGAGGACCCTTCTGCACTTCGACGCGCTCCAGATCGACGAACGCGGCCAGCGCCTGGCTGGTGCGCGACTGGTAGATGTCGTCGACGTAGAAGCCGATGCGCGGATCCGAGTTCGCGCCGATCGCCTCTGTCACCACACCGCGGATCGCGGGACGGGCATCGGAGCCCGAGCGGGCGATGCGGACACCCGGGGCGATCTGCTCGATGCGGGTGACGTCGGTCACGTTTGCGGCGCGCAGCTGCTCGCTGGTGACTGCGGTGATCGAAAGCGGGACGTCCTGAAGGCTTTCTTCGCGCCGTTGGGCAGTGACCACGATCTCGCCGATGCCGGATGTGCTTGCCGCGTCATCGGGACCTGCCTCCTGCGCGATGGCTGGTGCAGCCAGCAGACTGGTTGCGAGTGCGATTGCAGATACGGCGTCCCTGGCACGGTGCAGCATGATTTCCCCCATCAATGTGATGTTTAGTGTTTTTGTCGTTCCAGCTTTTACGTGACCGATTTCAGTTTTGCAATCGCAGTCAAAAATAATTTCGTGTCATGTGGTTTTTGCGTAACAAATGGCGATTTCATCCCGGAAATGTTGGACTAATGTGTTTGCATGCGATACCAACCATGGCGAAATTCGGGGAGGGCAATGCCAATGGTGATGATGCGGGCTGAAGACCTCCCGGCATGGCGGCGATGGCTCGCTTTCGGATTCCTGATGATCGCAGAGTTCTTCTACGGGTGGACGTGGAACACGGTCGATGTCCTGCGCCCGCAGATTCGCGCGTCGCTTGACCTTACTCTTACGCAGGCAGGGTCGGCCTATACGGCCCAAAGCCTGGGCGCCTTGGCTGGCGCGATCATACTGGGACAGGTTGCAGATCGATTCGGTCGGCGCAGGACTCTGTTTTTCGTCATTGCCGGCTATGCGGTGATGGGTGCGGCTGGAACCGTGGTCGGCAGCTACGCCGAGCTGCTGGGACAGCGTGCGCTGCTGGGTTTCTTCCTCGGTGCGATCTTTCCGGTGCTGATCGCGACCTATATGGGGCTTTTCCCCAACACCTGGCGCGGCAAGCTATCGGCGCTCGGGCAGGGCACCTACAATCTTTCGGTGGTCGCGCTTGGCTGGGCCTATGGCACGCAGACCGGCCAGGCCGACTGGCACAGCCTGCTCCTCTGGGGCGCTATCCCCCCGCTGATCGTTGCGCCTCTGGTGTTTGTCTTCGTTCCCGATGACCGCAAGATGCTGGCCTGGGGCGCGGATGAGCATCGCATCCCGTCGCGCAAGCTTCCGATCATGGATCTGTTCCAGAAGGGGCTGATCCGCACCACGCTGCTGCTCTTCCTGCTGACGAGCCTCAACTTCTTCGGGTACCAGGCGTTTGCCGGATGGGTCACGACCTATCTGAAGGACGTCAAGCAGTTCAGCCCGGAACTCATCTCGAAGATCATCTACTGGCAGTTCATCGGAGCGGTCCTGGGCGGTTTTTTCTGGGGCTGGTTCAGCGACCGCTATGGCCGACGGCTGTGCGGGATCGGCTTCTTCATCGCCGGAGCCTCGGTGGTCCTGTATCTCACGCTGCTCAAAGACGCGGGATCGCTTCAGCTGGGAGGGGCCTTGTGGGGCTTCATGATCACCGCATCGGTCGCATGGGCTCCCTGGATGTCCGAGCTGTTCCCCGCGCACCTGCGATCCTCCGCCATGTCGATCTTCAACTGGGGTCGCATCATCTCAATGACCTCGCCGCTCGTCACCGGTGCGATCGCCGACAGCTATGGCCTCGAAAGCGCCATGCTGCTGTCGGCGGTGGCCTTCACGCTTGGCGGCGCAGTCTGGCTGATGCTGCCCGAAACCGTATTTCGCAAGGAAAAGACAACGTGACCGACGCGCCCTTCAAGCTTCCCGAACGCCCGCCGGTTCGCCGGATTCGCCAGATCGATGCCAACGCCGCGCGAGCCGCCGAACGCACCCAACCGATGCGCGGGTTCGATCCGCAGTATACGGATATCGTCGACTATATCATCGAAATCACCGAAGAAATCTGGAGCGATCGCGCGATCGGCCGGATCTATGACACCTATGATGGGGCCTGCACGGTCTATTCGTCCTATGGCATCGGCCGGTCGGTGGAAGAGGTGGTTGCGGGCACGTTGGCGACGCTCAACGCCTATCCCGAATATGACACCCAGCATCTCAACGTCGCATGGAGCGGCGATGAGGACGTAGGCTTCTACACCTCGCATCTGGGATTTGCGCGCGCCACCAATCTGGGCCGCAGCGGTTGGGGGCCTGCCACTGGCAAGCGCACTGCGCGGTATTTCGTCGCCGACTGCATCAGCAAGGACAACCGCATCCATACCGAATGGCTGGTGCGCGACAGCGGTGCCGCGGTACGCCAGCTCGGCTTCGATATCCACATCCTGGCGCGCGAACTGGCGAGCCAGGGCCAGGGACGGATCACGACCGCGCCTGCGACGCTGGCCAGCCAGATGCCGCCGCGAACCCGCCTCGACGAGCCAACCGGCACCGCAATGGGCTGGGCCCGCGCGTTCATTCATGATCTGTGGAATCTCAAGCGCTTCGACTGGCTTGACCGGTATTACGGCCCGGAAGCGGTGATCCATGCTGCTGGCGGGCAGGAGGCCTGTGGCGCGCGCGCGATCAGCAGCCTGCTGATCGGCCTTCAGGCATCGATCCCCAATGGCGCGGCGCGGGTCCAGCATGTATGCCATTCTGAGGAGAACGACGGTGTCATCCTCGCGATCCGCTGGGTGTTCGAAGGCGCGAGCGCACCGGGCGGGGTGATGGGCGATTGCCCGGCCGATCGTCCGCTCAGCATGATGGTGTCGAGCCACCTGCGTTTCCAGGGCGGGAAGATTGTCGAGGAATGGCTGATCTTCGACGAACTCGGCATGCTGGTCCAGGTGTACGCATCGTGATGCGCTGGGATGCCCTGTCAGAGGTGCGTTCGCCCGCGGGCCGGCCGATTGCCGATCTGCTCGCGTCGGGTCCGCAGCGCCAGGCCTTGCCCGGTTTCGATCCGGTGTATCGCGATTTCGTCGATTACATCATCCGTTGCACCCACCGGATCTGGGAGGAAAAGAATGTCGGCCTGTGCCGGACGCACTACGGGGCGGACTGCGTTGTGCACACGCTGGCGGGCCCGGTGGTCGGGGTCGAGACCGTGGTGCAGAACACCATCACAACGTTGTCTGCCACCCCGGACCGCAAGCTGATCGGCGAGGATGTCATCTGGAGCGCAGATGACGACGGTCGCCTCTACAGTTCGCACCGTATCGTCAGCCGCTCGACCCATTCTGGCGACGATGCCCTGCTTGGTCCGGCAACGATGCACGCCAATGGCGTGATGACCATTGCCGATTGCGCCTGCAGCGAGAACCGCATCGTCGAGGAATGGCTGGTTCGCGACAATCTGCGCGCAGTGTGGCAGGTCGGCGTCGACCCGCTTGCCATCGCGCGGGCGCAGGCCGAGGCCGACAGGGAGGGTGATCCGGCCCGCCACGGTTGGCGGACAGAGGCGATCGCGCGCACCCGCAGCCAGACGGATTGCGCGATTGCTGCGGACCATCCGGCCTTCGGCCCCGCAGCGATGTTGAAGACGGCGTTTCGCGACGCCTTGTACGGCGATGCGGCGCAGGCACTGTCGCCATCGGTGGAGATGCGCTGGCCGTCCAACCGCGCGGGCTTTGGCCGGGGATACTGGATCGGCTGCATCACCCAGCTGACCGCTTCGCTGCACGATGTTGCGCTCAGCATCGATCATGTCGCCGCACGGCCCTTGCCCGATGGCGATATCGCGGTCGCGCTGCGGTGGTCGCTTGCGGGGGCCCACCGCAGCAACGGCATCTGGGGCGCAGCGACCGGGCGCGATGTCTATGTGCTCGCGGTATCGCATTACCGGCTGCGCGGCGGGCTGATCGTCGAGGACGCCACGGTGTTCGACGAACTTGCGATCCTGCGGCAAGTGTTTGGAGGGCTGGGCGCATGAGCACCGAGACCAATCTGCGTGCGCTGGCATCGGGCGGGGCATTCGCTGGCGATTTCCTGCTGCAGACCTGCCGTGCCTCGGCCTTCGGGACCGAGCTTTACGGGATCGACGCCATCACCCAGGCTTTCCGCAGTTTTCCGATCGCGACGGAGCCACGCTATGTCGAGACCGCCGGACACGCCGCCCTGCTGTGGGATGACCGGGCTCTGGTCGCCGATCTGGCGGGCGGTCATGTTGCGCGGCTGTGGCGGCTGGGGGACGATCCTGTACTGCCGCGCGAACCTGAACTTAGCGTGCCGTTCGATGTCGATCTGGCGCAGGCGGGCGCCGGCGTCGCGTTTGCCGCATCAGATCATCCACGGCTCGACGCAGCGCATGCGGGCATTTTGCTCGAAGCAGGACAAACGGTATCGCGCAGCTGTCGCGCGAGCGATGGCATGGCACCCTTGCATGCCCGCCCGATCTGCCTGCGCGCATTTTCGGCAGGAAATACGGTCATTGCGCTGTTTGCCGTGCACGTCCGCGCCGCCATCCATGCCGGGTTTGTCAACGCGGTCACCGCCAGCGATGCGGGCGGCCTCACGATCATCCCGGATGCTAGCGGACAATCCGCGCTGGCCAAAGCTGCTTGGCAGCCCCGGATCGCATGATGTTGCCCACGATCGTGCTGATACCGGGAAACATGTGCGACCACCGTCTGTGGGACGGAGCGGATGGGTTCCTGCGGTCAGCCCTCCGGCGCAAGCGTCTAGCTATCCACGATGCCGACACCACGCGCGATGCCAGCATTTCCGCGATGGCGGCGCGCGCGCTTGCAGATTCGCAAGGCGCTCTGGTCCCTGTCGGGTTCTCGATGGGGGCGATCGTTGCGCTGGAAATGGCGCGCCAGGCACCCGAGAGGATCACGGGTCTCGCGCTATCCGGGCTGAATGCCGGAGCCGATCTTCCCGAACGCTCGCAGATGCGCATCCGGCAGCAGGCACAGGTCCGCGGTGGCGATCTGGAGCGGGTGATCGTCGAGGAACTCAAGCCCAATTACCTCGCCGCCTGTAACCGGGGCGATGTGCTGCTGCTCGTGCTGCTGCGCGACATGGGCCTGGCGCTCGGCTCGGACGTCTTCGTCGCGCAAAGCGAGGCGCTGCGGCTGCGCGATGACCTGCGCCCCGTGCTGGGTTCGCTGAGCGTGCCGGTGCTGCTGGGCTGCGGCGAGGAAGACGCATTGTGCCCGCCTGCGTGGCACCGCGACTGGGCTGCGCGTGCGCCGCAGGCCCAGCTGCAAATTTTCGCACATTCGGGACACATGCTCCCGCTGGAACAGCCGCGGGCGTTTGCGAACGCGCTGCTGCATTGGATAGAACAACAGGAGCTGGATCGATGACACACCGCATTCTCACCACCCATGTCGGGTCGCTGCCACGTTCGAAGGCCGTCGCGGATCTGATTTTTGCGAAGGAACGCGGCGATGATGTCGATGCGGCGGTGTTCGAGGCCACCATCAGCGATGCCGTCGCAAACGTGGTCGCGCAGCAGGTGAAGGCTGGGATAGATCTGGTGTCGGACGGCGAGATGTCCAAGATCAGCTATGCCACCTATATCAAGGACCGGATCACCGGCTTCGACGGCGACAGCCCGCGCGATCCGCCCGCCGATCTCGAAGCCTTTCCGGGCTTTCTCGAACGCCAGGCCAAGGGTGGCGGGACGCCGAGCTATCGCCGGCCCAAATGCGTCGCCGAGGTCACGCCGCTCACGCTCGATCCGCTGCACGAAGACATCGCGCACTTGCGCAAGGCGATGGCCGACAGCCATCCGCACGGCGCGTTCATGAATGCCGCTTCGCCCGGAGTTATCGCGCTGTTCCAGCCCAATGAATTTTACGCCACGCAGGACGCCTATCTCGAGGCCCTGGCCGAGGCGATGCGGCCCGAGTACGAGGCGATCGTGGCCGCCGGGCTGACACTCCAGCTCGACAGCCCCGACCTCGGGCTCGGACGGCACATGATCTACAAGCATCAGCCCGACGAGGCCTATCTTGATCTGATCGGCAAGCATGTCGAGGTGCTCAACCATGCCCTGCGCAACATACCGTCCGACAAGGTGCGGATGCATGTGTGCTGGGGCAACTATGAAGGGCCGCACCACTGCGATGTCGAGATGGGGGTCATCCTGCCGACGCTGATGAAGGCCAAGCCTGCAGGACTGCTGTTCGAAACCTCCAACCCGCGCCACCAGCACGACTGGAATTTCTTTGCCGAGATGCGCGATCTCATACCCGACGACAAGATTCTGATCCCGGGCGTGATCGATTCGACCACCAACTTCATCGAGCACCCGCGCGTCGTGGCCGAGCGGATCGAAAAGTTCGTCGCCATCGTCGGGGCGGACCGCGTGATCGCGGGGACCGACTGCGGCTTTTCGACCTTTGCCGGTTTCGGCGCGGTCGATCCGGACATCGTCTGGGCCAAGCTTGCCACCCTTGCCGAAGGCGCAGCGCTGGCGAGTGCGAAGCTGTGAGCAACCTCAAGCAGCGGCTGCGCGCCGGCGAGCTTCTGGCCGGAACCTTCGTCAAGACCCCCCACCCGCATGTCGTCGAGGTGCTGGCGCTGACCGGTCTCGACTGTCTGGTGCTGGATGCCGAGCATGCGCCGTTCGATCGTGGCACGCTCGACCTGTGCCTGATGGCAGCGCGCGCCGGCGGGAAGCCGGCACTGGTTCGCCCGGCCTCGGGTAGCCCCGAGCAGATCCTCAATGCGCTTGACTGCGGCGCAGACGGCATATTGGCGCCGCATATCCGTTCCGCAGCCGAGGCCGAGGCGCTCGTGAGGGCCTGCCATTACGGGCCGGGGGGCAGGGGCTTTGCCGGCAGCACACGCGCGGCGGGCTACACCACCAAAGGCATGGCCAGGCACCGCGATGCAGCGCGCGATGTCGCGATCGTCGCGCAGATCGAGGATGCCGAGGCGCTCGACCATATCGATGCCATCGCTGCGGTCGAAGGGATCGACGCCCTGTTCATCGGCCGCGCGGATCTGACGCTTTCGCTCGATGCAGATACACCCGATGACGCCGTGGTGGTCGCAGCAGTTGAGAAGATCTGTGCCGCTGCGCGCGCCGCGGGCCGGACCGTGGGCATGTTCCTCGCCCGCCCGTCCGACATACCGCACTGGCGGGGGCAGGGCGCCAGCCTGTTTCTGCTTCGCTCGGATCAGGAATTCCTGCTCGATGGTGCCCGCGCGCTGGGCGATGCCATCCGTAGCTAGGCTGTCATCATGCTCTAGGCGCTACGGCGCACCTTGAACACCACCGCGCTCTCGCTGTGCAGGCTATAGTCGCCGAAGGCGGCTGGTACCGTCATTGTGTCACCCGGGTGCAGCGCCGAGGAACCCGCTGCGCCTGCAATCTGCACCGTTCCGCTCTGTACGAATAGCACGGCTGCTCCGTCACTCAGATACCGTTCGCCCGCAAGCTCGATCCGGTCCATTGTGAACCCGTGCGGCCAGTCGAACGGCGCGCCCGGACCAATGATTGCCATGTCTCCCGGTGCATCGCGCACGACGAGATTTTGCGCCTCCTCGGGCGTTGCCCGGTGCAACGCTTCGACCTGTTGCCGGCTGGTTACCGGCATCGGACGGACGTCGGGAGGGATCTCGTCGCCTGCAGCGGTATCGGCAAGCAGACCGTTCTCCAGCAGCACGAGACCATAGTCCTTTGCCATCTCGAACACCTGCGGCGCCCACAGGACGCGGCCCGGATCGTCTCCACCCAGCACGGCCCAAAGGAACCCAGTGTCGGTGCCGACATTGGTGAAACCTCGAAAGATCTTGGTGGGAATCGAAATGACGTCGCCGGGGTAAAGCACGATCTGCGCATCATCGCCGTGCTCGCCCAGATCGAAGCGCCAGTCGCCGGTATGGACCACGAACACCTCGGCGGTGTTGTGGCTGTGCTGGGAATTGACGCATTCGGGCGGCTGGCGTGCACCGCCGATGTTGAAGCCGTGCTCCTCGGTGATGTGCACGAACTGATCGGGGTTCTCGGCAACGCCGGGGCCGATGATGGTGAAGTTCTCCTTCGCCTGCGAACCGGGCGAGCGGGTGTCGATGAACGCATTGTAGCAGGGCCTGAGGTCGGCATAACGCACGATGCGCCCCTCAATTTCGTCGTAAGTCATGGTAGTCCTGCTTCCGCTGGTTATCGTTGTGAACCGATGTGCATGATCCCTCTTGCCTTCTGTTGCATTCGCAGTCAATAGCCGTTGGCGGAGGATGTCGAAATGGTTGCACCTGTTTTGTTTGGAAATCGCAAGGAACACTGGAATGCCGCGCATATGCTGCGTTGTGCGCATCCGATTGATGATTGCCACGGGATCGAACAGGCAGAAACCCGGCTGATCGCGCCGCTTTCCGTAGCCTTCCCGGATATCGCAATCCGCTCTGCACTGGCGATGCGTGGTGATTTCGCAGGCAATCACTGGCAGGCGTTCAGCGGGCATGTCCATGGACGCTTCGTGGCTCCCTTGTTCGGCATCCCCGCGACCGGGCGAATTGCACATATGCGCTTCGGGGTTTTCGAACGGATCGAGCACGACCAGGTGGTCGAGACGCTCGTGCTGCTCGATCTGCCCTCGCTGATGATGCAGGCAGGGGTCTGGCCGCTGGCCCCGGCGATCGGCAGCACGCTGATGGCGCCCCCACCCGCGACCGGCACGGCGTTCTGGCCCGAATCCGATGCTGCAGAGACGGCAAAGAGCCTGCACATGGTCGAGGCGATGATCGGCGGGCTTAAACGTTTCGATGGCTCGCTCGGCAGCATGGGCATGACATCGTTCTGGCACGATGACTTCTGGTGGTTCGGGCCCGACCCGATCGGCAGCTTCCAGGGGCACCGCGATTACGAACGTGGGCACCAGCACCCCTTCCTCACCGCGTTCCCCGACCGGGTCGGCGGCAATCACCGCGCGCGGTTTGCGCAGGGCAATCTGATCGCATCGACCGGCTGGCCGAGCATCCATGCCACGCATCTCGGGGGAGGCTGGCTGGGCCTCGCGCCTACCGGGCTCAAGGTCACGATGCGCGTGATGGATTTCTGGCGGCGCGACGGCGACCGCCTCGCCGAAAACTGGGTGATGATCGACATCCCCGACCTTCTGCAGCAGATGGGCATCGATATTTTCGCCCGGATGGCTGCGCTTACCGACAGGAGCTGACCATGGCAGAATATCTCAAGCGCGGTGCGACCGCCGAAGCTAAGGACACCGCGGATCGCAAGGTGCGCGATGCGGTTGAGGCGATCCTCGCCGACATCGAGGCGCGCGGCGACGACGCAGTGCGTGATCTGTCGATCAAGTTCGACGGCTGGGACCGCGACAGCTACCGGCTGACGCCAGACGAAATCCAGGGCTGCATCGATCAACTGACCGGCCAGGACCTCAAGGACATCGAATTCGCCCAGACCCAGGTCCGCAACTTCGCGCAGATCCAGCGCGACAGCATGAAGGACGTCGAGGTCGAGACCCTGCCCGGCGTGGTGCTGGGGCACAGGCACCTGCCGGTCAACGGCGCAGGCTGCTACGTTCCGGGGGGCAAGTATCCGCTGCTCGCCTCCGCACACATGAGCGTGATCACCGCGAAGGTTGCAGGTGTGAAGCGGGTCATCACCTGCGCGCCGCCGTTCGGCGGCAAGCCCGCGCCCGCCATCGTCGCGGCGCAGGCCATGGCCGGGGCCGACGAGATCTATTGCCTCGGCGGGATCCAGGCGGTGGGCGCAATGGGCATCGGTACCGCGTCCATCGCCGGCGTCGATGTGCTGGTCGGCCCGGGCAATGCCTTTGTCGCCGAAGCCAAGCGCCAGCTGTTCGGTCGCGTCGGGATCGATCTGTTTGCCGGGCCGACCGAAACCCTGGTGATCTGCGACGAGGTCGGCTGCGATGCCGAACTCGCGGCCACCGACCTGCTGGGCCAGGCCGAGCATGGTCCTGATTCGCCGGCGGTGCTGCTGACGACCAGCCGCACACTGGCGCTCGAGACGATGCGCGAGATCGAGCGCCTGCTGCAGATACTGCCCACTGCGGAGATAGCCCGGCGCGCCTGGGAGAACTTCGGCGAGGTGATCGTTGCCGAGGACGATGCCGAGATGGTCCGGATCGCCGACGAGATCGCATCCGAGCATGTCCAGGTGATGACCGCCAACCCCGATTATTTCCTTGATAACATGACCAATTACGGCGCGCTGTTTCTGGGTCAGCGCACCAATGTGTCGTTCGGTGACAAGGTGATCGGTACCAACCATACCCTGCCCACCAAGAAGGCAGCGCGCTATACTGGCGGGTTGTGGGTCGGCAAGTTCCTGAAGACCTGCACCTATCAGAAGGTGCTCACTGATGAGGCCTCGGCAATGATCGGCGAATATTGCAGCCGCTTGTGCGCGCTCGAAGGATTTGCCGGGCATGGCGAACAGGCCAACATCCGCGTGCGGCGCTTCGGTGGCCGCAACGTGCCATATGCTGGCCGCGCAGAGCCTGTTGCATGACTCTGCCTGTCACCCCCAGCTTCCGGCTCGACGGCAGGCGTGCTGTCGTCACCGGTGCGGGCCGAGGGATCGGCCTGGCGGCTGCCGCAGCGCTGGGGCAGGCAGGGGCGGAAACATGGCTGCTGGCGCGCAGCTCTGACGAGATCGAAGCTGCCGCAGCACAGATCGGGCCTTTGGCGCACGCCGCCGTGCTCGACGTGACCGACATCGCAGCAGTCGAAGCGTTCTTTGCTGGTCAGCCTGCGTTCGACATTCTGGTCAACAACGCCGGGACCAACCGGCCCAAGCCATTATGGGAGGTGAGCGAGGTCGACTATGACGCGGTGCTGGATCTCAACCTGAAGTCGGCATATTTCGTCACCCAGGCCTGTGTCGCACGGATGATGGCCGCCCGTGTACGCGGCAGTCTAATCCATATGAGCAGCCAGATGGGGCATGTCGGTGGCCCAAACCGATCGCTGTATTGCGCGTCGAAATGGGCGATGGAAGGCATGAACAAGGCGATGGCGCTGGACCTGGCATCTTATGGCATCCGGTCGAACACCATAGCGCCCACGTTCATCGACACTCCGCTTACCCGGCCGATGTTCGGGAACGAGGACTTCCGCCGGTCGGTCCTCGGCAAGATCAAGCTCGGCCGCATCGGCACCGTCGAGGATCTGATGGGAGCGATCCTGTTCCTGGCATCCGATGCATCGGCGTTGGTGACGGGCACAAGCCTCGTCGTCGATGGCGGATGGACGGCGGAGTGAGTTCAACTGGAAAATGTGGCAGATGTTGCGCCGTGGAGGCATTCTGCATGGCGACGGCACTGCATGGCGCGGGGAGGAATTTCATCGCCTCGCATTTGTTCAGACTGCGAACCGACAAGACAGGTTCCATCGGGCTTTAGGGTAATCGGGCATGCAGCGGTAGAATCAGTTGCTGTCGCAAGGTCGTGCCAGCCAAACGAGAGTGATTGTCAGCTGTTGGCAAATTCAGTCATTCGGCACGCCGCAGGGGAATGACCGCTAAGTTGTCTAATTGATTCTGGCATTGCTCTTCCTTTTTCCCGTTCGCCAATGGTTGTCTTCGAGGTCATCGGACAGCTGATGCAGCACTTTGTCCGAGCCTTCATGATCGCGGCCGAGCGGAATAGGCGGACGTCTCTGAGTCCCAAACGAGGTTTGACCCTCTACTTAGCTGACGAGATCGTCCGGGGCATGGCTGATCGGGAAGAGAGGCGCCGGGTTCAGGCCCAGCGGAACTCGGTCTCGTTCAACCAAAGCGTATGGAGTAATGCGGCGAGCTTCCGTGCAACGGCCGTTCTGGCACGCTTGGCGCCTTTGGCTTCGGCCATTTTCCTACCCCAAGCCTGAAGGGCGAATGGCCGCTTCACCTGGGAAAGCGCGACGTTGGCGGCTTCATAAAGCGCCTTGCGCAACATAGGGTCGCCCGCCTTGGAGATGTGGCCACTCAGGTCGCGTTCCCCCGATTGATTACGTCGGGGCGCGAGCCCTGCATAGGCGCCGACATCGTCACTTCGGGCAAAACGGTGCGGATCTTCGATGGTCGAGGTAAAAGTGAGCGCAGTAATCGGTCCGACGCCAGGGACGCTCATCAGCCGGGTGCAGACCTCATCCGTCTTTGCCCGCTCGTTGAGCAAACGATTGGATGCGCGCAGTTGCTCCTCAATGGCCTCCATGGACGCAATAAGCGGTGCAAACAGGGGCTTCAAATCTGGGCGCTGGGCATAAAAGGCAGTCAGGCGTTCGGCACGCCGACCTGAAGTTCTGGCAGTACCCATGCGCAAACCGAACAGTTTCAAGAGGCCGCGCAGCTGATTGGCCATCGCTGTCCGCGATGTGATCAGCTGCGACCGGATGCGCAGCGCGGCTCTGTCGATGTGAGTGGCTGCTGCCTTCATGTGGACGCGTTTGTACCAGCCCGTACGGGCCAGCTGCGCGAGCCCTTCGGCATCGTGGACGTCGCTTTTGTTGACCCGCGCGGAAAGGACACTCTTGGCATGCCGCGCACAGATGCATTCGACCGTGACGCCGCGTTCGACCAATCCGTGGTACAGGAACGTCGATAGCGTACCCGTCTCGAGGACCACGCGCGCGAGATTCGGGCAATGGCGGTTGAGCCACTTTGCCAAGGCATCGGGATCGCTCGCGACAACATCTCGCCGCACAACGCCACCTTCGATATCGACCACGCAAATGTGCGTTGTCTTGTCACTCACGTCCAATCCTGCATAAATCGACATCGGTCACCCTCCTGCATTGAAGCGCCAAAGAGATTTCGTACCATGCACGAGGGTGGCTAAATCAATTACGCGGTGTCCCAAACCCGGTCCTTCAGGCTGACCAGCAACTGCGAGCAACGAACGGCAGGCCTCAGGAAACGGCTGACACTGACTGGAAAGCGCGAAACGGGACGCAATGCTGACTGGCGGCTTACCGGAACGATCGCCCTCTGTAATGCCTTGGTACGCGAGATAGGTTCAGCCCCTCACAGTGATCACCGTCCAGACAAACCTCCACCAGCGTTGTAGGCCCCAGCCGGCTCGGCCCTCTCAATCGCTGACCTCATAAAACATCGGATTCCGTAGCCATTCCTCGACAGCCGATTCTCGCCACCCGCAGCATCGCTCGGCAAGCTTGACCTGCCTGGGGAAGGTGCCCGCCTGGATCTTGCGGTAAAGCGTCGCGCGTGAAAGCCCGGTGCGATCGAGCACGGTGTTAAGCCTAAGGAACCTGTCGGGTGCATGGGATGCCATGGCCATTGTCTCCATCCTGTGATGTGATCTGCCCCTGCCTGCGACGCAGATTGGCGATGTGCCGCTGCGCGTCAATCGAACCACTTGCGGTGATGTCGCAGGCAATGGGGCAGGGGAGCGCTGCTGGCTTGCAGAGGGAAATGGCAGCGTAAGCAGAATATTTCCGCTCACGACATCTCACTATGTTTCAGCATTCAGCAGCGCATCTGCGGACGCCGCTTTGCGGCGGCGTTTGCCCCGATCGGGCGGGACACCGGGGGCCGTCAATCGCCTCTAGCCACGCCAGGCCAGCGCGCAACCCGCGTTGCGGGTCCTACACTGCGTTGCGGTGCTTGTCGCATGCGCGCCGTCCGTTGCAGCGTGGCTGCCAGCTCTTCTTCGCCGCCCCCCAGCGTCCCTTCCGGGCCGGGGCCGGATGGAAGGAGACAAGGCCATGGAAAACACTACTACACGCAACAGCCTCTATACCGAGGTCACACAGCGCATCATCGCCGAGCTCGAGCAGGGACGGCTTCCCTGGGTCCAGCCCTGGGACACAGCACTCTGCGGCTGCACCATGCCGCACAACGCAGCAACCGACCGGCGCTACTCGGGCATCAATGTCCTGATCCTCTGGGCCGAAGTGGTCATGAGGGGTTATGGTTCCCAGCGCTGGCTGACCTACCGGCAGGCACAAGCCGCTGGCGGCAATGTCCGCAAGGGCGAGAAGGGCACGACCGTCTGCTATGCCGAACGCTTCACGCCCAAGGCCGAAGCCGAACAGGCACGCGGCGAAGACCGCGAAGCCAGGACCGTTGCTTTCCTCAAGCGGTTCACGGTGTTCAACATCGACCAGTGCGAAGGCCTGCCCGAGGACATGACCGCACCGCCGGTTGCGACCGATCCGGTGCTCGCCATCGACGAAGCTGATGCGATCATTACCGCTAGCGGTGCAACGTTCAACATCGGGGGCGATGCTGCGTTCTACAGCCCGGCGCACGACTTCGTGCAGGTGCCGCCGCAGGCCGCATATCATGAACCCATCAACTGGTACCGCACAGCTTTGCATGAGCTCGGTCACTGGACCGGCCACGCCAGCCGGCTGGACCGTGATCAGAAGGGTAGCTTCGGTTCTCAGGCCTATGCTCGCGAAGAGCTTGTCGCCGAGATGGCAGCCGCGTTCACCTGCGCATCGCTGGGCATTGCACCCACGGTCCGTCACAGCGATTACATCGCTTCCTGGCTCACCGTTCTCAGAGAAGATGACAAGGCCATCTTCCGCGCCGCAAGTGCAGCCAGCAAGGCCGCAGATTATCTGCTGAACCTGAAGGGAGACGCAGCATGAGCGTGCGTCTCACCCGATCCGAACGGCAGCAGCTGCGCCGCGCCGAGCGCGCCGTTGACAACATGTCGCCGATGCAGCGTGAGATATTCCTTGGAATCCGTGTTGATGAGCTCAGCTATGCAGAGCTTGCAACAATGCACGGCATCACCGTCACTGAAGTCGAGCATCACTTCGCAGGCGCCCTGCGCATCCTCGACCGACACATGCACGAACGCCACCACAAGTGGTGGCAGTTCTGGCGATGAACGCCAGCTTCCGCCTTGCCATTCACGAACCATCCCTACAGGGTGACCAGAGCCATGCGCACCGACATCGATCATCTTCCTGCCAACAAGCAGCGCGAGCTTGAGCGCGTGAAGCAGATCATCTTCGAAGAGTTCGAGGATGCGCTGGCGCTTGCCACGCACCAGTGGAAGAAGAAGGGCCGGATCGAGAAGCTGATCCTCTACGGCAGCTACGCACGAGGCGGCTGGGTTGACGAGCCGCACACGGCAAAAGGATATCGCTCCGACTTCGATCTGCTGATCATCGTCAACGACAAGCGGCTGACCGAGCGTGTCGATTACTGGCTGAAGCTCGAGGACCGGTTGATCCGCGAGCTGGCCATCGACCGGACGCTGCACACGCCGGTCAACTTCATCGTTCACACGCTGCAAGAGGTAAACGACGGGCTGGCGCATGGGCGCTACTTTTTTATGGACGTGGCCAAAGATGGCATCGCGCTGCACGAGGCCGACCAACGAGCGCTGCATACGCCCAAACCCAAGACTCCCGCGCAGGCGCTGGCGATGGCGCGGGAATATTATGATGAATGGCTACCCGGCGGTCAGCAATTTCTGGAAATGTCTCGGCTCGCGACTGAGCGGAAGTGGAATAAAAAGGCTGCGTTCCTGATGCATCAGGCCACCGAAAGTCTTTACCACTGCGTATTGCTGGTCTGCACTTTTTACACGCCCTACGTCCATAATCTCGGCTTTCTTCGCACTCAAGCCGAACGCATCGACATGCGTCTGGTCGATGCCTGGCCGCGCGACACGCGCATTGATCGCGCTCGGTTCGAGAAGCTGAAAGAGGCCTATGTGAAGGCGCGCTACTCGAAGCATTACCGCATCACCGAAGAAGAACTGCTCTGGCTTGGCGGCTGTGTCGAAGAGCTCGGCCGCGCGGTGCATGCCATCTGTTCGGAACGTATTGCATTGCTCGAACAAAAGCCCAATGAATGAGCCTCTGATCGAAGAGGATTAAAGATGGCTGACACCGAAATGCTTGTCGCTCTAACGGCTGATATTGTTGCTGCGCATGTCAGCAACAACAGCGTGTCGATATCGGATGTTGCTGGGCTTATCGGCAGCGTTCATAATTCGCTTTCCGGCCTTGGTCAGGAAGCAGAGCCGGAACTGAAGCCGGACCAGAAGCCAGCTGTCTCGATCCGGGCGTCGATCAAGCCCGACTATCTCGTCTGCCTCGAAGACGGCAAGCAGGTCACGATGCTCAAGCGCTATCTTAGGGTGAACTTTGGTATGACGCCCGACGATTACCGCGCCAAGTGGAACCTGCCAAAAGACTACCCGATGGTCTCGCCCAATTATACCGCGCGGCGCAGCGCGCTGGCGAAGGAATTTGGGCTCGGCAAAAGCGGGCGCGGCGGCAGGCCCAAGAAGACGGGCAGCAATTAAGGCAGGTCAGCTTGCCGAAAGGTCTGCGTCGTCGCTGCTTTGTATCACCTGACTTTCGGCGAGCGCGCTGGAGATCATTGCCGCCAGTGTCTCTTCGGCGCGAGCACGTACGATCGGGTCGGCTGACAGCAAATCCTGCCTCACCCATTGCGGAGCACGCGCAAGCACACTCAGCACCAGTTGGTTGATTGCCCCCGTCACGTTGCTGCCTATGCGCGATCACGATCTTTCCGCCAACTGGTTTTGCGCGAACGCTCGTGACCCTCGCCGCCGCCACAACAGCAGCTGCTGTTGGCGGTTGTCGCCTTTGAGCTTCGTCGCCGCTTCGATCAGCAGCCCGAGGATCACGGCGCGGTCGTCATCGGTGAGTTCGATGAGCTCCGCCTTGGCGATGAGCCCGCCGAGCTGGATAAGTTGCCGTGTCCGTTCGCGCCGTTTGACCCGCCAGTCTCGCATGTCATGCCGTGCCCGGTGCGCCAGCAGCCGGTTGCGTGTCTGGATCGATCGCTTGTGCGCCGCCAGTGTCCTTGCCAGCTGATCCGCGAGTGCTGGTGCTGCCCTGAAAGAACGCAGCGCCGCGTTTGCGCCAGGCCTCCTTTCGTGATGGATCGTCATTGCCGATCGCGGCGAGCAGAACGCCTGCCAGTGTCTCTGTGCCCAGCGCATCGGCTCCCGTCGCAATAACAAGCTCACCAAGCTGGGTCTGCTTGCGGGTCCTGAGCCGCTTTGCCTTGTCGTTGAGGGCTTGCAGTTCGGCGTCGTAATCGCGTGGTTTTCGCATGTCTGGCATCCTTCGGTTGTCGGTGAAGGACCAACCAGCTATCCCTCCCATCTCCCGCAGACAACAGGCTGGGTCATCGTGAGACCCCGTCATCCCGAGCGCGACCAGAACGGTGGAGGGCGCGCTTATACGTCGTGCCGACGTCGCTCTTTTGGCGTAAATGGATGGTCGCCATGGCGATCTATCACTTCTCGGCCAAAGCCATCTCCCGCGCTGCAGGATCGTCTGCGCTCGCCGCTGCGGCCTATCGCGCTGGCGAGCGGCTGCACGATGACCGGCTGGGCCGGGCCCATGACTTCACCAACAAGGCTGGTGTCGTCCACAGCGAAGTCATGCTGCCCGACGGGGCCGATGACGCCTGGCAGGATCGCGAGCGGCTCTGGAACGATGTCGAAGCGGCAGAGCTGCGCAAGGACGCGCAGCTGGCGCGCGAGATCGAGTTCGCACTGCCAAGGGAGATGACACAGTCACAAGCGATCGAGCTGGCCCGCGACTTTGTCCGCGCCGAGTTTGTCGATCGGGGCATGATCGCCGATCTCAATGTGCATTGGGATATCGGCGCTGATGGCGAAGCGAAACCGCATGCACATGTCATGCTGACCATGCGCGAGATCGTTGTCGGCGAAGATGGGAGCGCGACATTTGGCGCAAAGGTGCGCGACTGGAACCGTACCGAGCTCTTGACCCACTGGCGCGAGGCATGGGCCACGCATGCCAACCAGCGCATGGCCGAGCTCGATATCGATGCGCGCATTGATCACCGCTCGCTGGCAGCGCAGGGCATCGACCTGGAGCCGCAGTCAAAGATTGGTGCTGCGGCCTCGCGCATGGCAGGCGAGGGGCTGTCGCCCGAGCGGTTGGCAGAGCATGCCGATATTGCGCGCTCGAACGGCGAGAAGATCATCGCCGATCCGAACATTGCGCTCAGCGCTATCACCCATCAGCAGGCGACGTTCACCACGCGCGACCTTGCGATGTTCGCGCATCGGCACAGCGCCGACAAGGAGCAATTCGATGCTGTGATGTCGGCGGTGAAGAAAGCGCCCGAGCTTATCGCGCTGGGCAGGGACGGAAAGGGCAATGACCGGTTCACCTCGCGCGATATGCGGGAGACCGAACAGCGGCTGGAGCGCGCGACCATCAGGCTTGAAGCACGGCGCAGCCACGCTGTTCCTGATCGCTATCGCGAGTTGGCGCTCGCCAATGCAAAAGCGCGCGGAATGGACCTGTCCGCCGAGCAGCGCGGGGCGTTGGAGCATGTCACATCGGCAAAGGGCGTCAGCAACGTCATCGGATATGCCGGAACGGGGAAAAGCGCGATGCTGGGTGTGGCGCGCGAGGCATGGGTACGCGCTGGCTATACGGTGCAGGGTGCAGCGCTCTCCGGCATTGCAGCCGAAGGGCTGGAGCATGGCTCACGCATCCCGTCGCGCACGCTCGCCAGCCTGGAGCATCAATGGGGGCAGGGCAGGGAGCTGCTGACCAGCAGGCACGTGCTCGTCATTGATGAGGCAGGCATGCTCGGGACGCGGCAGATGGAGCGCGTCGTGTCGCATGCGCAGCAGCAGGGCGCGAAGGTCGTGATGGTGGGCGATCCGCAGCAGCTGCAGGCGATCGAGGCAGGCGCCGCGTTCCGCGCTGCGGCTGAGCGCCATGGCGCGGTGGAGATTGCATCGATCCGGCGGCAGCAGATCGACTGGCAGCGCGAGGCGACGCGTGAGCTGGCCACGGGCAGGACCGGGGAAGCGCTTGGTCGCTATGAGCAAGCTGGACATGTTCATGTCGCCGAGACGCGGGAAGCTGCGCGCGCCGATCTGGTTGACGCCTGGGATCGGGATCGGCAGTCTAAACCAGACGCCAGCCGGATCATCCTGACGCACACCAATGAAGAGGTCAGGGCGCTCAATGAGGCCGTGCGCGAGAAGGTTCGCTCCAGCGGTGACCTTGGCGAGGACGTTGCGCTCAAGGTCGAGCGTGGCGAGCGGCAGTTTGCCGATGGCGACCGGGTCATGTTCCTGAAGAACGAACGTTCGCTCGGCGTGAAAAACGGATCGCTGGGTACCGTCGAGAACGTCAGCGCGCCGCGCATATCGGTGAAGTTGGACGATGGCAAAGAGGTGGCGTTCGACCTCAAGGACTATGCGCATCTCGATCATGGCTATGCAGCCACGATCCACAAAGCACAGGGCATGACCGTCGATCAGGTCAAGCTGCTGGCGACGCCCGGCATGGATAGCCATGGGGCCTATGTTGCGCTGTCGCGGCACCGCACCCAGATCGATCTGCATTACGGCAAGGATGACTTTGCCAATCGCAAGGCACTCACCCGCACGCTCAGCCGCGAGCGGGGCAAGGATATGGCCAGCGATTACGCGCGGCAGCCGGAGAAGACCGCTGAGGTTCCGCAGCCACAGCGCGATGTTCGCACCGGTCTGAAGGTCAGCCGCAGTGGCCATCTGGCCGATTTGCTCAAGGGTGCATCAGTCGCCGAGCAGCGTGTGCCGGTCGTGCAAGCAAGAACGAAAGTTGCCTTGCCGGAAATGCCCAATGATCGTCAGGCGTTCGACAAGGCCGTGCAGCGGTTTGCGCGGGTGGCGCAGGACATTGTCGCCATGCGCGACAAGGGGCTTCAGCCGCTGGCCTCGCAGCGGACAGCGCTGGACAAAGCCGGGGCGGAGCTCAATGCGTTGAGGCCGGACAGCTTTGGCGATCTGCGCAAGGCGGTGAACCGGGATCTCAGCCTGATCCCCGAAGTGGTGAAGGGCCGCACGGACCGTGCCATCCAGGCGATGGAGCAGCAGGCACGGTTGCGCATCGAGGTGCAGCGCGTTGCCGCCGCCAATGAGCGGCGGGCCGATAGTTTTGTCGATCAGTGGCAGCGGCGGTCCGAGCAGTACCGGGCGTTTCGCAAGAGTGGCAGCGCGGCTGCTTCGGACAAGGTGCGGGCCTCGCTGGTCGGAATGGCGAAGGGGTTGGAGCGTGATCCTCAGCTTGAGTCGGTGCTGGCAAATCGGCGTCCGCAACTTGGGCTGGACGCCATGAGCACGAAAACGCTGTCTCAGGACCTCCAGAAATCGCTCGGGCTCTCGCGCGGGCTCGGCATGGGGATGTAGCCATGCGGGATGGACGATGCCGATATTGATCCCAATCCCGACGAATTCCCGATTGAGCAGGCGCTGGACGCTGTAGCCCGGCGGTTGGCGGGCGTCACGGCTGCCGTCGATGGCTTTGCTGAGCGGCAGCAGGATCTGCTTGGGCGCGATTACAGCGAAGACCTCGCCTTGATCCATCAGAGCTGCGAAGACCTGCGTGAGACGATCGATGCGTTGGCGCAGAAGCCCGCGCTGGCGCTGACACCCGAGATAATTGGTCGGCAGATCGAGGCGGCGGGTCGGCAGGTGCGCAAGGATGCCGATCTGGCTCGGGCTGCCGTCCACAATAATCTCCAGAATGCGATCAGCGCGCTCACCAGGATAACCGGTTCGGTGCGAACGGTCCGGCGGCAGAACCAATGGCTTGCCGGCGCTGCTGGCTTAGCTCTTGTAATGGGTACGATGGGCGGGGCGATCATCCTGCCTGCGATCGACTGGGTTGTGCCAGAAGGATGGCTGTGGCCTGAAAAGCGGGCAATGTCGGCATTGCGCCGCAACGGCTGGGACGCAGGGGAGCGGCTCATGTCAGTTGCCAACCCTGGCCGGTGGAGCAACCTGCAAGCTGCTGCTCAGCTTTCAGAGAAAAACAACGAGGCGATCAACAAATGCGCAAACCGGGCTTCCGAAAGGGGACTCAGAAGTGTTGGATGCAACATCGAGGTTGGAAAAACAGAACGTTGAAAAACCTTGGCCGACGTTGTTCGAGCAGCAGGCGATTCGCGATGGACGCGACCGTTAAATCAGCGAGAAGGTACGGCCAATCCCAGCCATTTCCTCGCCAAGCGCACAGATCTTGGCTTCGTCAAGGTTATGAGCAATATCACTTGCGGTAAGACCAAATACTACTTTGCCCTCGTGGTTTGTCAGTACCGTAGCCACAGTGACTACGCCGGGATACAGGGCTTCCCTATCAATGGCATACCCGGTTCGTTCTGCATAGCGGACCTCGCTAACGTAAGTGTCTGCGTCCAAATTGCCTTCCCAGCGCAACTGGTTGAAATGTTTTCGTAGTTCAGAATCGGACATTTTCAGCCGCGCAGCATAGGCCCGACCAACCGCGCCTGCCATGAAAGGAAGGCGTTGTTTGATCTCCATGTCCAACCGGATGGCGCGTCCTCCCACAGCGCGTTCCAGCAATGTCATCCTGCCATCATGAGCTTTCCAGAGCCCAACCAGACAATTTGTCTCGGTTGCCAGGCGATTTAGCTCCGTACGGATCTCGTCAACGATAGATTCTTCCAGGAGTTTGCTGCTGAGGGCCAGCAGGCCTCTGCCGATTTTGTAGGTTTTGCTCAACTCGTCAAACTCGACGGCATTCTCTGCCACAAGCGTGCGCAGTATATTGAATGCCGTGGAAGGGTTTACTTTTGCATCGCGGGCAATAGCGGTCACCCCCAAGGGCACATTGCTTGTTGAAAGCAGTCGTAAAACCCGGAAAGCCTGCACCACCGCACCAACCATTTTGACCGGTTTCTCAGTGCCAGTGTCATTCGCCATAGTCGGTTGCTAGCCCATTGTGCCTTGCAGGGTCAATCGACGCCTTAGTGCAGTGATATCACCCAGCGCTTCCGGACGAAGGCGGCCCGCCGCCATAAAGGGATTTGATGCGCACCCTGTCTACCTTTTCATTCGCCAGCCGCGGCAAGGGACCGTCAAGCATGATGATGTGCTGCGGCAGCTTGAACCCAGCCAACCGCGTTGCGCAATGGTCGATTAGGTCTTTCGGGGTGACAGGTTCGGATAGATAAACGCAGGCGCAGGGGGCCTCCGTAAACTTGGGATCCTTGATGCCGAAGACCGCCGCCTCGGTGACGGACGGATGCGTCAGCAGGACCGATTCAATCTCGGCTGGCGACACATTGAAGCCGCCCGACTTGATCATCTCTTTGGCACGATCGACAAATTTGAAATAACCGTCCGCGTCTACAGTGCCGATATCGCCGGTGTGCATCCATCCCCCCGCCAAAGCCTCTGCTGTAGCATCAGGATCGCGCCAGTAGCCCAGCATCAGGCCAGGCCCCTGCAGCAGGATATGTCCAGGCTCGCCCGGATCACATTCGGTTCCGTCATTGCGCACGATCCTGAAGCGGGAAAAGGCCAGGCCTCTCCCACAAGAGTAGGGGTTGATTAGCGCCTCGTCTTCACTGGCAATGATGGCGCCTCCGCCCACTTCGGTCATGCCATAAAGCTGGCGGACAATCACGCCGGCGGCGCGCCAACGTTCCAGCGTTTCAATTGCTGGTGTCGCGCCACCTATGCGTGCGAAGGTAAGGGCAGACAGGTCTGCCTTCTCAAACGCTTCGAGTTTCGAAATCTGATCATAAATCATCGGCACGCCGATGAAAAAGTTGATCTTGTGCTCTGCCAGCGTCTTGAGCGTGTTCTCGGCATCATATTTGCTGGTGAAATGCAGTGTCCCCCCCAGAGTGCTGGTGAACAAGATTCCCCATGGAAGGCCGGGCGAGGAATGCAGCCCCAGCGGCATCATGGCGCGGGTGTCTGCGCCCAACCGGGAATCCAGCAGCATCATCTCCATGAACTTTGCGAGATAGTTGCCATGTCCCATCATCGCCCCTTTTGGACGGGCAGTACTGCCGCTTGTGAAGATGATCATGGCCGGATCATCGGAGGTCACGCGCACCTCTCGCCAGCCAAGCGCAGCCCCCTGTTGGAATCGGTCAAGGCCTTCAATGGCGAGTGTCGGCGTTTGCACTCCGGCATCAGCAAGCCGCGCGGTGCGATCCGCATCGGCGATAATCAGTCGTGCCTGGCTGTGATTGGCAAGATAGGCCATCTCTTCGCCAAGCAGCCGGTCATTGAAGGGCGCGATTATGCCACCAGCCTTCAGGATGCCAAAGGCACCCGCGATCCAAGCGATAGAATTTGCACCAGCCAAGGCCACGACGTCCCCGGCCGCGATCCCCAGTTCTGCCAGATGTTCCGCTATGCCGTCGCTCCAGCGCGCCATGTCACCATATCCGATGGCCTCGGTCTGGTTGAACATGGCGACCGGCTTGTCTGGGGCTCGCCTGGCCCAATAGGCCAGCCCGTCATGCATCAGCCCATTGCTGGTCATGAAGCCTCCACACAGGAATCGAGCTGCTTATAGTACATGGGGATGGTGTTCTCCATTCCGCCATAGGTCATGTAGCGCAGGGCCTTCGACTCCAGGCCTTCCTGCGAAATCTCTGCAGCGCGGAAGTCCTCTTCGCCAAAGACCTTGAGAATCAGCTCCAAAGATCGTGCAGCCACTTCTTCGGCCTTTTCGGTTTGCGGGGCCTCCAGCGTCAGCATGTAATAGTCGACATTTGTTTCACGCTCGCTGACAGGCATCAGGATCATAAGGCTGATATAATAGGGGCTGGTGATCAGCACCGCATTGGGAAACAGCTGATAGGCGAAAGTGACCGTCTTGTGGATGTTCTCGCCTGGTATGTCGACCATGTCGGGCTGGAAGTTGACCTTGCCTGCGGTCTTGCGCTGGTGAGGCCCCAGCAGATCGATCACGCGGGTCACGTCGCCGAACAGTGATCCGATCGACGCAGCGTGCAGGCGCGGCACGTGGTAGCTTTCCATGAACGGCTCAAGCACCAGCTTCCAGTTTGCCTTGAGGTTGAAGGCGCGATGTCCGTATACATGAGCGGTGGGGATATCGAGGCTGACAAGATCGGCTTCGATCTCCGGCACCAGAGCGGAAAAATCCGGCTCCGCGTCACGGTCGAGACAGGCCCAGATCAGCCCTCCGAACTCACGCGACGGCAATTCGGCGAGGTTGAAGTCCGCCTTGTTTACCGCTTCGAACGCATCCTGCCGTGCAATGGCAATCAGTGAGCCGTCGAGCCCATAGGTCCAGGAATGATAGGGGCACGTGATCCGCGAAAGCTTCTGCAGCGCGCACCCTTCGACCAGCTTTGCGCCCTTGTGCTGGCAGGCGTTCAAAAACACCCGCAGCGTGCCCGCTTTGTCACGCACCAGCAGCAGTGCCATGCCATAGCCATGATGGGTGATCGCGGTGCCCGGCTGGCTGATTCTGGCTGATGGCATGATGGGCACAGCCATCTTGCGAAACACTGTGTCGCGCTCCTGCTCGAAGCGCGCACGTTCCGTAAAATGCGCAGCCGGATAGCGGACCGTCATAACCGGCGGTGGCTGGGTTCCATAAGGCGGAATCTTGCGGATAGCTTCTATCTGGCTTTCATTCAGGGATTCCAGCGTATGCATGCGCCGAGAAGGGACCTGAGTGATCGGGGTATGTTCTGCATCCATCGTCTTGTTCCCGGACATGTCAAAGAGTGTCGGCCGAGCCGAAAAGTGCGGTGCTGGTGACAGAATCGCCGGGGCCGCCTGCCATCAGCGAAAGCCTGGCGCCCGGTACCTGATTGCATGATGTGCCCCGAAGCTGCCGAACCGCCTCAACCACCAGACCCATGCCGTGGATGAAGCCATCGGCGATGTTCCCGCCAGACGTATTGATCGGCAGCGTGCCGTTGGGCGCAATCAGATTTTCCAACCGGATGAACGTCCCTGCGGTCTCCGCCGTACAAAAGCCGTGATCGATCAGTGCGGCGACGGCCATGCCGCTGAAGTTTTCGTAGATCTGCGCAACATCGACATCTTGAGGCCCGTAGCCCGACTGCGCCCACAGCCGCTCGGCAAGCTCGATAAAGCCGACGCTTGTATAGGGCTCGTGATTGTCCTCGCGCGATCCGGCGGTCCGCGATGCGCCCATGGCGCTCGCCAACAGATAGGCGGGCTTCTGTCGCAACGTCTTGGCCCGCTCTGCCGATACCAGGATGACCGCTGCTGCGCCGTCGCTTTCCCGGCTGCAGTCGAACAGGTGGTATGGCTCGGAAATCCAGCGTGACGCTTCGTAAGCTGCGTGATCCACCGGCTGGCCGTAGCCTGCGGCACCAGGGTTGTTCTGCGCATGGTGATATCCGGCGCGGACGACCGCTTCCAGCGTCTCGCGCGGCACCCCGTCATGCTCGATCATCCGCTGGCTGCGCATCGCAGAGCGTTGCAGCACCATGTCGATGCCGTTGACCAGAAACTGTGCAGGCGTATCGCCCTGCGTCACTGCGACCTGCAACCGCTGGTTGCTCGCCTCGGCCATGGCCCGGTAGACAACCACAATTTCGGCTTGGCCAGCGATGATTGCCTGTGCAGCGATGCCGATTGCAGCCGGAATGCCTCCACCATGTGTCCAGGCAAGCGCTGCATATTTTAGCGACTTCGTGCCAAGGGCAGGCAGCAGTTGCTGGGCGGTATTGCGTTCCGATCCATAGGAAACGAAGCCATCGATATCGGCCGGATCGATGCCCGCATCATCACACGCAGCGACGATTGCGCGCAGTGCCAGCTTCATTTCGGGATCAGGCGACGTCCCCCTTTTGTAATAGGGCGTCTGGGCGATGCCGACGATCGCCGTCGATCCTCGCATCGGGTTGGGGGTGCTCATGCAGCGTCTCCGATTATCTGCCAGGCCATGGTGACATAACCCTTGGATCGTTCGTCTGCTGGAAGAATGATCCCGCTTACCGGGGCGCCGATGCGCAAGCCCGATTCATCACCATGCAGGATGCCGGCAACGCGCGCGCCATCTGCCTGAGGCAGTTCGACCAGCAGCGTGACGAACGGAACATCCACCCGGCGCTCGCGCACAACATCGGATACCGCATGGTTGCGCGTCCAAGTGTAGATCCGGCCGACCGGCTCGATCGCTTCCCACACGATGCCCCATGATCCGCAGTCGCCGCAGCGCCAATGAGCAGGCCACATCCAGCGGTTGCACCCACTGCACCGCGAAATCGCAAACTCGCCGCGCTCCAGCGCTGCCCAATAGCCTTCATCCGCGCCAATTCCGCCGCGAATCCGTGAAGATGTGTTCAAATTATCCTCCCTTTGTGGAGACTGGCGTCTGGTGCGCCGCCAAAGGTGTTGACTGTCAATTCCACAGCGCCACACCCGAGTCAATAAATGAGAATGATATTCTCCATTTAGAATATCCTACTCTCATCACATCATGTGAAATGTCTTGGTGACCAAATGGGCAGCAATGCCTTCGGGCCCGTCTTCCGATCCGTAGCCACTGTCCTTCATCCCGCCGAACGGGCTGTCGGGCCAGCTCAGTCGCACATTGTTCACCGCGATCATTCCGGCCTCAATATCGTCGCCAAGTCGGTTCTGGAGCCTGCCATTTTCGGTGAAGCAATAGGCAGCAAGGCCGTATGGCAACCGGTTTGCCTGCTCGATTGCCTCATCTGGCGTTGCAAACGGCGTCAGCAGTGCAAGCGGACCAAACGGCTCCTCGTTCATGGCCCGGGCCGTCAGCGGCACATCGGCCAGAACGGTCGGAGCCACAAAAAAGCCTGCATCAGACGCAAACGGTTGACCGCCCGCCAGCACGCGTGCCCCAGCGTTGCGGGCATCCTCTACAAGCTCGTTGATCGCCATGGGACGGCGCGGATTGGCCATCGGTCCCATCTGCGTGGCAGGGTCCAGCCCGCTCCCGACCGTGATCCGCTGCGTGCGTTCGGCAAAGCCTTGAGCAAACCGTTCATAGATATCTTGTTGCACATAGAAGCGGGTAGGCGCGATGCACACTTGGCCCGCATTGCGAAACTTGTTTGCGACCAGTGTGTCGAGTGTCTGCTCCAGATTGCAATCGTCGAACACCAGCACCGGACCATGGCCGCCCAGCTCCATGGTCGTGCGCATCATCGTATCGGCGGCCAGCCGCGTTAGATGCTTGCCAACCGGAACCGACCCCGTGAAGCTAAGCTTGCGCGTGACGGGCGAGGCCAGCAGATGACGTGAAATCTGGTCAGGTACGCCAAACACCATCTGGGCCACGTCTCCGGGAAGTCCGGCGTCCTGAAAGCAGCGCATTACTTCGATCGCGCATCCTGAGGTTTCCTCACTGGGTTTAATAATGACCGAGCATCCAGCTGCCAGCGCAGGCGCAAGCTTGCGTACCACGTTGAGGGCAGGAAAATTCCAGGCGCAGAATGCGGCCACCGGCCCCACGGGCTGTTGCAGCACCATCGAGCGGGTTCCCTTGGGGCGCTGCAGCACGCGGCCATAAATGCGCTGCGCTTCGCCGGCATGAAACTCCAGAATTGCCGCCGCGAGGCCAATCTCGCCCTTGGCTTCCGCCACCGGTTTGCCCTGTTCCAGTGTCGTGATCGTCGCGATCCGCTCGGTCCGCTCGCGCAACAATGCGGCCGTCTTCATCAGAATGGCGGCACGTTGTTCTGGCGCAGTTGCACGCCACAGGCTGAACCCGCGAGCTGTCGCTTCAAGCGCAAGATCAAGGTCTGCAGCCGTCGCGACCGGCAGAGGGGCGAGCGTTTCTCCCGTTGCTGGGTTGAGCACATCGTGGGTATCGCGCCCTTCGCCAGAGCGCCATTCGCCAGCGATGTAAAGTCCGAGTTTTGCCTCATATGCGGTCATGATGATTGCTCCATAATGGCTTTGCTGATTGCAAATTGCGCGGCGGTTTTGTGCCTGATCACATCGATCGTCACTGTTGGCGCGGTCTCGATCAGCACCAGTCCGGCACTGCGATCGCAGGTGAAGACGGCCAGGTCCGTTATGATCAGATCGACTGCCGCCACGCCGGTGAGTGGCAAGGAACAACGATCGAGGATCTTGGCGCTCCCGTCCTTGCTGACGTGCTCCATGAGGACGACGATGCGTTTGACCCCCGCCACCAGATCCATCGCGCCGCCCATACCCTTCAGCATTTTCCCAGGCACGTTCCAGTTGGCGATGTCGCCGAATGCTGAAACCTCCATTGCGCCCAGAATGGTAACGTCGATATGCCCGCCCCGGATCATCGCAAAGCTTTCAGATGACGAGAAAAAGCTGGAGGTCGGCAGTTGGGTGACCGTCTGCTTGCCCGCATTGATGAGGTCCGCGTCCTCATCCCCATCGAAGGGAAAGGGGCCAGTGCCCAGCATGCCATTTTCCGAATGCAGCGACACATCGATATCGCCGGGAATGTGGTTAGCCACAAGTGTGGGGATACCAATACCCAGATTGACATAGTCGCCATCGCGAAGCTCGCGCGCTGCCCGCGCGGCCATTTGGTCCCGGGTCCAGCTCATGCTGCATCCTCACGTTTTCGAACGGTGCGCTTTTCGATTCGCTTTTCATTGATCGTCGCAAGCACGATCCGGTCGACATAGATGCCCGGTGTGTGAATTGCGTTGGCATCGAGCACGCCAGCCTCGACAATCTCTTCCACTTCCGCGACTGTAATACGGCCCGCCGTAGCCATGGCCGGATTGAAATTCTGTGCGGTCTTCCGATAAATCAGATTACCCTCGGGATCCGCCTTCCATGCCTTGACCAGTGAGACATCGGCCTTCAGCCAGCGCTCCATGACATACTGGTCGCCCTCGAAGGTATCGACGCGCTTGCCCTCGGCCACGACGGTGCCCACGCCGGTGCGGGTGTAGAATGCCGGAATGCCTGCTCCGCCCGCTCGGATGCGTTCGGCCAGTGTACCTTGCGGGTTAAGTTCCAGCTCCAGTTCGCCGTTCAGGAACTGCTGCTCGAAAAGCCGGTTCTCACCGACATACGAAGAGATCATCTTGCGGACCTGTCGATTGTTCAGCAGCGTCCACAAGCCGAACCCGTCGGCCCCTGCATTGTTCGAGATAATTGTCAGGTCGCGCACACCCGAACGTTGGACGACATCAATCAGGCTTTCAGGGTTGCCCGACAGGCCGAATCCTCCCGACATCAGCGTCATGCCGTCAGACAGCAGCCCCTCCATGGCCGCATCGGGGCTTTGGTAGATCTTGTCTTTCACAATGGTTCTCCGGCCGCGTGCGCGCGTTCTGCAACACTGGCCTCCGCTTTCGGCAACCAGCGATAGAGCAGAACCAGGGCGAGCGTGGAGACTGGCATGACCAGCAGCAGCGAAAGGATCGCAGTTCCAAGATCGCCGGTCCAGATCGAGACGCGTCCGACCATATAGGGGCCTAGCGCCAGTCCGATCATGGTGATGCTGAGGAAATAGCAGGCGGTCGCGAGCCCGCGCATCCGGGGCAGCACCAGATCCTGCGTGGTCGCTGCTGCCGCACTAAGCCCGGTGCTGTGGAGCACCGTCATGGGCAAGATCAATGCGTAAAATACGGTGAGATTGTCGGTTGAGAACATGATCACCAACGGAATGACTGGTGCCAGCGCAGCGAAAATGATCACCAGAATGCGTCCGCCCGGATTGCTGCGACGCAGCCGGTCGGCGACTCGACCGCCGATGTTGAGGCCGATAAACCCGCCGGCAGCGCCGCCCCCGCCGATGATCAGCCCTGCGGTGGATTTGTCGGCGCCAAGAACGCTTTCCGCGTATGGCAGAGACCAGAACAGCACCGCATAATTGACAAAGGCTATCAGACCGTAGCCGACCAGAACCGCAAGAAATGCGGGTGTTCCCCATATAAGCTGAAACGCGGGTGCATCCCGCTTCTTGAGCGCTACAGCCCAGCTGTAGATTGCATAAAAGCCGATGCCGACAGCCACCCATTGCGCTACATCACCGGTAAGCACGATCAGCGCATATGCCAGCAGCGTAATGATCACGAGACCTAGCAGATTGCGCCAAAGCACACGCGCGCCTTGCCGGGCAGCTGCGATCAGAGATAACGGAAAGATGATGGTCATCAGTTCGGCGAAGAATTCACGGAACGGGTGCGCGACCGGCCGGGTGGGTAGCCCTTCCGACAGCCCGCGTACCGGCTCGCGTAAAGTGGCTACGACGAGCGCCAGCAACAGTCCTGGAATGCCGACTGCCATGAAACTGGCCTGCCATCCGACTATGCCGTTCAGCCCGCCGGGATAAGCAGCGTCCCAAGCCTTGACGATTACCGCACCGATAAAAAGCGAGAGCCCTGCACCCAGATACATTCCTGACGAGTAGACCGCCAGTGCACTGGCGCGCTTGTTCCTTGGAAAATAGTCCGAGATCAGCGAATAGGCGCACGGGCTGGCAGTCGCCTCGCCCACGCCGACGCCAATGCGCGCTGCCGTAAGCTGGGCGCCATTCCGGGCAAGCCCTGACAGCGCGGTCATCGCCGACCAGACCGCCAGGCCGATCGTTATAAGCCGCACCCGGTTCCAGCTATCTGCCAGCCTCCCCATCGGGATGCCAAACAGTGCATAAAACACTCCGAACGCGGTACCGTAGAGAAATCCCAGATCGGCGTCAGTCAGGCCCAGGTCGCGTTTGATATCCAGCGCCAGCACGCTGATGATTTGGCGATCCACGAAATTGATCGCGTATACGACCGCAAGCAGCCCAAGCACCCAGTTGCTGTACGCGGTACTGGGCACTTCGGTCAGCGTGCGACCGATCGAAAAGCCAGCTGGCTTGGCAGCCGGTGAGGATGTCGCCACCATCAGCGGCTTTCCAGCTTGCGGTCCTTGAACGATTTTCCGCCCACACCCCAATTGGTATCGGGTACCTCGTTGATGATGACCCGAACCAGTTCGCGCGGCGCGTTGACACTGACAGCAAAGGCGTCTGTGATACCCGCAATCAGCTTGCGCTTCTGCTCTTCGGTCGTGCCTTCGATCAGGGATACATATGCAAGCGGCATCATTCGATCTCCAGCCAGATGGCTTTACTTTTGAGGTATTTCTCGAAGCCGGGTCGCCCCATGTCTTTGCCCAGACCCGATCTTTTGTAGCCGCCAAATGGCGCGGTAAAATCTGTCCGGCGGCCCCAGTCGTTGATCCACACCGTCCCGCTCTCGATCGCCTGCGCAGCCTTGAAAGCCTGGCTGATGTCTCGGGTATGCACAGACGCAGTCAGGCCGTACTCTGCGTGGTTGGCGAGCGCGACGCCCTCATCGAATCTGTCGAACTCCTGGACCGCAAGGACCGGGCCGAAGATCTCTTCGCGAATCGCAATGCTGTCAGGAGCCATGCCGCTGAGCATCGTGGGGGCAAAGAAGGACGCGCCGTCGTGTGCAATCCGTTCGCCGCCGCACACCACCTTTGCACCCTCGGCAACACTCGCCTGAACGATGGAGTCGATCCGCGCGATCTGGCGTTCGTTGATGATCGGGGGCATATTGGCAGCGGTGTTCCACGTCTCGCCGAACTGCAGGCCGTGCATCGTTTCGGCGATCTTGGCTGTCAGACGGGCTGCGATGCCACGCTGTACGACCAGCCGCGAGCCTGCGAAACAAACCTGCCCCGAGTTGTAGGTAATGCCGCGGGCGATCATGGCAGCCAGCCGGTCGAGGTCCGCAGCGTCGTCGAACACGAGTTGCGGTCCCTTGCCTCCCAGTTCCAGACTGACTTGCTTGAGTCCGGTTTCGGCAGCCGCAGCCATGATTCGGGCGCCGGTTGCACTTGATCCGGTAAAAGTGACGTAATCAACGCCGCGGTGCCGCACCAGCGCATCGCCTACCGCACCATCGCCATGGATGACATTGAAAACGCCGGCGGGGAGGCCTGCTTCCAGCGCCAGTTCTGCAAGCCGAGTCGCAGAGAAGGGGGTGAGTTCAGATGGCTTGAGCACGACAGCGTTGCCCGCCGCCAATGCTGGCGCAAACTTCCAGGACGACAGGATCATCGGAAAATTCCAAGGCGAGATTGCCGCAACCACACCATGCGGTTCATGCACGGTGAAAGAGAGCGAATTGCGCGGCGTTGGTGTCACCGCGCCGTCGACCTTGTCAGCAAACTCGCCGAAATAGCGCAGCACACCTGAAACGACTTTCACATCGCGCGCGATGACCTCGCTGTAGATTCGCGCGGATACCAGCGATTCCAGCCGTGCCAACTCCTCAGCATGGGCGTCGACCAGATCGGCGAACCGCGCAAGCAGTTCGGCGCGCTCGCGCGGCGCCAAGGCAGCCCAGCCTGGCGCGGCGAGACGGGCAGCCTGCACCGCCTGATCCACTTGCGCATCTGAAGCCCAGCCGACCGGTCGGACAAGCGCGTGGCGAGAGGGGCTGTGGACATCGTTAAGCGTGACACCTGCGCACCGTTCACCACCGATGATCAGATGCGTGGGTGGATTTACCTGGTCGGGATCAAAATACATGGTTTTCTTTCAGGGAAAGGGCGCCTGCGACGCAGCGGGTATCCGCTCGCGCACGGTCATGCGGATTGCTGATGATCTGTTTTGCAGTGCGAAGGGTCTGCATCCAGGATTACAGTCTTGAGTTCAGTAAACGTCCTGATGCCTTCGGTGCCGCCTTCGCGACCGATGCCCGAGCGCTTGAAGCCGCCAAATGCCAACGAGAAATCGGTGCGCCAGGAATTGTGCCCTACTGTGCCCGCCTGTAGCTGCCGCGCGACCGCATACGCCCGGTCGGGGTCATTGGTGAATACCGAGGCATTGAGCCCGAAATCGCTGTCGTTCGCTATTGCAATCGCTTCAGCTTCGCTGGCAGCTGCAATCACGCTTACCACCGGACCGAATATCTCTTCGCGCGCGATGGTCATTGCATTGTCGACCCGGGCGAAAATCGTTGGCTCAATATAATATCCACGGACGAGATGACGCGGGCGGTGGCCGCCAGAAGCCAGAATCGCGCCTTCGGCGATACCCTTGGCGATATATCCTTCCACCCGCTCGCGTTGGGTTAAAGTAGCAAGTGGTCCCATCCGGGTTGCCGGGTCGAACGGATCGCCTACCCGGATTGCCGCGAACTCCGCTGCAAGCGCGTCGACAAATTCATCGTGCCGCGCCGCAGCGACGATCAACCGAGTCAGTGAGGAACACACCTGACCCGAGAGGTTGGGCGCCATCGCCGCAATTGACCGCGCGGCTTGTGCGGGATCGTAATCGTCAAGGATCACCGCAGGCGATTTGCCGCCAAGTTCCAGAGTGCAGCGCGCGATCCTGCCGCCGCACAATGCGCCGATCCGTTTACCTGCAGCGGTAGAGCCCGTGAAGGTGATCTTATCCACATCGGGGTGCGTGACCAGAAGCTCTGACACGTCCCGGTCGGCGGTAATCACATTGATGACGCCCGGCGGGAGCCCGATCGCTTCGGCCATCTCGGCTAGCAGATAGGCGTCACCCGGTGCCTCGGGAGAGGACTTCACGATGATGGTGCAGCCTGCCAGCAGGGCAGGGGCACATTTTGCGGCAATGGCTAGGAACGGCCCGTTCCACGGTACTATCGCCGCAACTACTCCGACCGGCTCATGCACAAGAAGTCCCAGTTTGCCGCCGCGTCCCGGCTCACGCCTTTCCTCAAACGGAAAGGTTTCTGCGAGCTCTGCTGTGCGCGCAAATTCATCCCTGCCCGACGAGAATGTCGCCATTCCGGCGCTAAACAGGGCACCCACTTCGCCGGTCCATAAGGTTGCCAGATCGGCATGGCGCCGCACCACTTCCTGTGAAAGCCGCCTTAAATAGTGTGCCCTTTCACTCGTGGGCAGGCGGGGCCAGGGACCGTGGTCGAACGCGCGACGTGCAGCAGCCACGGCCCGCATAACATCCTCAGGCGCCGCCGCAGGAACAGTGAACCAGACGTCCTCGGTAGAAGGCATGACGACAGGAATTCGCTGTTCAGTCGATGGGGCGACCCATTCGCCACCGATGAAAAAGGCATCCAGCCTTTCGCTCGGTAATTGCGGCATGCCAGAAGCCATGCATCGTCTCCAAAGGTTTGACGGGTGTTTCCCCGCCATCAAACTTCAACGGCGAAAATGAGAATACCGTTCGTGATGTAGAATATCGGGGGACGCGGCCGGGTCGTCAACCCTGTAAATATTCTCAATGGAGAATTGCATTCTGAATTGTTGACAAGCGGATTTTTGCGTGGGAATGAGGATACACAGCCAGCCACGGCTGGGCCTGATCGACATGATCGAACGGTCCCGATCGCTGGCCAAAACAGGCAAAAGGTGAGGAAATTTGACCAATCTAGCTGAACAGATTCCGCCGCATGTGACCGCCGGACAAGTCTATCCGTTCGATATCTATCACGATGCGAGGCTGATGGACGACCTGCACCTGGGCTATCGTGCGATGCAGCTAGAAGCGCCCGAGATCTTCTATACCCCTTTCAACGGCGGACACTGGGTCGTCACGCGCTACGATCTGATCGAGAAGGTCATTCAGGACACGGCCAATTTCTCCAACAAGGAGATTGAGATCCCCAAGACAGAGAGTCCGTTTGTCGCGATCCCCATCAATCTCGATCCACCCGAGCACACGCCGTATCGAAAAATGCTGATGCGCCACTTTACGCCGCGCATGGTGCACGGCCTTGAAGGTGCCATGCAGGATTGGGCGGAAAGACTGATCGACAAAGTGTATGCGGACGGAGGCTGCGACTTCGCTGAGGCACTGGGTGCCTATTATCCTGTGACCGTATTCATGGAACTCGCAGGGCTTCCGCTCGACCGCTATGTCGAATTCCGTCAGGTCGTCACGGAATTCTTCAGCCACGTCCCGGCCGAACGCCGGATCGAGTTGTCTGCGCAAATATTCGGTGAGCTTGAAGCGGTGATGCGCGCTCGAATGGCTGAGCCGCGCGATGATCTGTTCTCGCGTCTTGTGGTTGAAGAGATCGATGGGCGACCCCTGACGATGGACGAATTGCTGTCTATCGGCTTCCTCCTGTTTGTTGCGGGCTTGGATACGGTTGCCAATGCGATGACCTTCTCGTTCAATTATCTGGCGCGCAATCCTGATATGCAGGATCGGCTTCGCACCGATCCCGATGCGATCCCGGCCTATATCGATGAATCTATGCGCCGGTTTGCCGTGACCAACGGCGTCCGGCTTGTGCGCAACGATATCGAGTTTGCCGGAGCGCAGCTTCGTGCCGGCGACATGATCGTCGCGCCGATGACGCTGGCGGGGATGGACGATCGCCGGAATCAGGATCCTGAGACGTTCGATATCGATCGAAAGCGCCGCCAGCATGTGAGCTTCTCGACCGGGCCACATCTGTGCTTGGGCCACCACATGGCTCGCGCCGAAATGCGCATTTTCATAAACGAGTTTCTGCGCCGGATCCCACGCTTTCGCATTGCTGACGGGTTTGTCCCGCAATGGCGCGCGGGCGTGGTGATGGCGCTCGAAAGCCTGCCGATCGTCTGGGATGTGCCCGGTCGTTGATCAGCCAATGCATGAAGATTTGGACACGCGTGTGATCCGGACAAATAGAGGGGATAAAATCGTGAACCTGAACAGAGCACTTCGATTCGCGCTGCTTGCCAGCACTGCCGTGACATGCACGCCATTGCTGGCACAAGAGGCTACGGATGCCCAGCAGCCTGCCGATGCCAGCGTCGCTGAGGGCGAGATCATCGTCACCGCCCGCCGCCGCGAGGAAACTTCGATTGCAGCACCGATCGCGCTTACCGCCATCGGCGGCGAAGAGTTGCAGCGTCGCAACATCAACACCGTGGATATGCTGGCACGCGCCGTTCCCACGCTGATCACGAGCGAGGCAACATCCTCGCCGCAGGGCGGCATCGTTGCGATCCGCGGTCTGTCGGGTGTGGACGCCAACCCGTTCGGCGATCAGGCGGTCTCGTTCAACATTGATGGCGTGCCCGTTGCGCGTTCATCGGTCAGGCGCCTTGGCCAGATGGACCTCGCACAGATCGAGGTGCTGAAAGGGCCTCAGGCATTGTTCTTTGGCAAGAACAGCCCGGGCGGTATCATTTCCATTCGCACTGCAGATCCGACCTCCAGTCTTAGCGCCGGATTGAACTCAGGCTATGAGGTCAAGGCAGACGAGGTGCGCCTGGAAGGGTTTGTTGCCGGACCCATCAGCGATACGCTGGGCTTCCGCGTTGCAGGCTATTATTCCAAGATGAAAGGGTTCGTCCGCAACGTCGCGCCGACCGGCGGTGCCAACGTGCTGGTGCCGTTTGATCGCAGAGTCCCGAATGGCGAGGAATATGCCATCCGCGGCACGCTGAAGTGGGAGCCGTCGGATCGGTTCGATGCTCGGCTCAAGATTTCGTATAACGACAGTGATGGTTCTGGATCGACTGATAATCTACAGTTCCTTAACTGTCCGTTGGGCCGTCCGCAGGGAACGCCTGCTGGATTTGCTACTCCCGAAGACTGCCGAGCTGATGGCAGGGTGACCTCGACCAATAATATCGGACCTAATTTCGCGATTGCCGATCCGCGCTTCGGAACCGAAACCTATCTGAAGTCCGACCAGATCCTTGGCGGTCTCGAAATGAACTATCAATTGAACGACGTCCTGACGCTGTCGTCAATCACCGGATACTACAAGGCGAGTAACTCCTACGTTGGCAACTTCATTGCCAACTTTCAGGAGAACGGCATCCCGCAGACCTTCCTTCCGGCGTTCGCCGCCTTGTCGATCCGCGAAATGACACAGGAACTGCGCCTGACCAGCGACTTCGACGGCCCGGTCAACTTCATGTTCGGCGGGCTGTATCAGGACAGTCATGCCACCAACCAGGCGGTCGTATATCGCAACGCTAACGCGCCCGTTTTCAGCGCGAATTATGATTACACACAGGAAGGAGAGGCCTATTCGATCTTCGGACAGGTCATGGTCGAGCTGCTGCCGACGCTTGAACTGTCCGGCGGTGCACGCTATTCCAATGAAAGCAAGGAACTGACCGTGTTCCGCTCCGCCATCGCTGCCAGCCGCAACACGCTGGTCGATGTGGATGCGCCTCGCAATGCCAGGTTCAACAACCTTTCGCCTGAAGCCACGCTTACCTTCAGACCGAATGACAATCTGACGATCTATGGCTCGTACAAGGAAGGCTTCTTGTCGGGCGGCTTCAATGCCACCCAGCCCACGCTCAATCCAGTACTCAATGGCAACGGTCGATACACGTCGCTCGTCGATCTGCGCTACGACCAGCAGCTGATCACCGGCTTTGAAGGCGGCATCAAGTCCGCCTTCCTGAACGGTGATCTGCGCACTAACCTTGCGGTTTACAGCTATGAGACGACCGGACTGCAGGTCGCGGTATTGGTGGGGCTCAACCAGGAACTGCGCAATGCAGGGGCAGTGCGGACCAAGGGCGTGGAGTTTGACTTTACCTATCGCACTCCACTTGATGGTCTGTCCTTGCGCGGTGCCGTGGCTTACCAGGACGGCAAGTACACCGACTATCAGGCGACCTGCTATCGCGGGCTTCCGACACCCGACTGCCGCGTGCAGGTCAACCGCTTCACAGGGCAGGCTGGCTTGCTGCAGGACCTTAGCGGCACACAGCTGGTCCGCGCGCCCGATTGGAGCGGAAACCTGGGCTTCGACTATATTTCGCCCGAATTCTCTGGCCTGAAGGTCGGTCTGCAGGGTGCCTTTACGTTCAGCGACAGCTTCTTTACCGACGTGGTGTCAGCACCTGGCGGTCGGCAGAAATCCTATGAACTTTTCGATGCGGGCATCCGCCTGATGGACGCCGATGAGCGCTGGGAGATCGGCCTTATGGGGCGCAACCTTGGCAATACCTATTACTTTACCCGCTCTGCAGATAACCCACTGTCCGGTGGAGCCCCCGGCGGTGCATCGACGCTGTTGGGCGACACTGTTGGCGTTCCAAACCGCGGCCGCGAAATCTGGGTCAACGCCATCGTTCGCTTTGGTAACTAAACGAAGGCCGTGCGGTGATGTCAGGACCGAGTACCATCCGCAGCTGTGTCATGCTTACACGGCTGCGGATTCGCGTTCTGCCGGTTTCTTTGAGTAATCGATATGTATGATTATGTGATCGTCGGAGGTGGCGCGGCAGGGTGCGTGCTGGCCAACCGCCTGTCCGAGGATCGCACTGTCCAGGTCATGCTGCTGGAAGCGGGGCCGCGCGACGATCATCCCTTTATTCACATGCCGCGCGGTGTCGCCAAGATCCTGTCCAACCCGGATTTCGTCTGGCCGTTCCAGGCGCATGGTACGCCCGGACAGAATGCGCCACCGGCCTACTGGCTGCGCGGCAAGGGACTGGGCGGATCTTCATCGGTCAACGGCATGATGTACGTTCGACCGCAACCGGGCGATTTTGGTGAGATCGCGGCGCATACTAGCTCGGACTGGGCCTGGTCGGAGATGGCACGCATTTTTGACGCAGCCGAAGCTCACGGGTCGGCGGGTGGTGGGTTGCGCGTTTCCACGCCTGCCCGACATCCGCTGATGGACCGGCTCATCGCCGCAGGTGAGCATATCGGACTGGATGCACCGTTGAACGTCAATCAGCCCGACGACCGACCAAAGATCGGCTATTGCCCTTCCACTATTTTCGCGGGGCGCCGCCAGAGTGCTGCCGTTGCCTTTTTGACGCCGGCCATGGCCCGGCCTAACCTGACCGTCGTAACAGGCGCGATAGCAGACAGAATACTCTGGGATGGGACCCGCGCAGTCGGTGTGGCCTGCCGCGTCAACGGCAGCATGAAGGATTTTTCCGCCAGGCGCGTCATCTTGTCCACGGGTGCGATTGCATCGCCTGCCATCTTGCAGCGCTCCGGGGTAGGGGATGCAGCGGTGCTGCGGCGTCTTGGCATTCCCGTCATTGCCGATCGCGCAGAAGTCGGCGCGAATCTGCGCGAGCATTGTGCTCTGGCGATGCAATGGCGCCTGCGCCGCCCGATGTCGCTCAATCCCCAGTTTTCCGGCTGGCGGCTAGTGGCGAATGTGTTGCGTTATTATGGTTTCCGCTCCGGGCCAATGGCCAGTGCCGCGTATGATGTGCTGGGTCATTTCTGTTCACGGCCGGGGTTGGCGCGTCCTGACGCGCAGTTGATCGCAGCGCCGTTCAGCATCGATAAGGCAAAATCGAAGCTGGCGATGGAAACGGCACCGGGGATGCAGCTGGCCGTCTATCCCCTTCGTCCGCGTTCGGCCGGTTCTGTTGCTATTCAGAGCGTCGATCCCGACGCGTTGCCGCAGAGTACGCTCGACTTTTTTGCCGATGAGGAAGATCGCCGCGTGATGGTGGATTCGGTTCGCTTCGTGCGCGCACTCGTCGCGCAGTCGCCGGTCGCCGACATGATAGACCACGAAACTAGGCCCGGTCCGGTGGCCGATACCGACGATGCGATCCTGGATGCTTATCGCGCGATGGGTACGACAGCCTACCATGCCTTCGGCACCTGCCGGATGGGTAAGGACGAAGCTTCTGTAGTCGATCCGATGACACGGGTGCGCGGTACGCAGGGGCTGCATGTCGCTGATTTGTCGATCGCGCCGGTTATGCCTGCAGGCAACACATTTGCGCCGGTGATGGCGATGGCGTGGCGGGCCGCCGAACTGATTCGACAGCTGGATGAGGCAGGGGAGCACGACCATGCGTAATGATCTGCCGCTATCGGGCGTCCGGGTGATTGACCTCACCACGGTGGTGGCAGGGCCCTCCGCCAGCCAGACGCTTGCTGATTATGGCGCAGATGTAATCAAGGTCGAGGCTCCTGGCGGCGATACCACACGGCATACAGGGCCGATGCTGGAACCTGGCATGGCGTCACTGTTTCTCGGCTCGAACCGCAACAAGAGATCGATCGTGCTCGATCTCAAGCGTTCGGAATGTCGCGAAGCGTTGTTCGCGCTGACCGACAAGGCCGATATATTCCTGCACAATGTTCGCCCGCAAAAGCTGTCTTCGCTGGGGCTGTCGGCAGCAGATCTTTGCGCGCGCAACACCCGCCTCATTTATGTTGGCCTGCATGGATTTGGTGAAGACGGGCCGTATGGGGGCCGCGCTGCCTATGACGACATCATTCAGGCGTTGTCAGGCGTCGCCGATCTCAACTACCGTCATATGGGCGAGATGCGCTACATTCCCACCATTGTGGCCGACAAGGTTGCAGGCCAGATGACTGTCCACGCCGCCATCGCCGCTCTCTACCAGCGGGAGCGGACGGGATTGGGACAGATCATCGAGGTCCCGATGTTCGAGACGATGGTGCAGTTCCTGCTCACCGAACATTTCAACGCGCGGCATCTGGTGGAAGCGGGTGGGGAGACTCCCGCGGAGCCTGATGAGCTCGGTTACAAGCGAACCATGGCAAAATGGCGCAGGCCATTTCGCACCAGCGATGGCTACATCTGTTGGATGCCATATAGCGACCGCGATTGGCGCGCTTTCTTTTGCGAGGTGGGTCAGGAGGTTCTGGCAGAAGATCCCCGTTTCCACGGCATAGCGGCGCGGACGCAGAACATAGAGGCGCTCTACGCTCTGCTGGAAGGTTTCCTCTGCGTGCACCCGACCGCCCACTGGCTGTCGACTGGCAACCGGCTTGGTATTGCTTGCGCGCCGGTGCAGCGGCTGGAGGAACTCGAGAGCGACCCGCATCTCGCAGCGGTGGGCATGTTTCAGACACTGCCGGCAGGCGACTGGAAGATGCGGGCGGTGCGCAACCCCGTACGCATGGCCGCCGGTACCGCCCAGCCGCAATGTCCACCGCGGCTGGGCGAACATGGTGAGGAAATCCTTCGTGAAGCTGGCTTTGCCGATTCCATCATCGCCCGCATCCTGGGCTCGGCATAAGCATGCGAGACGCATACATCAGCGGTGTCGGATGCACACGTTTCGGCCGACACGAGGGAGCTGGGCCGGTCGAACTTATGGCTGCTGCGACCGAGGAGGCGCTTGCCGATGCCGGGATTGACCGGCTGGCGGTGGATGGCCTTATCTGCGGCTATGCGACCACGCTTCCGCATCTGATGCTCTCTGACGTGCTGGCGGAGAAGCTGGCCCTGAGGCCACACTATGCGCATGGCGTGCAACTTGGTGGCGCTACGGGCGGGGCCATGTTGATGCTGGCGGCAGACCTGGTGCGCGCCGGGCGGTGCGAGCGGGTGTTGGTGCTCGGTGGAGAAAATCGCCTGACCGGGCAGAGCCGAGACCAATCGATCCAGACTTTGTCGCAGATCGGTGACCCTGAGTTCGAAGTTCCATGCGGCGTTGCTGTGCCGTCCTATTATGCCTTGCTCGGCTCGCACTATCTTTCCAGGACCGGCGCGACCGAGGCCGATCTGGCTGAATTTGCCGTGCTGATGCGCAACCACGCAGGACTTCATCCGCTGGCACATCTGCGCAATCCTCTCACCGTGGACGATGTGTTGCGGTCCAAGCCAATATCTCTGCCGCTGAAACTGCTGGATTGCTGCCCGATTTCCGATGGCGCGGCTGCGTTGCTGATCGAAGCCGATCCCGCCGGTATGCGCGTACGCGTCCGCGGGGCGGGTCAGGCACACCAGCACCAGCATCTCACTGCCATGTCATCTCTGTCGAATACCGGCGCGGGCGCGTCTGTCGCACGCGCCTTGGAAGAGGCAGCCATGGCGCTGGAGGACATCGACTATCTATCGATCTACGATTCCTTCACTATAACATTGGCAATGCTTCTGGAGGAGATTGGCATCGCTCCTGCCGGCAAAAGTGCTTCGCTGGCACGCAACGGCATGTTTGGGCCAAGCGGCCCGCAACCCCTCAACCTGCATGGCGGCCTGCTCTCATTCGGGCATTCAGGCGTTGCAGCGGGCCTGGCGCATGCAGTCGAGGCGGTACAGCAGCTAAGGGGGGCCGCGCAAGACAGACAAGCGATGAATAGTCCATTGACCGCCCTAGTGCACTCAGAAGGTGGTGTGCTTTCAGCCCATGTTTCCCTTGTTCTGGAGAGGACGAGATGAGCGCTTTCCAGAAGGGTCTGGAACTCGGCAGGATAGACTTGCCATGCTGCAATGGCTGCGGTCGGTTTCACGCACCCGCGCGCCTGGCATGTCCTCATTGTGGTGCAACTGCCCTCCAAAATCGGGCACTTCGAACGACCGGGGCAGTGCTGGCGACTACCCGCGTCTACCGTGCTCCGGATGAACATCACCGTTCTCTCGTGCCCTATACCCTGGTGTTGGTCGCAATGGATGATGATGTGATCTTGATGGGGCACGCACTGGAAGATGCTGCGATTGGTGACCGGCTAGCCGCTGCGCCATCCGGATCGCAGGGCGCCTGGCATGTGCAGTTCCGGAGTTTGAACGATGATTGATCGCGATGCTCTGCTTGCCTGGACCTTTCCGGACATCGAACAGATCTATTCCGAAGATGACACCATCCGCTATGCTCTGGCCGTCGGCATGGGCACTGACCCAGTCGATGAGCGTCAGCTGCGGTTCGTATCGGAGATCGGCGGCCCACCCCGAGTGTTGCCGACCATGGCTGTCATTCTGGGCTATCCTGGATCATGGATGGCCGATCCGGCAACCGGTATCGATTTTGCGCAAATCGTTCACGGCGAAGAAGAAATTGTCATCCATCGGCGGCTAGCGCCAACGGGCTGTATTGTCGCCCGGCACCAAGTCGTGGACGTGATCGACAAAGGTGAGAAGCGCGGCGCGATTATCACATATGACAAGGAATTGTTTGACAAGAACGGCGGTGATCTTCTTGCTACCGTCCGCCACACAACCTTTGCGCGCGGTGACGGAGGCTTCTCGGGCAAGGTCTCGCAATCGTCGAAAATGGATCCGCAGGTAGCCGAGGGAACGGCTGAACGTTCGGCAATACGCCGGCGCACACTCCCGACGATACCGCAGCAGGCTCTCCTCTACCGCCTTTGCGCAGATCGTAATCCGTTGCACGCATCTCCGAAAGCTGCGCGCTCGGTTGGCTTCGACCGACCCATCTTGCACGGGCTTTGCACGTTTGGAATCGCTGGGCATGCCATTCTGGCGGACTGGTGCGATTACGATCCAAATCGCTTGCGCTCGCTCAGCGTCCGGTTCTCGGCACCTTTGCTACCTGGAGAAAGCTTGCAATTCACCAGCTGGGCAAGCGGACGGAACATTGAATTTGAAGCCATTGAGAAAGTTTCAGGAAGAAGAGTTCTCACGCTGGGGCGAGCCCACGTTGAGGGATATGTTTAATTAAACCCGCATTAAATAAAATGGATCACGGTCACAGCAGATAAATAAATTATGGTCGGTATTTGTTTGTCGACGCGGGTGATATCTTGGTGAAGTTATATGAGTGATCAAAGTTTTTTTAAATTTAACCTCAACGGGCGTGTTGCTTTGGTCACAGGGTCGTCTTCGGGTCTCGGAGCCGGCTTCGCCAACGCGCTTGCACAAGCTGGGGCACGGGTGGTGCTGGCGGCACGGCGGGCAGATCGTCTCGGCGAACAGGTAGACAAAATTCACGGTGGGGGCGGGCAGGCCATGGCTGTGCAGATGGACGTAACCAACGAAGCCTCAATAAGGGCGGCATATGATGCTGCCGAACAGAATTTTGGGATGGTAGACACAATTGTCTTGAATGCGGGAGTTGCGATTGAAAAATCGGCGCTCGATTTAGACCTGGCTAGTCTAAACCTCCTGTTGCAAACTAATATACTTGGGGTGTTTCTTGCCGCAACGGAAGGCGCCCGCCGAATGGAGATTGCTGGCCCGAGCGTCATGAATAGGGGGCGGATCGTTATCATCGGTTCGATCACCGCGGAACGCGTCATGCCCTATACTACCGTCTATGGTGCGACAAAGGCGGCTGTTCGGCAGATGGGTCGGGCCCTCGCCCGTGAATGGGCTACGCGTGGTATAAGCGTCAACGTGATTCAGCCTGGATATTTTGCGACTGAGATGACCGCAGATGGCCTTACGGGCGAAGCTGGCGATCGGTTTGTCCGCTCGTTTCCTCGCAGGAGATTGAGGCCGCAAACCGATCTCCATGCCCCACTTTTGCTGCTTTGCTCCGACCTCGCCCAAGGCATAACCGGATCTGTCATCAATGTAGATGATGGGCAGTCATTATGAACTCCCGCGCCTGAATGTTCAATGCGCGTAACGAGACAAGGTCAATAATTTCCAATATCGCAATAGGATAATTATCAGAATGAGCGGAGCTATCATCCGATTAAGATGATGAGGCGCTATTTCATAGATGATTTCACATATCTGTTTCTCTGAAGATTTAAGGATCAAGTGTTGAGCATTAGCCAAGAAGCATTGAATGTGGCTGCGCGGGTTGAAGCGTTTGTGCGGGAGACCATCATTCCATTCGAGCAAGATCCTCGCCGAGACCATCATGGTGCGCCGACAGACGCGCTCGTTATGGAGCTTCGTGAGCTGGCACGGTCGGCAGGAGTGCTAACACCCCACATCCGCTCCGACGGCAGCCATTTCAATCAGCGTGAGACCGCTATCATCCTCATCAAGTCGGGCCTTACCCCGTTGGGCATGCTGGCCTGTAACACCCAAGCGCCAGATGAGGGCAACATGTATCTCATTGGCAAGGTAGGCCACCCCGACCTGAAGGAGCGCTTCTTGAAGCCGCTGGTGGAAGGGCGAGCGCGATCGGCTTTCTTCATGACCGAGCCAGCCGATCTCAACGGCGCGGGTGCAGACCCGTCAATGATGATCACTACCTGCCGTAAGGACGGGAACCACTGGGTGATCAACGGCAAGAAAGCTTTCATCACAGGTGCGGACGGGGCCAAAGTCGGCATCGTCATGGCAAAGAGCGAAGCCGCAGACAGCGCAGGCGGCGCGTGCATGTTTCTCGTCGAACTACCTGATCCTGCCATCCGCATCACCGCTGTGCCCAACACGATCGATAGCTCGATGCCTGGCAGCCATGCTGAAATCACCATTGATGACCTTCGCGTGCCTGCTGATCAGATGCTTGGCGAGGCCGGCGAGGGTTTCAAATATGCTCAGATCCGGCTTTCCCCGGCGCGGCTTTCACACTGCATGCGATGGCTGGGCGGCTGCATCCGAGCCCAGGAAATCGCAGTGGATTACACCAATCGTCGAATGGCCTTCGGCAAGCACCTGATCGACCACGAAGGCGTGGGCTTCATGCTGGCAGAAAACATGATCGACATTAAGCAGTGCGAACTGATGATCGACTGGTGCGCCAGCATACTTGATGCCGGATCACTGGGCACAGTTGAGAGCTCGATGACAAAGGTGGCTGTATCAGAGGCACTGATGCGCATCGCTGACAAGTGTATGCAGGTGATGGGCGGTACCGGTGTTACCGACAAGACCATCGTAGAAACGATTTTCCGGGAAGTTCGCGCGTTCCGGATCTACGATGGCCCTACAGAAGTCCATAAGTGGAGCCTCGCCAAGAAACTGCGCCGTGACTGGAGGAGCACTCAGTGATGGCCTCGGGGACGGCACTCACCCTGGCCAATACCGGATCAAGCAAAGTCCGCGTCGCCATTGACGAGATTGCGTTGACAGGATGGATGGCCACTAACATCGAAGGTTTTCGCGGACCGCTTTCAGTCGAGCAGTTCAATGGCGGGCAATCCAACCCGACTTACCGGTTGAGCACACCTCGGGCCCGCTATGTCCTGCGGCGAAAGCCGCCTGGGTTGTTGTTGAAGGGCGCGCACGACGTTCTGCGAGAGGCCCGTGTGTCACAGGCGCTTCACGGCAGCGACGTTCCCGTGGCTCAGGTCCTTGGCATTTGCGAGGATGAAACTGTGCTTGGCAGCCAGTTTTATGTGATGGAAATGGTTGAAGGACGAGTCTTCTGGGATGCGGCCTTCACGGACCTGCCAATACACGAGCGCGCCGCTTATTTTGATGAAATGAACCGCGTGATCGCGGCGCTCCATTCAATCGATCCCTTTGCGGCAGGGTTGAGCGATTTTGGAAAACCCGGGAACTATTTTGCCCGCCAGATTGGACGCTGGTCGCAGCAATATATGGAAGACCACCTGGCAGGCCGTTTGGCTGACATGGACTCGCTTGTAGAGTGGCTGCCAACTGCGATTCCTGACAGCAACGAAGCAGCAATCGTCCACGGCGATTTTCGGTGCGACAACATGATTTTCCACCCGACTGAGCCACGTGTGCTGGCTGTTCTCGACTGGGAGCTTTCAACCCTCGGACATCCTTTGTCGGACTTTGCTTATCACGCGATGATGTACCGCATGCCTGGTGATATAGTAGCAGGGCTAGGTAGCGCGGACCCGGTGCCGCTAGGCCTACCGACGGAAGAAGAATACATTGCTGCTTATTGTGCGCGAACAGGGCGGACACAGATTCCAGATTGGGATTTCTACCTCGCCTTTAATTTCTTTCGCCTTGCTGCGATTTTCCACGGCATCAAGGGCAGGGTAATGCGAGGCTCCGCGTCGAACACGCGAGCTAAGGAAAGGGCGGAGGCTCTGCCGCGGCTAGCAGCTTTGGCGCGGCAGGCAATGGAACGTTGTCAGTAATTTGACGGGGTCGCATGCCATTCATATCCCAGATTATAGCATTGGACTTCAAGTGGATTATGCAGATGTGATCATTGTAGGTGCAGGCCATGGCGGGGCGCAGGCAGCCACCGCTTTGCGCCAGCAAGGTCTGACGGGTCGTATCTTGATGATCGGGCGCGAACCGGAGATTCCTTATGAACGGCCACCTTTGTCCAAGGAATATCTAGCGCGAGAAAAGACCTTCGACCGGATATGCATTCGCCCCGCTCAGTTCTGGAAAGACAAGGCCATCGAGATGCGGTTGGGCGCCGAAGTCGTCTCACTCGATCCGGCAGCACATAGCGTAACGCTGGATGATGGGTCTCAGCTTACCTATGGCAACCTGATCTGGGCAGCCGGAGGCGATCCGCGACGTCTTTCCTGTTCTGGGGCAGACCTGGATGGCGTTCATACGGTCCGTACGAAGCAAGATGCTGACTGCCTGATGGCCTCACTGGATGCCGGAGCAAAGCGCGCAGTGGTGATCGGGGGCGGATATATTGGCCTTGAAGCAGCTGCCGTGCTGACAAAATTTGATGTTCATGTGACACTGTTGGAAGCGCTTCCGCGTGTGTTGGCGCGAGTGGCTGGTGAGCCGCTCTCAGAGTTTTTTCAAGCAGCGCACCGAGCGCACGGCGTTGTTCTTCGTACGAACGCAAGAATCGATTCAATCTTGGGAGCGAACGGACACGTAACTGGCGTCAAAATGTCGGACGGGGAGATTGTGCCGGCAGATATTGTGATCGTAGGCATTGGGATCATTCCGTGCGTTGAGCCACTGCTGACAGCAGGCGCGGCTGGTGCAAATGGAGTGAACGTCGACGAATTTTGCCGCACATCATTACCTAATGTTTATGCAATCGGTGACTGTGCTGCACACGCGAACGCATTTGCCGGCAATGCTGTGATCCGCTTGGAATCGGTGCAGAATGCCAACGATATGGCCACCACTGCTGCCGGAGGAATTTGCGGACACCCATCGCCATATTCGTCAACGCCGTGGTTCTGGTCCAACCAGTACGACCTCAGATTGCAGACGGTTGGGCTCTCAATTGGGCATGACCAGGCGCTAGTGCGAGGCGATCCGGCCACACGTTCATTCTCGGTCGTCTACCTGAAAGACAATAAGGTAATCGCGTTAGATTGCGTGAACAGGGTCAAAGATTATGTGCAGGGCAAAAAGCTTGTAGAGGCAGGTGCGCATGTGCCTTCCGAGAAGCTGCTTGATGTGAAATTGGCCCTGAAAGATGCTTGGGGAGTTTAAATCAACACACATCTTGGCATAAAAATGCCTCATCCGAATCGGTCCCCTTCGGTGTTGGATTCTGCTCCTAGGAATCGAACCCGTTTTCAAATTTTTTTTGATGGCACAATTGATGGACCAATCGACGGGGCGTTAGAAAATAATGATATATATCAACATAATAGCGCTCTGATTGGATTCCCTCTACCGCTCCACTCTTTTAGATCAGCATGGTTGGCATCACCCTAGCAGCCGTAGCACACGCTGCGCGATGGCCGCGGCACGCATCGGTTATCGCCACAACCAGATCAATCCGCTGCCCGATGGCGGACGAGCCTTGCCTGGCAAGATTCCTGACAGACAATTCTGGTGGGCTGAAAGATGGCCCGCTTTTGCTTATCGCGACAACTCAATCTTCATCAAATCAAGCTAACCTTATGAGATACCACATTATTTATAACATATATTAATCGCATACTGGGGGCTTTGGATGAAACGATTGTCGCTTTGCAAACGGGCTCCAGTGAGCTTCCGGCACGATAATTCCGGGATGGCGCTGATCGAGTTCGCTTTGACCCTGCCGATCTTCCTGGGCTTGGGTTTTTACGGGGTCGAAGTCTCGCATCTGGCGATCACCCAGATGAAGATGAGCCAAATCGCCTTGAACATGGCGGACAACGCGTCCCGCATCGGCTCGCTCGATTCCAATTTCAGCGCGAAAAAGATCCTCGAATCCCAGCTGAACGACGTGTTTCAGGCAGCAGATATCCAAGGCGGCAGCATCGACGTGTTTGGCCAGGGGCGGCTGGTTCTTTCAAGCCTGGAGGTGAATGCCGATGGCGGGCAGGTCGTCCAGTGGCAGCGCTGCAAGGGCTATCTGGGGAAAGAATCTGCTTATGGCGACGAAGGTGACGGCAAGACGGGCAAGGGCTTTTTGGGAATGGGCCCGCCGGCAGAGCGCATCGCTGCGACGCCTGGCAACGCCGTCATGTTCGTGGAACTGTATTACGAATATGAGCCGCTGTTTGGCGAGATGTTCATGGAGCACAAGATTTTGCGGCAAGAGGCCGCCTATACCGTGCGCGACAAAAGGGAATTGGGTGTCGCGCCCGGTGGCGACACCAGCAGCGCCCGCAAGTCCACCTGCGAAAAATTCGACAGCACATTGCCGCAAACCACCGATGCTGAAATTGGTGAGGCAGCCAAAGGGTGTGTCAAACGACCGCACAAAGACCATTTCCATCTGGATTGCCCCAAAGCGCCCAAAAAGAAAAAATAGCCTGGGAAACGGCAACCGATGGCTTGGAGCAATAAGGCTTCATCCCTTGGCTGGCTGCGGTCAGGCTGCTTCCGGCGCTGTCTCGTGGCGGGCGGTCAGGATGCATGAGCAAAGGCGTCGGCCACGAAATCGCGCCCGAGGCGCAGGCCGACAGGATCGACGCTGTGCGGAACGCCATAGGATATGTGCGTCGCGACCTCGACGCCGATCCGTTTGAGTTCGCTTTCCGCCATATGCAGCGCCGCGATCGGCACGACGGGATCTGCCGTCCCATGCACCAGAAGCACCGGTGGCTTGGCGAAGTCCGAGTGCGCAAGCCCGGCAGTTCCGGTGAGCATGCCCGAATAGCCCACCACGGCGGCGACCGCGCTTGGTCGGCGAAGGGCGACATGCAGCGCCATCATCGTGCCCTGGCTGAAGCCGACCAGCGCCAGGTCCGCCTCGGACAGTTCATATTCTGCCAGCTTGCGGTCGATAAAGGCATCGATGGCAGGGGCTGCCGACTCGGCGCCCGCTGCCAGCGCCGATGGCGCAAAACCTGACAACCCCCACCACTGATAGCCGGCCCCCATCATCCCGCAACGCTGCGGCGCATGTGGCGCAAGGAACAGCGTATCGGGAAGCGCGTCCTGCCATTGCGGCGCGAGCGAGATCATGTCCGTGCCGCTCGACCCGTAGCCGTGCAGCAGCAGGACGATGGTCTTGGGACGGCCACCGGTCCGCGGCTTGAGGCTGGCGCCATTGACGATTTTCGACAACGATCCGTTCCTTCATGCTGCGCGAAAGCCCCTGGTACGGGCTCGCCATGCCGACCTGAATAGCAAGGTTCGAGCGTGCGCCTAAGGGAAAAGCCCACGATCCGGCGCAGGCGGCGACGGGGCAGGGCCATCGCGAAGGGCAAGCGGCGATCGATAGGCCGGTGCGCATCTGTCGCGGATGGCGCAAGCAATCGCATTGGCGATTGATCGCCGCCTGCCCGTGCATGATCCCCGCCTCCTGGCTTAAGAGGATGAGAGGTTCCTGCAGTGGGCGAGGCGTTTGCGTCTCACCTGCTCGCAGCGTCAAGGGGTCAGAATTTACCGTGTACGAATATTGCACCGCCCTGAAGCCCGAGCTTCGCCCCAACGGCGTGCTGGTCGTGACGTTGGACAATCCACCGACCAACGCCTTCAAGGGCGCGATGCATGACGATCTGCGCCGCGTGCTCGAGGACGTGAACCAGGATCACGATGCGCGGGTGGTGGTGATCACCGGAGCAGGCGACCGCGCCTTTTCCGCCGGAGGGGACATCCGCGAGATGCAGCGGATGCTCGACGAGCCGATGGCGACGCTGCAGAGCTTCGTCGAGGCGCGCCGCCTGCTCCAGGCTTTCCTGCGCGCCGAAAAGCCGGTGATCGCACGGATCAACGGCCATGCGGTCGGGCTCGGGGCGACAATCGCGCTGTTCAGCGATCTGGCCTATGCCGTCGAGGGCTAGCGATCGGAGAATCAGCGTCCGAAAAATCCAAGGATCGCGTTTGTCGGTCTTCGCTTCAAGCGAACGGCTGGCAACCGCATCGGCCTTGCTGCGGCCTAGGCCTCGGCCCAGCGTCGCAGCAGATTGTGGTAGACACCGGTCAGTCGGACGAGAGCGGAATGGTCCTGGCCCACGTCCGCCGACAGCTGCTGGATCGACTGGTCGAGATCGAACAGCGACGACCGCGCGCGTTCATCGGCAACCATCGACTGGACCCATAGAAAGCTCGCCAGCCTGCGCCCTTGTGTCACGGGCTCGACACGGTGCAGCGAGCTTGACGGATAGAGCACGCCATCGCCTGCCGACAGCTTCACTCTTTGCGCGCCGAACGCGGTCTCGATGCTCAGTTCACCGCCGTCATAGGTCGCCGGGTCTTCAAGAAACACCGTCATCGAAAGGTCGGCGCGGATGGTGCCGCCTGCGCCGGGCAGCACGCGCACTGCATTGTCGACATGCAGCCCGTAGTTCTGGCCGCCGGCATAGCTGTTGAACATCGGCGGATAGATCTTTGCCGGCAGCGCAGCCGAAATGAATACCGGGTTGCGGGCGAGTGCGGCCAGCACGATCTGCCCTGCCGATTGTGCAGCCTCGCTGGCTTCGGGAAGCTGCAGGTTGTCTTTGACCAGCTGTGCCTGATGCCCGCTGGTGGCGTTGCCGTCGATCCAGTCGGCAGTGTCGATGAAGCGCCGCAGCGCGGCAACTTCGTCGGGCGACAGCAGGGCAGGGAGCGGGAGCAGCATGGTTTGGCTCAGCCGTTGGTCAGGACGAAGGGGATCTCGACGATGCCGCGCACCTTGGCCGGTGCGCCATCGCGCATCGTCGGCGCCCAGCGCCAACGGCGGACCGCGTTCAGTGCCGCCTCGTCGAGCCGGGCAAAGCCGCTGCTCCTGGCGACCGAGATGGTCTCGACGCGGCCATCGATCCCCAGCACGAGCAGCAGCTCCACCGTGCCCTGCTCCTTCTTGCGGCGGCTTTCGACCGGGTAACTGGGAGGCCCGCCCGAAATCATGCGTGTGCCCAGCGAATCCGAGGCAACGGTCGATGGGGGGGCGGGCGGCGCCGGGGCGGGGGTCGTGACCTGCGCCTGTGGGGCCGAAGGGGGCATCATCGCAAGCTGCGGGGCGGCGGTTGGCACCATCATGATCACCGGGGGCGGGGCCACCACGGGAACCACCGCTTCGGCAGGCCGGACCGAGGTCTGCAGAGGTTCGCTCTGCGGCGGTGCCGGAGCTGCAGGCGGTGGTGGCGGTAGCGGCGCCAGGTTCACCGTCGTGATCGCACTCGCGCGCGTCTTCACCGCCTGATAGCCCAGGCTCAACAGGGCGGGGGCAAGCAGCAGATGCAATGCAATAGCAAGCACGATGGCAGGCAACCGGGATGTATTGCCTTCGCCATAGCGACCTGCCGCGAGATAATTCGGAATGGCCTTTGCCGGGCCAGGCGCGCCGGTACCGTCGGACACGGGCTCGGCAGCTCCGCCGTGCACGGTCGCCGATGAGAGACTGTTGTCTAGCAGCACCATATCGCCCCACTTGCGAATCATTGTCACTAATATCGCAACTGACTCGCAATATATCAGTTGCCGACTGCTCGCCAGCCCAATCCGTTCCATCAATGCGGCAAGGCTGCCCGGTCCTGACCGAGGCAGCCTTGCCAGGCCGATCAGAAGCTGTAGCTCAGGCTGAACACCGCCTGACGGGTCGGCCCGGGCTGGGCCCAGCTTCCGCCCAGCGCGTTGCGCACGGTTGTGACGTACTTCTCGTTGGTGAAGTTCTGTACGTTGACCTGCGCGAACAATCGGTCGGTGACGGGGTAGGAGACCATCAGCCGGTGGATGGTATAGCTCGGCACGTAATAAGGGGTATAGGTGCCCGCGGCCAGTTCGGCCGCAGTCGGGAAGTTGAGCAGGAACTTGCCCTGATAGTTGACGCCATAGCCCAGCTCGAGTCCGAAATCGAAGCGATAGGTGGTGAACAGGCTGCCCGAGTGCTGCGGCGTGTTCTGCAGCTGCGATCCGGCGGAGGGATCGGGGAAGGCGGCAGTGTTGTTGCAGCCGGTTGTCCCCGGATTGGCGAGGCAGAAATCGGAGACGCCCTGCCGTACCTTGGAATCGAGGTACATATAGTTGGCCGAAATCGTCCAGTTGTCGGTGATGTTGCCCGATGCGCCGAACGAGATGCCCTCGACCCGCTGCTGGCCGTCGAGCCGCTGCTCGGGGAAGATCGGGTCGTTCGAGTTGACCCGAACGCTGTCGCGGTCGTTGCGGAAGACCGCGAGATTGACCAGCAGCTTGGCGTCGAACAGGTCTGCCTTGGCGCCGATCTCGTAGTTCTTGGTCGTTTCGGGTGCCAGGTTGCAATTGGCGGCGGTGCAGGCGCCATCGACGGCGGCCTGTGACGGGTTCTTCGAGTTTCCGGTCGCGATGTACAGGCTGGTGTTTGCGCTGGGCTTGAACACGGCGCCGACGCGGTAGGAGAACAGCGTGTCTTCGTTATCGAACGGGCCGGTCACGGTATTGACCTGCCCCAGGGTGGCACCGGTGGTGACGAAGGATACCGTGCTGTTCGATCCGCGCGCGTTCTCGTAGCGCAGCCCGCCGTTGATCTCGAACATGTCGCTGAACTTGATGGTATCGAACAGATATCCCGCGATAACCCGGCGATCGCCGCGGTTCTTGCTGCCCAGAATGAAGTTTACCGGCCCGGTGTAGACATTGCTGCCATAAGCGAAGCCTGCGGGGCCCTGAACGACCGCGCCCGGATTGGCGATGTTGACCAGATCGAACGCAGGCGTGGTGCCATCGGAATTGCGTGGCAAGTTGCCTGACGTCTGCCGATAGTCTTCCTGCAGATACGACGCGCCGACCACCAGCGAGTGCTCGATGCCTCCGGTCGAAAATTCCGCGGTGAGATCGAGCTGGTTGTAGAAGGTGTCGTTGGTGATGAGCCGCTGGACGCCGCGTCCCCCGGTGGGCAGATAATAGCCTGCAGGGATCGTCGCCGGGCAGGCTGCCTCTATCGACGGGACCGCGAAGCTGCCCGGCTGCCTGCCGGTCGAGGCCAGGCAGAAGGTTCCGGTGGGCTGGCTGGTGACGGTGTTCTGCGCGATGTGCTCATAGCGGGTCAGATTGCGCACCGTCACGCCGTCGCTCAACTGATGGCTTAAGATCGCCTGCAGCGCGGTCGTCTTGGCGTTCTGCTGGTCGAGGTTGGCGAAGCCGTAATAGCCTTCGCGGTCGAAATCGTCGAGGAAACCGCCCAGATTGGCGTAATAGCGCAGGCCGTATTGCGGCATCGCCTTGTCGTCGAGATGCTCGAACTGCAGCGTCAGATTGGTCGGGCTGTCGATGCCGATGGTGATCGCTGGCGCAATGCCCCAGCGCTTGTAGAACTCGACATCGCGGCCCGGCACGTCGTTCTCGTGATAGACTGCGTTGAGGCGCACCGCGATCAGGTCGGACACGCGCTTGTTGATGTCGACGGTTCCGCGATAATAATTGTCCGTGCCGATGCCGCCCTGGATATAGCTCTGGTCGGTACCGAGCGGTTTCTTGGTCACCAGGTTGATGTTGCCCGCGACCGAACCGCCGCCGCTGTAGACCGAATTGGCGCCGTTGGTGACCTCGATCTGCTCGATGTTGTAGGTCTCGTTGCGGTTCTGGAAGGCGCTGCTGCGCACGCCGTCGATGGTGACGTCGTTCTTGGCATCCTGGCCGCGCAGGATGATGCGGTCACCATAGCCAAAGCCGCCTTCGCCCGCACCGAATGTCACGCCTGGTACGTTCTGCAGCACTTCGCGCAGGGTCAAAAGGTTCTGCTGCTGGATGCTCTTGGAGGAGATCACGGTGATCGTCTGCGGCGTGTCGAGCAGCGGCGCTGTGTATTTGGGGGAAGCGGCTTCCTCCACCTTGACCTGGCTTTCCTCGATGGCGCTGTCGGATACGGTCATTCCGCCGAGCCTTTGCGTGCCCTCGGCGCTTTGTGCGAAGCCTGGGCTGGAAAAGGCGATCGCGCCGACGCAACTGAGCGCGAGCAAGGGTGGCGTATTCTTGGCAGCAGTCACTTGGTTTTCCCCCGAGTAGAACGTGTGGTGGAGCGGCTGCTATTGCGAATCGTTATTAGAGTCAATCCTAATGCAACGCTCTCGCAATAAACGACTCAAATGCTTCTCATTCGCAATAAATGTTTGACAGCGTGAGCGCGATTGCGCAGGTGCATTAGGCATCAGACCAATCGATGGTCGCACAGCAGCGGGACACATTGCCTTGTCGTTGCATCAATCCTGTTCATCCTCCAGCGATGCGCCGCACCACGCCCCAGAGGCGCGGACAGGGGCGCGGGCACATGCCGTTGAGGTCGCCGCCGGCGCCGCGACAGGCAATCCCCGTGCCCGCGCTGCCGCCAGCGCCGTTCCGGCCCGGCGCAAGGCGCGCAAGCCCAAGCAGTTCTGGCTCAAGCAATTGCACAGCTGGCACTGGATCAGCGCCGCGATTTCGCTCGCCGGCATGCTCGTGTTTTCGGTGACCGGCATCACGCTCAACCATGCGTCGACGATTTCCGCCACGCCGCGGATCGTTACCGAAACGGCCACGCTACCGTCATCGCTCACCGGACTGTTGGCGCGCGCCGAGCCGGCGGAAGGGGCGCCGCTGCCCGATGCCGTCCGTGCCGAAGTCCGCGCTTTGGTGGGAATCGACCCGGGCACCGTCGCTGCCGAGTGGAGCGAAGACGAGGTCTATGTTGCGGTCCCCGGACCCGGCAGCGACGCTTGGGTCAGCATCGACCGACAATCGGGCGTGATCGAAGCCGAAAAGACCGATCGCGGCTGGGTGTCGTTCTTCAACGATCTGCACAAGGGGCGCAACACCGGCACCGTCTGGTTCTGGCTGATCGACGTGCTCGCGGTGGCGTGCGTGATCTTTACCTTCACCGGGCTGCTGCTGTTGCAGCTGCACGCCCGGCACCGCCCGTCGACCTGGCCGCTGGTCGGCTTGGGGACACTGACCCCGGCAGCCATCATCCTGCTGTTCATGCATTTCTGACAGGTAAGCAAAGGAGCCTCGCCATGAAAAAGAGCCTCGCCATCGCGGTCGGCGTCATTGCCGCCCCGGCGTCCGCCCAGAGCGTGACCGTCACCATCCCGCGCATCGATGTCGCCGAATATCACGTCCCTTATGTCGCGGTGTGGCTCGAGCCCAAGGCAGGCGGTGCGGCGCGGACGCTGGCGGTGTGGTATGATGTCAACAAGCGCGGCGCCGAACCCGGCACCAAATGGCTGGCGGACCTGCGCACCTGGTGGCGCAAGGGCGGGCGCAGCCTCAAGCTCCCTGCCGATGGCGTCAGCGGCGCCACCCGCGCGCCGGGCGCGCACCGCATCGCCATCCCCGCCGACGTCAAGCCGGGGACCTATACCTTGTTCGTTGAAGCCGCGCGTGAGGATGGCGGGCGCGAGATCGTCTCGATGCCGCTCGATGTCCCGGTCCGCGCTGCCAAGGCCGCCGGGAAAACCGAGCTGGGCGCCATCACCGTGAAACCCCGTTGACACTCCACCAGAAAGGCCGTGCCATGATTGCCAAGTCGCTGTTGTTTACTGCTGCCGCCATCGGGCTTGCAGTCCCCGCTCATGCGCATAACCAGTGGTTGCTGCCCTCGACCACGGTGCTGTCCGATACCCAGCAGAGCGTCACCGTGGATGCTGGCGCATCGACTGCGCCGTTCGAACCCGACCACAACGCGATGAATGTCGATGGCGTCAAGGTCTGGGCGCCCGACGGATCGATGGGCGCGGTCGAGAACGCTGCCAGGAGCAAATATCGCTCGACCTTCGATGTGAAGATCGACAAGCCGGGCACCTGGCGGATCGGCATGGAAAATGCCGGTATCTCCGGAAGCTTCAAGGTGGATGGCGAGCCCTGGATGGTCGGTCGCCGTCGCGGCCCGCCGCCGGGCGCGCCTGCTGCGGGCGGCGCCCCAGCCCCTGCGGCAGCCGTTAGCGCCGCCGCTCCGGCTGGTCCCGAAGGTGCGGCACCCGGCGGCAGGCCGCGGATCGACCCCAGCCATATCGTCGCCAGCGTCGATGACATCCCTGCCAACGCCACCGATCTCGACCTCACCGAAACGATGGGGCGCAACGAGTTCTTCGTCAGTGCGGGCGAGCCGAGCGAGACGCTGTTCAAGCCGACCGGCAAGGGGCTGGAGTTCGTGCCGGTGACGATGCCGACCGATCTGGTCTCGAACGAGCCTGGCCAGTTCCGCTTTCTGGTCGATGGCCAGCCCGCTGCCGGGCTCGAGGTCGAGGTGATTCCCGGTGGCCGCCGCTATCGCGAGAGCGACGGCACGCAAAAGCTCATGACCGACGACCGGGGCATTCTGACCGTGCAATGGCCGATGGCGGGGATGTACTGGCTCAACGCCTCGGTCACCGATGCAAAGCCCAGCCACCCCAAGGCGAGCAAGCGCCGGATGAGCTACACCGCAACGCTCGAAGTGCTCGCCCCATGACACGTATCGATCCGGCAATCCGCATCGCGGTGCCGGAGGCCGTGGACCCGGCCGTGTTCCGCAGCTTCGATGGCAGCGCGCCGGTCATCCATCTGGCCGGCGAGACCATGGGCACGACCTGGCAGGTGCGCGCCGCGATGCCGTCTTCGCTCAAGGTCGGGCAGGACGAGGTGCGCGCGTTCGTACAGGCGCGGCTCGACGAGATCGTCGCGGACATGAGCCACTGGGAGCCGCAATCGCAGCTGTCGCGTTTCAACCGGGCCGATGCGGGCACCGCGTTTGCGCTGTCGAGTGACTTTGCAGCTGTGATGGCGAGCGCGCTCGCGATTGCCGAGGCCTCGGACGGGGCTTTCGATCCGGCGATCGGACGGCTGACCGACGTCTGGGGGCTGGGGTCGCGCCAGACGACGACCGATCCGACGCAGGCCGACATTGCGCAGTGCCTAGCCCAATCAGGCTGGCGGAAGCTTGGCTTCGATGAGCATCGCCGCAGCCTGCACCAACCCGGCGGGGTCTGGCTCGATCTGTCAGGGATCGCCAAGGGCTTTTCCGTCGATGCCGTGGCCGATATGCTGGCCGAGCACGGCATCCGGCATGCGTTTGTCGAGATCGGCGGCGAGTGTGCCGGGCGCGGCCTCCGCCCCGATGGCGACCCCTGGTGGGTCGATATCGAGAACCCGCCGAACACGCGCCTGCCGACACTGCGGATCGCGCTGCACCAGCTTTCTATCGCAACCTCGGGCGATTATCTGCGCGGCGGCCATACGCTCGATCCGCGCACAGGGCGACCGGCGATCCACCAGACGACCGCGGTTTCCGTCCTGCACCCCAGTTGCATGCAGGCCGATGGCTGGGCAACCGCGCTCGGCGTTCTGCACCACGATGCGGCCGAGCGGCTCGCGGTGCGCCACGGGCTGATGGCGCGCATCGTGCTGCGCGATGGGCGCGAATGGCTCAGTCCGGCGCTGGCCGCTATGGTGGTGACGGATGCTGCCGCAGCTTGACCACATTCCGCGCGAAATCGCCTCGCTGGGTGACTATGAGGCGTTTGCTCAGGCGCGGATCGACCCTGCTGCCTGGGCCTATCTCAACGCCGGGGCGGGCGATCAATGGACGTTGCGCGAAAACATCGCCGCCTTTGCGCGCCTGCCTTTGCGCAGCCGGGTGTTGCGCGACATGCGTGGCGGGTCGACCGCGACGCACCTGCTGGGGTTGGATCTGGACGCCCCGATATTGATCGCGCCGACCGCGTATCACGCCCTGGCGCATCCCGATGGCGAAAGCGCAACCGCGCTGGCCGCCGGGGCGACGGGGACGTGCATGGTCGTCAGCACCCAGGCGAGCCAGCCGATCGAGGACATCGCCAAGGCCGCCGCCGCGCCGTTGTGGTTCCAGCTCTACATCCAGCCCGATCGCGATTTCACCCTCGGCCTGATTCGCCGTGCCGAGGCCGCAGGCTATCGCGCGCTGGTGCTGACGGTCGATGCTCCGGTCAACGGCCTGCGCAATGCAGAAGCGCGCGCAGGCTTTGTACTGCCACCGCATGTGCGCGCGGTGAACCTTGAGGGGATGAAACAGCCCGCCGCTGGCCAAAACCCGCAAGCGCTGCTTTTCGACACACCGCTGCTGGAGCATGCCGCGGTGTGGGGCGATGTCGCCTGGGTGAAGCGCAACACCCGTCTGCCACTGGTCGTCAAAGGCATAACCGACCCGGACGATGCCTCGCGGGCGCTCGATTGCGGCGCGGACGGCATGATCGTGTCCAACCATGGCGGGCGGGTGCTCGACGGGGTGCCAGCGTCGATCGACCTGCTGCCCGGTGTCGCAGATGCAGTGGCGGGGCGGGTGCCGGTGCTGATGGATGGCGGCATCCGCCGCGGCAGCGATGTGCTGCGGGCGCTCGCGCTCGGCGCCCAGGCGGTGCTGATCGGCAGGCCGGTTCTGCATGCGCTCGCGACGGCGGGCGCGCTGGGTGTCGCGCACGCCATCCGCGTGCTGCGGGCAGAGCTGGAGCTGGCGATGGCGCTGACCGGCTGCCGGACGATACGGGAGATCGATTCCCGGTGCCTGTATTGTCCTGCATCACAATGACCACATCAGGTCAGTTCCACCGCCGACTTGAGCTATCAAGGTGAACCAATCCGGGCGCGCCGCGTAACGCGATGCATACGCCAAAGGAAAGGGTTCACTTCATGCGCGCCAGTCTCATTGCTATTGCCGTTATGGTCACGTCAGGTTCGGCGATCGCGCAGACGCAGGTGCAGCTGGGCGTTCCCGATCAGGACAAACCATATGCCACGCCTGCGGTGATCAATCATCCGGTCGTCATCGGCTGGCCTGAGGGCAAGACGCCGCGCGCACCGCGCGGCTGGGAAGTGGTGAAGTTCGCAGGCGGGCTGGAAAATCCGCGCCAGTTGCTCGAGCTTCCCAATGGTGACGTGCTGGTCAGCGAGGCGCGGCAGAAGCCCAAGCTCGATGCCGATCCTGAAACCGCGCGCGGATTTGCGCGGTCCAATGTCACCGGATATTCGGCCAACCGGATTACGCTGCTGCGCGACACCAATGGCGATGGCATGGCCGACCAGACCTTCGTGCTGCTCGAAAATCTCAACCAGCCGTTCGGCATGGCTGTCGCGGGCGGGCGTCTGTACGTCGCCAACACCGACGCGGTGGTGAGCTATCCGTTTTCGCCCGGGCAGACCCAGATCACCGCGCAGCCACGCAAGCTGATCTCGCTGCCGGCAGGCGGATACAACAACCACTGGACCCGCAACCTGCAGCTGAGCGCGGACGAGCGCACGCTGTTCGTGTCGGTCGGGTCGGCGAGCAACGTCGGCGAATACGGCATGGAGGAAGAAGAGCGCCGCGCGGCGATCCTCGCGGTCGACCTGGCGACGGGCCGTGAGCGGGTTTATGCAACAGGCCTGCGCAATCCGGTCGGAATGGATATCGCCGCCGATGGCACCTTGTGGACCGCGGTGAACGAACGCGACGATTTTGGCGACAATATCTCGCCCGATTATGTCACCAGCGTCCGCGAAGGCGCATTCTATGGCTGGCCCTACAGCTATTGGGGCAAGCAGGACCCCCGCCACGCCAACACCAAGCGCGAACTGCTGCCCACGACCGTCATTCCCGATATCGCGGTCGGGCCGCATGCTGCTGCGCTGGGCCTGACGCTATCGCCGCCCGAAAATGGCCGGCAGTTCGGCTATATCGCACGGCACGGGTCGTGGAACCGGTCGGACATGGCAGGCTATGATGTGCTCGTCGTGCCGTTTGCCGACGGCAAGCCTACGTCGGACCCGCAGCCCTTCCTTACCGGGTTCATTGCCGATCAGCGCGAAGGCACTGTGCACGGTCGTCCGGTCAGCGTCCGCGCCCGCGCCGATGGATCGGTCTTCGTTGTCGACGACAATGCCAATACGATCTGGCTGGCACGCCGGGGACGCTAAGACCCGCGGCTGCTGGCAGCGCGCGGAGCGCTGAATGCTCAGCGGCAGTTGCCGTACCCTGGACCGCGCACCGCGCGCCCGGGGGTAGCGCCGGTGGGCTCGCCCTCACGCAGCGCGGCAATGCCATTGACGAAGACATCGCGCATGCCGACCGCATAACGGTGCGGATCCTCGAACGTTGCGGTATCGGCGATGGTCGCGGGGTCGAACACCACGACATCGGCAAAATTCCCCGGTTTGAGCGTCCCGCGATCGGCGATCGAGAGGTTGCGCGCGGGCAACCCCGAGAGCCGATGCACCGCCTCGGTCAGCGAGATCAGCTTCTCGTCGCGGACATAGCGGCCCAGCAGCCGCGCAAAATTGCCATACGTGCGCGGGTGCGCGCCGGATTTCAGGAACACGCCCTCGGCCGATTGCGAGGCCGCATCCGAACCGAAGCTCATCCACGGCAGCTTGATCTGTTCGCGGACATTGTCCTCTGACATCAGGAAATACACCGTGCCGACCCGCGATCCGTCCTCGATCACCAGGTCCATCGCGGTCTGCTCGGGCGACTGGTTGCGCATCGCGGCGACCTCGGCCAGCGTCTTGCCGGTCAAGGACTTGAGCGCGGGGTTCTTGAACCCGGTTAGGATCATCTTGTCCGCGCCCGCGCCGTAGAACAGGTTCTCCCAGTCGCTGCCGGGCGCCTTCATCTCGGCGGCGACGCGCGCGCGCGTTGCGGGGTCCTTCAGCCGTTCGATCCACGCTTCGACCCCGCCGGCCTGCACCCAGGTCGGCATCGCGGCATCGAGCCCGGTCGCGCCTGCGGTATAGGTGTACATGTCGGCAGTGATCCTGAGGCCCTGGCTGCGCGCTGCCTCGATCTGCCGGACCACCGCTTCGCGCTTGGCATGGTTGTCGCGGCCCGCCATCTTGAGGTGATAGATCTCTGCTGGCGCGCCCGAGCGGCGCGAAATCTCGATCAGCTCGGCGATCGCCTGCTCGATGCGGTCGCCTTCGGAACGCATGTGGCTGATGTACATGCCGCCGCACCGCGCGGCCTCGCTGGTCAGCGCGACCAGCTCGTCGGTTTCGGCATAGGAGCCCGGCGCATAGATCAGCGAACTGCCGACCCCCATCGCGCCCTCGTTCATCGCCTCGCGCACCAAAGAGCGCATCTTTGCCAACTGCGCAGCATCAGGATCGACATCGCCTTCGCCCAATTCGTGGACCCGCACCGTCGCTGCGCCGACGAAGCTTGCCACGTTGGTGGCGACGCCGCGCGTCTCGAGATAGGTCAGATAATCGCCCAGGCTGGTCCATTCGATCGGGAACTTGATGTCGCCCTGGCGCGCGGTCTCGTCCGCCTTCATCTTGGCGTTGATCGGTCCCATCGACCAGCCTTCGCCCATCACCTCGAGCGTGATCCCCTGGCGGATGTCGCTCTGGCTGCGCGGATCAACGATCAGCGATTCGGTGGCCCAGCTCAGCATGTTGATGAAGCCGGGTGCTACCGCCATGCCGTGCGCCGAGACCTCGGTCTTGCCTGCACCCTCGACGGTGCCGACAGCGACGATCCGGTCGCCGCTGATCGCGACATCGCCCGTGATCGGCGCGGCGCCGGTGCCATCGTAAAGCGTGCCGCCGCGGATGACGACATCATAGCGGGGAGGGGGCGCCTGGGTGCTCGCGCAGCCCGCCAAAGCCAGCGGCAGGATGGCGGCAATAGCGTATCGCGTGATCGATCGGCGCAGTTTCATATCACCCTCTCCGCAAGTTTTCCGCCCATCGCGGCCATCAGCCGTGCAGGCTCATCAACGAGTCCATCAGGCCGTCGTCGGCGCTCGAGCACACCCCCAGCACCAGCGCTTCTTCGCACCCTTCGGCGACGACATAGGCGTGGCCCATCGACGAATCGAGATAGATGCCCTGACCGGCGGTGAGCGCCACGGGGTCATAGAATTCGGTGTGGATCTCGACCTCGCCCTCGATGACATAGATGAACTCCTCGCCATGGTGCCGGACCAGATCGCCGAATTCGCTGGCGCTGCGCGCGCGGATGCGGGTGATGATCGGGATCATCCGCTTCTGCCTGAGGTCGGTGCACAGATAATGGTAGTCGTAATTGTCGGTGGTAACCCGCACCGCCTTGTCAATGGTGCCGATACTGCGCCGACCGGTCACCCGCGGGGCCGGATCCTCCTGCGATTCGGCGAACAGATCGGACATGCGGATGTTGAGCCGCTGGCTGAGCTGCTGGAGCTTGTCATAGCTCAATGTCAGCCGGTCATGCTCCACCTTGGACAGGGTCGATACGGGGATGCCCGACTTTGCGCTCATCTGCTTGAGCGTCCAGCCATTGCGCGAGCGGATATCGCGCATGACCGTCCCCAAAGTCGGCGGGTTGGCACGATCCGCCATCAAAAAATCCAATCGCTGTTTGACAATTTTCTAATCAGGATCATTATGTCCCTAACGGGCTAGCAGTTGTTGGCTATTGGTAAGCCGTTGCGTTGGAAGCTGCAAGCAGTGTCGCGCGGCGCCAGGGACAAAAGGGGAGTGCAATGCGTTTCATCCGCAAGGCGATGATCGGACTGGCGGCTCTGGCGGCGCTGCCGCTGGTCGCACAGGGCCCGGTGCCGCAGCCCAAGGCCGCTGAGCCGGCGACGGTGAACATCGAGGCCGGGAGCCGTTCGGCGACAGCGCGGCCACTCGACAAGGCAGATGTCGAGGCGTGGCTCGACGGCTTCCTCCCTTATGCGCTCGAAAAGGGCAAGATCCCGGGCGCGGTCGTGGTCGTGGTCAACGGCGACGGCACCGTGCTGCAGAAGGGCTATGGCTATGCGGATGTCGCCAAGCGTACCCCGGTTTCGCCTGAGACAACGCTTTTCCGTCCGGGATCGGTCTCCAAATTGTTCACCTGGACAGCGGTGATGCAGCAGGTCGAGGCGGGCAAGCTCGATCTCGACAAGGATGTGAACACGTATCTCGATTTCCAGATTCCGCCGTTCGACGGCAAGCCGATCACGCTGCGCCACATCATGACGCACACCGCAGGCTTTGAAGAGTCGGTGCGCTATCTGATCAGCAGCGATCCCAAGGCCGCGATGGCGCTCAAGAAGCAGATGCCGCTGGCGCTGCCCCAGCGGGTTTTTGCGCCCGGCACCACCCCTGCATATTCGAATTATGCCACCGCGCTTGCGGGCTATATCGTCGAGCGGGTCTCGGGGCAGTCGTTCGATGATTATGTCGACAGCAAGATCTTCGCGCCGCTGGGAATGACGAACTCTTCCTTCCGCCAGCCATTGCCGGCCAGGCTGCAGCCGTTGATGTCGAAGGGTTATCCCGACGTCTCCCAGAAGCCCGAACCGTTCGAGATCGTCATCCCTGCGCCCGCCGGCAGTCTGTCGGCCAGCGGCGCCGACATGGGCAAGTTCATGATCGCGCATCTCAACGATGGCGGCGTGCTGCTCAAGCCCGAGACGACCCGGATGATGCACGATTACCGGGCACCGAGAATGGCGAACCTCAACACCATGGCGCTGGGCTTTTACGAACAATGGGTCGGCGGCCAGCGCGCGATCGCACATGGCGGCGACACGGTGTGGTTCCACAGCTATCTGTGGCTGTTCCCTGAGGCCGACATCGGCCTTTATATCTCGATGAACAGCGCAGGCGCTGAAGGTGCCGCCGGCGGCATCCGCAGCGCCTTGTTCCACAAGTTCGCCGATCGCTATCTGCCCGCCGATGAGCCCATGACCCAGATCGATGCCAAGACGGCGCGCGAACATGCTGCGTTGGTTGCTGGCACCTATGTCTCGAGCCGCGGGTCTTTCACCAATTTCCTCAGCGTGCTCGGGCTGCTGGGGCCGACGAAAATCGTGCCTACCGAGGGTGGATCGATCAGCATGCCAACGCTCGACGGCCTCAGCGCCGCAGCGCGTGACTGGGTCGAGGTTGAGCCCTTTGTCTGGCGTGACCGCAACACCGGCGAGCGGCTGGTTGCCGAGGTCAAGGACGGCAAGGTCGTCCGGGTGAGCATGGATGCGATCTCGCCGTTCATGATGCTTACGCCCGCGCCTGCAAGCGTGAACACCGACTGGATCCATCCTGCGCTGATCTTCGCGCTTGTAATCGTGCTGCTGACCGCGCTGGCATGGCCGGTGCGCGCACTGGTCCGGCGCAATTTCGCGGCCGCCATGCCGTTCGAGGGCAGGGCGCGGACCGCCTATCGCCTGTCGCGCCTGTTCGCCTGGCTGGTGATCGCGGCGGTGGTCGGCTGGTTGGCACTGATCCTGACCTTCTCGGCGGATATCGGCGCGATCGGGGGCCCGCTCGACTGGCTGATCCATCTGATGCGCATCCTCACGCCGCTGGCCAGCTTTGGTCTGCTGCTCACTGCAGGCTGGTATGGCTGGCTGGTGTGGACCGGCAAACGGCGCTGGACGACCAGGCTCGGCGCGGTGCTGCTGGTGCTCGCGGCGCTGCCGCTGGTGTGGGTGACCGTGGTGTTCAACCTCTATGGCTTCAACATGGTGTATTGATGACTTTGCAAACAAAGACGGCACTCGCGCTCGACCTTCGGGTCGAGCGCTTCGCCTACCACCAGCCTTTTCGCATCTCTGGGCACGTGTTCGCCGAAACCGCGTTGATGGTCGCGAGCCTGTCCGATGGCGAGCATGTCGGGCGCGGCGAGGGGGCGGGGGTCTATTATCTGGGCGATGATATCGACCATATGCTGGCGCAAGCCGAAAGCGTGCGCTCGGCGATAGAGAACGGCGCGGGCCGTGAGGATCTGCAAAATCTCCTGCCACCGGGCGGCGCGCGCAACGCCCTCGACTGCGCCTATTGGGAGCTTGAGGCCAAGCAGGCCGGGCGCCCGGTGTGGGAGCTGGCGGGGCTGGAACCTCCCAGGCCTTTGCTCTCGACGCTGACATTGGGGGCCGACACGCCTGCGGCGATGGCTGCGGCAGCGCAGGCGCTCGATCCGCTCGCACCGATCAAGGTCAAACTCACCGGTGATCTCGACGACGACATCGCCCGGCTCGAGGCGATCCGCAGCGCGCGGCCCGAGGCATGGCTCGGCGTCGATGCCAATCAGGGCTATGAAATCGGCACGCTCGCCAGGCTGATGCCGGTGCTGATCGGACTCAGGGTCGCGCAGCTCGAACAACCGCTCAGGCGCGGGCACGAGAGCGATCTCGATGGCTTCAAGCGCTCGATCCCGTTCGTCGCCGATGAAAGCGCGGTCACGCTCGCCGACACCGCGCGCCTTGTTGGCAGGTTCGACATGGTCAACATCAAGCTCGACAAATGCGGCGGGCTTACCGAGGGGCTGGCGATCGCCCGCGAAGCACGGCTGCTCGGGCTGGGTGTCATGGTCGGCAACATGATGGGCTCAAGCCTGTCGATGGCGCCGTCGTTCCTGCTCGGCCAATTGTGCGACATCGTCGATCTCGATGGTCCGACCTTCCTTGCCCAGGACCGCGATCCGGGGGTGAGCTATCGCGATGGCCGCGTTCACTGCCCTTCGGGCATCTGGGGCAGCTGACGGGATATCCGGTTGCGATCGTTTTCTTTCGCTTGATGGCCCGTCAGGGTTGACAAGTTTCCAATTAGAGTAAAATATCTCCAATAAGAAAATAGGTGTCAGCCTAGACGCTGTTTCAGGCATTGTTGCAATGTCCTGACGACCGGTTGCCACCCAGCCACAGGGCCAGGCGCAATCAACGTTCAATAGGGAGCGAACGCAGGCTGCCCGGCGGAAAAATCCGTCCGGAGCAGGCTGACGTTTAAAGGGGAAGTGATCATGATGAAGCACACACTTTTGACAGCCGGAAGCATCTTGGCGCTCGGCACCGCAATGCCTGCCTACGCCCAGGAATCCGAGGATGCGACGGCGCGCGATGGCAACGAGATTGTCGTCACCGCCCAGAAGCGCACCGAACGGCTGCAGGATGTGCCTATCTCGATCAGCGTCGTCACCGGCGAGCAGATGCAGCAAAGCGGCGGATCGCAGCTTACCGATTACGCCGCCTATGTTCCTGGCCTGCAGGTCGATAATGCCGGTTCCCCCGGGCGCTCGACGCTGTCGCTGCGCGGTGTCGCGCCGATCGGTCCCAGCGCCACGGTCGGCATCTATCTCGACGATGCGCCGATCGGATCGAGCGGCATCTACAACCGCTCGCAGATCTTCACGCTCGATCTGCTGCCCTATGACATCGAACGGCTCGAAGTGCTGCGCGGGCCGCAGGGCACGCTTTACGGCGCAAGTTCGATCGGCGGGTTGTTCAAATACGTCACCGTCCAGCCCGATCTGCGCGAGCTCAAGGCCAAGGCGTCGGGCGAAGTGTTCACGATCTCCAATGCCGACGATATGGGATGGGCCGGCAGCGCGATGATCAGCGTGCCGATCATTGCCGATGAGCTGGCAATCAGCGGCAGCTATTCGCGTCGCGAGACCCCCGGGTTCATCGACAACATTCTGACCGGCGAGAAGGATGTCAACGACGCAGTCCAGCAGGGCGCGCGTGCCGCGGTGCTGTGGCAGCCCGATCCTGCGCTGACGGTCAAGCTGAGCGCGATCTGGCAGAAGGTCGATTCGGACAATCAGGGTCTTCTGTACGAAGGACCGGGGGGTACGCCGCTGGCACCTGGGGCTGCTTTCCTGAGCACCAACAACCAGTTGCCCGATCCCTTCAGAAGCGAGTTCCAATATTATTCGGGTTCGATCGCGTATGATTTCGGCTTTGCCGAGCTGAGCTCCACGACATCGTACAGCAAACTCGACATCTTCGAGGTCAGCGACGCCAGCCGGGTGTTCGGCGGGGCATTCGGTGGCTTGGCGCCGTTCCCTTCGGAACTGCTTCAGAAGAAGTTCACCGAGGAAGTTCGCCTGACATCGGCGCCGAGCACCCGTTTCGACTGGATGGTCGGGTTCTTCTTTACCGATGAAGACAACACCCACAGCCAGATCGTGCGCGCGCTCGATCTTGCCGGCAATCCGATCCCGGGCATCGATCCCTTTGCAACTGTGGGCCTGCCCAACACCTACAAGGAGTACGCGGTCTTCGGCAACGCGACCTGGAAGCTCAGCGAAGCGTTTCACCTGACCGGTGGCCTGCGCTGGGCGCGCAACGACCAGACCTTCACCCAGATCACCCAGATCCCGCTTGCCGGCCTGAACATCAGCGGCGACGGCAGGTCGCGTGAGGATGTGGTGACCTACAGCGTCAGCCCCCAGTTCAACCTCAACCGCGACACGATGATCTACGCCCGCGTCGCCACCGGCTATCGTCCCGGCGGCCCCAACGTTGCCTTGCCCGGTTTCCCGACGACGGTGGGTTCTGAGCGCGTGACAAGCTACGAGGCGGGGATCAAGGCGGCGTTCCTCGACCGTGCGGTGACGCTCGATGCCGCGGTGTTCATGCTCGACTGGAAGGATCTGCAGACATCTGCTCCGTTTGCCGGCGGAATAAACGGTCTGGTCAACGCCGGAACCGCGCAGAGCAAGGGGGTCGAGGCCGCCTTGCTGATCCAGCCGGTTGCCGGACTGAGCGTCGGCTGGAACTTCGCCTATACCGATGCGAAATGCACCGAGACCACCGCTGCCTGCACCGATGGCGACCAGCTGCCCAACGTGCCCAAGGTTTCGACTGCGATGACGGCAGATTATGCCTTTGCGCTTGGCGACACGGCGAGCGCTCGGGTCGGCGGTTCGGTGCGGATCGTCGGAGACCGCGTTTCGGATGTCGCCGCCTCGGGCCTCGCGGTCCCGGTGGAAGGTTATGCAACCGCCGATCTGAATGCCGCGATCACCTTCGGTGAGCGTTTCACCGTGCGGGCCTATGCGCGCAATCTCACCAATGAACAGGCACGGATCACCACCAATGTGGCGACAACCAACCCCGGTTTCCTCTCGACCGTACCCTTGCAGCCGCGCACCTTTGGCGTTGCGCTTGACCTGTCTTTCTGACGCACGGAGTATAAGTGCATGAACGCGCCAATGATGCGGCTGGCTGAAAGTCTCGCCCTGCCGCAGCCCTATCTGCTCTTTCTGGGCGACACTACCGAGCGGGGCTATGCCAAGACCGCATTGGGGCTCGCCGATTGGGCGGCAGACCGCTGTGTCGGCGAGTATTCGGTCGATGGCTGCACGGTGACGACCGGGCTTGCCCGGATGTCTCCGGCGCAGGCGGCGACTGCCGGGGCGCAATCGCTGGTGATCGGCGTCGCCAACCAGGGCGGGCTGATCGGCCCGACCTGGATCGCCGCGCTGATCGAGGCGATGGAGGCGGGGCTGGATATCGTCAGCGGGCTGCATGTCCGGCTGGCGAGCATCCCGGCGCTTGCCGAGGCGTCGCGGCGCACCGGCCAGCGGCTGATCGATGTGCGCACCCCGCCTGCCAATATCCCTATCGGCAACGGCCGCAAGCGCACCGGCAAAAGGCTGCTCACCGTGGGCACCGATTGCGCCTTGGGCAAGAAATACACCGCGCTGGCGCTGCATCGCGCGTTCGTGGCGCGCGGGGTCGAAGCCGATTTCCGCGCCACCGGCCAGACCGGAATCATGATCGCAGGCGGCGGCGTGCCGATGGATGCGGTGATCTCCGATTTCGAGGCGGGCGCCGCCGAGATGCTCAGCCCCGATGCCGCGCCCGATCACTGGGACCTGATCGAGGGCCAGGGGTCGATCTTCAATCCTGCTTATGCCGCGGTCTCGCTCGGCCTGCTCCACGGCAGCCAGCCCGACGCGTTCGTGGTATGCCATGATCCGTCGCGCAAGGTGATCCTGGGGATGGAGAGCTTTGCGCTGCCGACGATCGAGGAGGTCATCGATCTCACGATCCGGCTGGGCAACCGCACCAACCCTGCGATCCGCTGCACCGGGGTGAGCCTCAACACCTCGAGCATGACCGCTGCAGAGGCCGATGCCCATATGGCCGCCGAAAGCGCACGGCTCGGTCTGCCAGTCGCCGATCCGATCCGCGGCGGCGCCAGCTTCGAGGCGCTTGTGGACAGCTGCCTGGCATGACCGTTGCGGCGCCGGCAAGCAGGTCCAGCTGGTTCCAGCGCTTCCTGCTGCCCGGCTTCGCGCTCAAGGCAGTGATCATCGGGGGCGGCTATGCCACGGGCCGCGAGCTCGCCGAGTATTTCGTGCCCGCAGGCCCCTGGGGCGGGCTGGCAGCGATGCTGCTGGCGACATTGATCTGCACTGTCGTTGCGGCGATCACCTTCATGCTCGCGCGCGCGCTCAACGCCTATGATTACCGCAGCTTCTTCCAGCAACTGCTCGGGCGCGGCTGGATCGCGTTCGAGATGTCCTATCTGATCTTCGTGGTCCTGATCCTCGCGGTGTTCGGCGCGGCGGCAGGCGCGATCGGGGCTGCGACCTTCGGCTGGCCCGAATTGCTGGGCTCGGTGGTGCTAGCGGTCGCGATCGTTGCCACCACCTCGCTGGGGACAGGCGCGGTCGAGCGGTTGTTCAAATATGCCTCGATGCTGATCTATGCGGTCTACGCGCTGTTCATCGTGTTTGCACTGTCGAGCTTCGGCGACCGCATCGGGGAGGCTTTTGCTGCGGCGCCAGCGCCCGCAGGCAACTGGATGGCGGGTGGGCTTACTTATGCCAGCTACAACATTGTCGGTGCGGTGATCATTCTGCCGGTGCTGCGGCATCTGACCAGCCAGCGTGATGCGCTGGTCGCAGGGTTGATCGCGGGACCGCTGACGATGCTGCCCGCGATCCTGTTCTTCGTCGCGATGATGGCATTCTATCCGTCGATCGGTGCCGAGACGCTGCCGTCCGATTTCCTGCTCCGGCAGATGGCGGTGCCGGGCTTCCAGATGGTGTTCCAGCTGATGATCTTCGTCGCCTTGCTCGAAAGCGGCGTGGGCGCGATCCATGCGATCAACGAGCGGATTGCTGGCGCACTCAAGGCCCGGTCGCGGCCCGAACCCGGCGCTATGGCGCGCGCCGCGATTGGCGCTGTCATCCTCACCGGCTGCATGTTCGTCGCCGCGCGGATCGGCCTCGTTGACCTGATCGCCAGCGGCTACCGCTTTCTCGCCTGGCTGTTTCTTGCGGTCTATGTCGTGCCCTTGCTGACCTATGGCGTCTACCGCCTGATCCGCATGCCCCGTCCTTCGCCATCGGAGTTGCCCGCATGAAACCCCTCCACCTGCTCGCGGGCGCACTGCTCGCTGCCGCCGTGCCTGCCTGGGCCGAGCCGCCCAAGGATATCGACCAGAGCGTCGAGGCGTTGCGCCAGAAGGTCGGTGCGCCGGGCGTGTCGATCGCGATCGTCGAGGGCGGCAAGACCACGCTGGCGCGCGGCTGGGGCGTGCGCAAGCTGGGCGACAAGGCGCCGGTCGATGCCGCGACGTTGTTCCAGACAGGATCGACCGGCAAGGCACTGACTGCCGCCGCGCTCGCGATCCTGGTCGACGAGGGCAAGATCGGCTGGGACGATCCGGTGATCAAGCATATGCCCTGGTTCCGGATGCACGATGCCTGGGTGACGCGCGAGATCACCATCCGCGACCTGCTCGTCCATCGCAGCGGACTCGGGCTGGGGCAGGGCGACCTGATGTTCGTGCCGCGCACCAATCTCACGCGCCGCCAGACCGTCGAGCGCGTTGCATTCCTCAAGCCCAGGACCAGCTTTCGTTATTCCTACGCCTATGACAACATCCTCTATGCGGTCGCAGGGCAGCTGATCGAGGAGGTCACCGGCCAGACCTGGGAAGTTTTCATGCGCGAGCGTGTGCTGAAAGCAGGCGGCATGAAGCACGCGACCAGCGACAGCGAAGACCGCTTCCGCATCGCCAACCGCTCCTGGCCGCACGCGCGGCTTTCGGGGCCGTTGCGCGGGCTTGGCGACCAGCAGGTGCTCGACGAGCGTGACGAGCTCGGCCGCAACGGTGCGCCCGCAGGCGGCCTGGCGATGAGCGCGGACGACATGGCGGCGTGGCTCAAGATCCAGCTCGCGCAAGGCGCGCTACCCGGCGGGAAGCAACTGTTCAGCGCCGAGCAGGCGAAGGAGATGTGGAAGCCGGTGACGCCGATGGAGGTCACCCCGCTGCCGCCCGAATTGAAGCCCGCGCAACCCGCCAACCAGGCCTATGCGCTGGGCTGGCAGGTGCAGGATTATCGCGGCCACCAGATCATCAGCCATGGCGGCGGGGTGTTCGGATCGATCACCCGGGTGGTGATGATCCCCGAGCTCGATGTCGGCTTTGCGATCATGCTCAACTCCGAGGAGAGCGGCATGCTGCTAGGCCTCAGCTACAAATTGATCGACCACTATCTCGACGAGCCCGACTTCGACTGGACCACCAAATGGCAGGACTGGTATGTGGCGCGGCTTGAGGACGGACGCCAGTATCTCGAGCAGACCAAGGCCGCCACCGCCTCGGCAGCGAAAGTTGGCCCGTCGCTCGATGTCGCGCGTTATGCCGGGCGCTATCGCGACCGGTGGTATGGCGACATTGTGATCGCTTCGACCCCTGCGGGTCTGACGATCGATTTCACCTCGACCCCGCGCATGGTCGGGCGGCTCAAGCACTGGCAGTATGACAGCTTCGTCACCGAATTCGACGACAAGGCAATCGAGCCTGCCTATGTCACCTTCGCGCTCGATGCCGAAGGCGCGGTCACCGGGGTGACGATGAAGGCGGTCAGCAAGATCGCCGATTTCAGCTGGGATTATCACGATCTCGACCTCAAGCCCGTGGAGAGCACGAAGTGAAACCGATCGCCTTTCTTCTCGCCGCCACCGCGCTCACGACCCTGGGGGCGTGCACCACGACCAGCGGTGCCCCGAGCGGCGACGACGATGCCGCTGCCCTGCACGCCCGCATCCTCACGCTCGACACGCATCTCGATACGCCGCTGCATTTCGCGCGGCCGGGATGGAGCTTTGCCGATCGCCACGATCTCGCCACCGATCTGGCGCAGCTCGATATTCCGCGGATGCAGGACGGCGCGCTCGATGGCGGCTTCTTCGTCACCTATACCGACCAGGGGCCGCTGACCGCCGAAGGCTATGCCGCAGCGCTGGCACACGCGCGTGCACGTTCCGATCTGATCGACGCCACGCTGGCCAAGCATGCTGATGCGATCGGCACCGCGCTGACCGCCGCCGATGCGCGCCGCCTCAACCAGCAAGGCAGGCTGATCGCGTTCAAGTCGATCGAGAACAGCTACCCGCTCGGCGAGGACCTGTCGCTGCTCGCCGAATTCCATTCCAAGGGCGTGCGCATGGCAGGGCCGGTGCATTCGAAGAACAACCAGTTCGCCGACAGCTCGACCGATACGCCGCGCTGGAACGGGCTGAGCCCGCTGGGCAAGGCCTGGGTCGCCGAGATGAACCGGCTGGGGATGGTGATCGATGCCAGCCATGCGTCCGACGCCGCGTTCGACCAGCTGCTGGCGCTGTCGAAATACCCGATCATCCTGTCGCACTCGAGCTTGCGTTCGGCCAACGACCATCCGCGCAATCTCGACGAAGACCGCCTGCGTGCGCTCGCGGCGAAGAACGGCGCGATGTGCGTCTCGACGATTTTCCTGTCCGAAATGAACATGACCCCCGAGCGCGCCGAATTGTTCGCACTGTACGAGACCATCGGCACGCTCTCGCCGGCCGAGCAGGCCGACCTCACCCGCCGCTGGCGCGCACTCGATGCCCGCGAACAGATGTGGGATGCGAACTTCGAGAAGTTCATCGCCATGGCGCTGCGCGCGATCGAGGTCGCCGGGCCCGATCATATCTGCTTCGGCGCCGACTGGGATGGCGGTGGCGGTCTGGTCGGTATCGAGGATATCGCAGCGCAGCCCAAGATCACCGCGCGGCTCAAGGCGGCGGGCTATTCGGACGCGGACATCGAGAAGATGTGGAGCGGCAACGTGCTGCGCATTCTGGAGGCGCAGGGCAGGGGCGCGGCCCGCTAGGCTGCCACTGCCTCGAGCGCGCGCATCCGGACCGACTCCACCAACACGATCTGCTCGAGCTTGGCCGCGATGATATGCGCGTGCGGCTCGGGCAGATCGGGGGCGGTCAGGCGGATCGTCATCCGCCCAGCCTCGATACGCATCTCTAGCGCGTCGGGAACGACGCTGCGCTGGGCGAAATAACCCAGCACCCGCATCAGAGACTGCGGATCGACCATCGCCTCGATATCGAACCGCCAGCTGTCGTTGTTCATGCGGCCTGCATCGCGCGGGCGTTGGCGATCACCTGCTCGGCCATTTCATCGGCGACTTCGGCGGGCGAACGGTTCTCGGCCGTCGCGCGCGCAAGCAGCGCAGCGACGCGCGGCGCAATCGCGGCGACCCGCTGCCCGACATGGCCCGCATCCTCACCCAGATATTCCGCCGACACGCTGATGATGCCGCCTGCGTTGACGACATAATCGGGCAGGTAGACGATCCCGCGATCAAGCAGCAGCGCAGCCACATCGGGCGTGGCGAGCTGGTTGTTCGCCGCGCCGCACACAAGCCGAGCTTTGAGGTTCTTCGCGACCTCGTGATCGAGCGCGCCGCCCAGCGCGCACGGCGCGAAGACATCGGCCTCAACCGAAGCGATCTGATCGACTCCGACCACACTTGCGCCGACTTCCTTGGCGAGCGCAAAGCACCGCGCGGCGTCGGTATCGGCGATGACCAGCCGTGCCCCTGCGCCTTGCAGGCGGCGGCACAGATCCGCGCCGACATTGCCGACGCCCTGCACCGCGACGGTGACGCCTTCGAGCGAGCGTCCCAGCACCTGCGCCACGCCGACCTGCATCGATTCGAACACGCCCAGCGCGGTCCAGGGCGAGGGGTCTCCGCCCGCGCAGCCCGCTTCGGGCGGCAGCCCCGCGACATGGCGCGACATCGAGGCGACGACCTGCATGTCGGCGACCGATGTGCCGACATCCTCGGCGGTGACATAACGGCCATCGAGCTGGGCCACCGCGCGTCCGAACGCCTGGAACAATGCGGTGCGGTCGAAGTCCTTTTCGGGCCGCCGCAGCACCGCCTTGCCGCCCGAGAAAGGCAGCCCGGCAAGCGCGTTCTTGTAAGTCATGCCGCGCGCCAGCCGCACCGCGTCGGCCTGGGCCGCATCGCCATCGGCATAGCTCCACAACCGGCAGCCGCCCGCAGCCGGTCCCAGATCGGTTTCGTGCAGCGCGATATAGCCGTCCAGCCCGCTGGCGGGATCGTGGAGGCGCACACATGCGACGGTGGCGTTATGAAGGTGATGGTGTTCGGACATGTTGGGCTCCTGCAATGTTGGGGCGCTTATGGCAGGGAGCGCGGGGGCAATCTCGGTCTGGATTGGATCGAACCTGCGCATTTTTGGAATAGTATGTTCGCGATAATCGGTTTAAGCGAAATGGATGACCCCACTTGATCGTTTCGAGATAAAAATCCTCCGCGAACTCCAGCGCGATGCGACGCAGACCACCGCGCAGATCGCCGAGCGCGTTGGCCTGTCGGTCTCGCCGTGCTGGCGGCGCATCGATCGGCTGCAGCGCGAAGGCTTCATCCGCAAGCAGGTCGCGATCCTCGACCGGCGCAAGGTCGGGCTCAACGCGCATGTCTTTGCGCAGGTGAAGCTCAACGCGCACGGCCGCGCCAATCTCGACGAGTTCAGCGCCGCGATCCAGGGCTTTCCCGAGGTGATGGATGCCTATGTGCTGATGGGGACCACCGACTTCATGCTGCGCATCGTCACCGCCGATATCGATGCCTATGAACGGTTCTTCTTCGACCAGCTGAGCAAGCTGCCCGGCGTGCAGGAAATCAATTCGACCGTGGCGTTGTCGGAGATCAAGTCGACCACCGAGCTGCCGCTGCGATAGCCTATCAACGGGAATGATCGCAATGGATCGCTGCTATCACTTTGTGCAGCCGCTCCAAATCGGCGAAGGGACGGGGTCAACGGCTTGGAACAGCCATGAGGAGGGCTTGCATGACCTATATAGCCACAACCCATGTCGGATCGATGCCGCGCGGCCCGGAACTGACCGCGCTGCTGCTGGCGCGTGATGCAGGCGAGCCGTTTGACGCGGTTGCGTTCGACGCTGCGGTGTCCGATGCGGTCGATCGCTCGGTTGCGTTCCAGCGCGAATGCGGGGTCGACATCGTCAGCGACGGCGAGATGGGCAAGGTCGGCTATTCGACCTATATGATCGAGCGGCTGTCGGGCTTTGGCGGGCACGTCGATCGCAAGCCGGCGGCAGACCTGGCCGAGGTTCCCGATCTGGCGCGCAGGCTTTCGGCGATCATGGGCAGCCAGGAATTCGTCCGGGCCTCGTGCATCGGGCCGGTCAAGCTGGTTTCGCTCGAGCCGCTGCACGACGACATCCGTCGCTTCCGCGCGGCGATGGACGCGCATTCGGCAGGCGGACGGGGCTTCATGAACGCGGCCTCCCCAGGCCTGATCACCGCCTTCCAGGTCAACCGCCATTATCCCAGCCACGAGGCGTATCTGGCCGATCTTGCCGATGCGATGCGCGAGGAATACGAGACGATCGTCAATGCCGGGTTCGACCTGCAGCTTGACTGCCCCGATCTCGCGATGTCGCGCCATACCGGCTACCAGGACCTGTCCGAGGAAGAGTTCCTCAAGGTCGCCGCAGCCAATGTCGAGGCGCTGAATGCCGCCACCGCCAACATCCCGCCCGAGCGGATGCGGATGCACATCTGCTGGGGCAATTACGAAGGCCCGCACGATCACGACATCCCGCTCGAGCGCGTGATCGACATCGTGCTCGCCGCGCGTCCGGCTACCATTCTGTTCGAAGGGGCCAATCCCAGGCACGAGCATGAATGGACGGTGTGGCGCGATGCGAAAATCCCCGGCGACAAGCGGCTGGCTCCCGGAGTGATCGACACCTGCTCGAATTACGTCGAACACCCCGAGCTGATCGCGCAGCGGCTGGAACGCTTCGTAGCCATCGTCGGCGCAGACCGTGTTGTCGCCAGCACCGATTGCGGCTTCGGCACCTTCGCAGGCTATGGCAAGATCGACCCGCTGGTCACCGCCAAGAAACTCAAGGCCATGCGCGCAGGCGCCGATCTGGCAGGATCGCGGCTGTAAGCCCGGCCTAACGCCAAGCCATCGAGCAAGGCTGCGCACACCTGGTCGCGCTCGATGCCAATCCGAACGAAGAACATCGGTCGCCGCATATGGCCTGATGGTACCTTCACTCTTCAGCCACCGCTGACCCGATCCGTTATCGAGCAGGGTGAGAAAACGGCTTAGGTGCGGTGATGCTTGATGATGGGCCTTGGCTAAACGGATTGTGCCAAGAACCGATCGATCCGCTGCGCAACCTCGACGTCATGGCCCAGCCAGATATGCCCGCCATCGGGCAGGATGGTGATCTCGGCGTGCGCCACAGCTTCGGCGATCTTGCGCGCGGTGGCGGCGGTGCCGAAGCGGTCGTCCTCTGCCGAGATCAGCAGCACCGGCATGCGCAGTTGCGAAAAATCCATCGCTGCCGGATGTCCGGCCTGCCGCGCATCGTTCAGCATGCCTTTCGCCCGCGCGCCGATAGGCATGATGTCGGCCAATATGCCAAAGGCGCGCGCCCGTTCGGACTGGCTGACTGTGGCCAACAGCGCCGGGTCGGTCGCAAGCAGTGTACCGATCAGCGTTTCGGGCGCGATATTCAGCGCTGACCAAAACGCGAAATCAGAGGTCAGCAACGTGCGCACGGCCGTTTCCTGCAACGCACTCATTTCGACCGGATCGCTGCCATCGACATTGGCCGCGGGCACGAGCAGCACCAGCGCCGAACAGCGGTCTGGATGGCGCAGCGCAAACGCCGTTGCAGACAGTGCCCCGGCCGAACCACCAGCGACTGCCAGCCGATCAATGGCGAGATGATCAAGCAACGCGGCCAAGGCATCAGCCTGATTGACGAGCGACGGGTCCTCGGGAAAGTCACTGCGCAAATAGCCGAAACGCGAAGGCGCAATGATCTGGTGTCCAAACCGCTTCAGTACCCCGGCAAAACGCAAGCCTTGGTCGAAACCACCGCCGGTGCCATGGATCATCAGCAGCGGCGGACCCGAGCCTGCCATGGCATATTCGAGCGTGCCGAACGGCGTCGCGATGGTCGAACTGCGCGCGGCAACGCGACATTCTGCGGTGGCAACCGCCTGACGAAAACGCGACCAGACATAGCCTGCGCCAATCAACGCGCCCACGCCGGCGCCGATCAACCACTGCTGGCGGGTTAGGCGGGTCATTGCCTCAGGGTCATCAGCCAGAGCATGGAAAGTTCACAGCACGGTCATGACATCGGCAACCGGTCGGCGCATCGACATGGGCATGGCCGGACCATAGCCGAAGCGAACCACAAGATCAGGCCGATAGGTGCCGATGCCAAGCAGGCTGGCGAGTTGTGGGCGGAACTTTGCGACCTCGACTGGCTGATTCAGGAAAGCATGCTTCATGCCCAGCAACGTCGCCTGCAGGGCAAAGCGCTGATAGCTCCTCCCGGCCTGTACCCAGTGCGCGGGGTCATTCGCGTCGGACACGAATATTGCAATGCCGGCGGACGAACGGATCTGGCTGACGCATTTCGCATTCTCGCCCTCCACCGTTACAACGCGATCAAACAGCCTGTTGCCAAGCCAGTCCGGGAGGGCCGGATTGCCCGAGCATGCTGCATAAAGCCCGTCGGCAGTCGCGACCGCGCTTGCCGCGTTGAAACGGATCCACGATTTGAGCTCGCGCATGAAGGCGGGGTCACCGATCTGCGCACTGTTGGCGGCCACGATCAGGTCGAGGACGCTCTCCATGACCGGCTTGTCGGTGATCAGGACGACGCGACATCCTGGCACCGCTGCTGCGCGCTCCAGCATGGCCAGACTGGCGGTGTCCACGGCTTTGCCGTCATAATCGGCTCTGGTGCACTGGCGACTGCGTATCGCCGCGAACAGCGGGGCTTGCGCCGATCTGCTAGGCTCCAGATCGACCCGAAGACCTGCGCTGTCGCTGACAAAGGCGATGTTGGCATTCGCCCCCGCTGCCGAAGCCGCCAGCGAGAGATTCTCGGCCGCGCAACCAAGGCTCGCAAAAAGATGGTGGTTGTCGGGATCGACCACGGGTGTCTCGCGCCGCCGGTCAGGCGCGATTTCAAGATGCCGCTTGCTCGTCCGGAACAGCCAGGGCTGGGTATTGTGGCTGTTTGCCGCAAGCACGGCATGATGCACCAGATAGGGCATATCGGCATGGTCGCGCGCCGCCAACTCCGCCCGGACCGGTGCTAAGGCTTGCGGGTAGGAGGGACCACGGCCCGCCAGATAGAGCCCCGTGCCTGCCACTGCGGTAGCTGCTACGCCCAACAACAGGTGCCTGCGGTTCATCACCCAAATCCTGACCGTTTGCTCGATAGCACAAAGAGTGGCGAGATTCGCCGTCGGGTGCATTGATACCGATCAAAAGTGCCCACGTTGCCGGAGCGCTCGGGTCGGCTGCGTGCCGGGCTGATCATGGCCGACCTGCAAGCAGGCGCGAAGCGCCGGCACCGCCGGCGGCTTGGCGTCCGCTTTCAGGCGCCGATCATTTCGTCCATTGCCCGAAATCACGGATATCGCATTGAAGAGGCAGGGCCATCGACGGTCGCTGACAAGGCGGCGTTGGAAATTACGCTGCCAGACACTCGAGTGTTATCAGTCTAGGGTCAGGACTCATTGATCCAGAAGATGAAGATAGCTGCGAACGTGATGGCGGCGAGGAAGACGTCTGCACATCGGTCGTAGCGTGTGTGGATACGCCGCCAGGCCTTGAGTTTGGCAAACATGTTTTCGATGCGATGCCGCTGGCGGTACCCCCAGCCGACTCTACCGAATGAAGCGGTTATAGATGGTCTTGTGCGGCCCATAGTCCTTCGGCGCATCACGCCAGCGCAGCCCGTTGCGGATGACGAACAGGATCCCGCTCAATATCCGCCGATCGTCAACTCGCGGAATACCGTGCGAAAGCGGGAAATACTTCTCAATCCAGCGCATCTGCGCATCGTTCAACATCAACAAATCAGCCATGGCAGCTACCTCCTGCCACATTGAATCAGCCGTTCAGGCCGCGCCCAAGCGATTAATAGGTCCTGACCCTAGCCTAGACCGATTCCAGATTGTCTGCGTTTTGGAGCCGCTCGACGTCCTGGCGTGGCGGCGCTCCGAAGAGGCGCCGATACTCGCGGCTAAACTGTGACTGGCTCTCATAACCCACCGCAAACCCTGCGTCTCCGGCGGTACTCCCCTCCGCCACCATCAGCCGCCGGGCTTCGTGTAGTCGAAGGTGCTTCTGGTATTCGAGCGGCGTGACGCGCGTAATGGCCTTGAAGTGCGAGTGAAGCGATGATGCGCTCATCCCGGCCGCCTGCGCAATCTCGTCGATCCGCAACCGCTTGTGGAAACTTTGCCGGATAGTGGCGATGGCCCGGCTAATCTGGCTCAGATGACTGTCCGCCGCAGACATCTGGCGGATCAAGGGGCCGTGCGGCCCGTGGAGGAGCCGATACAGCACTTCGCGCTGGATCAGCGGCGCTAGGGCGCTGATGCTCTCGGGCCTGTCAAGCAATCCCGCCAATCGGCAGACCGCGTCCACCAAGTCGGGCTCACATGGATAGACAGCGAGCACCGGCAAATGGCTTTTCGGTGTTGAGGCGCCCTCAGCGATTATGATGTCGGCCAGTGCGCCCATGTCGAGGTCGATCTTGCAGCACAGATAGGGCGCATCCGGACTCGCCTCGATCACATGCCCGACGAGCGGAAGGTCGACGGAAACCAGCAGATAGCGCGACGTGTCATAGACAACACTGTGATCGCCCAGCGAGACACGCTTTGCACCTTGGGCGATGAGGCAAAGCGAGGCTTCGTAGACCGACGGGACAGGAACGGTCGGCCGATCCTCGCGGATGACGGAGAGGCCGGGCACAGCTGTTCCGCCCATGCCGGAAGGCGGCGCATGCTTGAGGATCGAAGCTGCGAGATCAGGGATCGTTCTCATGCTGTCATGAATTCCCGGTTCCGTGTGCATCTGCAAGGCCGGTTAGCGCAATTCGGAGAATCAGGCAAAACTCCCGGCCGATCAATCTAACGTGGTTCCGTACAAATCCGGCAATGTCGGCTCATCAATTCGAACGGAAAGGAACGACCATGAGCGGGCTAAGCAGCAAGACTATTCTTATCACCGGCGCATCCAGCGGCATCGGGGAAGCCACGGTGCGAGAACTGGCCGCGACAAACGCCAACCTGTTTATCGGCGCGCGCCGGACCGACCGGCTTCAGGCGCTCGCGGAAGAGCTAGGAGAGCAGGTCGCATGGGGCCCTCTCGACGTGACCGATCCCGTCAGTTTCAACGCCTTTGCCGATGCGGCAGAAGCGACGTTCGGTCGCATCGATGTGCTGGTGAACAATGCCGGCATCATGCCGCTATCGCCCCTCGCTGCGCTGAAGCGGGAAGAATGGACGCGGATGATTGACGTCAACATCCATGGCGTACTCAATGGCATTGCGGCAGTGCTGCCGCGCTTCGTCGCGCAGCGTGCCGGGCATGTGATCAATGTCGCATCGATCGGCGCGCACCTCGTGGTCCCAACAGGAGCAGTATATTGCGCGACCAAATATGCAGTTTGGGCGATCACAGAAGGCCTGCGACAGGAACACGACGATATACGCGCCACGGTCATCTCACCCGGCGTGGTTGCGACGGAACTGGGCAATGACATCACAGACCCGCAAGTTGCCGAAGCTCTTAAGGGCTGGCGCCAAAAATCTCTAACCCCCGACGCGATCGCGCGTGCGATCCGCTATGCGTTGGAACAGCCGGAAGGCGTCGACGTAAATGAAGTGATTGTGCGCCCCACCGCTGCAAACATGTAGTCCGCACGAGCATCGTTGGGCCGCCATTCGGAGCGCTGGGAGCAGTCTCCAAATGGGGCCTTAGGCGGCGAGTTCGGACACGCGAAGAACCGCCCGTCTGCAACCGGCCCAACTCTGGTCACCTGTCAACCAGCGGCCGATCGAAGCTCAGCCCGAATCGCGCAAGATACTTACGCAAACGATCAGCGTCGTTCGTCGAGCTGCGCCGTTGGCGGGAGGTGGCAAACAAGGTTCGTCCTGCCTCCGACAGGCTGGCGCTCCGACGGCATCCCGGCTTTTAGGTATGCAGCTGAAGGGCATCCAATGGCTGTATGTGGGGGGCAAGGCGAATGCTTGCGGTACTGTCCGCTGGCAAAGAACGCCGCATCAACGTCGTCTGGCACCTCGCCGAAGGGATCGTCGAAGGCGATTGTCGGAGCGTCTGCGAAGGGCGTGAGTTCGCCGCTGGCACCGGCCAGCCAGCCATACACCGTGACTTGCGCCCCGCCATCAGGGACATGTAAGTCGTCACTTTCCTGCGCGGCAGCAGGAGCGACCAAACGCGGCGGCGGCACAAAGGCCGACCAGGCAATGCCGAGCGATCATTGGTTGGCGCCCTTCACGATTATGCCGTCCTTCATAATCACCGTGAAATTGCGCTCGGGATCGCCGATCAGGTCGATGTTGGCCAGCGGATCGCCATTGACCAGGATAAGATCGGCGAGCGCGCCCACCTCGACCACGCCAAGCCGTCCCTGATAGGGCGAACGCGGACCTGACAGTGCCAGCAGTTCGGCGTTGGCGCCCGTAGCAAGCCGCAGCAGTTCGGCCGGAGTGAAATGCGGCTTCAAGCGCAGCAGATAGGCGTTCTGCTGTTCATTCAGGTCGGGCTCGAAAAGGAAGTCCGTGCCCCAGGCCAACTTGACCCCAAGCCGCTTGGCCAGCGGCCAGACGATCCGTTGGCCTTCGATGATGGGCTTGCGCTTTTCGCGCCGCCGGGGATCCATCGCCGCGGTGGAATCGACGAGCATCTGACCCGACAGCCATATGCCCTTTTCCGCCATCAGCGTCAGCGTATCCTCGTCGAGCAGATTGCCATGCTCGATCACCTTTACCCCGGCTTCAATCGCACGGCGCACCGCCTTTGGGTGATAGGCATGGACTGTGACATAAGTATTCCAATCATCCGCAGCATCAACTGCGGCTTTCATCTCGTCGAGCGTGTATTGGGTAACGTCGAGCGGATCATATTCCGAACTGGTCCCCCCGCCGGCCGAGATCTTGATCTGGCTCGCCCCCAGCCGCAGGTTCTCGCGCACCGCGGTCAGCACTTCGGGCCGACCATCGGCGATGACGCTCGCCCAGAACTGTTCGGCGAGCGGCACTTTGCCGGTAAAGCGGCGCGAAGGTTCATTCGGGCCGCGCAAGTCGGCATGGCCCGAAGTTTGCGAGATCATCGGCCCGGACGGCCATATGCGCGGGCCCATGATCTTGCCGCTGTCGATCAGCCGCTTCAGCTCGAAAGAAGGTCCGCCAACATCCCGCACTGACGTGAATCCGCGCAGCAGCATCGCCCGGGCCTGACCGGCCGAAAGCTGCATAACCTTGTCCAATCCCATGTCCGGAGCGGACATTTGGGCCGGCGTGAGCGAGTTGAACATCATGTGTACGTGGTTGTCGATCAGCCCGGGCATCAGCGTGTGCCCGCGCCCGTCGATTACCACCGCATCGACAGCGGTCGCGCCTGCATCCTGGCCGATCGCAGCGATGACGTTGCCCCGCACGAGTACATCGGTCGGCGGTGAGAGCGTTTCAGAGGTGCCATCGAACACCCGGACTTGCGTAAAAAGGGCTTCACCGGAGGCAGCATCCTGCGCCGACAAGGGAGCTGCGAGCGCGAAGGCAAGCAATGCCATCAGATTGCGCACGAAGCGACATGTCCCGCCCGTCGCGAACCGATTGTTTTGCAGCATCATTTCCCCACCCTGACGATAAGAGATGATCTAAGTAATCGCTGATGTCGACATCATGACATTTCAGGCCGCAACTCAAAGCAAAATTTGCCATGCTCAGGCGCGTCGGATGGCGCAGGCACCCCGGCGAACGAAACCGCGCGCCAGCCCGCCTTGTTACCGCCTGTCCAATATAGCGTCGCGTTCGAGGGCGCATTACCGACCGTCCGCTTCGGGGTGTCCAGTTGGCAGGTTCTGGGACAAAACTGCCGGTTAGGAAGACGCGAGCAAATGACTGGTTTCGTACGAGGCGGCCGCTCGCGCGGCGATGTGCTGTATCCAGCAGATTGCGCGGTCTCGTACGTCAGGCCGAGTGATTGCCGATGCTCCACCCTTGGCCGGCGAGATTGGCCTCGCTGAACTGACGTGGTGTCGCTTCAAGCGTGGTAGCGAGGCTGTCGTTCCAACGGTTGAAAAAGCCGTACAGCGCGACGACGGAAAGAAGTTCAACGATCTGCTCTTCATCGAAGTGCTCGGCCAGTTGCTCCATCGTCTGGTCGGTGACGCCCGAGGGTGATTGACCGGCAAGCACCGCAAAGCTGAGTGCCGCGCGCTCGGACGCAGAGAACAGAGCGCTGCGCTCGTAATCCCAGATCGCTCCGATCTTTTCGACCGACGCACCGCTGTTCGCCGCATTGCTGGCGGTGTGCGCCGAGCAATACTGGCAGCCAGCTGCCTTGCTGGCGAGATAGCCTGCCATGTACTTGAGATCAGCAGGGACCCGCCCAGCGCCCATGACAGCGGTCCACAGGCCCAAGGTCGCCTGCAGGATGTCTGGCCGGTAGCCCAGCGTTGCGATGCTTCCAGGAAGCTCTGCAAAATCGGCGAGAAACGGACTGGTGTCGATGCCGCGGGCGGCGAGTTCGTCGAGGGTCAGTGACCGGATGCGTGCCATGGTTCAACCTTCCCATTCACAGTTGCCATCGACGCCGATGATCTGTCCGGTGACGTGCCGCGCCGCATCCGATGCCAGGAATAGCGCCATGTCGCCGATTTCCGAAGGCTGAATCTTGGTCCTGAGCGAGATGAAGCCAAGTGCCTCGGCCTCGACCTCGGCGACCGCAACCCCGCGCGTCTCGGCGGCACGTCCCATCAGCATCCGCATCCGCTCGGTATCCATGAAGCCGGGGCGGATCGCGTTGACGCGGATGCCATCGGGGCCAAGCTCGCGCGCCAGATTACGGGTCATCCCTTCCAGCGCCCATTTCGACGCGACATAGGCGGTGCGACCGGGCAGCCCGGTGACCGCCGAGGCAGTGGAGATGTTGATGATCGCCCCGCTGCCGGCATTCTTCATCCCGGGCACCACTGCGCGGATCATCTGGAACGCGCCCTGCACGTTGACTGCAAAGCAGCGCGCCCAGTCATCGGGCGCGTTGGTCTCGATCCCGCCGATCGGCCCTGCTACGCCTGCGTTGTTCACCAGCACATCGATCGGCCCCATCGTTGCGGCAAAAGCGTCGACCGCAGCCGGATCGGCGACGTCGACGCAGTATCCCGTCAACCCGGGATGTCCGTCACACGCGCCGTCGAGCGCGGCCTGATCGACATCGCAGATGCTGACCTTCCAGCCCGCGTCGGCAAAGACATAAGCGATCGCAAGGCCGATGTTTGCCGCGCCTGCCGTGACCACCGCGTGCCTGACCGGTGCCGATGGATTATTCATGTATGTTGCTCCCGCAAGTCCTGTGTCGCAGCGCTGTCGATCTTCCCGTCCGGCAGCGCGACGACCCCATAGATGGTCCGCGCCCGGTCGGCGCTGATCAGCCCTTCGGCCATGTCGCGCAGCACCGTCTCGGCGGGGCGCTCGAAGGGTGATCCGTAGCCGCCACCGCCGCACGACACCGCCAGCACGCGCTCGCCGTCCTCGACATGCACCTGAGCGCAGGCGGCGAGCCGCTCGCTGCTGCCATCGACATGGATGATATGCTGGTCCGCGCCGCCGCCGGCTCCGCCGCCGCGCACGCCGACCGGCGCGTTGACATGGCCGTCGGACAGATAGCCGATGTCGATCGCACCGCCCACGGGTCCGAACTCGATGACGGTCGATGGTGCACCGTTGGTGCGGCCCGCGCCTTCGCTGTCGGGAACGAACGCGCGCCGGTGGACGAGGATCGGCTGTACGATCTCGGCATGCTCGACACCGTCGATGCAGCACAGCCCGGCGTTGCCGACATGCCCCACGGTCCACCACGCATCGGCGCCGGGGCTCGCAGCCCCGCCGCTCATGCCGAGGAATACCTGGTTGACGAAGGCCTTGCCGCTGCGCGGATCGATCCCCGAGACCACGCCCGCCGATGGCGCGATCACTGCGCCGACCTCGGCCATGCCGATCCCATCCTGCAGCCCCGCAAGCGCGGTTTGAACCGAATTGGCGACGCGATCGGCGATGTTGGTGGTGGCGGCGGAGCAGGAGAATGGATGGATCGAGATGCCCGCGATGCACCCTTCGCGAAGCAGCACGTCGATCCGCCGGAACGAGCCGGCGTTCTTGGGCACCTGATAATCGATGCTGTTGAACACCCCGATCATCGCGGCGGTGCGCGCGCAGGCTTCGGACAGGTTCATCCCGCAGGGCATGCAATCGGGATTGTCGGCTAGGTCCACCGTCACCCGGCCCGCTGCCGGATCGACGGTGATGTGCGAGGTGATCTTGACGCCCTCGGCGGGAAGGCCCGGGAACGGATCGTGCGTTGAACTGCCGCTAACCTGACCTGCGGGAAGCGCCACGATCGCCTCGACCATGCGCGCTTCGGAATAATCGAACCACTGCCCGGCAAACGCCTCGAGCAGGTCCCAGCCGATATCTTCGGCCAAGGCGGTAAGATTGCGTTCGCCGACGCGCACCGCGCCGACGGTCGAGAGATAATCGCCGTGCCACTGGTGCGGCACGCGGATGCGCACCTTGCACATGCGGATGATGTCGTCGATGTCCTGCCAGTCGCGCTGCACCTGCACCGCGGGGAAGATCAGCGCGCCCTCGTTATAGACGTCGGTCGCCTCGCCCATATAGGTCGTGGGCTGCGAGTTGCCGATATCGGCCTGGTGCGCCTTGGCGAGCAAGGTGAAGCGGTGCCGCCCTTCGGGATCGAACACCGGCGCGATCACCGAGAGATCAGCGGGGTGCGAGCAGCCGTGATAGGGCGAATTGTGCAGGAACGCATCGCCCGGCCGCTGCACCGGGTGAAAGTCCTTCACCGACTTGACCATCAGATCGGGCCCGGAGAGCACATGGATCGGCAGGCTGTCGGCGGCGGTGATCAATTCGCCGTCGTGGGTGAGGATGCAGCACGAGAAGTCGCGCGCGCGGTTGAGCACACCGGATCGCCCGGTGCGCAGCAGCGTGTTCGACATCGCGCGCACCACGCCATCGAGGCGGCTGCGCAGGACAGCCATTTGCGCGCCGTTGAAGCTGGGCGAAGTCATTGCGGGCGTTCCTCGATCAGGATCGCGCCGGGTACCGAGCGCCAGAAGCGCGAGCCGGGGTCGACGACGATGGTGGTGAAATCGGATTCGACGATCGCGGGGCCGTCCATCCTGTGGTCGGGCGGGATCGCCTCGAGCCGCCACACGGCCGTCTGCGACCAGCCGCTGCCGGCAAAATACACGTTGCGCGTCCCCGTTGCGCGCGGCTGGGCCTCTGCCATGGCGAGCCGGAAGTCCGACACGCCATCGCGTGCAGAACACTGGACGCGTGCGCGCAAACCGATTAGTTCGATGTCCGACGCCGGGTCGACGATAGTGAACAGCCGCAGATGCTCTGCCTCGAACCGCGTGCGGAAATCCGCGATCGCTCTTGAGCTGGCGAAGTCGGCGTCGGGCAACGGCACGTCGATCTCCCAAGCCTGGCCCTCGTAGCGGGCCTCGGCGATGAAGTGCGTTTCGCCCGGCCTGCCCGATCGTTCGATGAACCGGGCGGCGCGCGCCGCCAGACCGGCCACCGCAGCGCCGACAACGTCGCTGTCGAAGCGCGCGGTGTTGCTGTGCACCGTAGCGGCGAACTCGGCGGTAATGTCCGACATCATCGCGCCTGCCGCGCTCATCGCTGCGCCGGTCTCGGGGATCAGCAGCCGCGGACAGCCCAGCCGCCGCGCGATAAAGGTCGAGTTGAGGCCTGCCGCCCCGCCGCCGCCGATCAGCACCGCGCGGGCCGGGTCGATGCCCTGATTGACGACAAGGTCCTGGATCGCCTGCACCATCGCTTCGGTGGCCAGATCGACGATCGACCACGCGGCATCCTCGACCGATACGCCAAGCGGCGCAGCAATGTGCTCCTCGATCGCGCGGCGCGCGCCGGCGGCGTCGAGCTGCATCTTGCCGCCAAGGAAGAAATCGGGGTCGAGATAGCCCAGTACCACGCACGCATCGGTGACCGTGGGCAAGGTGCCGCCGCGCTGGTAGCAGACCGGGCCCGGCATCGCGCCCGCGCTTTGCGGACCGACGTGCAGCAGGCCCGAGGCATCAACACGCGCGATGCTGCCCCCGCCCGCGCCGACGCTTTTCACCTCGACCGAAGGATAGCCCGCCAGATGCCCGCGATACGGCTCGCCGATCCACAGATCGCGGGTCATAGCGACGCGGCCTTCGGCGATGATCGATATATCGTAGGTGGTGCCGCCGGTATCGGCGATGATCGCATTGTCGAAACCGCCTTCGCGCAAGGCGTAGTGGCGCCCGGCCACCGGGGCCATCGAGGGACCCGAGTTGATCGCGGAGATGGGTTGCGCAGCCACTTCGCGCGCGTCGACCATGCCGCCTGCGCTGGTCAGCACCATGACGCGCCCGGCAAAGCCGGCTTCGGCCAGTCGCGCTTCGAGGCTGCCGAGATACGCGCCCATCAGTGGCTTGAGCGAGGCATCGATCGCAGCCGATGAGGCGCGGCGAAACTCGCGCAGCGTGGGGTTGACGCTGTGCGAAAGACTGTAGGGCATGTCGGGGAAGCGCGCCGCGATCATTGCGCCGATGCGGTTCTCATGGGCCGGGTTGACCGTCGACCACAGCAGGGAAACCGCGATCGCTTCGACATTGGCGGCGGCAATCTGATCGAGCACCTTTGCGGTGGCCGCTTCATCAAGCACGGTCAGCACCTTGCCGCCCGCCATGATCCTTTCGGGCACCTCGAAGGTCAGCGCGCGCGGCACGTATGGCTGCGGATAGGCGTGCGCATGGTTGAACGGCTCTGCCCTTCCACCCTCGCGGAACAGCAGCATGTCGCGGTGGCCCTGGGTGACGATCAGCGCGGTGCGCGCGGTGCGCCCCTGAATGATTGCGTTGATCGCGTGGGTGGTGCCATGGATGAAGCTGTCGCCGCGCGCGAGCAGGTCGGCCAGCGTCAGGCCGCGCGCATCGGCGGCGACGCGTAGCGCGTCGAGCACGCCTGCCACCGGATCGGACGGGGTGGTCGCCGCCTTGTGCAGCGTGATCGTGCCATCGTCTTCCTCGACGACAAGGTCGGTGAACGTCCCGCCGGTATCGGTTGCAAAGCGCATCAGAAAGCTACCCTGTCCCCGCCCTTGGTACCCAGGATCTCGCGTGCCTCCTCGGGGGTGGCGATCGGGATATCGAGCGCGTCGAGGATCTGGCGGACCTTGCGCACCTGCTGCGCATTGCTGACCGCGAGTTCGCCCTTGCCGATGTAAAGGCTGTCTTCCAGCCCGACGCGGACGCTGCCGCCCACGAGCGCACATTGCGCGAGAAACTTCATCTGCGGGCGTCCGACAGCAAAGCACGACATGATGTAATCATCGCCGAACAACCGGTCGGCAGTCTGCTTCATCAGGAAGAAATTCTCCAGATCAGCGCCCAGACCGCCCAGAATGCCGAAGATGCCCTGGATCAGGAACGGCGGCTTGATCAGGCCGAGGTCGGCAAAGTGCTTCACGCTGTAGAGATGGCCGATATCGTAGCATTCATACTCGAAGCGGGTGCCGTGGCCCTCGCCCAACTCGGTCATGATCCGTTCGATCAGAGCGAAATTGTGGTTGGCGGGGAAGCGCTTGCTGCCCAGCATCAGTTCGCGTTCCCACTCGTGCTTCCAGTCGAACTTGTCGGCAAGGGGCCAGAAGCCGAAGTTCATCGAACCCATGTTGAGCGAGGTCATCTCGGGGCTGGCGGCGAGCGGCCCCGCCATCCGGTCGTCCTCGCTGAACCCCGGCGCGCCGCCGGTGGTGATGTTGATGATCGCATCGGTCTGCTGTTTGATCCGCGGAAGGAACTGCATGTACAGCGCAGGATCGGGGGATGGCCGGCCGTCGATCGGATCGCGCGCGTGAAGGTGCAGCACCGCAGCTCCCGCTTCGACCGCCTCGATCGCCTGTAGCGCGATCTCGTCGGGCGTAACCGGGAGATAGGGTGACATGCTGGGGGTGTGGATCGATCCCGTGACTGCACAGGTGATGATCGCCTTACCGGTACGTTTCATCGATTGGCTCCAATTGTGTCTAGAAGGCATGGGCGGCGAGCGGTGCCGCGAAGGACTATTCGAGCGCGCGCATCGTCCGGCCGAACGCCGTTCGACTGGCCATGGCCATGGTTGCGCCGAATGTCGCGACGACGAGAACCATCGCGAGCAGCGAGAGATTGAGACTGTCGGGGTCGCCGAACACGAAGTCGGTGATCGCCCCGACCAAAGGCGGGCCGAAGCCGATCCCCACCATCGTCACGATGGCGAGGAACACAGACGTCACCACTCCGCGCATCGCAGGCGGGGTGAGCATCTGCACCCCTGCGAGCGAGGCGGGCGAACCCAGCGTCAGCGAGAAATTGAGCAGGCCATAAGCGATGACCGAGGTCGTGACATCGCGGCTGAACGCGAACACCAGCGTGGCCGGGATCGCCCCGAGCAGCGCGATCGTTATCACCGGAGCGGCCGGAGACGGCGCGCCGTTGCGTGCAAACCGGTCGGTGAGCCAACCCCCGCTGAGATGCCCCAGCGGCCCCGCGACCAGAATGACGCTGCCCACCAGCAAACCCGCCTGCGATGGCGTCATGTCGAACAGGCGAACGTAGAAGGTCGCGCTCCACGCAGCGATGGTCTGTATGAGCAGGACAACGGTGACCGAGGCGGCAACATGCGGAATATAGGCGCTGCGATGCGCCTTGGCATGTGCGATTGCCGGTCCAAAGCCGGGTTTGGCAAGAGGATCGGCAGCAGGCGCGCGCTTGGGTTCGCGCAAGGTCAGTGCAATGACGAGTGCGAGCACGAAACCTGGAAGCGCCATGATCACGAAGGTGCCCTGCCATGGTGCGAGCTGACCGACTACCGGTAGCGCGAGGCCACCCTGCACGACCAGCCACGCCAGCACTGCGCCGCCGCCGATCATCGCGGCACTTTTGCCGAGCGATGCTCCGGTGGTGAACAGCGAGACCGCCCGGCCAAGCTTTTCCTTGGGAAAATAGGTGGCGAGCAGCGACATCGCGGCAGGCACCAGAGCGGCTTCGCCAAAGCCCACGCCAAGCCGTGCGAGGAACAGCGAGCCGAAGCTGTCGGCCAGACCGCACAAGGCAGTCGCGATGCTCCACAGCACGATGCCCACGACGATCAGATTGCGCCGGTTGACCTGATCGGCCATCCGCCCGAGCGGGACCGCAACGACAACATAGAGGATGACGAAGCCGGTGCCCTGGAGCAATCCCAGTTCGGTGTCCGAGATGCCCAGATCGAGCTTGAGCGGCTCCATCACCAGGCTGAGCACGAACCGGTCGACGAACGACACCAGATGCGCCACCGCCAGCAGCCCCGCGACGTACCACGGGTACCATCCTCCGATGACCGACGATGGCTGCGCCAGACGAGGTGATGCCGAATGCATCAGCCGATCGCCGCCGAAATGCCTTCATCGGCGAGCCATGTCGCGCCGTGCACCGCACGCGCCTCGTTAGAGAGCAGGAACAGGATCACACCGGCGATCGCATCGGCATCGCTGAACGCGACACCGCTCGGCGTCATCGCCTGCATCGCGGCGATCGCCTCGGCGTTGTTGCGCACGTCCTCGTTCATAGGGGTCGCGGTGTTACCCGGCGCGACCGCATTGATAGCAATGTTCATCGGAGCAAGCTCTGCGGTCAGCGCGCGGGTCATCATCACAACCGCAGCCTTGCTCGCGCAATAGAGCGCGTGGCTGTTGATCCCGATCATCGCCGCGGTTGAGGCGCAGTTGACGATCCTGCCGCCACCCCTGCGCTGCATCAGCGGGGTCGCCGCCGCGATGCTGTTCCACAAACCGGTAACATTGATGTCGATCATCCGCGCGGCATCGCTGCCATCGGTGGCACCGACCGGGGTCGCGTAGAAAACCCCTGCTGCATTGACGAGCAGATCGAGCCCGCCAAGATCGGCTTCGACACCGGCCATCAGCGCGTTCATCGCGGCGGCGTCGCGCACGTCGGCCTTGTAGGGGCGCGCGTTGCCGCCCGCTGCGACGATCGAACTTGCGACCGCGTGCGCCTTGTCCAGCGAAGAGCTGGCGAGAATTGCAACCTCGGCGCCCTCGGCGGCCAGCGCGCGCGCCACGCACTCGCCTATGCCCGAGCTGCCACCGGTGACCAACGCCACCTTGCCTTCAAAACGACCGGTCATGCGTACACCGCCGCGCTCAGCGCCGCGCAGCGTTCGCCGAGTCCGCCGCCGGCGCACATGAACGAAGGACTGTAGCCAAACGATATCCGGTTTTCCGGGTCAGCATAGCCGAGCGCACCGCCTGCTCCGGGATGGCCGAAACTGCGCGGATTGCCGCCCATCGGCGACATCTGGGGTTCGTTGAGGAAGAAGCCATGGCCATAGCGGAACACCCGGTCGGTCATCGCGCAGGTACCGAACCAGGACTCGCTGCGCATCGCATCGATCGTCGGCGGCGAAACCAGCTTCACCCCATCGAGCGTGCCACCGCAGGCCAGGGCGGCGTAGACCTTCGCCACCGATCGGGCATTGCCGTGCCCGTTGCTCGATGGCATCACGCCCTCGCGATATGCGGCATCGTTATAGGGATCGTCCGATGGCGGACGCTGCTTCCATGCCCGGCCCAGCTTGGTGGTGCGGTCACGCGTCTGGACGAAGGTGTGGCTGTCCGGATTGGCGATGACATCGGCGACCCGGTCGTCCGATGCGCCGCGCGTTCCATAGCCATAATCGACGCCGAGTGGCTGGGCCACCTCCTCGTCGAAGAAACGTTCGAGCCGGCGACCGTCGATCCGGCGGACCAGTTCACCGAGCAGATATCCCGCACTGAAGCTGTGATAGCCATGATCGGTGCCGGGCTCCCATTCGGGAACCTGCTGCTCATAGGCCTGGATCATCGCTTCCCAGTCGAGCCCTGCGCCGTCGGGCGCGGAATCGGCGAACAACAGGCCCGCCTTGCCGGTGATCAGCGTGCGCACGGTGATCGCTGCCTTGCCGCCGCCGGCGAACGCGGGCCAGTAATGCGCCACCGGGCGGTCCATATCGAGCGCGCCGCGGTCGGCGAGCATCCACAGGCACAGAGCCGCCATGCCCTTGCCGACCGACATCATGCACACGATGGTATCCTGCGCCCACGGGCGGGTCTGAGTCTTGTCGGCCCAGCCCCCCCACAGATCGACGCATGCCACGCCGCCGCGATACACCGCCACAGCTGCCCCGCGCTCGCCACGCTCGCGAAAGTTCGTTTCGAACGCGTCGCGGACTGCGGAAAATTCGGGGTCGCAATGACCCGAGATGGGCACTTCGATCGGAGAGGTCATCGTCGGTTGTTCACTCTGGCTGCGCAAGGATAGATACACCATCAGTATGCGGCGCTGAGACGGATGCCGTAGGTGCGCGGCTCGCCGACGCGTCCGACGATTCCCGAGGCGAAGCTTGCGGTGCTGGTGACATATTCCTTGTCGGCTAGGTTGCGTCCGAACAGCATCACGCGAAAGCCGCTGTCGCCGAAATCATAGCCCAGGCTGGCGTTGATCAGGCCATAGGGCGACTGCTGGTCGAGCCCGACATTGCCTGCAGTGAAGAACTGGCGGCCGCGATGGCTGTATTCGGCGCGCCCGATGATCGAACCGTTGCCGACCGGAAGATCGAGATCGACGAACGCCGAGTAGGCCCATTTGGGCGCGAGGTTGAGCCGGTTGCCCGAAGCATCGAACACGACGTTGCCGGGTGCGAGCGCGGTAGTGTAGTTTTTATAGACAGCATCGAGATACGCGAGGTTTGCGCCGATCTGGATGCCCTGAACTGGACGGAGCAACGATTCAATCTCGACCCCGTCAACGGTCGCATCGGACGCGTTGGTGATGTCGATCACGCCCGGCGACAGGAACGCCTGGACCTGCAGGTTGGTGTAATCATAATGGAAATAGGTGCCGTTGACGCGCCAAAGCCGATCGAACAGCTCCAGTTTCACGCCTGCTTCGTAGCTCCACAGGGTCTCCGGATCGAACCCCTGGTTGACGTTGCGGCTCGAGAAGTTGAAGCCGCCCGATTTGAAGCCCTTGGTTGCCGAGGCATAGACCAGCACGTCGTCTGCAGGCCGAAACTCGATGCCCACCTTGGGCGTCCAGGCCGAATACACATCGCGCAGCTGATAGGTTTCGGGGAAGCCGGGCCGGAAACCGCCGGTCGTCACAAAGAACTGGCTGGCGGTCTGGTCGAAGCGCTTGCGCTCGCGGGTATAGCGCGCGCCTGCGGTCAGGCTGAGCCGATTAGTGAGTGCGTAATTGGCCTGCACAAAACCTGCTACCGCAGCGGTCTCGATCACCGGAGCGAAGTTGGCGCGCACGTTGCTCGCAAAGGTGGTGACCGACGAGTCCACCTGGATGTTCTCGTCGAAATAATAGACGCCCAGGATGTACGACAGATCGCCCAGGGTGCCCGACAGGTTCAACTCCTGCGAGAACTGGCGCTGGCCTTCGAACTGGTCGGTGCGGCGCACGTTGAGCGCGGTGCCGTCGGTATCGCCGACCTGCTGGAGCCGGTTTGTGCGATAGCCGGTGAGCGAATGAAGCGTTGCGCCGCCCAGATCGTAGCTCAGATCACTCGACACACCCCATTGGGTGCGATCCGAACCCGACCGGATGTTGAGCGCCACGGTGCGGAAATCGCCGAGCACGCTGTTGGCCACCGGATCGGTGGTCGGCTGGAGCATTTTGACATAGCCGCCGAGCGCATCGTCCGAATGCAGATAATCGGCGCGCAGCACGAGGTCGATCCGGCTGTTGGGGGTGAAACGCAGCTGTGCGCGCCCACCGATGGTGTCTTCATCGTCGATATCGCCGACACCGGGAACCGCGTTGGCCAGGAAACCATCCCGCTTCGAACGCAGCACAGAGAAGGAGGCTGCGATCTTGCCGGGAACGACAGGGCCACTGACATAGCCTTCGGCGCGCATGAAGTCGTAATTGCCATAGGTAAGCTGGGCGCGGGCGCGCATCACGTCGTCGGGCTTGCGGCTGATGACGTTGATCGTTCCGCCGACCGAATTCCGGCCATACAGCGTGCCCTGCGGGCCGCGCAGCACCTCGATGCGCTCGACATCCAGAAAGTTGCTCAGGTAGCTGCCGGGCCGCGCCATGTAGATGCCGTCGACGTGCATCGTCGACGATGGGTCCGACCCGCCGAAGACATTGTTTGAGCCAATACCGCGGATGTAGACTTGCGAAAAGGTGGCGTTCTGGGTGACCTGAAGACCCGGCGCGAGCGACACGAGATCCCGAATATCCTTGATCCCGGCACGGTCGAGCGTTTCGGCACTGACCGCAGTTACTGCCAGGGGCGTGTCTTGCAGCCGGGTTTCGCCTGTGCGCGTTGCGGTGACGATGATCTCGTCGTCATAGCCCGAAGCACGCGGGCCAGCAGCCGGCGCCGCCTCTTGGGCGAAGGCTGCGGGAGATGCGACGGCGATTGCCATTGCCATTGCAGAAGCGCCCCGCATCGATGCGAATTGGCTGACCATGATCGTCCCCTTTTGCTGTCCACGGGCTCCGGCATGTTTGCCTCGCCGTGACGCAGTGTAGACACAGGCCAAAACGATAATCAAGGTAATCGTCGACGATTTGTCATTTAATGTTCAAATCCCTGTCATTATAGCCATTTATCGTCGACGATCATTGATGTTAAAGTGCTTCTGCTGGAGTCAGGAGTCGGACACACCAGTCGACATGGTGAAGGATAACGGCCTCTGCGCTGCGCGAGTCGCGCTCCAGCAACGCGTCGGTAAGACGTTGATAGTTTCTGACATATTGCGGAGCATGGACGTCGAGATCGATGGCTGCGACGAGCAGGCGGTTCCAGTATTCGATCTGCATCATACGCATCACGAAATCGACATAGGGCTTTTGCGCGATAGCGTTCGCCACATAGTGAAAGTTGTTCAACGCCTGGAAAAAGGCCACACCCTCAGCAGGCTTTGCGGCGGCGTCACCGATCGCCGCCATCGCCGCGCGGATCAGCGCCGGGTTGTCGCCCTCCTGCGCGCGTGCGGCCGCAGCCTTGAGCCCTAGTGCCGCAATCGGGGCGAGCACCTCGTACATCTCGGCCAGATCGTGCTGCTCCATCGGGCGCAGGACCGCGCCGCGATCGGGTAGCAGTTCGACCAGCCCCTGGCCTGCGAGAACCGCCAGCGCCTCGCGCACCGGCGCACGGCTGAGATCAAGCTGCTGCGCCACCTCGGCCGCTATGATCCTGCTTCCGGGCGCCAGTTCGCCGCGGTCCATCGCCGCCATCAGCGTCTGGTAGACGCGCTCGACGAGAGACATCTTGAGCTCGCCTCCGGCAGTTAACTTGGATGCACCGAAGGGCCGGACCGGCACTTTGGGGCGCTGCGCTCTGGGCTTCTTCGACACCGCCTTGGCCTTTGCCCTCGTTTCGCCTGTGGTGGTCTTCTTCATCTCGTGCCCCTGTGGATTGTCGACAATATGCTCTGGTACCCCAGCGACGTGCTGATCACCAGCGGGGGCTTCAATCGATCAGAAGCACATTATCGTCGACAATAAGCTAACTGAGTGCCAAATCAATCAGCGTTGAGAGGCTTATCGTCGACGATTTGAAGCGAACACCTTGACTCCGGCCCATCGGCAGCCGTACACCTTGTTTCTGCGTGGCAGTCGATAGTTCCGGCAGCGCCATGTCCCTCAGCAGGAGCCCGCAGCGATATGACCGTACAAAGCTTGAGTATGGCGCTGATCGCAGCCTTCGATCGCGCCGCAGACCGGGTGCTGATCAGCCAGGACGACCGTGAACTTACCGGGCACCAGTTGTGTGCAGCCATGGACGATCTCGCGCTGCGATTGATCGCGCTGGGCGTTGCGCCGGGGGACAGGGTCGCGGTGCAGTCGCCCAAGTCGCTCGATCTGGTCATGCTCTATCTGGGGTGCCTGCGGCTGGGTGCGGTCTATCTGCCGCTCAACGATGCCTATCGTGCCGATGAGGTCGGCTATTTCCTGCGCGACGCGGGTCCTTCGCTTTTCATCTGCGCGCCAGCCGACGAAGCGGCGCTGGTTGCTTCGGCCTGCATCCCGACGGCCGTCACGGTGCGCACTCTGGGCGCTGTTGGCGAAGGGTCATGGCTGCAAGCCACACCCTCGGACGTCGCTTTGCCCCCGCCGCCTGCCTCGCCAGACGACCTGGCGGCGATCGTCTATACCTCTGGCACAACCGGACGGTCCAAGGGCGCGATGCTGTCACAGCGCAACCTGCTAGCAAATGCGCGAGATCTGGCGGAAGTCTGGGGCATCAGTGCCGACGACAGGCTGCTGCATGCGCTCCCCCTTTACCATATTCACGGGCTGTTTATCGCGATGCACCCATTGTTGCTGGCTGGGGGGCGGATCGACCTTCTTCCCGCTTTCGATGCTGACGCAGTGCTGCAGCGGCTCGATGACGCGACCGTGTTCATGGGGGTCCCCACTCACTACACCCGCTTGCTGGCAAGCCCCGGCCTGACCCGCGAGGCGACCGCCAATGTCAGGCTGTTCGTCAGCGGGTCCGCCCCGCTCACACCTGCCACGTTCACCGCGTTCGCAGAGCGGACCGGGCACGATATTCTGGAACGCTACGGGATGACCGAGTGCGGCATCATCTGCTCCAACCCGCTGGACGGGCCCCGGTTGCCCGGCGCGGTCGGCCAGCCTTTGCCCGGATACAGGGTCCGTATCGCCGGCGGTGCCGCGACCGGGGTGCTCGAAGTGCGCGGCGACAGCCTGTTCGGTGGATACTGGCAGATGCCGGAAAAGACCCGCGAGGAGTTTCGCGACGACGGGTATTTCATCACCGGCGATATCGCCTCGATCGATGACGATGGCGTCGTGCGCATCGTCGGCCGCGACAAGGACATGATCATCTCGGGCGGATTGAACATTTACCCGATTGAGATCGAGACGCTGCTGGAAGCGATGGCCGAGATCGGCGATGTCGCGGTCGTGGGCGTGCCGCATGCCGATTTCGGCGAGGCGGTGCTGGCGGTGGTATGCCTGAGGGCCGGAGCCAATCTTACCGGCCCGGAGATCATCGACCGGCTGCGCCCGCACCTTGCCGGATTCAAGCTGCCCAAGGCAGTGGTGTTTGCACCAGCGTTGCCCCGTAATGCGATGGGGAAGGTGCAGAAAGCCGAACTGCGCCGCGTGCACGCCGGGCAGTTCGACCTGTGCGCCTGAGCCTGGGGTTTGCAGGCTGTGCGAAACCGGTGCCGGACCCGCTCCGTACGGCGCAGCAGCTGTCGCTCAGCCTGTTGGAGAGCTGCGGCGAGACCCAGGGAACGTTGACCGCGACGCGACTGGCCCGGGCCCTGGCCATGCTCGATCACGAAACCGAGCAGGCCTACAGTCTCTGGTTGATCGAAAATCTGGGCCCGGATCCGGCCTTGCTTGCCGCGAGCATCGATCAATGGATGAAGCGGCCGAATGCGGTGCATGCCTCGCAGCTGAGCATCCGCGCCGAACCGCGCCGCCAGGAGCTTTTGCGGCGTCTGAATGCGGCCCCCGGCGGCACACGGCATCTGGTCGCCTGGCGAGCCAGGTTGCTGCGCGAGATCGCGCAATGCCCTGCGCTGGCTCCGCTGGAAGCCGACCTCAGGCACCTGCTCGCATCATGGTTCAACCGGGGCTTTCTGACGCTCAGGCCGATAACCTGGGACAGTCCGGCAAGACTGCTTGAGCGTTTGATTGAGCACGAGGCAGTCCATACTATCGCGGACTGGTCCGATCTGCGCGGCAGGACCGAGGGCGACCGGCGCTGCTACGGCTTTTTCCATCCGGCGCTGCCCGATACACCGCTGATTTTCGTCGAGGTGGCGCTCACCGACCAGATTAGCTGCGCGATAGCACCTCTGCTCGATCATCCACCGAGCCGCACCACGCCCGACCGGCCAAGCACGGCCATCTTCTATTCCATCAGCAATTGCGAGCCGGGGCTGCGTGGCCTGCAGTTCGGCAATTTCCTGATCAAGCAGATCGTCGCAGACCTGAAGGCGGAATACCCCTCGCTATCGGTTTTCGCGACCCTGTCGCCGATCCCGGGCCTGGTGCGCTGGCTCGATGCTGGCGGCCGCAACCTGGCGCACGACGGTGATGACCCCCGGCGTTTGTGTGCATTGTATCTCACCGGCGTTCAACCCGATGGGACCCCCGGCAAGCCGCGCGATCCGGTGGCTGCGTTCCATCTCGGCAACGGCGCCGAATTGTGGAGGATCAACAGCGATGCCGATATGTCGGCCAAAGGCCTGGCGCAAAGTGCAGGCATGATGGTCAACTACCTCTATCGCGCGCAGGATCTGGTGGCCAACCACGAACGCTTTTCAGCGCACGGGGAGGTAGCGCGGTCGCCCGAAGTCGACGCGTTGATAGCAGCAACAGCTGCCCCTGCACGGCGCTGGACGCTGCCCTGGGTCAAGACAAACCTCATATAACCCCCCTCAGGAGAAGTACCGATGCCGATGATCGAAACCTATCGCGGAGTCGCATTCCCCTGGCTTTGCGACCAGATGGGCCACCTAACGACCTTTCGCTATGTCGAGATGTTCGATGTCGCATCCTATCATCTGATGCACGCACTGGGCGATCGGCCGACAAGGCATACTGAGTTGGGCTGGGCGGACGTGAACCATTCGATCGACTATAAGGCCGAGGTCGCCATCGGCGCCCTGCTGCTCATCCGCAGCGGAGTTGTCCGCACCGGGCGCAGTTCAATCGTCACCCAGCACGTCATGACAGGCCCGGATGGCGAGGTCGAGCACGCAGTTCTGACGGCAACCACGGTAAGATTCGACCTTGTCGCGCGCAAATCGGTACCGCTACCCGACTATTTTCTCACAAGCTGTGAAGCGTATCTGGTTGCTTGATCTCGTCGGCACATCCCTGGAATTTTGCTAAGCCGGAAGGCCAATGGAGGGGGACCTGCAGATCAAGCCGCTGATATCCGGTGCTGCGTGGACCCTTGTGACCGACAAAGCCATCAGATTAGATATTTCCAGCCTTCCCAGACCGCAGGCTCGTTCAAGGAGAAAGACCGAGCGCGAATTGGCATGCATCAAACGTCAAGATTACTGCTGGCCAACGCCCGCAATGCTGTTGGAAGGCGCCAAATACCGTCGTTGGCGCACATTGTGGTCAGGCAAGCTCAAGCGAGACTGATGGCCGGTGCCGCCGAAAGCAGTCTTTGCGAAACCCACCTTCAAATGACCATTGTTGGGTCGACTGCTGCCGGAAGGTCTAGGGACGTTCCTGCCGTTCCCTTGCGATAGGTCGAATGGCAAGTGGGGCTAGGAACCGACATCCAGCGTGTTGCACGCCGCAGCCTGTCTGATGCATTGTCAACGTCGCTGGCGCTGCGAACCAACCTTACACCAGCATCGGCATCGGCTACCGCGCGGCAAGCGCCTGCCGGATACGCTCGGCCGTCAACGGCATTGATCTCAGACGCTGCCCGGTCGCGCGCGCAACGGCGTTAGCGAATGCTGCCGCCGAAGGTCCCTGCGACGCTTCGCCTGCGCCCAGAAAGGGCTGGCCGGGACGATCGATGATGTGCACGGCCATTCGCTGTGGCACGGAATCGAAGCGCAAGATCGGATAGCTGCTCCAGTCGAAGGCAGTGCGGCGCGCGGGCTCAAAGCGCACCTCCTCGTGCGCGGTCCAGCTGATCGACTGGACGATGCCGCCCTCGATCTGGTTGCGCAGGCCATCGGGGCTGACGGTCTCGCCGGCATCGACCGCAGCATCCGCGCGCAACACCGTGGTCGCGCCGGTTTCAGGCTCGACGCGCAGGTCGATCGCCACAGCGCAATAGGCGCCGCTGTTCTTGTAGCGCGCAAAGGCGAAACCCTGGCCGCGCCAGCGCTCGCGCGGCAGGCGCGCCCAACCGAACCGATCGGCCAAGGTGCGGATCACTGCGATTGCGCGCGGGTCCGACAAATGCCGTAATCGAAACGCGACAGGATCGCTTTTGGCCACCGCCGCCAGTTCGTCGATCATGCTTTCTATCGCGAACACGTTCATGTGCGCACCCAGGCCGCGCAGCGCCGATACCCGCACCGGCATTTGCGGAACGAACATGTTGGTGATCGTCGCGCGCGGCAATCTGTAGAGCGGGATGGCGTTGCGATCGCCGCCGCCATTGGGCTGCGGGATCGCGCGCGGCGGTGACGGCGTAAATCCGCGCCCGACTTCCAGCCCGGCGAGCAGGTCGCCTGCCTGCGACGGACGGGTGCTGTGGGTGCTGCTCCACACCTGATGAGTCCATTCGGCGATGCGGCCATTGGCATCCACCCCCGCCGAAACCTCGGTCACCATCGCTGGGCCGAGCGGTTCCCAACCATGCTCCTGTTCGCGGGTCCAGGTCAGCTTCACGGGTCGACCGGGCACCGCGCGCGCGGCGAGCGCGGCGTCTGCAGCGACATCGTCGGCACCGTTATGCCCGTAGCAACCGGCGCCTTCGCGGTGGATGCAACGGATGCGCTCGGGGGGCAGGTCGAGAAGTTCGGCGAGCGCATTGCGCAGCGGATAGACGCCTTGGCTGTGTGTCCACACGGTCATCTCGCCATCCTTCCACAGCGCGACCGCGCAGGACGGCCCGATCGCGCCGTGCATCAGATAGGGGCGATCATAGCGCGCGGCGATACGCCGGACGGCGGGCAGCGTAGCAGCGTCGCGCGACAGGATCACATCGGGCTGGGTCGGCAAGGCGCGGATCATGTCGCGCAGATCGCCGCCGGGCAGCGGCGCTTCGCTGCGCGCCCATGGTATCCGCCCGACCGCCAGCATCGCCTGTACCAGCGGCCATTCGCGCGGGCCCAGCATCGCGGCGAAATCGCCGACACGCACCACCTGCTCGACGCCGGACATGCGCGCTATCGCATCGAGATCGGGCGCGGTCAGCCGCGTGCCTTCGGCGGGCCCGCGGATGACGCGCGCATGCAGCATTCCCGGCATCGCCATGTCGTGGACATAGGCTGGCACCCCGGTCAACTTGGGCGGAATGTCCCGGCGTGGGCGGTCGCGGCCAATATGGTCGCGCGCGGCGACGCGCTTGCGGGGCACCTGTGGCCGCGCCTCGACATGCAAAGACAGCGATGCCGCCAGTTCGCCATAGCTCGCCTGGCGTCCATCGCGCGTGCGCACGACGCCATTGATCGTCGACAGCGTGTCCAGTGCCACCCCAAAAAACTGCGCTGCGCGTTCGGCGAGCAGATAGCGGACATTGGCGGCAGCGTTGGCGATCGCGGTGCCGCTGTTCTGCAGCGACTGGCTGCCCGAGGTGATCCCCTCGTCGGGAGTACGCCCGGTATCGGCAGTGACCAGCGTTACCCGCTCAAGCGGCAAGTCGAGCTCGTCGGCGGCGATCTGCAGCAACGCGGTGCCGATCCCCTGGCCCAGCTCGGCCTTGCCGGTGAAGACGGTCGCCGCGCCATCGGGGGCGATGCGGATCCACGCATCGAGATGCGGAAACTCGGCGAGACTTCCCGGCAGCCCGGGAGCAATTTCAGGCGGCGCACCGGTGCCTTCACCGCCACCGCTGGTGGCCCCCTCCTGCGCAATAGCGGATCCGGCGAGTGCGAACAGCACCACCAGCCCGCCGCCGCGCAGCACATCCCGGCGCGCCAGACCGCTCATGACCCCACCGCTCATAATACCGGCTCGGCAGGATCGACGATGCCGCCGCCCATCGCCACGGCGGCGCGGCGCACTGCGCGCAGGATCCGCATATGCGTGCCGCAGCGGCAGAGCGATGGCCGCATCGCGGTCCGCATAGCAGCCTCGCTTGGACGCAGATCGGCGCGCAGCAAGGCCTCGGCACGCGCGATCATGCCGGGGATGCAATAGCCGCATTGCGCCGCCTGCTCGTCTATAAACGCCTGTTGCACCGGCCCGGGGGCCTTGGCGTCGCCCAATCCCTCCACGGTCATGACCTCTCGGCCTTCGAGCGCGGCCATCGGTGTGATGCACGATTGCACCGGTCTGCCATCGACCAGCACGGTGCACGAACCGCACTGGCCCAGCCCGCAGCCGAACTTGGCGGCATGCAGCCCCAGGTCGTCGCGCAGCACATACAGCAGCGGCTCGGCCGGATCGCCTTCGATGCGGCGGCGGGTGCCGTTGATCGTCAGCTCAATCATTCGCCGCCCTCCGCGCGTGCATCGGCCACCGCCTGTTCAAGATCGCCCCAGTCGGGCCCAGACCCCCATCGCGCCCGCATATAGCCGGTGACCGCAGCGATCTGCTTGTCGGTCAGCGTATCGGCATAAGCGGGCATATAAGGCCCGTGCGGCTCGACGGGCGGCTCGAGCCCCTGCAGGATGATCTGCACGGTGTCGCGCGGATTTTCCTCGTGCAGTGGACTGCCCAGCCGAAGGTCGGGGCGCCCCGCAACCATCATCGGCGCGCCGGGTTCGTGGCATGCCGCACAGGCTCCGCGAAACAACACCGCCCCGGCGGGGTGCGCTCTGGCCGCGACCGCGCCGCGGTCGGGCAGCACAGGCTCGGAACGCGCAGCACGCGCGTTGCGCATCGTCCACGCATAATATGTCGCGAGCGCACGCACATCGCGCTCAGGTGCACGCGCGAGGTTGTGCGTCACCGGTCCCATTGGTCCTGCAGCGGCGGCATGCGCGGTGCTGAGCCCCGTAGTCAAATAGGTGTACAGCCGCTCAGCGGTCCATTCACGCACCGCGGGCGACGATGCGTCGAGCGGCGGCGCATACCAGCCATCGGACCAGCCGCCCGCATACGCGCGTTCGCGCAGTTCCTGCTGCAACAGCCCGCGCGGCGAATGGCAACTGGCGCAATGCGCGAGCCCTTCGCCCAGATAGCGGCCGCGCTCCCACAGTGCCCCGAGTTGCGGCAGTGGTGCTTGCGGGCCGGTGCGCGGCAGCGCGAGCAGCTTCCACCCCGCCAGCACTGGCCGCCAGCCGAGCGGCGGGATCAGAGCATTGGCCGGCGGCTCGGAGCGCACAGCGTCGCGGGTCATGAAGAAAGCATAGAGCGCGCGAAGGTCAGCATCGCTGGTATGCCGTAGGCGATCATAGGGAAATGCCGGATACAGATGCGATCCGTCGCGCCCCAGGCCCTCGCGCATCGATCGCGCGAATGCCTCGTAGGGCCATTTGCCGATACCGGTTTCGGGATCGGGGGTGATATTGCTGCCATAGATCGTGCCGAACGGCGTTTTGATCGGGGTGCCGCCCGCATAAACCCGGCCCCCGGGCACGCTGTGGCAGCTGGCGCAGTTGCCGATCCGGGCAAGCGCCGCGCCCCGCGCGATCTCGCTTCGGTCGAAGTTCGCCGGATTGGGCCGGTTTATCGCGGCGATCGCGGGTTCGCGCGCCCAAAGCGCATAGATCACCAGCGCAGCCAGCAGGACCAAAGCTGCCCATGCCAGGACACGCAGCCAGCGTCGCCCAGTCACTCGCTCAGCGAGCATCGCGCATCAACCGGGCAGTCACTTCTGCGACATCGTTCGAAAGCGCTGCGCGGTCGAGCCGGGTGAGTTGGCCGTGCTGCTTCAGGATGGCGCCATCGGCCATCACCAGCGTGATATCCGACGCCCGCACCGATCGCAGAATCGTCGTGGCCGGGTCCGCCTGCGGCTGCAGCGACAGCGCATCGCGTCGAACGACGATCAGGTCTGCACGTTTGCCTGGGCTCAGCGTCCCGGTGATATTGCCAAGCCCCAAGGATGCCGCGCCCTCGCGCGTACCGATCGCCAGTGCATCGAGCGGCGTCATCGCCATCTCGTCGCCGGTCTGCGCATTAGCGAGCCCCTGGATCGTCCGCAGTTCGCGGAGCAAGTCCGACACGCCCACCAGGGCGGGGGTATCGATCGACGCTCCAATCAGAACACCCTCGCGCTGCAGCGCCGCGACCGGCGGTACGCCGAAGCCCACGGTAAGTTCGGACGAGGGCGCAAGCGAGACGCTCGCGCCGCTTCGCGCGAGCGTCGCGATCTCGTCGTTCTCGGCATTGACCGCGTGGATGATCTGCATGTCGTTTCCGAGCAGGCCCAGTTCCGCCAGCCGCCGGATATGCCCACGATTGGCGGCGCTGTTGTTGGCATGGACGCTGACCGGCAGCCCGCGGTCGCGAGCCAGCGCCAGGTCCGCGCGCCAGACCGCATCAGGCACCGCCTTCGGTTTGCCATCCGCCGTGGCCAGCACTCCGCGCCAGCCGATCCCGAGAGTAAGGCGACCATTGGCAGACCACTCATTCCAGCTGTCGTGCAGGCGTGCGAAGTCACCGCCATCAAGTGGCTGGTCAAACGCCGTCTCGCGCGTCGCGCCGTAGGAAAACCGCGCCCGCAGCCCGGTCTCGCTCAGCCCCGCCAGTGCGGCGCGGGCGTATTCCGGGCTGCGGATGTTGTGGCACCAGTCGTGCACGGTCGTGATCCCGTGATCGATCGCATCGGCAGCAGCGAGCTTGGCTGCCAACCGCATATCACCCGGACTGAAACGCTGTCCCAGCCGGCCGGTCATGGCAAAATAGCCGTTGGCGTCGCTGTTGTCGGCGAGGTTGCGCAACAGCGTCGTCCACAGATGCCAGTGCGTATCGACCAGCCCCGGCAAAACGATCGAATCCCGCGCATCGATCTGCGCGGCCGCAGGCGCGGTAATATTCTGGCCGATGGCGACGATCACTCCGTCGCGGACATGGATATCATGGTCGGCAAGCCCAGCGGCACCCGGCACCATGGTCAACACCGTGGCACCCCGGATCAGATATTCGCTCGAGGCCGGACGCAATGCGACCGCGCCGATCGGAACGACTGCCGACGCGCCCACCCCTGCCAGCACAGTGCGCCGGGAGATTCGAAAGGCATGTGTCAGGCCAATTGGTTCGCCCCTTGAAAAGTTTCCCTGCAACAGGGGTAAGATTCAACAACGAGACAGAAAGCCAAGGCGTTCCAATAGCCGACAGCAAATGACGTTTTTTGCTCACCATTTATCAGCCTCGGCTTGAACCCTGATATCGAATCTAGCCTCGGCAGCTTGCGGATCAGGGCCGAAGAGGTCGAATGACCAAGATAGGGGGCAATGCCGAATGCCCGGCTCCGGGCGTCATATCGGCAGCTTCTGTGAGGAGCGGACGCTTATGCCGGCTGGTCTGAACGACCGGGTCTGGGTCGACTGCTGCCAATTGCTCTGAAGGGAAGAAAGTGGGGCGACAGCTGACACTGCCCAGCTTGGGCCGCCTATACCCGAAATCGTAGCACGGGCAAAATCATCGACGTGGCAATTTTCTGTGCAGCTCTAGCCGCAATCCGATGGGTAGCGGTGGCAGTTTTGCGTTTCAGGAAGGCTTCTTTTGCGGGTCATCACCATTGCGTTGAATAGCCTCCCCAACGACTTTGGCGACTGCCGAACCTAGTTCTCTGCTTACGGCCGCTTGGTGTGGGGAAGGCGCTCCGGCCTGCTCGCGATGGCCGAAATTCTCATTGCTCCGATCATCAGGACCACCATGCGCCCAGGTCGGTGCAGTTGGCTCAAAACGCGCTAGCGCCTGCTTCAGTGCTGTTAGCTCGCCCTTAAGTGTAGCTTCTCGCAGCCGACTTTCGTGAAGCTCCTTGCGATATATTTCCACTTTGTCGGCAGCGTCAGCCCGTTCAGCCTCAATCTCGGAATTTAGTTGCATTGCGGCATGGAGTTGATCTCTTAACGATTCCATCTCTACAAGTTTAACTTCGAGGGCCGCGCGTTCCTCATCACGGACACGGTTCGCAGCCTCTTGAACCTTGTTGGTCATCACCATGAGAATCGCAGCCATATCGTCACTGGTAAAGTTTGCCGGTACGATCGCTTTGGTGGAATGAATCTTCCATTGCCTGAGGTGATTAATGATAGTCGTCAGGCTGCCTGTACGGGTCTCTTCACGAATCATAATTGCAGAGATCTGGTCAGCTTTGACGCCTGCAGCGACGAGTTTGTCTGCGACGGCCGCCACCGTGTCGTATTGAATTCCCCTGGCTTGACTCACGTTGCGGGTCTCCACTGCATTCATACGTATACATATGAATACGTATGGCATTTCCTCTGGCGCCACCCGAGATAGTGTCCCTAGCTTAATAAGCTGTAACCAGTGCCTTTTTTGTAGAAGTAGGGACGGCGTGAATGCCAAGCCACCCCTTCAACCAATAACTCCATTTATACGCATGGCAGTGCCTCCGACTACGCCTCGTCGCGGTACCCCCGCGCCGGGTCGGTCCATGTTCGCATACTACCGACCGCTCCACAGGGATTAGGCATATCCGCGCACGCATGTCCTAGCGGATGGAAAACCGGGCAGCTGCGGCCCTTTTGATCGAATTTGTGATGGGAAAAAAGTTTTTCTCAGGTTCGGTCTTAAGGACTACAATGACCGATATACCGAATAACGCTCCGTCTGGCACACTAGGCGGGGATAGTGATGAATGGAACATCCGCGTCCTCCTGCCTGCCGCGCGTCTGGAGCACTTTATCGTCCGTAAACAGCCGGTTGAGCCACTTACGACAATCGCGGTGATCGACACTGAAACGACCGGCAAGGACGCGACGCGAGACCAGATCATCGATCTTGGTTACGTGATCCTGCTGGTTGATGCTGCCGGCGACATAGTCGATGTCATTGCCGCACGGGAGGCGCTTTGCGATCCGGGCATGCAGATCCCAAGCCGCGTTTCTCGGCTCACCGGCCTCACCGACGCTGACGTGCGCGGAAAAGCGATCGACCTTGACCTGGTTGAGCAGGATTTTCGGCAGGTTGACGTCTTTATCGGGCACAACGCTGCCTTCGACCTGTCTTTTCTCCGCCACCTGCTTCCCTGTACCGCAGAATCAGCTTGGGCCTGCTCGTTGGCCGATTTTGACTGGCTGGTCGATGCGCAACTCGACGGCCGCGCATTGGGGCACTTGCTTGCCCAGATCGGGTTCTACAATTCGGGGCACCGCGCGCTCGCGGACGTGATCAGCTTGATCCATTTGCTGGCTTATCCGCTGCCAACGGGTCAACCGGTGCTCGGTGCATTGCTCGCCAACGCTGCCAAGCCGACTTTTCGGGTGGAAGCGACCCGGGCTCCCTTTGATGCGCGGTCGATCTTGAAAGCCCGTGGCTACCGGTGGGATGCAGCGAACAAGGTTTGGTGCATCGAGGTCATGGAGCAAAATCTTGACGCAGAGATCTTGTGGATCGGGCGCCACGTCACGCCATTCGGTCCGGCACCCAAGGTAACCCAAATCACGTGGCACCAGCGGCACCGCTGAGGTCGTGGCCGTGGCGGACAGCGGCCCGGCCCAAACCCAAGAGAAACAGTCTTAGTGAGCACCCAGAAGACGGGAAAAATGCTCCGGCCAAAAGGCCGTATCACAAGGAATGAACGTTATGAATGCAACCTACACTTCAAATGCTCTGCGGCAGCAGAACTATGTCAATGCGCTTAGAATCGAGATGGGCTTGCCACTGCATGCACTCGCAAATGACGGGATCGGATATATGTTCGGCCCGCCAGTTGATGTGCCAGCGTCTGCCGAGTTGGCGCGCATCGCCCAAGAGATCGGGAAGGACTTGGTGCACGTGTCGTTCCAGAACGCGATTGTACATAAGCCGATCGGCTTTACGGTTGTGTGGCGCGAGCTTGACCATGTTGAGGTCATGACCAATTGCATGCCCTCCGTTTCAGAAGGCAATGGTGTCAGTCTCGTCTGCCTCCGTTCTGACCGACAGTTCGCAGTTGATTCCCGCGGGAGCATGATCCGCCTCAGCGTCAAGCCAGCCGACCTACGAACTGTCAGGAAATTGGCAATGCGGCGGATCAAGAAGACTGCAGATTTGTTGGCCTGCGAACACCTGGCCGACACCCAGACGATCGAATCTGGGGCGGTGCCAACCCCGCCGCAGCGTCGCGCGCCATTGGTTCTTTTCAGCTAATCCGGCCGCCGGGCAACAGTCCGGTCCAACCTTGCAAACTTAATGCCAAAGGCCGCCCAGAAGGGCGGCCTTTGGCGATTCTAGGACACGACACATGCTTAAGTTCAGTTACTTTGACACCGAGTCAGCTTGGGACGAAGGGCTGCATGCCGCCTCGCAGCGCATCAACCCCCAACTCCAGCCATTCCACCGCATCGCCAGCAAAAGAATCTTTGCCGCCGCTGTGTTTGACGTCAGCGTGTCAGCCGACGGCGCAATAAGCTGCGAGGGCATTGCGCACTGGGCAGCCGAAAAAGATTGCGATGAGCGGCGAGTTGTCCGCGACCTGTTTCATCATCTCTATGCCCGCCCTGATCGCGCCGTTGTCGGATTCGGCAGCATCGCCACCGATGTTCAACTGCTCCAGCTGGCCGCTCAGGAATACTCGCTCGTCCTGCCCCAGCAATTTCGAGCCGAGCGGCCGCGCTACCGGGACTTGGACGCGCCAGGTCGCCATTTTGACCTCGGCCTCGCGATCAAGAACGGCGGCAAGACCTGGCATCACCTGTCCGAGGTCCTGGTGCGTATCGGGCTCCCATCCTTCCTGATGGCGGGCAAAAAACATGTGCGCTTTCCGCATGACGATCAAGGCTGGGCTGATGTCCGTGCCCATGTCCAGCTGGACTGCGGCTTGCTCGCCATCGCACATCTCGCATGGTTACGCTCGCAGGGACAGCAGGGCATCGATTCTTGGGCGGCAGCCCTCGCGGTGCTCGAGTGGCTGCGGCGCAACGCCACCCTCACGGAGACGGTACAGGCCAAGCTCGAGCGGACCTGTGCAGGGCTCGCGGGCATGATCAGCGATGAGCACGCAATGGCAGGATAGCGAGCAAGGCGGGGGGAGGGCTCTCTCCCCGCCTCCTGTTGCGATACGCCGAACGACTGCTGCAACAGCGACTACGCGCGTCCGACATCAGGGCACTTCGACAGGGTAATTTCGAGATCACCTGTGCCGAAGCGACCGACGTTGCGCACGTGCCGGGCATAGCCCGGCGATACCGTGTCAGACGTTACTTCACAAACACCACCCGTTTCGTTGCCTGGTTGCGCGGTTCGACGCTGGAAGTTCTCAAAGAGGTCGTTCCGCACCACGGTCGCTCGACTTTGAAGACGCTGGGGGGCATGATCTGGCGGCTCATGTGCGATGAATCTCCGATCAGGATCGCGACAGTTTTGGCTAGGCATCGCCTGCCTTGTACAGGTTGGACGCGGAAGCCTGATCGACTTCAAAACGACCAACCGCTGGGAGCGGTCGCCCTTTTTCATATCGCGTAATGAGCTCGGCGTACCCCGCGAGCGCAGTGGCCGTCGCTATCTCATAAGGGTGTATGATTTTGCCAGGCGACCGAGTGTGTTTGCGCTTCGTCCGCCTTTTGAGGGCTTTCTGGAATTGACGGCAACGTCCTTCTCGGCGCGACTTGCGTAGGCGTCGAGACAGCTGAACCCGCGGCACTGTCTGTTCGTGTTCTCAGGTGCTTTCTTACAGCAGCTTCTATCCGCGGTTCGCTCGGAAGCGTACCTATTACTGTACCAGCGTTAACCAAATCTGCTAATATTCGGTTTGTTGCGATGGCTACCTCTGAGGGCTGGAGGTTAACCTCGCATCTTAAAACTTGATCGATTACTGCGGCCAAAAGTTTGTCAAAGTTGACGCGATTTTTGCGGTCTAACTCAATCTTCCTTATATGCTCCTGCGTTGCTCGAAGCAGGTCGTTTTCGAAACTATCCGCCAGATTGAACGAAGATGATGCCTTCGCGGTAGCCTGTCGTACGGGTTGTTTGGTTCTATGCTTGTTATCCATGATCGTTTTCTCCATTTCTAGAATATAGGATGAAGAAATACGCTTTGCAAATCGAATAGAATGAAAGATAATAGGGAGGTAACGTTAGAGAGGTAGCAAGGAATGTCGTGTCCACCTTTTTCGCCCATGGCCTCTGTCGCTTTGCTCTGTCGCCATGGGCGGTGGAACGACTTGCGTTGGCGGTTGGGGCATAGCCCCTCCCGCACCCTCCCCGCTTTGGGTCAATGCGCATGACCGTCGCAACCAAGATAAGAAAACCGGCCCGGGCAAAGCCGAAGGATTTTCGGGTGAAACTCACTGCGGAAAACTACTCGGCCTTAACTGCCCACATCGCGGCTGCCGGCTTTTCTGGCGAACACGCCAAGCAGGACTGGCTCCGATCGCATGTCCCGCAGATGCAGGCTGTAAAGCCCGAGCGCAAAGCGCGGTCGTCTGATGTCGACAGGCGTATGCCGATGCCAGGCGGCCAGGAAGTGCTGGCATTGCTGGGCAACGTTGGCAGCGACCTGCGAGCGATGCGCAAGGACCTCCAAAAGATGATCGATTGGTTGGACCGAATCGATCCCGTCTTCATCGCCGATGAGCATCGGCATCGAGTACTGTACGAACTGCCGTCCCTGATGCAGCAGCTACTGGTTCGACTGCATGACAGCGAATCCGACGTTTCTCCAAGACTTTCCAACGCGATTGATCAGCTGATTAGATTGATCCGGCGATGATCCTGAAGTGCGAACGTGGGAATGATTTCTACGGTTTGTTTGACTACCTATTGCGCCATGGCCAACACGGGCATCGTGGAGATGCGCGGATCATTGCGACCCATGGCGTGTACGATGAGCGCACGGCTGCTGCACAAATGGCATATAATGCGGCGTTGTCGCCTGACCGAACGCGTCCAGTTGTCCATCTGATTGGTCGTGCCGAAATCGGTCTTAGTGATGAGAAAAACGCCGAGCTTGCACGCCGGATGGTGCGTGCCGCGGGTCTCGATGGACACCCCTTCGTTGCCATCGCGCACGATGATGGCCATGTGCATGTCGCCGTTTGCGAATTAGACGATTTTGGAAATGCGCCGCCGCGAGTGCTTTGGTCCGAGGCGCAGGGAAGGGCGGTGACAGCGGCGGAAGCAGCAAATCTTCCTCGTGGATCGGTCAAGAGCCGCGCTTGGGATAGCAATCTTGGCAGTCGCTTGATCAAATTGGCTCGTGAGGTCGAGCGTGAATGGGGCCTTCGTCAGCTGGCATCCACCCCTAAAGTTGGCGATGCGGCCGAGCCCTGCCTCGAGCGCTGGCAGCAGGAGCGATTGAATGCACGCGGCGATGTCGCGCTGCAAGATCGCTATTTCGACCAGGTACGTTCCGCACTGTTATTGCCCACTTGGCAGCAACGTACTGACGCCTTGGCGGAGCATGGCCTAAAAATTCGCATCGCCAAATATGGGGAACGGGAGCGAGTGCGGGGGCTGCAGGTATGCAGCATGTCGGACGCACGCGACTTCGTTAAGATTGCCGCGTTTGGCTTGGGCGGAATGCCCAAACTCGATGCAACCGCTGATCAGCCGTTCCTCCAATGGGAGGCAAGGAAGGCGGGCAGACCCGTCAATCTCAATAAGCCTGAGCGGACATTTGATACGGGTTTCAGTCGGCTCCAGACAGAATTCCGTTACGAATTAAAGGAGTGGCACCGAACTGCTGCAAGGAGAAAGGCTGCTTTCGCGCGGCATAAGCGCGAAAAGGGCCTAATCGCCTTACAGGCTGCTAAGCTCGCAGAATCTATGGAGCCTTATGCAACTCCCGCAGGCTTAAAGGCTGCCAGCGGCAGGCTCAGGCGGGAATTGCAAGCCAGGGCCAAAGCCGAACTCGACTTCGCGCTCATCACGGGTGGGCCTGCTCGCAAAAGGCCAGTTTTTATTGAGTTCGTGCAGCAGCGCGCCGCCGTGGGCGATACGGATGCCGCGCGTGTGCATCGTAATCTTGCCAATAAGGTGACCGAGACTCGCGGACGCCGCCTTGATCGGATGCGGTCGATGCTGGCTGCATCCCTCCTTGAAATCAAGCAGAGCGCCGCAAAGATGAATGCGCAGATCCAGTCGCTTGCAGTTCCCCTTCGCGCCGCTGTCGATTCATTGAAGGTTCGCGCAGCGGCTCTGCAAGCGCAACATACGCAGGCCATGCGAAAGCGGAGGGCCGCTGAGGAACGAGCTTGGTCCGATCATGCGCGCGTCGAAGCAGGCCAGACCGTTTCGGCTAGGCAAACTACCCAAGTTGCGCGCATTGCTGCCTGTGCTGTTCTGCATTCCGAACTGTACGCGACAATCCGTGAAGCCGAACGACGTCGTATCGAACAGGAGGATCAGCTTGCGCGCGAACGTCGGCAAGCTTCGTCCGCGAAGGCGGAAGCAATGGCTGCTTTATTGAATCGGGCCCAATCTGACGCCATTGCCCGGGAAGCTGAGCGGCGGCGTCAGCTGCTCGAAGCTGAATTGGCTCACGAACGTGACCGCGCGTATCGAATCGAGGCAACCCGGATAGCGGCCGAGGCCGAAAGGAATGCGCGGGCCGAAGCCTCGAATTCTAATCGCGACCGGCGGAATAGCTTGATGGCTGCTGCAAAGCCACGCGACAGCGATAGCCAGGGGACTGTTGAATATCTGCAGGCTTGGTCGTCGAGCTTGCGGGCACTGCCAGCTGGGATCGCGATCACCGACCAACATCTTTCCCAAATTGAGACCAAGGCAGTTTTGGCATTGCTGCGCAAAGGTCGTGGCGAGGAAGCGGTGCGGCAGATCGTGCTGGGTCGATCCCCTGCAGAACATCGCGCCAAGATCACCCTTGCTTCGGCGCTCGATAACAGTGAGGTTCGCGAAGCACTTGCCGTGGAAGCCGATAAGATTGATCGCGCGCAGGCAAAATCGGCATTGTACGCAAAAACCCCGAAATCCGAGGTTGCTGAACTCTTCGTCGACATGTGGGACGAAATCTTCGATGAACGCGCCGTTGATCCGTCCCTTCGACCTGAAGATCGCAACCGATCTATCGACTTCGAGGTTGCAAACGTACTGAGCAAGCGCGGCCATTCATTGCTGGATGTCGCCCGAGCGCTGGCAACGCATTCTCCATCGGTAGTGAACTTGAGGCCACCGCTTCGGTCGGGCTATGCAGAAGACGTGCTGTCAGACCTTGCTGAGCGGACAGGTCTGGCGAGCGGTTGGGCATCTCCGATCTCAGCCGTTGACCGAATGGATCACCGGGCTGCCGCGGTTGGTCCCGTCAGAGCATCATCAGCCGCCCCTGCCGGCGAAAACATCAGCATGGCTGAGGCGTTACATGTTATCTCGCGCCGAGCTAGGCTCATGTCGGCCTGGAATGCGGCACAACGCCATGATCTACTTGGAGCGGACGGAACCCGGTTAGACGATCGAGACAATCAGGCTGTACGTTCCGAAAAAACGCCACTGCGGATCCAGCCGTCAACGACCCTCGGGCCTTCGCTCTAGATCGTTGTCCGAGCCTTATAGGCGACGATCTCGTGCTCTCGTGCATCGCACAGTTTGATAGCCGGGCCAGATTTGGTCCATGTAATCTGATGCAGTGCCGGACAGAAGCATTTCAGAGCTTCGATGTTTTCGCCAGCACAGTGCCAGACCGACACTGGACAATCGCCGCAAGCCGAATTCAGGGCCGCGCCGACGTCAGCATCGGCTTCACGCAGTTTGCTGAGAATTGGGCTGGGATAAGGTGACGCAGTGCCGGGCGGTAAGGTGTTTTTGTTCATTGATGCCTCCTGCAATCCAGTTACCAGCACCAGAGTGAAGGCTCTGCTAATGGATGAGTGCCTATACAGGTGGCCTTTAGCGTAATCATCCATTCCTATCGGCATAACCTAAATACTGAGCTGCGTTTGGACGGAGGGCATATCGCCTGCGTATATAGCAAGGCCTATCTGCGCTTCGGGGCGAGCCGCAACATAATGCTTGGGCATATCCAACTTAGGGGGTAATTGTAGAGGTCGCGCTTTATCAGGCACAGCGGCACTACCGAGACGCCCTAGGTATCCGGGATCAGCACAGCCTTGACGCAATCGCCGCGCGCCTGGTCCGCAATAGCTTGGTTGATCTGCGAGAGCGGGAAGGTCTTGATCAGCGAATCAAACGGGAAACGGCCTTCGTCGTGATGCTGCAGCAGTTCCGGGATGAACGTCTGCGGGTCGCTGTCACCCTCAATGATCCCGATGATCCGGTGACCGAACGTCATCACCTGCGCGATGTTGACAGCGATGCTCGCGTCGGCATTTTTGGGGACGCCCACCAGACCGATCGCGCCATGGCTGCCAAGCGATGCCATCGCCGCATCGATCACGCCGATGTTGCCGGTAGTGTCGAATGCGAAATCGATTCCCTGCGCGATGATCGAGCGGATTGCTGCGGTCACATCCTCTACTGAAGGATCGATGACATGGGTCGCGCCTAGGCTCAACGCGATATCACGACGGGCCGCCACCGGTTCAACCAGAACAATAATGCTGCACCCCTGAATCACTGCGCCCATGACTGCGGCAAGCCCGACCGGGCCGCCACCAAATACGGCAAGCGACGAGCCTGCCGGACAGGCCAAGGAACGCATTATCCCGCCAGCGCCGGTCTGAAAACCGCAGCCCAAGGGACCGAGCAACGCAAGATCGGCCTTCGTATCGCCCACTTTGACGACGTTGCGCTGGCGGACGATGGCATGGGAGGCGAATGACGACTGGCCAAAAAAGTGCGACGCTATGCTTTCATCCCCGCCGGCGAGCGCCGTGGAACCGTCGTCGAGCCGCTGACCAGCGTAATTGAGCGGCACGAAAGTTCGGCAATAGCTTGGCAACCCTTCGTCGCAACGCGGACAGGTGCCGCAGCTTGAAAAGCCCAGCACGACGCGATCGCCAACTGCAACGCCATGTACATTCGTTCCTATGGCTTCCACCACGCCTGCGCCTTCATGGCCAAGCACGGCCGGAAGCGGGTAGGGAACGAACTGGTCCTTGAACACGATGTCGGTGTGGCACAGGCCGACGCCGGCGATTTTGACCAGCACCTCGTCGTCACGTGGACCGGAAATCTGGACGGCTTCGATCGTGAAAGGGCCAGACGGTGTCCGCGCTACTGCTGCCTGAATTTCTAGCATGGCTGAACGTCTCCATTGGTAACAACTGAGATGGTGGAAGCAGCATGATGGGCCGGCAAAATCATCAGCGCGTCGATCGTGCGTTCAAAATGCTTCCGCATGGCCATCACCGCTTCGACAGGATCGTTGTTGACCACGGCATCGGCTATGCGGGCATAATCGCCTGCGTGAACATCGAGTTGCTCGCGCGTCTGCAAGGTGTTGAACTGGATGCGGAACAGATCCGCCCGCGAAGAAGGGATGAAGCGGCCTAGCTCTGCATTGCCGCCGATCTGCACCATGAGGGCGTAAAACTGCCGCCGTGCCTCCAGAAAATCGGCGCGGCTTGTACTGGCGATCGTTTCCACCATGTGCCGGGCCGTCGCCAGCATCGCAGCGCGATCCTTGTCGCTTCGGCAATTCAGCGCGGCGCGTTCCACCGTCAGCTCGCAAAGAGGCTTGAGCACTTCGAGCAGGTCAAGAGCAGATTGGCGGTCAAGTGCCGCGATAAACGCGCCGCGGTGCGGCGTTAGCGTTACGATACCTTGGGCAGCCAGCAGCTTGAGTTCATCCCGCAGAGCATTGCGGCTTACCCCGAAGCGCAGCATCTGGTCGCGTTCCGACAGATGCTGGCCGGGGACCAGCTGTCCCATCTGAATGCAGCGCAAAATGCGGTCGAACAAACGGGCGGGGGGCTTGACGGCGGCTATGTCGCTGGATGGTTCTGTCATCCAGCAGTTTTGCCCCATAATCGCTGTTTCGGCCAGAGCGGAGGTTCGGGGATGTCCAATCGCCGCATCCTCAATCCGCGCCGGTCGGCATCGCGGCGACAAGCTCGGCCATATCGAAATAGTCGGTCCAGGTTGTGATCGACCCTGCATCGTCGAACCGGAAAACACCTGCACATCGCACCGTTGTCCACGGGCTGCCCTTGAAGCGGAACCGGTCGGTTCGTTCGATCAGTACGGCGGAACCAGACTTGGCGATTGCGGTGATCTGCCAGTCGATGTCCTCGGCTTCCAGAAACGGCGCGAGCATCGCCATGGCAGCTGCGCGACCGTGGGCTGCAGGTAGCGGAATGCCGGTGCAGACGACGTCCGGATGCATGGCACGCTCGATCGCAGCGGCATCGCGTCGGTTCCACGAAGCAATGAAGGCCTCGGTGGTTGCGATCAAGTCCATGTCAGGCCCTCACCACGATCTTGCCAAGGTGCTGGCCAGTCAATTGATAGGCAAAAGCCTGGGTAAGCTGGTCCATTGCAAAGGTCCGGTCGATGACCGGTCTTATGCCGTTAGCCGCGACAAAATCGGCCAGAGCGCGTAACTGTGCGACGTTGCCGACCGCCATTCCATTGACGCGGATGTGCCGCATCACGACATCGCGCAAGGGCAGTTCCGGGGCGGGGTTCATCGTCGAGCCAACGACCATCACCCTGCCACCCATCCGGCAGGCGGTGACAGATTGTGCGAACGACGACTGGCCGCCGATCTCCAGCACCAGGTCGGCGCCCCGTCCCCCCGTCAATTCCCTGACCCGAGCGCCCCAGTCGGGGGTGGATCGATAGTTCAGCAGATGGTCCGCTCCCAGCGCGGCAAGCCGCTCGAGCTTGCCGTGGCTGGACGAGGTGACGATGGCGGTGATCCCCATCGCCTTGGCCAACTGCAAGGCAAATACTGAAAGGCCTCCTGAGCCTGGCAACATAACGCAGGCTCCTCGGTCAAGATTGCCTTCGACGCGCAAGGCGCGCCAAGCGGTCAAGCCAGCGCACGGCAGGGTCGCGGCTTCTTCGAAGCTCCAGCCCGGCGGCATGATGACCAGCGAGGCAGCAGGCACGACGACATACTCGGCAGCAAAGCCATCCACCGTCTCGCCCGAGATCGCAGCGGTGTTGGGCTCGGTGGGGTCACCGTCGATCCAGTCGGGGAAAAATGCCCCCATAACCCGATCGCCGACAGTGAGACCGTTTACATCCTCCCCGAGCGCCACAATTTCGCCAGCACCATCGGACATCGGTATACGTCCCGCTGGCTGAGGGATGAAGCCAGCGACTACGAGATAGTCATGGTAGTTCAACGAGGTCGCGCGAATACGAACAAGCGCCTGGCCGTGCCCCGGTTTTGGCGTGGCTTCCGAGGTGATGTGCAGCCGGTCCAGGCTGGAATTGGATGGCAGGCGCAGCGCGCGCATGGTCGCGCTCATTCCTTCACTCCTGACGCAGGCGCTCGGTTCACCGCGCTTGCCATTCCCTCGAGATGGCTCTTGCCCGCTAGGACGCGGGTGAAGTTGGGCATGCCGGTATGCGCGGTCCCGCCGCCATCGATGACAAGATTGTGCCCGTTGATATAGCTGGCATCGGATGACGCCAGAAAGGCAATGGTAGCGGCGACCTCGCTCGCCTCTGCTGGCCGTCCCATCGGCAACCCATCGCGCCAGGCGGCCATGATATCGGGGTTCTCATAAAGCCCGGCAGCCAGCGGTGTGCAGGTCAGGCCTGGACTGACCACATTGACCCGGACCGAAGGCGCATGGTCGAGTGCCATCGCCCGCGTCAGGTTGATCACCGCAGCCTTGGCGGTGTTGTACGCTGCGAACCCGTAATCGCCGCCCAGACCGGCGATCGATGCGACGTTAACTATGCAGCCCTTGCTGACTTCGAGATGGGGCATCGCGGTGCGGCTGGCCCACATCACCGCCTCGACATCGATCGCCATGACGTCGCGCCAGTGCGCCAGATCGATATCGGTAACGCGGCCATATGATCCCATTCCGGCATTATTGACCAGAATGTCGATCCGCCCGAATGTGCGGACAGTCTCGGCAATCATCGTTTCGATCTGGAGTGTGTCGATCATGTCGATCTGATGGGCCCGTACCCGGTCGCCGCCGATATCGGCAGCCAGCGTATCGGCAGCTTCGGCCCTGATATCGGCGATTACAACCTGCGCGCCATCGGAATGCAGCCGGCGAACGGTTGCTTCGCCGATACCCGATGCTCCCCCGGTGACGATGGCGACCTTGCCAGCCAAGCGATCGGTGTGATGCGCTGTCATCGCGCGGTATATCCGCCATCGACCGTGAGCATAGCACCATTGACGAAGGATGCCCGGTCGCTCAGCAGCCAGCATGCCGCCTCGGCGACCTCCTCGGGCCTGCCAAAGCGCCCGATAGAATGCCGCTCGACCATGGGGGCGACCTGGGCTTCGAATGCTGGGTTGCCGAACAATCGATCCTCGACCATCGGCGTCAGGATCAGTCCGGGCAGCAGCGCGTTGACGCGTACGCCGGTGTAGCGCGCCTCGCACGCTGCGGCTCGCGTCAACCCGACCACGCCGTGCTTGGCCGCAACATAATCGCTTGCATAGGGTGCCCCGATAATTCCGTCGCCCGACGACATGTTGACGATCGCCCCGCCATTTGGCGCCATCGCCTTGGTCTGGTGCTTCATGCACAAGAACACGCCGGTCAGATTGACGTCCATCATCCGCTCCCAATCCGCCAGTTCGAGCTCGTGCACCAGCTTGTTGGCCATCTCGATGCCGGCATTGTTGAACGCGCCGTCCAGCCTTCCGCACGTCTCGACGATTACGGCGATGCTGCCCGAGACGGCGGCCTCATCGGCCACGTTGACGGTCCAGCAATGCGCTTCCGCTCCGGTCTTGGCGATCAGCTCGGCGGTTTGCATGTTGGCGTCGCCGTCGCGGTCGAGGAGACAAACCTTCGCGCCCTCTTTTGCAAACAGCAGTGCGGCAGCGCGGCCTATGCCCGATCCCGCGCCGGTGACGATTACCACCTTCCCATCGAGCATTGGGGTTGTAGCCATGTGTTTGGTTTCCTCTGTCATGTTCGCAGCAAGGACAGGGCATCATTGTCAACGACATGTGAGACGTGGCGATCGAGCATTGTCAGGAACATCCGGTCGCCGCGCTCGGTGCGCTGCACCAGCATGGCAGCACCGACCGCCACGTTGATCCCGGCAAACGTGAAATGGCGGTATTCGGCGTCGAGTTCGTCGCGCAGATACCCGGTCACGCCTTGCCGCAGGAGCTCGTCGTGATAGGCCGCCAGCAGCGCGGGCTCGACCGTCTGACGAGCGTCGGAATCGAACGCTCCGCCGACCATGTAAGCGATATCGACCGCGTTGGTACCCAGCGCGACCGATTGCCAATCGACCACGAACAAACGGCTGTCGTCCAGCAGCATATTGTCCGGACGAAAATCATTGTGGGTTACGCACCGTGGGCGAGGGCGGGGTGCGTTGTAGACGTCGTAACCCTCGGCCAGTGCATCGCAGACGGTGCGCTGCTCGTGGGTCAGCTGGTCGTGGTACCGATCGAAAAAGCCGGGCCAGGTCGACCGGAAAATATCGGGCGCGTAGAATGGCTGGGCGAGTGGTCCGCTGTCCAGCCATTGCAGCGCGGCGCTCTCTCCCTGATCCCAGAAGGCTGCGTGGAGCCTTGCGGCTTCCTGTACCGCGCGAACCGCCTGATCGGGCTTGAGCCCTTTGAACTGATCGCCTGGTGCGGCAGGGGCCAAGTCTTCCAGCAGCAACGCAAAGTCGCCAGCGTCATCGAGCTGGGCACCGAAATAGGTCGGTGTGGTGATTCGGGCAGAGGTGGCCAGCTCATCATAGAAGCGCACTTCGCGTTCGTATAACGACCATGCTGCCGCAACCTGCAGGCTGGTGGGATCGGTCGAGGAGAACTTGCCAACCAGCGTGTCAGGTCCAGGTACGCTTCCATTTCGATAGGTGATCGTCAGCCGGGCGGTATCGCCGATCTGGCCGGTGCCGATGCTCTGCACGGAAACGCCGGCAATATCCACGGAATATCCGGCGCGGTGCATCATTGCTTCAAGCCATTCGCCATCGACGCTTTCCGGGCGCGGCACGGGTTCGGGACTGACCAGCCTGGCTGGGGCGTTACTGATGCTCACGATTTTCCTCTCTGCACTGCTGTGTCCGCAGTCCTTGTGGGCAACGATGGTTTTGGATCGCGCCAGAGTCCAATTGGCCTTTGCCGCCGATGCATTGGCAAAGCCTATGAATTGGCGACTTAAATCGATTTGCCGGCCGGGCGGCGGCAACAGAACATTGCTGCCAGACACAATCGGGCCAGACACAAAGAGGGACGCCGGCATGAACAGCGATATGGAAATCGAGCAGTCGGCACTGGCCGTGCTGGCAGCGATAGCAAAAGGCAGCGTCGCGGCGGGCAGCTTCACCCCTGACGCGCGCTGGTGGTGGAACGGCGGGATGGACTTCCCGGTAGCGGAATTCGACAGCCTGTTGGGCCAGTTGCACGCCCAGATGGTGAAAGGCATTGTCATCGTACCGGGGCTGGTAATCCAGCAGCCTGGCACCGTTATGATCGAGGCGACGACAGAAAGCCCGCTCAAGGATGGCCGCATTTACAGCAACCGCTATGTTTTTCTGTTCCACTTTGATGGCAACCGCATCCGCGAGGTGCGCGAATACAGCGATTCAGCGCATGTGCTGGCCACGTTCGATCTGGGCTAGGCGTTTCGTCCGGCTAAAACCTGTATGTTGCCGTGCGGCTGTTCGCGGATCGCCTGCCAGCGCTGGGCAAATTCGAAGAACCTGCGTGCCGCACGGTTCGGTGATGTGCCCAATACGACGGCTAGGTCCATCGAAAAGTCCATTCCCTCGACCATCTTGCAGACCAGGCCTGCTGGACTGGGAAACCAGCCGATGCCGATCGCACAGGTGTGGTGGCGCAGGGCATAGCGCTCGATCGCGAGCGCGTTTCCTTCTGACGGGGCCAACGGCACGGCGCCTTCAGACAAAAGAAAGCTGACAAGAGGCTTGATCAGCGCATCGCCATGTTCTCCGCTCAACATGGCGATACGCTGGCCCGCCAACGCATCCTTGGGGATGATGTCCATGCCGGCAAATTCGCTGTCCTCTGGCACAAGCAAGCCAATGCGCTGCTGCCGCAGCACCACCCTTTCAAGCGAGTCGGGGTACTGGACCTCGTTGGTGATCAGGCCTTTGGGAACATCGCGGGTAAATTCGTTGGGAGGAACATGCGCCGCAATTCCCAGCAGCAACGCGACGTCGAGCCGCTCCTGAAGCAGATCACGGATCTGGTCGGACTGTAACCGGTTGTCGATGGTATATCCCATCTCAGGACGGGCACTGGTGAACGCATCCAGCAACTCGATGCGATCCTCGAAATCCATCGTGTACATCGCAGCGCCAAGGCGAAAGTGCGTGATGGTCGCCCGCTGCATTGCTTCGGCTTCCTGCCGCACATCCTCGGCCCGGTTGAGCAGGGTCTGCACTTTCGGGAGCAACCGCTCACCCTGATCGGTCAGCGAAACATGCCGTGAGGTCCGGTGAAAAAGCGAAAAACCCAAAGTCTGCTCGAGTTCCTTGAGCTGGCCGGAAACCGTAGGCTGGGTCAGGTTCAGGCGCTCCGCCGCCCGGGTCACGGAACACTCGTTCGCCACTGCCGCAAAGCTGCGTAGCAGCTTCATGTCGAGATGATGCATGGCCTCTACCTTCGTTCGGCTCTGTTGGCCGATGGATCAAAGACTATCACATTAATTGGAATGGTCTATCGGTTTTGGCCGATTGCCGATTGGACGTAGGATGATGTGGTTCCTAACCAAATGGGGAGAGGAACCAAAAACATGCCAGCAGAGCTTGACCCGAATATCAATGAGATCATCACCGCACCCGAAACTTACGGCGATGAAGCGCTTTACCATCAAGCGTTTTCGATGTTGCGGGACCACGATCCGGTACACTGGACCGATGCGGCCGCATACCGGCCTTTCTGGGCCGTGACGCGTCACGCCGACGTGGCCCGCGTCGAACTCGACGCGCAGAATTTCCTAAATGCGCCCAGGCAGTTTCTTGTAACAAAAACCGATGAAGACATGATGCTGGCGCAGACCGGCAGCAGCACCTTTGCCCGCAATCTGGTGGCGATGGACAACCCCGATCACAAGGCATACCGCGCGCTGACCGCCGAATGGTTCAGTCCCAAGACCCTGCGCAATCTCGAAGCAAAAGTCGGCGAACTGGCGCGCGAAACCGTGGACCGGCTGATCGCACTGGGTGGGGAGTGTGATTTCGCCAAGGATATCGCCGCCTGGTATCCACTGCGCACCATCATGCTGGTGCTGGGCGTCCCGCAGGAAGACGAGCCGCTAATGCTGCGTCTTTCGCAGAAAATCTTCGGGAGTACCGACGAGGATACCGGTGGCGGCGACGGCATGGCATCGATGATGGAGGCTTTCGCCGAGTTCAACACCTATTTCAGCGCCATGACGGCCGCCCGGCGTGCCGATCCCCGCAACGATGTCGCCACCATCCTGTCGACAGCCACGATCGATGGCCAGCCCATCGGTGACGACGAGCGCAATGCCTATTATCTCATTGTGGCTGCAGCGGGACACGACACCACCAGCTCGGCAATTTCCGGCGGGCTTCTGGGCCTGATCCGCAATCCCGACCAGATGGCCAGGCTTCGCGCCGATCCCGGGCTGATGCCCAAGGCGGTCGATGAGTTCATCCGTTGGACCAGCCCGGTGAAGCATTTCTTTCGTACTGCTGTCCATGATTGCGAGGTCGGCGGCAAGGCAATCAAGGCGGGTGACAGTCTGATGATGTGCTATCCATCCGCCAACCGCGATGCCGATGTCTTCGCGGCTCCCTTCGAGTTCCGCATCGACCGCTCGCCGAACCGGCATGTCGCCTTTGGCTATGGGCCGCACGTGTGTCTCGGCCAGCATCTCGCCAAGCTGGAGATGAAGGCGCTATTCAGCGAACTGCTGGCCCGGGTGGAAGATATCGAGCTGGCGGGCGAGCCAGCATGGGTGAAGGCCAATTTCGTGTCCGGACTCAAGCGGCTGCCGATCCGCTATCGCGCAGCGTGACGTTGACGGGAATCCGTCAGCGCGCGAACGCGGGCTTGGGACTACATCGAAATAGCGGACCTGTTGGTGCACCTGTTGCAACGGCTCACGGTCTGCCGGGAGATTACGGTCGAGTTCCAGTGCTATGCCATTTTCCGATGAATATCGAGCCAGTCTCGATTGGACAGGATGCTGGTCAGAGCTGGTAAAAGCTAAGGTTCAAAGAGCGCCAAAGCGCCGCATTCGATTTGCTGTCAAAGCGAACGAAACAACATGATGGAGGGGATTTATGCGAAATTTGAAAATCTGTATCTCGGCCTTGCTTGGCGCTACAGCCCTTGCGTCGGTTCCGGCGCTCGCTCAGGGTGCTGCTACCGAGGCTGCACCCGAGGCAGAAACCGTGGGTCTCGAAGAAATTGTCGTGACCGCACAGCGTCGTGCAGAGGCGCTGATGGATGTGCCGGTCGCGGTGACCGCGCTGACTACCGGCGACCTCCAGCGTCAGGGCATTACCTCTTCAATGGCGTTGAGTGGTGCAGTACCTTCGCTTCAGGTCACCAGCGCGTTTGGCGATGCACAGCCCAATTTCACCATGCGCGGCATTGGTGTCGGCAATGAATACGGCGCCAATCAGGTCTCTCCTGTCGGTATCTACACCGATGATAACTATTTGAGCGCGCGCACGATGCACGGGCTGCAGCTTTACGATCTCGAGCGGATCGAAGCTGTGCGCGGGCCACAGGGCACCTTGTACGGACGGAATACCACCGGCGGCGCGATCAACTTCATTTCGGTCAAGCCAACGCTCGAAAGCGGCACGCGGGGCTATGTCGAAGCCGGCTATGGCCGTTTCCAGGAAGTGCGCGGCCAGGCCGCGATTGACGGGACGCTGATCGACGATGTCCTCGGCTTCCGGCTTTCAGCGAACTATGTCGAAGCCAACGGCTTTGTGAAGAACATATTTCCCGGCGAGCCCGACGCGAACTCGCGTGATTCTCTGGCGGGTCGTCTGATCATCCGCGCAAAGCCGACCGATCGGCTGGACATGTTTCTCAAGCTTACAGGCAGCAAAGGCAAGCCCACGCAGGCAGCGGCGTTTCATCTCAACGACAACTCGGGCATATCGACCTACTTTCGTGCTAACGATGGTCTCAGCTTCTTCGAAACCAACCAGCCGGACCTGGGATTTAACGATGTCGCCAATGCCGGAGCTCAGTTCAATATCAACTATGAGCTGACCGACGAGCTGTCGATCCAATCGCTGAGCGCCTACGATTGGTCGCGGCAAGAGTTCACGCAGGAGGGATCAGGTACCCCGGTCGTAGGGTTTCTGCAAACGAACTACGGTGACGTTTACAAGCAATTCAATCAGGAAATAAAGCTGGCGTACTCGAATGACCGGACCAACATTCAGGCCGGCCTTTACTACGGATATGATCGAATCGATAACGAGGACAAATATCGTCTGGTCCAAAGCTTGTATTTCTTTCAGCAGTATGTTCAGATCCGTAAATCACGCGCGATTTTCGCACAGGTCGATCAAGATATCACGGACAATCTGGGGTTTACCTTGGGTTTGCGCTACACCAAGGATTCGAACCGGCACTTTGATGCCTTTTCGTTCCTGACTGTCTTTGCTGACCCGACGACATCCCCGGCGTTCGAAACATATAATTTTGATCCCACCGATCCCAACGCCGCAGCCATCACGTTCACGCACGGAACGATTTCACCGACCGGCGTGATTACGCCCGAGGCGGAGAAGCGGCGCAAGAGCAGCAGATTGACCGGCAAGATTGGGTTGGATTACACGTTCGACAGCGGCACGTTGCTGTATGCACATTTCAGCCGTGGCTATCGCGCGGGATCGTTCGCCAGCCAGTTCTATGCGGGCAACCCGATCGATTTCGTGCCGCCTGAAAAGGTCGATGCGTACGAGGCTGGAATGAAATCGCGGCTGTTTGGAGGGCTTGCCAACCTGACGGCGGCGGTGTTCCTGACCAAGTACAAGAACCAGCAGCTCAACGAAGTCATCGGCACCACCGGCTTCATCCGCTCAGCACCCGGATCGACCATCAAGGGTTTCGAGGCAGAAATTGATGCCCGCCCGATTCCGTCGTTGCGGACGAGCATTGGCTTTACCTATCTCGACGCTACCTATGACCGGCTGACGCTGTCCGGGGTCAATCTGGATGGCAACACGCTGCCCAATGCGCCCAAGATCACGCTGAACGTCGGCGCGGATTGGACGATCGGCCAACTTGGCTCGGGCGAGGTCGTGTTCTCTCCCAACGTTACCTACACCAGCAAGCAGTTCTTCTCGCCCTTCAACAACGAAGCAGGCAATTTCAATCTGAATGCGCCAAAGAACGCAATCGTGGACGCAACACTGGGATGGGAGAACGATACGATCTCGGTCCGTGCGTACGCTACCAATCTGCTGAACAAGAAGATCTTCATGTACGGCCTCAACCTGCGTGATGCCTTTGGCTACGACTATATGCTCCATGCTCCGCCACGCACCTATGGCGTGACCGTGCGTTATACCTTCTGATCTCCCACTCCCGGCAGGATTTCCCCAATCCTGCCGGAGTTTTTTCCAGGACATATTGGCCAGACAGGCAGGAAATCGCCCATGGATGATGCAGACCGGGTTCCCGGCGAAAAGGCAGGGGGGTGTCTGTGCGGTGCCGTGCGCTATCGCTGCTCGGGCGAGGTGCTGTTCAGCGCAATCTGCCATTGCCGAAGCTGCCAGCGGCAGACCGGGAGTGCGTTTTCGGTGGTGCAGGGCGTCTTGGCGGCAGGCTATAGGCAGACGGGCACGACGCAGGTCATCGAGACCCCCGGTGAGAGCGGCCGGCCGGTGGCACGACATTTTTGCGGTGCCTGCGGCTCACCGATCCTGTCGTTGGTCGCCGCGCTGCCCGACGTGATCATCATCAAGGCAGGCACCTTGGATACAGGCGCGATGACGCCGCCGACGCTGGAGGTGTTTTGCGAAAGCGCCTTGCCGTGGTTGCCGGGACTGGCTGGCAGCGAACGTTTCGCACGCAGCAACCTGGCGCCACCGAAATGACGTCACCGCTTATCGATCTGATCGGTAAAACTGCGCTGGTGACCGGCGCTGCATCGGGCATCGGGCTGGAAACCGCGATGGTTTTTCATCGGCTGGGTGCGCGCCTGGTGCTGAGCGACATCAACATCGAGGGGCTTCGCGCCCTGGCAGGAAGCTTTGGACCCGACACCATTTTGCTGAAGCACGATGTTTCCAGGGATGAAGACTGGGATGCGGTGTATTCTCAGGTCCATGCCCGCTTCGGCGCGCTGCACGTGCTGGTTAACAACGCCGGCGTGATGATCGCCAAGCCCTTCGAGCAGGCGGGTATCGACATCTTGCGTCGCCAGTTGTCGATCAACGTCGATAGTGTTTATCTGGGGATGCAGGGGGCGCTGCCGCTGATGCGCGCCGCCATCGCTTCGGGAGCAAGGTCGACCTCGATCGTCAACATATCCTCGATCTATGGTAAGGTCGGGGGCGCACAATTCGCCGCCTACAGCGCCACCAAGGGCGCCGTGCGCGCGCTCAGCAAGGCAGTCGCCACCGAACTTGCGTCGAAGAAGATCCGGGTCAACTGCGTGATGCCGGGACCGATTGCGACAAACCTTGGGGCCGACTGGGATCCGCCGCGCGATGCGGACGGTAATCTTGTCGATCCGCAAGCTGCGCTGGCGGCCTGGGCGGCGCTCATACCGGTCGGACGACTGGGGGCCGCAGCCGATATCGCCCCGCTGGTCGCGTACCTTGCCAGCGACGCGGCGGACTTTATCACGGGATCAGAGTTCATCGCCGACGGTGGCTATACCGCAGCCTGAACGCGGGTCTTTGGGCAGCGGGCTGGCTTGGTGATTCAGCCCAGCGGAACCTGGGTCGGCTGGCCCGTCGAGGCGGAGACGCCGCCATCGGCGACCATGATCGTGCCATGCACGAAGCTGGCATCGTCCGAGGCGAGGAAGGCCACGATTCCGGCCATTTCCTCAGGGCGACCCGGGCGCTGCGCGGGAATCTGCTTAAACCAGTCTTCCAGCAGCCCGGGAATCGCCTTGAACGCATCGGTTGCGGGGGTTTCGATGAATCCGGGGCACAGCGCATTGATCCGGATGTTTTCGCGTGCGTGGTAGACCGCCATGGCGCGTGTCATGTTGATCACTGCGCCCTTCTGCGCGCAATAGGACGGGTAGGCACCATCGCCCGCCAGCCCGGAAATCGAGGCGATGTTAATGATCGAACCGCCGCCGCGCTGGCGCATCAGTGGTATCGCGGCGCGGCAGGTGAAGAATACCGAATCCAGATTTGCCGCGGTGCTGCGACGCCATTCATCGGTGCTGTGATCTGGGATAAGTGCGACCGCCGCCTTGGCCGCGTTGTTGACCAGAATATCCAGACCACCGAACCTTTTTACTGCCGCCTGAAGCAGAGCCTCGACATCGGCCTCTTCGCCGACGTCAGCGCGCATGAACTGCACATCCGGATTGTCGATCGTCCGCTCCGCGGCTTCTCCCGTTTGCGGATTGCGGCCGCAGAACAGCACTTTGGCCCCCTCGTCGGCCAGCCGCTGGACGATGGCAAAGCCGATGCCCTCGCTGCCCCCGGTGACGATGCACGCCTTGCCTGCAAGCCCCTTCACGCGGCGCCGCCTTCGTCTTCGGACTTGTCCCAGCGGGTAATGTCCATCGTGCTTTCGATGCCCAGCGGCTTATAGGCTCCAAGAATGGCCTGCTCGAATACGCCGAACGAATGTTCCTGCTTGCCGTCGGGGTAAGTGAGCGTGGTCTTCGACAGGCGCTGTACATGGAAGTTCTGCATCTGCATCGGATCGAGGTCATCGACCGTGAAATCCTCGCGCTCCACTTTTAGCGGTCCATGATAACGCCCGTGGAACCACTCTGGATGGAAATAGCCGATGCCCTTCATCTGCATCCGGTGGAATGGTTCAAGCTCAACCTGATACTCGCCAGCGCCATAGTCGACTTTGAGCAGACCGTGCTCCGGCCACAAAGTGCCCTCGACGAGCTTAGTCTCCATGTGCGCGGTTTCGCTCTCAAGGAAGTTTTCCGGCCCGCCTGTACCGTCCGGGCAAAGCACTGATCGCTTGTTCCAGATGTGGCCGTTGGGCTCGGCAGCGATATGAAAGAAGAGGCTCTTGTCGGCGAAGTTGAGCGGTGTCCATTGCCAGAAGTAGCCCTGCTCGCCCGCCAGCACGTTGGGCTGCGGATCGGACAGACCGATCGGGCGGATGCCCCATGACCGGTCGCGAGTTCCCATCGCCTTGGGGCTGAGCTCGATCTTGCGGCCGTCGATGCTGATCCATCCAGACCAGTGGCCGTTCTGGGTTAGCCGGGTGTAATCCATGAACGCGCGCGTCCCGACACGGCGCATGAAGCGCGGTTCTTCGATCGGGAAGGCCCGGCCGGTGATCGTTAGATCGGCAGCGATGCCGTCCTGCTCCTCGGCAACGAAACGCAGCGTCCACAGCGGCTTGACGACGTCGATGCTCATCGGTCCGACAGACAGCTTCATCCGGTCTTCCAGAATTTTGCTGCCGCGCAGGCAATACTGCTTGCCATCGACCTGGATCGAGATCGAGCAGTCGATGACGTTGAGGTGCGGATATATGCCCATGCCGATCAGGAAGAACAGCGAACCATCGGGCTCGAATCCGTTGAACCAGTAGCGATCGTAGAAATTACGGTCGGTACCCGAATACGCAATCGGTTCGGGGGTCTGGTGGATGGGATAGTCGTCGGCCTGGGTAAGCATGGGGTTCTCCGGTAAGCTTGGGGGATAAGGCGTTAGAAATTTGCGGACTTGACCCGTCGCCGGTCGACCGAACGGCGCAGTTCGGACCAGATCGCTGAATTCAGCGCGCGAGCATCGGCATCGTCGTGCTGCTCGACCATCGTCTGCAGGGCGATCAGCGCGCTACGCAGCTGCGTATTCGCGCGTGTCAGTGCCGATATGCGCAGATCGGTATCGGAAGCGGCGACCGTTCCGGCAGACGTACGATACGCTGCGCCCCGCTCCAGCAGAACACGCAGCGCTGCGTTCTCTTCGAACAGAACTGCCGCTGCATCGTCCCAGCGCTCGCCGATCATGTCGAGCATCTGTGCGGTCATCGCGACGTTGTTGGCGCGAAAACCGGACAGCCCGGGCACTATCTCGGTGCGCAGGCGTTCGGCCAGATCAGAAGCGGCGACAGGAATGTCGGGTTTCATAGATGCCCCATCAGTTCGAGAGTTGCGCGGTCCTGTGCGTTGCGCAGCCACCACGCGGCATAGGCGTGGATGACATCGCGGTTGGTGCCGCTGCTCCACACGTGTGCGCAGCTGTTCCAGATGCCTTGACCCTTGATGCACATCATCAGCTCCCACCAATGCAGTGCATCTGGGTCGGCGATGAGCCCGCTGGCTTTCTCCCAGATGCGGATAGCGTCCTCGCGTGGCGCGATGCCGCTGCGGCGGTCATCTTTGCCGAACGAGAAGACGCGCGCCATGCTCCAGGCCAGGTCTTCCAGCGGATCGCCGATGTGCGCCATTTCCCAGTCGAGCACCGCGATCAGGGTGCCGCTGTCGTCGTAAAGGAAATTGCCCGCCCTGAAATCGCCGTGCACCATGGCGAGTTTCTGAGCAGGGGGAGGGGGATTGCGCCGCAGCCAGCGGATTGCGGCGCGGGTGATCGGCTCGGGTCCTACATCATTGCGGTCGAGCGTGGCCTCCCAGTAATCGAGCTCCTGCATCGCGGTTGTCTCCGGTGTGGACGGAACCATGAAGCCAAGGTCGAGCCTGTCGACCGGGACCGCCGCCAGCCGGCCCATGCACGACCACATCTCTTGCGCGATATGCGGCAGGCGGCCGGCCCATTCGGGCTGCTGCAACTGATACTCGCTGTTGTGATAGCCGCGCAGATCTTCAGCGAGCGAGATCGCGCCGTCGAAATACGCGGGATCCTCCTCGAGCAGGATCATCCGCGGAACGGGGATGCCATGGCTGTGGATGGCACGATAGGCGTTGAATTCGTGTTGCCGGTCGCTGTCTACGTTGCTCGCGGGGGGATCGCGACGCAGGATCAGGCGATCCTCGTGGCGCCCCGCACTGTCGGTGTAAGACAGATCGAACCGGAAGGTCTCGCGCGATGCACCCAGCGGCAGGCGATGGAGGTTGCTGACGGACACGTCGCTCCAGCCTTGCATGCGGCTGGCGAGATAGGCTTGCAATTCGGCGTCGGTTATAGCTTTCATGTCGGGGTCACCAGCAGTTTGACGTCACTTCCGCCCGCGCTCAGCGATTCGAACGCCACATCGATATCGGCCATCGGCACATGGCCGGTCACCAGCGGTGCAAGCGCGTCGGGCGACGCGCAGATCATCGCGAACGCCTGGGCAAAATCGTCGGGCGCATAGGCAAAAACGAAGCGGATCTGCAGCGACTTTTGCAGCAGGAATGCGGGCTCGATCGTGTCGGGTTCCATGCAGGTGCCGACCCCCATGATCGTCGCACCAACAGGTGCCGCTGTGCCGATTGCCATCAGGACACCCGGTTTGCCGACGCAATCGAACAGCACCGCGCGGCTTCGTTTGCGCTGAATTGGATCCTGCGCCATCGCATCGGACAGACCAAGCGGCAGGCCAAGATCGCGCCACCATTTGTCTGCACCCTCGTCTCCAGGCGCAAACGAGATATCGGCGCCCAGTCTTCCGGCCATCTCGCGGCGCGCTGCATTGGGTTCCACCGCCATGATGGGGCCAAGGCCGAGCGCGCGCAGGCGGGCTATGATGAACAGTCCGACCGGCCCGCAGCCGAAGACAGCGAATGCGCAGGTTTCGTCCGCACCGCTTTGCGCCACTGCGTGGACAGCAACCGACAGCGGCTCGGTCAGGGCCGCGATTTCGGTATCGACGCTGTCGGGAACGCGAAAGGCCGAATCGGCCTGGATCAGCATCTGTTCGGCAAAAGCTCCGTTATAGGCGTTGGAATATCCGATCAGTTCGACACCATCGGCTCCCGCGATGAAAGGCAGCGCGACGATGCGTTCGCCGCGTTCAAACCCTTCGCGGCTGTCCAGCACTTCGCAGCAGAACTCATGCCCCATGATGACCGGCCGATCTGGGTCCATGAAGCCGCGAAACCCTGCGCGGTGGAGCAGGCTGCACAGGTGGGGGGCGTGATCCTTGGCGTGAAGGTCGCTGCCGCAAATGCCGCACGCCAGTGGCTTGGCGGCGATCTGTCCGGCAGCCGGAACCGGCTCTGGCACCGTTTCCAGCGTGAATGCGCCCTTGCACAGAACCATGGCCTTCATCAACCGCAACCTCTTGCCTTTTGCATCCGGTCGGCAGGACGCCGGATTGTGAGGGCTAGGCTAGGGTCAACAGGGCGAAGCGCCAGTGACGGGAATCCGTCACTGGTTCGCGGATTGCGCCACCAGCCTGGCCACCATCCCGGCGCGGTTGTGGACCCCCAGTTTGCGATAGATGCGACGCAGATGGTTCTCGACGGTAAATTCGGACAGGCCGGCAATATGGGCGACCTGCTTGTTCTGTTTACCGGCACCGACCAGTTCGGCTATTTCGCGCTCGCGCTGGGACAGGGCCAGGTTGCCGCCTTCTGTGTTCGGCACGCCGATGCGATCTTCCAGCATCATCGTCAGCATGCGGTTGCCATCCAGCCGCAGTAACAAATCCTGCAGCAGTTGTGTCACCACCATCTGGGATATGCCGGTGATTTCCTGGGTCACCAACGCGCGAGGAACGTCGCTTTTTAGGTGCGCACCCGGTCGGCAATGCGCACCGATCACCAGCAACATGCCGGGCAGAACCTGCTGGACATAGGCACCAACGACATCGACCGAGTAATGGCTGATGAACTGGCGATAGTCCCTGGCATTGCTGGCAGCATGTTTCAGGCAGTCATCCTCCCACCAGATGACATGACCGTCATGGTCGCTCGGCTGGACTACGCGGGTAAACGGGTCATCCTCGAACACCCGACCCTGTTTGTATATGCGCTGGGCATCTTCCGAGACGCCGTTGTGGTAAAGATAGGACAAGCGGGGAACGGAGGCCGTTCTGTCGCAAAAGAAGATGGATGTACTGTCCAGCCCACAGGTCGAAACCATCTGATCGGTACGCGCGGTGATGTCAGCTTTGAGCTGCATAGGTCCACTCCTCTCCCGGTCCCAATGGCTTCGCCCAATTGTGAGCGGCCATCGCGTCCCCGACATCCGTCACCCGATCTGCGGTCCAGTCGGGCGATTTTGTCTGACCATATTGTATTTACGGGTATCGTGCAAACCGTCAGTGGTGCGTCGGCTATGCCATATCAAATGCAGGGAGCCTAAAAAACAGGATTGTCAGACGATTTTGACTGACTATAGTGGCGAACAACAAAGAAGACTCAGGACGAGGAGAAGGCCGCGATGTCAGCGCCAACACAGCTCTGGCTGGAGCGATCACCCGATGCTTGATTATGTGAGCCTGCTGAACGCCAACAACTCGATCCAGAGCGTTGGGGATGACACGTACTGGCTGTGCGTGACCCGCACGGTGCAGGAATCCAAACTGTTTCCCGTGCCTTCCTACATGCTGCTCTCATACCTCAATTGCTTCTATCGTTATCCCGAATTGCTGCGCAAAGTCGAAAGCCGGATGCAGGCGGAAGAGGTTGGTGATCGTGCGCGGGCGATGGCAGGCAAGTTCGGCAATCTTCCCGGCTGGGCGCTCCCGACCTTCTATCTTCTTGGGCGTGAGATCCTGATCAACATGGGCATGCTGCGCCCCGAGGATGCGGCCGAAGACACCGCTTATGTCATGGACTTCTGGCGGCGTTTCAAACTGGCGCAGCAACGCGAGGACGGGCATATCAACGCGCGCGAGTTCGGCCAGCGGGTTCAGCTTCTGCCCGAGCGGCGGCTCCAGCGGTTCCACGCCGATCTCCACGCCTGCACCGATGGCGACCGGCTGCACAAGGCGGCGCAGAGTTTTCTGGCGACCGTATCGCAATATGGCTTTCTGGTATCATGCGAGAGCCGGGTCACGCTCAACAATTCGGGGCCTTATGCGCTGGGTGAGAACCGCGAACTGGTTATCCGCGACTTCAACGATCTGGCGCAAGGCGATTTCCCCTGGCTCGATGGCGTGGGCGATGCGATCCCCTACAACAACCTCACGGTCACGATGGAAGCGACCGGATGCCATTTCTATCTAATGGATGATTGGGGCAGCTTTGAATCGCAGCCCGAATTCACCGCAGACAAGCTGACCGGCATCGGCCTGTACACCTCCGACGTGTTGACCGAGGGTCATGTGCCCGTGGGCATGGACTCGCCTGAACAGCTGGCCGAGACCTTCGAGCATCTGACCGACGTGTTCCGCAAGGCCACGGTCGATCTGTGGAAGACCATGGCGGGCTGGTCGCGCGACCAGATGATGGATGCGGGCGCCCTGGTCTATTTCTCGATCATCAAGGACTTTGCGCATGTCGCGGGTGTCTACGAGGTCGATGACTGGATGAAGATCGATCCGCGCGCCGAGCGGTTCCGTCCGCTGCTCAATGATGAATTCGGGCGCGATTTTCTGGGCGAGCTCGTCGGTCTGGTCGATCTGCCCAGCCAGCAGCTCCACTATTATGCGATGATGCAGCACTGCAACCAGCCACGCCGGTATATCACCCACATTCCCTATTGCGTGCTCGACGCGCCGCCGGGGCCGGGTATCGCGCCCATGACGGCGGGGTCTTCGCATCTGGGCGGAAAGCAGGATCGTTACATTACCAGTGCCGGTCCTCTCACGCTGGCCGAATACAATGCCAAGGCCGCCGCCTTCCGTCCCAAACAGATGGAGGCTCCCTTGCGGTTCCTGTGCGACACCAGCATCCGGCATAATCTGGCAAGCGAGGCGGTCCAGACGCTTTACCGGATGGAGCAGGAAGCATCGCCCTTGTTGCGAGACAAGGGAGCGGGCCTCAGCCGCGCCGATGTCGAAGCATTGCGCAAGGGGGTATCATGACCGGACCAAGTCTTTCCGGCCAAAGCGACGAGGCCATTGCCGCGTTGATGGAGGATTTCCAGCGCTCGGGACTGCGCGAGCTGCATGTCCGTCTGAACGACATGGAGATTTATCTCTCCAACGACAGCGCTGCAGCCGGGCTCGATGGCGTCATGGTGGAGTCGTCCATCCGGCCCGGTACCGCACCTGGTGCGCCACCCGCGAAACAGTCTCCTGCAGCGGCGGCGAAACCTACCGCCGCGTCCGTGCCAGCCGAATTGCCAGCCAACGCTACGATCATCAGCGCGCCGTATCTTGGCACCTTCTATCGGTCGCCCAAGCCCGGTAGCGCAGCCTATGTTGAGATCGGCTCGAAGGTCTCGCCCGAGACTGAACTGTGCCTGGTCGAGGTGATGAAGCTGTTTACCTCGGTGCAGGCCGAATGCACCGGGACTGTCCATAGCGTGCTCGCCAACGATGGCGACATCGTCCAGGCGGACCAGCCGCTGTTCGTGATCGTGACGGACTGATCATGGCCGTTTCACGCCTTTTCGTCGCCAATCGGGGGGAAATCGCCCTGCGCATCGTGCGTGCGGCGCAGGCCCAGAATATCGAGACGGTGGTCGGAATTTCCGATGCGGATCGCGGCAGCGCAGCGGCGCGGCTGGCGGATCGCGCCATCGTTCTGGGGCCGGGCCCGGCGGCGCTCAGCTATCTGGACCCGCGGCTGGTGGTGCATGCCGCCCGTGCCAGCGGCTGCGATGCCTTGCATCCGGGCTATGGATTTCTGTCGGAACGCTCGATCCTGCCCCGCCTGTGCGCGCAGAACGATGTTGCATTCGTGGGGCCTGAGCCCGACATGATCGATGCGCTCGGCGACAAGCTGCAGGCGCGCAGCATGGCGCGGGCCGCAGGCGTACCTTTGGTACCCGGTAGCGACCGCATCGCCAGCGCAGCCGATGCCCGGCGCGAGGGCGACCGCATCGGCTATCCAGTGCTGCTCAAGGCATCGGCCGGCGGCGGCGGTCGCGGCATGGTTGTCGCCAACAACGGCGACGAGGCCGAGGCGGGCTTTGCCAAGGCCAGCGCCGAGGCACAGGCTGCGTTCAACGACGGCACCTTGTTCATGGAGCGCTTCGTGCCCGAGGCGCGGCATGTCGAGGTTCAGCTGATGGGCGACGGGCTGGGCAATGTCGTCCATTTCGGGGAGCGCGATTGCTCGGTGCAGCGGCGTTACCAGAAGCTCGTCGAGGAATCGCCGTGCGTCGCCATGCCCGATCACGTTCGATCGGAACTACACCGCGCCGCAGTCGATCTGGCGAAATCGGTCAATTACCGTAACGCCGGGACCGCCGAGTTCCTGTATGATGTGCAGCGGCAGGAAGTCTATTTCATCGAAGTCAACGCCCGTATCCAGGTTGAGCATCCCGTCACCGAGATGGTAACCGGGGTCGATCTTGTCGGTGAGCAGATCCGCATTGCAGGCGGCGCCGGTCTTTCGATGCGGCAGGAGGACATCGCGGTCAGCGGCCATGCCATCGAATGCCGGATCAACGCCGAAGATGCCGCGCGCGGTTTTATCCCCGTCCCTGGCACCGTCACCCGGTGGCAGCCACCGCAGGGCGAAGGCATCCGGCTGGATTCGCACATGACCCAAGGCGCGGTCATCCCGCCCTATTACGACAGCATGATCGGCAAGCTGATCGTTCATGGCGCAAACCGTGCCGAGGCGATCACCCGGCTGGGCGACGCGCTGGAGAACTTCGTGGTCGAAGGCATACCGACAACGATCGCGCTGCACCGCGCCATCGCCCGGCATCCCGATTTCATCGCCAACACCTTCCACACTCGCTGGCTAGAGCAGGTGCTGCTCGCCAATCCCAACGCTCTGGCGGAGTAGCCCGATGGCCCATATTACCTTCCTCGATGAAACCATGCGCGATGGCCAGCAGAGCCTGTGGGGCATGCGGATGCAGGCCGGGATGGCACTGCCGGTGGCACCGATCATTGACCAGACCGGCTATAACATCATCAGCCTTGCGGGCTCCTCGCTCTTCGAGGTGCTGATCCGGCATTGTCAAGAAGACCCCTGGGCCGGGCTCGATCTGCTGGTCGGGGCCATGCCCAACACGCCGCTGCGCGCCGGGTGCCGTTCGAATGGATCGGTGACGTTCGGCTTCACGCCCGATGTGCTGATGGACCTGTGGGTGGACCGGTTGTGCGTCCACGGGCTTCGCAGTTTCTGGCTGTACGACGTGTTGTTCAACATCGACAAGATGCACCGGCTGGCGAAGATCGCCAAGGGTCATGGCTGTCAGGTTGCGGGCACGATGCTGTTCACGATGTCGCCGGTGCATGACGATGCCTATTATGCCGACAAGGCCGACAAGCTGTCTGCGCTGCCCGAGGTCGACAGCCTGCTGCTCTACGATACCGGTGGCGTGCTCGACCGCGACCGCATTTCGACACTGGTGCCTGCCATCGTCGCCAAGGCGCGCGGCAAGCCGATCGAAATGCACGCCAACAACATGCTCGGCCAGTCGGCCAAGAGCTACATGGATGCCATCGAGTTCGGGGTGACCGTGCTGCACACTGCGGTGCGCCCGATGGCTAACGGACCATCGATCCCTTCGATCGAGATCATGACCCGCAACGTAGAGATCATGGGCCACACCCACAATATCGATACCAGCAAGCTGGCGCCGGTCGCCGATCATTTCGAGCGCACGGGCAAGGCGGCAGGCTTTCTGGTCAACCAGCACTTCGAATATGACGTGACCGCGCTCAAGCACCAGATCCCCGGCGGCATGATGGGCACGTTGCGCGCCCAGCTTGTGCAGCAGAACATGCTCGACAAGCTGCCTGAGGTTCTGGCCGAGGTGGCAGCGGTACGCCGCGAGCTGGGATACCCCGGCATGGCGACACCGTTTGCGCAGCTGGTGGGGACGCTGGCGGTGCTGAATATCGTCACCGGCAAGCGCTATTCGGTTGTGCCCGACGAGGTCATCCAATATGCGGCAGGCTTCTATGGCGACCCGGTTGCGCCGATCGATGCCAATGTCCTGGACCAGATCATGGCGATGCCGCGCGCGCGGGAAATTGCCGACAATCCCCCCGAACAGCCCGATGCCGATGAACTGCGGCGCAGGCACGGCACTGGCGACAACGACGATGAGCTGATCCTGCGCGCGCTGGTGCCGGCCTCCGATATCGACCGCATGCGGGCCGCAGGGCCGGTCCGCCGCGATTATCCGACGCTTTCATCGCCCGAGTTCAACAAGGTTCAGCGATTGATGAAGCTGGCGACCGCGCCACTGGTGCAGATCCGGTCTGCGGCGCTGGATATGACGATGCGGCGCTGATCCGATGCGGATGATCGACTTTTTTGATCGCGGGGCACGGATCGCGCATGACCGGCCCTGCATGATCGCAGGCGATGTAACGCGAACCTACAGCGATGTCGCGGCGCGAACGCATGCCATCGCCAACATGCTGATCGCCGATGGATTTGCGCCGGGCGCACACGCTGCCGTCCTCAGCGGCAACGCACTCGAAGCGTTCGAGGCGGTGCTGGGCATTCTGCGCGCCGATGGCGTCTGGGCGATGGCAAACAACCGCGCCAGCGTTGCCGAAAACGCCTACCTGTTCGATTTGCTCGATATCGACACGGTGTTCATCCATTCCGACGTGGCCGACCGGATCGCACCCTTGCGCGCGCAATGCCCCAACATCCGGCGTTTCATCGCGCTCGACCGGCTCATAGAGGGTGCCGACTTCTATCTGGGGGACCAACTGGTACTCGATGGCTCGCAGGCGCCACAGCGCCGCGCCGGTCTGGTCGATGAACTCGCGTTTCTGGGCAATACCGGCGGGACCACGGGGCGCTCAAAGGGTGTCATGCTGACCAACGGCAACTGGCAGGCGCTGGTGAGTTCACTGGTCGCCTCAATGCCGATGAAGCGCCCGCCGGTGAACCTTGTCGCCGCCCCGATGACGCATGCCGCAGGGCCGCTGGCACTGGCCAGCATGGCGCTTGGCGGAACCGTGGTGGTGTTGCCCAAGTTCGAACCTGCAGACGTGATCGCGGCAATCGAGCGGCACCGCGTGACCTACATGTTCCTGCCCCCCACCGCAGTCTACATGCTATTGGCAGCGCCGGGCGTGCGCGATGCCGACTTCTCAAGCCTCGAATACATTTCCTATGCCGGTGCGCCGATGTCGCAGGACCGGCTAAGGGAAGCTATCGACGTGTTCGGCCCGGTAATGAATGCCAGCTTCGGCCAGACCGAAGCACCGATGTGCGTCACTGCGATGCCGCCGCACGAACATCTCGATGCACACGGCAGCCTGGCCCATCCGGGCAGCTGCGGACGCCCCAATCTGCTCTCGGTCGTCGAGATCATGGACGATGACGGCACAATTCTGCCCCCGGGCGAACGCGGTGAGATCGTGGTGCGCGGGCCATTGGTGATGGCGGGCTATTACCGAAACCCGGAGGCTACTGCTGAGGTATCGCAATTCGGCTGGCACCATACCGGAGATATCGGCGTGCGCGATGCCGATGGCTGGTTCTATGTCGTCGATCGCAAGAAGGACATGATCATTTCGGGCGGGTTCAATATCTACCCGGCCGAAGTCGAGCAGGCGCTGCTTGCGCATGATGCGGTCCAGGATTGCGCGGTGATCGGCGTACCCGACGATAAATGGGGCGAGGCGGTTGTCGCCTATGTCGAACGGCGCGGGGATATTGGCGACGAAGCTTTGCTCGCCCATGCGCGCGGCCTGCTCGGTCCGATAAAGACACCCAAGCGGATCGAGTTCACCGATGCGCTGCCGCGTACCAACGCGGGCAAGGTTTCGCGGGCAGAACTGCGCAAGCCGTTCTGGGCCGCCGCCGGAAAGGCTATCTAATGCGTGGTGCCGCCATCATCGGCGTGGGAATGACCTCCTTCGGACGCCACCTCGATCGCACCCATAGCGAACTGTCGCAGCACGCAGTTGCACAGGCGCTCGCCGACGCCGGGGCCAAGGCGAGCGACCTTGGCATGGCGATCTACGCCAATGTCATCCAGGGCTTCTTTGCCGGCGAAATGTCGATCCCCGGCGAATACGCGCTGCGCCCGATGGGTATTCAGGGGGTGCGCGTGCTGCATGTCGAGGCAGCCTGCGCCAGCGCGACCATCGCCCTGCACGTCGCGGTCGATTATGTGCGCGCAGGACTTGCCGATGTCGCGCTCGTGGTCGGCGTGGAAAAGCTCTACAGCCAGGACCGGGACAAGCGCTTCGCCGTGTTCCAGCAGCCGCTCGATGCGCTGGTCGCTCAGGCCTATCTCGACGCGACCGATGGCATGCTGTTGCCTGCACCTGAAGGGTTGGAGGGACCCGGCCCCAATATCATGATGCAGGCCTATGCCGCGCAGGCACGGCTGCATATGGCGACTTATGGCACGACCGCGCGGCAGATTGCGGCTGTGGCGGCCAAGAATCATGTGCATTCGGTCGCCAACCCGCTGTCGCAATATCGCGATCCGTTCACGGTCGATGAGGTGATGGCGGCACCGGTGGTGTGTTGGCCGTTGACCGTGCCGATGTGCGCGCCGATCAGCGACGGGGCGGCGGCAGCGGTTGTCTGCGCCACCGATCTGCTGTCGCGGTTTCCGGACGCCCGCGCGGTCGATGTTCTGACGGTTGAATCGCAGAGCGGATCGGATCGCACGCCGAATGACTATGCTCGCCATGTCACCCGGCTCACCGCACAGCGCGCTTATGAAGCTGCTGGCGTGGGACCGGACGAGATCGACGTCGCCGAAGTCCACGATGCCAGTTCGTTCGGCGAGGTCGTGCAGACGGAGGCTCTTGGCCTATGCGCGGAAGGTTGGGGTGGGTCCGATGCCGAAAAAGGCGAGACGTCCATCGGCGGCCGCATTCCGGTCAATCCGTCGGGCGGACTGGTCTCGAAGGGACATCCGCTGGGGGCGACCGGGCTCGGCCAGATCTGGGAACTGGTGACGCAGCTGCGCGGCGATGCCGGTGCGCGTCAGGTCCCGGGCGCAAGGATTGCGCTGGCAGAGAACTCGGGCGGCTTTTACGGCGTGGAAGACGGCTTGTCGGCGATCACCATCCTGCGGCGATCGGTGTCAGTCTGACGCAAATGCATGATCCGGAAGCCGTGCAATCATGGCGTGTGTTCCGGCAAAATGACTGCGAACGGACTGCTCGGCCAGCGCTGCATCGCCAGATATGACCGCACCTGCTATCGTCCGGTAGCCATCGGCATGCGAATGCTGTTCGTCCGCCGCCTGATAGGGACGGATCTGGGCACGAAACAGGTCCGCGCGGCCCAACGGTGCAACCCGCGGCAGCTCGTGATTGGCCGAAACCGCAAACAGCGTATCGTAAAACGCCTGACGCAGACCGAGGTACGCCTGACGATCGCGAATGACCTGGTGGTCGCTCGCGGTCACTGCGGCGTCCATCAACGAGGTCTTTTCCCCTTCGAACAGAGCTGCCCGCCGCGCCGCCAGGCAGACCAGCTGCTCCAGAACCTCCAGCAGGTCCGCTGCTTCCTTGCGTGTCAGCCTACAGATATGCGATCCACGGTAACGGCTCATCGAGACGATGCCGTCGCCATGCAGGTTACGCAGCGCCTCGCGCAGTGAACTGCGGCTGACCTGCAACCGCTGGGTCAGCGCGACTTCCACTAGATGCTGGCCGGGCACGAACTGACCGGTCTTTATTCCGTTGCGGATAGCTTGCGCGACGGATTCGGCGGTGCCAAGTGCGTCCGCGGCCATCTCAATCAGCCGGGAATGCTTGCGCGAAGGCGGGCAAGAGGTCGTGTGCGGTCATATCCAGCTGCAGCGGGGTGACCGATACGGCATTGTTGGTGACCGCCGCCAGATCGTTGCCGTCCTGCTCACCGCCATCGGGGAATGCGATCTTAATCCAGTAATAGGGCACGTGCCGTTCATCGACCCGCCGGATCGGCTGAAACGCGCCGGGGGGCCGCATCCCCTGCCGCGTCGCAAGAACGCCCGTGACTGCATCGGGCGGACAATTGGGGAAGTTGACGTTGACGAACATTCCTGGTCGCCAGTCCATCGCAAACAGTTTTTCGAGCACTTGCGGCAGATATTTGCGCGCTGTGTTCCAGTGAATTTCGCCCTGATAGGTGATCACCTGGCTCAGCGCGATCGCCGGGATGCCCAGCATCGCCCCTTCCATCGCGGCGGACGCCGTGCCCGAATAGGTGATATCCTCCGCCAGATTGGGGCCGCGATTGATGCCGGAGAGGACGAAATCGGGTCTTTTGTCGCCCATCAGCTCATAGATGCCCAGGAGCGCGCAATCGGTCGGCGTGCCGTTCAGCGCAAAGTGGCGGCTGTCGCGTTCCTTGATTCGGATCGGAAGTGAGAGAGATAGCGAATGTCCCGCGCCGGAGCGTTCCTGATCAGGCGCAACCACCCATATGTCGTCGGTGAACTGGCGGGTGATTTCCTCCAGCAGAACGATACCAGGTCCGTCTATACCGTCGTCATTGACGATGAGTACACGCGGGTTATCGATCTTTGCCACGAGGCTCTCCTGTGCGCTTGGTTGTTGATCAGGGCTTATCCGACGCCGCAGGACCCGTCAATATCGTCCGACGATTTCATCCGTCACGCTTGACAGTGCCGCTGGGCTGGTTCACAAATCGGCCACATTAAAACGATGATGAGAGGGTGTTTCGTGGCTGAATTGCCGATTGATGGATTGCGCCATGTTGCGCCGCCTGCCTCGCCTCTGGTCGAGGCCGTACTCGCGCTGACCCACGACATTGTCCGGCAGAAATATGCCGAATCCGGCCTGTCTTGGTCCGACTTCAGTCTGCAGGTTGCCGACACGCTGGTTACCAAGGATGATTTTTCCGCCGTTGAGCGCGCCATTCTGGACAGCGGCCATCGCTTCGACTGGTCCGCCAGCATTTCGGCGAGTGAGCGGCCCGAGATATACAAGCCGCTTGAGGCGGGATCGGAAAATGGCGATGCCAGCTTCTCGCACCCCGAAGCCCCCCAGCAACCGATGGACGCGGACGGCCGGGCACTGTGCGGCGAGGGCGACAATGTGGTGCGCCATGGCTCGGACATGAGCGGCACCGCGCGCTTCATCCGCAGCAACAGCCGCGTCCTCGATTATCTGACCAACGGCGTACCGCCGGGCACGGTTGCGATCATCGACGATTCGGGCGGCACCCTGACAGCGCCGATCATCGAACAGTTTGCAGCAGTGATCTGCGCTGGAGGCACCGTCCGATCGCACCTCGGCATCCTTACGCGTGAGTACAACATCCCGTGCGTGATGAACGCCAAGATCGCAGGGATCGAGGACGGCGATGTCGTGACAATCGAATCGAGCGCTGATGCCAAAACGACCGAGGACTACCAGTTGGGCACCCGCCGGATTGCGCGTGTCTGGCGCCATCGCCGCGAAGGGGAGGCTTGAGCCATGGACCAACGGGACCTTGTCTTTCATGGGCTGGCCATCAAGCGGCATGCGCCTGCCGATGCCATTGCCGGGCTGATGGCGATGGACGCTGCGCAGACCAAGGCGGCGCTCGACAACGCCGTCGCCACGAGCCGTGCGATCGAAGCCAAGGGGGGATATGCGCTGACCCCGCTGGCGCGGGTCGCACTCGAAGCACGCTATCGCCGTCACTTTGCCGACCTGCGGGGCAATGCTGCCTTTGTCAGCGCTTACGACGCCTTCGAACGGGTCAACAAGACGCTCAAGCAGGTCATCACCGACTGGCAGACGCTCGACATCGGCGGTGAAAAGGTTGCCAACGATCACAGCGACAAGGGCCATGACGATGTCGTGATCGACCGGCTGGGCCAAGTACACGAGATTGTCGAGCCTCTGCTCGCGCGGATGGCATCGCATCTGCCACGGCTTGCGGTCTATTCCGAGAAGCTGCTCGCCGCGCTCGAATTTGCCGAGGACGGGGACGTCGAATGGGTCAGCGATATCCGCCGCGAGAGCTATCACACGGTGTGGTTCGAACTGCACGAGGATCTGTTGCGGATCATGGGCCAGGTGCGCGAGGAATGACCGTCGTGACTCAAAGCGATTGGGCGATCCGGCTCGATGGCAGCACGCTGCCCGACAAGGCGCTGATCGGCGGCAAGGCGTGGTCGATCGCGCGGATGACTGCGCTGGGCCTGTCTGTGCCGCCTGCCTTCGTAATCAGCACGGGCGCATGCCTGGCCTTTCTGGACAGCGGAGATTTCCCCGCCGGCCTTGAAGCCGAGATCGCAGCAGGCCTTGCGTGGCTCGAACGCGAAACCGGGCGCACTTTCGGCCACGGTGACAAACCCTTGCTGCTTTCCGTGCGATCGGGCGCGGCGATCTCCATGCCCGGCATGATGGACACGGTGCTCAATCTGGGGATCGATGCTGCGGCCGAAGCGGCGTTGGCGGCAGAAACCGGGATGCCCGCGTTCGCGCGCGACACCCATCGGCGGTTTCTCGAGCTCTATGCCGCCATCGTAATGAAGATGCCGGTCGAACTCGACTCGGCGGCAGATCCTGCGAAATGGCGCGCGCAAACCGCAGGGCTGCCGACCAGTCCGCAAGAGTGCCTTACAGGCGCCGTACGCGCGGTGTTTGAGAGCTGGAACTCAAGGCGCGCCCGCCGTTACCGCGATCATAATGGCATACCGCACGATCTTTCGACGGCGGTCACCATCCAGGCGATGGTGTTCGGTAATCTCGATGCGCAAAGCGGAACCGGAGTCATTTTCAGCCGCAATCCATTGACCGGCGAACGCAAGCCATATGGAGAATATCTGCCCCGGGCGCAGGGCGAGGATGTGGTGTCGGGCAAATTTACCCCGCTGTCGCTCGATGCGATGCAAGGTCTTGATCCGGCTGCCCATGCCGCGCTGCTGCATGCGACCGAACTGCTCGAGCGGGAGCACGGCGACATGCAAGACATCGAATTTACCGTTCAGTCGGGCAAGCTCTATCTGCTGCAGGCCCGCTCTGCCAAGCGCGCGCCCGATGCAGCAGTGCGCGCTGCGGTGGATATGGTCGCCGAGGGCATGATCGACGAGGCCACCGCGTTAACCCGGGTCAGCGCTGAGCAGGTGGCAACGCTGCTGCGGCCCAAGCTGGCCGACGGTGCGACCGATGCGCTTGCGGTGCTCGGCAAGGGCGAGGGGGCGTGCCCTGGCGTGGCCAGCGGTATCGTCGTGACCGATCCTGACGAGGCTGATCGCAGGGCATCGGATGGCGAAGACATCATCCTGCTGCGCGCGACGACCAGCCCAGACGATATTCACGGCATGATCGCTGCCCGCGGGATCATCACCGAACAAGGCGGATCGACCTCGCATGCTGCGGTCGTCAGCCGCGCGCTTGGTCGTCCGTGCATTGTCGGCGTCGGCGCAGGTCATGCGATCACGCCAGGATCCGTAGTGACCGTCGATGGCAGCGGCGGCGTGGTCTATCCAGGCGCGCTTCCGGTGCTGGCTCCCGACGAGCGCGCCGATCCTGCACTTGCGCGCCTTACCGAATGGGCGCGACAGCGCAGCGGTCTGACTGTCTTGAGTGCGAAAGATAACGTGGACATCGCAGGTATCGCCGACATCGACGAGCAGTTGGCGGGCGGCGAAGTAGATCGGCTGCAAGATCAGATTGCCGGGCTTGACGCCGTGCGCGGTGCCATATTTGCCAATCCGGAAACGGCGCGGCTGGCGGCACGGCTTGGGGTCCACACTATTATCACCGATCCTGTCCTTCCCGCTTTGCTGGCAACACTGGAGTCTGGCGCATGAGCACGCTCGTCAGTGATACCCGCGCGCTGATGCGGATGTTCGTGCAATCATCCTACCGCGATCTTTACGTCCGGTCCGGTGACGTCAGCGTGTTCATCGCGCGCGATGGCGGCGGGGCCAATCCCATGATAGCGACAGCGCGGATTGCGCCCGCTGCCGATGGCGTGACGCACATTGCCACGACATGGCAATTGACCGCTCCGCATGTTGCCACGCTGATCTGGACGGCGGCGGAAGGCGACGTTGTGGAACACGGCACGACGATCGCGCGGATCGCTCTGCTGGATGAGGAAATCGCGCTCACCGCCGATGCTGCTGGCACCGTTCAGGCTGCGCAGGCGTTACCGGGTGCCCTAATAGAATTCGGTGATGTCATACTGACCGTGGATGGCTGAATGCGCGGCTGCTCCACCCTGAGCACGGCAGCGCAGCCGCGAATTTTTCACCCCGCCGCCATCGCCCGCTTGACCAGCAATTTGGTATAGGCAGGCAGAACCGCTCCGAACGCTTGGAACCGGGCATCCGCTGTCTTTCCACTGGTGAACAGATGCGCGCCGAGCGCAATGATCGCGGCGACCTTTGCCTGCCCCAGAACGGTGTAGCGGGCCACATCGACTGCGGTTCGCCCCGTGCCCTGTTCCCATTCGGCAACCATCTTATCCGGCGACCACCAGCCGGGCTGTTCAAATCCTGCATCGGCTAGCGACGCTTCGCCCTGATCGTGGAACATCAGCACATAGCCCAGGTCCAGCAGCGGTTCTGAAACCTGCGACATTTCCCAATCGAGAAACGCCGTCAGCCGGCCGTCCTGCCACAGGCAGTTGCCGTGCTTGGGGTCGCCATGCACCGGTGTTGCCGCGCCTGAGGGGCGTGGCGGATTGGTGGCGAGGCTGGCCAGTACATCGATCAGGTCCTTCGTCGCCTCTGCGCCGCATGCGACGTCCAGCCAATGCTGCGCCTCCTGCTGGATGCTGCGTCCACCGGGCGGCATCGCGTTTACGGGCATGTTGTGAAGACCGATCAGCGCATCGAACCACTGCCGGCAGATGCTGTCGGGCACGGCAACGGGATCTGCCTTGACCCAATCGGGCGTGACATATTCGAAAGCCTCTCCCTGCACGCACTCCATCAGGAAGAATTCATCGCCGATGACATCGGGGTCGGTGCACAGTTCCAGCATAGACGGTAACGGTACGCTGTCGGTATTGGACTTCACCGCTAACAGGATCGCGTGCTGCCGTGCCATGTCATAAGGGGGCAGAAGCCCCTCTTCCGATGGCGGCATTCGAAGGATTTCGTTGAGCCCCTCGACCAGATAGGTTTCGTTCGAATGGCCCGCCGAGAGCGTCTTGACGCCCGTGATCGCCGATCCGCGCGGCAGGTAGCCGCGTAGGCCTTCCGCCAGCATCTGAGTGTCTCTGCCCAGCATGTTCATACCCTCCTGGTCAGATCAGCGAACTGGCCGCGGTCAGACCCAGATCGGGGTGCGCGCCGTGGATGATCGTCTCCATTATGCCATAGCCCACCGCATCGCCTTCGGTGACGCGAATGGGGCAATCGCGCAGCTGGCGTATACGACGCAGGGTCTCGATATCCATCGTGTCCGCAAACATCTCGCCATCGACCTCCAGCGGGCCTTTCCATGACCCGTGCTTCTTTCCGTCAAAGCCCAGATACAGGCCAGGGCCGAGGTGCACTCCCGAGGTTCCCATGACCTCGACCTCGACTGTCCGGGTGCCGCCCTGCATCATGTCGAAATGCACGCGCCCGCCGAGCAGTCGCCGCGTCTGGTCATCATATTTGAGTTCCGGACGAACCCGAGCGACCTTTTCCTGGCGTCCATCGGGGTGGTTGCAATAGCCCGACGAATAGAAGATCCGCCCTTGTTTGGCCATATAATAGAAGTGGTAGGCGTAGCTTTCGCCATTGGGCTGCACCAGCATGAACGGGCTCCACACCAGCATGAATTCGCCTTCGCCGAACTTGACGTCGCCAAAGTCGGCGGTCGGGCGCACGTCGGGGTTGTGTGCTCCGACATCAAGCCGCGTGCCCCAGCTATGGTCACGATATTCGGTCCACTCATCGGGGTTGATCTCGATGCGCTCGCCCTCGATCTCGACCCACCCCGAGGGCACGCCGATCTGGTGATAGCGGATGACATCGGAGCCGATGCGGAACCCGTCCTTTTCGCGTTGCTTGTGACGGTCCTCGAAGAACGGCGGCATTTTCGAGGTGAAGGTCACGTCGTAGGCGATGGGCTGGATATCATTGCGGTCAAGCCGGTAGCGCACGCTGTGCAGTGGCTCGATTATCTCGTAGTGGATCGGGCCGACCTCGGTGATCGTCGGGTCATCGCGCAATTCACGGCTCGCCCGGACGGTCCACTGCTGGCTGCCGCGCGAAACGGCGGCCCAGCCGTCCATGACGCCGCGGTTGTGGTAGCGCCCTAGGCCGAAGTCGATCGCCAGCGTGCCGTCCTTGCGGACCATCGCCGACCAGATCTTTTCGGTCCAGCTCTGCTCGGAGGTTGCGGTCGAGGCGAAGGTGTCGACGATCTGGTGGTTCAACAGTTCGTCGAGCCCGATCAGCTGGCCGATATCGTCCATTTCGTTGCGGGCAAAATTTCTCATATCTCTCTCCAGGGTTGTATTCTCAAATTAGGGTCTAAGCGCCGACGAGGGTGCCGACCTGCAGCAAAGGGGCGACGTCGGTATAATTGGGAAGGTCCGCGAACAGGTTCGCGCCATGGGCAGCCATCGCCAGGTCGAAAGCCTCGCGCGAGGTGAACACCATCTCGCTGATCGCCCAGAAAGGGGGTGTCGAGCCATCCAGTGCGTGGCGTCCCAGCACCGAGCGGATTTCGATCAGCCCATGGCCAGTCAACAGGTTTTCCGCGAATTTTGTGTGCCTGCCGATATAATAATCCGCATCGAACCTGCTGCCCGCATCATTGGGATAAATCGCCATAATGTGCGTCATCGGCCTGCTCCTTAACACCCTGATTCGTCAGGGTCAGAGGGCCAAGCTAAATGTGTCGGACGATTTCGTCCACACATATCGACAACAAACTATCAGGCTACGACATATTACCGCCAGAAAGGAAGGGTCACTGCACAGCTCCAAGCTATGGCGATGCAGCGAATGTGCGGAGGGCCGGGGACCGGTGCAATCGAGCCAGGAATTTGCGCAACAGGTCGCGGCGTCCGCGTATCAGGTGCTGAAACGCGGGACGTGCGGTCCGTGCCGACACGGATCAGTTATCCAGAGTGGGAAACGCCGATTCGGGCAACTCGTCCATGGTCTGGCGGGTACCACCAAAATGGTGCTTGACCGCCGCGTCCGCTTCATCGGCATCGCGTGCCAGAATGGCCTCGGCAATGCGCCGATAGCCCGAGACGTGCCGCATCCGCTGCTCTTCGCTCTGAACGGTTTCGACCTGCGCCCTGAACAGGTCGGTACGCGAGAGCGGCATTACCCGCTCGAGTTCGCGGTTGCCGCCCATCTGGATCATCGCGTCATAGAAGCGTCTGCGGTATTCGAGATAGCGTGCCCGATTGCCGGTCCCACCCGAATGCTCGATAAGTTCGACTGCCTCGACAAGCTGTTGCTGCAACTCGGAGTTATCCCACTTCTGCGCGGCGAGCCGGGCAGCAAGTCGCGCAAGCGGCTCGAGGGTATCGAGCAAGTCGAGCACCGACTTTTTGTCGAGAATACCAATATAGGCACCGCGGTAGCGATTGAGCGTCACGATCCCGGCAGCGGCAAGATGCTTGAGGGCTTCACGCAAGGATCCACGGCTTATCGACAGTCGCCGAGTCAGATCGGGCTCGAGCAGATGCTGGCCAGGTACAAAGACACCGGACCTGATCCCCTGGATAATGGCTTCCGAGACTTTGTCGGTAGCGCTCAGCGCCGGCTCGGCGGGCACTGTTATCTCGGCTTTGCTTGGTGTGCTCATGCTGTTGGGGGCAAGTGTGGTCGAAGCCATTCTTCTTTTCCTGGATATCGCACCTGTCTTTAGCGCCATCGCCGATCAAGGTCTATCACCCTGACAAATTAATCGAACATGCTCATCCCACGAAATCGTCAAACGATCTTGACGGGCGACATTGATTGTGGAAGACATGATCCACGGGCCACCAGCCCACCGCCAGATTTGCAAACAGCAAACGGCGTTCAGGAGAGGAGCACTGAACATGGTTTCATCACGTAGCATCTGGATGCTGGGCAGCTCAGCTTTGGCTTTGGTGGCTTTTGCAACCCCGGTCATCGCACAGGATGCGGGCGTAGAAGAAAGTGCTCCTGATCCCAACGTCATCATCGTCACGGCCAACAAGCGCGATCAGAACATCCTCGATGTTGGTCTGTCGATCACCGCCGAAAGCGGCGACACACTGATCACGCGCGGGATCGGCTCTCCAACGGATTTGGGTAAGATTGTCCCCGGTTTGACGGTCCAGCCTTCGCCGTTCAACACGCCGGTATATACGCTGCGAGGGGTCGGTTTTTATGAAACCACGCTGTCGGCCTCGCCGACCGTCGCGGTCTATGTCGACGAAATCCAGCTGCCGTTCAGCGCTACCACCAGGGGCGCAGCGTTCGATATCGAGCGGGTCGAGGTGCTGAAGGGTCCGCAAGGTACGCTGTTCGGTCAGAACACCACCGGCGGGGCGATCAACTATGTTGCTGCCAAGCCCACAGATACCTTCACGACCGGCGGCACTGCCAGCTTCGGACGCTTTTCGACCTTCGACGTGCAGGGTTTTGTCAGCGGGCCGATCAGCGATACCCTCAAGGCGCGCGTCGCGCTGCGTACCGTCCAGAGCGGCGCCTGGCAGAAGAGCTTCACCCGCAACGATGAACTGGGCAAAATGGATCAGCTGCAAGGGCGGGTCCAGTTGCTCTGGGAGCCCACCGATAGCGTTCGCCTGCTGCTCAATGCCAATGGCTGGACCGACAATGGCGATACGCAGGCTGCTCAAATCCAGAGCGATACCTGCTCGGTGACCCCGGCACCGACATGCGGCAGCCCGGCAGGCATCGCGTTCGCCAGCTATCCGCGAGCGCCGCAAAATGCGCGCGCCGCCGACTGGGGCTATGGAATTTACCGCAACGGCTTCAACGACTTCAACGCCGCGACCGATTACAGCCAGTTCGACTATTCGCAACGCGGCCCGTTCGGCCGCCGCCCGAGGCGTGACGACCGCTTCTATCAGATCAGCCTGCGCGCCGATATCGACCTCAGCGATGTGCTGACACTCACGTCGATCACAGCCTATTCGGATTACAAGACCGACTCGGTCCAGGATTTTGACGGCACCGTCTTCGCATCGGTCGATACCAACACGAGTGGCTATATCCGCGATTTTTCTCAGGAAATCCGGCTTTCGGCAACGCTCGAACGCGTCAACATCATCGTCGGCGGCAATTACAACAAGGCATCGACCTTCGACCGGCTGTTCTACAATTTCAGCCAGGGTCCTTCGTCCGATCCGCTGTTCACGATCCCCGGGTCGCCGCAGGGCCAGCTCACCTTCAACTATTCGGATCAGGATATCGAGGCTTTCGCGCTCTTCGGTAACGTGGAGTTCATGCTCACCGACAGCCTTACGCTGATCGGTGGCGCGCGCTACACCAAGACCGACCGTGACTTTCAAGGCTGCACCAACGACTATCAGGGCGGGACGGCAGTTTGGTGGAATACCCTGTTCGGCACCAACGTCCAGCCAAACGGCTGCATTACACTGGATGCTACACTGACTCCGTTCAACCCGGCGGTGTTCGACCAGCTCAACGAGGACAACATCTCGTGGAACGTCGGCGTGAACTACCAGACACCCGGCGACACCCTGTTTTACGGTCGCGTAAGCCGGGGCTACAAGTCTGGAAGCTTCCCGACCGCATCAGTGGCCAGTGGCCTCGGCTACACGCCGGTGACGCAGGAATCGGTCACGGCCTATGAGTTTGGCATCAAGGCACCGATAGCCGACCGCAGGCTCGAATTGACGGCGGCGGCTTTCTATTATGATTACAAGGACAAGCAGCTGCGCGGTCGCTTGCCTGATCCGGTCTTTGGCACTCTCGAAGGCTTGGTGCAAATCCCCAAGAGCCGTGTGCAGGGTATCGAATTGTCCATGCTTGCGCGACCGGTCGATGGACTTCGGATCAGCGTCGGCGGCACGTATATCGATACGAAGATCAAGGAATTCGTTGGCTTTCAGCCTGACGCGACGACTGCTGACTTCGCAGGCCAGCGTTTTCCCTTCGCGCCCAAGCTGACTGCGATCGCCGACGCAGAATATGAATTTCCCGTCGCATCGTCGGTCAACGCCTTCTTTGGGGTGTCTGCAACGCACAACGGCAAGACTTCATCGACACTGGCAAACAGCGACACCGCAACGATCAATCGCGATGCGCGGTTCGACATGCGCAGTTACACGCTGGTCGACCTCCGGGCAGGAATCAATGTGCCTGACAGCAATCTGAGGGTCGGGGCTTTCGTCCGCAATCTCGGCAACGTCTATTACTGGACAAACGTGCAGGACAATCTGGCCTCGGTTACGCGCTTTGCCGGGATGCCGCGCACGTATGGCCTGCAGGTGACCTGGCGGTATTGACGCAGGCTGTCGGACGGACCTGCCAAGGACTTGTCCGTTCGACAGAATCGTTCTACGATAAGTCCATAAAGAGATGCTGTGGCTGCCGTGCCTGGCATATCCAAGCCTGCACGCAGTTTGTGCCGATAATCGCAACCTTGGGAGAGTGTTATGGCGACGCAGCCGTTGAATCTTGATCCTTTCGATCGCGATGCCGTCGTCCAGACCGTTCCCCGGATTGTCGACCGTATCCCGCCGATACCGCCGCGGACCCGGATGCACGGGCCGATTACGGCGCGGCTGCTCTACCGGTTCTACGGCTTTCTGGCCCTGTGGTTTGCGGCCGGGGTTGCGCCTGCGGTTCTGGGGTTGGGCCCGCAGTGGATCGCCTTTGGTTTCGGCATGATCTTTCCCGGTGCGGGCTTCTTCTATGCCGGTGGAGTAGCCGGCGTGGCGTTGGCTCTGGTGAGCGTTGCCGCGTTCGCGGTGATCATGTTCATCTGGTGGGCACGCGGTGTGATCCTCGGGCCGCCGGCGGTCTTGCTGGGCACCGCGCTTGCGTCTGCAGCCTGGATCGAAGGATCTTCGGGCGTCGCCTGGATGACATGGGGCATCCCTGTTGCCGTTGCCGGTGTGCATGGCTATCTCGCGCTGGGCCGACGCCGCGAATTCGCTGCCGCTCAGGCCCGCGCGGTGGATCTAAATCCGGTGATCACCAAGGTCGAGCCGCTGCTGCGCGATTATCCCGTGGTGGCTGCAGGCGAAATGCCCGAGGCGCAGATTGCCGAGTTCCGCCGGATGCTCGATCTGGCGTTGCAGCCCGTCGACAGCTGGAACGGATTCAGCACCGAAGACACCTGGCAGGATGGCGCGCTGCGCTATCAGATCTGCACCATGTCGTGGAACCTCTCGATGGGGCAGTACACCCAGCTGCCGGCCTTCCACGGCTACCTAAACACCGCGCAGGAAAACCTGATCTGCAAGCATATCGACCGGAAGACCTGGAACTACTGGTACTGGGAAAGCCTTTGGGGCAACCTCAAGCCCGACAAGAACCCCGTGCATATCGATAACATCATGCTGACCGGGTTTCTCGGCGTCTCGCTCGGCATGTTCGAGACTTCGAGCGGCACTTCGCCCTTTGCTGCTCCGGGTTCGCTGACCTTCCGCTGGGACGACAAGACCGCGTTTCCCTACAGCCACAGCACGATGCTCGAAGAGGTCGTCAAGAACTACAAGCGCTATGACATGGGCTGGTTCCCCTGCGAACCGCGCTGGACCTATTCAATGTGCAACCTCGTCGGTCGCACCGCGCTTGAACTACATGACGGCCGTCATGGCACGCATTATGCCGAGGCTATCTCCGACAGGTTCGAGCAGACGATGGAGGAGGAAATGATGCTGGCCGATGGCCGCATCAAGGTTTGCACCTCCGCGCCCTTCGGCTTCACCGTCCCCAGCCTGTCGGGACTGTTCGGCGAGGCCTGGGGCATCCGTTTCCTGACACCGCATGCGCCAGCGCAGGCCGAGCGCCTGTGGCAGATCCTCAAGCAGCAATGGATCACGCGCAAGGATGACGGCGGGCTCGATTTCAAGCTGCTGCCATTGGGCTGGGATACCCGCAAGCCGGCCGATTTTTCGAAATGGCCTGAGCTCAATCCGTTGATTCTGGTGCTGTGGTCGGCGCTCGAAATGGGTGATGAGGAGATCATCGCTGCCACCCGGACCGAGATCGGCCGCCGTTATGACCCTGGCCTTGCCGATGCCATGACCTGGTCGCGCCGCAACACCGTGCGCGATATGGTCAACAAGGGGCTGCCGGAGGCATGGGCGAAGGGCCCCATTCTCGCCGAAGCCACCTATCCCGACGTCATCGTCACGCGCGCGGTCACCGATGGCGAAGCGCTGGACCTGGTGCTGCATCCTGGTGGCCAGGCAGGAGCGTTCGACCTGGGCTTCGCGCGGTTGAAGCCAGGCAGAAGCTATCGGATCGTCCAGACCGGACAGACCCTCGAAGCGGCGCTGGATGGGCGTGCGACGGCGAGTGTCGCGGTGCAGGGCCGTACCGAAATCAAGCTCGTCCCGGCCTGATCGATGGTCTGCTGCCTGATCGCCGCCTTTCTCGTCGCCCAGTTTGTTGCGATGCTGCGCCGCTGGGGCATGTTCTGGGGCCTGATCACCATTCCCCAGGGTGTCCAGATGGACACGGCCTATTCGCGTGTCGCGCGCGTTCTGGCGAAGCCCGCGGTTCGGCGAACCGTGCTCGCAACGTTGCTGGTCGAACTCACCGTCGGTAGCGCCTGGCTGTATACCGAACACGGCACGCATATCGCCGAAGAGGTCGATATCGCGTGGTCTGCGTTGCACGATGAACAGGTCGCTTATGTCGGACTGTGCAAGGGCGATGACGCCGATGTTCGCGTGCGTGTCGTGCTCAACGACACCGGTCGGCAGCTGGCTGCAAGCTGAAGGCATGGCGGTCGATGAATTTGCCGGCAAGGCAGCGATCATAACGGGCGCCTCGCGCGGGATCGGGCGCGCGGTCGCCATCATGATCGCCCGGCGGGGCGCATCCGTCGTTCTTGTGGGCCGCGATCGCGCCGCCTTGGCAGAGACGCAGCAGGCGATAGCCGCGACCGGCCAGGCAAGCCAGATTGTGACAGGAGAACTGGGCGACCCGCAAACTGCAGCGCGTGCCTGCGAAGCCGCACTCGCGGCGTTCGGCAGAGTGGATGTGCTCGCCAATATCGCCGGTGCCTATCCCACCGCGCTACTATGCGACACCACGGACAATCTGGTTGCCGAAACGATCGAAGCCAATCTCGTCGGCACCATCAACATGTGCCGCGCGGTTCTGCCCTTGATGAATGAGCGTGGTGCTGGTGTGGTTGTCAACATGTCCTCGACAGCGGCGCGTTTCCCGACGCCGGGGCTTTCGGTCTATGCGGCCAGCAAGGCGGGAGTGGAAGCGTTCACGCGTGCGGTTGCTGCGGAATATGCGCCGCATTTGCGGGTCAATGCGGTGTCTGCGGGGCCGACGATGACAGACGCCGTGGCCGCATTGATGGCATCCGATGAGACCGGCGCAGTTGACGCGGTGACCGCCGCGTTGCCGTTGCAACGGCTCGGCACGCCCGACGAGATTGCCGAGGCCGTGCTGTTTCTCGTGTCACCCCGCAGCAGTTTCATCACCGGTCAGATCCTCCATGCCAACGGCGGCGGGCTGATGGCGTAGGCGCCCGTTTGCAGCATTCGTCCACAGGCAAGCCGGGTCAATGCGCGGCGGCCGGACATTGATGAAAGAGATTGAATATGACCAGGCATGCACTTTCGTTCGCGGCAATCGATGGCTTATCGTGGCTAGGTCTCGACAAGGGCACCGCGATATGACTGGCGTGGGCATGGAGGCGACGCTGGCGATCGCCGAGCGCGTCGAACGGTTCGTCCGCGATGAGGTGGTTCCTTACGAGCGCGACCCCCGGCGCGATCATCATGATTGCCCCACCGACGAGATGGTCGCGGAAATGCGCCGCAAGGCTCGGGCGGCGGGCGTGCTGACCCCGCATATCCTTGCCGATGGCAGGCACCTTTCGCAGCGCGAGACCGCGCTGGTGCTGGCCCGAACCGGGCTGTCGCCACTGGGTCCGCTGGCCTGCAACACCGCTGCGCCCGATGAGGGCAACATGTATCTGCTCGGCAAGGTCGGCAGCGCCGAAATCAAGCAGAAATTCCTCGCGCCGCTGGTGAAGGGCGAGGCGCGGTCGGCCTTTTTCATGACCGAACCGGCATCGGAGGGCGGAGCGGGGTCCGATCCGTCGATGATGCAAACCCGTTGCCACCTTGATGGCAACCACTGGGTGATCAACGGGCGCAAGGCGTTCATCACCGGGGCGCAGGGCGCGCAGGTCGGCATCGTCATGGCCAAAGCCGATGAAGGCGCGTGCATGTTTCTGGTCGATCTGCCCGATCCGGCCATTCGCATAGACTCCATTCCAAATACTATCGACAGCTCTATGCCAGGTGGCCATGCCGTGGTGACGATCGACAACCTGCGCGTACCTGCCGACCAGATGCTGGGGCAGGCGGGAGAAGGCTTCCAGTATGCTCAGATCAGGCTGGCGCCGGCGCGGCTGTCGCATTGCATGCGCTGGTTGGGTGCATGTGTTCGCGCCCACGAGATCGCGACCGACTATGCCAACCGCCGACAGGCATTTGGCAAGGCGCTGATCGATCACGAAGGTGTCGGCTTCATGCTGGCCGAAAACTTGATTGACCTCAAGCAGGCCGAACTGATGATCGACTGGTGCGCGGACGTGCTGGATACCGGCGCACTGGGTACCGCGGAAAGCTCGATGGCCAAGGTTGCGGTCAGTGAGGCGCTGATGCGGATTGCCGATCGCTGTGTGCAGGTCATGGGCGGCACCGGCCTTACCAGCGACACCATCGTCGAGCAGGTGTTCCGGGAGATCCGCGCTTTCCGGATTTATGACGGCCCCACCGAAGTCCACAAATGGAGCCTGGCCAAGAAGATCAAGCGCGACTGGAAGGTGGCGCAGGCATGAACAGCGCACTGGGCCAGGACGCCAATGCCGGGACCAGCGCGGTGCGCGAGGCCTACAGCTTTGATGAAGGCGCGCTCGCGCGCTGGATGGCGGCCAATGTGGACGGTTACTGCGGGCCGCTGAGTGTCGAGCAGTTCAAGGGTGGCCAATCCAACCCCACGTACAAGTTGCTGACCCCGTCGCGAGACTATGTGCTCCGCCGCAAACCACCTGGCGATGTGCTCCAGGGCGCGCATGCGGTCGACCGCGAAGCCCGCGTGCTCGCCGCGCTGGGCAGCGTCGACTTCCCCGTGGCTGAGGTCTACGGACTTTGTACTGATAAATCCGTGATCGGCAGTTGGTTTTACGTAATGGAGATGGTCGAGGGGCGTATCTTCTGGGATGCGACGTTCCCCGGCGTATCGCGTAAGCAGCGGCCCGCTTATTTCGATGCGATGAACGCGGTCATCGCACAACTGCATAGCATCGATTATCGTGCAATCGGTCTGGAAGACTATGGCAAGCCTGGCAACTATTTCACCCGCCAGATCGGCCGCTGGTCGCGCCAGTATCTGGAAGACAGCGATGCGGGCCGCAACGCGGACATGGATGCGCTGGTCGAGTGGCTGCCCGCCAACATTCCCAATGGCGATGAAACGAGCATCGTCCATGGCGATTTCCGCCGCGACAACATGATCTTTCACCCCAGCGAACCAAAGGTGATCGCGGTTCTGGACTGGGAACTGTCCACGCTGGGCCATCCGCTGGCCGATTTCGCGTATCATGCGATGATGTACCAGATGCCGCCGGATATCGTTGCCGGCCTGGCTGGGGCAGACCTCGAAGGCCTGAACATACCATCGGAGGAAACCTATCTGGCTGCATACTGCCAGCGAACCGGTCGTGAATCGATTCCCGGCTGGGGGTTCTATGTCGCGTTCAACTTTTTCCGGTTGGCCGCGATCTTCCATGGGATCAAGGGACGAGTGATCCGCGGGACCGCTGCTTCTGCCCATGCGCATGAGCGTGCTGCCAGTTTTCCCGTGTTGGCAAAGCTTGCACGACAATCGATGAAGCATTGCCGATGAATGATCTGCCTGTCCTTGTGTCGTTCGATGCCGGCGTCGCTACTCTCACACTCAATCGTCCGGAGACGGGCAACACGATCAACATGGATATGGCCCAGGCGCTTTTGCAGGCGGCCATCCGTTGCGACACGGATGGTGCGATCCGCTGTGTGGTGTTGACGGGTTCCGGCAGGCTGTTTTGCGCCGGCGGCGATCTTTCGTCCTTTGCGGATGCCGGTACCAACGTAGCTGCGTTTCTGAGTCAACTGGCGGGCACGCTTCATATGGCAGTGTCGCGGCTGATGCGGATGCGCAAACCTCTGGTGGTGCTGGCTAATGGTCCGGCAGCAGGAGCCGGCCTCAGCCTTGCTCTTGCAGGCGACATCGTGCTGGCTGCACCGAACGCCCATTTTACCGCAGCCTATGGCGCGGTCGGCCTCAGCCCCGACGGGGGCATGTCATGGCTGCTACCCAGGCTGGTGGGAATGCGGAAGGCCCAGCAGATGATCATATCCAATCGGCGCGTCGGCGCTGACGAGGCCGCCGAGATCGGCCTGGTTTCGCATGTGGTATCAGCAGAGGAATTGACGTCGGAAGGCATGAAGCAGGCCAGCCTTCTGGCATCCGGTGCAACTGGTGCCATCGGTGCGGCACGGGCCTTGCTGCTGGACAGCTATGGCGACAGCTTCGAAGGCCATCTGGACCGCGAAGCGCGCAGCATATCTGCTTTGGGCACCACCGACGAAAGTCGTGAGGGCATCGCCGCTTTTCTGGAAAAGCGCCGCCCGGATTTTATCGGTATGCAACGCGCGCAAACGGACAAAGCCTAAAAATTACGGATTTGAACCGGCAACTGATGTCCAATCTTGGCACCGGTCAACATCCGCGTCGCGCGCCAAATCTGCTCGGCTGATTGCCCAGGCCGGAAATAGTCACTTGCTGCCTGACGCATACAATACCGAAACTTGCGTAGGTATATTGTTATTCGAGATGCCGTCGATTCCAGGGGATATCCTGTGGATGAAGAGCAATTCCCATTGCGTTCCGAGGGCCGCCGAATCATGATGCTTTCGCGTGGCCAACCTAGGGTGCCATCCTAGTAGCCACGTTATTTTGAATCGCAGGCTTTTTCTTTAAATTTCAATGCGTTGGTCGGAATTCAAAAGCTGGCTGGGGTGGCAGGATTCGAACCTGCGAATGCCGGTACCAAAAACCGGTGCCTTACCACTTGGCGACACCCCAATGCCGTGCTCGCGGCGCTGCCGGGCGGCGTGGGGCCGGGGCAGCGCGGGAGGCGCCTATATACGGAAAAGCGTTGGCCCGCCAAGCGCCTTTTTAGGGCGCCGGCGGTGCAAGGCAGCAGGCGCTCGCGCGATCAGCCGATGCGGTGGACCCAGCCGTGCGGGTCGGCGGCGTCGCCGCGCTGGATCGACACCAGCGCCGAACGCAGCGCGGCGGTGACCGGACCCGACTGGTTGCCGCCGATGGTGAAGCTGCCTTGCGGGGATTTCACCGTGCCGACCGGCGTCACCACAGCTGCGGTGCCGCAGGCGAAGGTCTCGCGCAGCCTGCCACTTTCGGCGTCAGCTTGCCACTGGTCGATCGAATAAGGTTCCTCGCGCACGGTCATCCCCTGCGCGCGCGCCAGCGTGATCACCGAATTGCGAGTGATCCCCGGAAGGATCGTTCCGGTCAGCGGCGGGGTGACGATGCTGCCGTCCTCGAACACGAAGAACAGGTTCATGCCGCCGAGTTCTTCGACCCATTTGTGCTCTGCGGCATCGAGGAACACGACCTGGTCGCAGCCTTGCGCGGTGGCTTCGGCCTGCGCCACGAGGCTCGCGGCATAGTTGCCACCGCACTTGGCAGCGCCGGTGCCGCCGGGAGCGGCGCGGGTGTAATGCTGCGATACCCAGATCGTCACCGGTGCTGCGCCGCCCTTGAAATAGGCGCCGACGGGCGAGGCGATGGTGATGAAGAGGTACTGCTTGGCTGGACGCACGCCCAGGAACACCTCGCTCGCGAACATGAACGGGCGCAGATAGAGCGCCCCGCCATCGACCTTGGGAAACCAGTCCGAATCGATCCGCACCAGTTGCTCGACCGATTCGATGAACACTTCGGGTGGCACCGCAGGCATCGCCATGCGCGCAGCCGACTCGTTGAAGCGGCGGGCGTTGGCATCGGGGCGGAACAACGCGGTGCTGCCATCGGCGAGCTTGTACGCCTTCATGCCCTCGAAGATTTCCTGCGCATAATGCAGCACCGACGAGGCGGGATCCATCGGGATCGGCGCGCGCGCGGTGACTTTCGCGTCATGCCAGCCGCCCTTGTTCTCGTCATAGCGCACCACCACCATGTGATCGGTGAAAAGCTTGCCGAAGCCCGGATCGGCGAGCGCCGCATCGCGCGCATCGGCGGGGGTGGGGTTTGAAGTCGGCTCAACGGCGAAGGGCAGCATGTCATCCCCTGAAAACTGCAAGGATTATGGGTGGTCGTGGTCCCGATCGCTGGCCTTGCTGCAACACGGGCTTGCCAAGACCTAATCGTGCTGGCAATCAAGGTCAACATGCCTGTCCCATCTTCCCCACCGGCTTCCGCCCTGTTTCTGCGCGAGGATGAAGTGCGGCATGGCGTCGAGCTGCTGTTCTTCGGCTATACGCGGTTGACCAAGTCGATCGACGACCAGCTGGCCAAGCAGGGGCTGGGCCGCGCGCATCACCGTGCGCTGTATTTCATCGCGCGCAATCCCGATCTGACGGTGAGCCAGCTGCTGCGCGCGCTGGCGATCACCAAGCAGTCGCTGGGCCGGGTGCTCACCGAACTGCAGCGCCGCGACCTGATCGAGACGCGCAGCGGCGACACCGACCGGCGGCAGAAGCTGCTGCGGTTGACCCAGGCCGGTGGCGCGCTCGAGGCCGAGCTGTTCGATGCGCTGCGCACGCGGCTGTCGCAGGCCTATCGGCGGGCAGGGCAGGAATCGGTCACCGGCTTCTGGCGCGTGCTCGAAGGGCTGGTGCCCGAGGCCGACCGTGCGCTGCTGGCCGAGCTGGGCAGCGAGCGACGCCCGGGCTGACGCGCTGACCAAACGCGGGGATATGACGCTAGGGCATCGGCGATCGCCATGCTGGCTCCAGAGATCGCCGACATTTCCGCTTTGCGTCTGGCGCTGCTTCTGCAATTCTGGCCGAAATCAGACAAAAAGCAGGAGCGGATACCCCAATGGCAACCATGCGCAGCGTCGTGCTCAAAGCCCCGATCGCAGGTCTGCCGCAGCCGGGCGACTTCACCTTTGCCGACAGCGAAATTCCCGCGCTGAAAGACCACCAGTTCCTGATCGAGCATCGGATCGTGTCGGTCGATCCGGGCGTGCGCTCGCGGCTGTCGGCAACGGGGGCGAGCTATGCGCCGCCAATCCCGCCGGGCGGGCGGATCGACGGGTTCGTGGTGGGGCAGGTGATAGAGAGCCGCAACGAGCGCTTTCCGGTGGGCACCTGGGTGACTGCTGGCGGCGGCTGGGCCAGCCACAGCATCGGCGATGGCCGCGGCTATATCATGCCCTTGCCCGACAACGGCCTGCCGCGTTCGCTTTGGCTGGGCATTCTGGGCATTCCGGGGATGACCAGCTGGTTCGGGCTCAAGCGCGTGGGCAGTATGCGCGAAGGCGCGCATGTGCTGGTGACGTCGGCGGCGGGCGTGGTCGGCGCGACCGCAGGGCAGCTCGCCAAGGCCTGGGGCGCAGCCAGCGTGGTCGGGATCGCGGGAGGGCAGGACAAATGCGACTGGCTGGTGCGCGAATGCGGTTTTGATGCCGCGATCGACTACAAGGGCACCGATGATTTGGCGGGTGCGATCTCAGCGGCGATGCCCAAAGGCGTTGACCTGCTGTTCGACAATGTCGGCAACGCGATGATCGACACCGTGCTGCCGCTGATGCGCTTCAACGGCCATATCGTGGTGTCGGGGCAGGTCGCGGACTACAGCGTTCCGCACGACCAGCGCGCCGGGATCACCAACACCGCCGAGTTCATCGCTAAAAGGCTTACGATGCGCGGGCTGGTGGTGTTCGACGACATTCCCCAGTTTGCCGCTGCACAGGCCGAGATGGGCGGGATGATCCGCGAGGGCAAGCTCGTCTATCGCGAGGAGCTGTTCGACGGGCTCGACCAGCTTCCGCAAGCCTTTTGCGGGCTGTTCACCGGCGCCAATTTCGGGCGGCGGCTGGTGCGGCTGGGAGACGCATGATGGCACACGAATTCCGGATCGAGGACCAGGTCTATACCCGCTTCACCTTCGAGCGCGACGGGCGGGTGCTCAGCGCGATCATCACCTCGGACCATCCGGTGAACGGCGTCGACGGCCCGATGCACGACGAGCTGGCAAGGGTGTTCACCGATCTGCAGCGCGACTCCGACAGCGACATCATCGTGCTCACCGCAAAGGGCCGTGCGTTCTGCGCGGGCGGCGACTTCGCCTGGTTCCAGCAGCAGATCGACGATCCGGGGAGCTTCCGCGCGATCGCCTGGGATGCCAAGCGCATCGTCACCAGCCTGCTCGAGATGGAAAAGCCGATATTGTGCCGGCTGAACGGCGCAGCCGCAGGGCTGGGCGCCACGATCGCGTTGCTGTGCGATATCATCGTGGCCGACGAAAAGGCGCTGATCGGCGACCCGCACGTCAAGGTCGGGCTGGTCGCGGGCGATGGCGGCGCGCTGATCTGGCCGCAACTGATCGGCTATGCCCGCGCCAAGGAGCTGCTGATGACCGGCGACATGCTGACCGCGACCGAGGCCAAGACGATGGGGCTGATCAACCACGCGGTGCCGGGGGATCAGCTTGATACCAAGCTGGCAGAGATCATCGCCAAATTGCAGGGCAATCCCAAATGGGCGGTGCGCTGGACCAAGACCGTGACCAACATCCCGCTGCGCGCGCTGGCTGCGCAGATGATGGATGCGGCGATCGGCTGGGAGAGCGTTTCGAACTTTCTCGGCGACCGGCGCGAGGCGGTGGAAGCCATGGCGCAGAAGCGCGCGCCTAAGTTGACGGGGGAGTGAGGGCAGTGCTGGTGACCTTGCTCGTCATTCCCGCGAACGCGGGAATCCCGCTTCACTGCTCCACCGATGCGCACAAGCGGGACCCCCGCCTTCGCGGGGGTGACAGAGAGGGGCAGGGCTCGCCAACCATGCCCTTCCCGTTTTCCGGCGAAAGCCGGAGCCCAGGAGCGAGATTGTACTATCGTCGCCCTGGATTCCGGCTTTCGCCGGAAAACGGTCATGGGGAGGGCGCACCTAAGTGACCCTCCAGACCTTCATCGACGAACCCGACCACGTCTCCGCGTTGCGCGTAACCTTGCAGCGGTTCTTGGCGGAACACGCTCCGCGCGAGGCGCGGCAGGCGTGGGACAAGGCGGCGCGCTGGCCGCGCGATGTTTACGGCAAACTCAACGAGCTGGGCCTCACGGCTCTTACCGTGCCTGAAGAATATGGCGGGGCAGGGCAGGACCTTGTCGCCGCGGTCGCGGTGATCGAGGAACTGGCGGCAAGCGGGCCGTGCCTCGCCGGTCCCTTCATCCACACCAGTTTCTACGGCGGCATGAATATCTCCGAGAACGGATCGGCAGAGCAAAAGGCCGAGTTTTTGCCGCGTCTCGCGAAAGGCGAACTGTTCTTCGCCTATGGCCTTTCCGAGCCCAATGTCGGCGGCGATTTGGCCAGCGTCGAGACCCGCGCGGTGCGCGATGGGAACGAGGTGGTTATCAATGGATCGAAACGCTGGTGCACCGGCGCGGACTGGGCGGATTACATCTATTGCCTGGTGCGCTCGGGGCCTGCGGAGGATCGCTACAAGAACCTGTCGTTCGTGCTGGTGCCGACCGATGCGCCGGGCGTCACCATGCAGGATATCGAGCACGTCAACCTTCGCTACACCCACAGCCAGGACGTCTATTTCGACAATGTCCGCTTGCCGGTCAGCGCCATCGTCGGTGGCGAGGCGATGTGGAACAAGGGCTGGAAACTGCTCGCGGGCCGCGCGCTCGATGTCGAGAAACTCGAAATTTCCGCCGTAGCCTTGGGCATCGCGCGCGCTGCGATCGACGAGGCCTGGGGCTATGCGCAGGAGCGCGTGCAGTTCGGCAAGCCGATCAGCCAGCATCAGGCGATCCGCCACAAGCTTGTCACCGCATGCACCCAATGGCACGCGGCGCGGCACATGCTCTATCACGCCGCATGGCTCGCCAACGAGGGGCGGCCGTGCTCGATCGAAACTAGCATGGCCAAATTGTTCGTCGCCAATATGGGCGTCGAGATCGCGTTGACCTGCCAGCAGGTGATGGGATCGTACGCGCTCAGCGATGCCTATGAGATGGAGCGCCATGTCCGCGACCTACTCGGCATGGCGATCGTCGGCGGATCGAGCGACATGCAGAAGAACAATCTGGCGAGTTTGATGCGGTTGTGATCAAACGCCCTCTCCCCTTGAGGGGAGAGGGAAGAGCCGCGCAGCGGCGAAGGGAGAGGGGAATGGCGCGAGGGCACAATGCAGTCCCCTCTCCTAACCTCTCCCCTAAAGGGGAGAGGGACTTTACATGAAACCACTCGAGAGCATCGAACCGCTGGGCCATGCGGTCGCTCTGCAACTCCCCGGCATCGCCGCGCGCGCCGATGAGATCGAGGAGGCGCGGCGGTTGCCCGCCGACATCGCGCAATCGCTCGCCCGAGCAGGCGTTTTCAACATGGTCCGCCCCAAAAGCCTGGCCGGGCTGGAGATGGCGCCGCTCGATCTGGTGAGCGTGCTCCACGCCATCGCCCGCGCCGAGGCGAGCACCGGCTGGTGCGCGATGATCGGGGCGACCACAGCGATCAACGCCGCCTATCTGCCGCACGAAGTCGCGGCAGAAGTGTATTCCGATCCGCACTCGATCACCGGCGGCGTGTTCGCGCCGATGGGGCGGGCGGACGACATGGGCGATCACTACAAGGTCACCGGCCGCTGGCAGTGGGGATCAGGCAGCGCGAATTGCGACTGGCTGTGCGGCGGCGCGATGGTGTTCAAGGATGGCGAACTGCAGCGCTTCGACAACGGCGCGCCGTATCACCGGATGATGATCTTCCCGGCCAGCGAGGTCGAACTGCTCGATACCTGGCATGTCATGGGGATGAAGGGTACGGGGTCGGGCGATATCGCCGTCAGGGACGCGATCGTGCCCAAGGCGCGCAGCGTCTCGCTGATCGCCGACACGCCGGTCGAGCAGGGGCCGCTGTATCAGTTTCCGGTGTTCGGGCTGCTCGCCTTGGGCGTTGCCTCGGTGGCTTTGGGCAATGCGGCAGGCGCGATGGACGAGATCAAGGCGCTCGCCCGCGCCAAGAAGCCTCAGGGCGGACAGCGCACCATGGCCGAACGCAGCGTGGTGCAGACCGACCTGATGCGTGCCGAGGCGAAGCTTGCGGCGGCGGAAGCCTTCTTCCGCGAGAGCATCGCCGAGTGCTGGGAGGGCGCGACGACGCGCGGCCAGCTGTCGCCAGAGGAGCGCGCCAAGCTGCGGCTGGCGGCGACTTATGCCACCGAGGCTGCGGCGGATGTCGCCAAGATCGCGTTCACCATCGGCGGCGGCAGCGCGGTCTATATGACAAGCTCGCTCCAACGCCGCTTCCGCGACGCGCATGTAGCGACGCAGCACATCGCAACCGCGAGCAGCGTGTACGAACTGGTGGGGCGGGTGGCGCTGGGCCTGCCGACGGATACGGGGATGTTGTGAGGTCGGCCGCTGCCTTAATGGGAGAGCTGGCCCGGTTCGCCTCTCCCTCGATGGGAGAGGCAGCGAGACTTGGCAGCTTGCTGCCTAGTCGCAGCGGTGAGGGTGATGGTGCGGCTGGTTGCTGCGGCGCAATCCGGAGGGATCACCCCCACCCAACCCTCCCCCATCAAGGGGGAGGGCTTTAGGAAGCCGCCTCAAACCGCCCCTGCCGACTCCCGCACCACGGCAATCCCCGCCTCGCGCTGGCGTTTCAGCTCCTGCTTGAGCTTCACCGGGTCCTCGGCGATCACGAAGCCGAAGCTGACCCCGCCTTCCTTGCCGACCGTCGCGTGGTGCAATTTGTGCGCTTGGACGATGCGCTTGGCATAGCCGCTCTTGGGCACCCAGCGGAAATAGCGCTGGTGGACCAGGCCGTCGTGGATCAGCGTGTAGATCGCGCCGTAGATCATCACGCCGATGCCCATCCAGGTGGCGGGCTCCCAGACCCACGCGCCGATGATGAACAGGCTGATCGAGATCGCCGAGCCGACGATCGCGTACAGGTCGTTCTTCTCGAGCACGTTGTCGTGCGGTTCGTGATGGTCGCGGTGCCAGCCCCAGCCCCAGCCGTGCATCACGTATTTGTGGCTCCACCAGGCGACAAATTCCATGAACGCGGTTGTGGCAATCACGATTCCAAGATTGATAAGAGCCTGCATGGTCACAAGAATAGGCGCAATTGCAGCCGGTTTGAAGGGGCCACGTGCAGGCGGTTGCGGCGGCAACCAAATGCGCGCTGGATTTGGCGCCGCGCTTCTGTCAAGCGACAGGCGGAAACGCCGCAAATACGAAGGTTTGAGGGATGGCCGAAGCAAAAACGCTCTACGAAAAGATTTGGGATGCGCATGTCGTTGACCAGCGCGACGATGGCACCGCGATCATTTTCATCGACCGGCATCTCGTGCACGAGGTCACCAGCCCGCAGGCGTTCGAGGGATTGCGCATGGCCGGGCGCAAGGTGCGCAGGCCCGATCTGACGCTGGCCGTTCCCGATCACAACGTGCCGACCACGCCGCGCGTCGATGCACAAGGCAACCGTATCCCGATCGCCGACCCCGAAAGCCGCGCGCAGCTCGAGGCGCTCGAGCGCAACGCACCCGCATTCGGCGTGCCCTATATCGATGCGACCGACGCGCGCCAGGGCATTGTCCATGTCATCGGCCCCGAGCAGGGCTTCACGCTGCCGGGCTGCACCATGGTGTGCGGCGACAGCCACACCGCCGCGCACGGTGCGCTGGGCGCGCTGGCGTTCGGCATCGGCACCTCGGAGGTCGAGCATGTGCTGGCGACCCAGACGCTGCAGCTCAAGCGCTCGAAATCGATGGAGATCCGCGTTGAAGGCGATCTGCCCGCCGAAGTCAGTCCCAAGGATCTGATTCTGCACATCATCGGCCAGATCGGCGCTGCCGGCGGCACCGGGCATGTCATCGAATATCGCGGCAAGGTGTTCGAACAGATGTCGATCGAGGGCAGGCTCACCGTCGCCAACATGTCGATCGAGGCGGGCGCGCGCGCCGGGCTGATCGCGCCCGATGATGCGACCTTTGCATATCTGAAAGGCCGACCGATGGCACCCAAAGGCGCGGACTGGGATGCGGCAGTCGCCTATTGGCGCACGCTCAAGACCGATGACGGCGCGGTGTTCGATACCAGCGTCGTCATAAACGCCGCCGATGTCGCACCGTCGGTGACCTGGGGCACCAGCCCCGAGGACGTGGTGCCCATCACCGGTCATGTTCCCGATCCGGCAAGCTATTCCGATCCTTCCAAGCGCGCCGCTGCCCAGAAGTCGCTCGATTATATGGGCCTGACCGCGGGTACTCCGCTGACCGAGGTGCCGGTCGAGCACATCTTCATTGGCAGCTGCACCAACAGCCGGATCGAGGATCTGCGCGCGGCCGCAGCGGTGCTCAAGGGGCGGCACAACGCGCCTGGAATTAAGTCCGCTTTGGTCGTGCCGGGCTCGGGGCTGGTCAAGCGTCAGGCCGAAGAGGAGGGGCTGGACCGCATCTTCATCGAGGCCGGCTTCGAATGGCGCGAGCCGGGCTGCTCGGCGTGCCTGGGGATGAACCCCGACAAGGTGCCAGCGGGCGAGCGCTGCGCCTCGACCTCAAACCGCAACTTCGTCGGCCGCCAAGGTCCGGGTGCGCGGACACATCTGGTGTCGCCCGCGATGGCAGCAGCCGCTGCGGTGACCGGCAGGCTCAGCGATGTGCGGACGTTGATTTGACCTGAATTCCGGAGTATTTTGGTCAAAACTCCAAGAGGTGCATGATGGATGTGCGTGCGACTGTGTTTTCGGCAGCCGAGGCCAAGGCGCAATTTTCAGCTTTGCTCGACCGTGTTGTCGCGGGCGAGACAATCCTGATTACCCGTCACGGTAAGCCCGTGGCACGGCTTGGGCATCCCGATCAAAGCGAGCAGCAGAAGATCGACGCGCGGCGCAAGGCGCGTGAAGACTTTATCGAGTGGCGGCGGATGCATGGTCCGACGCTGGGCCCCGGCATGTCGGTCAAGGACCTGATCAACGAAGGTCGGCGTTGGTAATGGATAAGTTTGTCCTTGATGCATCGGTCGCCTTGGCTTGGTTATTCAAGGATGAGGAAACGCCTGCATCAATGGCGGTCCACGCCATGACAGACGATCACCAGCTTGTGGTGCCACCGCACTGGTTTGCCGAGGTCGCCAATGGCATACGCCAGGGAGAGCGCACTAACAGGTGCAAGCCTGAGGATCTGCCGGGATTTCTGCACATCCTGAACTTGCTCAGCTTTGCTGTGGACACGCTTGCGCCGTTTGCGCAATTCTCGCTGGTGTTGCCCATAGCACGCGAGCACAATTTGACGATCTATGACGCAGCCTATCTGCATTGCGCGGTTAGCAATCGGTTGCCATTGGCAACGTTCGACCGCCAGTTGGCTTCCGTTGCAAAATCGATCGACGTTCAAGTGATAGGAGAGTGAAGTTGAGCCCATTCCGCAATGTTCTCGTGGGCGCTGCTCTGGCCCTCGCCACGGCCACGTCAGCCCATGCACAGGACGCCGACGTGCAACTCTGGCGGCTCGATTGCGGGACCGTGGCGGCGAACGATCTCAACGCATTTTCCGACATCCAGGCCTATACCGGCCAGTCGAAGCGGCTGGCGAGCAGCTGCTATCTGATCCGTCATGGCAGCGATTATCTGTTGTGGGACACGGGCCTGCCATCGGCGATGAAGGGCAAGCCCCTTGATGACAACCAGGCGATGGACGCGACGGTCACGCTGACGATCAAGGAGCAGCTGGCGCAGCTCAAGATCGATCCGGCAAAGATCACGCATGTCGGCCTGAGCCATTATCACTTCGATCACAGCGGCCAGCTGGCCGAGTTTCCGGGCGCCACGCTGATCGTCGGCAAGGCCGACTGGACGGTGCTGACCACCGATCCTGCATCCTACGGCGCCGACCCCGCGCCGTTTGCACACTGGATTTCGGGCGGCGGCAAGGTCGAGCAGGCGACCACCGACAAGGATGTGTTCGGCGATGGATCGGTGACCATGCTGCGGCTCCCCGGTCACACCCCGGGACACAGCGGTCTGCTGGTGCGGCTGAAGGATAAAGGACCGGTGCTGCTGACCGGAGATCTCGCGCATTTCAGCGAAAATTACGCGTCAAACGGCGTGCCCACGTTCAACGTCGACCGCGCCGATACTCTGGCATCGCTTGACCGCTTCAAGAAACTGGCCGACAATCTCAAGGCGACGGTGATCATTCAACATGAGCCGGCAGACGTGGGCAAGTTGCCGACGTTTCCCCAGGCGGCGGAGTAAATACAGTGAGCAAGGACAAGAAGGACGGCTGGTCGAACAGCGCAATGGCAGGTGCCGCGGTAGGTTCCGCAGCATTGGCTGCGGCACTTTTGTATGTTGGCAAGCAGTTCAACAAACCGAAGACCGCCGCCCCTGCAAAGCCTGAAGAGCCGGGCGCCGAAGCGACCGAGGGCCCCCATGCAACCGATTGATCGCGTCGAGGGCAAGGCCATCCCGTTTGGCCGCAAGAACGTCGATACCGATATCATCATCCCCTCGCGGTGGCTCAAGACGATCAGTCGCGAAGGCTTGGGCGCCGGTGCGTTCGAAACGATCCGCGCCGAGCCGGGCAACGTGTTCGACGATCCCAAGTACGCCGGATCGCCGATCTTGATAGCAGGCGACAATTTCGGCTGCGGATCGAGCCGCGAGCATGCCGCCTGGGCGTTGATCGATCTGGGCATCACTGCGGTGATCGCACCGAGCTTTTCGGACATCTTCTCGAGCAACGCGTTCAAGAATGGCATTCTGACCGTGGAACTGCCGCAGGACGCGATCGACCGGCTGATGGAGGTGGCGCAGACCGACACCATCTATATCGACCTGGAAACCCAGACCGTGACGACGCCGTTCCAGGACCGCTTCAGCTTCGAGATCGACCCCTTCCGCAAGACCTGCCTGATGCAGGGGCTCGACGAGATCGGGCTGACGCTGGGCAAGGCGGATGCGATCAGTGCGTACGAGGCGAAGGTCAGCGCAGACCGCCCCTGGATGGTGCCTGTAGCAGCCTGACGCCGTCATTCCCGCGAACGCGGGAATCCCGCTTCTGCGGTACGTCAGCATCAAAAGCGGGACCCCCGCGATCGCGGGGGTGACGATGGATCAAACAACAACAAACGGAGAGAGCCTCACATGAAAGCCCTATTGTCGACTGCTGCCGGTGGACCCGAAACGCTTGAGATGACCGAGATCGATGCGCCGGTCGCAGGTCCCGGCGAATTGCTGGTCGCGGTCAAGGCGTGCTCGATCAACTTTCCTGACGCGCTGATCATCAAGGATATGTATCAGCTCAAGCCCCAGCGCCCGTTCGCGCCGGGCAGCGAGATTGCGGGTACTGTCGAAGCCGTGGGCGAGGGCGTCACCGGCTGGTCGGTAGGCGACCGGGTGATCGCAGGCACCGGCTTTGGCGGGCTGGTCGAAAAGAAGGTCGTCGCGGCGGCTGGGGCATACAAGCTTCCCGACCAGTTCAGCTTCGAGCAGGGTGCATCCTTGCTGATGACCTATGGCACCTCGATCCACGCGCTCAAGGATCGCGGCCACATCAAGCCGGGCGATACCCTGCTTGTGCTGGGTGCAGCCGGCGGCGTAGGCCTGGCAGCGGTTGAACTGGGCAAGGCGTATGGCGCGCGCGTCGTCGCGGGCGTTTCGAGCGAGGCAAAGGCTGAGGCTGCCCGCGCGTCGGGTGCGGACGAGGTCGTGGTCTATGCCCGCCAGCCGTTCGACAAGGACCAGTCCAAGGCGCTCGCCAACGCGTTCAAGGACGCGGTCGGCCCCAACGGCGCGGATATCGTCTATGACGCGGTCGGCGGCGACTACAGCGAGCCCGCTGTCCGTGCGATGGCATGGGAAGGCCGCTTCCTGGTGGTCGGCTTCCCCGCCGGTATCGCCAAGCTGCCGCTCAACCTCACCCTGCTCAAGAGCTGCGATGTCTGCGGCGTGTTCTGGGGAGCATTCGCCGCGCGCGAGCCCGAGCGCAACGCTGCCAACATCGCCGAACTGTTCGATCTTTGGGCGGCGGGCAAGATTTCGCCGCGCATCTCGGAAACCTTCAGCTTCGACACCGCGCACGAGGCGATCGCCCGGCTTGAAAATCGCGAGGCGATCGGCAAGCTTGTGGTGACCATGTGATGGGCTGAGTCGTGCGGTTTGGCGCTTGCCGCTAACGCGCGCTGTGCGTATGCGCTAACGCCAGACCTGCATGACCAACCCCATTCTTGACCAATAAAGGGCCAACATGACCAGTTTCAGTGACCGTGAACGCGCGTTCGAAGCCAAGTTTGCAGCCGATGCAGACCTCCAGTTCCGGATCACCGCCCGGCGCAACCGCCTGCTCGGCCATTGGGCCGCGCAGCAGATGGGGCTGACGCCCGAAGAAACCGAAGCCTATGCCAAAGCGGTCGTCCAGGCCGATTTCGAGGAAGCAGGCGATGAAGACGTCATCCGCAAGCTGCTGGGCGATCTGGTCTCGGCCGGGGTCGAGATTGACGAACTGGGCGTGCGCACCGCGCTCGAATCCAAGATGGTCGAGGCGCGCCGCCAGTATATCGAAGAGGCGAACTGAGCCGTGCCGATGCGTGCGGCAGATATCGAGGCGCTGATCAAGGCCGGTATTCCGGACGCAGATGTCACGATCACCGATCTGGCGGGCGATGGCGATCATTATGCCGCGCATGTGGTCGCCGAAAGCTTCCGTCCGCTAAGCCGCATTGCCCGCCAGCGCGCGGTCTATGCAGCGCTGGGCGGCCGCATGGGTGGCGAACTGCATGCCTTGCAACTGACCACCGCGCTCCCCAGCTAAATGCCAGGCCAAACTGGCACCATCTGCATACCTACGGAGCTGACACCATGACCGACACCGCACAGGCCCGCATCGCCGAGATCGTTCAGGCCAATGACGTCCTGCTGTTCATGAAGGGCACGCCGCTGTTTCCGCAGTGCGGCTTTTCCAGCAAGGCGATCGCCATTCTCGATCACCTCGGCGTCGATTACGAAAGCATCGATGTGCTGCAGGACATGGAAGTCCGCCAGGGTATCAAGGAATTCTCCGACTGGCCAACCATCCCCCAGCTCTATGTAAAAGGCGAATTCATCGGCGGATCGGACATCATGATGGAGATGTTCGAAGCCGGCGAACTGCAGAGCCTGATGCAGGAAAAGGGCCTGGTCGGGGCTGGCTGAATTCGCTTACCGGAACTGGGAGCTAGACACCTATCACCGTCACCCCCGCGAAGGCGGGGGTCCCGCTTTGGAGCGAGCGTGTTCGCAATAGCGGGATTCCCGCGTACGCGGGAATGACGCTCCGGGGAAATCGAACGGATTAAGCCGCAACCGCAGCCTGCGCCGCGCGCGAACGTCTGACGCTGTCGACGCAGAACAGCGCCACGGCGGTCCAGATCAACGCGAAACAGATCGCATGCGCACGGGTGAACGGCTCGTCATAGACGAACACGCCCAGCATGAACTGGATCGTTGGGCCGATGAACTGGATGAACCCCAGTGTCGACAGCGGCATCTTGCGCGCGGCGCTGGCGAACAACAGCAGCGGGATGGTGGTCACCGCACCGCCGGCGATCAGGAAAATGTCGGTATAGGCCGAATAGCCGAAGCCTGGCGTAGGATCCTGCCATGCCGCCCAAAATGCGTATCCCAGCGCAAACGGCAGCAGCAGCGTGGTTTCGCAGGCCAGGCCAGGGAGCGAGCCCACCGGCGCCATCTTGCGTACCATTCCGTAAAGCCCGAACGACGCGGCGAGCGACAGGCTGATCCAGATCGACGCCAGCGACTCACTGGCCAGTACCAATACGCCAGCGGCAGCCAGCGCGATGGCGACCAGCTGGGTGCGGTTCATCCGCTCGCGGAAAAACACGACGCCCAAAGCGACGTTGACCAGAGGGTTGATGTAATAGCCCAGGCTTCCGGCAAGGATGTGGCCATTGGTGATGGCCCAGATATAGACCAGCCAGTTGGTCGCGATCAGGCTTGAGCTCGCCAGCATGAAGCGGCGGATTTGCGGATCGGCGAGCGCTGTGGTGAATTCGGTCAGGCGGCGGCTGGCCCAGAGGATCACCACGATCAGCACCACCGACCACATCACGCGGTGCGCGACGATTTCCACCGGGGAAATGCCCTGCAGCTGTTTGAAAAACAGCGGCATGAAGCCCCAGATCGTATAGGCCCCTACCGCTTCGGGCAGGCCTTTCAGTTGCTTGCTGTCACCGCTCATGCGGTGCGGGTTAGAAGATACCGCCGCCCAGCGATAGCCGGATAATGCAGATGGCGAGCACCACCAGGCACAGGTTTCGGCCCGTGTTGCTGCTGGAAACGAAGCCCACCAGCACACCCAGCATTGCGACCGGAATGATCAACCAGTTGAGCGCGCCCAACAGCGGCAGAAAGGCAGGGATCGCCATCAGCAGCGCGAAGAGCCCGATGAGAATGGAAAGAATGTTCAGCATGTGTCTTATATGGATAAGACAGCATTCCGTTGCAAGCACAAATTCGATTCATCGCGTCTGAGGGGCGGCTCGACGGCAGAACCGCTGTATTCGGTCACGTTGTATTCTGTTCATGAAACCGGCGGCGGGGATGAATGTTGTATGTTTCGAGCCGGGACGAACCGCCCGGAGCAAACACTGGAGATAACACCATGTTGACCCTTGCACTTGCCAGCGCCGCTGCGTTCCTGAACCCGGCGCCCGCCAACCCGGTTGCCCTGCCGGTGCCCACCAATTTCCATTCGCAGGATGCTGCGCAGTTTCAGCGGCGCGATGACCGCCGTGCATACCGCGAAGGCCGCCGCGACGGCCGCAAGCAGGCACGTTATGAAGGACGCTACTGGCGCGGCGACGATGGTCGCTATCGCTGCCAGCGCAGCAACGGCACCACCGGTCTGCTGGTCGGTGCAGGCGTTGGCGCGCTGATCGGCGATCAGGTCGCAGGCCGTGGCGACAAGACCTTGGGTGCCGTCGTCGGTGGCCTGGGTGGTGCAGCCGCCGGTCGTGCGATCGACCGCAGCCGGGTCAGCTGCCGCTAAGCTTTAGCCGCACCCACACGCATGAAGGTCGCTCCTGGCAACAGGAGCGGCCTTTTTTGCGAGCATCAGCCCGACGTCAGCTCTTCAGCCAATCGATCGAGGTCGGCATCCTGGCGCACGATGCGCCAGCTGTCGGGATGGCGGGTGTCGATCAGGACCACGGCTTTTTTCGGGCATATGTCGAGGCAGGGTACCTCGATCACACCCAGCCGCGCCTTGCGGCCCTTGCCACCGGGCAGACGGCGCTTGAGCGCCTTGGCGAGCGAGGGATCGCCCTCGGGACCGAAACTGGCCTTGGCGCGCTTTTGGCACTTCTTGCACACGAGAATGGCATGCGACCAGTTGGCGCGGATTTCTGTTTTCATTCTGGTCAGATAGGGTCGGGTGGTGGCGATTACACGCCCTTCCAGACCTTTCTTTCCTCGGCGCTGCGCAGCACTGCATAGGCCGCCTGGATCGCCTGAAAGCGCACCGCGGCGTCCTTGTCGTTCTGGTTGGTATCGGGATGATTGGCCTTGGCAAGCCGGCGATAGGCCTTCTTGATCTCGTCGAACTCGCTGTGCGCATTGCATTCGAGCACGTCGAGCGCGCGCATCTCGTCGCGCGTCCTACTGCCGTCGCCCGAACCTGCCCATTCGTTGAATACCGATTCGCGATAGCCCGATGTATCGCGCTTTTCCTCGGCGGCGCGCGCGGCGGCCTCTTCCTTGTCGAGGCCCTCGAAATAATCCCAGCCCTGATTGTACTCGGCGGCATGCTTTTCGCAGAAATACCAGCGGTCCGGGCTGTTGGGAGACTTGGGCGCGGGGCATTTGCCCGCCTCGTCGCACCCGTGCCGGTCGCACATCCGCACCGTCTGCGCCTCGCGCGACGACCCATAGCCACGCCAGCGCGGGAAACCCCAGTCGGATGATCGTTTGCCTGCCATTGTGGACCCAAGTAACAACCGCGCGCCCGCTCGGCTAGAGCCTGCTGCGGTTATTCGCTCATTCGTCTGCTGGCGCGCGGTGATCGCTTCATCGCCCTGAAATGTCGTTTGTCGAACGCTAAGGGTCTTGAAAGGATTGCGCGGCTATCCATCTCGCATCTGCAACATAGATTGCGAATCAAGATGTTTCAGGGATGTACCGCATGAGCCGCCAGTTGATGTTCTCCGCTATGCTGTCGATCGCAATGATGGCGGCGTTTGCGCTGGGTTCGCAGGCCTATTTCGGCGGATCCGCACAGGATTTTGCCCAGTGCCAGTCCGATATTCTGAACGGTGAGAACGGCATCCCGGCGCGTCTGGTGCTTGCCGCGCTTTGAGCGCTCCCAGCTTCGAAACAAAATTTGCCAGAGGGTCTGTAAGCCGGGTTCTGTCCTGACCGTTGCCGGTCATGGGCAGCCATTCCTCTAGGCGGGGCATTGCTGCACCGCTCAAGCAACCAACCCGGGCGGCAAGGGGCCGAAACACCCCTGGGACGCGCCTCTGCAAGCAGAAACCGTATCGCCAAATCCGCCCCTATTCGGTCTTGCTCCGGATGGGGTTTACCGTGCCGCGAACCATTGCTGGCCGCGCGGTGCGCTCTTACCGCACCCTTTCAATGTTACCTGGCCGAAGCCTTTGGCAACCTGCTTTCTGTTGCACTGTCCCTGGGGTCGCCCCCGCCGGGCGTTACCCGGCATCCTTGTTTCGTGGAGCCCGGACTTTCCTCGCGTCACTTGCGTAACCCGCGGCTGCCCGACCCTCTGGCAGCAGCGGCCCTAGCGGCGATTTGCGCAGAGCGCAATCAGCGGTAACGGCCCGCATCGCGGTCGAGCAGCAGCGAGAACAGGATCGCGCGGCATTCGCCGTCGACTTCGCCGGTGATCGTGCCAGGGCGCCAGCGTCGCTGGAATGCCGTGGTCGCCGCGCGCCCGTCGGCAATGTCATAGCCGAAGCGCTCGAGCGCGAGCAGGAATGCGCCATCGCTCCAGTACGGATCGACCAGACGGCCATCGGGAATCGGCAGCGCCAGCCGCACCCGCGCCAGCCTCTGCCAATCGAACAGTTCGCCCGGGTCCTGCTTGCGCTCGGGCGCGACATCGCTGTGCCCCACCACATTGGCGCGCGGGATGCGGTGCCGGTCGACGATGTCCGCCACCAGCGGGATCAGCGCCGACATCTGCTCTTCGGGGAACGGGCGGTAGCCGAATTCATGCCCCGGATTGACGATCTCGATACCGATGCTGGCGCTGTTGACGTCCTTGATGCCGCGCCAGTGCGCGCGGCCCGCGTGCCAGGCGCGGTTGGCCTCGTCGACCATGCGGATGATCTGGCCATCTTCGGTCACGACATAATGCGCGGACACTTTCGACGCCGGGTTGGCGAGCCAGTCGATCGCCGACGGCGCATCCTGCATTCCGGTATAGTGCAATACCAGCATGCTGATCGGAGCCATGCGTTCGTCGTAATTCGGCGACGGGGTGTCGATCAAGATCTGGTGCCCTCCTTCATCAGCCGAGCCTCGGCCAGCATCCGCGAACGCTGGGCGTTGCGGATCGCCACGATAGAGACGCCAAGCAATGCGATCAATCCACCTGCAATCATCAGCGGGGTCAGCGGCGTCCCGAACCACCAGGTGGCGAACGCGACCGAGATCACCGGCGTGGGAATGGTCAGCGGGCTGACGGTGGAGACGCTGTGCCGCTGCAGCAGCCACACCATCGCACCTTGCGCGCCGATGCTCGAGCCGATGGCGGCGTAGGCGGTCCAGGCATAGGTTTCCAGGCTGAGATACGGCAGCAGCGCGATGCCGCGGGGCTCGAGCAGCAACGCGAAGGGCAGGATGACAAGCGAGCCGAACAATCCCATCCAGGCGCTGATGTTGAGCACGCCGATCCCGCCCAGATTGCGCTGGATCAGCGTGGCGATCGCCCAGATCAGCGATGCGCAGGCCGATATCGCGATGGCGGGCAATTCGCCGGCAACCTTGGGATCGAACACCAGCAGGACGACGCCGAACAAAGCGAGGATGATGCCGATCAGGCGGGGAACACCGATCTTTTCCTTGAGGAAAATCACCGCGAGGATCAGCGAGAAGGGCACACCCAATTGCCCGGCGATGGCCAGCGCGCTGACGTTGGTGCTGACCTTGAGCGAAAGGCCGATCAACACGTAGAACAGGCCGCCGCTCAAAACCCCGAGCACCGCCATCAACCGCATTCGGCCCGGAACGATCCGCAGAAACGGCAGGCACACCACCGCCACGATCGCCTGACGCAGAAACGCCGCCGGCAGCGCGCCGGCGCTGTCCACGGCCGATTTCATCGCGATGATATTGAAGCCCCAAAGCAGCATCATCATGACGGCGACAGCCCAGTCTACGCGGCCAAAGTCGCGTTCGGGCAGGTCAGGCGCGGGCGAATCGTGCGTCATGTGGCGTGGCATAGGGCAAATGCCGGACCAGAACAGCTTTTATGCTGCAGTTGCGAACACTGGCTGCCAAAAAAATCAGCGCAGGGGGGGCGGAATGATCGACTGGCCCGAAAGGCCGCCCGATGCCTTCGAGTAGAGACCGCGCATCTCGCGCGTTGCGGAGAAAAGTTCGGTCTGGCCCAGCACCGTTTCCGCCGCGCCCAGCATCAGCATGCCGTCATTTTCCAGCGATCGTTCCAGCTTGGAATAGGCGATATGCCGGGTTTCGGGCGCGAAATACATCAGCACATTGCGGCACAGGATGATGTCGAAGCGGCCGAGCTCGGCGCGTGGCTTGAGCAGGTTGTCTTCCTGGAACCGCACCATCGCCTGCAGCCGCGGATCGATGACCCAGTCCTCCCCGTCCTGCGCGAAGTAGCGCAGCATGTAATCGACCGAAAGCCCGCGCTGAATCTCGAACTGGCTGTATCGGCCCGTCCTGGCGCGTGCGATGACCGAGGGAGAAATGTCGGTGCCGATGATCTCGATCTTCCAGTCGGTCCATTTGTCACGCTCGGAATCGACCAGCATCGCGACCGAATATGCCTCCTGGCCGGTGGAGGTGCCCGCGCTCCAGATGCGCAGCGTCTTGCGATGGGCGCGCCGCTCGCGCAGCGCGGGGAATGCCTCGGAGCGCAATGCGGCAAAAATCGCGGTGTCGCGGAAGAAGAAGCTTTCGTTGTTGAGCATCGCATCGAGCGAGGCCTGCAGCAGCTGCTCGTTGTCCGGATCGGAAAGCACCGCGACCAACGCGTCCAGATCGGGGATGCCTTGCGCTTTCAGGATCGGCGCGAGAGCGCTCTGGATACGCCAGTAGCGGCTGGGCGCAATCTGCTGACCGGTGCGCGATTCGAGCAGCCCGGCGAGAATGCGCGTCGCGCTGGCAGCAGGTGGGGAGTGGATCATTTCGGCTCCAGCCAGCAATCGGCGATGAACCGGGCGATACCGGCAGGGGGAAGGATGACGCTGGCAAGGCCTGCGCGGGCAACCGCTCCGGGCATGCCCCATACGGTGCTGGACTGCGCATCCTGGACATAGATCGGCGCGCCTTCGGCAGCGAGCAGCTCCGCGCCCGCCAGCCCGTCAGCCCCCATGCCGCTGAGCATAACGCCAGCGCCGCGCTCGCCAAAGCAGCGCGCGACCGCCGTGAACATCGGATCGATCGATGGCTTGTAGGCGGTGCCCGGCCAGTCGTTGAGCAGCTTTATGCGCGTGGTCCCGCCTTTGCTCTGGAGCCCGAGATGCGCATCGCCGGGAGCGCAATAGATGTGCCCGCGCTGCAGCACTGCGCCGTCGGTTGCCTGGTGCACGGGCCGCAGATCCAGATCGCCGATGTGGCGGACGAGGAACGGGATGAAATCGGGCGGGAGGTGCTGGGTGATGAGAATCGGCGCGTCGATGTGCGGGTCAAGCTGGCCCAGCAACTCGTGGATCGCGCTGATGCCACCGGTCGACGAGCCGATGGCGATGCATTCGAGCGTGCTGTGGGTGGCCACCGGGCGGGCGACCACCGGCGGCATCGCCTGACGCGAGATCCGCGCCGCATCGCCCAGCAATTGCAGCTTCTCGAGCAGCTTGGTGGTGAAGCTGCGCGGGTAGAACTGCTGGTCGGGCTTGGACAGGGTGTCGCTGGCGCCCAGCGCCAAGGCCTTGAGCGAGGCCGGAGCGCCCTCGCGGCACTGCGAGGACAGCACCAGAATGCGCGCATGGTTGCTCGCCGCGACCAGATCGGGAAGCGCATCCAGCCCCGAGCGGCGAGGCATCTCGATGTCGAGCAGGATGATGTCGGCAGGATGGGACGAAAGGAACTCGAGCGCAGCCTGCGCCGATGGCAGGCTTGCGCACACCGTAAAGCCCGGCGCGGAATCGATAGCCCGCTGGATGACCGAGCGCATGACCAGGCTGTCGTCGACGATCAGCACCTGGCTGACATGCCCCGCACCCTGCGCGCGGGGAAGGGCACGCCGCGCGGTTGCGCTGGGTTCGAGAACGACCATCCGGTTGTGCCCCCCGCCTGCTATCAGGCGCAGCCGACGATCTGGAGCTTGCTGTGCAGCGTTTCGCGGTCGAAGGGCTTCATCACATATTCGTCGGCTCCGGCGTCGATCGCTGCCTGGATATGGCCGCGGCCGTTTTCGGTGGTGCAGAACACGACCTTGGGGCTTGCGCCGCCTTCGACCTTGCGCAGGGCGCAGAGAAATTCCATTCCGCTCATCACGGGCATGTTCCAGTCGAGCAGGACGACGTCGGGCATTGTCTGGCTGCAATGGTCGAGCGCCTGGCTGCCATCGGCGGCTTCGGAAACCGCGAAATTCAGCGTTTCCAGAATATGCCGAGCGACCTTCCGGATCACCTTGCTATCGTCAACAACCAGACAGGTTTTCATGAAGCGCCCTCCCGTTGGCAAACTTGCCAGATGCCGACATTAGGGACGATAAGTAATCAGCATGTTAACACGGCGCGCAGGGCACGCGCGGTTCACCGCAAAGCGCGACGTCAGGCTGCGCGGCGCAGCGCGGGGTTGACCATGTAATCGGGATCGATCAGCAGATAGGTCGCGCTATCGATGTCGAGCAGCGCGCGGCCGATATCGCGCCATCCTGCAGGCAGCTGGACAGGCAGCGGCACAGGGGGGTTGGCCGCCTGCACGACGTCGATGACCGAATCGACCAGCAGCCCGTAATGGCAGCCGCCGATGTTGACGACGATCGCCGGTTGGCCCGGGGTCAGGTCGGCTGGCTCTCCGCTGACGAAATACTGGCAGTCGATCAGCGTCAGCACCCGGCTGCGCAGTGCGAACAGTCCGGCGATGAACGGCGCGGACGACGGTACGGGAACGGACTCGCGGACATTGACGACGCTGTCGATCTGTTCTGCGGGGATCGCCACTTTCTCGCCCGCGATCACCGCGATCAGGTAGAGCTCTTTCATGTGCCGGTTGCTCCCGTCCGTCCGTTGATCAGGCGGCCAAGCAAAGCTGCCCGGTCATAGCGATAAATGGTGTCGGCATCGTGTGGCCCTGCCGGCAGCGTATCGCGCAGACGGATGACGTTGCCATGCAGCCCCAGCCCCGTCGGCGCTTCGTCGCCGATGACGATGCTGACCGCCGCGTCGGAGCAATCGCCATCCGATACTCCGAACACCGGGCGATAGCCTGCTGCCGATACCAAGGGCGCGAGAATGTTGCGTGTCCACGGATCGTCGGTGCCGATCAGATAGCAGGCAGGCCGGTCGGACGCGCGCACCGGGCCAACCAGGTGGCTGAACACCCAGTGCGGATCGATCACCTCGATCTGCTCGTCGCCCAGCAGCGCGATTCCGCCGACCAGGCCAGGCTCGCTTGCCGGTTCGACCGTGGCGGGCAGCCGGACGATGTCGATCACGTCGTCGACCGCATACAGCACGTGTCGTTTGCCGTCGCTCAGGTGCAGAAGCTTGGCGTGGCCCGATTGCGGCGGTTGGTCGAGCCCGAAGACCGGGCGACTTTCGCCGTCGATGCTCAGCCGGACCTGGCCCCCTGCCAGCGCCAGCCGAGCCGCATCGACATCCTCGACGCGTTCGACCGCCGCCAGCGTCATCAGCCGCAGCATGCCTGCTGCCTCGCGGAACAGCAGCGCAGAACCACCATCGATCTCGGCTGCGTCGGGCGTTTGCCCGTGCTGGCTGTCATCGCTACGGGCGAATTCGTTCAGTTGGGCGCGGTTGGCCAATCCCAGCGGATCGAGCAGCAGCATCGGGCGACCATTGTCCGGCAGGGTGGTGCCCGCATAAAGCCCATCGGCCATGATCACCGGCGCGCCAGGACGCACGACCAGTTCCTCGTGATCGATCACCGCCTCCACCGCGAGCGCGTAGCGCAGTTCGGACGAGGCGTTGAGGGTGATGATCGTGCGATGGCGTGCGGCGGGATTGGCGGCGAAATCGAGCCCGAGCAACGTCTCGAGCGCGACATGCGGCAGGCATTCCCCGCGGATATAGGCAAGGTCGCGACCGCCCACCTGCTGGATGCGCACCTGATCGTTGTTGTCGAACAGGATTTCGCGGATGGCAGAGCGCGGCATTGCGAAGTCCTGGCCCCCGGCGCGCACGGTCAGGCACGGGATGATGGTGAGCGTCAGCGGCACGCGCAGGATGACCCGCAAGCCCTTGCCGGGATGGTTCTCCAGGTCGATCGCGCCGCCGATCCGTTCGATGTTGGAGCGAACGACGTCCATGCCGACGCCGCGACCCGAGATTGCCGTGACCTGATCGGCGGTGGACAGGCCGGGTGCGAAAATCAATTCCAGCCGGGCGCGCTCGCTCAGTCCGTGGATCTCGGACGCGCTGCGCACCTTGGCGGCCTGGGCGCGCGCGACCAGCTTGTCGATATCGATGCCGCGGCCGTCATCGGCGATCTCGATCAGGATCTGGTTGCCCGATTGCCGTGCCGAAATGCTCAGGCGGCCGGCGGCAGGCTTGCCCGCCAGGCTGCGCGCGACAGGCGATTCGATGCCGTGATCGATCGAGTTGCGGATGATGTGCGTCAGCGGATCGCGGATCATCTCGATCATCTCGCGGTCCAATTCGACGTCGCTGCCCGAGGTGCGCAGGTCCACCTGCTTGCCGAGGTCGGCGCACAGATCGCGCACCAGCCGTGGCAGCGGCGAGAAGATGCGCTCGATACGCTGCATCCTGGTCTGGCCGATGGCATCGCGCATGTCGGCGATGCAGGCTGAAAGCCGGTCGAACGCATTTTCGAGCACCGGGCCGTTCTGGTCGTCGCGCAGGCAGCGGGCCACCTCGTTGCGCGCCAGCACCATGTCCGACACGCCGTTCATCAGGTGGTCGATCAGGTCGAGCGGCACGCGGATCGACCGGATGGCGGCATGTCTGCGCGCAGCAGAGCCGGTGTCGTTGGCAGGGATTGTAGGTTCCGTCGCCACCGACCCGGCGGCCACGGGCTGACGGTCCAGCGCGGCGATAAGATCGGAATCCGACCCGTCGGGCAGGGCCTCGCCCGACTCCATCACGATGATCAGCTCGCCGATGCGATCGATGATCCCGAGCACCGCATCGACCAGCGGCGCCGAAGCCTCGCGCTTGCCGTCGCGGACCTGCGCGAGCACGTCTTCGGCTGCATGGCTCAGCCGCTCGAAGCGGGGAAGATTGAGGAAACCGCAGCTGCCCTTGACCGTGTGGACGAAGCGGAAGATGCTGTCGAGCCGCGCACTGTCGTGCGGGTTCTGCTCCCACAGCACAAGTTCGCTCGCCAGCGCGTCGAGCGTTTCACGGGTTTCAGCGATAAATTCCTGTATCAGGTCGTCCATATCCACCGTCCGCGAGCGCTTGGGTTACGGTGTGCGCCGGATATGGTTAAGATCAGGTTGCGGCGGGCAGGAAGGGGTTCGGGTTTCAGACCCGCAGCATGGCGCCGATGACCAGAGACTCGGGCGTGGCGGCAAGCTGAATATCGCCGCCGCTGCGCCGGGCGATCTGCAGGATCATATAGGCCGGTGCTGTGCGCGGGCTCATCGGCGTGCCCAGCGTGCTGCCCGACAGCGCGCCTGCGACTGCCTCGTCGATGACGACCTTGGGTCCGGTGGCGTTGACCGCGATTTCGCAGGTGCCACCATTTTCTTCCGCCGCGATGATCAGCTGGCCGCCGCGTACCAGCCCATCAAGGCCGATCAGCGCAAGGTTGAGCAGCACCTTGACCGCAGGCTTGGCGAGCAGGTTGGAGGGGACATGCCATTGCAGCTCCACCCGTGGCTTGTCCGCCACCAGGCCCTCGATCAGCTGGCGTGGCTCGTTGACATCGACCTTGTCGCCGAACCCGCCGGCCGCGCCGAACGCAAGGCGGAAAAACTTGAGCTTGTTGGCCGAAGCGCGCGCGCTGTCGGTCAGCAGTTCGATGCACCGCGCACGCATTTCAGGATCGGTTTCATCGGCGAGCAGTTCGAGCCCGTTGTTCATCGCACCGATCGGGCTCAGCAGATCATGGCAAAGCCGTGAGCACAGCAGGCTGGCAAGTTCGGTTTCAGACAGATCTGCATGGCTGGGCATAAGCGGGGGCTGGCCTTCGGGCGTGAAACGAGGAGAAGCGCGCATCGACCGGCTGGTCGTGCCCAGCCGATGTGGCGAAAATGTCGCACAGGTTCAAGCCTTAATGCGGCAGGGTGCTGCGCCTACGCCATCCACTGCCGCAGATCAATGCGCTCAATCCGCTCGATCCGCTCAATCCGCCAGCATCAGCTCTACCGGGTCGAACGCGCCGCATATGGCGCCGCTGTCGATTGCCCGCCAGGCAGTGATGCGCCCTGCGGCGATTACCAGCCACAGGCGCCCATCGGATGCGGCGCTGGCGGCATCGCGGGCAGAAGGCTCGGCGCGGCCATTGGGGTGCGAATGATAATGGCCGATAAGCCGCTCGCCGCCCTGGCGCATCGCACGCTCGGCTGCGATCAACGCGGATGGATCGATCTCGAACGTGCAGGACGGATCATCCGCGACATTGGCGGCAGGCTGGATCCGGCGAACGCGCTGGTCGTCTCCGAACAACAGGCCGCAGCATTCATCGGGGTGCGATGCCTGCGCCTGTGCAAGCAACTGGGCATGGAGCGCGCTTGAAAGCCTGATCTGCATGGGCCACAGCATAGCCATGAACGCCCCGCGATCCAACATGCCTGCGAGCGAACCCCGTACCGGCACGATCCCCGCCAGCGCCGAGGGCCAGCGGCTGGATGCAGGGCTTGCTCTGGCCGAGCCCGACCTGTCGCGTGAACGGATCAAGGCGCTGATCCTGCAAGGCGCGGTGACGGTCGATGGCAAGCCGGTCACCCGCCCGTCGGTGAAGCTGGCCGCTGGCGCGCGGTACGCGATTGCCGTTCCCGATGCACTGCCGCTCGATGCCCAGGCGCAGGACATCGCGCTGGTCGTAGTGCATGAAGACCCGCATCTGCTGGTGATCGACAAGCCGGCGGGCCTTGTCGTGCATCCGGCGGCCGGCCACGCCGATGGCACTCTGGTCAATGCGCTGCTGCACCATTGTGCGGGGCAATTGTCGGGAATAGGCGGCGTCGCCCGGCCCGGTATCGTCCACCGCATCGACAAGGATACCTCGGGGCTGCTGGTGGTCGCCAAGACCGATGCCGCGCATCTCGGGCTGGCGGCGCAATTCGCCGCGCACACGATCAATCGGCGTTATGTCGCGATCGTGCAGGGGCGGCCCCTCCCGGCCGATGGCATGGTCCGTGGCAATATCGGCCGCAGCGACCATGACCGCAAGAAGATGGCGCTGGTGGGCGAAGGGCGCGGCAAACACGCCGTCACCCATTACACCACCGAAGAGCGGCTGGTCGGGGCGACCCGGGTCGAGTGTCGGCTGGAGACCGGGCGGACGCATCAGGTGCGCGTTCACATGGCCAGCATCGGTCACGCGCTGCTTGGCGATCCGCTGTATTCCAAGCCGCCCAAAGCGCTGCGAAACCTGCTCAAAGCCGCGGATTTCGGTCGTCAGGCATTGCACGCGCAGCGCCTCGGGTTTATACATCCGGTGACTGGATTTGAATGCGACTTTTTTAGTCCGATTCCGGCCGATATGGCGGAACTTTTGACTATAATGCGTGTTTAAGTTGCAAGTCGAAATGCGATCCACATGATGGGCGCTCCTTCGAGGCCCGCGAATCGGATCGGCAGAAAGGGTAAACATGAGTGCGACCAGAAGTGTCCCGGCAACCATCCCCGCACTTGGTGGGGAGGCCAGCCTAAACCGTTATCTCACCGAAATCCGCAAATATCCGCTGCTCAAGCCCGAGCAGGAATATATGCTCGCCAAGCGCTATCAGGAGCATCAGGATTCTGAAGCTGCAGCGCAGCTTGTCACCTCGCACCTGCGCCTCGTCGCCAAGATTGCGATGGGCTATCGCGGTTATGGGCTGCCAGTCAGCGAGCTGATCTCCGAAGGCAATATCGGCCTGATGCAGGGTGTGAAGAAATTCGAGCCCGATCGCGGCTTCCGCCTCGCGACCTATGCGATGTGGTGGATCAAGGCGTCGATCCAGGAATACATTCTGCGCAGCTGGAGCCTCGTCAAGATGGGCACCACCGCTGCCCAGAAGAAGCTGTTCTTCAACCTGCGCCGGATGAAGAACAACCTGCGCGCATTCGAGGACGGCGATCTTCACCCCGATGACGTGACGACGATCGCGACCAAGCTGGGCGTGTCCGAGACCGAAGTCGTCAACATGAACCGCCGCATGGCGATGGGCGGCGATGCGTCGCTCAACGTCTCGATGCGCGAGGATGGCGACGGCCAGTGGATGGACTGGCTGACTGACGACAGGCCGCTGCAGGATGCAGCCGTTGCCGATGCGCAGGAAGCCTCGATGCGGCATGACATGCTGGGCGAAGCGCTGCAGGCGTTGAACGACCGCGAGCGTCACATCTTGAACGAGCGGCGGCTGGTCGATGACCCCAAGACGCTCGAGGAGCTGAGCCAGGTCTATAACGTCAGCCGCGAACGCGTTCGTCAGATCGAGGTGCGCGCGTTTGAAAAGCTGCAAAAGGCGATGCATCGCCTGGTCAGCGACAAGCAGATGGCGCTGGCTGGCTGAATTGAATGCTGGGGCTCGACCTGCCCCACATTGTTGTCCCCAGGGTCGCAACTGTGGATCGAAGCGGGATGGCCTGGCTGTCCCGCTTCACCTTTGTCTGGCCGACGAGAATCTTCAGCTCGGCGCCGCACAGCGCGATAAAGCGGGCAGGGTGGGTGCAAAACCATCTTCCCCTTTCGGTTCCCACGCATTAAGCGGGCAGCCATGGGACTTCTGGGAAAAATCTTCACCTGGTGGGACGGCGCGACCGTCGGCACGCTTTTGTTCAGCTCGCTCAATGGCGAGAAGGTCGGCGAGGATCATCAGGGCAACACCTATTTCCGCTCCAAGCCGAAAAAGGGGCGGAAGGAACGCCGCTGGGTGCTTTACAAAGGCGCCAACGATGCAAGCCGGGTCCCGTCCGAATGGCACGGCTGGTTGCACAACAGCTATGATGCGATTCCCGAAAGCCACCTTCCGCCGCCGCGCATCTGGGAAAAGGACTATGTCCCCAACCAGACCGGAACGATTGGCGCCTATCGCCCTGCAGGGTCGCTCGATCGCGGCGGCGTGCGGGCTGCGGCGACCGGCGATTATGAAGCGTGGACTCCCGAGGCGTGACGCGCGGGCGAATCATCGCCATCGTCATTCTGGTCGCCGCGCTCATCGGGGCAGGGGTTTATGCCTGGACACAGTTCGGCGATCGCCTGGGGCAGGGTAGCGAACCTGAGACCGAGGCGCAGCCAGCCACCCGCGCACCGGCCACCGCCGCTGCGGCGCCCGATGCAAGTGATGCGACGCCGATGGCTGAGCGCGTCGCCACCATCGCCTTCCTCAACAAACGCAACGGCGAGATTCGCGATCTCGAGATGAAGCCCGGCGAATCGCGGCGCATCGGTGACGCGATCGTCCGTCTGTCGGCCTGCGAACGCACCGCGCCTTGGGAACCGGTGCCCGAAACCGGAGCGTTCGTGCAGTTGCTGGTCCAGCATCGCGAGACGCGTTCGTCGGATCCGGTCTGGAAGCGGGTGTTCTCGGGCTGGGTGTTCAAGGAATCGCCGTCGCTCAACGTGGTCGAGCACCCGATTTACGATGTCTGGGTCAAGAACTGCGCGATGGAATATCCCGGCGAGGATGCGCCGGTGGCAGAGGGAGCCGCACCCGGCCCCCGGCCTGCGGCATCGCCGCCTGCCAACGCTGAAAATCCGGCAACCAGCCCCGAGCCCGAGCCCGGCCCGGCCACCCCATCGACCGATACCGAGTAACTATCGACCGTCACCGGATGCGGGCGAGGGATACGCGGCGGAGCAAACGGCGAATCGCTGATCGCCGCGTTCAGCAGCTTCATGTATTCCGCCTGCGGGATTTCGATCGCGCCCAAGGATGCCAGATGCGGGGTGATGAACTGGCAGTCGAGCAGGCTCATGCCGCCCCGGCGCATCGCTGCCACCAGCCAGGCGAGCGCGACCTTGCTGGCATCGGTTGCCCGGCTGAACATGCTTTCGCCGCAGAACGCGCGGCCGATCTCGACCCCGTACAGCCCGCCGACCAGCGCATCGCCCTGCCAGCACTCGATACTGTGCGCGCGGCCCTGCTTGTTGAGCGCGATGAAGCTCGCCTCGATGGTGCGGTTGATCCAGGTCTGCTCGCGGCCTTGTGCGGATTGTGCGCACATCGCGATAACCTGCCCGAACGCGCGGTTGCAGGTGACGGTGAAGCGGTCGGAGCGGATCACCTTCTTGAGCGACTTGGAAAGATGGAAGGTATCGAGCGGCAGGATCGCGCGCATTTCTGGCTCCACCCAGAACACGTCGACATCGTCGCGCGCGTCGGCCATCGGGAAGATACCGATCGCATAGGCGCGCATCAGCATCGTCAGATCGATCGTTACCGGGCCGGGTGTGCCGTGCATGCCACCAATCTAGGCGCTCGGCGGCCAAGATCAATCACGCATACCGCGCAGGGCTTTGCGATTGCCCGGCTTTCAGCTAGAGCGCGGGACCAAATACATCAGGAGTAGCCCCATGCGTGCCGAAGGGCAGGCCCATATTGACACCATCAACGCCGCGCTGGCGCTGGTCCGAAAGTTTCTCGATTGGGAACGCGCGCTTCGCCGTCTCGACGAACTGAACGCGCGCGTCGAGGATCCGACCCTGTGGAACGACCCCAAGGCCGCCGAAGAGGTGATGCGCGAGCGGCGCAGGCTGGAGCAGGCGATCGGCACGGTCGATGAGATCGGCGCGGAAATGGCCGATGCGATCGAATTCGTCGAACTGGGCGAGTCTGAGGGCGACGATGCGACCATCGCAGAAGGGCTCGCCAGCCTCAAGGCACTGGCCGAACGCGCCGAGCGCGACAAGGTGCAGGCGCTGCTCGCGGGCGAGGCGGACAGCTATGATACCTATCTGGAAGTCCATGCCGGCGCAGGCGGCACCGAGAGCCAGGACTGGGCCGAAATGCTGCAGCGGATGTATTCGCGCTGGGCGGAACGGCGCGGCTACAAGGTCGAGCTGGTCGATTATCACGCCGGCGAACAGGCGGGGATCAAGTCCGCCACGTTGCTGATCAAGGGCGAGAACGCCTATGGCTTTGCCAAGACCGAAAGCGGCGTGCACCGTCTGGTGCGGATTTCGCCCTATGACAGCTCGGCCCGGCGCCACACCAGCTTCTCGAGCGTCTGGGTCTATCCGGTGATCGATGACAATATCGAGATCGAGGTCAAGGAAAGCGATCTCAAGATCGATACCTATCGCGCCTCGGGCGCGGGCGGCCAGCACGTCAACACCACCGATTCGGCGGTGCGCATCACGCATATTCCCACCGGCATCATCGCCGCCAGCCAGAACGACCGTTCGCAGCACAAGAACCGTGCGACCGCGATGAACATGCTCAAGGCCCGGCTTTATGAGGCCGAGCTGCAGAAACGCGAAGCCGAGGCCTCGGGCGAATATGCCGCCAAGACCGAGATCGGCTGGGGCCATCAGATTCGCTCGTACGTCCTCCAGCCGTACCAGCTGGTGAAGGACCTGCGCACCGGCGTGACCTCGACGGCTCCCGGTGATGTGCTCGATGGCGCGCTCGACCCGTTCATGGCTGCGGCGCTGTCGCAAAAGGTTACCGGTGAAAAGGTGGATGTCGAAGATGTCGACTGACCGTTTTGGTCGGTGGGCAGGGCTGCTATTGGCGACGGCATGGCTTGCGGCATGCCAGCCGACATCGGGTGATCAGGCCGACCGGCCCGAAACCGCGCGCGCGTTCCCCCGTGCAGACCGGCCGGTCGCAGGCGTGGTCAGCAACGAGTTTTCCAACGAGGAAGCCCGCGACGACCGCAACGAGGCGAACACGGTGATGGACCTTGCCGGGATAGAGCCGGGCATGACCGTGGCCGATATTGGTGCAGGCAACGGTTACTACACCGTCCGGCTGGCCGACCGGGTCGGCGAGCAGGGCCGGGTGCTGGCGCAGGACATCGACGATGGCGCGCTCAAGCGGCTGGGCACCCGAGTCGAGCGCGACCGGCTTGACAACGTCTCGATCAAGCCTGGCGACATCGACGATCCGCGGCTGCCCGAGGCGAGCTTCGACCGCATCTTCATGGTGCACATGTACCATGAGGTGACCGAGCCTTATGCCTTTATCTGGCGCTTGCGCCGGGCGCTCAAGCAGGGCGGGCAGGTCATCGTGGTCGATGTCGACCGACCGACCAACCGGCATGGAATACCGCCCAAGCTTTTGTTCTGCGAGTTCGAGGCGGTGGGGTACAAGTTGGCCGAGTTCATCGAGAAACCGGATATTGCAGGGTATTTCGCGCGGTTCGAGGCGGTTGGGCCGATGCTGGCGCCCGAGAAGATCAAGGGATGCGATCAGTCCTGACTCGCCGGTCAGGCAACGCCGCTGCCGGCGCAGCGTTTTTATTGGGCAATTGTTGCGCAGCATGCTTATACGGCTGGGCAAATGTGGGAGCTTATACGTGTTCAAGGGTTTGAAGCCGATTGTCTATGGTGGACGCGAAGTCTGGCCGCTGATCGAAGGCGGCAAGGGTGTTTCGGCCACCAACCACGCCAGCTCCGGTGCATGGGCGGCTGCCGGCGGCATCGGCACCGTATCGGCAGTGAATGCGGACAGCTACGACGAAGACGGCAACGTCATCCCCCAGGTCTATCATGGCCGCACCCGTGGCGAGCGCCATGAGGAACTGATCCGCTATGCCATCGCCGGAGGCGTCGAGCAGGTCCGCCGCGCCTATGAGATCGCGGGCGGCAACGGCGCGATCAACATCAACGTGCTGTGGGAAATGGGCGGCGCGCAGCCGATCCTGCACGGCATCCTCGAGCAGACACGCGGCATGGTGGCCGGCGTCACCTGCGGCGCGGGCATGCCCTACAAGCTGTCCGAGATCGCGGCGCAGTACAATGTCAGCTATCTGCCGATCGTCAGTTCGGCCCGCGCCTTCCGCGCCTTGTGGAAGCGTGCCTATCACAAATATGCCGATCTGATGGCCGCGGTGGTCTATGAAGACCCCTGGCTGGCGGGCGGGCACAATGGCCTGTCCAACGCCGAAGATCCGCGCGTTCCGCAGGACCCGTATCCCCGTGTCGCCGCACTGCGCGAGACGATGCGCGCCGAGGGCGTGTCCGAAGACGTCCAGATCGTGATGGCCGGCGGCGTGTGGTATCTGCGCGACTGGGAGAACTGGATCGACAATCCCGAACTCGGCGCGATCTCGTTCCAGTTCGGCACGCGTCCGCTGCTGACGCAGGAAAGCCCGATCCCGCAAGGGTGGAAGGACGAGCTGACCAAGATCAAGCCCGGCGACGTGCTGCTGCACAAGTTCAGCCCCACCGGCTTTTACTCGAGCGCGGTGCGCAACCCGTTCCTGCGCAGCCTGGAAGCGCGTTCGGAGCGGCAGATCCCGTTCTCGACCGAGACTGCAGGCACGCATACCGCGCAGCTCGATTGCGGGGTCAAGGGCAAGAACTTCTGGGTCACGCCCGAGGACCTGCAACGCGCGCGCCGCTGGGATGCGCAAGGCTTCACCACCGCGCTCAAGACCCCCGACAACACCCTGGTGTTCTGCACCCCCGACGAGCGCGCCGAAATCCGCAAGGACCAGGCCGATTGCATGGGCTGCCTTTCGCATTGCGGCTTTTCCGCGTGGAAGGACCATGACAACTTCTCGACCGGCTATCTCGCCGACCCGCGCAGCTTCTGCATCCAGAAGGCGCTGCAGAACATCGCCCATGGCGAGGATGTCGACAAGAACCTGATGTTCGCAGGGCACGCCGCGTACAATTTCGGGACCGATCCGTTCTATTCCAACGGCTTTGTTCCTACCGTCAAGCAACTTGTCGATCGTATCCTCACTGGAGACTGATCGACGGCACGCCACCGCCGTGCAGCCAACTGTGCATTGACGGCAGGATGATTCTCCCGCATCGCTGTTTAACCGATCGGTTAACGGCGTGGGGAGCGGATCTTCAGGGTGGCTGCAATGGATTCAGCGGTGGTTGCGAAGGGCAGGGCGTCGACGCGCTCCGTTCGCGTCATCGCGCGCTGCCTTCCGCAAGACACGCTGCTCACCGGCGCTTGCGATCAGTCGGCGAAGCGCTGGCGCGCTTTGCGCAGCAACCGGGTCCAGTGCCTGCGGTCTCGCGCACTCAAAGTGTCGTCGCCCGCGCGCGCCTCGAGAACATCGACGATCTCGGTTCCATATCTTTCATGCAGTGATTTCAGGTCTTCATCGTCCTTGCGACGATGTTCGGCAGTTTCGAAAAGGCTGAAAATCATAGGATCCTCACAGGAAAGGGTGCGACCCGCATTCCGGCGCCGGATCAGCCTTTGTCCGTGCGTGCGCAACATACCCCAAATATGGCGGGTTTGGCAATGCCACACACCGCAAGGCTCACCCAAACCCGTCCTGTCTCGCATCGGGCTATCGCGACACGGGAACGCCGAGGATGAAAACACAAAAGCAGGAGCGTTGCATGGCTGAACAGATCTGGACGTCGAACGAAATAGCAGCCACCGGGCCGTTGGCCGGCATAAGGGTGCTGGATATGTCGAGCGTGGTGATGGGTCCGCTGGCGACCCTGCTGCTTGCCGATATGGGCGCCGACGTCATCAAGGTCGAAAATCGCGGCGGCAGCCACACCGGGGACATGATGCGCTATGCTGGCGCTTCGCCGACTGGCGATCTCGGCCCGATCTTCATGGCGCTCAACCGCAACAAGAAGGCGGTGACGATCGACGGGCGAGATGCGCTGGGCAAGGCGCAGATCGAAGCCCTGCTGCGCGAAGCCGATGTCTTCTTCCACAACGTCCGCATGGCCGGGATGGAGCGGATGGGTTTTGGCTATGAGGCGGTCAAAAAGATCAATCCCAAGATCATCTACATCCACTGCTGCGGCTATGGCGCCGATGGGCCTTACGGCAAGCGCCAGGCGTATGACGACCTCGTCCAGGCGGCATCGGGCTGGGCCGATCTGTATGCCAAGCGCTCGGGCGGTGACCCGGCGTATACCCCTTCGCTGGTGGCGGACAAGACGGTCGGGCTGTTCGCCGCTAACGCCACGCTTGCAGCCTTGGTGCACAAGGAACGGACCGGGCAGGGGCAATTCGTATCGGTGCCGATGTTCGAGTGCTTCACCTTCTTCAACATGGTCGAGAACCTCTACGGGCACACGTTCCCCGGGGACGGGAAATTCGGTTATACCCGCTCGATCAACCCGCGCCGCCGGCCCTATCCGACCAAGGACGGGTATATCGCGATCGTTCCGTATGTGGATCGTCAGTGGGAGCGGTTTTTCGAGATCGGCGGGCGGCCCGGAGTGTTCAGCGATCCGCGCTTTTCAACCTATGAAGAGCGCACCAAGCACACCGGTGACCTGTATGCGATCATCGAGGAGGTCGCTGCGACCAAGACCACCGACGAATGGGTCGAACTGCTCGACCGCGAGGACATCCCGGCGATGCGTTTCAACCGGATCGAGGACGTGCCGAGCGATCCGCATCTGGCAGCGACCGGCTTCTTCATTGATGCGCACGCACCGCATATCGGGCAATACCGCACCTTGCGTCACCCGATCGCATTCGCCGGCAGCCCGGTCAATCTCAGGCTGGCACCGCAGAGCGTGGGCGCGCAGAACCACGAACTGCCGCTTCAGGCGAACGACTGACGGGGCAGCGCCCGTCGTCGGGAATCTCAGCGAAAATGGGAGGGCTTGGTGCCGATGACGGTCCGCAGATAGCGGGGCAGTTCGACACCGCCGCCCACCGGTTGGCGTGCCAGCTTGGGGTTGATCTCGCGATCGAAGGCGACACCGAAGCGCGAAGTCCGTGCCCAGGCGACCTGGCCGCGCACCGATCCGATGTTGCGCAGGGTGGCGGTGATCGTCTGCCCTTGCGCCACGTTCAGGTCGGATTCGATCATCATGCCGCCAGGCGAGAGATTGCGGACCTTGACCTTGTGGACCTCGCTCGATCCGTCGAATGTGAGTTCCGCCAGCAGGAACAGGCTGTCGCGGTCACGGGTCTCTTTCATTTCAAGAGATTTCGGGCTGACAGGCGTGTTCATCGATATGGCGTCCAGCTGCTTGGCATGAAGGGTCGTGCTCCCTGCCGGACCTCCGCCTTTGGGCGACGGTCGGGAGGTGCCGATGTTATAGCGCAGCGATTGTCGCCAATTGGTTAAGCTTGGGCCCGAACCCGCAAAAAATCAGTCGTCGCGCGATATCTTTTCGCGACGCTCATGCGCTTCCTGCGCTTCGACCGTCATCGTTGCGATGGGGCGGGCAACCAGCCGTCCGAGGCCGATCGGCTCGCCGGTAACCTCGCAATAGCCGTACTCGCCTTCGTCGATCCGACGCAGCGCGGAATCGATCTTGGCGATCAGCTTGCGCTGGCGGTCACGGGTGCGCAGTTCGATTCCCCAGTCGGTTTCGCTGGAAGCCCGGTCGTTGAGGTCCGGCTCGCGCATCGGACCATCCTGCAACTGCTGCAGCGTGTCCTTGGATGCGGCCAGGATGGAGCGTTTCCATTCCTGCAACAGCGCGCCGAAATATTCCAGCTGGCGGCCGTTCATATATTCTTCGTCGGGTGAGGGAAAATAGTCCCCTTCCAACGACTTGCGCGCCTTTGCCAGCACATCGATCTCGTCGATCGCGGTCGAGATGGACGCCATTGCATGCTCCCGGTGGATATCGGTACCGGCAGCGGATGCCCAAGGTCGGACACGCTCTGTCGGCCTTATGTTGATCGCGCCTATAGCCAGCGCCTAGGGGGCACACAAGCTGCAAAGCAGAGCCATCCGGGAGATTTTCGACCCGCTTCGATAGCGCTGGCGGGTGCCGCGGCGTCAACGGCGATCAGGCCGAATTTTTGGGGGTGGCGCAGGCCATCGCGGTTAATCGACCTGCTGCAATCGGTTCCAAATCGGGACAGGCGGGGTTGGACCCCCCGGACAGGCTCAGTTTTTAGTCGCACTGGTCGTCGAATCAGGGTTAACAGCATTGAGATTAACGCTTTGTTCTGGCTTGCCTAGCATATCGGGACGCTGACCCGGCCCCAGCTTCTGTACTGGCAGGTCGCAATCAGCCTCCTTAGGTCTGAGAGAGAAAACACAATGTCTGTACGGATGGCCTTGGCAAAATTGTGCGCCTGCACCTGCGGCGGAGCGATTATCGGCGGTGGAGCAGTGCATGTGGCAGATACGCCCCCTGCGCAGGTGAAGCAGTATCGGCAGGCAAAGAACAGCAAGCCGATTCGCGGTCGCCAGCTCGCCAAGGCAACCCCACGTCAGATCAAGCGTCCGCGCCGGGCCGTGGCCCCGGTCGCGACCAGAGTGGCACCCCAGGTGGTCACCGTCACCACGCAGCCCGCGCCCATTCCGCTGCCCTATCCTTATCCTGCGCCTGTGCCGCAGGAAACCGGCGGCTTCGGTGGCGGCGGTGGCGGCTTCCCGGTCATGGTCGGCGGTAGCGGCGGCTTTGGCGGCGGTTTCGGCGGCGGCTTCTTTGGCGGCTTTTTCGGCGGCGGCGGTGGCGGCGGCAGTGTCGTCATCTCGTCGACCGGTTCGACCAGCACCTCCAGCGGCAGCATCTCCACCGGGGGCATTTCGACCTCGACCGGTGGCGTCAGCACGTCGACCTCAACCGGCGGTGTGAGCACCTCGACGGGTGGTGTGAGTACCTCGACGGGCGGCGTCTCGACTTCGACCGGCGGCGTCTCGACTTCGACCGGCGGCGTATCCACCTCCACCGGCGGCGTCAGCACGTCTTCGGGCAACGTCTCCACCTCTTCGGGCAACGTCAGCTCCAGCAGCAGCTCGTCGTCGTCGAGCTCGTCCTCGTCGAGCTCCTCGTCGTCGTCCAGCTCTTCGTCATCGGGCGGCGACCCGGGCAAGCCTGGCTATCCCGACAAGCCCGGGCACCCAGGCAAGCCGGGGCATCCCGGCAAGCCGGGCGGTTCTTCGGGCTCGAGCGGATCTTCGGGTTCCAGCGGCTCTTCGGGCTCGAGCGGCTCTTCAGGTTCTAGCGGATCGTCAGGGTCGAGCGGTTCCTCGTCTTCGTCGAGCAGTTCATCGAGCTCGTCGTCGTCCTCGTCGAGCACCTCTTCGGGTGCGACGTCGACCGGCAGTTCGTCCAGCTTCGGCGGCACCAGCAGCGGATCGTCGGGTTCAACCGGGTCGAGCGGCAGCACTGGCTCGTCCAGCTCGAGCTCCAGCTCGTCGTCTTCGTCGAGCAGCTCGTCCAGCTCCAGCGGCGGCACCAGCTCGACCGGCGGCACCGATGTCCCGGCACCGCCTGCCATCCTGCTGTTCGGCGCCGGCGCTTTCGCGCTTGCGGCCCGCCGCCGCTTTGCCAAGCGCAAGGATGCAGCAAAAGAACGCGATGCGGCCTGATCTATAGGCAGCGACCGTCACCGCTGTCTGATCACCACATCAAGGGGCGGCCCGGCATATCCAGGGCCGCCCCTTTTTTGTGCCGGTTGCGGGCCGATTGCGGATTGCATCTGCCCGCTGGGGCAGGGCATAGGCTTGCGCCATGCACGACATAAAATTCATCCGCGAAAATCCCGAAGCCTTTGACGCCGGTCTCGCGCGCAAGGGGCTCGACCCCGTCTCCGCCGAGATCATCGCGCTCGATGCGGCGCGGCGCGAAGCGCTGAACGGCGCGCAGACCGCGCAGGCTCGGCGCAACGAGGCGTCCAAGCTGATCGGCCAGGCGATGGCGCAGAAGGATACGGCAAAGGCCGACGCGCTCAAGGCCGAGGTGGCAGAGCTCAAGACCCGGCTGGGCGATCTTGAAGAGCAGGCCAAGGCCGCCGATGCCGCGTTGGCCGAGCGCCTGGCATTGCTGCCCAACCTGCCGGCCGACGACGTACCCGATGGCCTCGACGAGGCAGGCAATGTCGAGATCAGCCGCTGGGGCGATCTGCCGCAGTTCGATTTCGAACCCAGGGAGCACGCCGATATCGGCCCGGCCTTGGGGATGGATTTCGAAACCGCAGCGAAAATCGCTGGCGCGCGCTTCACCTTCCTGCGCAAGGGCATCGCGCGGATGAACCGGGCGCTGGGGCAGTTCATGCTCGATGCGCAGGTGGAGCGCGGCTACAACGAATGCGCGACGCCCTATCTGGTGCGCGACGAGGCGGTGTTCGGGGTCGGGCAACTGCCCAAGTTCGCCGAAGACCTGTTCCAGACCACCGATGGCCGCTGGCTGATCTCGACCTCCGAGGTCAGCCTGACCAACAGCGTGCGCGAGCAGATTCTGACCGCTGCCGAGCTGCCGATCCGGTTGACCGCGCTCACCCCATGCTTCCGTTCCGAAGCAGGCTCTGCCGGGCGCGACACCCGCGGGCTGATCCGCCAGCACCAGTTCGAGAAGGTCGAGCTCGTCACCATCGCCGCGCCCGAACATTCGCAGATGGAGCACGCCCGCATGTGCGCCGCGTCCGAGGCGATTTTGCAGGCGCTGGGCTTGCCCTATCGCAAGATGCTGCTGTGCGCCGGCGACATGGGGCAGGCCAGCACCAAGACCTTCGATCTGGAGGTCTGGCTGCCGGGACAGAACGCCTATCGCGAGATTGCCAGCATCTCCAACTGTGGTGACTATCAGGCGCGGCGGATGAACACCCGCTACCGGCCCGAGGGCGAGAAGGGCACCGAGTTCGTCCACACGCTTAACGGTTCTGCGCTCGCCATCGGGCGGACGCTGGTGGCGATCGTCGAGAACTACCAGCAGGCCGACGGTTCGGTCCGCGTGCCCGATGCGCTGGTGCCCTATATGGGCGGTATCGAGCTGCTCACACCCTGAAATACCACTCTGCCCCATCGCGAGGGGGCACAGGCGGAATTCAGGTTCAGGGCTTGGCGGTGCTGTCTGCGCTCTCGGCTTCGTCGAGTTGCGTCAGATGGTCGCGCGCGGTCTTGGCCACCGGCCCATCGGGACGGATGTCTATGGCCTGGGTCCAGTTGCGGCGTGCGATGTCGTACTTTCCTGCAGTCGCCGCGATGTTGCCGGCTTCCAGCGCCACTTCGGGGTCGCGCGGGGCCAGCCGGGCTGCGACGTCGATATCGGCCTGCGCGCGTTCGAGCTTGCCCAGGCGGCGCGCCAGCGTGGCCGAGAGCAGCCATGCGAGCGGATCTTCGGGCACCAGCCGGTGCGCCTCGGCGAAGGCGGCTTCGGCCTCATCGGTCTTGCCTGCCACCACCAGCGCACGCGCGCGATCGAGGTGCAGTTCGCCCAGCAGCAGTCCTGCGCTGACCCCTTGCGCCATTGCGGCATCGAAATAGGTCAGCGCCACGGTTGCATCGCCCAAGGCCAGCGCCGCGTTGCCTGCCTGGGTCCATAGATTGGCGGCGCGCGGGTCGGTTGCACGCTCGGCATCGCGCGCGGCGGCGACGAAGGCATCCGCCGCCGCTTTCCAGCGACCGTCCTTGGAATAGGCAAAGCCCAGGCAATGCCGGGCGAAATAGCCGCCACCGGCCATCAGCCATTCGTTCGCCGCGACAATGCCGCTGGGCGGATCATCGGTGGCCATGTCCATGCAGGCGTCGAACCGTGCTTCGTCGTTGAGCGGTGCGGTGAACACCGGGCCGATCTGCGGCGCGGCGGGTGCGGCAATGTCTGCCGGGGCCGAAACGGCTGCCGGAGCGGCTGTGGCACCATCGGCGGGTGCGGCCTGCAATGCGGACAGGATGATCAGCGCGGGGTAAAGGGTCATGGGTCACAGGTCCTGTGTCGTTCGGTACGGCGCATGGCGCGCTGCACCTTAACCGCTGCTGGCTGCAGACTGCACGCAGGCTTTGGCGATGGCTGCGGCAAACGCCTCGCCGCCATCGGCGGTGCGATCCAGCGACAGCCAGGGTTCGATCAGCTCGATTTCCATCAACGCATAGCCGCCTTTGCCGTCGCCGACCATATCGACGCGGGCATACAGGATATGGGACCCGATCGCCGCGATGGTCGCCGCAGCAAGCTCCTTGGCGGCTGCAGGAGGATCGATTGCGGTGGATTGGCCGCCGAACTGGCCCTGCACCCTGAAGTCGCCCCGCGCCGGACGCTTGACGATGGCGTGGGCGAGGGCACCGGCAAGGTGGAACAGCGACAGCTCGCCTTCGCTGGCGATGCACGGCATCATCGGCTGCACCAGCATCGCGCGGCCCAGCGCATCGGCGGGGCAGGCATCGTGCTCGCGCAGCAGCCAGGTATGATCGGACCCTGCCGAGACCGGTGGTTTGATCACCAGGTCACCGGTGGCGAAGTGGTCGCGCGCCTGCGCCAGTGCTGATTCGTCCAATGTCTCGTGAAAACGGGTCGGAACGATCGCGATCCCCTTGCGCTCGAGCTCGAGCAGATAGCGCTTGTCGGTGTTCCAGCGCAGCACGTCCAAGGGGTTGCGGAATTGCGTGCCCTGCCAGCTGTCCAGCTGGGCATACCAGTGCGACAGGTCGCGGTGATAGCCCCAGGCCATCAGCGGCAGCACCAGATCGAAGTCGAGCGGCCGCGTGTCGGTCCAGGCCCGCCATTCAAGGGTAATGCCGTGGCGGGCCAGCAGCGGCTCGATCTGCACCTGCTGGTCGCGCCAGTCGTCATAGCGGTCAAGGTCAGCCGCATCGGGGATCAGGATACAGATGTGCATGGATGGCCTGTGGTGACGCGATCTCGGGTTGAGGGTTGATTGCCCCGGGGTTTCGGGTCAACAGTCTGCGCCATGACCGATCCTGCCCCCGTAATCCAGAGCCTGTTTGCCGGGCTACCGATCTTCCTGCTGCATCTGGGGTCCGCCACGCTGGCCTGGGCGGCGGCACTCGCGTTGTACATGTGGATCACCCCGCACCGCGAGTTTGCACTGATCCGTGAGGGCAACATGGCAGCCGCAGTGTCGTTCGGCGGCGCTGCCATTGGCCTTGCGCTGCCGCTGGCGTTCTGTCTGGCGGCGTCGGTGAACGTCTGGGACGTGCTGATCTGGGGCAGCGTGACGCTGATCTTGCAACTGATCGCGTTTCGCGCGGTCGATCTGCTGATCGGCAACCTGTCGAAGCGGATCGAGGACAATGAGGTTGCCGCCGCGACGTTTCTGGCGATGACCAAGATCGCTCTTGCATCGCTGAACGCGGCAGCGGTCGCTGGCTGACAAAAGAATGGCGGAGCGCTGGTGAGCGCCCCGCCATTCTTCGTTTGCCTAGGCAAGCGTTCCGATCAGAAGCGGAATGCAGTGGTCACCCGGATCGAGTGGAAGTCGAAGTTGGGATCGCTGCGACGCATGTCGGTCTGGCCCGACGTCAGCAGGAACGGATTGGTCGCAGGCGCCGTGCCCGGGCCGACGTTCACGACATAATCGTCATTGCCATACTTGTTGTACAGATATTCCAGACCGATGCTCATGTTCGGTGCGATCTTGGCTTCAACGCCGCCGCCGGCCTGCCAGCCCCATGCCCAATCCTTGCCCTTGTTGGGGGTGAAGGCATTGGCAGCGTTCGACGTCTGGAAGCTGTTTTCGATACGGCCATAGCTAGCGCCGCCGGTACCGTAGAACAGTACGCCGCCGCCCGGGGTGTAGCCAGCGCGGGCACGTGCCGAAATCGCATAGTCAAGCTCGCGCGTGAACGTGTAGTTTGCAGGCGTCGAGCTGAATGCGGTCACGAAATCCTTGGCTTCCGAACGGCTGCCTTCGATCAGCGCGCCGACAACGAAATTGCCATAGCGCTTGTCGGCACCGATACGCAGACCGTATTCGATTCCGTTCTGGTCCTGGCGGCAGCCAGCAGCGGCGTTGTTGCCCTGGGCAGCGCCACGGCAGAAGCCGGGAGCGAATGCATTGGCACCGCTTGTGGTGAACACGCCGTCGCCGAATTCGCCGTCGCCATTGGTGTCGAAGACAACGCCTTCGCCGCGATCGTTCGACTGTGCCGAATAGCCGAAATGGCCGCCGACATAGACGCCGTCAAAATCGGTGTCTTCTTTCACGGTCTGGGCGAAGGCAGGGGTGGCCAGCATTGCGATGGCAATGGCCGAAACTGCAGAAATCTTGATGGGGGTTGTCATGGTGTTCGCGTCCTTGCTTTTTTAATTCAGACGCAGGCCAAACCTACAGACCGGGCAACAAGTTCCAACATATGCGACATTGAATTCGGATTGTGACGATTTTGTCACACAATCCGAGGGGGCTGTCGCGACATGAATGCAGCGTTAATATACATGTTAACACCTGTTCATCATCGATAGCGCGCTTCACTTACGCACCGACAGCATGATCGCATCTGTCAAGCAGGCCGACAGCGCTTGATTCTGTCGCATGACCCTCTAGCTTTGATGTTATGCGCAAGTTGGCCGTTGGTTCCTCAAGACTGGACTGTTCGTGAGCAAGCGGAGCGGCGGCACCGGCCGCGGATGCCTGCCCTGGGTGCTGGGATGCGTGCTGCTGGGGGTCTGGTTCAGCGGTAATGAAGACGGGTGGGGCGACGGGTGGAACGATGCGACGTTGAGCGTCGAGCGCTTTGATCCGCGCAGCCCTCGTCGCCCGATGCCCGATATCGGCGAAACCTTCGTCATCGCCGACCCCGGCCCGCAACAGGACAGCCAAGGGACGGCATTTGCCGTCGACCGCGACGGCACATGGCTGACCGCGCAGCATGTCACCAACAACTGCGACAGGCTCGGGCTGGTATCGGACGGAGGAATCGAACAGCTCGTCGATGTGCTCGAAAGCGCCGAGGCCGATGTCTCGGTCATCCGGCAGGGCCCGCAAGCCCGGTTCGCGCTCGCATTGACCCAGGATATTCCCGAAGTCGGGAGCCTTGGCTATCATATGGGCTTTCCTGCAGGCGTGCCATCGGTGGTGCTGTCGCGCTATATCGGGCAGACCTATGCGCAGCGCGGTGGCCCCGGCGGTGCGACCGAACCAATGCTGGCCTGGGCCGAGGGCGAGCGTCTTCCGTCATCGGATGGACCTCTGGGTGGAATCAGCGGCGGACCCACGTTCGACCAGCAGGGAAGGGTGGTCGGCGTCAATGCCGCCTCGACGCCCCGGCGTGGCCGGGTGCTGACCACCGATCCCGGCGCCATCCTGAGGCTGGTTGATGCGAGCGCAGCGGTCAACGAGGCGGGCGAGATCGCCCAACTGGCGAATCCTGCAAGTGCGGTCGCTCTCTTCCGGGTCCTGCTGGGCGACGGGATCATCCGGCAGGTCTATTGCGATGTGCGCTAGGGCTGGCTATGGGCGCGGCAGGCCCACGCCAGAATGGATTTAACCGATGACCGACACGCCCGACATGCCCGAAACTGACGAAGCGGCCAGCGCTGCAGTCCCCGCCGCGGGCGGCGACGTTCCGCCCGATCGTCTGGCGATCAGTCCGCGCAGCCCGCATTTCGATGGCGACCTGCTCGCGCGGGGCATCGGCATCCGCTTCAAGGGCGTCGAGAAGAACAACGTCGAGGAGTACTCGATTTCCGAAGGCTGGATCCGTGTCCAGGCCGGCAAGACCATGGACCGCAGGGGCCAGCCGCTGACGCTGAAGCTGAGCGGACCGGTCGAGGCCTGGTACAAGGACCTGGGTGACGACGCTCCTGTCGCCAGGAAGGACTGAGCGCCAGGCGCTTAGCCGCCGATCTTGCCGATCAGATCGCCGATCGGGTCGGCCTGCAACTGCGGCGGTGATGGCGGCGGCGGCGTCAGCCGCACGGTTTCGCGGCGCTGCTTCTGCTGCTGCTTCATGTACTTGGCGTATTCGCGGCGCTGCTTCTCGATCTGCTTGAGCTGCTTGCGCGCAGCCTTTTCCGCCTGCTTTTCGGCCTGTCGCTGCGCCTTGCGCTGTTCGCGGGTCAGTTCGGTCGTGCGCGTGTCGTTGGCGGCGATCTGAACTGGCTGCGTCTGCAGCTGGCGCGGCGCGCGGCCGTTCGGATAGATGAAGCCGTGTACCGGATAGCGCGTGGTGCCCAGGCCGCCGATCGGCGTGTACCACACCCGCACTTCGCTCCAATCGTTGGCAGCCGATACATCTTCCGCCAGCACGTTGCGTTCGATCTGTCCCTTGCGGCCGTCGATCGGTGACCAGTTGGCATGATCGAGCAGCACGCGCCGCGAATCGAGCACCTTGCTGACCGCAGCGACATGGCCCAGCTGCATCGATCGATAGGGTTTGAACGCCATCACCGCGCCGGGCGCAGGGTGCTTGCCGCGTTCATAGCGACCGTCGGCCTGCTGCCACCAGCTGTGCGCATCGCCATAGATCTGGATGCCGCTGACCTGCCGTGCGTACGGCACGCATTGCAGCATCGCATCCTGCGCGGCTGCGGGGCAGGCCGCGAAAATCAGCGCAGCGGCAAGGGCCAGAGCGGGAAGGTTTCCAGGACGCGGGGACATCACGGCCAAATTGCGGCAAAACGGTTAACAAAGTGTTTACCGAAACCGGCTCTTGACGCGGCACTACATTTCCATAATATTAGAAATATGGAATAGACGGGGAGTATGCGAGCCTCGCGCCGCCCGGCCACCCGTGAGATAAGGAGGAAATCGATGAAGCGCATGCATGTCCACACCAAGACCCGCGACCTTGAAGGATCGGTCGCTTTTTATTCGGCCATGTTCGGTGCAGAGCCGGTTGTGCTGAAAAGCGATTATGCCAAGTGGCAACTTGATGATCCGCGCGTCAATTTCGCGATCTCGCTCGCCGGTTGCGGGGTCAGTGAAGGCATCGAGCACCTGGGCATTCAGGCAGAGAACGCCGGTGAACTGGCGCAAGTGTACGCAGGTCTCGCCGGTGCCGGTCAGCCAGTGCTGGAAGAGGGCAGGACCACCTGCTGCTATGCTCGGTCTGAAAAGAGCTGGGTGCGCGATCCCAACGGCATTGTCTGGGAAGCATTCTTCACTGACGGCGAGGCGACGGTTTACGGGGACCCCGGGCCAGATTCACTTCGTTCATGACAAATGCCCGATAAACGCCTATCTGGCGCGGCATCATGTCCACCCCCATCACGATCCCCGCCCCGCCGAAAGTCGGCATGGTCTCGCTCGGCTGCCCGAAAGCGCTGGTCGATTCCGAACGCATCCTCACCAAGCTGCGCTCAGAGGGCTATCAGATGTCGGCCGATTATGCGGGCGCGGATGTCGTGCTGGTCAACACCTGCGGGTTCCTCGACAGCGCCAAGGAAGAGAGCCTCGAGGCGATCGGCGAAGCGATGGCCGAGAACGGCCGCGTTATCGTCACCGGCTGCATGGGCAACGAGGCCGAAGCGATCAGGGCGCGCTTCCCCGATGTGCTCGCGGTGACCGGCGCGCATCAGTATGAAGACGTGGTGCAAGCGGTCCACGATGCCGCTCCGCCGGCGCGTGGTGCCTTCATCGATCTGGTGCCCGAAGGCGGAATCAAGCTGACCCCGCGGCACTACAGCTATCTCAAGATTTCCGAAGGCTGCAACCACCGCTGCTCGTTCTGCATCATCCCGAGCCTGCGTGGCGATCTTGCCAGCCGCCGCATCGATGCAGTGCTGCGCGAGGCGGAGAAACTGGTCGCGGCCGGAACGCGCGAGCTGCTGGTGATCAGCCAGGACACCTCGGCTTATGGCGTCGACACCCGGCACGAACCGCGCGACTGGAAGGGCCGTCCCGTCCGCGCGCATATGACCGATCTGGCGCGCGAATTGGGCGGATTGCGCACCCCCGAGGGCAAGGCGCCCTGGGTGCGGCTGCATTATGTCTATCCTTACCCGCATGTCGATCACGTCATCCCGCTGATGGCGCAAGGGCTGCTCACCCCCTATCTCGACATCCCGTTCCAGCACGCTGCCCCTGCGGTGCTCAAGCGGATGAAGCGCCCGGCCAACGAGGCCAAGGTGCTCGACCGGATCAAGGCGTGGCGCACCATTGCGCCCGATATCACCATCCGCTCGTCGTTCGTCGTCGGCTTCCCCGGCGAGACCGAGGCGGACTTCCAGTATCTGCTCGATTGGCTCGATGAAGCCCAGCTCGACCGCGTCGGCGGTTTCCGCTTCGAGCCGGTCGAGGGTGCTGCCGCCAACGACTTGCCCGATCCGGTGCCCGAAGCGGTCAAGGAAGAGCGCTACCAGCGGCTGATGGAAAAGACCGCCGCGATCAGCGCCGCGAAGCTTGCCGCCAAGGTCGGCCGCACGTTGCCGGTGATCATCGACGAGGTCGGCGAGCCCGACGAAGAAGACGGCTCGGTCGGCGCGACCGGACGCTCGCAGGCCGATGCGCCCGAGATCGATGGGCATGTCTACCTGCGCGATGTCCCGCAAGGCCTGGTGCCCGGTTCGTTCGTCGATGTTCTGGTCGAGGATGCCGACGAGCACGATCTGTACGGCGTCGTGACAGCGCAGGGCTGATCGCTCAGGGCGCGGGGTAAACCGCTCCGGCAAAATACAGTCCATCGGGCGGGGCATTGAACCCCAGCGCTGCGCGGTCCTTGGCATCGAGCGCGGCCTTGAGGTCATCGGCGGACCATTTGCCGCGCCCGACCAGCACCAGGCATCCTACCATCGAGCGGACCTGATGGTGCAGGAACGAACGCGCGGCGGCGTGGATGTCGATCTCGTCGCCATCGCGCACGACGTCCAGGCGATCGAGCGTCTTGACCGCGCTGGCCGCCTGGCAGTGGACCGACCGGAACGTCGTGAAGTCGTGATGGCCGACAAGATGCTGCGCAGCATAGTGCATCGCATTGGCATCGAGCGGGGCGGAGACCTGCCACGCCCTGCCGCGCTCGAGCGTCAGCGGCGCGCGGCGGTTGGTGATGCGGTAGATGTACGACCGGCCCAGGCACGAAAAGCGCGCGTGCCAGTCATCGGGCACGGTCTCGCAGGCGAGCACCGCGATCGGCTCGGGGCGCAGCTTGGCGTTGAGCGCCTCCATCAGCCGGAAGGGGTCGATGGCTTTTTCGATATCGAGATGCGCGCGCATCGCCAGCGCGTGGACGCCGGCATCGGTGCGCCCGGCGGCGTGGAGCGTCACCTGCTCGCCGGTGATCGCCTGCGCCGCTTCCTCGACATGCTGCTGGATGCTGGGGCCGTGCGGCTGGCGCTGCAGCCCCATATAGGGCGCGCCGTCGAACTCCAGCGTCAGTGCGAACCGGGTCATGCGATGACCGTGCCGGGGACGACGGAAAAGCCGCGCAGAAAGTCCCCGAGCGGCATCGCCGGACGCCCTGCGCGCTGGATGATCACCGGGCGGATCGCGCCGTCGGCACACGCGATTGTCAGGCGGTCGTCGAGGATGGTGCCGGCCGCTTGCCTAAGCTGGTCCCCTGCGAAGGCAGGGGCCCATCTCCCGCTGTTGTCAGGATTGTGGGGCGGCCATGGGGTCGGCAACGAAGGCGTCTGGGCATCCGACTCCCCATGGCTTGTTGCCGCACCGTCAGGAGATGGGCTCCTGCCTTCGCAGGGGAGCAGGGGGGGGATTTCCGCCGCGTGGACGCGAAGCCGCTCGCCGTTCAGCTCGAAGAACGCGCCGGGCATCGGGTTGAACGCGCGCACCTGGCGCTCGACCTCTGCAGCGGTCCGCGCAAAATCCAGCCGCGCCTCGGCCTTGTCGATCTTGGCGGCATAGGTCACGCCGTCGTCCGGCTGCACCTCGGGCGGATAGCCGGCAAGGTCGCCCAGCACCTGCACCATCAGCCGCGCGCCGATCTGAGCGATCTCCGCCGTCAGCTCGCCCGCCGTCTTGCCTTCGACCGGAGTCTCGCCCTTGAGCAGCATCGGCCCGGTGTCGAGCCCCGCTTCCATCTGCATGATTGTGACGCCGGTCATCGCGTCACCGGCGAGGATCGCGCGCTGCACCGGCGCCGCCCCGCGCCAGCGCGGAAGCAGCGATCCATGGACGTTGAGACAACCATGACGCGGCGCATCGAGCACCGCGCGCGGCAGGATCAGGCCATAAGCCGCGACAACGCATGCATCGAGGCCCAGCGCCGCGAACGCAGCCTTCTCGTCCTCACCCTTCAATGAAACCGGCGTGCGCACCTCGATCCCCAGTTGCTCGGCGCGGTGCTGGACAGGCGAGGGGGTCAGCTTCTTGCCCCGATTGGCCGGGCGCGGCGGCTGGCTGTAGACCGCAGCGATCTCGTGCCCGGCATCGACCAGCGCCTGCAGTGTCGGCACGGCGAAGTCGGGGGTTCCCATAAAGGCGAGGCGCATGATGACGGGTGACTTTTCTTTTGCAGGCGGTGAGGCGCACCCCTAATGCTCAGTCTATGGCATCGCAAGAGATTGAGGATCTGGCAACCGCGCTCGCCCGGCTACCCGGGCTGGGGCCGCGATCGGCGCGCCGGGCGGTGCTGTACCTGCTCAAGAAGCGCGAGACCGCGTTCACGCCCTTGGTCGATGCAATGGAGCGGGTGCGCGCCAACCTTTCGACCTGCGATCTGTGCGGCAATGTCGATACGCAGAACCCGTGCGGCATCTGCACCGATCCGCGGCGCGACCCGCGCAGCCTGTGCGTCGTCGAGGAGGTCTCGGACCTGTGGGCGCTCGATCGTTCGCGGCTGTTCGTCGGGCGCTATCATGTGCTGGGCGGGCGATTGTCAGCGCTCGACGGTATCGGGCCCGAGGATCTGGGTGTCGCGTCCTTGGTGGCGCGCGTCGCTGCTGGCGGGATCGACGAGGTCGTGCTGGCGATGAACGCGACGCTTGAGGGACAGACGACGGCGCATTACCTCGCCGAGCGGCTCGAGGGCTATCCGGTGCGGCTTACCCAGCTGGCGCAGGGCCTGCCGATGGGCGGCGAGCTCGATTACCTCGATGAAGGCACGCTAGCGCAGGCGCTGCGGGCGAGGAAGCCGATGGTGTAGGGGCTGCGGATAACACCTCTCCCCGTTTGTCCCGAGCGAAGTCGAGGGACGTCATCGGAAACCATCGCGCGTACGTCCCTCGACTACCGCAGCCCTCATTCGTCATTCCCGCGAACGCAGGAATCCCGCTTTTTCCCGAACCGTCAGCGCAGAAGCGGGACCCGCGCTTTCGCGGGGGTGACGATATATGAGAGAAGGGCGGAAAGCCTTACTCCGCCGGAACCAGCGTCGGTGCGGGCGCGCCCTTGTCCAGCACCGCGTCACGATAATCGCTTTCGGCAAGCTGGATCAGATGGCGGTCGTCGTGCTTCCACGGGTGGAAGCCGGGCAGGAAATAGGTGATCCACGGCACGATGATCTTGCGCACCATGCCGGGGTTGCCCAGCGCATACCAGAACAGCTTTGCCCACACCTTGGGGCCGGTCAGGCCGTCCTGGCGGAGAAGTTCGAGCATGCCGCGCCAGCGATGCACGGTGAAGTTCTTGGTGACGATCAGCATCACCAACGACTTGACCTTCCAGCGCTGCCAGCGGCTCCAGTCCTTGGTTGCGTGGTTCCAGGTGTCGAAGGCGACACCCTTGTGCTCGATCTCTTCCATCGCATGCCAGCGCCACAGATCACGCGATTCGGTATCGGCGTTTTCGAGGTGCCGGGGGTCGGCGAGCAGTTGCTGCGCGATGATCGCGGTGAAATGCTCGAGCGCCATGGTCGATGCGAGGTTGGCGATCTTGGGCTTGCCCTGGGTCAGCGCCAGCGCCTGATCGACATGCGCCTCGAGCGCGCGGACATCATAGCCGGCCTCGACCACCCGGCGGTTGAAGGCGACATGCTCGCGGGTGTGGTTGATTTCCTGCTTCACGAACGCGCGGATCTCGTTTGCCAGCCGCTCGGGGGTGCCATCGCGGAACGCCTTGACGCTTTCGATGAAGAACGCCTCGCCCTTGGGGAAGGTGACAGACAGCGCATTGTAGAACGCAGTGCCGATCGGATCGCCGCCCATCCACCAGCGCCGCTGCTTCGAATCGCGGCCGAAGCGGCGGTCACGGATCACCAGTTCAAGATCGGCAGGCGTGTGCTGGCGATCGATCGGTGCGGGCGCTGAAAAGGATTGCGGAGCGTTCATGGCGGGGTCCATAATGCTGGAGTGTTGCTTATTTGAGAATAAGGTTACTTACATAGATGTCAATAGCGAAAAGACGGCTGAGTCCCGAAGAAAGCCGCTCCGCTGCTCTGGGCGCCGCCCGCGACCTGCTGATCGAAACCGGGCCGCAGGCAGTGACGTTGAAGGCCGTGTCCGGGCGCATCGGACGCACGCACGCCAACCTGCTGCACCATTTCGGCTCGGCATCGGGCTTGCAAAAGGCACTGGCGGAATATCTGGCGCAGGCGATCTGCCAGACGATCGGCGCGGCGGTGGTCAAGCTGCGCAGCGGCGAGGGGGCCACGCGCGAGATCGTCGATCTGGCGTTCGATGCGTTCGACCGGGAAGGGGCAGGGGCGCTGGCTTGCTGGATGCTGCTGTCGGGCAACGAGGATGCGCTCGACCCCATCGTCGAGGCGATCCACCAATTGGTCGATGAACTCGCCGAACATGGGCCCGAGGGGCGCACCCTGCATGAGGATACGCTGGTGCTGTGCACCATGGCGCTGGGCGATGCGCTGATGGGAGCGCAGTTGTCGGGCGCATTGGGTCTGAACCGCGATACCGCGCGGGTGCAGGCCGAACGCCAGCTCAGCGCATCGCTGGCGCTTTGGGTGGCCGAGCAGCCGGCCTGACAGCGCCCTGTCGCGGCGCGTTCAGCCCGGCCTGTTCTTGGTGCGTACGCCGAAGCGGCCGTGCTTGCGGAAACGCACGAGATAGTCGCCGATCACCGCGGCCATCGGCGTGGACTTGATGCCGAACGCCTCGAGCCCCGCCGAACCGGGCGCAACGACGTTGTCGGTCTGCAGCATGGCCCATTGGTCACGGGTGATCGGTGCGCCGGGCAGCCATCCGGTGAGGCCAGCCATCAGGCCCGATATGCCGTCGGGCATGGCGACGAAGCTGCGATCCACGCCGATCTCCTTGGCGATCCGCGCATTGAGTTCGGCCATGCTGATCGCTTCGGGTCCGCCCAGTTCGAACAGGTGCCCACCAAAGCGTGCGGGATCGGCGATGCTCATCGTCACTGCCTGGGCGACGTCATCGACATAGACCGGCTGAAACTTCGCCTTGCCGCCGATCACCGGCACCATCGGCAGCGACGCGATCAGCCCGGCAAAGCGGTTGACGAACTGGTCCTCGCGGCCGAACACGATAGACGGACGCAGGATCGTGGCACCGGGGAACGCAGCACGCACCGCGGCCTCACCATGCGCCTTGCTGCGGCCATAAGCGCTCTTGGACTGCGCATCGGCACCGATCGCCGACACATGCACCAGAGCCGCGCAACCCGCGGCAGCTGCCGCTTGCGCGACGTTGCCGGCGCCGACATGATGGATTGCGTCGAAATCGCCTTTCAAGATCCCCACCAGATTGATCACCGCATCGGCGCCGTGCACCGCGCGCGCCACCGAATCGGGTTTGGTGATGTCGGTCGCGACCAGCTGGGTCTGGCCCAGATTGCCGAGCGGCTTGATGTCCTGCGCGATGCGGATGTTGCGCTGGGCAATGCGTACCCGCGCGCCTGCTGCGGTCAGATGCTGGGTGATATGGCGGCCCAGAAACCCGCCGCCGCCAAAGATCGTGATCAACGTGTCGCGCATGTGTCATTCCCGTGATGTGCGTGCTTTGCTGCTGCACCGACCGCGTCAGGATCGGCGCCCTGCGGCATCCGCCTCGCCTTTGCATCAGCCTATCGCCAGAGGCAACGGCCCAATTGCGCTAATCTGCCACGCCGCGCCATGCCCTGCGCGCAATTTCTTTTGCGCGGAACGTCCGCGGGCGGTTGACGGGTGCAAACAGAGCGGCTAGTGGCCCGCTCCTACCCCGTGCCCAGATGGCGGAATTGGTAGACGCACCAGCTTCAGGTGCTGGCGCTCGCAAGGGCGTGGAGGTTCGAGTCCTCTTCTGGGCACCATTCACCCATTCGCTGAGCGCCTCGCGAATGGGCCAAGTCCCCGGGAAGTCAACGTTTTTTACAATGCCGAGTTCGGACAAGTCCGACGCAATGTGGGGCCATCCGGTGCCAATGTGGGGCTAAAAGTGGGGCCATTTTGGGGGCCGAATTTTGGCCCCACCTTTGCCTTCGGTGATGATTGTCGCCCCATAGCTTAGTCGGTAGCGCAACTCGCGAATCATCATCGCCGTGGGTATGAATTAGGCTATCAGGGCCAATTTGAATTCGCCCTTCCTAAGCGCGCCCAGCCGGTCACTCCACGCCTGCATCATTTCCGCGCGCGCCGACCAATAGGTTGTGCGGTTATATATCGCGCGGAGGGCATCTCGGTCCTTGTGCGCGAGGGCATGCTCAATAATGCCGGATTGCCAGCAACCCTCGTTGTTGAGCAGCGAGCTTGCGGTTGCCGGAGGCGTGTCGGGTGCTGGTTGCCGCTGAACGCCAGGCGGCTGGGGCGAGATTAGCGTGTTACGACATCGCGCTTCATCGGGGCGAGTTTGGCGAGGAAGCGGTTTTGCGCTGCAAAGCTGACCTTTTCTTCCGCCATCGCTGCCTGCAGGTTCTCGACCAGCACATTGAGATCATCGATCTGGACCCCCAGATCCTGGTGCGAAGCGGCCATGTCGCGCCCGGAATAGTCGCACCCGGCGTTGAGGATGTAGCAGAACTGTTCGAACAGCGTGCGGCGCAGGCGGACGAGATCGTGCGAGACGAAGATTTCAGAAATCCGCGGGTCGGATGTCGCACGATCAACCATGGTTTTCACGATGCGGCGGATGCCCTCCTGTCCATGGAAGGCATCGCGCATGCCGGTGCCGGCAAAAGGCGCCGCGCCAGCATGGGCGTTCGACATGTCATAGGGATCGACGGGCAATTCGCCGGTCACGGGGTTGCGCTGAGGCTCTGCCTGCGGCTCGGCTGCTTCTGGCGCCTCGGGCGCTACGGGCTGGTCCTGCACGCCTGCAAGCGTGAGGGCGAGAACAACGCTGATCATATCCTTATCCCTATCCCGAAACTCAAAACGCCGCTTGCAGCGACAGGAAGGCGCCGCGCTGGTTGTCGGCCGTGGCGATGCTGCCGAGATCGACATACGCGGCCGTCACCGTGACATTGCGGGTCAGCGCATAAGCGGCAAACAGGTCGACCCAGTCATCCTCGCGGGCGATGGCAAGATTGTCGGGCTTGGTGCGATATTCGCCGCCGACGACAAACCGCCGCGAGAACTGATAAGCCAGCGATCCTTCGAACTGCGGTCGGTGATCGTCGGCGGTAGCACTGCCAAAGCCGAGCAGGCCATTCTGGTTGGCCTTGGTGAAACGAACGGTCGCATTGGCGAGCACGCTTTGCGAAAGGAACAGCTTGGTCGCGCTGATGTAGAAATCGGTGCCGTTGGGCGATCCGCCGCCGACTGCCGCGACCACCGCAGCATCGCTCGACCGCTTGTGCTGCACGCCGATGGCGATCTGCGGCATCAGCGCGTCGCCATAGACGACGTCGCCGGCCAGCCTGAGCTTGGCGCCGAACACGTCCTGGTTGAGCGTATAGCCCCGGCCCAGGCCCAGGGCCGTGCCGATATCGATCGTGTCGAGATTCTGCCGCGCATAGCTGAGCTCTACCCGGTCGAAGAAGCCCAGCGCCACGCCGTAGCTTGTCCAGTTGTAGTCGGGCAGTTCGATCACGGTGCCATGCACCGATCCGCCGATGCCTTCCTGCGTGGCATTGCCTGCGATCGTGCTCCAGGTGGCAAGCCCGCCACCGCCCGAACCCTCGATGGTGCTGACACCGTTGGTGAGCAGCAGCTTGCCGCCATTGCGCAGTTCCTGCGCATGAGCCGGGGCAAAAATGAGGGCGAAGGCGGGGAGGCTGGACAGAAGCGCAGCGACCCGCAGAGCAGAAAAAGCAGACATGCCCTTCGCGCTAATTTGCTGGACCTAAGGAATGGTTAACCACGGCCTCACAGGCGCAAGGCAGCCGGAATAAGGCTCCAAGGAGCAGAAAACCTGCCGATCGGCTGGGGTGGTGGTGCGGACGGATTCGTTGTGCTGACGGATGGGCTCGGCGAGTATTTCTTAACCTGTCGGCGCTTATGACCGCGCGATGCATGCTCTTCGTTTTCCTGTCGCCCTTGCCCTTGTTTTCGCCGCGGTTGCGCTACCTGGCACAGCGTCATCGCAGGCGTCCGCTAGCTCCACGCTGACGCTGTCCGTCAAACAGGCCAATGGCATGCCTGTCAAAGATGCGGTGGTGATGGTCTATCCCAAGACCGGAGGCGCTACCGGCCCGATCCGTTTCGGCTGGAAGAACGATATGGCGCAGCAGAACATCGCGTTCAGTCCCGGTACGCTGATCGTGCCTGTCGGCGCCACGGTGCGTTTCCCCAATCTCGACAAGGTGCGCCACAGCATCTACAGCTTTTCCAAGGCGGCCAAGATAGACATCCAGCTTTATGGTCGCGACGAGACCCGCACCCACAGCTTTGCGGTGCCCGGCAGCGTCTCGCTGGGCTGCAAGATCCACGATGAGATGCGCGGCTATATCAAGGTGGTCGACACGCCTTATGCCGCCAAGACCGATCACAACGGCCAGGTCAGGATTGCCCAGCTTCCTGGCGGCGCTGCAACCGTCACCGTGTGGCACCCCGCTCTGCGCAGCCGCACCGGCGAGCATTCGGAAGCTGTAACGCTTGCCGCAGGGCAGGCGACGACGCGCGCGGTTGCCGTTGACCTGCGGCCGCTCAAGTAACCGTGCAATGCCGCTGACCATCGCGTCCTCTCCCGCCCGTTTTCGCTCGCTCGCGACGCGTATCACCCTGTGGTACGCGGTCGTCATCGCGCTGACCTTCGGCGCATTCATCATCGTCGCGACCGGTGGCGTCGAGCGTTATGCCGAGGGTGTCGCCACCAGCGAGATGGCGACCAGCGCGGCAACCTTCGACAAGATCCTCGAACTGCAGGCCGGCCAGATGCGTACCTCTGCCGATGTGCTGGCGGCGGACTTCGGGTTTCGCGAGGCGTTCGCAATCAGCGACCAGCCCACGATCGCCAGCGCGCTCGATAGCCTGCGCGTGCGTGCCGACGCGCCGGTCGCCATCATGGTGCCGCTGCAGGGCGATTTCGTCAGCACCGGCACTGCGCTGACACCGGCAGAACAGGATATGCTGTGGGAGGCGGTGGATTCAGGGACCGATCGCGGGATTTTCCAGGCCGGAGGGCGTTTCTATAATGCCGTGGCGGCGCCCATCCTGATCCCCGATCTTGCCGGATGGCTGGTGCTTGCGCGGCCGCTCGATGCCGCTGCGATGCGCGATATGGCACGGCTTGCACCTGCGGGCATGGCCGCCCGGATCCGCACCGGCGGCGCGCTGCCAGGCGGCATCACCCTGGCGCAGGCAAGCGGCGAGGCCCCGGTGGAAACCAGCATCCGGGGTGAGCGCACGCTGTATTGGTCCAAGCCGCTGCCGGCGCTGGGCAACGGCCTCAAGCCTCGGCTGGTGCTGCGCTACGCGCTGAGCACCGCGCTGGAGCAATACGCGCCGATCAAATATCTGCTGATGGCATTGAGCGGCATCGGGCTGCTGATCTCGAGCGCCATCGGCGCGTTCGTATCGCGCGGCATCACGCGGCCAATCGCCGCGCTGGACCGTGCGGCGCGCGCAATCAGCGACGGATCGCGCGCCAAGGTTGCGATCACCTCGCATGACGAGGTCGGCAGGCTCGCCCACAGCTTCAATTTCATGGTCGATTCGATCAAGGAGCGCGAGGAGAGGATCACCCACATTGCGCTGCACGATGAACTGACCGGGCTGCCCAACCGCAAACTGTTTGCCGAGCAGCTGGAGTTCGCGCTGGCACGGCGGACCCGCGACGAACGCATCGTCGTGATGTATTTCGATCTCGACAACTTCAAGGCGGTCAACGACACGCTGGGCCACCCAGTGGGCGATGAGCTGCTGCGCGCTGTCGCCGACCGGCTGCGTGACAGCATCGGCGGCGCGTTGATCAGCCGCCAGGGTGGGGACGAGTTCGCCATCCTGATCGATCAGATCGACCCCGCCACCAATCTTGGATTGCTGGCTGACCGGGTCAGCGCAGTTTTCCAGGCGCCGTTCGATGTGTCCGGGCATCGGCTGGAGACCGGCTGCAGCATCGGCATCGCGGTGGCGCCCAGTGATGGGCAGTGCCCCGACGATCTGATCAAGAATGCCGATCTGGCGCTCTATCGTGCCAAGAACGAGGGGCGGAACTGTTCGTGCTTCTTCGAGCAGACGATGGACCTGGAAGCGCGCAGGCGCCACCAGATGGAAATCGACATGCGCGAGGCGGTGCGCGAGGGACAGTTCCACCTCAATTACCAGCCGCTGTTCAGCCTTGAGAAGAACCGCGTCATCGGCTTCGAGGCCCTGATCCGCTGGCAGCATCCGTTGCGAGGGCTGGTTTCGCCCGTCGAATTCATTCCGCTGGCCGAGGATACCGGCCTCATCATTCCGATCAGCGAATGGGTGATGAAAGAGGCGTGCCAGCGCGCGCGCGACTGGCCGGATGACGTGCGGATCGCGGTCAACCTTTCGCCGGTCCTGTTCAAGAACGCCGGCTTGCCGCTGATGGTCATGCAGGCGCTGGACGCAGCCGGGCTGGCGCCGAACCGGCTGGAGCTGGAAGTCACCGAATCGCTGTTCATCGACAACGTCGATCGCACCACGGCGATGCTGAACGCGCTGCGTGAATGCGGTGTGCGGATCGCGCTCGACGATTTCGGAACCGGCTACAGCTCGCTCAATTATCTGCGCTCGTTCCCGTTCGACAAGATCAAGATCGACAAGAGCTTCGTCGACGATCTGGCCACCGACGCCAGCGCGCGCGCGATCATTGGCGCGATCACGGCGTTGGCGTCAGCTTTGGGGATGGAAACGATTGCCGAAGGCGTCGAGCACAACGACCAGCTTGAGGCGTTGCTGTCGCAGGGCTGCTCGAACATCCAGGGCTACTTCTTCAGCCGGCCGGTGGCCATCGATCAGGTCGACGCGATGATTGCCAACATGCGGTACGCGAAGCCCGGCCACTCCATTCTGCAAGCAATCAAGGCACAGACCAAGGTGGCTTGACCCGCCGGGGGGCGGATTTGTGCGGGGAAACTTTACTCTCGATCGCAATTTGACCATGGCAGGCACAAGGCGGGCGAAACGACGCCAGGCGTTGTGGCCTTGTGCATCGTCGCCTCTCTTGGCTAAGCAAGGCGGCCTTTAGGTTTGTGAGAAGAGACAGAGTGACAAAAGCCAGCGCCAAGCCGCATGCCCAAAGCGTTGCCAACAGATGGGCGGTCGTGGGGCTGGTTATCGGCATCGCCTTTTTCGCGATCAGCGCCGCCGTCGCCTTTCTGAACATCGAGAATGTGCGCGCGAGCGAGCGCGACATTCGGCGCACGCATGTCGTGCTGACCACGCTCGACGATGTTCTGGCTGCGATGCTCGACGCCGAAACCGGACAGCGCGGCTATCTGCTGACAGGGCGGGAGGCCTATCTTGAGCCTTATTCCGATGGCGTCGCACGGGCCGACGACGAGCTGCGCAAGCTCGACACGCTGACGCGCGCAAATGCCGAGCAGAGAGAAAATCTGTCCGCGCTGGAAAACCGGGTCGCCGCCAGAATGCGGATCATGGCCGAGGTCATCGAGTTGCGGAAGACCGGCGGAATCGAGGCGGCGATCGCGGCGCTGAACACCGATCGCGGGAAGAATGTCATGGACGACATTCGCCAGCAGATTGCCCGCATGACCCGCGAGGAGCAGCGGATCCGCCAAACCCGGCTCGATGCGATGGCGGCCGCCTCGCGGTCGGCGATCGTCAGTGCCGTCATCACCAGCCTCAGCGGGATCGCGCTGACCATAGCCATCTTCATCCTGTTCGTGCGCAACACCCGGACCCGCGAACGCCAGCAGTGGCTTCAGGTCGCGCAGGCCGATCTCGCCAAGGCGATGATGGGCGACAAGACCATTCCGGAGCTCGCCGCCGCTATCCTGTCCTTCCTGCACGAACGGACCGGCAGCCCGGCCGGTGCGCTGTTCAAGGGGGAGGGTGGCAACTTCCGCCGCGCCAACATGCTCGGTGTGCCTGGCGATGCCGATCTTCCCGAGCAGTTTGCGCTCAATGAAGGGTTGCTGGGCCAGGTCGCGGTCGATGGCCGCATCAAGGTGCTGAGCGACGTGCCGCCGGGGTATCTGACGATCGGATCGTCGCTCGGCCGCTCCGAACCTCGCCACCTGGTGATCGCTCCGGCCAAGGCCGACGATGCGGTCAATGCCGTGATCGAGCTCGGGTTCTTCGAGCCGGTGGACGATGTCGTGCTCGAACTGCTTGAAGAGGCGTCCGGCGCCATCGGCATCGCGCTGCGCTCGGCGCGGTTCCGCGAGCGGCTGCAGGATGCGCTCGAGGAAACGCAGCGCCAGGCCGGCGAACTGCAGGCGCAATCGGAAGAGCTGCGGGTCTCGAACGAGGAACTCGAGGAACAGGGGTCGGCGCTGCGCGAATCGCAGGCGCGGCTCGAGCTGCAGCAGGTCGAGCTCGAGCAGACCAACAGCCAGCTCGAGGAGCAGGCGCAGACGCTCGAAACCCAGCGCGACGAACTCGAACGCGCCAGCGCCACCTTGCAGCTCAAGGCGCGCGAGCTTGAACAGGCGAGCCAGTACAAGACCGACTTCCTGGCGAACATGAGCCACGAACTGCGCACCCCGCTCAATTCGCTGCTGATCCTCTCCAAGCTGCTCGGCGACAACCCCGATGGCAATCTGTCGCCGGAGCAGGTCCGCTTCGCGCAGACGATCCAGTCGTCGGGCAACGACCTGCTCAACCTGATCAACGACATTCTCGACCTGTCCAAGATCGAGGCGGGGCATATCGAAATCCAGCCGGTTTCGGTGCCCTTGGACCGGCTGCTGAACGATCTGCAGAAGGTCTTCCAGCCCATTGCCGACGAGCGCGGCCTGACGCTGACGCTGGAACAGTCCGAAGACTGCCCCCGCATCATCGAGACCGACCGGATGCGCGTGGAACAGATCCTCAAGAACCTGATGTCGAACGCGCTCAAGTTTACCGAAAGCGGCAGCGTGCGGCTGACCGTGGCGTCGGCCGACAACGACTGCGTCGCGCTGACGGTCGCGGACACCGGCATCGGCATCACCAAAGAACAGCAGGACAGCATCTTCGATGCGTTCCAGCAGGCCGATGGTTCGATCAGCCGCAGATATGGCGGCACGGGGCTGGGTCTTTCGATCTCGCGCGAGCTCGCCCGGCTGCTCGGCGGCGCGATCACGGTGGAGAGCGAGGTCGGCGCAGGCAGCCGGTTCACGCTGACCATCCCTGAAACCTATGACCCGTCGAAGGTGCCAGTGCGCGAACAGGCGCGCGCAGCGCCGCAGCCGGCGGTGGCCAGCCCGCCACCGACGCGGCGCCGTCCGGCTGTCAAGCCGCGGCCGGCCGGTATAAAGGATGACCGCAACGCGCTCGACACCGGCAAGCGGCTGCTGCTGGTGATCGAGGACGACGCGACCTTCGCCTCGATCGTGTGCGACCTCTCGCACGAGCTGGGCTTCCAGTGCATCGTCGCCGGGACCGCGCAAGAGGCGATCGACGTCGCGCGCGACTACAAGCCCAGCGCGATCGTCCTCGATATCGGCCTGCCCGATCAGTCGGGGTTGACCGTGCTCGACCATCTCAAGCATCAGGATGAAACCAGGCACATCCCGATCCACGTCATCTCCGGTGCCGATCAGAGTCAGACAGCGTTGGCGCTTGGGGCGATCGGCTATCTGGAAAAGCCGGTGCAGCGCGAACGGCTGGCCGAGGTGCTTGCCGGGCTTCAGCAGAAACTGGCATCCTCGGTGCGCCGGGTGCTGATCGTCGAGGACAACGATGTCCAACGCGATGCAGTGTCCGAACTGCTCAAGTCGCAGGACGTCGAAACCGTAGGCGTGGGAACGGTGGCCAAGTGCCTCGAACTGCTCAGGAGCGAGCCGTTCGACTGCATGGTGCTCGATCTGGCGCTTCCCGATGCGTCGGGCTTTTCGCTGCTTGAGGAGCTAAGCCAGGACAGCGACCGCGCTTATCCGCCGGTGATCATCTATACCGGACGCGACCTGACCGCCGAGGAAGAGCAGCGCCTGCGTCGCTATTCGAGCTCGATCATCATCAAGGGCGCCAAGTCGCCCGAACGGCTGCTCGACGAGGTTTCGCTGTTCCTCCACCAGGTCGTCGCCGAAATGCCGCCCGAACAGCGCCGGATGCTCGAAAAGGCCCGGCATCGCGATGCGGCGCTGGAAGGACGACAGGTCCTCATCGTCGAGGATGACGTGCGCAACGTGTATTCGCTCACCAGCGTTCTGGAGCCGCGCGGTGTCATCGCCAGGATCGCGCGCAATGGCCAGGAGGCACTCGATATTCTGGAAGCAAGCGCCGACGGGGCCGACAAACCGATCGACCTTGTGCTGATGGATGTGATGATGCCGGTCATGGACGGGCTGACTGCGGTACGCACGCTGCGCAGCAACCCCAAATGGGCCAAGCTGCCGGTCATCATGCTGACCGCCAAGGCGATGCCGGATGACCAGCAGAACTGCCTCGATGCGGGCGCCAACGATTACATGGCCAAGCCCATCGATGTCGACAAGCTGCTGTCGCTGGTCCGGGTATGGATGCCGCGCTAGTGACCAGCTCGATCGAGGACATCGAAATCGAGTTGCTGCTGGAGGCGCTGTACCAGCATTATCACTATGATTTCCGGCATTATGCCCGCGCATCTATCAAGCGCCGGCTGCTGCAGGCGCGTGTCCAGCTGGGCTATGACAGCATCTCCGAGATTCAGTCTGCGGTGCTGCGCGACCCCACACTGCTGCCGCGGCTGCTCGATTTCCTGACGGTGCAGGTCAGCGAGATGTTTCGTGATCCGTCCTACTTCCGGGCGCTGCGCGAGAAGGTCATCCCGCACCTGCAGACCTATCCTTCGCTCAAGGTCTGGGTCGCAGGGTGCAGCAATGGCGAGGAGCTGTACTCTCTGGCGATCCTGTTCCACGAGGAGGGGCTGGCCAGGAAGACGATGTTCTATGCCACCGATATCAACCCGACCGCGCTCAAGGCGGCGCAGGCCGGGGTGTATCCGCTCGACCGCATCCGGCTGTTCACCGAAAATCACCAGCAGTCGGGCGGGAGGTCTTCGCTGTCCGATTATTACACCGCCAATTACGGGCGTGCGGTGTTCGACAAGGCGTTGTGCAGCCAGGTCGTCTTTTCCGACCACAGCCTGGTCACCGATGCCGCATTCGGAGAGATGCACCTGATCTCCTGCCGCAACGTGCTGATCTATTTCGACCGCGAACTGCAGGACCGCGCCGTCGGCCTGTTTCGCGATTCGCTTGCACGTCGGGGCTTTCTGGGGCTGGGGTCGAAGGAGAGCCTGCGGTTTTCGTCGCACGCCGATGCCTTCTGCGATTTCGTGCGCGAAGAGAAAATCTATCAGCGGACCGGTTCATGACCCGGGCGATCGTCATCGGCGCGTCGGCCGGCGGGGTGCAGGCGCTGTCTGCGATTCTCACCGGTCTGCCGTCGCAATTCGGATGTCCGATCCTGATCGTCCTCCACGTGCCGCAACGCAACGACAGCCTTCTTGTCGAATTGTTGCAATCAAGATGCGTTTTGGAGGTTAAAGAGGCAGAGGATAAGGAAATGCTTCAGCAAGGAACGGTCTATTTTGCTCCTCCCGGCTATCATCTGCTGCTTGAGAAAAACATGTCGATTACCTTGTCCTCTGATGAACCCGTCAACTACTCGCGGCCGGCGATCGACGTGCTTTTCGAAACCGCCGCTGACGCGTTGGAGCACGATGTGACCGGCATCATCCTGACCGGCGCCAATCATGATGGCGCCCAGGGGCTGCGTGCGATCGGCGCGGCGGGCGGGACCGCCATCGTCCAGGACCCGCAGACCGCCGAAGTGCCCACCATGCCGCTTGCCGCGCTGGCGGCCTGCCCGGAGGCCAGGGCGCTGAGCATCGACGAGATTGTCCTGCACCTGCGGCAGGAGGCGGCGTGATGTCGATCGCTGACGAACCCGTCCGTATCCTGCTGGTCGATGACCTTGAGGAAAATCTGATCGCCCTGAACGCGCTGCTGCGGCGCGAGGGGCTGAGCTGCGATACCGCGCGCAGCGGCGAGGAGGCGCTCGAACTGCTGCTGGTCAAGGACTATGCGCTGGCGTTTCTCGATGTCCAGATGCCCGGCATGGACGGCTTCGAGCTGGCCGAGTTCATGCGCAACAGCGAACGATCGCGGCACATCCCGATCATCTTCGTGACAGCAGGCGCAGGCGACGGCACGCGGCGGTTCAAGGGCTATGAGGCCGGCGCGGTGGACTTCATCCAGAAGCCGATCGAGGCCGACATCCTGCGGTCCAAGGCGCGCGTGTTTCTCGAGCTCTACAACCAGCGGCGGCAGCTGGCGGCGCAGCGCGACGAGCTTGCCGCGCTGACCGAGTCGCTGAAGCAGGCCGACATCCAGAAGAACCGCTTCCTCGCGGTGCTGGGGCATGAACTGCGAAACCCGATCATGGCGCTGAATGCGGGCCTGGTGATGCTCGAGCGCCGCAAGGGGGAGCCGGTCGAAGGCGAGATCCGCACCTCTATGCGCCGCTATCTGACGCACATGACCCGGCTGGTCGAGGATCTGCTCGATATCTCGCGGATCGAGCAAGGCAAGATTTCACTCCAGCTCGAACGGCTCGACCTCAACGAGGTGCTGGCATTCGCTGTCGAGACATCGCGCCCGGCGATCGACGAGGCAGGGCATAGGCTGCATGTCGATCTTCCGCCGGGACCGGTGCTGCTCGACGCCGATCACGCCCGCATGGCGCAGATCATCGGCAATCTGGTGAGCAATGCTGCCAAATACACCCCGGCCGCAGGCGAGATCCGGGTGTCGGCGCGGGTCGAAGACGGCACCGCGTGGATCGAGGTCAGTGACAACGGCATCGGCATCGCGCCCGATCAGCAGGACCGGATTTTCGGCATTTTCGAGCAGGCCGAAGTCAACGGCACTGTGAAGCAGGATGGTCTGGGGATCGGGCTGGCGCTCGTCAAGCAGCTGGTCGAGCTGCACGGCGGCACCATCCGCCTGAAACATAGCGCGCCGGGGCAGGGCAGCACGTTCGAGGTGTGCCTTCCCACGATCGATTGATGCCGGATTGCCTGCCCCCCAGCGCGACAGGCAAGGCAGTCAGCGGAGAATTTCGATCACGTTGCCGGCGATATCGTTGAAGAAAAATCCCTGAGCCTTGCCGCTGCCGACTTCCAGGATGATGGCTATTCCGGCGAGCTTAAGCCGGCTGCGTATCCGGTCGTAGTCTTCCGACCGGAAGCATATGTGCTTGTGGCCCAGGGTCTGCAGGTCGCGCCGGGGGTCTCGTCGATCATCGGCCATCGGCTGCGGTGACGGCACTTCGAACAGTTCGATGCGCAACGGACCGCGCACCAGGAACATTGCCTGGATATCACCGGGTAGCGCGAAGCGGCTTTCGATTCCGAAGCCCAGCAGATCGGCATACCACGTCGCCGCAGCCTCGATATCGGGAACCGAAACAGCATGATGATGGAAGGACAGATCCTCGCCGTGCGTCATGCCGCGGTCCAGCCGCCGTCGATGATCATGTGCGTGCCGGTCATCAACGCCGACGCATCGGACGCCAGGAACAAGGCCGCGCCCATCAGATCGCTGACCTGGCCCAGCCGGCCGAGCTGGATCTTGGCCAGCACACTCGCCAGAAACGCCTCGTCCTCGAAATAGGGCCTGGTGAGCGCGGTCTCGATGAACGTCGGGCACAAGGTGTTCGATCGGATGCCGTGCCGCGCCAGATCGAGCGCCATCGCCTTGCTCATTCCTTCGAGCCCCCATTTCGAGGCGCAGTACAAAGATCGCTCCGGCCCGCCGACATGTCCCATCTGGCTCGATATGTGGATCAGGCTGCCGGACGTCTGCGTCTCGATCATCCGCCGCGCGCAGGCCTGGGCGACGAAGAACGCTGCCTTGAGGTTGAGGTCGAGCACCGCGTCAAATTCCGCTTCCTCGACATCCCACATCGCCATCGGACGGTTGGTCCCGGCGTTGTTGACGAGGATGTGGAACGGTTCGTGGCTAGCGAAGAAGGCGCGGACGCTGGCGATATCGGAGACGTCGAGCGTGACCGCACGTGCGTTCGGCCCGATCTGCGCGGCTGCCGCCTCGATCTCTGCGCTCGATCGCGCCACCAGCGTCACCTCGGCGCCCGCTGCGGCAAACGCCGCCGCGCAGCCCAGCCCGATTCCGCGCCCGGCGCCGGTGACGATCGCGCGGCGTCCGTCGAGGCGCAGGCTCGGCGTGACCGGCAGGGGCTGGGGCAGCGGCTCGGGCAGGGGGGCGCTCAAGCGGCGGTCTCGGGCGTGGGCTCGGCCTGGCCGGCATAGGCGACCTCGCGCTGGCCATAGCGGCGCACGCGCAGGTTCGCCTGCTCGCCATGCCCGGCAAAGCCCTCCAGCGCGCACAGCCGGCTGCAATATTCGCCGATCAGCGCCGAGGCCGCATCGCTTGTCACGCGCTGATAGGTGCAGGTCTTGAGGAACTTGCCCACCCAAAGCCCGCCGGTATAGCGCGCCGCCTTGCGCGTGGGCAGCGTGTGGTTGGTGCCGATCACCTTGTCGCCGAAGCTGACATTGGTGCGCGCGCCCAGGAACAGCGCGCCGTAGTTGGTCATGTGCTTGAGGAAATACTCCGGATCGGCGGTCATCACCTGGACGTGCTCGGATGCGATGTCGTCGGCGATGGCCACCATCTCGTCATAGCTGTCGGCGACGATCACCTCGCCATAATCTTCCCACGCTTTGCGGGCCACCTCGGCGGTGGGCAGGATCTTCAGCAGCCGTTCGATCTCGGCGATCGTCGCCTGCGCGAAGGCATTGCTGTTGGTCAGCAATACACCCGGGCTGTCGGGGCCGTGTTCGACCTGACCCAGGATGTCGGTGGCGGCCATCTCGGGGTCGCAGCCATGTTCGTCGGCGATGATCAGCGTCTCGGTGGGGCCAGCGAACAGGTCGATCCCGACCCGGCCGAAAAGCTGGCGCTTGGCTTCGGCGACAAAGGCGTTGCCAGGTCCGACGAGCATGTCGACCGGATCGATCGTCTGCGTGCCGATCGCCATCGCGCCGATCGCCTGGATGCCGCCCAGCGCATAGATCGCATCGGCGCCCGCCATCGCCTGCGCCGCGACGATCGCGCGCGCCGGCTTGCCCTGGAACGGCGGCGCGCAGGTGACGACCCGCGCGACACCGGCCACCTTGGCGGTGATCACCGACATATGCGCCGATGCGAGCAGCGGGTATTTGCCGCCCGGAACATAGCAGCCTGCCGAATTGATCGGGATGTTCTTGTGGCCGAGCACGACGCCGGGCATCGTTTCCACCTCGACATCGGTCATGCTGGCGCGCTGGACCTCGGCAAAATTGCGGACCTGCGCCTGCGCGAACTCGATGTCCTTGCGCTCCTGCGGGCTGAGGCTGTCGACGCAGGCTTCGATCTCGGCCTGGCTCAGCCGGTAGTCGTCGCGGTCCCAGCCGTCGAACTTGATCGACATCTCGCGCACTGCGGCATCGCCGCGCGCCTCGATATCGGCCAGCGCCGCCTCGACGATGTTGCGGACGTTGCGGTCGCCCTGTGCCCTGTCGGCCTGGGCCGCGCCGCGCTTGAGCCAGATGGCCATCAGCGTGTCTCCTCATGTTGGGATTGGATGGCGGTGAGATGCGCCAGCGCGTCTGCGCAACCGATGACCTCGCCGATTTTCGCTTGGATATCGAACAGGTTGGCCTGCTGGACGTGGGCATCGCGGTCGCCGCTCGCCTCCTTAACCACGAACGGCGCGAACCCGTGGCACAACGCGTCGAGCGCGGTGGCGCGGACGCAGCCCGAGGTCGAATAGCCGGTGATCAGCAGTGTATCGATCCCGGCAGCCACCAGCATCCCGGCAAGCGGGGTGCCGAAAAACGCCGAGGGATATTGCTTCGAGACGACGATTTCGCTGGGCAGCGGCTGCAGCGTATCGGGGAATGCGCCCAGCGGCGATCCGCGCTCGAACGCCTTGAGCGCGGGCACCTTGCGGTAGAACATGCCGCCGCTGAAGCCGCCGGGTTCGTAGACGACGTTGGTGAAGATCACGGGGATGCGCGCGGCGCGGGCAGCGGCGAGCAGCCGTTCGTTGGCCGCGAGCTCGGCCTCGACGCCCGCGTACAGCGGCGAATCCTTGGCGAGATAGGCCATCACGACATCGACGATCAGCAGGGCAGGGCGCGACCCGAAGGCCAGCGAACCGCCGAAACCGGCAGCCGAATAGTCATCGTCGCGGCTTTGTTCAGCCATCATAGTGCGTTCCCAGTTCGGCCAGCGCGGCAGCGCCGGTCAGGCGGTTCATGTCGGCCAGCGTCGCCAGCGTGTCGGACATCGCGCGGGTCGAGCGCTCTGCGCGCAGAGTCGCCAGCCAGCCCGGCGCCTGACGGACGAAGCCGTGCATCAGCAGCAGCGGATGCAGCGCGATTGCAAAGCCCAGCCGCTCGAGCTCGGCGCCGTCATCGGTGGGGCTGACCCCGCCCTCGACCAGATTGTGGATCAGCGGCACGCGCGCCGCAAACCGGTTCGCGACGCGGGCAAGCTCGTCGGAGCTGCGCGGGCCTTCGACGAAGATTGCATCGGCGCCGGCTTCGAGAAACGCCTCGGCGCGATCGAGCGCAGCCTCGATCCCTTCGCACGCCACCGCATCGGTGCGCGCGAACACGAGCATGTCGTGCCGCGCATCGAGCGCCGCCTTCACCCGGCCGACCGCCTCGGCGAGCGGGACCACGGTCTTGCCCGCCATATGGCCGCAGCGCTTGGGAAAGCCCTGGTCCTCGATCTGGATCGCGCTGGCCCCGGCGCGCTCGAAGCCGCGCACCGTGCGCTGCAGGTTGATGGCGTTGCCATAGCCCGTGTCGCCATCGACGATCAGCGGCAGTGCGATGCGGTCGCGGATCTGCATCACCGTATCGGTCGTCTCGCTGGCGGTGATCAGCCCCATGTCGGGGCGCCCCAGCCTGGCCATCGACAGCCCGCCGCCGGTCAGGAAGGCGGCATCGAAGCCCGCCTGCTCGATCAGCAGCGCGCTCAGCCCGTCCCAGCAGCCCGGAACGCTGACCAGCGTCCTCGTGCCGTCCGCCCCCGGCGAGAGCAACGCCGACAGAGCGCTGACATGGCCTGCGGTCATCCCAACTGGCCGGGGATATGCGATTCGTGGTTGGCGAGGTACCAGTCGGCGATCTCCTCGCGCGTCGCCCACCAGACGCCCGGGAGCGACTTGGCGTGGGTGATGAACTCGCGCAGCGCCCGCACCCGGTGCGCGCGGCCCGAGACGTGCGGATGCAGCCCGACATTCATGATCCGTCCGGTCACCGCGCCTTCCTCGTACAGCACGTCGAGCTCTTCGATCAGCGCGTCGCGGAACTGGTCAGTGGTGAAATTCTTGCGGGTGATGAAGGTGAAGTCGTTGATTTCGTTCGAGTAAGGGGTCGATACGATCGGGCCGTGCGGGGTCTTGAGCAGATATGGCTGATCGTCGTTCATGATGTCGCAGTAGAAGGTGCAGCCATATTCGGCGAGGATGTCGGCGGTCTGCAGCGTGCCGCGCAGCGAGGAGCTGAGCCATCCCTTGGCCTTGCGCCCGGTGAACTTTTCGAACTGCTCTAGCGAGCGCAGGATCACGTCGCGCTCCCTGGCGGGCTCGTGCGCGAAGTTGCTGAGCAGCTCGCCCTGTTCCCAGTTGTGCGCCAGCAGCTCCCAGCCGCGCTCGAGCACCGCATCGGTCATCGCCTTGCGCCGCTCGAAGGTAACCGCGTTGGTGGTGCAGCTGGCGGGGACGCCGAGTTGGTCGAACAGCTCCATCAGCCGCCAAATGCCGACCCGCTGGCCATACTCGCGCCAGCTGTAGTTGGGAAAATCGGGCGTGTTGCCCGGCAGGATATCGGGCAGGATCGCTGGGCCACCGGCATAATAGGGCTTGTCGGTGTCCTTGGTGAGGTCCCAGGTCTCCAGGTTGAACGTCAGGATCAGCGCGACGCGCGCGCCATTGGGCCAGCGCAGCGGCTTGCGGTGGGGCAGCGGCACATAATTATATTCCATCGATCGTCTCCGGTGATGCGGATTTGGGGGCATGTCCCCCTGAAGCAGCGCGCGGGGCAAACCTCAACACGGCGTTTGTTCGCCAGGCGGTTACATGTCGGTCCGCGCGTCGAGGTCCGCCTCGATGCTCTTTGCGCACTTCTGCAGTGGCGGCAGCAGATCCTTGGTCGCGTTGGCGACGGCCACGGCCGCAGCGAAAAACGCCACGCTCAATGTCGCTTCGATCTTGCCGCCGCGCATCAGCGGTACGGCGATCGAGGAGGTCTTGCCAGGATTGCGGGTGAACTGGTTGTAGCTGCGTGCAGAATAACCGTTCTTTCTGACCGTCGCCAGCAGGCCGCCATGGGTCAGCAGCTGCAGCATATGGCGCGTATCATCATCGGCATCCGGCGATATGTGGCCCAGGATGGTGTTGCGCTCGCCCTCGTCGCAAAAAGCGAGATAGGCGATGCCCGAGGCGCACTCGAGGATCGGCATGGCAAAGCCGGGATGGTATTCGTTGAAGGTCAGCGAGGTCAGCGAATGGGTCGAATCGCGCAGCACCATCGTGCTTCCGACATGGGTCGAGATCGTGACGGGCCAGCCGATGTCGCGGGTGAGCTGGGCGATATGCGGCCGCGCGAGCTGGAGCAGAACGCTATGGCCGGTAAAGCCGTGCGAGAGGCTCTGCACCATCGCGGTGGGCCGGTAGCGCTTGCGGCCGCGTTCGCGTTCGACGAGCTGTTCGTATACCAGTGTCTGCACGATCCGGCAGGCGGTGGGATAGGGCACCTTGGAAGCCTGGGCGATCTCCATCATGTTGAGCGATCCGCCGCGGTTGATCGCCTGCAGCACCGCGATTGCTCGGCTGATCGATCGTATCGGGATGCCGCGATCGAGCGCGTCGGCGCTGCTGGAAGCATCCTCGTCGTCGGCCGGAATTACGGCCGCGCCAGACCTGTCGGAGCCGTTTTTCAATCGCCTGTCGGTCAACGGTATGATGGTGGTTGCGGCCATTTGCGATTCCTTGAAGCTGTACGGTGCACAATAGCGCATGCGGGAATGGGTTCAATGTTGATACAATATCGATGGCTTCCGGCGGTGATCGCCAGCGTCGCGCTGGCCGTTCCCGTAGCCGTAGTCGGCACCCAGCCGATAACGACCGCGGCGGATGCCGGGCAGGTGCCCGATCCAGCCGCGACGCTGGTCAGTATCGATCCAGTCCGCGTCGGGAAGGACAGCGGCCAGCCGATGGATATCCGCATCACCGCGCCGATCCAGGGCGAGCATCTGAGCGTGGTCGTGCTGTCGCATGGCAACCAGCTGTCGCGGACCGACTACGCGCCGCTGGTGCGGCATCTGGCCGCGCACGGCTATGTCGTGGTCCAGCCCGATCACCCGGACGCGTCGGTCGATGGCCTGATGCCACCCGGCGAACAGCCTGCCGACACATGGCTGATCCGCGTCCGCCAACTGGCGTGGCTCGCACAGAACATCGGTGCCATCGTCGATGCGACGCCGCTGCTCGAGGGGCGGATCGATGTGACGCGCATGGCGGTCATCGGTCACAGCTTTGGCGGCCACAGCGCTGCGCTGGTGATGGGGGCGGGGTCCGGGGCGCAGCGCCAGCGGTTCGATGTGCCTGCCTATCGCGCGGCGATCCTGCTGGCGCCGCCTGGCAATTTCGATGGCCTCACCGATGCCTGGAAGCAGCGCGCGCCGTATCTGGCGATGGACTGGAGCACGATGCGCGGGCCTGTCCTGACGGTGAACGGAAGCGCCGACATGACCCCGCTGACCGACCAGGGCGCTGCCTGGCATGACGATGTCTGGAAACAGGCGCCGCGCGGGCGCGTGATGTGCCTGATGACGGTGGCGGGGGCAGGCCATTATCTGGGCGGGATCGACAGCTTCCTGCGCGCGCCGCAGGGCGATGCCACTGTCGAGCGCCGCACGCGGGTGTTCGGCGTGGTGACCGCCTTTCTCGATGCGGCATTGTCGCCTGCGCGCGGAGCGGACTTCAAGCCACAAGGCGACGATCTCGAGTGCAAATAGGTTGCAGTGCCGGTCAGCCGGCGCGCAGCGCGGTCAGGACGTTGTCGATCAGCAGCTGGCGCCGCCCTGCCAACCGCTCGCGCATCGCGTCATCGGGCGCGTAAGCGTCGATCCGCGCGACATCGATGCCCTGCTCGGCCAGCACCGCCTCAAGCACCGCCTGCCGGTCGGTGAGTACCCATATCTCGCGCGTCAGCGCCAGGATTGCCTCACCGAGGTCATCGATCCGGTCGTCGGTCAGGATCCGGCGCTCGGCCGTGGTGTCGCGTCCGCCGGTCATGCGGGCTTCCTGCCATAGATGATGTAGGGGTCGCGCCCCGGATGGGGCTGATAGCCACGCACATCGACAAAGCCCGCCGCGCGCGCCAGCGGCTGGAGGTCGAGCTTGGCAGTGGCGCGCCAGAACGGTTCGCCACCCCATTTGGCGGTCCAGTCGAAGCGCCATGCGGTCAGCCTGTCGAGGCTGTCGGTGCGCGCGATATCGGCCATCACCATATCGCCGCCCGGCTCGAGCACCCGGAAAGCTTCGGCGAAAATGGCCGCGATGGCCTTGGGCGGCATCTCGTGATGGATGGCATAAGCGGTGACCAGATCGAAGCTGCCATCGGCGAACATCGGCAGGTCCTCGCCGATGCCGACATGCAGGTCCCAGGCATGGCCGTTCTCGTTGCCCACGCGCTGTGCCTGTTCGAGCATGCGCACCGACGGATCGATGCCGGTGATCTTTGCTGCGGGAAACACTTCGGCGATCGCGACCGTGTGATGACCCGACGATGCGCCGATATCGAGGATGCGCGCATAATTATCGCGCGGCAGTTCGCGCAGGATCAGCCTGCGGTTGCCATAGATATCGCCGGGAAATATCTGCGATACGTATTTCTTGTGGACCAGCTCGCCATGGATGAAGCCGTTATAGTCGCTCGCGTCCCAGCCGCCGCGCGTGCGGTGGAACCAGATTTCAGACCAGTATTTCGGCGCATCGAAGCTGTGCCGGGTCAGCGTCGTGCCGCCCTCAGCCAATTGCTCGAGCTGCGGCGCAAGCTCGGCGCGGACCTCCTCGAACGCTTGCTCTGCGGCACGACCATGCTGCTTGGCACACCATTCGCCCAGCAGCGCGCGCGCCTGATACACGGGAGAACCGGTGAGCGCCGTGTCGATCACGCGGTGGCGCTCGTCCATATCGTCAGGCAAAGTGTCGCTGTTGATCCCTGCCGCCGCCAGGTCGAGCTCGATCCGCTGCTGCAAGCGGGTTGCCGTCTGGCGGGCCGCGACCTCGAAATCCATCAGAGACCTGCCGCGCTGCTTGAGTTCGAACTGCATAATTGATCGTCCTTTCGAGCCGCAAGGATGCTCCCTATCGGCTATAGCACAAATCTCCGCAGCGAAATTTCTCGCACTGCGATCATGACGTTGCATTGGCGTTCTGTGTGGCGCGCCACTGTGACAGTTTTGCGATCGACCGAGGGCGAGGGTCAAGGGAGCGATGTCGGCAAAATGCCGATGCGAAGATATAGGGCGGATCGATCGATGAAGACATTTCTGTTTACAACGGCGTTGGCGAGCGGCGTCATCCTTGCAGCGCCGGCTCAGGCGCAGGCCATGGACGCAGCGCCTGGAGATGATATCCAGAGCGACGCGACGGCCACTGCGCCCGGCGGCAACGAAATCATCGTGACCGCGCGCCGGCGCTCTGAATCGCTGCAGTCGATTCCGGCGGCTGTCAGCGCCGTGACGCAGGAAACGCTGACGCGCGCAGGCGCAAGCGACCTGGCGGACGTCGCGCGCCTTACGCCTGGGCTCACGTTCAACGCTGGCAACGGCGGCGGTCTGGCCGCACCGACCTTGCGCGGCGTGACCAACATCACGATCACCACCTTCGACAACAACGTCGGCGTGTTCCTTGATGGCGTGTATCTTTCGGCCAAGTCGAACCTCGATATCGACCTGTTCAATCTGGCGCGGGTCGAGGTGATCAAGGGGCCGCAGAGCGCGCTCTATGGCAACAACGCCTTTGCAGGGGCGGTGAACTACGTTCTCGACACCCCGACCAACTATCTGAGCGGCCGCGCGCGGGCGACCGTCGGCACCGATGGGCTGCGCGAGATTTCGGGCAAGATCTCGCTGCCGATCAGCGACTCGCTGAGCGTGATGGCGGTGGGCACCTATTCGCACTTTGGCGGAACGATCAAGAACGTGAGCGGACCGAAGCTGGGCGGCTGGGACCACAAATGGTCGGGATCGGGCATGGTCGACTTCCACCCCGAGGGCGCCTTCAGCGCGTCGCTGTTCTATTATCACTATGAAGACAAGCTCGATGGCGGAGCGAACTTCATGTTCACCAACAACTGCGGCGGCACGATCGCACCGATCATTCCCGTCAACCGGGGCGGCAGCAACCGGCGGTTCGCCTGCGGCACCCTCCAATCCCCCGACGCGGTAAACGTCGATGCGGCGTCGTTCTCCGAGCGCCAGTCTGACATCGCGATCGGCAAGATGGCGCTCGAACTGGGCAATGTCACGCTGCGCGCCACGGGATCCTATGCCAAGTACGATACCTTCGTGTTGCAGGATCAGGTGCTCAACAGCCTGGGCGGCGCTGTCGCGACCTCCGCGCGGCGCTTCACGCGTCCCTTCGTCGGTCCGGTCCGCGAATGGTCGGGCGAACTGCGGCTGGAATCCTATGGCAACAGCGTGTTCGACTGGGCGTTCGGCGGCTATTATTATGATCGTGACGCCAGCCAGATCACGGTTGTGGGCCTCGGCCCGACGCAGACCGCGCGCTCGCTCGATCTCGACAACAACGAAAACACGGTGATGAAGTCGGTGTTCGCGCTGGCGACCGTCAAGCTCACCCCCGAACTCGAGATCGAAGGCCAGGGGCGTTATACCTGGGAAGACAAGGATTCGATTCTCGTCAACAATCTCACCGGGTTGGTCCTCGCCCCGGAAGCGAAGTTTTCCTACGGCACCTACCGGGTCACCGCGAACTGGAAATGGGCGAGCGACAAGCTGCTGTACGGCGTGATCGCCAGCGGCACCAAGTCGGGCGGGTTCAACAACACCTCGGTTGTGACCGAGCAGGCGTTCGGACCCGAAAAGAACACGACCTTCGAAATCGGCAGCAAGAACGCGTTTCTCGATGGCCGGGTATCGATCAACGCCAGCGCCTATTACATCGACTGGACCGAACTTCAGCTGTCCGTGCCGTCCTCGGTTGCGGGCCAGACCAACCCCGTCACCAACATCGGGTCGGCTTCGGTCAAGGGCTTCGAAGTGTCGATGGCGCTCAAGCCGTCTTCGGTCTGGGACATCGATTTCGGCTATAGCTACACCGATCCCAAATGGGACGAGGGCACCGTCGACTTCAGCGCGTCGCGCATCTGCCCGACGGCGGCAGCTTGCAACCTGAGTGGGTTGAACGGCGGCATCGATATCGGCGGGTTCCAGATCCCGCGCACCTCGCGTCATCAGTTCGCCGGATCGACCACCTATACTATCCCGCTGCAGGACGACACGTCGATCTATCTGCGCGCCGATGTCTCCTACCGGTCGGAACAGCCCACCAACGCCATCGCGTTGCAGGAGGTGCCGGTCCAGACACTGGTCAACGCGCGGATCGGATGGCTTAGCGAAAAGTTCGAAGTCTCGCTCTTTGCGCGCAACCTGTTCGACAAGCAGTATATCCTCTCGTCGATCAACGAGCCGGAATTCTTCCCCTCGACGACGTTCACGACCGGCTTTGTCGGCAACGGACGGATCATCGGTATCAGCCTAGAGGGCCGTTACTGATTGCACTAAAGGCTTGGTGTCGCCGCATGTCGCGGCGGCACAGCCATTCTTGACAGGGTCATAGAACACATGGGCAGCACGGCGATCGCAGCAGACAGCAAGACGACCGCATACGATCCGCACACCCCGGGCTTCGGCCTGTGCTTGACCTATGGTTTCGGCACCATAGCGATCGCGGTGCTGCTCCATACGGTGACGACTTACTTTCCTGCGCTGATGACCACGGTGCTGGGACAATCTCCGGCGCTTGCCGGGCTGCTGCTGACGCTGTCCAAACTCTACGACATCGTGGTCGACCTGTTCGTCGGCAACCGGATCGACCGCACCGAGGCCCGCATGAAAACGCGTCGCCGGACGATGCTCGCAGGTTCGGTGCTGGGCGCGGTCAGCTTCTTCCTGCTGTTCAGCCCGCCGGACATCGATGGCCCCTGGTTGATCATCGTCCTGTCGGCAATGCTGCTGCTCTATTCGACCGGCTATTCGCTGTTCGCGGTGCCCTATGTCGCGATGGGGCCGGATATCGCGCGCAGTTATGACGGCCGTACCCGGCTCATGGCGTTTCGCACCTTCTTCAGCGCGATCGGCCAGATGGGCGCGCTGGCGGGCGCTGCTTGGCTGGTCGAGATGGGCAATGGCGGGCTCGAAGGCTACCGGCTGATGGGGGCCGTGCTCGCGGTGGTGATCTTCGCCACCCAGCTTTCGGCCTGGGCGGGAACGCGGGTCGTTCCCGAGCCCGTTCCGCATCCGCCGTCCGAGCGGATCGGCTTCATGGCCACCGCGCGGCAGCTGCTGCGCAATCGCCCCGCCGTGATGCTGCTCAGCGCGAAGCTGCTGCAGTACATCTCGCTCGCGGTGAACATCAGCTCTGGCCTGCTGTTCAAGCTCAACGTCCTGCAGATCGGCTATGAAGGCCAGGCCCAGCTGTCGATCGCGCAGAATATCGCGATGGGCGTGTGTACGCCCTTGTGGCTGATGGCGGGCAAGCGCTTCGGCAAGAAGAACTGCTATCTCGCGTCGATCGCGCTCTATGGCATCGTCATGCTGAGCTGGCTGCTCGAGGACAACAGCATCACCATGTTCGGTCTGCTGTCGCGCGGTGTGCTGCAGGGAATTGGCGCGGGCGGGATGATCCTGATGAGCCTCGCGATGCTGCCCGACGTGATGCAGCACGACATGAAGGTCAACGGCGTTCGCCGCGACGGCGTCTATTCGAGCGTCTATGCGGTGTTCGAAAAGACCGGCTTCGCGCTCGGGGCGGCGTTGATCGGCACCTATCTTTCGCTCGCCGGTTATCAGGCGACGACCGGCGGCGCGCTGGTCCAGCAGAGCCAGTCGGCGATCGATGCGCTGTATTTCGGCAATGCAATCGCACCGGCACTGCTGCTCGCCGTGAGCTTTCTGATCATGCTGTTCTATCCGCTCGGCAAGGCGAATATCGACGAGCAGGGCAAGCCTGCATGAAGACAGGGGCTGCCACCTTGCTGCTGTCCTTCTGGGCGCTGGCCTGTGCAGCGGTGGACCCGGCACCGGTGTCGCCGGCCCCCGATTATGCCGAAGCCGCGACCTGGGCCGCGCGCGACAGCGGTTCGGCAAAGCCCGCCGATGTGTTCTACATCCACCCGACCACGTTCAGGTCGCATGAGTGGAACCAGCAGATGGCCGACGACACAGCGCGCGCCTGGACCGATCTGAGCGTGCGCGACCGCCAGCTCGATGCGTTCGCATCGTGCTGCGCCCGGTTCATGCCCTATTACCGGCAGGCGTCGAGCCGCGCCTTTGCCGAGCGCAACGGTGACGGCGCGAAAGCCTATGCTTTTGCCTATGCCGACGTCCGCCGCGCGTTCAGGCACTATCTCGAACACGACAATCACGGCCGTCCGTTCATTCTCGCCGGGCACAGCCAGGGCGCGCTGCACGGCCTGCAGCTGCTGCGCGAGGAGATCGCGGGCACGTCGGCAGAGAGTCTCCTCGTCGCGGCCTATCTGCCTGGCCTTGGGATTCCCGCAGGCAGCCTGCCACCCGGCATCAAGGTGTGCGTGCGCCCGGACAGCACTGGGTGTGTGGCCAGCTGGAACAGTTTTGCCGAGGGCACCGATGCTGCGGCCTATATTGCGCGCTCGGTGCAGGATTACGGCACCCCCGGGCGTGACGAGCGGGTGATCTGCACCAATCCGCTGACGTTCGACGTCAGCCGCCCTGACGCGGAGATGCAGGCTTCGCAAGGCGCGCGGCCGGGATCGCCGCAGCCGGGCCCTGTGCCCGCGCTGGAGCCGGGCAAGGTGGCCGCCGAATGCCAAGGCGGGGTCCTGATGGTGAACGCCGACCCATCACTCAAGATCGACCGGCTGCCCGGCGGCGTGCTGCATATGGCGGATATCGCGATGTTCTGGCGCGACATTTCAAACAACGCATCGCTTCGGGTTGCGGCGTGGATGAGGACCCGCAAATGACCAACACTCCCACGATCGCCCGGCGCACGTTTCTCGCCGGCTCTGCGCTGGCTGCCGCCTATTCGGGCCCAGGGCTCGCCATGGCTGCGCCGACGGCGTTCGAGCCGCCATGGACCGGCGGTGGCACCGTCGTGCGTGCGGGCGGCGTCATTTCGTATCGCACCATCGGCCCCGACACCGCCGAGCCTGTCGTCTTGCTGCACAAGGTTGGCGCGTGGCTCGCCGACTGGCGCGAGGTCGCGCCGCTGCTGGCGGCCCGCTACCGGGTGGTCGCGATCGATCTGCCGGGCCATGGCGAATCGGTGATGTGCGGACCGCCGCCGCATGTGCAGACGATATCGGAATCCGCCGCGATCGTGCTCGCGGTGCTGTCCGAACTTCAGGTCGAACGTTTCGTGGTGGCGGGCAATTCATTGGGCGGGGTGATAGGAGTGCAGATGGCCGCGCGCTGGCCCGAACGCGTGCGCGCGCTGATCCTCGCCAGCGTCAGCCTTTACGAGGGCCAGACCCGCGCCGAACTCGACATGGTCGAGCAGGACCGCGATCCGCAGGTGTGGACCGAGGACTGGCGGCCCTTGCCCCGGACGATGGAGCAGGTCGCCCGGTTCGGGACGGTCAACCCCGCCATCGAGACCGAGCAGAACGCCAGCCGCGCGCGCGCCGACCGCTGGGTGCGGCCATCCGAACGCGGCGTCGCGCTCACCGATACCGCATCGACGCTCAAGGCGACCAAACAGCCGGTGCAGCTGATCTATGCCGATCGCGGCTATTACACCAAGTACATCGCGATCGGCCGCGAGGCCCGGCCCGATGCGACGATCGTCGAGCTGGCCGAGGCCGGATCGTTCGTCCATCAGGAAAAACCCGCCGAAACCGCCGCTGCCATGCTGGCATTTCTGGACCGCCTGGCATGAGTGCGCGCACGCCATTTCCGCACCGTCCGATCGAGGGGATGAGCGCGGGCGAGGACATGCTGCTGGGCATGGTCATGGCGTTGACCGCCCAGCTTGCCGCAACGCGCGAGCGGCTCGACACGCTCGAGCGGGTGCTGGCGCAAAACGGCCTGCCCGGTGCGGACGCCATCGAGGCGTTCACGCCCGATGACGACGCCGATCGGTCGCGCGATGCGCTCCGCCAGCGGCTGATCGCGCGCGTTTTCAATCCGCTGCATCAGTCGGTCGAGAGCGGCTTTGCAGGCAAGGAGCCATCGCGGCAATGACGATCCAGGGACATGGCATGATGGCGCAGGCCAATCATGACGAGCAGGCCGAACAGCTCTTCGTGCGCGATCTCAAAGGGTATATTTCGGGCGACTGCGAGCGGATGATCGCTGATGCAACCGAGTCGGTCGATCCGTCACCCGGCACCAATGACGCGGCCGCCGAAGCGCTCGCCGGGCTTGGCCGCGTGCCTGGTTTCCGGCATTGGCTGTCCGCGCGGCGGCAAGCGCAGAACCTGCTGTGGGACGTGGTCGGCGCCTGCGTTGATCGGCAGCTGCCCGAACTGTCCGAGAAGGCCGAACAGCTGTCCGGCACCGGATCGGTGGAGACTGGCGCGGGTTATCGCGCGCCGCCTCATCTGGCCGAAACCGATGTTCATCTGATGCCCGGCGGCTATGACGAAGACGACGGCAGCGTGCGGCAGGGCGCGCTGATGGACCGCGGCGGCGCGGTGTACATGCTCGGGCGCAACGGCGGATTTCTCAACGACCGGCGCGGGCACACCGCCGCTGCGCATTTGCTGCACCGGTTTCCCGATTTCGCGCCTGCCAGACTGCTCGAACTGGGCTGCGGCATCGGCTCGAGCCTCGTTCCGATGGCGGGCTATTTCCCGGACGCCGAGGCGCACGGCATCGATGTCGGGCCCGGGGTGCTCGAATATGCCCGCGCCCGCGCGGCCAGCCTGGGCGTCGCGCTCGACCTGCGCTGCGATGACGCTGTGGCGACCTCGTATCCGCACGAAAGCTTCGACCTGGTGTTCTCGTGCGTCGTGATTCACGAACTGGCGCCCGGATCGATTCCGGCGATGCTGGCCGAATGCCACCGGCTGCTGCGTCCCGGCGGGGTCGTGCTGCATCTCGAGGTGCCGCAGCGCTATGACGAATTGGGGATGTGGACCAAGATCCGCGCCGAGATCGAGGCGCGCTACAACAACGAGCCCAACTGGGTTGCAGCCACCAGCGCGGACTATGACACCCTGCTGCGCGCGGCAGGCTTCCGCGATGTCATGACCGGGTATCAGGACGCCACCGACCGTGCCGAACGCGGCAACGCGGGCTTCGGCGCCGCATCCAAGGGCGTTTTCCGCTCGTGGGCGGTGATGTCGGCAATCAAGTGAGGTTCGGTGCCCTCGCACTGCTGGCGGTCGCGCTTGCGTTACCGGCAACATCGAATGGCCAGCCGTTGCCAGACGATTCCGGCGCTTCCCCCTTCTATCGCTGGCAGGCCGACATTCCGTCCCCCGGCAGGTTGCTGCGCTCCGAACCGATCGGGCGCGCGCAGTTGCCGTCCAGGGCCGGGTCCGGCCAGCGCATGCTCTACAGTTCGAGCAGCGATTTCGGCACCGAACGCGCCATCGCCGCATCGGGGGCGGTCTATTTTCCCAAGGGCAAGCCGCCGCGCGGCGGCTGGCGGGTGATGGTCTGGGCCCATGGCACCAAGGGCGTGGCCGATGTCTGCGCGCCTTCATTTGCCGGGCTCGATACTGCAGAATCGGGCTTTGTCGACCGCTGGCTGAAGCGCGGGTACGCGGTGGTTGCGCCGGATTACGAAGGCCTGGGCACGCCGGGCCCCCACCCGTATATGGGGCTGGGATCTGCAGCGCGAACCACGCTCGATGCAGCGCGCGCGCTGGCCGATGACCAGCGGTTGGCCGACGAACTGGTGATTGCCGGCCACTCTCAAGGCGCGCATGCCGCGTTTGGCGCGGGGCTGATCCAGCCGCATTACGCGCCCGATGTTCACCTGCGCGCGGTGCTGGTGGCAGGGCTTCCCGGCGAAGCGGGGTTCGCCCACGAAGATGCAGCGTCCAGCCGGTCGGCATCGCCCTTGGCCGTACCGCTCGATCCGCAGACCCCGCGCGATTCGGTGCGCAGCCTGCGCGCCGAGGGGTTCGATCCGTGGATCGCGGTGTATCTCAATTATGTCTCGTCCTACGCGCTGGCGTTCCCGGGTTTCCGCGCCGAGCATTGGCTTACCGCCGATGGCCTGAAGATCGCCGATGAGCTTTCAAAGGCGTGCGCGTCGCCAACGCTGGCCGCGTTCATGGCCTCCCGCCGACCCGCCTCCGACCTGATGAAACGCGATCTTTCGGACATCGAGCGCGGCGCTGCGCGCTTCCGGCGCTATCCTGCCCCACATTTCTCGATGCCGGTGCTGCTGGTGATCGCCCGCCATGATGCGCTCACCGCGCCCGAGCTGTCGTTCAACATGGCGCGTGCCGCCTGTGCCCGTGATAGCGCCATTACCGTGCGCTATGTCGAGCGCGGCAGCCATGCCGATGCGCGCGCCGAGCTTGGCCGATCAGGGCCGGATTTTGCCGATGCCGTGCTGGCAGACAGTCCTATGCCGGGCGACTGTGCCTCTCTGGCCTGGCCCGGACGCGGCTGACCGGCTCAGCCGATGATCCGGATGGTGAACTCGCCGGCCAGCGCACGCAGTGGTGCAAGCGCGCGATACCGGTCCGATTCGATATAGGCGCGCGCGGCGTCGGCGTCGGGAAAGGCGATGACGATGGCCGTTTCGGTCGTCGGATCGCTCGCGGCACCCTGGCCCTCGAGCACCGCCAGCGTCCGCCCTCGCATGATCGTCTCGCCACCGATCGCGGCATTCACCTCGGCGACTGCTTCGCGGTAACGCGCAAAGGCATCGGCGTCGCGGATGGCGGCGAGGGTGAGAACGAATGCCTGGGTCATCTATGCACCCTAACCCGCCGGTCATCGCGTACGCGGACAGCCATTCCGATTGATCGCACCGCGATAAACCTTGCCCGCAGCCAGCGCGCTCGCCGCAAGCGCTGTTATCGTGATGCTTCAGCCTAATTGCAGGAGCACGCACGTGTTGGAAGAAGCCGAGACATTCTATGCCAGCGCGCCACAGGAGCTGACCCCTTGGCTGGCGGGGCTAGGACTTGCGCAGACGATAGCCGGCGCGGATGCGCATGCCGGTCCTGCGATGATCGTGCATCCCGCCGATGGCCAGACGCTGCTCGCTTATCCCGATGCCGATCTTCGGCACGTGCATGACGCGGTGGCTGCGGCTGCAGGCGCATTTCCGGATTGGTCGAGCACTAGCTGGGACGAACGCCGCGTATTGCTCGAGCGCTTCGCCGATGCGCTGTGGGAGCACCGCCAGACGCTGACATATCTCGTCGCGGCAGAGACAGGCCGTCCGCTCCGCCGCGCGTTCAGCGAGATCTTCTTTTCGGTCGATTATGTCCGCACCATCGCCGCGCAGCATCTCGCCGAGGTTGATTACAGCAGGGCAGGGATCCGCGCGCGGCTGGTCCATCGTCCGCTGGGTGTCGCGGTGGCGATCGCGCCTTGGAACGGCCCGGTGATCCTGGCGGTGGCGAAGCTCGCCAATGCGCTGCTCGCAGGCGACACATTGGTGCTGCGACCCGCGCCGCAGACGCCGCTGTCGGCGCTGTATCTCGGCATGCTGGGGCGCGATATCTTCCCGGCCGGGGTGCTCAACGTCGTCACCGGCGATGCTGCTGTCGGCGCCGCTCTGGTCGAGCATCCCGATGTCGCCAAGATCTCGTTCACCGGTTCGACCGACACGGGCCGCAAGATCGCCGCTGCCGCAGCGCCCGGACTCAAGCGGCTGACGCTCGAACTGGGCGGCAACGATGCCGCGATCGTGCTGGCAGATGCCGACCCCGAGGCGGTTGCAAATGCAGTCTACCGTATATCGCTCGAGAACGCGGGCCAGTTCTGCGCGGCGATCAAGCGGTTGTATGTCCATGAGAGCCTCTATGACGAAGTCCGCGACCGGGTGTGCGCGATGGCGCAGACAGCGGTGGCAGGGTCGGCATTCGATCCGGCGAGCACGCTGGCCCCGCTGCAGAGCGCCGCGCAGCGCGCCCGGGTGCAGGGCTTTGTTGACGATGCCGTCGGGCGTGGGGCGAGCGTGATCGGCCCGGCGTTGGAAGGGGGCGGCGAAGGCTTCTTCCTGCCGCCGGTGCTGGTCGAGGGCTGCCAAGCCGATTTTGCGATCGTGGCCGAGGAGCAGTTCGGACCTGCGCTGCCGATCATGGCGTTCACCGACGAGGCCGAGGTGCTGGCTGCTGCCAACGCCAACCAATACGGCCTGGGCGGATCGGTGTGGAGCAGCGATGTCGAGCGCGCCATTGCGATCGCCGAAAAGATGCGCTGCGGCACCGCCTGGGTCAACCAGCACGGCGCGTTCTCTGCAGCACTTCCGATGCCGTTTGCCGGCCAGTCGGGGATCGGCATGGACTATGCGCATTTCGGCGTCGCCGAACATTCGCGCGCGATGCTGATCAACGCCAAGCTCTAGCCGGTTTATCGCCTGGCGAAAACCGGTGGGCAAGCACCTCGCTTCGCGATGCCAGGCAAAGCTAATCCCCAAGCAACGATCACCGATAGGATTGAAGATGATCCCGAACCCAAATCAGCCCCGAGGCAAAGACAATCTGGGCTATCGCAGGCTGTTCGGCGTGCTCGGGCCATCGACCAACACGATCGTCCAGCCCGACTTCGACGACATGCGCCCGATGGGCGTCACCAACCATTACAGCCGTATCGTCGTCGACGATGCGCAGGCGGTGTCAAACGAAAGCTTCATGGCGGGCACGATGGAAATCAGCCGCAACACCGCCGATGCGGTGCGCGGGGTGATGACCTGCCGTCCGCACTATCTGGTCATGGGCATGTCGGCGGTCACCTTCTACGGCGGCGCCGAGGGCGGCAAGCGCTGGCGCGAGGGGATCGAAGCTCTCGCAGGGGTCGGGGTTTCGACCGGCGCGGAGGCGGTGGTCGCGGCACTCAAGGCTTATGGCAACGTCCGCCGGGTCGCAGTGGTGTCGCCGTACTGGCCCGCCGCCAATGCCGAAGTGATCCGCTATCTCGCCGATCATGGTTATGAGACGGTGCGCGACATTCCGCTGCAGTGCGCAAGCTGGACCGCGATTGCCCAGGTGACCGAGGCGCGGCTGCGCGAGGCCTTCCACACGCTCGATGGCGACGATGTCGATGCGATCATTCAGGTCGGCACCAATCTGTCGGCGGTGCGCTTTGCCGCAGCAGCAGAGCTTTGGCTCGGCAAGCCGGTGATTGCGATCAACACCGCGACCTACTGGCACGCGCTGCGCGCCAACGGGATCGACAACCGCATGACCGGCTTCGGCCGCCTGCTTTCAGACTTTTGACATTCATTCACGTCGCGTTGTCGGCGTTCATACATATTTCGGGGCAGATCGATGGTTGAGACTACACGCAAAACGCAGGTCGTGGTGGCGGGCGCCGGACCGGTCGGCGCAGTCGCCGCGACATGGCTGGCCAAGCAGGGGATCGACGTGATCCTGGCCGAGGCAGGCGCGGATGCGGCGCAGGATCTGCGCGCCTCGACCTTCCATCCGCCGACGCTCGAGATGCTGAGCGAACTGGGCATCACCGACCGTCTGGTCGAGATCGGCCTCAAGGCGCCGGTCTATCACTGGCGCGACCGCGCCAGCGGCGAGACGATCGCGTTCGATCTCAGCGAGCTTTCGGACATGACGCAGTTTCCCTATCGGCTGCAGTGCGAGCAATATCATCTCGCGCGGATGCTGTCAGACGGGCTGGCGGAAATGGGCCCCGGCAAGGTGCTGTTCGACCACCGTCTCGCCTATTTCGAGCAGGACGAGACCGGCGTCGACGTGTTCCTCGAAAACCCGATGGGCATCGAAAAGGTTCGTGCCGAATATCTGATCGGCGCCGACGGCGCGAGTTCGATCGCGCGCAAGTGGCTGGGCATCGAGTTCGATGGCTTCACCTATCCCGAACGCTTCCTCACGCTCAGCACCGATTATCCGATCGAGCAGGCGATGAAGGGCGTGGCGTATGTCAACTACGTCTCCGATCCCGACGAATGGCTGGTGCTGCTGCGGGTCCCCAAATTGTGGCGGGTGCTGGTGCCGGCGCAGGAGAGCGACCCGCAGACCTTGCTGTCCGATGCCACCAAGAACGCCGTATTCGACCGGATCATGGGCGACGGCGCGCAGGTCAAGACCGAGCACCGGACGATCTATCGCGTGCACCAGCGCGTCGCCAAGAAGTTCCGCGAAGGGCGGGTCATGCTGGTCGGCGATGCCGCGCATCTCAACAATCCGCTGGGCGGGTTCGGGATGAACAGCGGCATCCACGATGCGGTCAACCTGTGCCAGAAACTGACCAGCGTGCTCGGCGGCCAGGGGGCCGATGCCGAAGAACAGCTTTCACGCTACGATCGCCAACGGCGCAAGGTGACCTATGACTTCACCCAGAGCCAGACGATCGAGAACATGGAACTGATGCGCGGCGGGCAGAGCGATGCGCACGAGCGTCGCCGCGATGCGCTGCGCAATGTTGCCGCCGATCCCGCGCTGCGCCGCGCCTATCTGCTGCGCCAGGCGATGTACGAAAGCCTCGACCAGGCCGCCGCGATCGAGTGAGCCGTCAGACGAAATGATAGCGTGACAGGATGTCGCTCAGCTTTAGTGATAGCGCGACAGGATGTCGCGCGGGGGGTCTTCGGCCTGCCGCGCGGCGATCTTTTCCGGCGTGAGCCATACCAGAGTCTCGCCGTTGATCGGCGCACGCGTCACTTCGCCGGCGATCCAGTCGGCGATGGTTTCAGGATGGTCGCCGATCACGTTGACCACCGCGTCGCGCGCGGCGCGCTGATCGGCCGGAACGCCGGCGTGTTCGCGGAAGAAGCCTTCGGTCATCACCAGCCCGGGACTGATCGCGCCGACGCTGTAGGGCTGGCCCTCTGCCTCGCTCGCCAGCGCGGTGGTGAGGAAGGTTAGGGCGGCCTTGCTGGTGGCATAGCCGTTCATTCCCTTGACCGGCTTGCCGTCCCAACCGGCGCCCAGCATGTTCCAGATCGCGCCCGAGCCCTGCCGTTGCATCTCCTTCGCAGCGACGCGGCAGGCGTTCATCGTCCCGATGAGGTTGATGTCGATCATCGTACCAAAGGCATCGGGTGCCAGGTCGATGAGATCGGCACCGGTCAGCGCGAGGCCTGCGTTGTTGATCCACAAATCTATGCTTCCCATCAGCGCCACACCGGCATCCCACAGGCGCTGGACCGAGGCAGGATCGCGAATATCGCACTGCATGACATGGACTGAAGCCGTGCGGTCGCCCCCTTCGGCTAAAGGCTGCGGTTCTGCCGCACCCTCGGGGGTTCCGCCGAGCACCTGGATGTTCGCAGCAGCCAGCGAGCGCGCAATCGCGGCGCCCAGGCCGCGGCCTGCGCCGGTCACGACGGCGGTTCGGGGAGCGTGTTCAGCCATGGTCATCCTGTCGAGCTTGTGAGAGTAGGGTCAGCGATAGGTCCAGCCGCGGAAGGTTTCGCCCGGCCGGCGGGCGGGAAGCGATCCTTCCAGCCCGGCATCGCGGATCATCGCGGCGATCGCGGCCTCGCCCTCGCGGACGACCAAAGCCTCGTTCCACCGCGTCGATTCGCCGTCGGCGATCACATGGTCACCGCCGACAAACACGTGCCGCACCTGATTGGCGCGGCCCGCCCAGACCAAAGCGCCGATCCGGCGTTCGGGAGCATGCGCGAATTCGGCCATTCCGGTATCGACCACGAGGATGTCGGCGGCCTTGCCGGGAGCGATAGAGCCCGACACGTCGTCGATGAACAGCGCTGCTGCGCTCCCCAGCGTTGCCATCTCGAGCACGCGTTCGGCGGTCGCCCAATGGTCGCGCGGGGGCTTATCGCCGCCCTGCGCGACCTGCGCCTTGACCGCGATGTTCTGCGCGAGGATCGTCATCCGCATGACCTCGAACGGGTCCTGGCAGTCGGTGACCAGCGGCGCATCGGTGCCGAGCCCGGGGATGATTCCGCGCGCGAAATAGTCGTGCAGCGGCAACCCTGCGCCATCGAAGAACCGCAGCATCGGGACCAGCGCCAGCCGCGCGTCGGCCTGCGCGAGCAGATCGATCTCGTGCAGCTGCAGGTGCACGCCCTTGCCCGCGTAGATCGGCGCATCGAGCAGGCCATGCTCGGCATAATAGGCAACCTGGCCATCGTGGAAGCCCCGCGCGGCTAGGCCTGCTCCCCGGCTGTTGTCGGTCATGTCGACGCCGAACGCTGCACCCATCGTCCGTGCGCCCTCGCAAATTCGGCGCATGTCCTCGGGGTCCTCGACGAAGCTGTAGTTGACGAAGCCCGCAGCGACCCGGATGCGATCGCTGTCGAACGCCATCAGCCGCTCGACCTCGGCCAGCCCCGCATCGACGGTCTCGTGCCCGGCCTGCGGCACCTTGTCCGAATTGACGATGCAGCGGCACACAAAGCCGCGCATCCCGCTGTCGGCGATCGCGCGCCAGCTGCCGTCGACGCTGTCGGTGCGGACGTTGGTGAAATGCTCGTCGTGCGTGGCGGTATAGCCCGACTTGAGCATGTCGAGCGCGTGCAGCCGGACGATCGCATAGCTGCGCTCGTCATCCATCACCGCGCTGATCGCGAACAGTTCGGTGATCAGGCTGCGCACCGCGACCGGAATATCGAGCACCGGCCAGCGCTGATCGTTGTAGCCGCGAAAGATGTTCTGGATGAGGTGGTTGTGGCCATTGGCCATTCCCGGCATCACGACCGCCCCGCGCGCATCGATTGTCTTGCGCGCGGCGACCGCCAGTTCCTCCATCGGGCCAACGGCGGCGATGCAACCCTTGTCGATCGCCACATAGCCGTTGGTGAACACCGTGCGCGCCGCGTCCATCGTCACGACATAGGCGTTGCAGACCAATGTATCGACGATGGGCGGCGACGCGGTCATGCGTCGCCTTCTCCCAGTTTGTCGGGGGTCAGGTCATAGAAGAACAGCGCGACCACGCTGACGGCCAAAAGCCCCAGCGGAATGAACGAGGCCAGCCAGTAGATCGCCGTGATCGCCGAGGCAGGCTGCTCGATCGCCGCGCCGCCTGCGCCCTGGATATAGCCCGACCAGCCGAGCAGCACCCCGGTCAGCGCCGCGCCGAGCGCGAAGGCGACCTTTTCGACGATGGTATAGACCGCCGACAGCATGCCTTCGCGGCGCAGGCCGGTGCAACGATAGTCCCATTCCATCGTGTCGGGCAGCAGCGATTGGCCGAGCAGCAGCACCGCGCCGCCAAAGGCACCCAGCGCGGCTGCGCGCAGATAGACGAGCGCCAGCGGCTCGGCCTCGGTGACGAAGAACCAGCTCATGTAGATCAGGCCATAGATCAGCGTCGCGGCGATGAAGCTGTCGCGCTTGCCGCGTGACCGCGCCACGCGGACCCACAAAGGCTGCACCGCGATCATCACACCATAGAAGACGAGGAAATACAGGCCCATGGCACTATCGTCGAGCTGCAATACGCGGCGGAACAGGAACGGCATCGACGCCTGGGTGACAGCGAGCGCCAGCAACTGGAGCAGCTTGACGATGATCAGGATGACGAAGGGCCGGTTGCTCGCCATCGAGCGGAGCTTGACCGCCCAGCTCAGCTGCGGCGTGCCGTCGGCCGAATGGAAAGGTGCATCGCGCGTGCCGTAGAAGCTGTACAGGGTCGCCAGGATGACAACCACCGCGAGGAACATCGAGAGCGCGGTGTGCCCCGCCTGTCCGCCCCCTGCGGCCTCCATCAGCACCGGGCCGACGAACACCGCCAGCATCGAGGCGATGGCGACGGCGGCGACGCGGAACGAGATCAGCCGTGAGCGCTCGTGGTAGGACGAGGTCATCTCGGCCGGCATCGCCATATAGGGCACCGAAAAGGTCGCATAGCCGGTGGCGTAGAGCAGCAAGGATGCGGTGAAGAAGGTCACCGTCAGCAACGGGTTGTCGAACACCGGCAGGTTGAACAGCATCAGCGCCGCCAGCGCGAGCAGCACGCCGCCCGCCAGCAGGAAGGGCCGCCGCCGGCCATGTTTGGAGCGCAATTTGTCGCTGGCCCCGCCGATGACGGGATCGATGATCGCGTCATAGACCTTCGATCCGGCGATCAGCGTGCCGGCAAGCGCCGCGCTGATGCCGCCATAATCGACGACATAGCGCAGCAGCAGCACGTTCACCGAGTTGAACAGTGCCGCAACGGCAATGGTGCCCGCACCCCAGGCAAGGCATGTGCGAAGCGGCAGCTTCGCCGTTGCGGCCGACGAAGCGCCGGTCATTGCGCTCGTCAAGTTTTTGCCCTCACAGGTTCAGGGACCGGGAGCCCGGCGCGCGTGAGGATGTCCGCGACGCTGCGGTGGACGCCTGCGATCGGGGCTCCTGCCACCAGGCTGGCGAAGCGGTCACGCTCGGCGGCGATGGCCGTCGCCAGTTCGGCGGGTGGCGTGAAATTGTCGATATCCTCGCGCGTGATCGATCCCTTGGTCGCCAGCAGATATTCGGTGACGATCTGGCGATCGCGCATGATCCAGACTTCGGAGGTCAGCGCCATCAGCATCCGCGCCACGTCGGTCACGCTTTGCGGGCCGAGGTAATCGTGTCCGGTGCTGTTCATTGTGCTGCCTCCAGGGGTTTGCGGGCGCGGGTGATCCAGGGATACTGGCCCTGACCCAGGCCGTAGGATTCGATGGCCTCGAAGCCGGCTTCGGCGAGCATGTCGTCGATGCTGTCGTGCAGCACGGCCGAGAAGAACGGCTCTTCGCGGTGGTCGGTATCCCAGTCGAGGATGACCGCGTGGAACAGATCGACCGCGCGGAACGGTGGCGGATCGGAGATCACGATGTCGGCGCCCGGCTTCATGATGCGGAACATCTCGGCGAGCAGCTTGCGATTGGCCTTGGGCGGGAGTTCGTGGTGGAGTGCATAGGTGATGACGCCGTCGTAGCTTGCGTCGGCTTCGCGGGTGTCGCTCGCCGCGTCGGCTTGGCGCAGGTGGACCGCAAAACCCTGACGCGAGGCCATCTTGCGGCCATTCTTGAGCAGCAATGGCGACAGATCGGAGCCATGCAGTTCGGCATCGGGGAACACGGTGTGCAGTGCCTTGAGCGTGGAGACGCCGCCGCAGCCGGGTTCGTAGATCCGCGCATATTCGCTCTTGGGAAACTGCGCGACGGTCTTGAGCCGCTGCTGGGTGATATCGTCGCCGATGCCGACCGCGGCATAACCGCCATGGCGGAACACCATCGGCCCGACGCCAAAGGCGAACAGCGCGCCGTACAGATCATAGCCATCCCAGCCACCGGGCTCGAGATGCCATTCGATGCGATCGTAATATTTGGGGATATCGATGGCGTCGGCAAGCTCGAGCGATCCGAGCGCCTCGGCGTCGCCCTGCTTTGCGTCGAACGCTTCGAACTGGGCGCGGCGCTCCTCGATTGCGGGGATGCCGCGGTTGAAATTCTCTTCGGCGACATAGCGCTGGAAGAAGCGCTCAAGCCGATAGACGTTGTCACGTTCGCACAAGGTCTTTGCCCGCTGGATCCGCTCGCGGGTGGTGAGAGCGGGGGACTGCGCGGCATGGTCCTGGGCAAGCGCGTGACCTTCGCTGTCCTTCTCGAAACGCTCCGCCGCGATCGGGCGGAGCGTTCCGGACGAAAAGATCTGGATCGAACCGAGCAGTTCTAGTCCCGCTCGTCCACGCTGCGAGAGCGAAAACGAAGGGACAGAGCCTGCAGCCAGGCCGGTATCGTCGAGACGGGTCAGGAAGGTCACGTTGGCTTACTCCAATTGGTCGGTCAGGTCAGAACCGTGCGGTCAGGTCGACCCCGAAGGTCCGGCGCTGGCCGGGATAGATGCGCGTATAGCTGACCCCCGAGGCAGGGCCGGCATCGGCGGTCGATGCGACCACCGTGGCGCGCGCGATATATTCGTCCTGCAGCAGGTTCTTCGCCCAGATTGCGGCCTCGAGCTGGCCGAACTTCAGGCCGGCACGGGCGTTGAGCAGCGAAATCTCGCCTTGGTCCTGCAGGTTGAGGCTGGTTGAGTATTTGCCCGCCTGCCAGCTGTAGTCCGCGCGGATATAGCCATCTACGCCGTTGGCGATGTCGGGAATGGTCCAGCTGCCGGCGAGCGCGAACTGCTTGTTGGTGGTGCGCGCGATCTGGTTGCCGTCGACCGAGGCCGTGCAGCTGCTGGTCAGCACCGTGCTCCCGGCAATCTCGCCGCAGATATAGGCGACCTCGCCATCGAGCACGCCGCCCTTGTACTTGGGGTCGAGCAATGCGCCGCTCGCCGAGAACTGGAGCGTCGGGGTCAGGTTATAGACGAGCTGCGCCTCGATGCCCTTGACCTCGGCGTCGCCGTTGTTGTCGACCACCGAAAGCGTGCCGCCGGGGATCTGGGTCTGCGCCTGGATGTTCTGCCAGTCGACATAGAACACGTTGGCATTGGCGGTCAGCGCACCATCCAGCAGCGTGGATTTGAAGCCGAATTCATAGGTCCAGTTGGTTTCCTCGCCAAAGGCGAAGAATTGGGAATTGGCGGCATTGGCGTTGAAGCCGCCGGTCTTCACGCCGCGCGCCGCGGTGGCATAGACCAGCAGGTTGGGATCGGCCTTCCAGTTGAGCGACACCCGCGGGGTCGCATATTTGAAGGTCTGCTTGCCGATCACTCCCAGAGAACTGCCGGTGCCATCGAACGACTGGTCGTCGATCGTGTAGCGCATTTCGCCCTGCGCGCTCAGCGTCGGGGTGAATTCATACCCGACCATGCCGTAGATCGCGTGGCCCTTGGTCCGCAAGATGCCGCCACGGCTCGAAAACACCGGCGGACGCGTGCCGGGGGTGGCGCCGAGCGTCTGGAAATTCAGCGCCAGCACGTCGGAGACCAGCGAGCTGTAATGATTGACGCCTGCCATCCAGGTGAACGGGCCGTCCTGCTTCGACGAGAAGCGCAGGTCGTAGTTCCAGTCGGTGCTTTCATCGGTCTGTGCGTTGGTGAACAGCTGGCGCGACAGCCCGCCGAACAGCGGAGTGGTGATGGCTGTGGGATCGCCTGCGGTATCGATCAGCAGATCGTACTGGGCTTCGGAGTAGCTGACCAGCGCCGTCACATCGACGACATCGCCTTCAAAGCTGGCGCGGCCATAATACAGGTTGCTGTCGCCGGTCAGGCCATAGCCGGTGACGTCGTCCAGGCTGTAGTTGGTCGGATAGTCGAGCTTGCCGCACAGGAAGGTGTTGAGCGGACGTCCGCCGCCGATGGTGGTCGCACCGCAGTTGTTGAGCGCGGTGGGAACCGAAAACAGCGCGGGCTGGTCGTTCTTGGTTTCGGAATGCACGCCGAACAGGTCGAGCGTCAACCGGTCGGTGATTTTCGCGGTGAGCTTTGCCCCCGCGCTCCAGCGATCGTCCCAGCCGTCGAGCAGCTTGCCCGAGCGGTCGTTGCGGATCGTGCCGTCGAACTTCGAATAGCCGCCGAACACGCGCACGGCCACGCTGTCGCCGAGCGGCACGTTGATCGCGCCCTTGCCTTCGTAGCGGCCGTAGTTGCCGACGGTCACCTGCAGGTTGCCGCCAAAGCCATCGGTGTCGGCGGGCGCCGTCACATAGTTGATGACGCCGGCGAAGGTGTTGCGGCCGTAGAGCGCGCTTTGCGGGCCCTTGACGACCTCGATGCGCTGGAGGTCATATTGGTCGAACGCCAGCGCCGAACGGTTGTTGAGATAGACGCCGTCGATGAACACGCCGACATTGCCCTGCGGCCCGGTCTGGTCGATCTGCGCGATGCCGCGCAGCACCGGTGCGGCATAGGCGCCGTTGACGTCCTGAAATGCGAGGCCAGGGGTGAACGCTGCCAGATCGGCGAGCGATTCAATGCCCCGGGCTTCGAGTTCCTCGTTCGAAAGCGCGGTGATCGCCAGCGGCACGTCCTGCAGCCGCTCTTCGCGGCGACGCGATGTCACGACGATGACCCTCGACATGTCGAGCTGCTCGGCGGTGCTGGCCTGGTCCACTGCGGCGGTGTTGGCGTCCTGCGCAGCGGCGGGCATCGCGAAGGCACACAGCGCGACCCCGGAAAGAAGCGAGAGCGCCGTAGCCGATTTGAGTGTGCGGTAAATGTCAGTCATATGTGACCCCCTTAGGCTTGGTTATGGTGAACTGTGTTCCAGCCATCCTCCCGAATGGATTTGTTATTTGTCTGGAACGAATGCGATGAGATCGAGCAGCGCGTTGGCACCCGGCACGACGAGTGGTCCGCCGATTTTCATCGTGGTCGAAGCGGGCTTCACGCCGGTGAACCACGACGACCATTCCTCGATGGAATCGGCGAAATGCGTGCCTTCGTCATGGAAGCAGGCGCGGCGCACGATGTTCTCGACGCTGGTGCCAGCCGCCTCGCAGATCGCGGCGACATTGGTCAGCATGAAGCGCATCTGGTTCTTGCCGGGCAGGCCGTACCAGGGGAAGTTTGCGTTGCGCAGCATGCCGTCAGCCAGAACGCCGCGGGAATCACACGCCATCTGCTGGCTGAGGAACAGGAAGTTGCCGACCTTGATCGCCTGCGGCTCGTGGCTGAAGGGTTCGGGCGCATCCGATGTCTCGATCCGCTCGATCTTGAGCGAAGCATCGTCGGCGAGCAGCGTCAGCGCGATCTCGACCCGGCTGCCGCGCGTGCCCAGGCCCATATAGGGGATGACGCAGCGGGCAGGGGGATTGTCGGGGAACCAGCGCTTCCAGGCGCGGTCCATACCGGCATAATCGGAAGGGTCGCCGATATAGACATCGGCCTTCACGACGTTGCGCAGCGAGCCACCGGCGGCCTCGGCATGGCGTTCGAGCTTCGACAGCGTGTAATCGGTTTGCGCCTCGATGTCGGACCCGTACCAGACATGCGGGTTGGTGCGCGCTTCGCGGGCGAGCGCGCTGGGTTCGCCCATCGAGAGGTGCTCGCCGTAGTCACCCTGCCAGTCAGTAGGGACTTCGCCGGCGAGGAATATCCAGTCGCCGCGCCGCAGCGCCGGCGAATAACCGGCGAGTGGTGCGGGTATGCCTTCGCCCGACGGGCAGCCTCGCACATCGCTGCCGTCGACGATCGCGATGACGTCGATCTCGATCAGCGCATTCTTGACCGGAAGCGCGCGGATACCGACCGCGGTCGATGCCGGGCGCGGCTCGCCGATATAGTCGTTGCGCACCGCAAGATACGGCGAAATGCCGAGGCCTTCGGGAAAGCACGTGCCGTCGGCGAATTCGGCCATTGTCGGGCGGTCCCAAGGCAGCCATTGCCAGATCCGCGCGACATCAGTGGCAAGGTCGGCGCCCGCTGCGGCCAGCGTGCGCTTGAGCGTCTCCATCACGTAGCGCGACTGCAGCTCCTGCGCGTCGACCAGATTTGCGTTGGCGGGGATCGCCTCGGGCGCGATACCGGTGGTGAAATCGCTCGCGAGCTGGCCTGACACGAAGATCCAGTCGGCGGCCTTGACCGCCGGCGAATAGGGCATCAGCGGCTGCGGGATATCGGGCCAGATGGCCTGGGGGGCTTTGGAATCGATCACGTGACGGCTCCCGAAGTCTGGAGAAACGCAGCTTGGCGAGCTTCCGCGAACGCCATCAGCTGAGCCCGCCATCGACGATGATGGTCTGGCCGCTGATCCATGCGGATTGGGCGGAGGCGAGCATGGCGATCGCCGATGCGATGTCCTGCGGCTGGCCGACACGGCCGAGCGGCGTGCTGGAGGCGATGCCCGCCATCGTCTGGTCGTCGATCCATTCGGTCATCGCGGTGCGGGTCGCCCCCGGCGCGACCGCATTGACCCTGATGCCGCGCCCGCCCAGTTCGCGCGCGAAGCCCTTGGTCAGCGAGGCGACTGCAGCCTTGGTCGCGCTGTAGAGCGACAGCCCGGGCAGCGGCGCCCAGGCGAGGTTCGAACTGACGTTGACGATCGATCCGCCGCTGCGCATGTGCGGCACGCAGGCCTGCGTCATCAGCACCACGCTCCTGACGTTGACGGCGAACTCGCGGTCGATGTCGGCGCCCGACATGCGGCCGAATTCAAGGTAAGAAGATATGCCGGCATTGTTCACCAGCACGTCGATCCGCCCGAACCGGTCGGCGACCGCATCGACGATCGTTTCGACGTCGTCGCTGTTGGACACATCTCCGCCGATCGCCCAGGCAGTGCCCCCGGCATCGGCGATATCGCGTTCGAGCTGCTGCGCCTGCGCCTGCGATGCATGGTACACGATCACCACCGCAAAGCCGTTATCGGCAAGCTGTCGGCACGTCGCCGCGCCGATGCCGCCGGCGCCCCCGGTGACGATGGCGACAGGGAGGCCAACAGCGGACTCACCGGAGCTGGTGGCCCCGGTTTCGGTGTCAAATTGGCGTCGTCCAATTGTCATGTTGATATAACTATACTACAATTAAATTGCCGTCAAAGTCATTGTTCGCGCGGGCCTGCAAAGGGCGTTTGCAGCCGCATCAGAGGGTTTAAGATGTTGAAAATAAACAATGCTGTATCCGGTGCGGGCGCGGCTTCGGATGGCGCTGGTCGCGGCATGTCGCCGTTCATGATCACGGTGTTTGCGCTCGCTTGCGGGCTGATGGCGGCGAATCTGTATTATGCCCAGTCGCTGATCGCGGTGATTGGCGAAGACCTGGGAATTTCGGTCGAACGACTCGGGCTGATCGTCACGCTGACCCAGGTAGGCTATTGCGCCGGACTCCTGTTCATCGTGCCGCTGGCCGACCGGATCGAGAACCGCCGACTGGTGCTTGCGCTCACGCTGGCCGCCGCCGTGGGCATCGCAGGAGCTGCTGCCGCGCAGTCGGCCGCGATGTTCCTGATCGCGGTCTGCATTGCTGGCATCTGCTCGGTCGGCGCGCAGGTGCTGGTGCCGCTGGCCGCGCATCTGTCGCTACCCGACCGTCAGGGCCGGGTCATCGGCTATATCATGGCCGGGCTGTTGGCGGGAATCATGCTCGCACGCCCGTTCGCCAGCGCGCTGACGCAGGGTTTCGGATGGCGGGTGGCGTTTGCGGTGCCCTCGGCGTTGATGGTCGTACTGGCGCTGGTGCTCGCGCTGACGATGCCGCGACGCCAGCCCGAGGGCAAGGAGCCGTTCCTCGCCATCCTGCGGTCGATGGCGCAGTTGCTGGGGCGGTTTTCGCAGCTCCGCCGCCGCGCCTTCTACCAGGCGTGCCTGTTCGGCAGCTTCAACGTGTTCTGGACCGCAGCACCGCTCGCGCTCGAGGACCGCTTCGGCTTCGATCAGGGCAAGATCGCGCTGTTCGCGCTCGCTGGCGCAGGCGGCGCGCTCGCCGCGCCGTTCGCCGGAAGGCTCGCCGATGGCGGCAGGACGCGCATCGGCTCGGCCGCCGCGATGCTAGGGATGGCGGTGTGCTTTGCGTTTTCGGTGCCGGCGGTGGTGTGGGGGTCGGTGATCGCACTGGCGGTGCTGGCCATCGCGATCGATGCGGCGACCCAGACCAACCAGGTGCTCGGACAGGCGCGGGTGTACAGCCTTGCCCCGCAGTTTCGCGGCCGGATCAACGCGGTCTATATCAGCCTGATGTTCGTCGGCGGCGCGATCGGATCGGGGATTGCGCCGTTGCTTTACGCGTATGCCGGATGGGCCGCGTGCGCGGGCGCTGGGGCCGGCTTTGCGCTTCTGGCGCTGGCGGTGTGGGCGACCGAGCCGCGCGAGCAGGCGGCGGGCTGATCGCCCAGCCCGCCGCGCCGAGGCTCGTCAGTCGCGTGCGGGCCGCTCGCGCGCCATTCCGCCGAGCACCTTCCAGCTGCCGTCCTGCCGCACCCAGGTGTGGGTGACCTCGTAATGCTGGTCGGCCGGGCTGCCGTCGGCCAGGCGGGTGCGGTGGGTCTTGTAATAGATCACCGCCGTGTCGCCGTTGAGCGCAAGGTCGAGATAGGTCATCTTGAGGACCTCCTGCGTCTTGCCTGCCATCTTGCGCCCGGTCTCCTTCAGGCCGTCGTTGCCCTTGGGCACGTCGTTGAAAGGCGGCCAGGCGATGTAATTGTCTGCGGTCGAGGCAAGATACAGCGACAGGTCGCCGCGGCTGCGGCCCTCGTAGATCGACAGTTCCTTGGTCCAGAGTTCCTCGCGCACAGCCTCGAACTCGGCGGAAACGGCAGCAGCACCGGACTGAGCGTGAGCCTCGGTGCCGGTTGCGGAAACGCCCAGGATGCCGAGTGTGAAAGCGAGCGATAGGTGGGCGGTTTTCATGCGGCTTGCTCCGGGTCATGATGGAGGGGCAGGGTGCCGGCGATCTCGCCGGTGGTCAGGAAGCCGGCGGCATCGCTGTCGGCAAGCCGGGCCAGCAGCCGCTCGAACGCCCCGATGCGATAGGGCAGGCCCAGAATGTAAGGCGTGACATGCAGCGGCAGCATCCGCGGCGCATTCTCGCGCGCCAGCCAGTCATGCGCGTCCAGCATCTGCTGGACATAGCTGTCGGCGGAATGCTGCTGGACGGTGATGATCTGGCGGTCGGACAGCTCGTGGTTGATCGGCACATTGACGATCGGTCCGGCGGGCGTTTCGAACCGGTAGGGCAGATCGTCGTTGGGCCAGTCGCACATATAGTCGATGCCGGCCTCGCGGAGCAGGCGCGGGGTGTTGAACGACTGCGACCGCGCGATCGACATCCAGCCGCGCGGGCGCTTCCCGGTTGCGGCCTCGAGCACGTCGAGCGATTGCGCGATCAGCGCGCGCTCGCGCTCTTCGGGAAGCGAACTGTCGATCGTGCCATCCATGTCGGTCGAGTGCGCGACGATCTCGTGCCCGGCGCTGACGATGTCGGCGATGATAGAGGGGTAACGCTGCGCAATCGCGGCGTTGGTCGCCACCGACACGCGGGTGCCGACCTTGGCGAAGGCATCGAGCATCCGGTAGAGCCCGATCCGGGTGCCATATTCGCGCGAGGTGTAGTGGCGATAGTCGGGATAGGCGGTCTGCATGTGCCCGGGCGCCTTGAACGCGGCATCGGCGGCGGGAAGAATCGGAAACCATTCGAGGCTGACCATGATAGCCACCGCGACGCGGCATCCGCCCGGCCACGCCAGGGCGGGGCGCTGGTGGATGTTCGACCAGGCATACAGATCGTGGTCCATGCCGCGGCGGCGCATCGGATAGGCCATGCAGGCGGGATCGAGCGTCATGCGCGTGGCCCTCCGGTGGCAAATCGCGCGGCATCGTCGGCGACCGCCTGCGGATAATTCTGCGCGATGAAATGGTCGGCGATGTCGCCCGAGCGGGTGATCCATGCGCGGCCATCGGCGGCGATATGCCGCAGCACCTCCTCGAAAGGGCCGATGCGGTGCGGCTGGCCGATCAGATAGGCGTGCAGCGGAATGCACATCACCGTGCCGCCTTCGTCGGCGAGCCGGTCGTACTGGCGGATCAGCGTGTCGGCATAATCGCGCGGGCTCATGTTGTAGACGAAGAAGCCGTAATGGTCGTTGACCTCGAGGCTGTAGGGCATCGAGATCAGTGCGCCGGTCTTGACGTGGACCGGGCCGGGCTGGTCGTCATGATACAGGTCGCAGGTGTAGGTGAGGCCGTATTCGGCGATCAGGTCGAGCGTGCGCGGCGTGTGCGTCAGCGCGGGCGCGAGCCAGCCCTTGATCGTCTGGCCGGTGGCCTCGCGCACGGTGGCGATCGCATCCTCGATCATCGCGCGTTCCTGCGCCTCGTCCATGCCATAGCTGTAGCGGGTGTTGTAGATGCCGTGGCTGAAGAACTCCCAGCCGCGTGCGTTCGCGTCCTCGACGATCTCGGGGATATGCTGGCACAAGGCGACCGACAGCGAAACGGATCCGGGAAAGCCGTGCTTGGTCATCATCTCGGCCATCCGCCAATGCGCGACGCGGTTGCCATAATCGCGGTGGCCATAGCCCACGACATCGGGGTGCGGCCGCGTCCAGCTCTTGCGGTGCGGGTTGGCTGGCGGGTCGAGCTCGTAGAATTCGAGGTTGGGAGACACCCACACCGCGACTTTCTTGCCGTCGGGCCAGGCGATCGGGGTCCGGTCGCGATAGGGCCGGAAATCGTAGAGCCCCGGGTCGTGCTTTCCCTCCCGCATCAGCGCGCCTCCAGCCAGTCGACCACGTCCTGCACGGGCACGACATCGGCATATTTGAGCTGCAGATCGGTGAGGTTGGCGAAATGATAGCTCTCGTGCTTGTCGGCACAGGTCTCGATCGGGACGATGGTGCGATAGCCCCGGCTGAGCGCATCGACTGCGGTCGCGCGGACGCAGCCCGAGGTCGAGCCGCCGGTGACGACCACGGTATCGACCTGGTGCCACACCAGCAGGCTCTGCAGCGGCGTCTCGAAGAACGCGCTGGGCATGCGTTTGGTATAGATGGCATCGACCGCGCGGTCGATCTCGCAGCGGTCGTCGAAGGCGTGGCGGCGGCTGTCGACCTTGATGTTCTGGAGGCTGTCGGGGGTGTCGGTGCGCGTGCCCCAGACACCGGCATCTGCCGCGCTGTCCATATAGGCGACATGCGTCCACACGACCGGCATTCCGGCAGCACGCGCCAGCCGCGAAATCCTGTTGGTGTGCTCGATCTGGCGTGGATCGGTCTCGTACGCGGTCTTGAACTCGTCGATCCGGGTGTAGGCGTTTTGGAAGTCGACATTGACGATGGCCAGCTTGTTGCCGAAGCCGAACCGCGCGCGCGCGGGATTGGCCATCACGTCTTCGAAGATCTGCCGCGCGGTGCGGCCATCGCTGACCATGCGGGTTCCCGGTATTGTCATCCGACGCTCCTGATCTGGGGGGAAGTGGCAGGGGCATAGCCCTTGGGCACGCCTGCATCGGCGATGAACCCGTAGACGGGTTCGCCGGGCAGGGCGGCAATGAGGTGCTCGCGGCTGGCGAGCAGCGCATCGAGGTCGATCCCGGTGCGCTTGCCCATCGCCTCGAGCATGAAGACGAGATCCTCGGTCACGATGTTGCCGCTGGCCCCGGGCGCGAACGGGCAGCCGCCAAGGCCACCCGAGGAAGCGTCGAACGTAGTGATGCCCGCCGACAGCCCCGCCATGACGTTGGCGAGGCCGAGGCCACGGGTGTTGTGCAGGTGCAGGCCGTGGACAGCGTCATACCCGGCCACGCCGCGCACCATGTCGACGATGCGCACGACGGCATCGGGGGTGGCATAGCCGGTGGTGTCCGACAGCCCGATCTCGTCGCAGCCGGCGTCCATCAGCGCGGCCGACAGCCGCCTGATCGTTTCATTGGGGATCGCGCCTTCGAGCGTGCAGCCGAACACCGTCGAGAGGCTGACCTCGAAATGTGGGCGCGACGGGGCATCCGCGCACATCGCTGCGATGGTCCGCGCCGAGGCCAGCACCTGATCGTGGGTTTGCCGCAGGTTGGCGAGGCTGTGTGTTTCGGACACCGACAGCGGAAGCGTCAGCTTGTGTGCGCCTGCGGCGATCGCATCGGCCGCTCCGCGAACATTGGGGACGAGAACGGCGACGGTGAGGCCCGGATGGGTGAGCGCATGCGCGACGATCTCCCCCGTGTCGGCAAGCTGCGGCAGCAGCCGGGGCGGAACGAAGCTGCCCACCTCGATCTCGCGCACTCCGGACGCGACCAGCGCATCGATCCAGCGCTTCTTCGCCGCCGTCGGCATCACTGCCTTTACGTTCTGCAGGCCGTCGCGTGGGCCCACTTCGCTCACCAGGATATCGATCCCGTCCATCGCCATAATTCGTTTCAACCCGACATTTGATTTGTATTAGCTATAGATCAAATGCGGTGTTTGCAACCCCTGCCTGACTCACCGGGAGAACCGGGCTGATTGTGTCAGGAGTAGGTCGGCGAGAACTGGCTCTTCTCATGCATGTCGAGCGTGATGCGGTAGCGGTCGGCGCGGTAATAGGCGCTGGTAATCAGCACGATGCGGCCGCTCGAATCCTCGACCTGGCGCTCGACATGCAGCACCGCCGATCGCGGTTCGATCGCCAGCGCCGAGGCGAGATCGGGGTCGGCGACGATCGCCTCGATCGTCTGCACCGCGCCGCCGATCGTCAGCCCAGCAGCGCGCAACAGCGACAGCATCGGCGATCCGGTCAGCCGTTCGGGGGTGGCATCGATGCCCATGTCGGCGGGCAGGTGGCTGATGATCAGGCCGAGCGGCTGGCCCTTGAGCGAGCGCAGTCGGACCGCGCGGATGACATGATCCCCCGGCTCGAGCTTGAGCTTTTCGGCGATGGCGGGCGAGGCCGGCTCCTCGGCGATCTCGACCACCTTGACCTCGGTGTTCTGGCCAAAGGCGATCAGCGATTCGACCGCCTGGTCGATATTGCCCTCGATCTGCTGGTCGGGGCGGCGGTAGATCACCCGCGTACCCGTGCGCCGCTTGCGCTCGACATAGCCGCCGCTGGCGAGCTCGTCGAGCGCACGGCGCGCGGTGATCCGCGAGACGTTGTAGCGCGCGCTGAGCTGCATTTCGGTGGGCATCGCGGAATCGTACGGGCGGTCTCCCCGGGCGATCTCGTCCCTGAGCGTGAGGTATATCTGGTGGTAGAGCGGAATGGCGGTTTCGCGATTTACCGACCCGCCTGCCACCGGCGCGCGCGGCTTCTTCAGTGCTTGCGGTCTTCTCAAGAGATTGCCCCTCCGATGTTCTCAGATACGTTAGCCAATAAGGCCCACCGGCACCAGCAGCGAGCGTCAGCGCATGTCGGGCTGTATCTGACAGGCGCGAGGGGGGTTGCCAAGCCGCGATCATTTGTAATATGATTATATCAATTCAAAACTGGGGATATACGGCTGATATGGATGGGCAACACGGACCGCAACACGCACAGGGCAGCACCCTGGGCCAGCTCAACGGTTTGCGGGTCGTCGAATTTACGCACATGGTCATGGGGCCGTCGATCGGCGTGATCCTGGCCGATCTGGGCGCGGATGTGGTGAAGGTCGAACCCCCGGGCGGCGATCGCACGCGCAGCCTGCTGGGCTCGGGCGCGGGCTATTTCCCGATGTTCAACCGCAACAAGCGCAGCGTCTGCCTCGATCTCAAGAGCGAGGAAGATCTGCAATCCGCGCTCGACCTGTGCCGCGGAGCCGACATCGTGATCGAGAACTTCCGGCCGGGCACGCTCGACCGGCTCGGCCTGGGTTATGCAGCGCTCGCTGACATCAATCCGCGGCTGATCTATTGCTCGGCCAAGGGTTTCCTGTCTGGTCCCTATGAAGACCGCACCGCGCTCGACGAGGTGACCCAGATGATGGGCGGTCTGGCATACATGACCGGTCCTCCGGGGCGGCCGCTGCGCGCGGGGTCTTCGGTGGTCGATATTACCGGGGGCATGTTCGGGGTGATCGGCATCCTCGCCGCGCTCGAGCAGCGCCATCGCACCGGCAAGGGGGCGCATGTCAATTGCAGCCTGTTCGAGACGACGGCGTTCCTGGTCGGCCAGCACATGGCGCAGAAGGACGTGACCGGACAGGCTGCACAGCCGATGCCGGTGCGGATATCCGCCTGGGCGATCTATGACGTGTTCGAGACGAAACAGTCCGGCGAGCAATTGTTCGTCGGCGTGGTCAGCGATGGCCAGTGGGTCAAGTTCTGCCAGGCATTCGATCTGACGCAGCTTGCCGCCGACCCTGGCTATGCGACCAACAACCAGCGGGTCGAGGCGCGCGAGACGCTGCTCCCGATTGTGCGCGCGCTGTTCGCCGACATCGACCGCGCGGTGCTGGTCGAGCGTCTCGAGCGCATCGGCCTGCCGTTTGCGCCGATCGTGCGTCCAGACGAGCTCGCCGACGATACCCACCTCAACGCGCAGGGCAGCCTTGTGACGCTGACGCTCGAGAATGGCACGACCACGCGCCTGCCCGCGCTGCCGCTCGAGATCGACGGTCAGCGCGCCGGCGTCGCCTATGACTTGCCAAAGCCCGGCGAGCACAATGCGCAACTCCTCCGGACCGGGCGCTAAAGCGGTGGCGGCATCGACCCTCTTCGACAAATTGTGGGCCAGCCATCTCGTCCGTGACATCGATGCGGTGACGGGTCTGATCGCCGTCGACCGGATCCTGCTGCATGAACGCACCGGCGGGATCGCGCTCAAGAGCCTCGCCGAGGATGGCCGCGCGGTGCGCGATCCCGCCCGGGTGTTCGTGACGATGGATCATGTCGTCGATACGCTGCCGGGACGCGGCGACGATACCATCATGCCCACGGGCAAGCAGTTCATCGTCGAAACCCGGGCCGCGGCGCAGGCTGCGGGCGTGACGCTGTTCGATCTGGGCGATCTGCGTCAGGGCATCGTCCACGTCATCTCGCCCGAACAGGCGATCGTGCTGCCCGGCCTGACGCTGGTCTGCCCCGACAGCCACACCTGTACGCAAGGCGCGCTCGGCGCGCTTGCCTGGGGAATCGGATCGAGCGAGGCGGAGCATGCGCTGGCGACCAACACCTTGCGCATTACCCGTCCGGCCAACATGCGCATCACCATCGATGGAACGCTGCGCAATGGCGTAAGCGCCAAGGATCTGGCGCTGCACATCGTGGCGACGATCGGAGCGGCGGGCGCGCGCGGTTTCATGCTCGAATATGCAGGCGAAGCGGTGCGCGATCTCGACGTCGAGGCGCGGATGACCTTGTGCAACATGGCGACCGAACTCGGCGCGTTCTCCGCAATCATCGCACCCGACGACAAGGTGATCGCCTATCTGCGCGGCCGCCCCTATGCGCCTGCGGGCGAAGACTGGAGCCAGGCTCTGGCAAGCTGGGGCGCGCTGTATTCGGACCCCGATGCGGTGTTCGATCGCGAAGTGCGGATCGATGCCGCAGCCGTCGGGCCGATGGTGAGCTGGGGCACCAGCCCGCACCAGTCGGTGACTGCGGGCACGCACGTTCCAGCCGCCGCCGACGATAGCGACAAACGCGCGCGCGATTACATGGACATCGGTTCGGCAGGCTCAGTGACCGGCCTTGCCATCGATGCCGCGTTCATCGGATCGTGTACCAATGCCCGGCTGTCGGACCTGCGCATCGTCGCCGGGCTGCTGGCGGGTCGGCAGGTCGCACAGGGGGTGCGGGCGATCTGCGTGCCAGGGTCGGGCGAGGTCAAGCGCGCCGCCGAAGCCGAGGGCATCGACAAGGTGCTGATCGCTGCAGGCTTCGAATGGCGCGAGCCGGGCTGCTCGATGTGCTTTTTTGCCGGTGGCGAGAGCTTCGGTGCCGGACAGCGCGTCATCAGCTCGACCAACCGCAATTTCGAAAACCGCCAGGGACAAAGGACACGCACCCATATCGCGGCACCTGCGACCGTCGCGGCATCGGCGGTGCTCGGCCGGATCGCGCTCCCCGACGAGCTGGCGACCATAGTATCGGAGGCCGTGGCATGAGACCCTTTACCTCGGTGACCTCGCGCGCGGTGCCGCTGATCCGCGACAATATCGATACCGATGCGATCATCCCGTCACGCGAGATGCGCAGCGTTTCCAAGCGCGGGCTGGCTGCGGGGCTGTTTGCCAACTGGCGCTATGACGATGTTGATTCGCGCACCCCCAGGGTCGATTTCGTGCTCAACGATCCGCTCTATGCCGATGCCCGCATCTTGCTCGGCGGCGACAATTTCGGCTGCGGGTCGAGCCGCGAACACGCGGCCTGGGCGCTCGAGGATTATGGCTTTCGTGCGGTGATCGCCGCCAGGTTCAATCCGATCTTCCTCGGCAACTGCCTTCGCAACGGGATCGTCCCGGTGGCGCTCGACGCGGGACCGATCGCCTTGGTCGATGGTCCGGTGACGGTGGATCTTGAGGCCTGCACGGTGTCGGGCGGAGGCCAGGTCTGGCCATTCGAGATGGACCCGGAAGCGCGCCGGATGCTGCTCGAAGGACTCGATCCGATCGCGCTGACGCTGCTCGATAGCGATTCCATCGATGTGTTCGAACAGCGTGATCGCGCCGCCCGGGGCTGGGCCTATGCAAGACCGGAGGCGGTGCAGCGGCCCGGCGAGATGCTGAAAAAGTGAAGGTACACACGGATGTCTGAAGAAACTTTCCCCATCGTCATCATTGGAGCCGGTGGCACCGGACTTTGTGCGGCGCTTGCCGCTGCCGACGCAGGCGTCGACGTGCTCGTGCTCGAGCGCGATTCGACCCCGCTCGGATCGACCGCGATGTCGACTGGCCTCATCCCGGCATCGGGCACGCCCGAGCAGGCTGCGTGCGGTATCGTCGATTCGCCCGCGCAGTTCGCAGCGGACATCGAGAAGAAGACCAAGGGCCGCACCGATCTGGACCTGGCGATGCGGCTGGCCAGCGAATCGGCCGATACCATCGCCTGGTTGCGCGACAGCCACGCGGTGCCGCTCGCGCTGGTCGATGGGTTCACTTATCCCGGCCACAGTGCGCGGCGGATGTACGGAACGCCGAACCGCACGGGGGGCGAACTGATGGCCGCGCTCGAATCGGCCTGTTCCGATGCGGGAGTCACGATCCTCACCGATTCGACCGTGCGCGAGCTGCGCTTCGACGGCGACCGGGCGACGGCAGTGTCGTTCGAGCGTCCCGATGGCAGTGTGGAATGGGTCGGATGCGAGGCGTTGATCCTGGCCTGTTCGGGCTTTGCCGGCGCGGCCGATCTGGTCGCCCGGCTGATCCCCGAGATGGCCGATGCTGTCTTTCACGGTCACCCCGGCAACAAGGGCGACGCGCTGCGCTGGGCCGAGCAGATCGGCGCGCAGACCGCCGACCTTGGCGCGTATCAGGGGCATGGTGGCCTGGCTGCAGGCCATGGCGTGCCGATCCTGTGGCCGCTGATCATGGAAGGCGGCTTTCAGGTCAATTGCGATGGCAAGCGCTTTTCGAACGAGGCGTCGGGCTATTCCGAGCAGGCCGCCAAGGTCAATGCGCAGCCGGGCCATGTTGCGTGGTCGATCTTCGATGAACGGCTCCACAGGCTGATGAGCGATTTCGACGATTATCGCGATGCCCTGGCTGCAGGCGCCGTCGTCAGTGCGCAAAGCCCCGCTGAACTGGCGCAGAAACTCAAGCTTCCCCCGGCCGCGCTCCTGGAAACGCTGACCCTCGTGGCTGACATGGTCGCAGGAAATGCCACCGACCCATTCGGACGCGATTTCACCGGCAAGCCCGTTCTGGCGGGCCCTTTCTACGGCGCCAAGGTCACAGGCGCGTTGTTCCATACCCAGGGCGGATTGGTCGTCGATCGCGATGCGCGGGTCGTCTCGAAAACAGGCGCGCATTTCCCCAACCTGTTCGCAGGCGGCGGCGCGGCGCGGGGTATCTCGGGCGACGGCGCCGACGGTTATCTCGCCGGTAACGGCCTGTTGACTGCGACCACGCTCGGCAAGCTGGCGGGACGGGCGGCGGCGCGGCTGGTCGGGGCCGGAAGCAAATAAAGCGAACGAAGCCTCAGGCTAAGCAACGCAGACTGCCGCACGCCGCGCCCGATGCAAGCTGCGGGGTCTCAAGCGGCGATCAGCGCGCGGGAAGCGCATACGCCATGATCGCGCTGGCATGGGGGCCGGGTACGGCGAAGTGGCCCCCGGCGGCGATGACGACATATTGGCGGCCGGTCTTTGGCGAGACGTAGCTGATCGGCATCGCGGCACCAACCGCCGGAAGCTTGGCGCTCCAGACCTCTTGGCCATTGCCGATGTCGAACGCGCGCAGGACGCGATCCTGCGTCGCTGCGATGAACACCAGGCCGCCCGCGGTCGATACCGATCCGCCGAAGCCGGGCGCGCCCATCCGCAGCGGGATGTGGCTCGCCATCCCAAGCGGACCCGAGCCTGCCGCCGTGCCGAGCGGCTTGCTCCACAGCAGCTTGCGCGTCTTGATGTCGAACACCGAGATGATGCCATAGGGCGGCTGCTGGCAGGGCGCGAAAATCGGCGAGAGGAAGGGGAAGGATTCAAAGCCATACGGCGTGCCGGCCTGCGGGAACATGATGACGCCGCCTTCAAAGCCGCTCTTCGGCGTCTCGCCCGCCTTGCGCGGCGCCAGCCGGTTGAGGTTGGCGAAATGCAGTGCGTTGACGACCATGAGGCCGCGCTGCTCGTCGATCGAGACGCCGCCCCAGTTGATGCCGCCACCGACCGCAGGGTAGGTGATCGTCGGGGTGGTGCCGATCGGCGTGAACTGGCCCTTGTAGTTGGCGCGCCGGAACATGATCCGGCAGACCATCTGATCGATCGGGGTCAGCCCCCACATGTCACGCTCGCGCAGGTCGTCACCTGCGACCGAGGGAAAACCGGTGGTGTAGGGCTGCGTCGGTGCTGTCCACTCGCCTTTCACGCCGCCCTGCGGCACCGGCTTCTGGACGACGGGATCGATCGGCTTGCCGGTGGCGCGGTCGAGCACGAAGATCTCGCCGCGCTTGGTCGGCACGATCAGCGCACCCTGCGCGCCGGGAAGATCAACCGCCACCGGCTGCGCGGCGATGTCATAGTCCTACAGGTCGTGATTGACCGTCTTGAAGCGCCAGCGCGGCAGCCCGGTCGCGACGTCGATCGCGACGATGTTGTCGGTGAACTCGTCGGCGATCTTCGACCGGAAGCCCGAATAATAATCGGGCGGGCTGTTGCCAGTGCCGATATAGACCAGGCCGAGCGCCTCGTCGCCGCTGAATACGCCCCAGGCGTTGGGCGTGTCGCGCGTGTAAGTCTCGCCCGGCTCGAGCTGCGTTTTGCCCGGCCGACCGACGTCCCAGGCCCAGCGCAGCGCGCCGGTGCGCGCATCATAGCCGCGGATCACGCCCGAAGGTGCGGTGAAGGATTCGAAATCCGAGATGCTCTGCCCGACCACGACAACGCCATTGACCACGGTGGGCGGCGACGTCGGCAGCGCTTCGTCGGGCTTGGTCAGGCCCATCCCGATCTTGAGATCGACCCTGCCGTTTTCACCGAACCCGCTGCAAGGCCGACCGGTGTCCGCGTCGATCGCGATGAGGTCGCCCGTCACCGCGCTGAGGAAAATCCGGCGCACGCAGTCACGCTGCCGAGGCGCTGCCTGTGACAGTCGCGCCGGGGCGGGGCGAGCAGCGTCCTGATCCGCAGGCTCATCTGCATGATAAGCGACGCCGCGGCATTTCCAGCCGAGCAGTGGCGAGTTCCGCGGCATACTGTCGAAGCGCCAGATCTGCTTGCCGCTGTCCTGGTCGAGCGCTGCAACCGTGCCCGACTGGAGGCACACGTAAAGGCGGCCGTCGACGGCGAGGGGCGCCGCCTGCAGGCTCGGCAACTCGCCTGGCGGCAGATCCGAATCGAAGTGCCAGGCAAGCTCCAGATCGCGCACATTGCCCAGGTTGATCTGGTCGATCGCGGCGTAGCGCGTCCCGGCCAGGGCATTGCCCCAATGCCGCCAATCCGTTGGCGCGTCGGCAGATACGGCAATCCTTGCAGCGGGCGGAAGGCCGCTCTCGGCGGTCTCGGCGCGGACGATTGCAGCCCCGACGAGCGCGAGCGCTGCCAGGGCAGGGACGGCGATCCAGGCGCGCCGCGCGCCTGCGGCCCGGTGCATCGGCGGCAGCAGCAACAACAGCCCGACCACGGCGGGTGCCACAAGGCGCGGCATCAACCCCCAATTGTTCAACCCTGCTTCCCAAAGGCCCCAGACGATCGTCCCGGCCAGCATCGCGCCATAGGCCCAATAGGCATAACGCGCGCGCCGGATGAACCCCGTCGCGGCTACCAGCACGGCGACGCCTGTGACGACATAATACCAGCTGCCGCCAGCCGCGGCGAGAAGGATCCCCCCGTAAGCGAGGCCGCCGCCGACCAGGAGGAGGATGATCGCGAACAACCATGTCACAAAGCCTCGCGGCTGCTTCGTCAGGCCAGTGCCGTTGGTGCTCATCGCTCGCCTGTCTTTCTGATCATAGCCTTGGGGTGAACAGCTGCTCACTAATCCTGGCTTTGGCCCGTGTCAATTGCGTGCTAGTGCCCGGCAATGTCCTCGACAGCGCATCCAAGGAATGGCCCTGAGACGAGAGCCCGCATCATCGACGCGGCGCAGCGGGTCTTCGCCGAGAAGGGCTATTCGGCTGCCGGACTTCGCGAAATCGCCAAGGATGCGGGCGTCGTTTCATCGCTCATCGTCAAATACTATCTCACCAAGGCCAACCTGTTCGAAGAGGCGTTGGTCGCGTCGCTCAGCGAAAATCAGCTGCTGCCCGACAAGACCGGATTTGGCGAAAAGCTGGTGCAGTCCGTGCTCAATCCGGGGATGAACATTACCGCGCCGGCGATGATCGCTCTGTCGCTCGGCGATGAAGAGGCGCGGATGGTCGCCGCCAAGGTCGCGCGCGAGCGGATCCTCAAACCGGTTTCGGAGTGGATCGGGGGCACGCATGGACAGGCACGGGCGGAGATAACCTTGCTCCTGAGCGTCGGGTTCGCGATCTTCCATCGCTATATGGAAACGCTGGAATCGCCCGAACAGCGCACGGTCGTTCAGGAATGGATCGCCAACACGATCCAGCGCACCGTCGAGAACGATGACGGAGCGTCAGCCTTCGACTAGGAATGACGCGGAGTTGCGCGTGCGCAACTATGCGCTGGCGTTGCGCGTCGTCACGACGATCTTGCCGGCCTGGCCGTTGCCTTCCAGATACCTGTGCGCCTCGACGATTTGCGATAGGTCGAACGTCCGGTCGATCACCGGTTTCAGCGCGCCGCGCTTCACGCCGAAGCTGACATAATCGACCACCCTGGCACGCGATTCCGGCTGGGCGATCAGCAGATCGGCTGAAAAGCCACGCAGGGTCAGGTTGTTGACCATCAGCGCGGGGAGGGCCAGGTCGACCGAGTATCCGCCGAGCATGCCATAGACGATCACCACGCCCAGCGGCGCCGTTGCGGTGAGCAGCTCGGCAAGCGGCGGGCCGGCAACCGCATCGAAAACGATCCGCGCGCCCTTGCCCTGCGTGATCGCCATGATCCGCTCTGCCGGCGATTCCTCATCGCTTACGATCACATGGGCCGCGCCAAGCTCGATCAGCCTCGCCGCCTTTTGCCGGGTGCGGGTGATGGCGACCGGCACTGCGCCGAAATCGTTGGCGATCTGGATTGCGGCGACGCCGACCGAAGACGATGCCGCCGTGATCACCACCATGTCACCACGGCTTATCCTGCCCACCTCGACAAGCGCATAAGCTGTCCCATACATCATCCAGCTGGCTGCGGCCTCGACCAGTGGCTGCGCGTCGGGCACCGCGACCAGCATGTCTGCCGGATACAAAATCGTCTCGCCATGGGTGCCATAATGTTCCATCGACAGACCGTAGAGTGTGGCGACGCGGTCGCCTGGCTGCCAGCGGGGAACATCCGCCCCCACCGCGTCGATGACGCCGGCCGCTTCGTAGCCGATCGTCGCCGGAAAGCGCACCGGCCCGAGGCCGCCGCTGCGATACAGCGTCTCGACACGGTTGAGGCCAAATGCAGCGACCCGGACACGCACCTCGCCGGGGCCGGGGTCTGCAACGGCGCAGTCGTCAAGTTGCAGGACCTCAGGCCCGCCGAAGCTGGGGAAACGTACGACTTTCGCCATGACTGGTCCGCTGTCCTGGGTCAGAGCTTGAATCCGCCGCTTGCCTCGATGTTCTGCGCCGTCACCCAGCGGCCCATCGAGGACGCGAGGAAATACACGACTTCGGCGATCTCTTCGGGCTGGCCGAAGCGATTGAGCGCGGTGATGTCCGTGATCGCCTTTGCCGCCACCGGATCCTTGACGATGTAATCGTTGGTCGGTCCTGCGGTGAAACCGGGCGCCACCGAGTTTACCGTGATCCCCCGCTTGCCAAGATCCTGCGCCAATACCCTGGTAAAGGCTTCGACCGCGGCCTTGGCCATCGTGTAGACGATGATATTGGGGTTGGTCAGCCGCGAACCGGCCGACGAGATGTTGATGACCCGGCCATTGTCGTTGATCCGGTCGTACAGCACGCGCGTCAGGAAGAAAGGTCCGCGCACGTTGTTGGCGAACACCTGATCGTAAAAGGGCTCGTCGGCCTCGGAAATGGGACCATAGTCGCCGCCGCCGATATTGTTGACCAGGATGTCGATACGGTTGGTTCCGGTGCGCAGCGTCAATTCGCTGTCCAGTGCCGCAGCGAGTTCCTCGGCCGCTTGCTGACCGCCGAGTTTTGCCTGCACGATAAAGGCCTGCCCGCCGGCGTCCTCGATGAGCCGCACCGTGTTTTTCGCCGCTGCCTCATCCGAGGCATAGTTCACTGCCACGAGCGCGCCAGCCTTTGCCAGTCTCGCTGCCATGTGCACACCCAGACCACGGCTTGCACCGGTGACCAGCGCGACCTTTCCTTCCAAATCCTGCATATCGGCAACTCTCTCCAAGCTCTTGTTTCCCAGGCGGCCACCCGGGAACCGGGCCCCGGTCGGCCAGCCCACCGCTGAGCAAGACGGCGCAATACCCCCTTGCCAGCCCAAGGTGTACGAGTGTACACCTGAGCAACGGCATGTCAATCCTGAGAGAATGCTGACGATGCAGAATGAGGCTACAAGTGGCATCCGCAATGCAGACGAGACCCGCGCGCGCATTCTCGACGCGGCGCAGGCCGTATTCAGCGAGAGCGGCTATTCCCAAGCCGGCATGCGCGAAATCGCTGCCCGGGCCCAGGTCGCAACATCGCTGCTGACCAAATATTATCAGACCAAGGCAAAGCTTTTCGAGCAGGCGCTGATCGCGGCGCTGATCCCGCCGCATGTCTTTCAGGCAGACCGCTCGCGGTTCGGCGAGGCGATCATCGACAGCATCGTGAACCCTGGCGTTCGCATGGCGGCGCCGACCATGCTGGCATTGTCATTGGGTGATGCCGAGGCGCGCGAGATCGCCGCACGGGTCACGCGGGAGCATATCCTCGAGCCGATGGCCGCCTGGTTGCCGGAACCGAACATGGCCCGCGCCACCAGCGTGCTGATGATGACGACCGGATTTGCCATTCTTCACCAGAACCTGCCGCTGAACCACGGGGCCGAGGTGCAGAGCGACATTGCCCAGATGCTCGCGAGCGCGCTTCAGGCGCTGGTCTGCGAAACGTCGCCATCGAGCGAATAACCCATAAATGGAGAGTGCCCATGTCCGGAGCCAGTTTTGCCGAAATCGCAAACGTCATCAACCTGTACGCCGTCGCGGTGGACGCGCACCGCTATGACCTGTTCGATCAGGTGTTCAGCCAAGACGTTCGCTGTGATTTCGGGGGCGGCGCGGCATTTACGGATCGCCAGACGCTCTCGGCGGTCTTCGCGCAGATTCATGCCGTTTTCGATGCCACCCAGCACATGACATCGGGCCACGCCATCTCGCTTGATGGGGACCAGGCGCACTGCCTGAGCTACGTCACGGGGCGCTTTCGCCGCGAGATCGACGGCACATCGTGCGTGTTCGAAACCACCGGGTGGTACGATGACATGCTCGTGCGCTCGCCCGAAGGCTGGCGCATCAAGGATCGGTCCTCCCGCATGGTCTCCTATACCGGCGACATCAGGGTCATGCAGGCCATGCCGGGCGTCGACACCAACTACCCGCTGCTGGCGCTCTCGGCCGAAGCGCAGGCAGGGCGGATCGGCTTCTTCGAAAGCCTTTGACAGGCCAAGCGAATCCTCATGTCACCAGATCCACCACGACAGGCCGATCGGTGAATATCTCGCCGGCGGGGACAGGCTCGCTCGATCCGGGGAAGGTCAGCATGGTATCGCCCCACCATTCGGCCGCCGGGACAGCGGCGGTGGACTGAAACAGCATGCGACCCGAGCGCAGCAGGACTGCACAGCGCAACTCGGATTCACCGCAGCGCCTGGAAAAGCCGAGCACATGGTCTCGCCGGATTCCGGTAACGGTGGCCGCTTCATAGCTTGACGCCGCGAAGACATCGGGCGCCTTGTTCCGATAGGACAGCAGGGTCCTGATCAGATCGAGCTTGGGGTGGTTGGCAACCGACCCTGCCAGCATGGCCTCGCGCAGGGCATAATCGACCGGTGTGCGATTGTCGGGATCGACCATGCTGAAGTCGGGCAGTTCGGTTCCCTGATACAGATCGGGGACGCCGGGGACGGTATAGCGCAGCGCGGTCTGCACCAGCGAATTGGCCTGGGCCGCGCTCTGCGTATCGAGGACGAAGCGGTGGATGTGGCCGAGCAGTTCGGGTGATCGGGCAGGGTCGCAGATGGCCGCGATCCAGCCGAGCGTGCGGGCCTCGTATTGCTCGTCGGGTTGCTGCCAGGACGAGCGCAGCTTGGCCTCGCGCAGCGCCTTTTGCTGCCAGGCGCACAGCCGTTCGCCGAAGGTGGCGAGAGCGCCCCGGTCATCGGGTTCAAGCCCATCGGGCCAGGTACCCAGCAGCATCTGATAGGCCATGTAGCGGTCGCCCGGATCGATGCCGCTCGAAGGCCCGTTGGCCAGACCATCCCAGAGCCCTAGCTGCTCCTCCCAGATATCGGGGATCGACGACAACACCGCCAGCCGGGCGCGGACGTCTTCACCGCGCTTGTGATCGTGGGTCGCGGTGGCAAGCATCGCGCGTGGATAATGCGCGGCGCGATCGCCGCACAGGCGGTGGAACGCGTCGACGTCGATCGCAAATCGCGCGGCATCGAAGCCGACATCGGTGCGCGAAAGCAGCGGGCCGTGACGATAGAAGGCCGTATCTTCCACCGCCTTGGCAGCGATCGGGGCGGACAGTTGCTGGAACCGCCGTACGGCCTCGGCACACAGGTCGGGCCTCCCCGGACCTTCGCCGGCCAGCCAGCAGAGGATGGCATCGACGACGCCGCTCTCGCCCGGTGGTACGAACGCTGCGACGGCGCGGCGCGCGCGGTCGCGGATGTCGGCGTCGCTGGCAGGGGCCTGCGAACCAGTGCCATAGGTGCGGTAGACCGGGAACACCCACAACAGCCGCTCGATCGCCCGGTGGAGCATCGCGCGGCTGTAGCCACTGGTGGGTCGAGCAGATGCTGCCAGCGCCACGAAACCGTCGACGCAGCGGCTCAGCTGGCTGGAAAAAGCCCAGGACAGCATGTCCTGCCGGGCGCGCAGTTCTTCGGGCGCAAAATCGGCCGGGCGTCCGGCAAAGCGGTTCCACACGGTGCGAAGCGGCGCCTCGCCGTCCGGATCGTGGAGCAGCGCCGATGCCTGTTCCATGAAGTCATAGCCGCTGGTCCCGTCGATATCCCAGTCGGCCGGCAGGCTCTCGCCGGGTCCGAGGATTTTCTCGACCACGATATAGGCGGGGCCGGAAGGTGCATCGGGCACGCGCGGCTCGGCGGCGAGGCGCGCGCGCAGCGTGCGGCAATAGCCCGCAGGATCGGTCAGGCCATCGACATGATCGATCCGCACGCCATCGACGAGTCCCTCGCGCCAGAGACGCAAAGGCAGCGCATGGACCGCGTCGAACACTTCGGGTTCCTCGATCCGCAGCCCGGCCAGCTCGTTGATCGTGAAGAAGCGCCGCCAGTTGAGCTCGTCATCGGCCGTCCGCCACCAGCCGAGCCGATAGTGCTGACGATCCAGCAATGCTTTCAGGGCATGGCTGTCGAGAGTATCGGGCAGGCCGTCGTGGTCCTCGGGACGCAGCGGCAGCCGGTGTTCGGCATAGACGCACAGTTCGGGTTGGCCGTCGCGGTGATCGATCGCGATCGCCCCCTGCGCCAGCGCTTCTTCCAGCGGCGTGCCGAGGATGGGCAGCAGCAGGCGCTCGCTCCAGTCGATATCGAAATAATGCGCAAAGCTGCTCGCCTGCCCATGCGCGAGCACGTCATTCCACCACGGGTTTTCGCCCCCTGCCACGCCCATATGGTTGGGCACGATATCCATCATCAGCCCCATGCCGTGCGAGCGCAGCTCCGCCACCAGGCTGCGCAAACCGGCTTCGCCGCCAAGCTCGGGATTGACCCGGGTGGGGTCGACGACATCATAGCCGTGCTGCGAACCGCTGCGTGCGGTGGTGATCGGCGAGGCATAGATATGGCTGATCCCCAGCTGCCGGAAATAGGGCACCAGCGCCTGCGCTGCGGCAAACGGGAAATCACGGTGAAACTGCAGCCGGTATGTCGCGCGCGGGGTCATCGCCGTGCCTCTTCGATCCGGGCGAGCCGCTGCGCGATCTCCGGTTGCTTGAGCAAGTCGGCGGTCGAAGCTGGCATCCGCCGCCGCCAGTTTGGGTGCTCGTCGATCGTGCCCGGCAGATTGGGCTGCTCGATCTGCCCGGCTATGTCCTCGATCGGCAGAATGGCAAGCGCGCACGGCGATGCAGCGACGTGGGCAAGCGCGGCATCGACGACAAGCTGGGGCTGGTCGGCATCGGGGGCTGATCCGGTTGCGGCCTGCGACTGTGCCATCGCGGTCCACAGCGCGTGGCGGTCTTGCTGGCGCTCGATCATTTCGTCTTCCTCCTGTGCACTGTCGGGAATGCGGCCGAGCCTGCGGTTCCAGGCGATATCGCCTGCCTGCCACCAGCCGGCCACGGTCACGAGATCGTGGGTCCCGGTCATCGCGACGGCCGAGCTTTCCCAGCGATCGGGCGGGATGAAATCGCCGTCGTCATCGCGCTCGAACCACAGCACGCGCATGCCCAGTACGCCGCGCTGGCGCAGCAGCGGTCGCAGGCCATCAGGAACGGTGCCCAGATCCTCGCCTATGACGATGGCGCGGGCACGGTGCGATTCGATCGCCAGGATGCGCAGCATGTCATCGAGCGGATAGGTCAGATAGGCGCCATCCGCCGAACTTTGGCCATGCGGGATCACCCACAACCGCGCGAGGCCCAGAATGTGGTCGATCCGCACTCCGCCTGCATGGCGCATCGCCGCGCGCAAGGTCGCGATGAACGCCTTGAAACCGGTCCGCCGGAGAGCTGCCGGCGAAAATCCGGTCAGGCCCCAGTTCTGCCCCTGGGGGCCGAGCAAGTCGGGGGGAGCACCCACCGACAGCCCGGTGAGCAGATCCTCGCGCTGGCTCCAGGCATGGCTTCCGCCACCGTCCATCCCGACCGCGAGATCGGCGATCAGGCCAATCCCCATCCCGGCGTCGCGGGCAGCCTGTTGGGCGGAATCGAGGCTGGCCGAGGCAAGCCACTGGGCGAACACGTAGAATTCCACCTCGTCGCGGTTCTCCCCGGCAAAACGGGCCACTGCGTCGCTGGCGGGCTCGTGATACTCACTCGGCCAGTCCTGCCAGCCGCGTGCGCCATCGGCAAAGTGCCGCGCAAACAGCGCGTCGAATATGGCGTGGCGCTCAAGCTCAATACCCTGTTGTGCGCGCCAGATGGCGATCCCCTCCCGGTCGGTACCGCTGCGCTGGTCGAATGCCTGGCGCAAGGCTGCCATCCGTTGCGGGATCGCTTGCTGCCAGTCGATGAGTTCAGGCGCAGTCTGGGGCTCGGGCGGGATCGGGCAGCCGACCAGCGCAGGATCGCCGAACAGCACGTTGAGAAACAACCGGCTCGATGGCGCATAGGGGCTGTAGCGCGCGGCGTCGGCGGGAAACAGCGCATGCGCAGGGCTGATCGCCAGCGCGTCCGCGCCCGCTGCGGCCAGCGCCTTTGCGGCCGCAGCCAGTGTGCAGAAACCGCCAAACGCGCTCGGAAGATCATCGCGCAACGAGGGCGTCTGCACCGCCACGCCCCAGGGCCGCGCGCGCCCGGTCAGATCGGCAGGGCTGAGGCAGCGCGCCGGGGCGATGGCGAGACGGATATCGCAATCTCCGATCGTCGCATCGTGATAGCCGATCACGTCGATCGGCGAGAGCACCAGCCCATCGCGCGTCCTGCCGATCCGCGATTGCAGCGTAGCGCCGTTTTCAAGCCGGATTTCAACCGGCCCGATCGGCGCGTCGCACGCCTCGGGCAACAAGATCGGCCTGCCAATATCGCCCGAGACGAAAGTGGCGCTGCGGCCTTCCTCGACGCATCGTTCAACGCTGGATGCAAGCGCGCTGCCGTCTTCGGCCGGGTAGCCCAATGCGGTCAACACCGTGCGCAGCGCTTCATCGGCAACCCGCTGCGGTTGCCCCGCAGCGTCGTGCCAGTCGATCTGCAAACCGGCAGCCGCGGCGAGACGATGCAGCGGGCTCATGCCAGCCACGCCGCGAACGAGCCAGGCGCTCCAGCGGTGCCGAGCGCGTAGAGCGGCTCCCCTGCCGGCGGGAAGCCCACCTCGCCATCGCCGAGATTGACCGCAATCGTCAGCGTCTTGCCGTCGGCCATTTCCCAGCGCGCGCACACCGCGCCGTCGCCGAGCACGTCTGCGCCGCGTCCGCGCGCGCTGGCCAGACGCGGGACGATCGATTCGTGACGGATCGCGAGCAGGTCGCGATACAGCGCATGCCAGGACCCGGCATCGGCGCCGGGTTTCGGCGTTGAGGCGTGGAAGGTGTCGGGCGCGTTGGGGTCGGGGATCGCCGCGCGCGGCTCAGGGTCCACGAACGCTGCAAACGAGGCGAATTCGCGCCTGCGCCCCTCGCGCACCGCTTCGGCAAGTTCATCGGTGAAATCGGTGAAGAACAGGAATGGCGAGGTGCTGCCGTCCTCGTCACCCATGAAGATCAGCGGAATCTGCGGGCTCAGCAGCAACAGCGCCGTCGCAGCGCGAAGCCGGTCATGATCGGCAAGCACGGTCAGCCGCTCGCCCATCGCCCGGTTGCCGATCTGGTCGTGGTTCTGGAGGAACGCGACAAACCGCGTCGCGGGCAGATGCGCGCTCGGCGTGCCGCGCGGGTGCGCGCCTTCGCCTGGCGGAGTTTCGCCCTGGTAGATGAACCCTTCGGCCAGGCAGCGCGCCAGCCGGGAGGTCGGCTCAGAGGCAAAGCCGGCATAATACGCGTCGGTCTCGCCGGTCAGCAGCACGTGCAGCACGTTATGGAAATCGTCGTTCCATTGCGCGTCATAAAGGCCGGGGCCCAGCCGGTCGGCGTCGTTGTTCTCGTTCTCGAGCACCAGATGGATATGGCGTCCGGGCAATTCGGCGCGGATCTCGCGCGCCATCTCGTCGAGAAACGCGTTGTCGGCGATGGCGTGCACGGCATCGAACCTGAGGCCATCGAACCGATAGTCGCGCAGCCACATCAGCGCGTTCTCGATGAAAAAGCGCCTGACTGCGGGCTGTGATACCGCCACCGCGCCGCCCCAGGGGGTGTCGGCATGCTCGTCGAAAAAGCCCTTGGCATAGGCGCCGAGATAATTCCCGTCGGGTCCGAAATGGTTGTAGACGACGTCGAGCATCACCATCAGCCCGTGCGCGTGTGCCCGATTGATCAACGATCTGAGCGCGTCGGGGCTGCCATAGGCCTCGGCCACCGCAAAAGGCAGCACGCCGTCATAGCCCCAGTTGCGTGTCCCGCCGAAGGCAGCGATCGGCATCAACTGGATCGCGGTGACGCCCAGCTCCGCCAGCGCAGACAGGCGTTCGGCGACACCATTGAAGCCGCCCAGCACCCCTGCGTGAACCTCCTGGATGACCGCCTCGTGCCATGGACGGCCTGTCCAGTCGGCGCACTTCCACGCATAACTATCTGGTTCGTGCAGCACGCTCCACCCGTGCACACCGCCGTGTTGCGCGCGCGAGGCCGGATCGGCCACGGCGAGGTCCTCGTCCAGCCGAAAGCGATAGTGGCATCCCGGTGCGGCATCGGCATCGACCGAAAACCAGCCTTCGGCATCGCGTCGCATCGCGATGGGCGCGCCACCGTCGATTTCGAGCGCTAACGTCTCGCGGTCGGGGGCCCAGAGCCGGAACCGGGCCGTTACGGAATCGATCCGTTGCGGTCCCCACATCGGCGTCATGACCTGAACCCTGTGCCCACCACCAGCATCATCGCCCGGTCCTGCACCATGACGGTCTCGCCGATCTCACGTTGTTCGGCCTCGGGCTCGGCGCTGTCGATCACCAGTCTCCGCGCCAGATCAGGCGGCGGCAGGTGAAACTCGAGCGGCACATCGGCGCCGTTCATCAGCATGGTGACGGCCTCCAGCTTGCCGTCCTCGTCGATGCGGACCCGGCGCATGACCAGCGCGCGGCCTTCCGCGTTGTTCCAGTCGTCCTCGGTCAGGTGCTCGCCGCGCTCGTCGAACCAGTCGATATCGAGCAAGCCGGGGGCCACTTCGAGGTCGCCATGCAGGAACTGCCGCGCATGCAATTGCGGGAAGTCGGTCCTCGCCTGCGTCAGCCGCCGCACGAACTCGCTCATTGCCTTGCCGCGTGGCGTTTCGAGCAGGCTCCAGTCGATCCAGCTCAAGTCGTTGTCCTGGCAATAGGCGTTGTTGTTGCCGCGCTGGGTGCGACCGAATTCGTCGCCGCCCAGCAGCATCGGCGTGCCCAGCGAGAAGAACAGGGTGGTGAGCATCGAACGCGTCACGCGGTCGCGCAACGCATTGATGCCCTCGTCATCGGTCGGGCCTTCGGCGCCCCAATTGCAGGCATAGTTTTCCGAGTGGCCGTCCTGGTTGTTCTCGCCATTGGCCTCGTTGTGCTTCTGCTCGTAGCTGACCACGTCGGCGAGCGGCGAGCCATCATGCGCAGTGACGAAGTTGATGCTGGCCCAGGGCCGGCGCGCGCGGCGGTCGAACAGATCGGCCGAACCCGCAAGCCGGTTGGCGAACTCGGGCCGCATGCCTGAATCGCCGCGCCAGAAACGACGGGTCGCATCGCGGAACTTGTCGTTCCATTCGGCAAAGCCTGGCGGGTGGTTGCCAAGCTGATAGCCGCCCGGGCCGATGTCCCATGGCTCGGAGATCAGCTTGAGGCGGCCGAGCACCGGGTCTTGCCGCAGCACATCGAAAAAGCCGCTGCGCGGATCGAAGCCGTTGTTGCCGTCGCGGCCCAGGGTTACCCCCAGATCGAAGCGGAAGCCATCGACGCGGTAGCTCTCGGCCCAGTATCGCAGCGAATCGGCGACCATCTGCAGTACGCGCGGGTGGCTGAGGTCGAGCGTATTGCCGGTACCAGTATCGTTGACGCAATAGCGCGGATTGTCCTCGACCAGCCGGTAGTAAGTGGCGTTGTCGAGACCGCGGAAGTTGAACGTCGGGCCAAGCTCGCTGCCTTCGGCGGTGTGGTTGTAGACCACGTCGAGAATGACCTCGATCCCCGCCGCATGCAGCCTGCGGATCGCAATGCGAAGCTCGTCGCCATGCCCGTCGCCGGACATATAGCGCCGTTCGGGGGCGAAGAACGACAGCGTGTTATAGCCCCAATAGTTGGTCAACCCGTTCTCCTGCAGCCGCCTGTCCTGCACGAAAGCGTGGATCGGCAAAAGTTCGAGGGTGGTGACGCCCATGCGCTGGAGATGCGCGATCACCGTCGGATGACACAGCGCGGCATAGCTCCCGCGCTCCTGCGGCGGCACGTCCTCGAGCAGCTTGGTAAGCCCCTTGGCATGCGCCTCGTAGATCACGGTGTCGGACCATGGCACGTTGGGCCGCTGGTCGCCGCTCCAGTCGAAGCCGCTGTGGCTGACGACGCCCTTGGGCATCGCCGGAGCACTGTCGCGCCGATCGAAGCTGAGATCGGCACGCTTTGACCGGACGCTGTACGAATGCAGCGCATCGGTCCAGCGCACCTCGCCTTTCAGCCTGCGGGCATAGGGGTCGATCAACAGCTTGTTGGGGTTGAAGCGGTGACCGTTGTGGGGCTCGTACGGGCCATGCGCGCGAAAGCCATAGACCAGCCCCGGGCGGGCTTCGGGCAGAAAGCCGTGCCAGACCTCGTCGGTGCATTGCGGCAATGTCAGCCGCGCGAGCTCCTTGCGACCCTCCGGGTCGAACAGGCACAATTCGATCTTGTCAGCATTGGCCGAAAACACCGCAAAATTGACGCCCAGGCCATTGAACGTGGCCCCCAACGGATAAGGAATGCCATCGTCAAGCCGATCAGGAATGTGCATTATTCTGAAGTTCCTTCATGGATCAGGATGATCGCGCCGAGCGGCGGGAGGTTCACGCCAGCGGAGTGGGATTGGTGGTGCAGCGCCGGACCGTCGGCATGGACAGTTCCGCCGTTGCCGAAATTGCTTCCGCCGTAGGTCGCAGCATCGGAGTTGAGCGCCTCGCGCCATGCGCCGCCGCACGGCAGACCAAACCGGTAGCCGGAAAGCGGTTCGGGCGTGAGGTTAAGCGCCACGACGACCGGCGGACCGTTCCGGCCCCTCCGGACGAAGGCGAAGACACTGTTTTGCGCATCGTCGCTGACCAGCCACTCGAAGCCTGCCGGGTCGGTGTCCAGCGCATGCAGCGCGTCGTTGCTGCGATAGAGCCGGTTGAGGTCGCGCAGCAGCATCTGCGTTGCGGCATGTTCGGGAACGTCGAGCAGGTGCCATGGCAATCCCTCGTCGTGGTTCCATTCCTTGTCCATGCCAAGCTCGCAGCCCATGAACAGCAGCTTCTTGCCGGGATGGGTCCACATCAACGTGAAATAGGCGCGCAGGTTCGCGAATTGCCGCCAGCGGTCGCCGGGCATCTTGGCCAGCAGGCTACCCTTGCCGTGCACGACTTCATCATGGCTGATCGGCAGCACGTATTTTTCGGAATAGGCATAGACCATCGGGAAGGTGAGGTCGCCATGGTGCCAGCGGCGGTGGATGGGATCACGCTCGATGTAATGCAGCGTGTCGTGCATCCAGCCCATGTTCCACTTGTAGTCGAAGCCGAGGCCACCTGCCGAGACCGGCGCGGACACGCCCGGCCATGCGGTCGATTCCTCGGCGATCGTCATCGCGCCGGGGCAGCGTTCGGCGATCACCGTGTTCATCCGCTTGAGAAACGCGACGCTCTCCAGGTTCTCGCGCCCGCCATGGACATTGGGCACCCATTCGCCCGCTTTGCGACTGTAGTCGCGGTAAAGCATCGAGGCGACCGCATCGACGCGCAGGCCATCGATATGGAAGGTCTCGAGCCACCAGATGGCAGACGCGATCAGATAGCCCGACACCTCGTTGCGGCCGAGGTTGTAGATCAGCGTGTTCCAGTCCTGGTGGAAGCCCTCGCGCGGATCGGAATGCTCGTACAGGTGCGTCCCGTCGAACCGCGCCATGCCGTGCGCATCGGTGGGGAAATGTGCAGGGACCCAATCGAGGATGACCCCGAGACCTGCGCGGTGGCAGGCGTTGACGAAGCCGGCAAAATCCTCAGGCCCACCGAAGCGCGCGGATGGCGCGAACTGCGACAGCGGCTGGTATCCCCACGAGCCGCCGAACGGATATTCCATGATCGGCAGCAGCTCGATATGCGTGAAGCCCATGTCGGCGGCATAAGGGATCAGCTTTTCGCCGAGTTCAGCCCAATCGAGCGCATGATCGCCCTCGGCATCGGGCCGCATCCACGAACCGGCATGCACCTCATAGATGCTGATTGGTGCATCGGGGGCATGCGCGCTCGCACGCTCTTCCATCCAGCCATGATCGGTCCAGCGATAATCAGGCGCAGCGGCGACCACCGATGCGGTTGCGGGCGGCTTTTCGGTCTGGCGCGCGAGCGGATCGGCCTTTTGCACGATCGTGCCATCGGCGCCCGCGATCTCGAACTTGTAGGTGGCACCCGGGGTAAGCCGGGGCACGAAGATCTCCCACATGCCCGATGCGTGGCGCAACCGCATCGGATGACGGCGGCCGTCCCAGCCGTTGAATTCGCCGACCACCGACACGCGCCGCGCATTGGGCGCCCAGACCGAAAACGCAACGCCCGAAACGCCTTCGAACTCGCGCGGCTGCGCGCCGAATACGCGCGCTAGTTCGAGATGGCGGCCTTCGGTGAACAGATGAAGGTCGAAGTCGTCGAGCACCATCCCGAACGAATAGGGGTCCTCGGTATCCTGCACCGCGCCATCGGGCCAGCGGATGCGCAGGAGATAGGCGTCGTCGGTTTGCTTCGATCCCTCGAACAGCCCGTCCCCGGTCTGCTCGAGCGGGCCGATGTCGTCGCCGGTCGTGCGCGAGACAAGCGTGACGGATTGGGCGCCCGGTTGGAAAGTACGCACCAGCGGGCCAGTGTCATCGCGGTGCGGTCCGAGCAGCGCGAAGGGGTCGTCGAGTCGCCCTTCGAGCAACGCGGCAGCGGCGGCGTGAAGATTGTTGGTCAAGGTCATGGGGTACTTTCGCCCAGAAGGTTGCGGGCGATCCGGATCAGTCCGGCGAGCGGCACGCCGAGCCAGTCGGGGCGGTTCGCCGCTTCGTAGCAGATCTCATAGGCTGCCTTTTCGATGAGGAAGACCGGCAGCAGCGGATCGGGTTCGGCCGTGTCGTAATAGCCCGCAAGGAAAGCAGCTTCGGCGCTGTCGCGGAACGTTGCGGTGCGCTCGTCGGCACTCGCCTCCCAGGTGTCTGGGCCAGCGGGCCGGCTGCGCGCGGCTACCGCGCCAGCATAGTCGAAGCTGCGCAACAACCCGGCGACGTCACGGACGGGAAGGTCCTTGGCACGGCGCTGCTCAAGCGGTCGCGCGGGCTCGCCCTCGAAGTCGATGATCATCACATCGGCGCCTGCCACCAGAATCTGGCCGAGATGCAGGTCGCCATGGATGCGGGTGCATTCGCGCCCTTCGGTAGCAGCGGTGAGCGCTGCGACCCGCTCCGCGAGGTCATCGCGGTGTTCGGCGAGCCAGGCTGCATCGCTGGCATTGTCCTCTGGAAGATCATGCTCGGCGATACGCGATAGCGCCTGATCGAGCTGGCGCACGACGCGTTCGCTGAGCGCCTTGGCTCCTGCCGTGTCGAGCCGCTGAGGCGCAAAGCTCGGATCGTCGGTCGGTCGCGCGAGCACCGCGTGCATCTCGCGCACCCTGCGCCCGAGATTGGCGGCGAAATTCTCGTAGTTGGCAAAGCTCGGGCTGGCGTCGCTTGCCAGACGATCGAGCATCCCCAGCGTCCACTGCCAGCCATCGCCCTGATTGTAGACAAAAGCCTGCGCAAGCATCACCAGCGTCTCTTCGTCGCCGTCGATGCGCTTGACCGTCCCCAGCACTGGCGGGACATTGGCGAACCCGGCGCTGGCAAGGTAATGCACCATTTCGGCATCGGGATGGGTGCCCGGGGCGAGCTTGCGCAGCAGCTTGAGCACCACCTTGTCGCCCAGCACCAGCGTGCTGTTCGACTGTTCCGCTGCAATCCACTGCGGCTCGGCATCGGTGGCGAGTGCCTCAGGGTCGATTGCCTCGAACACCAGCTCGCCATCGCCGCATTCGACGCGCGCATTGTCGAGCATCGCGCCGACGGTCGACTGCGCGAATTCCTTGAGCGCGAAGCCATCGGTGAGCAGCCCGACATAGCGTTCGCGGCGGACGCGCGCGATCGCAAGGTTGGTCGCAAACGGTCCGTGCTGCTGACCCTCCCAGGCAATGCCGAGTGGCAGGGTGTAGAGCGCCTCGCCGTTGGTTGAACGGACCTTGATTTCGCCGAGCAGCAGATCGGTGGCGCCCGGCATCGGCGTCAGGCGCACGAGGTCGACAGCCTCGATCGCCTCGTCCTTCGCCCCGAACCAGCGCCGGTGACGGATATAATCGGGCAGCAGGTCGCGCTCGAGCACATGGCGGTTGCCGCTGTGCGTAATGCTCATAAGTTCGGGCCGCAGCACGAAGGTGTGCCGCTCGACCTCGGCGCCCGGTGCGGCGGTCGACCATTCGGGGGCTTCGATATCGCCGCGCAGGTCGAACCACAGGAAGCCATAAGGCGGCAGCGTCAGCAGATAGGGCAACTGACCGATCCGCGGGAAGGCCGCGCCACCCGACAGTTCGACCGGAGTGTTGCCCTCGAACTCGTGCAGGTCGAGCTCGACCGCCTGCGCGGTACGGCTGAGATTGGCCACGCACAGGATGGTCTCGCCCTCATGCTGGCGCAGATAGGCGAGGATGCGGCGGTTGGCGGGCCGCAGGAAGGTCTGCGTTCCTCGCCCGAACGCGCGTCGTTCGCCGCGCACCGCGAGCATGCGCTTGATCCAGTTGAGCAAAGAGTGCCGGTCACGCTGCTGCGCCTCGACGTTGATTGCCTCGAAACCGTAAAGCGGGTCCTGAACCGGGGGCAGCGCGAGATAAGGCGGATCGGCGCGCGAGAAGCCGCCGTTGCGGTCGGGCGACCATTGCATCGGGGTGCGCACGCCGTCGCGATCGCCCAGGAAAATGTTGTCGCCCATGCCGATCTCGTCGCCATAATACAGCACAGGTGTGCCCGGCATGGTCAGCAGCAGCGCGTTCATCAATTCGATGCGGCGACGGTCGCGCTCCATCAGCGGCGCGAGGCGGCGGCGGATGCCCAGGTTGATCCGCGCACGCTGGTCGGCGGCATAGGTGTTCCACAGATAGTCGCGCTCGATATCGGTCACCATCTCGAGCGTGAGCTCGTCATGGTTGCGCAGGAAGATCGCCCATTGCGCGTCGGGCGGGATGTCGGGCGTCTGGCGCATGATGTCGGTGATCGGGAAGCGGTCTTCCTGCGCCACTGCCATGTACATCCGCGGCATCAGCGGGAAGTGGAACGCCATATGGCATTCCTCGGTGCGGATTTCATCCGCGCCGAAATACTGCTGCGTGTCCTCGGGCCACATATTGGCCTCGGCCAGCAGCATCTTGCCGGTGTAATGCGCGTCCAAGTCTTCGCGGATCTTCTTGAGGATGACGTGGGTCTCGGGCAGGTTTTCGTTCGAAGTGCCGTCGCGCTCGATCAGATAGGGGATGGCATCGAGCCGCAGCCCGTCGATCCCGGCATCGAGCCAGAAGTGCATCACCGACAATACCTCTTCGAGCACCTTGGGGTTGTCGAAGTTGAGATCGGGCTGGTGCGAGTAGAAGCGATGCCAGAAATAGGCGCCGGCTTCCTCGTCCCATGTCCAGTTCGACTTTTCGGTGTCGAGGAAGATGATCCGCGTGCCCGAATACAGCTTGTCGTCCTCGGCCCAGACATAGAAATCGCGCTCGGGGCTACCCGGAGGCGCGCGGCGCGCCGCCTGGAACCAGGGATGCTGGTCGCTGGTGTGATTGATGATCAGCTCGGTGATGACGCGCAGACCGCGCTCGTGCGCGGCGTCGATGAACGCGCGGACGTCGTCCATCGAACCATAATCTTCGCTGACCCCGCGATAGTCGGCGATGTCATAGCCATCGTCGCGGCGCGGCGAGGGATAGAACGGCAGCAGCCAGATCGCGGTCACGCCCAGGTCGGCGATGTAATCGAGCTTCTCGATCAGCCCGGCAAAATCGCCGATGCCATCATTGTTGGCGTCGAAGAACGACTTGATGTGCAGCTGATAGATGACCGCGTCCTTGTACCACAACAGGTCGGCCGCAGCGTCGATGGTGTCTTCGGTCGGAACGGGATGGATCGCGTAATTCATGCATTCTCCTCTGGCAGCGACAGCCGCCAGATGCGGTAGGGTTCCGATGGATGGAGCTCGATATGCTGGGTCTTGCCATGCCAATCGAAGCGGTGACCTTCGACAAGGTCTTCCACTGCAATACTGGCATGGTCGGGCAGGCCGAACTCCCAAAGCGGGATTTCAAACGCACATCCGTGACTGTGGTGAGGGTCCATGTTGACCATCACCATGATCATCTCGCTAAGAGCGCCATCCTGCGCTGTGCCACCCGTCGGCGAGGGCTTGCCATACCATATGATATTGTCATCATGCGCCGTATAGAAACGCGTGTTGAGATGCGTCTGGAGCGCGGGATGGGTCCGTCGCAGGGCATTGAGCCGTGTCACGTCGGCGATGATGTTCCCAGGCTCGTTCCAGTCGCGCACCCGAATCTGGTATTTCTCGGAGTCGAGATACTCTTCCTTGCCCGGACCAAGCGGCGCGGCATCGCACAGCTCGAAGCCCGAATAGACCCCCCACAGCCCCGACAGCGTCGCCGCCAGCACCGCGCGGATGCGGTGCGCGGGCCGTCCGCCGGTCTGCAGGAAATGCGGATTGATGTCGGGGGTGTTGACGAAGAAATGCGGGCGGTAGAAATCCTTGGGCGCCTCTGTGGCCAGTTCGGTGATGTAATCGACAAGCTCGGCCTTGGTGTCGCGCCAGGTGAAATAGGTGTAGCTCTGGTTGAAGCCGACCTTGGCGAGCCGGTACATCATGTTGGGGCGGGTAAACGCCTCGGACAGGAACAGCACCTCGGGATGTTGCGCGCGAACCTCGGCGATCATCCATTCCCAGAACGGCAGCGGCTTGGTGTGCGGGTTGTCGACGCGAAAGGTCTTTACGCCGTGCCGCACCCACAGCAGGATGACGTCGCGCAGTGCGTGCCACAGGCCAGGCTGCGCATCGGGGCCATAGAAGTCGAAGTTGACGATATCCTGATATTTTTTCGGCGGATTTTCGGCGTACTTCATGCTGCCGTCGGGAAGCCAGGCGAACCAGCCGGGATGCTCTTGCAGCCACGGATGGTCGGGCGAGGCCTGGATCGCGAAATCGAGCGCGATCTCGAGGCCATGGTCGGCGGCGACGCGAACCAGCCGGTCAAAGTCCGCGAACGTGCCGAGTTCGGGGTGGATCGCGTCATGCCCGCCGTCGGCGCTGCCGATCGCATAGGGGCTGCCGGGATCACCCGGACCGGGAGTCAGCGTGTTGTTGGGCCCTTTGCGGTTGGCAGTCCCAATTGGGTGGATCGGCGGGAAATACAGCGTATCGAACCCCATCGCGCGGATACGCGGCAGATGATCGATGACATCATCGAACGTGCCGTGCCGTTCGGGGTTGTCGGTCATCGAACGCGGGAAGATTTCGTACCAGCTTGAAAACCGGGCCTCGATCCGCTCGGCATCGACGATCACCGTCGGGCTGGCGGCGCGGTGCGGGCGGTCGTCGGCCTTGTCCATCAGCACGCGAAGATCAGACGACAGCAGCAGTTCGCCAGCGGCCTCGGCATCGGCGTTGGCGATCATTTGCGCCACATCGATCAGGCCATCGGCAAGCGCGCCGTGGCTGCGTTTCGCCGCCGTCTCGATGAGCGCCAGACCTTCGGCCTGGTCAACCGGCAAGGCAACGCCCGCCGCCACCTTCTTGGCAAAGTCGCGCTGGAATCCGGCGAACCGATCGAGCCATGCCTCGATGCGGTATTCATGACGACCCAGACGCCGCAAATCGAACCGTGCCAGCCACAGGTCGTTGGGCTGCTGCAGCATCCGCGCAGAATGCCAGACCGGCTCGTCGGCCGCCCGCCAGAACAGCTCGGCGCTGAGCTTTTCGTGACCATCGGCGAAAATCGTGGCTCTGACCTCGACGGTCTCGCCAACGGTCCGCTTGACCGCATGCGCGCCGTTATCGACGCATGGCGCAATCGCTTCGATGACCAGACGATCTTCCCCGCCAGCCGCCATCGGCGTCGCGGCATCCGGCACCGTAACGATGGCGTTGCCGCGTTCGACCGGCACCAGCCGCACCTCGTACGGGGCGAGGGGGGCGAGGTTTTCGACATCGCCGAAGGACCCAAGCCGATCCGACAGCGCGCTGCGTTGCGGAACCCCGCGCTCGGTGTCGGTGGTGTTGCGCAGGATCAGCAGCGCATCGGCACTGGAGCGCAGATCGCCCGCGCGGCTGCGCAGCATGACCTCCACGGCAGATCCAGCCGCAGCCAGCGGATGCCATTCGCCGGCATATTCGCTGGACTGGCGCAGCAGCGTGATGGCGTCTTCCAGCGCTTCGATGCCTTCAGGCCCGCTCAACCAGTCGAGCGGCGCGACCACGCCATGACCCAGCGCGGCGGCCGATTTTGCCTCGGCCAATGCATATGGCGTGCGCGGGGCACCCGCCGATCCGACAACAGCAAGCGTGGGCAATCCGCCGGAACTGCTGGCGTTCAGCGTCGCCAAGGGTGCCACCAGGCAATCGACCCCGGTACCGCCGAGCGTCCCAGCGTGGGTCGGATCGCGATCAATCGCTGCCAGAAAGCCGGTGTCCGGCTTGGAGGCACGGACTGCGGTCACGATCGAACCAAGAAGTTCAGGATGCATTTGGTCGGCACCTGCAATCTGCACAGTGGCAATCCCCGAGCCTTCCACCAGCGCGATCAGCGATTGCGCGACGACCTTTCCGATGACAGCGGCAGCATCGCTGCTGCGCACGCGCGCCACGGCTTGGCCGGCAGCAGGCAAGGGGTTGCGAGGATCGACCACGCCTGAGCGCGCGTCATTGCTCCGGAAGGCGAACAGTTCCGGATTTGCGACGACCGCCGGGTGATTGAGCGGAAACCGCGCGATATCTAGCTGGACCACAGGGTTAAGCCCAGCCTTCGCGCACAGGGCGGTGAACTCGGCTATCGTGCCCTGGTCGACATCGTGCAGGGGCACGGTGTCTGAATACAGCAAGCCGTCGAACCCAAGTCCGGCGGCATCGGTTGCCAACATCTCCAGCGCAGTTCGGTCCGCTGCGTCCGGGATGCGCGGGCAGACGAGCATGCATATTGGAATATTTGGCAAGTGCTGGGGTCCTCGGACTGGCGTTGGCACCTTGTGCCGCTGGATGGCGAAGCTGTTCAGACGGAGCCGATGATGGACGGACAGCCTTCATGATGTTGAACGCGGTATCGATCCGCACCGTTCCGCGCCGTGGGTGGGTTTAAGTCTTGGCGCTGCGCTTGGCGGCACGTTTTGCGGGGGACTTGGCTACAGCAGCCGTGCCTGACGGCGGGGTATCGCCAGCCGGCACGGTGACGTCTGAGGACGTCTTCGGGCGGCCTTCCGGCGTTGCCGCTGGATCGGCAGCAGAAGATTTCCGCTTTGCTGCGGGTTTCTGGTCTGCCTTGATGCCGGCCGCCTTGCCTGATCTGGCCGACTTCGACCCAGTCTTGGCCGACCCAGTCTTGGCCGACGAAGCCTTGGGCTCTCCCTCGAAAGGCTTCGTCCCAGCAGCAGCGTTTTCGATTTCGACGCTCGCCATTTTCCAGTGCTCTTCGGCGCGGTTTTCGGGTCGGCCTTCGCTTTCCCAAATGGCGTGCGCGCGTTGACGGATCAGATCGTGCCTGTCCATGTCGTCTCCTCAGGATGCGGGGCGCGACGCTCTCGTCGCTATTGTCTGACACATTATCGCGGCGTGAAGCAAAAGGTTCCAAGGTCATTCGAGCCAGCGCGCGGGCCCTGGCAATTGCAAAATTGTCATGCACGCGGGAGCTTTGACCCAGCGCACACGTATACAGGTCTCCCGCAATTCGGGCGTGGGTTAGAGAGGCTGGGCGAGGTGGCGACGAAGACGGATTCTCCCGGAGATGGGCTGGTGTTCACCAGCGATGACCAGCCCGGCATCACCCGCGTGAAGCGCGGGCGGGGATTCAGCTACCACCTGCCCGATGGATCTTTGCTGAAGGACCGGGCGATGCTGGACCGCATCCGGGCGCTCGCCATCCCGCCTGCCTATGTCGATGTATGGATCTGCAGGAAAGCCAACGGCCACCTTCAGGCGACGGGCCGCGATGCGCGGGGGCGCAAGCAATACCGCTATCACGCCGATTTCCGCGCGGCACAGGATACGGCGAAATTCTCTCGCCTGATCGGTTTTGGCGAGCAGTTGCCGTTGATTCGCGAGCGGATCGACAGCGCGATGCGGCTGCGCGGCAACCAGCTTGAACGGGTGTGCGCGACGATCATCCATCTGCTCGATTCCACCGCGATCCGGATCGGCAATCCGGCCTATGCCGCAGACAACGGATCGTTCGGGCTGACGACCTTGCGCCGCCGCCACGTCAAGCTCGACTCGTCCAGAATCCGCTTTCGCTTCAGCGGCAAGAGCGGCCGGAAATGGGATCTGTCGGTCGATAACCGGCGGGTCGCGCGTGTCATTCGCAGCCTGCAGGAGCTGCCGGGTCAGGAACTGTTTCGCTATGTCGATGGCGATGCCGTCAAGCCGGTGCATTCGGAGGATATCAACGGATATCTGCGCGAGATCAGCGGTGGAGAATTCTCCGCCAAGGATTTTCGCACCTGGCATGGCACCGTGCTGGCAGCGGTATCGCTGGCGCAGTTGCGCCAGAGTGATCCCGAGATGAAGCCCGATGCGGCGATCCGCACGGCCGTGGCGGAGGTTGCGGCGATCCTGCACAACACGCCGACCGTCTGCCGCCAGTCCTATGTCCATCCCGCGCTGCTGGAAGCCTATCACGACGCGCATCCGCTGTTTGCCAAGATGGTGCTGCCGCACCAGCCGGTGACCGGACCGCCGCACTTTGCCGCCGCCGAACGCGACGTGCTCGCCTTCATGAAGAAGGTTGCCGCCAAGGACTGAAAGCGGCTTTGCGGCAACCGCGCGAAATTGCCGCTCCGGGCAACGATCGGCGGCTGAAACAGTAAATGGCCTGAGCAGGGGCCAAGCGCCGCGAACCATGACACTGTGCGGCGGCCTGGGAGGCCGCCGACCAAATTTTTCCGGGGATATCGATGGCCGAAAAGCCGATAGTTCTGATCACGGGCGCAGCCGGCAACATCGGCCGATCGCTGGCAAAGGCGCTCGGCCGCGATTATCGGGTCGTCGGCCTCGACATGGCGGAAGGCGATACCGACTTTCCCGTCGTCGAGGTCGATCTGACCGACGCAGGCAGTGTCGATGCCGCGCTGGAGCAGATCGCGTCCGACCACGGTCGGCGCATTGCCAGCGTCGTCCATCTGGCCGCGTATTTCGATTTCAGCGGTGAGGACAAGCCGCAATACCAGGCGGTCAACGTCGATGGCAGCCGCAACCTGATGCGCGGTCTCCAGCGGTTCGAGGTCGATCAGTTCGTCTATTCGGGCACGATGCTGGTGCACGAGGCCTGCCGCCCTGGCGAGCGGATCGACGAGAGCCGCAAGATCGCTCCGGGCTGGGCCTATCCCAAATCCAAGGCCAAGGCCGAGCAGGCGATCAGCGAGGAACGCGGCGAGATCCCCGTGGTCTACCTCCACCTCGCCGGTCTGTATGACGAGCGCACATCGGTGCCCACCTTCGCCAACCAGATCGCGCGCATCTACGAGCGGGATTTCCAGAGCCACCTGTACTCGGGCGATACCGATGCCGGGCAGGCGATGATCCACCGCGAAGACATGATCGACGCCTTCGTCCGCACGATCGACCGGCGGGACCGGTTCTCCGACGAAACCGTGATCCTGATCGGCGAGGCGGATGCCATCGGCTATGACGATCTGCAGGACCGTCTTGGCGCGCTGATCCACGGCGAAGAGGATTGGGCGACGCTGCGCGTGCCTGCCGCTGTCGCAGGCGTGGGGGCGTGGGTTCAGGACAAGGCCGAGCCTGTGATCCCCGATGCGATCGACCAGGGCGAGCGTCCGTTCATCCAGCCTTTCATGACGCAGATGGCAAGCGATCACTACGCGCTCGATACGGCGCGCGCGCGCGAGATGCTCGGCTGGCAGCCACGCCACAGGCTGGCGGATGTTCTGCCCGAGATCGTGGAGACGCTCAAGCGCGACCCTGCTGCATGGTACGAGGCAAACCGCATCCCGGTGCCGCCCTTCGTTTCCGACGCAGAGGCCGTAGGTGAAGACCCCGAGGCGTTGCGCGTCCGGCATGAGCAGTGGCGGCGCGCGGCGCATGGCGAAACGCGCTGGGCGCACTTCGTCAACATTGCGCTTGGCCTGTGGATATTGGTGCAGCCGGTCATCGTTCAGGTCGAAGAGCCCGCGCTGTTCTGGTCCGAAATCGTGCTCGGCGCAGCGCTGATCGGCTTTGCCTCGCTCTCGCTGTCCTGGCGCATGGCGTGGGCGCGGTGGGCAAGCGCTGCGGTGGCAGCAGGGATCATGGCAATCCCGTTCGTGTTCTGGACGACCAATCCGGCCTCCTTCCTGTCGGATACCCTGGTGGGCGCACTGGCCTTCGGGCTGGCGGTGGGAACGAGGCCCGAGCCGGGTACATCGGTGGTCGCGGCGATGACCGGTCCGGATGTTCCTTCGGGATGGACCTATAACCCTTCCAGCTGGGTACAGCGGGTACCGATCATCCTGCTGGCGCTGATCGGCTTGCTGATTGCACGCTACCTGACCGCGTACCAGCTCGAGCAGATCGATGGCGTGTGGGACCCGTTTTTTGCCGGGTTGCCTGCCGACCCTTCCAAAAACGGGACCGAAACGGTGATCACTTCATCGCTGTCGCAGGCGTTCCCGATCCCCGATGCGGCGCTGGGCGGTTACACCTATGCGCTCGAGATCGTGACCGGAATCGTCGGTTCGCGCGCGCGCTGGCGGACGATGCCGTGGCTGGTGTTCCTGTTCGGGCTGATGATCGCGCCGCTCGGCGTGGTGTCGATCCTGTTCGTGATCATCCAGCCGATCGTCATCGGCACCTGGGCGACGCTCACTCTCGCCGGTGCAGCGGCTATGCTGATCCAGATCCCCTATTCGCTCGACGAGCTTCTCGCGACGTTGCAGTTCGTCCGGCGGCGCTCGAAGGCCGGTCAGCCATGGCTGAGGGTGTTCCTGTTCGGCGATACCGACGACGGCGAACGCCAGGAGCAGAAAGACGAGTTCGATAACGGTGCCGGTGCGGTGCTGAAGGACATGTGGGTGGGCGGTGTGAACCTGCCGTGGAACCTCGCCTGTGCCGCCGTGCTTGCCGCGACAATGCTGTTTACGCGGATCACCTTCGGGGCGGATGGGACGATGGCGCACAGCGATCATGTCATCGGCTTCCTTGCGCTGACCATCGTCTCGCTTGCCACGGCGGAAGTCGCGCGCGCGGTGCGCTATTGCCTTATACCGCTGGGCGCTGCGTTGGTGGTCACTCCGTTCCTGTTCGATGCCAGCACGGTCCATGCGGCTGCCAACGTCGCAATTGGCCTGGCGCTGATTGCGCTCAGCCTGCGCAGAGGCTCGGTCCACGAACGCTATGGATCGTGGCATCGCTACATCGTCTGACCAACACCGGAGTTTTCATGCCCATTACGACCAACCCCGAATGGCAGCAGCTGGCGCTTTATGCCGGTGGCGCCGCGTTGCTGCTGATCGTGCTGTTCAACATTCCCTTTGTCGGGAGAATCCTGCGTTCGCTGTTCTCGTTCGGATTGCTGGCTCTGTGCCTGTTCGTGTTGTTTCAGCAGGCGCCGTTCGATGCCAACCTGTCGCGGCTGACGTCGCGGCTGGGCCTCGACAATCAGGAGGTGGTCGGCAACGAAGTGCGCCTGCGCATGGCGAACGACGGGCATTTCTGGGCGCAAGCATCGATCAACGGGGTCGAACGGCGGATGCTCGTAGACAGCGGAGCGACCGTGACCGCGCTCTCGCAAGCGACGGCCGACGAGGCGTCGGTGACGGGCGCAGGGACCCTCCTGCCGGTGATCCTCCGCACCGCCAATGGATCGGTGCAGGCGCAAACCGGGACCGTCGAACGGTTGACGCTCGGCAATATCGAGGCCCGCAATCTCAAGGTCGTGACCTCGCCCGCGCTTGGCAATGTCGATGTGCTGGGAATGAACTTCCTGTCGCAGCTTGAATCGTGGCGGGTCGAGGGCCGGGTGCTGGTGCTCGTCCCCAAGCCGGGCGATCAGAGCGGCGAGTTGCCGGCGAACTGAGCCAGGGCCGACGCGCTGCCAATCGCGATCGGCGCGCACCACGCGCCAGGATCGGCGCCGCCGTCATCAAACCCCGGGAAGCTGGCCCAGCCGCCTGTGGCGGAGTGTTGCAAGACATCGCCCATGGCCGCGCGGACCAGCGCCAGGCCGCCGGCGACATCCCAGATATTGGGCCGCTCGAACCATGCCATTTCGAGCATTCCGGCGGCCACGAAGGCGCATTCGATCGCGGCCGATCCGGTCTTGCGCCCATCCCAGCCATGCGGCGCCCCTGCTTGCGCACGAGGCTCGCCTCCAAGTCGCCTGCGGATGGCGGGATTGGCAGCGGTCGCGACCGGCGCGCCGTTGAAGCGAAGCTGGCCGCCAGCGGCTGCATGATACACCCCCGGCTCGAGCATGTGGCTGGTGCTGCACCATACTGCGCCGGCCACCGGCTGCCCGTGATAGAGCACGCCCACCGATGAAGCGAACAGCGGGAAACCGTTGATGAAGTTGGCGGTGCCATCGATCGGATCGACCGCCCACAGAAAATCGTGCCCCAGGCTCGGCCGGTGATCGATCTCCTCGCCAACGATGTCGTGGTCCGGAAAACGCTCGCTCAGCCGCTGGCGGATCAGCGTTTCGACGCGATCGTCGATGTCCGACACCGGGTCGCGAAACGGGGTCGGATTGTCCTCGGCGCCCTTGTACTGGATCCGCAGCATGCCGCCCAGCGCGGCGCGAATTTCGGTGCCGCCGATCTGGGCCAGCTCCACCGCGACATCCTCTATTTCGGCCAGCAGCGTGGCGTCGGGCGGCACGAGGCGATCGGTCATCCATCTTCTCCAGCGTCGAGTATCCTGACCCAGGACGAGCGCACCCGAACATCGACGGTTCCGGTCAGGTCCTCGTCGGGCGACCGGTCGTCCAGCCGGATCGGTCTCTCGTGCACCGTGATGCGGACCGACACGGCCTTGCGCGCAGGGGCGGGGCATGGCCAGTCGTCGGGCCTTTCCATCCAGCGCAACAGGTCTTCGCGCTGTTCCGGCGTTATGATCACCACATCGAGAAGGCCGTCATCGGGCACGGCTGCTTCCGCCAGCGCGAGCCGCGATCCGACGAAGCCGATGTTCATCGCCTCGATCATCAGACAGTCACCTTCCCAGTCCCACTCGTCCGAGGCGACCGCGCAGTGGAACGGTTCTGCCCTGGCCAGCGCCGCTGCAAACGCTGCACGGCCATTGTCGCGCTTTTCGGCAGGGCTGGCCGGTTCCTCGTCGGTTTCTTCGAAAGAGTCGGTCAGCACGCCGGTGCCCAGCGCTTCGAGAAACGGTTTGCAGCCCCACGGGCCATCCGCTTCGCAGCGGTCGAGGCGAGTCCAGGCATCGAGCGACCAGCGCCGGGGCAGGTCGTGCCACGGACCACCGACGCCCAGCGCATGCGCGATGTTGTTCGACCCGCCCAGCGGGAGGATGGCGATGGGGCGGCCGGTGTCCTCGAGCGAGGCGACGACATCTGCCACCGTTCCATCGCCACCAGCGGCAATGACAAGATCGACCGGGCGGCGCAGCGCATCGGCAAGATCGTCCTGGGCGTGCGCGCAATAGATGGTCTCGATGCCCACATCGTGCAGCACGGCTTCGATTTTCTTGCGGGGAACAGGATCGGTGCCAGCCTGGGCGTTGTGGACGAGTAGCGCGCGCATGGATGCTCCGACAGGGGGGCGGGAAAGGTGTCCAGCCGTTACGCTGCGGCTGTTCAAACCGTTCCGGCAGTCGTCCGATCGAAAGAAAGGAACCGGCCCATGCGCTGCACGTAAGTCGAGGCTGTGACACAATGCGGGGAGAAGCACATGGCCAGCAAATTCGATGCACATCGCAGCGGCGATGCCGCCAGCAATGCTTCCGCGCTGCAGGTCGCCATCCGCGAATTCCTGCGCGAGCCGAGGCTGGTCGGATCGGCCTTTCCGGCCTCGGGCGTTCTGGTCGACAGGCTGCTCGCACCGGTGGACTGGTCGAAGGCGCGGGTCGTCGTCGAGTACGGCCCGGGGTCGGGGCCGCTGACGCGTGCCATGCTCTCAAGAATGCCGCGCGACAGCCGGTTGGTTGCGATCGACGTCAGCCGCGATTTCACGCGGCATCTGCGCCGCACGATCGATGATCCCCGGCTGCTGGCGATTACCGACTCCGCGGCATCGGTCGCTGCAATCCTGGCGGATCACCGGCTGGGGTCGGCCGACGTCATCGTGACAGGGATCCCGTTCTCGACCATTCCCGCGCGCACAGGCAGCCATATTCTCGATTTGAGCGCCAAGGTGCTGGCGGATGATGGCGCTGTGCTCGCGTACCAGATGCGGCGGGCGATCGCGCCGATGCTCAAGCAGCGCTTCGCCGAGGTGGAAAAATCCTTCGTCTGGCGCAACATTCCGCCCTGCCATCTTTATTGGGCGCGCCGCCCGCTCCCGCTAAAGCAGCCACTCGATCGGAAGCATGCTCCATAACACCACCTGCGCGCGGCGCAGCAGCGTTGCGCCCGGATCATGGTGATGGTGGACGGTCCCATCGGGAGTCGCATCTATCCACAGCAATTTGCCCTGCGGTGTCAATTGCACCTCATAAGCGCGGTGGCGCAGCGGCTCGTTGAACAGGTGCTGCAGCCGCTCGGCGAGCACCGGGCTGTCCATCAGGAAGCCAAGCTCGGTGTTCAGATGCATCGAGCGCGGATCGAAGTTGAACGACCCGACGAACAGCTTTCGCCCGTCGATGGTGAAGGTCTTGGCGTGTAATGACGATCGGCTGGAGCGTGGCAGGCTGCCGAGCACACCGCTGCGGGTCGATGGATGGCGCGGCGCATCGCCCTTCATCTCCCACAATCGCACCCCGGCCCGCAGCAGCCGCTTGCGATACCGCGCATAGCCTGCGTGGACCACCGCGACGTCGGTGCTCGACAGCGCGTTGGTCAGCACGTCGACCGAGGCGCCCTGCGCCGATAGCGATTCGAACATGGCGGCACCGGATTTGGCGGGCACGAAATAGGCCGAGACCAGACCCAGTTGCTGTCGGGTCTCGCGCATGATCGCCCCGATCGCGCCGAGCGGTGCAGGGTCGCGCGGTTCCTTGCCGAGCGCCTTGGCCGGATCGTCGCTCAACATCGTCACCGGGACCCATTCATAGTCGATGTCATCATGGGTGAGCGGATCGGCATAGGATCCGGCGCGCGTATCGTTTTCGACCGCCGCCGCATAGTTTCTGGCCAGGCTGCTGGTCTCGATCAGTGCGCGTGTCTTGCGCGCGACTTCGGCCTGCGCGCCCGGCCCGGCTCGTGGCAGGATCAGCGGCGCGGGGTACGCACTCGCACTTGTCCAGTAACGCCCGAAGTCCGCCGCCATCTCGGGAACGATCGCACCGATCGCGAGCACGTCGAGGTCGGCGAATTCGGGCTGGTCGCCGGGTCCGAAATATTCGTCGCCGATGTTGCGCCCGCCGATGATCGTCATCTGGTTGTCGGCGGTCAGGCTCTTGTTGTGCATCCGGCGGTTGAGCCGGAAGCAGTCGAGCAGATAGCCTGCGATCTTGGGCTTGCGGATCACGAACGGGTTGAACAGCCGCACCTCAATATTGGGATGGGTCTCCAGCGCCGCGAGTTCATCGTCCAGCTTGGCGATGCCGTTGTCGTCGAGCAACAGCCGGACCCTGACCCCCCGGTCCGCCGCCTCGCGCAGTTCCTCGAGCAGCAGCAGACCCGCGACATCCTCGCGCCAGATGTAATATTGGACGTCGAGGCTCACGTCCGCCGCGCGGATCAGCTTGACCCGCGCCACATACGCGCCGCGCGAATCGGACAGCGGCAGGATGCCGGAAAGGCCGGGATGGGCCGCTTCCAGACCCGCGATCGCCCGCCCGATCCGGCAGTGCGGCGTATCCTGCGGCGGTGGCAAAGGCGGCTCGGGAGGAAGCGTCGGCAGGCGAAACGCCAGCCTCAGCGCGATCCACAGCGCGGCCAGCCCCACAGGCGCCAAGATATGCCACGGAATTGCGTTCATCGCGGGGTGGTCGGGCGCTGGCCGGGCAGTTTCAGGCGCGCCCAGACGGGCAGGTGATCGGACGCCATCGCCGCCAGGCGGCTGGCGTGGACGGCGGCATCCTCCACCGCCAGATCGGACGACACGAACATCCGGTCGAGATGCGCCACCGGCCAACGCGCAGGAAAGCTGGGGCCGGGGCGGATATGCTCGAAATGCCGGACCAGATGCAGCAGGCCCGATGGCTCGCGCCGCCACTCGTTGAAATCGCCGGTGATCAGCGTGGGGCGTTCTTCCTCCTGGCCATGAACATGGCCGAGCAGTGCCTTGAGCTGACGCGGGCGCCACAGGCCCGAAAGGTCGAGGTGCGCGCCGACGACCCGCAGCGGGTGTCCGTCGATCGCAAGGTCGGCCAGCACCGCGCCGCGCGGCTCGAGCATCGGCAGCTTCAGTCGCTCGCCGCGCAGGATATCGACCCGCGGCGAGACCAGGATGGCGTTGCCATGCCAGCCGATGCCATGGCGCGCGGTCGATACCGGCACCACCTGCCAGCCAGCTTCCGCCACCAGGGCCGCCGGAAGCGCGCTGTTGCGCTCGCCCAGGCGGCGGTCGGCCTCCTGCAGCACCGCGATATCCGCGCCGGTTTCCGCCAATACGCGCATGATTCGCTCAGGATCGTGCCTGCGGTCGTTCCCGATCGCCTTGCGGATGTTGTAGCTTACGACACCGAAGGTTTCGGGACTGTCGGCGGTCATCGGATGGCAGGCCTTGTTGCGGGGCGGGGGTGCGAGGGTATTGCGATAGGCTATTGGCGCAATAACCGCCAGATGCCGCGCGGGTTGCTATCCGGCAGGCGGCGGTACCAGCCCCATGGTCTGCAGCAGCGCCGCCTGCACCAGCATAGTCACCAACCAATAGCCGCCCGCGCTCGCAATGGCGCCGGCGCGAATGCCGATCACGCTGAGCGTGACCACCAGCACGGGCAGAACGAATCCCACCCAGATGATGAAGGCGCTGCCCAGCGCCATCGTCCACGGCGAAGCTTGATCCGGCGCCAGGATCACCGCGCCGGCGAGGATCGCGGTCAGCCAGAATTCGGCGACGAAAGCGGCGACCGCGACCCTGGCACCGATGCGCAAGCCCGACAGCCGCGCCCAGATATACCCGATCCCGAGTCCCGCAAGCGTCGCGACAAGGATCGGCACGATGTTCAGCCAGATATAGATCACGGTCGGGGCATCCTCATGTGGCAGCAAGTATTCACCATAGGACGAATCATTGCGATAGCCATGCCCCGCCGAATGTGAAAAGCCACTGCAGCCATGTTGAGGCTCCGCCAGAAAGGCAGATTGCCATGACCAGACTGCATATCCATTCCGAACGGCATCTCGTCGCGCGTATCGGCTGGCTGCGCGCAGCGGTGATGGGGGCCAATGACGGTATCGTCTCGACCGCCAGCCTGATCATCGGCGTCGCTGCGGCATCGACGCAATCGGGCGACGCACTGGTCGCGGGAACCGCAGGGCTGGTCGCGGGCGCGATGTCGATGGCGGCGGGGGAATATGTCTCGGTCAGCTCGCAACAGGACACCGAAACTGCCGACATCGAGCGCGAACGCGGCGAGCTGGCGGACGACAACGATGCGGAGATCGAGGAACTGGCGGGGATATACATGGGACGCGGGCTGGATGCCGAGACCGCGGGGATAGTCGCGCGCCAGCTGATGGCGCACGATGCGCTGGGCGCGCATGCCCGCGACGAGCTGGGCATATCGGCGTTCACCACCGCGCGCCCGGTCCAGGCGGCGCTGACGTCTGCGGCGACCTTCTCGGTGGGTGCGGCGCTGCCGCTGGCGATGGTGCTGGTCGCCCCTGCCGAAAGGTTGCCCGTTGTCGTAGCTGTCGCATCCTTGCTGTTCCTCGCGCTGCTGGGCGCGGTCGGTGCGCGGGCAGGGGGTGCATCGCTGTGGCGCGGCAGCGTCCGGGTAACCGTGTGGGGCGCGATCGCGATGGCATTGACTGCGGCAATCGGGGCGATGGTCGGGACGGCGGTCTGACGAGGTATCGGATTTCCATGCGCGGGTTTTCCGGTGGCCGACGGTGCATCGGGTTGCTATAAAGGACTGAATTCACGCAGCGGGGGTGGCGACGATGGCAATCGGGTTCAAGGTCAACGGCAGCGATGTCAGCGTCGAGGCGGATGCCGATACGCCGTTGTTGTGGGCGCTGCGCGAGGAACTGGGCCTCACCGGGACCAAGTTCGGTTGCGGCATTGCCGCCTGCGGAGCCTGTTCGGTGCATGTCGAGGGCCGGATCACCCGCTCGTGCAGCGTGCCGATCAGCGACATTGCGGGCAAATCGGTCACCACGATCGAAGGGTTGCGCGGCGCAGATGGCGCACTGCATGCGGTCCAGCAGGCCTGGATCGATGCGCAGGTACCGCAGTGCGGCTATTGCCAGTCGGGACAGATCATGGCGGCGGTCGCGCTGATCGAAGCGACGGGCAGCCCCAGCGACGAGCAGATCGACGAGGCGATGACCAATATCTGCCGCTGCGGCACCTATCCGCGCATCCGCAAGGCTATTGTCGCTGCCACCGGGCGGGCGGCGACAGCGCTGCAGGGAGAGGCATGATGGCAGACAATCCCAGCCCGCATCTCGATACGCCGGTCGAGGCAGCACCGCCCAAGAAAAAAAGGGGCATCGTCCGCCGCGCCTTTCTGGTTGGCAGCGCGCTGCTCGTCGGCGGCGGCGCCTTCGGGCTCTATTGGGGCGACAGCTCCGCCAAAGCGCGCGCAAAGGCGCTGACCGAAACGGGCGGGGACCACAATTTCCTCAGCTGGATGAAGATCGCCGAAGACGACACCGTCACGGTATATTCGCCGCACATCGATTTTGGCCAGGGCAGCCACACCGCATTGGGCCAGATGCTGGCCGATGAGCTCGATGCCGACTGGAGCAAAGTCAAGGTCGAGCAGGCGCCCGCCGATACCGCGTTTGCCAACACGCCGCTGGGCAAGGGCTTTCTTGCCGAGATGTCGGGTGCGCCCGGGGTGATCAACGCGCTGCCCGGGGCCATCATCTCGATGATCGCGCGCTCGCTGCCGTTGCAGATTACCGGCGGTTCGTCGGCGCTGCGCTACACCGGCCAGGTCGGCATGCGCACCGTCGGCGCCGCGGTACGGCTGGCGCTGATCGAGGAAGCCGCCGACCGCCTGAGCGTTCCAGCGAGCGAGCTGACCACGGCAGACAGCAAGGTGCTGCACGCCCAATCGGGCAGGTCGCTGCGTTATGGCGAGCTTGCCGCCGGCGCGGCGGAACGCTCTATGACCAGCGATCCGGTGCTCAAGACGCGCGACCAGTTCAAGCTGATCGGCAAGCCGGTTCCCCGAATCGACATCCCCGCCAAGGTGGATGGCAGCGCGATATACGGCATCGATTTCACGCTGCCCGACATGCGCGTCGCGACGATCGCGGCGGCACCGGTGCGCGGCGGCAAGCTGGTATCGGTGGACGAAAAGCCAGCGCTGGGCGTCACCGGCGTGGAAAAGGTGATCAAGCTCGACGATGCGGTGATCGTCGTCGCCAAGCGCTACTGGCAGGCGCAAAAGGGGCTGAAAGCACTCAGCCCGAAATTCTCCGATGGCGGCCATGGCGATGTGTCCACCGCCTCGATCTACGCCGCACAGGACGCCCTGCGCAAGGCAGGCAAGCCCGACAACGAGGGCGGCGACGGCGATGTCGATGCGGCGTTTGGCGTGGTGGGTGCCAGGACCGTCAGCGCGGATTATCGCGTCCCGTTTCTGCACCACGCGATGATGGAGCCGTTCGCGCTCACCGGCCATTACAAGCAGGGCAAGCTCACCTTGTGGGGCGGCCTGCAGGACCCGCTCTCGACCCGCGCGCGCGCGGCGAAAGCGGCCGGCATCGGTATCGACGACGTCGTGTTCAACCCGATGATCATGGGCGGCGGCTTCGGGCGGCGCTTCCCCGACATGACCGAGATCATCGATCAGGTGGCGCTGCTCGCCAAGCAACTGCCCTATCCGGTCAAGCTGATCTGGAGCCGCGAGGAGGATGTGCGCCATGGCACCTATCGCCCGCAATCCTCGGCGCACCTGCAGGCGACGTTGGGCAAGGACGGCAGGATCGCCGCATGGCGCACCGATTATGTGCAGAGCGGCGATGCCGAGGGCGAAACCAGCTTCATCTACGCGATCCCCGCGACTTCGCGGCGGCATTTCAGCTATCAGTCGAACCAGATCGATGGCCCGTGGCGCTCGGTGAATTCGACCCAGATGGGGTTCTACAACGAATGCTTCATGGACGAGCTGGCGGCGGCGGCGGGCGAGGAGCCGTACCGGTTCCGTCGCAAGCATCTGCCTGCCGGATCGCGGCATCTCGCGGTGCTCGATGCGGTCGCGAAACGCTCGGGCTGGGACAGTCCGCTGCCCGACGGGGTGGGGCGCGGCATGGCGATCGTCGAGAGCTTCGGCACCATCGTTGCCGAGGTGATCGAGGCGACCTTGCGCGAGGATGGCAGCCCCAAGGTGCTCAAGGCGTTCGCGGTGGTGGACTGCGGCACCACGGTCAATCCGCTCAACGCCGAGGCGCAGATCGCAGGCGGGCTGATCATGGGGCTGTCGTCGGCGATCGGCGAGGCGATCACGCTCGACAAGGGCGCGGTGGTGCAGAGCAACTTCAACGATTACAATCTGCTCAAGCTCGCTGATGCTCCGCCGGTCATCGACGTGCACTTCATCGAGAGCGGCGCGAAGATGGGCGGGATCGGCGAACCCGGTCTCCCGCCTGCGTCGCCTGCGCTGGCCAACGCGCTGTTCGCCGCGACCGGCAAGCGCGTCCGCGCGCTGCCCGTGCTGACCCAGGCCAAGGCCTGAGCGAAGCGCGCGCCTCGAGCCTGCAAGATTGGGGCGCGCTGGTGCTGGCGGCAGGCGCCGGGCGGCGCTTTGGCGGCGGCAAATTGCTCGCCGATCTGGATGGCGCACCGGTGATCCGCCGCACGGTCGAGGCGGTGCTGCAGGCAGGCTTCGGCGATGCCGTCGTCGCGACCGGCGCGCAGCACGACGAACTGGCGAAGGCGCTGAATGGTCTCGATTGCCGGATCGTCCATACGCCGGGCTGGGATGAAGGCATGGCCGCCTCGATCCGCACCGGCGTCGGCGCGATGGCAGAGGGAGCCGAAGGGCTGTTCGTCTTTCTGGGCGATATGCCATTGGTCCTGATCGATCTATGCGTCCCATTGGCGGAGCTGGCCAACGCGTCGGGCTATGCCGCGCGGCCCAGAGTGGCAGGAAAGCCCGGCCACCCGGTATGCTTCGTCGGCAGTGCTCTCGGCGATCTTGCGACGTTGCAGGGCGACCAGGGCGCCGCGCATCTGCTCAAGCACAGACCCTCGGGCGTCGCCTATCTGGACACAGCCGATACCGGCGCGGTGCTCGACATCGATTCCCTCGAAGACCTTGCCGCTGCCGAACGCGCGTGGAAATCGCGCGCTACATCGGCGACCAGCGACAGCGCGATATCGCGCGGCGCCTTGCCAAATCCCTGAAGCCCGATCGGCGCGTGCATCTGCGCCAGCCGATCCTCGCTCACGCCGTGATCGCGCAGCCGCTCCTGCCGCATCGCCAGCCGCGCGCGTGCGCCGATCGCCCCGACATAGAACGCGTCCGACTTCAGCGCGCGGGCAAGCGCGCGCTCGTCGTCCTCGCGATCGTGTGACATCACCGCGACAGCGGTCCAGCGGTCCAGCCCGATCGCGTCCAGCGCGTCGGCCGCGGCGGTGCGGTGATAGCCGATGTCGGCAAAGGGCGGCTGTTCGGGACCGTTGGGCGTGATCAAAATGACCTCGATCCCCGATTGTTGCGCCAGCGCCGCGCTCGCCATCGCGGTGGCATCCTCGCCGATCAGGACCAGCCGCAGCACGGGTTCGCAAAGCCGGGCATACTGCTTGCCATCCCAGAGCGGTGGAAGCCCAGCGGATGGCGGCGTGACGCGGCGGGTTCTGCCGTCGCTGCTCCAGAGCACCGGGGTGCGCGCAGCATAAGCGTCGAGCAGCGCGGCGACCGCAGGGTCATCGCCTGACACGGGCTCGACTAGCACCGATATGCCGGTGCCGCAGGCGAGCTGGATATCGATCCACGGGCTGCCCTCGCCATAACGCAGCAGCCTTGGCTCAGCGCTCGCCATCACCTCGCGGCCATGCCGGGCGACGTCGGCTTCGATGCAGCCGCCGGACAGATAGCCCCAGTGCTCGTCTGCAGTGATCAGCATCTGTGCGCCGATTTCGCGCGGGGCCGGGCCCGAGGTCTCGACCAGGGTCGCGATGGCGCAGGCGGCGTTCGTCGCGCGCACATCCATCAGCAGCGGCCGGATATCATCAACCTGCGCTGCGAGATGCCATCTGCTCATGTCATGCCTGTGATCGGGGAGGGGAGCGCCCGCTGTACTGGCCTGCGACGCCGTTCGCAATCGCCTTGCCGCTGATCCGGGCGTTCATCCCACCGTTTGGAGGAGAGCTTGCGCTTGGTCGGCGTGTTGACCTAAAACACACCCCGAAGCTCAACCGGGCTGGGGGAAAAGCGAAGCAGATGAGCCTGCCGTCGGCGGCATTTTCCGGGCTGGCAATGATCTTGCTGCTGTTCGCGGTAGCGGCGGTGGTGGAAAGCCGACGCGGATCGATGATGCGGCGGCCGCAGCTCAGACATGCTGCCTACACGCTGGCGTTGGGCGTCTACTGCTCGAGCTGGACCTTTTACGGCGCGGTGGGCAGCATCGTGCGCGATGGCTGGCAGTATCTGCCGATCTATCTTGCCCCGATCTGCCTGTTGCTGGGCGCGCCGCGCTTCCTTCGACGGCTGGCGCAGGCGGTGGCCGAGGAACAGGCAACCACGGTCTCGGACTTCATCGCAGCGCGCTTTGGCCATGATGGCGGGGTGGCGCGGCTGGTGACGCTGATCGCGCTGGTTGGCACCATCCCCTATGTCGCGCTGCAGTTCCGCTCGATCGGCGGCGCGCTGGCCTTTGCCTCGGGTCAGCCGATCACCACGGTGACGATGATCGGATCGGCGGCGTTGCTGGCGTTGTTCGCCATCCTGTTCGGCGCGCGCCGCTATGAGCTGGCCGGGCGCAGCGAGGGGCTGGTTTACGCCATCGGGCTGGAGTCGGTGATCAAGATCGTCGCGCTGACGGCTGTGGCGGGGGTCGCGGTGTGGATGCTCGCGAACGCCCAGAGCGTGGCGGTCGACGAAGGCATGACCCAGCTTGCCGCCAACTTCCGGCCAGAGCGGCTGTCGGTGGAATTCGGCGTGATCTTCCTGATCTCGATCATGGCGATCATCGCGCTGCCGCGTCAGTTCTACATGGGGCTGGTCGAGGCGCACGATCCCGGCTCGCTCGACCGCGCGCGCAAAGGGCTTGCGGGCTATCTTGCGATCATGGCAATCATGGCGTTGCCGATCGCACTTGCCGGCGCAAGCCTGATCCCCGGACCGGAGACGACCGGTGCTGACCTGTACGTGCTGCAGGTTCCGGCGTTCGGAGGGACAGGGGCGATCCTGGTGCTGGCGCTGGTCGGTGGGATCAGCGCGGCGGCATCGATGGTGATCGTCGATTCGACCGCGCTGGCAACAATGGTATCGAACGATCTCATTTTCCCCGCGCTGCTCCGCCGCAGGCAGGGCGATGCCGCCGAGGGCGGGCTGGGCCGCCGCATGCTGCTGGCCCGCCGAGTGTCGATCCTGGGAATCGTGGCAGCCGCGCTGGCCTGGGCGCTGTTGATCCCGGCGCGCAATTCGCTGGCGTCGATCGGGCTGATCGCCTTTGCCGCGATGGCCCAGTTCACCCCGCACCTGATCCTTGCCACGCAGGGCAAGGGACGCGATGCGCTGGCGGCAAAGGTGAGCCTGAGCATCGGCTTTGCGCTATGGCTGTACACGCTGGCGCTGCCGCCGATACTGCCACCAGCGTGGCTGGACACGCTGACCGGCACGCTGCTCGATCCGCTGCGGCTGTTCGGCATCGGCAACGCATCGCCGCTGGTGCATGGCGTGGGGTGGAGCCTTGGGGCCAATCTGTTTGCCTATAGCATCGTGGCCGCGCGCAACGTGCAGGCGCCGCCGCTGCCGTGGCAGCTGCGCGGCCAGCAGAAGATCAGCGATCTTGATGATCTTGCGCGGCTCACCGCCAGCTTCGTGGGCATCGAGCGGGCGCAGACCGAGTTTCCGGACGCTGCGCCCGGCGTGCCGATCAATCGGGCTGCGGCGCAGCGCGCGCGCGACCTCATCGCCCGCGTGGTCGGAGCGTCTTCGGCGCGGGCGCTGGTGGCATCGGCGCTGGCGGGCAGCCAGATGAGCCTCGCCGATGTCACCCGGCTACTGGGTGAGCGTGGCCAGTCGCTGCGCTTCTCGCGCGAGCTGCTGGCGGCGACCTTCGAACATGTCGATGCCGGGATCAGCGTGGTCGATGCCGAAATGAACCTGGTCGCGTGGAACGGGCAGTATCTCGACATTTTCGGCTATCCGCAGGGGCTGGTCCGCGTCGGCACGCCGATCGCCGATCTGATCCGCTACAACGCGCGGCTTGGCGATTTCGGGTCGGAGGATATCGAGCACCATGTCCGCAAGCGCCTAAGCCATATGCGGCGCGGGCAGGCGCACAGCTTCGAGCGGCAGCGCAAGGATGGCCGGGTGATCAAGACCGTTGGCGGGCCGATGCCCGGCGGCGGCTATGTCACCAGCTTTACCGACATCACCGACGAGGCGCGCACCCGCGACGAGCTGGAGCGCACACTGGCTGAGCTGGAACAGCGCGTCGCCGAGCGCACCGGCGAATTGAGCGCCGCCAACCGCCAGCTCGCCGAGGCGACGCGCGACAAGACGCGTTTTCTCGCCGCCGCGAGCCATGATCTGCTCCAGCCGCTGCACGCCGCGCGGCTGTTCACTGCCGCGCTGTCGCGCGACGCTGAGCCCAACACCCAGATGCTCGCAGGCCGGGTGGACAGCGCGATCAGTGCCGCCGATGGCCTGATCCGGGCGCTGCTCGACATCAGTCGGCTCGATGCGGGCGGGGTGGAGCCGAGCCCCGAGCCGGTCGCGCTGGCGCCGTTCCTTACCGATCTGGCGCAAAGCTTCATGCCGATGGCCGAGGGCAAGCAGTTGTCCCTGCGCATCGGTGCGCTGATCGGCGATGTCCACACCGATCCGGGGCTGCTGCGTTCGGTGCTGCAGAACTTCCTCTCCAACGCGCTGCGCTACACGCAGCAAGGCGGCGTGCTGATCGGCAGCAGGCGGCGCGGGGACCGGGTACGGATCGATGTCTACGACACCGGGGTCGGTATCGCGCCCGAGCAGATTGACAGCATCTTTACCGAGTTCACCCGGCTGGGCGAGGTCGAGGCCGACGGGCTGGGGCTGGGACTTGCGCTCGCCGAGCGGATCGCGCGGCTGCTGGGTGGCGCGATTTCGGTACGTTCGGTGCCGGGCAGGGGTAGCCGGTTCAGCCTGTCGCTTCCGCTTAGCGCACCACAGACGCAAGCGGCGGTGCCCGCGCGCACGGTGCCTACGCACAGCCCAGCGCGCGCGCTGCGGGTGCTGGTGATCGATAACGATGCGCTGATCGTCGAGGCGATGCTGTCCTTGCTGACCAGCCTGGGCCACAACGCGACCGGCGCTACCGATCCGGTGCAGGCGCTGTCGGCGGAAGGGCCGTTCGATGTGGCTTTGGTCGATTTCCACTTGGGCACCGCGACCGACGGGCTGGCGCTGATCGCGGCGTTGCGGCTGCAGCACCCGGGCCTGCCTGCCGCGCTGGTGACCGCACAAGGCTCGCCCGAGCTGGTGCGGCGCGCAGGTGCATTGGGGGTGCCGGTGATCGCCAAACCGGCGGCGGCGGCAGAGATCGTGGGATTTCTCGCCGAGGCCGCGGGCCCGGCCTGACATCAATGCCTGAGGTTGAGCCCCAGCGAGCGCGCGACCAGAGCGGCCTGGGTGCGGTTCTGCACGCCCAGCTTGCGCATGATCACGGTCATGTGCGCCTTGACCGTCGCCTCGCTCATCGCAAGGTCGTGCGCGATCTGCTTGTTGAGCTTGCCGTCGAGAACTTCGATCAGCACCTTGAGCTGGGTCGGGGTAAGCGAGGCGATTTCCTGCTGCACTTCTTCGTGTGGGCCGCTCGGCGCAGGCTTGGCGGTACGTCCTCCCAGCGCTCGCGCGATCGCCTGTTCGATGCTGTCTAGGTCGCTGTCCTTGGACAGGAACCCCACCGCGCCCAGTTGCCGCGCCTCGTCGGCGACGCCCGCGCCTTCCGCGCTCGATACGACGAGGATCGGCACCTCGGGCCGCTCGGCATGGAGCAAGGCTATTCCCGAATAGCCAACCGCGCCGGGCATCTTGAGATCGAGCAGGATCAGGCGCAGACCCTCGGCCGAGCCTGCCGCACGCGCGGCGGCGGCGAGCGTGCCGCTTTCCAGAATCTGCGCCTGCGGAGCCACCCTGCCGACCGCCAGGATCAGCGCCTGGCGGAACAGCGGGTGGTCGTCCGCGATCAGGATCGTTTCTATGTCGCTTCTGCCGGTTGGGGTCTCTCAGCGACAAGATGATCGACAACCGATGGATCGGCAAGCGTCGATGTATCGCCCAGATTGGTGAGGTCGTTCTCGCCGATCTTGCGCAAGATGCGGCGCATGATCTTGCCCGAGCGGGTCTTGGGCAGCGCGGGGGTGAACTGGATAATATCGGGGGTGGCGATCGGGCCGATCTCGCGGCGTACCCATTGCACCAGCTCGCGGCGCAGCGCCTCGTCGGGCTCGACCTCGACATTGGTGGTGACGAAGGCATAGATGCCCTGGCCCTTCACATCGTGCGGCATGCCGACGACCGCGGCTTCGGCCACCTTGGGGTGCGCGACCAGCGCGCTTTCGATCTCGGCTGTGCCCATCCGGTGGCCCGAGACGTTGATGACATCGTCGATCCGCCCGGTAATCCAGTAATAGCCGTCCTCGTCGCGCTTGCAGCCGTCGCCGGTGAAATACAGCCCCTTGAAGGTGGTGAAATAGGTCTGGAAGAACCGGTCGTGATCGCCCCAGACGGTGCGCATCTGGCCGGGCCAGCTGTCGGCGATGGCAAGGCAACCCTCGCCCGCGCCCTCGATGACCTCGCCTTCGGGGGTGAGCAGCAGCGGCTTGACCCCGAACATGGGCATTGCGGCCGACCCGGGCTTGAGCGCATGCGCGCCGGGCAGCGGCGTCATCATGCAAGCGCCGGTTTCGGTCTGCCACCAGGTGTCGACGATCGGGCAGCGGCCCTCGCCGACCACGCGGTGATACCATTCCCACGCCTCGGGATTGATCGGCTCGCCCACCGATCCGAGCAGCCGCAGCGACGAGCGGCTGGTCTTCGTCACCCAGTCGTCGCCCTCGCGCATCAGCGCGCGCAATGCTGTCGGCGCCCCATAGAAAATCTCGACCCGGTACTTGTCGACGATCTGCCAGAAGCGTGACGGATCGGGCCAGGTCGGGACGCCCTCGAACATCACCGTGGTCGCGCCCATGATCAGCGGGGCGTAGACGACATAGCTGTGCCCGGTGACCCAACCGACATCGGCGGCGCACCAGTAAACCTGGCCGGGGCGGTAATCGAACACGTATTGGAAGGTCATTGCCGCCCACACGGCATAGCCGCCTGTGGTGTGGAGCACGCCCTTGGGCTTGCCGGTCGAGCCCGAGGTATACAGGATGAACAGCGGATCCTCGGCGCTCATTTCCTCCGCCGGGCAGTCGGCCGACTGCGCAGCGACGCTCGCCGCCCAGTCCACATCGCGGCCATCGACCATCGGCACACCGGCACCGGTGCGCTTGAGCACGATGACGGTGTCCACTGCGACGCCATCATGGTCGAGCGCGGCATCGACATTGGCCTTGAGCGGCACGTGCTTGCCCGCGCGCAGGCCTTCGTCGGCAGTGACGACGATGCGGCTGTCGCAATCCTGGATGCGGCCCGCAAGCGCTTCGGGCGAGAAGCCTGCGAACACGATCGAATGGATCGCTCCGATCCGCGCGCAGGCGAGCATCGCCACCGCAGCTTCGGGCACCATCGGCAGGTACAGCGTCACCCGCTCGCCCTTGCGGACACCGTGCGCCTTGAGCAGGTTGGCGAAACGGCAGACCTGTTCGTGGAGCTCACGATAGGTGATCGAACGGCTCGCCTCGTCGGGGCTGTCGGGCTCCCACAGGATCGCGACGGTATCGCCGCGTTCGGCCAGATGCCGGTCGAGGCAGTTGGCGGCGAGATTGAGCGTGCCATCGGCAAACCACTGGATGCCGAAATCGGCCTCGTCGAAGCTCGTTTCCTTCACCCTGGTGAAAGGAGTGATCCAGTCGAGCCGCGCGGCTTCCTCGCGCCAGAAAGCATCGGGATCGTCGAGCGACAGGCGGTAGCGCTCGTCATACACCGATGCGGTGATCAGGGCATTGTCCGCCCAGTCTGCGGGTACGGGATAGCTGCTCTCGGCCATGATTGTCTCTCTCCTCGTCTGGATGCGTCTGCGGCGCATTGCTGGCGGCATGATAGCCCTGCGCGAACGCTGCCGGACCTTAGACAAAGGTCGTAGGCCTACGACCAAGGTCGGGCTGGCGACACATCGGCATTGAGCGAACACTGCATCCACTACCGACAACAAGCCGGAGCGGGATATCAGGAGAGGTGAGATGCCAAAGGCCGGATGCCGATCATGGCTGATATTGCTGGGAGCAAGCGCGCTGGTCGCGCCGCAGGTGGCTTATGCCCAAAGCGCCCGCGAACAGGCGCTGGAAGAGCGGCTGCTGAAGCTCGAAGCCGAAATGGCCGCATTGCGCGCCGATCTGGGCGCCGCGCGCAGCGAGCAGGCGCAGGCCGCAGCCGCCGCCAGCCAGGCCGCCGCGCGCAGCGAGGAGACCGCCACCAAGCTTGCCACGCTGGAAAGCAGACCCACCGCGCCCGCAGAGGGCTTCCGCGTCGGCGGCACCACCTTCAAGCTCGGGGGCTTCGTCAAGGCGGTGGCCAGCGCGACCCGGTTCGACGACGGCATGCTCGCGGGTGGATCATTGGGCAAGGAGTTCTACCTGCCGCAGCAGATCCCGGTCGGCGGCGCTGCGACCCGCGATTTCATGGCCAATGCCCGCCAGACGCGGCTGTTCTTTACCAGCTCCACCCCGTTGGGCGGCAAGGAGCTCAAGAGCCATATCGAATTCGACTTTGCGCTGGCGACCGCGCCTGCAGGCGCGCAGCGCGCCACCAATGCCTATACGCCGACGCTGCGCCGCGCCTTCCTGACCTATGACCGGTTCCTGATAGGTCAGGAATGGACCACCTTCCAGAACCCTGCGCTGCTGCCCGAGAGCACCGATTTCGTCGGCCCGCTCGAAGGCACCGTGTTCGTTCGCCAGATGATCCTCCAGTATCGCCAGCCACTGGGCCAGGGGCTCGATCTGCTGCTCGCGCTGGAAAATCCGCAGACCGAGACGGTCACCACGATCAATCCGGTGCTGAGCGACAACGATCAGGACCGCGTGCCCGATCTGGTCGCCAAGCTGGTGTACAAGAAGCCCAATCTCGACCTCCATCTGGCAGGGCTGGTGCGCCAGCTGTCGGTGCACGATGGCGGCGCTGGCGATGACTCGGTGGGATGGGGCGTGTCCGCCGGCGGCAAGTTCGCCTTCGGCCCCGATGGTCGCCATGATATCCGGCTGAGCGCCACGTATGGCAACGGCATCGGCCGCTATCTGGGCCTTGGCTATGCGCCCGATGCGGTGTTCGACCGCAACGTGCTGGGCAACCGGCTGCTCAATGTCGACAACATTGCAGGCTTCGCCTCGCTCAAGCTGGGCTGGACCACCAATCTGCGCTCGACCTTCGCTGCGGGCTATCAGCACGCCGACTATCCCGATGGCATCGCGATCCCGGGGCTGGCCAATGTTTCGGCCTATTCGATAGCCGCCAATCTGTTCTGGTCTCCGGTCAAAAATCTCGACATCGGCATTGAGGTCCGCCACGCCGAACGCGAGGTGGCGAGCGGGTTGAAGGGTCAGATGGACCGGCTGGAAATGGCAGCAAAATACACGTTCTGAAGACACCAAAAAGGAGTGGGGATGATGGCGACACAACCAGTGGATGCACTGCCAAAGCATCACAAGGCGACACAGGGGGAGAAGATGGTCATCGCCGCTTCGTCCCTCGGTACGGTGTTCGAATGGTATGATTTCTACCTTTACGGCCTGCTTGCGACCTATATCTCGGTGCAGTTTTTTTCCGGGGTCAACGAGACAACCGGGTTCATCTTCGCGCTCGCGGCTTTCGCTGCGGGCTTTGCCGTGCGACCGTTTGGCGCGATCGTCTTCGGGCGGATCGGCGATATGGTCGGCCGCAAGAACACGTTTCTGGTGACCATGGGGATCATGGGGCTGTCGACCTTCGCGGTTGGCCTGCTGCCCAGCTATGCCTCGATCGGGGTTGCCGCTCCGATCATTCTGGTTGCGCTGAGGCTCGCCCAGGGTCTTGCGCTCGGCGGCGAGTACGGCGGCGCGGCCACCTATGTCGCCGAGCATGCTCCCGAGGGCAAGCGCGGGCTTTACACCAGCTGGATCCAGACCACGGCGACCTTCGGGCTGTTCGCAGCCTTGCTGGTGGTCATCGGCATCCGTTATGCATTGGGCGAAGAGGCGTTTGCCGCTTGGGGATGGCGCTTGCCTTTCCTGATCTCGATCCTGCTGCTGGGCGTGTCGATGTGGATCCGGATGCAGCTCAACGAAAGCCCGGTCTTCCAGAAGATGAAGGACGAAGGCACCACTTCCAAGGCGCCGCTGACCGAAGCCTTCGCCAAATGGGGCAACCTGCGCTGGGTGATCATCGCACTGCTGGGTGCGGTGATGGGCCAGGCGGTGGTCTGGTATGCTGGCCAGTTCTATGCGCTCTTCTTCCTCGAAAAAACACTCCGGGTCGATGGCGCAACCGCGAACATCCTGATCGCGATTGCGCTTGCGCTCGCCACGCCGTTCTTCGTGTTCTTCGGCTGGTTGTCTGACAAGATCGGCCGCAAGCCGATCATCCTGGGCGGTTGCGCGCTCGCAGCGGTGCTGTACTTCCCGCTGTTCGGCGCACTGACCCAGGCGGCCAACCCGGCGCTGGCCGAGGCGCAGGCCGCTGCCCCGGTGACGATCACCGCGCATGCCGACGAATGCTCGTTCCAGTTCGATCCGGTGGGCAAGAACACCTTCGAAAGCACGAGCTGCGACATCGCCAAGACCTATCTCGCCAAGGCGGGCGTCAGCTATGCCAATGTCGAGGCGGCCCCCGGCACGATCGCCACGGTCAGCGTGGGTAGCACGGTGTTCACCGCCCCCAATCCGGACAGCCTGCAGGGCGACGACAGGAAGGCCGCGATCAAGGCTTTCCAGGATGAGCTGAAGGCCGGGCTGGTCGCGGTCGGATACCCCGACAAGGCCGACAATGCCCGGATCGACAAGGTGGCGGTGGTCGCCATCCTGTGGGCCTTGGCGATGCTGGTAACGATGGTCTACGGGCCGATCGCCGCGCTGCTGGTGGAACTGTTCCCCAGCCGCATCCGCTACACCTCGATGTCGCTGCCCTATCACATCGGCAACGGCTGGTTCGGCGGCTTCCTTCCCACCACTGCGTTCGCGATGGTCGCGGCCACCGGCAACATCTATTACGGCCTGTGGTACCCGGTCGTGGTGGCCGCTGCCACGGTGGTGATCGGGCTGCTCTTCCTGCCCGAAACCTTCCGGCGCAACATCGACGACTGACGCGTCGGCGTCGGGCTGTTGCTCGGACGACCAATCTCCACTGCCAGCGTGCCGGAAAACCTCTGGCGCGCTGGCAGCATCTATCGGACGAAGGCTTTCGCCCGGCGCAAGGCTGTCAGAAATCGACCGTCAGGAACATCGTCAGCTGGCGGGGTGAATTGACCTGATAGCTGCCGCTGCCGACCAGCGCGAGATCATAGGCGTTGGTCAGGTTCTGCAGCTGCACGCGCAGCAGCGCCGGGTTGTCGCCCAGATCGAACCGCCAGCGCACGCCGGCATCCAGGATCGCGCGCGCGGGCAAAGTAACGAGATTGCGCGTATCGGCGGCGCGGGTGCCGCGATGGGTGACGTTGAAGGTCAGCTGCACGCCATCGACACCGGGGAGCGCATATTGCGTCGCCAGCGTCAGCAATTGCGAGGGCTGGCCGATCGGGCGGCGTCCGACCCGGCCCAGCCTGACGCCATCGCCGGTCACGCGCGGCTGCATCAGCACCGCGCCTGCGACCACGGTCAAGCCCTCGGCCAGCGGCCCGGCGGCAGAGAGCTCGACCCCGCGATGGCGAACATCGCCCAACTGGCGAAAGACATTGATCTCGTCTGCGGCAAAATAGGGTTTGCGCACATCGAACAGCCCGGCGATCAGGCTCATCCCCCAGGGTGCCTTCCAGCGCAGCCCGCCATCGATCTGCGATGTCAGGATCGCGGGCAGCGCCTCGGTGCGGTTGGCAGCGCTGTCGGGGGCGATGCCGCTCTCCTCCAGCCCCTTGGTGTAGCTGCCGTAAAGCGCCAGCCGCTCGGTCAGCTCGACCGAGGCGGTGACATTGGGCAGCCAGGCTTGATCGTCGGTCCGCGCCAGCGGTGCGCCGGGGCGATCGACGCGTTTGGCGTACCAGGTGTGCTGCAGGCCTACGCTCAAGCCGCCGACGCCCAGCCAACGGCCGTCATAAGCGATGCCGGCGATGCCCTGGCGCACCGTCTCGCCGGTCTGCGGCAGGAAGGCGAACTCGGGTGCCGGGATATCGAGCACCTCGTCAACCGGGGCACGGTCGAAATCGATCCGCCCGCCGCCGCCGTAACGGCTCACCCGTTCGCGCCCGCGCACTGCGGCATGGACCGTGTGGCGACGCGGGCCATCGGCGAACGTGCGGCTCAGCCGCAGTTCGCCACTGGTCCCGGCGAGCGAGAGCGGCGGATCGCTGGTAACCCGGCGGATCGCAGTGCCATCGGGCCGCAGCGCGATGAAGTTCTGCGCAAAATTGGTGCTGCTGTCCGATGTCGAGCGGAACAGCCCGGCGGCGAGCTGCCATTTCTCGCTCAGCCGCGCCTTGGTGAGCGCGCCATAATGCTGCACGGTGTTGCGCTGGTCTGCCCATTCGGGGCCGGGGAAGCGGCGGCGCTCGATGCGCGGCGGCAGGAAGGCGCCTTCGGGCGTGTAGAGCGGCGCGGCCTCGCGGTTGTAGAGGTCGATCCGGCTCCAGAACGGGATCACCTCGATCCCGGGCGCAGGCTTCCACCGTGCTGCGAGCGCATAAGACCCGAAGAACGACTGGTTGCCCGGCGCAAGCTCGTCGACGAAGCCGGCGACGCCCGCAACCAGGCTCAGCTTGTCCTTGATCACCGGAATCTGCGCATCGAGCTCGAGCCGCCCGCCGCCCCAGCTGTTGAGGCCGAACATGGTGCTGAGCACGAAGTCGTTGCCCGCCGGGCGGATCTTGTAATCAACGATGCCGGTGGGGGCGGGGAACAGATAGTTCTGCGCGGTCAGCCCGACGCGCACGACGTTGCTTTGCACCAGCCGGTCGGTGAACGAGGCCGGGCGGTCGAAATACAGCCCCTCGAGCCGGATATTGTTGGCGGTGACCGGCGAAAAGCCGCGCACGTCGCTGCCGCTGTAGAGCCCGACGCGCTCGTTGCCGATACTGGTGCCGAAAGCGTCCTCTGCACCGCCTGCGGCATTGTCGGTGACACGCTGAGCGTAGGCGGTCTCAGTCAGCCCGAGCGTTGTCGTCGTCAACAGGAGCGAAACGCGGAACGTTCGCCAGAATCGAGAGATCGAAGGGTCGTTCGCTGAAGAGATAGTCATAATAATACTCGCGCAATCGCGTATGGTAGGCGCGGATGCGCTGTTGAAATTCAAGCTGGGCGGTGACGTCGGTCCCCGCCAGCGCGGTCATGGCCTGCGCGATACCCGCAGGCGGAAGCAGCCAGCCGGCCGCCCGGGCATAGGCCGCGCGACCCGCGATGCCGTCGCGATAGGCCTGCGACTGATCGGCGACATGCAGATCGCCCAGATGCTGGAACGCGAAATACCATTTGTAGTGGAATGTCGGCGGTAGCGCGCTGCCCGCAACGTGTTGCGGATAGAGCGCCAGGAACGCGTCCATTGTCTCCTCGCGCGGCCGATCCCATGCGCCGTGGACGAATTCGCGGTTTTCGCGCGCCAGTTCCGCGCCATCGGGGACCGGAACCGACGCGTTGATCACCAGATTGGCCGCTGCAGGAACGACGAGCGTCAGCGCGAACCAGATCGAGGCCAAGGTCGCAGCATTGACCACCGAGCTCGATCCGCGCCGCGCCACCAGCAGGATCACCGCCGACCAGAACAGGCAGGCGAGCGTGATCAGCCCGCCGAACGCCAGCAGGCGGGGCAAGGTGGTTCCTGCGAAAATGGCGCCCACCGCAAAGGGAATCAGCAGGGCCAGAAGCACCCCTGCGATCCGCACCGCAATCCGCACCGTCCACAGTCTCCGCCGCGCACCGGGCAGCGCCGAAAGCATGAACAGCCGCCCCGCCTCGCGTTCGCCCGACCACACATCGTGCAGCAGCGCGATCAGCACCAAGGGTGCAATGTAGATGGTGATGAACACCAGATCGAACCGCCCGGCCAGCGACAGCTCGGGGTTGGCGCTTTCGTTCTCATAGAGCTGCGCTTCGAGCGAGAGCGAACGCACCCGCAGAATCGCAGGGGCAATGTCGCGGTTGCCAAGCGCGGCAAAGGCGAGGTCCGACGGCGGATCCCAGACCGGCTGGAAGCCGTAATAGGCGCCATAGCCCGCATCCTCGACAAAGCCTGCCAATGCCTGCTCCTCGGCGGGCTGCCCGGCGAGCATCCGCTCGATCATCGCCTGATCGCGTGACACGTTGGCCAGACCGATCGCTACGCCGGCTGCGGCGAAAACCGCCAGCAGGACCAATGCTGCGACGGCCGCGCGGTTGCGGCCCAGCAGCCAGAGTTCGCGGATCACGTTGCTCATGCGCCGTGCCTTTCCATCCGCCGCGCGGCCCAGCCCAGCACGCCAAAGGCCAAGGCGATCCACAGGCCGAGCAGCAGCAGCGACGGCACCATCGCGATCATGCGGGCCGAGGGAGAGGGGGCGGCGAATTCGAATTCGGGCATGGTCTTCCAGAAGTCGGCAGATATCCGGGTGCGCCGGTCGGCGAGCGGGTCCTTGCTGCGCGCAGCATCGTCTGCGCTGGCTACGGCTGTCGCCTGCAGCCCGTTGAGGCGCTGCACCAGATCGAAGCGATAAGCCTCGGCGGCATTCATAAAGGCGGTGTGGGTGGATAAATCGGTAGCCGCGCCGACCATCGATGCGCCGCGCACTGAAAGCGCCGGGCTTAGCACGCCTGCCCAATCCAGCCAGCCGGACTGGCGCTGGCGGATGGCATCGGCCCGAGCGGCATAATCCTTGAACAGCTGCGATGTGATCCGCTCACCCTCCTGTGCCAGGCGCCCGCGATAATTGAACGGCAGGTCCTCGGTGCGCGTGACGCCGTATTGCTTGAGCAACCTCGCCTTGAACGCGGCAAAGTGAGGGTCGTTGGGATTGTGGCTGTCGCCGATGCGGCGCAGGTCGGCGGCGATTGCTAGCTCGGTGTCGACCCGGCTGGGAAGCGGATCGGCAACGCCCGCCAAGCCCGCGGCGGCACGCGGCACCAGCACCACGATCAGCGCCCAGGCGGCGATCAGCGCAATCAGCGCGCCCTGCGATGTCCGCGCGATGCCCGACACGGCGACGATGCCCAGCACCCAGGCGGCAAGATAACCCGCATAGGCCAGTGCGATGAGCACAGCGATGCCGCCCTCATGCGGCTGGCGCAGCGCGGCCCAGCCCAGCGCGACCAGCGCAGGCGCCAGCGCCAGCAGCGCGACGACGCCCAGCGCCATCGCCTTGCCACTTAGGATGCTTCGCGCACTCGCGCCGTGCGCTGCCAGAGCGCGCAGGCTGCCCCGTTCGCGTTCGCGCGCGATCGTCGCGAAGCCAAGGAAGATCAGCAGCAGCGGCGCCAGCGTCTGCAGCACGAACGCCGGGGTGAGCTGGCCAAAGCGCAGCAGGTCCGACGATTCCCGCGCTGCGCCGAAGGTGGCGCTGTTCTGCCGGTGCCCTTCGAGGAACACGACCGTGCCGGTGAACGAATCGACGCCGGGGTCGAACGCGGCGAGCGGTCCTACGGGACGCAGCGCATAGGTTCCGTAATGCACCATCCGGTGCGGGTGGCGGTCAGGCTGCGCCTTGAACTGCGCATCGGTCGCGGCCTGTGCTTCGGCCCGCGCCCTGGCGGCCTCCGTCATTTGCACGGCCGATGTCACCGCCGCGATGGCAGACAGCAGCAGCAGCGTCACGACACCGACCAGCGCCAGTCGCGAACGCAGCATCAGGCGCAGTTCGGCCTTGGCAATGATCAGGCTGCGGTTCATTTGACGCCCGCAAAGCCGTCGTGCAACGTATTGAGATCGAACCGGGGGCCGGTGGCTTGCGCGCGCCATTCATTGGCGATCCTCCCGCCCGCGATCAGCCCGATGCGGTCGGCGGTGTCGGCCGCGCCCAGCAGGTCGTGCGTGACCATCAGGATCGAAACGCCGCGCGCCGACAGGGCTTCCAGCAGCGCATGGAAATCGGCCGAGGCTGCCGGGTCGAGCCCCGAGGTCGGCTCATCGAGCAGCAGCAGCGGCGTGTTGCGCAGCAAGGCGAGCGCAATCGCGGTCTTCTGCCGCATGCCCTTGGAAAAACGGCCCGCGCGCTGGTCCCAGGCCGCAGAGGCAAGGCTGACGCTCTGAAATGCCTGCTCGATGTCCGCGTGGGAGCGCTGGCAATCGGCGACCTTGAGGAAATAATCGACGTTCTCGCGCGCGGTCAGGTGATCGTACAGCGCGACGTTTTCAGGCAGATAGGCGACCGAGGCGCGCACCGCATCCGGGCTGGTGCCGGGGTCTCGGCCGCAGACCGTCAGCGTGCCCGATGTGACCGGCAGGAAGCCCAGGATGGCAAACAGGGTGGTCGATTTGCCTGCGCCGTTGCCGCCGAGCAGCGCATAGATTTCTCCCGGCGCAAGCGACAGCGAAAGGCCGTCGACGATGCGGCGGCTGCCGCGTTCGACGACCAGATTGTCAATGGCCAGGGTACGATCTGTCACCTTAATCCCTTTTTCAAAAAGATACGCGCAAGGCAACCGACGCTGCGCGCGGTGTACCCGGCTGTACCCACAATTGGGCAAAGCTGTTGGTGTAGTAAGTGGTATTGAACAGGTTGGTGACATTGGCAATCACCTCGAGATTTTCCTGCAGTTTCCAGCTCGCAAAGGCGCGTGCCAGCACATAATCGGGCAGCTCGAACGTCGTTGCCGTCTCGCCCAGGCGCTTGCCGACATATTGCACGCCGCCGCCCAGGTTGAGCCGGGTGGTGCCGATATCGAACCCGCGCGACAGCTGGATGTTGGCGCTGTGCCGCGGGATGTTGATCAGCCGGTCGCCCGATCGGATCGCGAGTCCGAAGTTGAGATCGATCACGTCCGCACGCGCCTCGGCATCGACATAGGCATAAGACAGCCACAGATCGATATCGCCGGGCAATTTGCCCGCAAGGTCGATCTCAAGCCCGCGACTGCGCGCCTTGCCGATCGGCAGCGAGAATCCGGGGTTGGCGGGGTCTGCCGCAAGCACGTTGGATTTGGACAGGGTAAACAGCGACACCGTGCCTTCGAGCGCGCCGTCCAACAGGCCGAATTTCGCGCCGACTTCGGCCGATTTGGTCGTCTCCGGGTCGAACAACGTGCCTGCCGCCGTCGCGCCCAGATTGGCGCGGAAGCCTTCGCCATAAGCGGCATAAAGCGAGACCGCGTCCGATGGCGTGAAGACGACGCCGGCCTGCGGGCTGAACCGGGTATAGCTGCGCTGGTTGCCGGCGCCGTTGGCGCGGTTAAGCGTCTCCACCGTGGTGTCGTCGAACCGTCCGCCGATGCGCAGCTGCAGGCTGTCGCTCAGCGTGATCTGGTCCTGGAAATAGGCACCCACCGCGCGTTGCTGGTCGAGCCGGTTGGTCTGCGGCGGCAGTGCGGGCAGGGGGAAGCGCCCATAAACCGGGTTGAAGATGTCGATGTCGTTGGTTGCCTGCGGGGTGGTGGCAGCGCCGATCACCGCCGGGCGGAAGCGCAGGAACACCTGCGAATTGTCGAACTCGTCATAGTCGACGCCCATCAGCACGCGGTGGGTCAGGCTGCCGGTGTCGAACTGGCCCGCAATCTCGCCGCGCAGCACGAAGTGCACGGCCTCGTACAGCCGCGAGCGGCGCTGGCGCGACAGCGAGCGACCATCGCGGCCAAGCCGCTGGCGGCCCGCCGCCAGCTCGGCCTCGGTCGAAAAGCCCTCGAGCCGGGTCTCGCGATACTGGCCGCCGACCATCAAGCTCCAGTCATCGCTGAATTCGTGGCGCAACTGCACCTGATGTCCGGTGGCATCGGCCTCGATCAGGCCGTCGCCCGGCTCGCCCAGAAAGCGCGAGCGCGGGATCAACCCCAGCACGCCGCCGATCGCCAGGACACCGCGATCGAAATCCGCTTCCTGCCGCGACAGTTCGAGATCATAGGTCAGGGTGGTGCGCTCGCCGAGCCTGACCAGGACCGAAGGCAGGAAGCCCAGACGCTCGCTGCGCACGGTGTCGCGGAAGCTGCCGGCGTCCTCATAATAGGCAACAAGGCGGATGGCGGCGACATCGCCGATCGCAATGTTGACGTCGCCATCGGCGCGGCGGCGATTGAAGCTGCCGGCCAGCGCGGTGATCCGGCCACGGGTATCGAAATCGGCAACCTTGGTGACGATGTTGACCGTACCGCCTGGCTCGCCGCGCCCGAACAGCGCCGCATTGGGGCCCTTGAGCACCTCGACTCGCTCGATCCCGGCCGCGTCGCGGGTGCCGCCAAAGCCGCGTCCGCCGTTGAAGCCGTTGACCAGATAGCCCGAAGGCAGGTTCTCATCGCCCGCAAAGCCGCGCACCGCATAAGAGTCCCAGAGGCCGCCAAAATTGTTCTGGCGCGCCACCGATGCCGACAGGTCGAGCACGTCGGACAACCGCAGAATCGCGTTCTGATCGATCATCTCGGCATCGATCTGGGTGATCGCCTGCGGCGTTTCGCGCAGGGTGAAATCGCCGCGATAGGCCTGACGCTGGCCGCTCACGATGATCGTGTCGTTGTCCTCTTCGGCGAGCGCAGGGGCTGCAACGCAGGCCGATCCGGCCATCAGCACCGGCAACGCCAACCTCGTGAATCTGGTCATGTAAAAGGTGTCTTCCCCAGCAATGCTGCTTCCCCCGTGAAGCATGCTGGGGCGTGATACAAAATATCATTACGCGATCAAGCGGTTTCTGCTTTTTTGTTTGCTGCAATGCTGCGGGAGGCCCGCACCGAAAGCGAATTTGCGCCACTGGCCGCGCCGAAAACTCAGACAAATAGTTGACCCGGCGTCTTCGTCGGTTAAATTGCCGCCCAACCGCTGGGCCTCGATGGTCATGGTTCGATGAAAAAAAGAGCAAAACGGGAGCAGGCATTGCAACTGGCCAACGCAACAAGCGCGCGCGCAAGCGCAACAGTATTGAAATGGGTGACGCTGGCAGGCTGTCTGTTCCTCTGGGCGTTGGTGGTGCTGGCGGCACCTGCCCATGCGCAGCAGACCCCCCGGACGCGCGAATCGATCAACCAGGACTGGCGCTTCACCCGCGGTGATCCCGCCGGAATGACCGCAGACCTGCGCTACGATGTCCGTCCGGAATTCGATGACACCGGCGACGGCAAGGCCGCCGACGCCCGGCCCGAAGAGGCAGCGCGGATCGACGGTTCGGGGGCCAATGTGCTCAAGCGCTGGATCCTGCCGACCGCCAATCCGTTCATCAAGGACCCGGCGCAGCATCACGCTCGGCCTGCTGGCAATCCCGGCGAGGATGTGAGCTATGTCCAGCCTGGCTTTGACGACAGCAGCTGGGAGCAGGTCAATCTGCCGCACGACTGGGCGATCGCCGGGCCGTTCATCACCGAGGGGCCCTATGGTGGCATGGGCCGGCTCAAGAGCTGGGGAATCGGCTGGTACCGCCGCAGCATCGACGTGCCCGCCAGCGACGCGGGCAAATCGATCTTCCTCGATGTCGATGGCGCGATGTCCCATGCGACGGTGTGGCTCAACGGCACGCTCGTCGGTGGCTGGCCTTATGGCTATAACAGCTGGCGCGTCGATCTGACCAGGCACGTGGTCCCCGGTGGCCGCAACGTGCTGGCGATCCGGCTCGACAATCCGCCCGCCTCGGCGCGCTGGTATCCCGGCGGCGGGTTGTACCGCGACATCTGGCTGACCAAGACCGATCCCGTGCGCGTCGCGCACTGGGGCAGCGCGGTCACGACCCGCGATGTTTCGGCAGCGTCCGCGACGATCGACGTCCGGTTGACGCTCGACAACGCCAGCGCTGCTGCGGCCGGGGTCAGCGCGACCACCGACATCTATGCGCTTGGCGCCGATGGCAAACGCAGCCGGCGCCCGGTCGCGCAGATCACGCATACCGGCGGCGAGGTCGCCGCAGGCGGGTCCTTGACGCTCGCCGGGCGCGCAGCGCTCGCCAGCCCCAGGCTCTGGGGTCCGCCGCCGACGCAGAGCCCCAACCTCTATCTCGCCGTCTCGACCATCCGCACCAGCGGACGCGTCACCGATGTGTTCGAAACCCGCTTCGGCATCCGCGATGTCCGCTTCGATGCCACGCGCGGCGTTCTGGTCAACGGCGAGAAAGTGCGCATCCAGGGGGTCAACAACCACCATGACCTGGGAGCATTGGGCGCGGCGTTCAATCGTCGCGCGGCGCAGCGCCAGCTCCAGATTCTGCGCGAGATGGGGGTCAACGCGGTGCGGATGAGCCACAATCCGCCTGCGCCCGGGCTGCTCGACCTGACCGACGAGATGGGCTTCCTGGTGATGGACGAGGTGTTCGACAGCTGGGAGCTCAAGAAGACCCCGCTCGATTTTCACCTGATCTTCCCCGAGTGGCGCGAGGCCGATCTGCGCGCGATGATCCGCCGCGATCGCAACCATCCCTCCGTCATCCTGTGGAGCGTCGGCAACGAGGTCGGCGAGCAGTATAGCGGCGAGGAAGGCGCCCAACTGACCCGCGAACTGGTCGCCATCGCCAAGGACGAGGACCCCAGCCGCCTGACCACCGTCGCGATGAACTTCGCCAAGGCCGACATGCCGATGCCCGCCGAGGTCGACGTTATCAGCCTCAATTATCAGGGCGCGGGCATTCGCGGCATCATCGGGCAATATCCGGCGTTCCACGCCGCGTTCCCCGACAAGGTCATCCTGAGCAGCGAAAGCGCCTCGGCGCTGTCGAGCCGCGGCGAATATCTGTTCCCGGTGGCCGGCGCGACCAGCGGCCCGGTGCGCCCCTATTCGGGCGGCGATCCGGTGACGCATCAGGTCAGCGCCTATGAGCTGCATGCGTCGGACTTCGGCTCATCTGCCGACCGCGTGTTTGCCAGCGACGACCAGCACCCCTATGTCGCGGGCGAATTCGTGTGGACCGGCTTCGACTATCTGGGCGAGCCCACGCCCTATTATACATCGCGCAGCTCGTATTCGGGGATCATCGATCTGGCCGGGTTCGCCAAGGACCGCTTCTGGCTCTACCAGTCGCGCTGGCGGCCAGAGCTGAAGTTCGCGCATATCCTGCCGCACTGGACATGGCCCGGACGCGAGGGGCAGATCACCCCGGTGCACGTGTTCAGCTCTGCCGACGAGGCCGAACTGTTTGTCAACGGCACGTCGCAGGGCAAGATCAAGAAGCGCGACTATGAATACCGCTTCCGCTGGGATTATGTGACCTATGCGCCGGGCGAGGTGCGGGTCGAGACCTGGAAAGACGGCAAGCCCTGGGCCAGCGCCAGCGTCAGGACCACGGGCGCTGCCTCGGCGCTGGCGCTCGAGCCTGATCGCGCGGTGATTGCGGCCGACGGCAAGGACCTCTCGTTCGTGACATTGCGCGTGCTCGACGCCGCTGGCGCAATGGTGCGCCCCGCCAAGAACCCGATCCGCTTCAGCATCGAAGGCCCGGGCGAGATCGTCGCCACCGACAATGGCGATCCGACCGACATGACCGCCTTCCCGTCGCACCAGCGCGACGCCTTCAACGGACTGGCGCTGGTCATCGTGCGCGGGTTGCCCGGCAAGACCGGCAAGGTCACCGTGCGCGCGGAGGCAGAAGGCCTCGGCTCAGCCAGCACGACGATCAGCACGACCAGCAGGACGGCGGCGATGAAATAGCGTCTCCCCGCCTTTCCGGCGATAGAGCGCACAGGCGGTGCATCGCACGCCGTTGTCGTTAGCCCTTGCGCGGTTTTCGTGGAGCGGTGTTGCCGGATGTCATCGGATCGGGCTTTGGCGGTGGCTGCCACCCTTCAGGGGGCGTCACGCGCTGCTGGCTGGTTCCCAGGCCCATGGCGCCCGGTTGCTGCCGTTCCACACCCAACAAATCTGCCTGCTCGGCTTGTGATGCCGTGGCGCCGCCGCGTATCAGGCTGATCTTGTCGCGGCATCGCTTGGCTTCCTCGAAGTCCAGGGCGCGTGCCGCAGCATCCATTTTCAGCTGCAGATCATGCAATGTTTCGCTCATCGCTATCTAAGCTTCTTGATGGGCAGCCCGTCTGCCTTGGCGCGGTCCTTTACCGACTCCTCGCTACGCGTCAGCGCTTTGGCCATGGCCTTCAAAGGCATGCCCTTATTCGCCAATGCGTGGAGCTTCTGAAGCTCGGCGCTGGTCCATGGTTGTCGATGTCGTTCGAATTTCTCTGCCATGCACCATAGTTAGTGGATCGCGAGCACAACCGCGAGCACTTCGTGAAATCGCCGACAGGGTCGAGTCCGAGGGGTTCTTCTACAGCAGGCTCGCCAGGAGCCGACACAGGCTGATCCGGCCATGGGCGGCCTTGCTGCGCGCGCCTGCTGATTGCCCGCCGCTATGGCGTACTGGCATCATCATATCAGGAAAAACCGCGGAAAACAGCCAATTTTTGGCACATTGCGGGATGCTGTGAGACAGCATCCTGGTGACCCCTACGGGAATCGAACCCGTGTTTCAGCCGTGGACGTATGAAAACCCGGAGAAATAGAGCTTCTGGTAGTCAAAAATGTGTCACGTGCGTCCAATGCGGTCCAATGTTGTCCAGCCGATTTGGGTGACGCAGACCCGCTTCTTCAAAGCACCGGCTCGGTGGAAAAAAGGCAGAACGAGATTAATGGCAGGTAGGCAACATGATGTGCATTTGCCTGTATAAACAGACATGATGGCGACCAAAACTTACCCCATAGCTGCCACGTCTCCCATTTTGATTCGATCCTTGATCCATCGTTTGGCGGAGGTGATGCTTTGGCGATAATCATCAGCAGCCATTGACAGTGACTCAGGCGATGTCGCACGGTCCAAGTCTTCGCTGGACCAATCCTCCTGAAGCCGTTTCGCCAAAGCAAAGCAGGTTGCCTTTCCGACACGGAATGCGAGCGTGCGACGAGCGGCTTCGACCGCGATCTTTCGCGCTTCTTCAGCGTCGTCAGCACCAGCCAACTCGTTTGCCAATTCATCGGCCATCCGGTCAACCACCGGGTAAATGCCATTCACAAAAAGCGTTTGAACATCGCCGTAGAATTTGGCTGCGCGGCCTTTCAAACCGCGATCCGAAATTTCTTGTGGATCTACGAGAATCTTGATGTCAGGCGCACGCTCGAGAGCGCGAGCAACTCTGGATGCCATGGCACCTTGCGGAGCATTCCTTACTCTGCGCTTCGATGCTCGGTTTTCGGTGCCTTTCACGGGGGCTTGCGTTCCGTCCATCTGCGGCTCGTCCTGCTCAGATTCGATAGCGGTTCGCTCAGGCTCGGCCTCGCCCGAATCATTGGGATTGGTCCAGAATGTGGGGCTGGCGTTTGTTGGCGCAGGTTTGATCACGTGGGTCGGAACCCGTAGCTCATCAAGAAGCTGCTGAAGTTCGGATTGAAGATCATTCAAGTCATCAGCGTTGTCCGGTGATTCCTGTCGAATTATCTCTTTTACCCAATCCGGCATTTGCTCACGAACCAAGTATGCAAAATTATCAGCAGTTAACGGTGACCGGTCGTGCCGCCAAAGTAGCGCGTCGCGATATTGACTGGGGTAGGCGCCGTTGTCCGGTAAGCGAATTTCGACTGTCAGAACTTTTGAGCCGAAGGGAATTCCGAATGAAGGAGCTACTGACGACCAAACCTTTTGCGTTTTGAAGTCGTAACGCTCGCCTTTATATACCAGCGCGCAAAATGTCGTCGAACCTGTTGCCGCATTTGCACGCGAGCTCAAGCTGTGACCCGAACTCTCATGCTTCGGATCGTGGATGTATCTAATGATAACGCCGGTTGCTTCATCGACGACATCTTGCCATTGTCCAAGTCGGTCGAGCACATCATCTAACGTCTTGAGTGGCCGAAATCGGCCTGTTTCGTTTTTGCCACCGCCCTTCGTCATTGCGACATCAATCTTAACATCGACGCCCTCGGAAAATGTGACAAAGCGCCTGAAGATCGACGTTGCGATGAAACTGCGATCAACTTCTTTGCCGACCCCGATGGGTTCTGCGACAGTGTCATGCTCGGGGGTTTCACCAAAAAGCACAACTTCTGTCCAGTCGTAACCAATATCATGGCCTTCAGCTATCGCGGCAGCAGTTACATCGTAAATGGTCTCATAACTCCCATCTGGCATCCTGGCATTGAAGCGCACGTAGGTTTCCTCGTCCGGGTCCCATCCTATGGTCACCTCGTTGACTTCGCCGTTTTTACAAGATCGGTAACGGATGCCGTCTGGTGACGCGGCCAAGCCAGACACTTTTGCACCGATTCCGAAGTTGCCATCCAGCGACATTTCCTTGCCAATCGACGAACTCAGATTCGTCGCGTCCCTCAGCTCCGCGGCAGACATCCCAATGCCTGTGTTGAAGAATGTTAACTTGCGAACGCCGTTGAATGTCGTCGGGTGAATCTTGACGACCCTGCGGTCGGGTGGCGCCAATGCCGTATTCTCATCGGCGTTCTTAAAAAACTCTCTGATCAGGGTGTTGATCGGCGCCTGCTGAATGAGGCGATTGATGAGAAACTTCCTGTCGCCAATGCCAAGGTGTTCGGGACCCATGCTTATCTCCTATTCAAAGCTTGAACGTTTCGTTGGGTTCGTTGGTGGACCCGAACCGCTTCTCCAGGTCAGAGACAGCATCGCGCAACGCTTTCGTGATCTTGCGAATATCGCTGTCTGAATATGCATAAGCCCGTTTGTTCGATAGATTCCCAAGCTTGCGAATTGCTTCCAACGCGATCTGCGTTCGACCCTCGGCAAGTTTAACAAATTTCTCGCGCTTTTCCGAATCAGGCACCGATGATCTCCTTTCCGCATATCATATAATGAAGCATGGCAATCTTTGCAAGGATGTCATGAAATTCATGAAAATGTTCGGCAAGAACACACCTCATCCTTCTGGGTGCGCGGCGTGTAGAACGCCACGCCGGTTTCTGGAATGCCGGCATGCACGCCTTCATGTGTCGAATTCTGCGAGGTGAGTGTAGGCTGGTCGGGCGCGTGATTCAGATGACTTGGCGAATGTAGTGCTCGCCATTTCTGCGGTGCAGCCTCAACTTTTCAGGTAGCGTGGTTGCGATGTTTCCTGGCCAATAGCTAGGCCGTCCGGCAGCCAAAATTAAGGGTTGGCTTCATCAATCACGTCTTGAATGAGCTGTCGCCAGTCTAACGTCAGGGCCTGGGCAATTTGAACCAACTCGATCACGTCGAGGCGCCGTTCCAGGGATTCGTATTTTGACACGAACTGCTGTGATCGACCCAACGATGCAGCCAATTCTGTTTGGGTCAGGCGCGCAGCGCGACGACCGTCCCGTAGCCCGTCAACGAGGGCGCGGTAAGAAGCATTCTGAATGCTTTTGTTAGTCAACAGCGCGCTCCCGAAATCGTCAGAGCGAGCTACGAGCAGTCTTGGTTTTACCCCAAAATGGGGTATTGATGGGTGTGCGAGGAGAGAGGCTATATGCGTCGTGTCACCCTGTTGCTCGAGTTGATGGAGGACGAGGCAGAGCAGTTGTTCACAGCCGTGTCCGCCACGGACGTTCGCTTTGGTGGTTTCACTCTCAATGAGCTGATGGACACTTCTTCGCAGGGTCTGCCGGCTGGACGGGATGGCTCTGTGGGCCATCATGCTTGTTCAGACGGAGTCCTATATCAAGGTGGGCCGCGACATTCGTTCCCAGGGTTGAAATGAGCCACCGGCATGGTTGGCCGCAAGAAAGCTGACGAGAAAAGCGCGGACAACCCGTCGGCGAGGCGACAATACGTCGCTTTGCCTGAGCCGCGCTTTTTCGATCAACCCACCGCGGCAGCATATTTTGGCATTAGCGAGCGATCATTTGAGGCGCTGTGGCGAAGCTACAAGATGCCGCATCCTCTTCGACTTGGACGGCGGCTGGTATGGGACAGGAAACATCTCGATCGCTTTGCTGACACCATTTCTCGGATAAACGAGGAGCGGTAGCGCTGCCCAAGTCAGCCCCGATAGCCGACATAGACGCTGACACACATGCATGTTGTCGGACCGCGGCAGGGGAGCAAAGGCCGCACCAACACCGCCGACGTCGCGGCCTCAATCCCGCTTTCGCAATGCCCAACCCGCCCTTCCGCCCTGTAAACACAGGTTCGCGAAAAGCGACAGTCCAGTTAGGTTTCTAAGTATCTGAAAGTGAACAGAAAATCTGGGAGTGCAGCGAGCGCACTGGGGCGCATTGGACCGCATCCAGATACAGAAAAATGTCACATTTATTGGGTGATTTTTTGAGCATGTGTGTCGTTTTGCACAACAAAAACACTTATAAAACAAGTGTTTATCCGCGTGGTGACCCCTACGGGAATCGAACCCGTGTTTCAGCCGTGAAAGGGCCGCGTCCTAACCGCTAGACGAAGGGGCCATCTTCGCGGGAAGCGACCCATTAGGGATTCGCGGCTGGGCAGTCAAGCGCGCTATTGGGGTTTGATCCGCTTTTTCAGCGATCGACCGCAGCGAGGTCGTCGACATGCATTTCTGCGGCGTGATTGCCGTTCCAGTTGTCGATCTTGACGCGGCCTGCCAGCCAGAAGCGGCGGTCGCGCGGGGCGCCGAGCAGTGCCTGTCCCAGCGGGGTATCGACACTGCGAAACGCCATCGCCTTGAATGATGCGCCATCATCGCCCGCCGCGATCGCGCGGACATGCGTAGTGCCGACGACATCGCAGCGCACGATCCGCACCGGGCCGGTGGCAAGGCGAGGGGCGGGCCAGCCCATGCCATAGGGGCCTGCGCTCTCCATCCGCTCGATCAGCTCCGGCGTGAGCCCGCGCGGCGCGACCAGCGCATCGACCAGCAACCGCGAGGCGCCCGATGCCGCAGCCACCTTGGCCGCGAGCTGGTCTTCAAGGAATTCGCTGAACCTCTCGACCATGTCGGCGTTGATCGTCAGCCCTGCCGCCATCGCATGGCCGCCGCCCGCGACCAGCAGCCCGGCGTCCTTGGCCGCGATGATCGCCGCGCCCAGATCGACGCCCGGAATCGATCGGCCCGATCCCTTGCCGATGCCGTTATTGTCGAGCGCGATCACCAAGGATGGCTTGTTCGTCCGCTCCTTGATCCGGCCCGCAACGATGCCGATGACGCCCGCATGCCAGCCATGGCCTGCAAGCAGCGCCACCGAGCGGTTGTGCTGGCCCGCCAGCTGCATTTCCGCCTCTTCCTGGACCATCGCTTCGATCGCGCGACGTTCCTCGTTGAGGCGCGAGAGTTGGGCTGCGATGTCGGCGGCCTCGGCCTCGTCCTGCGTGGTCAGCAGCCGCACGCCAAGGTCCGCCGCGCCGACGCGCCCGCCTGCGTTGATTCGCGGGCCGAGCGCAAAGCCGAGGTCCGAGCACACCGGGGCGCGGGTGAGGCGGCTGACATCGACCAGCGCGGTCATGCCGATATTGCGCCGACGCGCCATGATCTTGAGCCCCTGGGCGACAAAAGCGCGGTTCAGGCCCTTGAGTTGCGCGACATCGGCCACGGTGCCCAGCGCCACCAGATCGAGCAGTTCCATCAGCGCAGGCTCGCTGCGGCTGGCGAAGAAGCCGCGCGTGCGCAATGTGCGGACGAGCGCCGCGCCGAGCAGGAAGGCGACCCCGACCGCAGCGAGATGGCCGTGCGCCGCCGCCTCATCATCCTCGTCCAGCCGGTTGGGGTTGACCAGAGCGAAGGCGCGCGGCAGCTCGGCAGCGCATTTGTGGTGATCGACCACCACGACATCGACCCCGACGTCGTGCGCCATCTGCAGCGCCTCATAGGCCATCGCGCCGCAATCGACGGTGACGATCAGGGTCGATCCGGCTTCGGCCAGGCTGGTCAGCGCCGCGCCCGAGGGGCCATAGCCCTCCATCAGCCGGTCGGGGATGTAGGCGCCCGCATCGAGCCCCAGATCGCGCAGCAGCCGGATCAGCAACGCGGCGCTGGTCGCGCCGTCGACGTCGTAATCGCCATAGATCGTGACCTGTTCTCTCGCGATCACCGCTTGCGCAAGCCGGTCGGCGGCGCTGTCCATGTCGCGGAAGATCGACGGGTCGGGCATGAATCCGCGGATGGTCGGTGCGCGGTGGCGTTCGAGATCATCGCGCGCCACCCCGCGGCTGAGCAGGAGCAGCGCGACCAGATCGTCCGGCTCCAGGTCGGCCTGACGCCTGTCCCCTTCTGCGCCGCGCCAGTGCCAGGGCTGGCCGGTCAGCGACTGAGTGATGCCAAGAACGGGTTCGGGGTGGAGGGTGGCCATGAAATCCTGATCGATCGGGTTTGCGCTTTCCGGCGGAAGCCGGAATCCAGGGGCGGAGGCGGTGCAATCTCGCTCCTGGGCTCCGGCTTTCGCCGGAGAACGGATTTGCTTTGAACTGTGCTCTAAACCGCTGACCGGTCTTTGGCGAGAGGGTCGCAATCGTTGATGCGCACCGCTAGACCAGAAGCATGACCGATACGCCCACCGTGCTGATTATTTGGCACAGCCGCACCGGCGCTGCGCAAGCGATGGCGCAGGCGGCGGCTGATGCGGCGGCGGGCGAATGCGCGGTGCGGCTGATCGCTGCCGCCGATGCGCAGCCCGCAGACGTGCTCGAGGCGGCCGGCTATCTGTTTGTCTGCCCGGAAAACCTTGCCAGCATGACCGGGGCGATGAAGGAGTTTTTCGACCGCTGCTATTACCCGGTGCTGCGTCGGATCGAAGGACGGCCCTATGCGGTGATGGTGGCGGCAGGGTCGGACGGGGCAGGGGCAGTGCGGCAGATCGAACGGATCGCGACCGGGTGGCGGCTCAAGCAGATCGCCGACAGTCTGATCGTCTGCACCCATGCGCAGACCCCGGAGGCGATCGCAGCGCCCAAGGTGCTGGATGCGCGCGAGCTCGCGCTGTGCGGCGAGATGGGCGCAATGTTCGGTGCGGGGCTGGCCATGGGGATTTTCTGACCGTAAGCATCTGCAAGTAATGGATATCGGATGACCGCCGCGCAAATCCTCCCCTGCAAGGGGAGGTGGCTGGCTTAGCCAGACGGAGGGGTGTCCACATTTGCGAAGTGGTGATACCCCTCCACCACGTCGTGGTCCCCCTCCCCTTGCAGGGGAGGATTTATCGCCTTTTCAAAGGAGTGTCGCATGCTGTTCCGTTCATCGCTGATGGCTTTCGCCGCGCTGGTCGCCGTTCCCGCTACCGCGCAACAGGCTGAGGTCGAGACCCGTCAGGTGGGCACCGCGCGGCTGGAGAACGTGCCCGAGATTCCGCAGGACATCCGCGATGCGGTGCAGCGTTATCAGAACTATCGCGAGGCGCGGTTCCAGGACTGGCTGCCCGACGGGTCGATGCTGGTCACCACCCGCTTTGGATCGACCTTCCAGGTGCACCATGTTGCCGCTCCGGGCGCGGCGCGGCGGCAGCTGACCTATTTCAACGAGCCTGTGGGCGGCGCGAAGGTGGTGCCGGGCCAGCAGCGCTTCGTGCTCACCCGCGATACCGGCGGCGATGAATGGTTCCAGCTGTTCGTGCGCGATCTCGATGGCGTGGCCCAGCCGCTCACTGAGCCGGTTACCCGCAACCAGTCGGCGGTGTTTGCCAAGGATGGCAGCCTGCTGGTCTGGTCGCGCGCGACCAAGGGGTCGGCCGATTATGCGATCATGGCGGCGGACCCGGCGGACCCCAAGAGCCGCCGTCTTGTCTGGCAGGGCACAGGCTCGGTCGGCCCGCAGGATATCAGCGCCGACAAGACGACCGTGCTGCTCGCCAAGGGCATTTCCAACCGCGAAAACCAGCTGATGCTGCTCGATATGGCGAGTGGCAAGGTCACCCCGCTCGATTTCTCGGTCAAGGCCAAGGCACGGTTCGAGGACCCGCGCTTCGTCGATGGCGGCAAGGCGATCCTGGCGATCACCAATGCGGGCGGCGATTTCCGGCGGCTGGTCAAGATCGACGTCGCCACCGGCAAGATGACTCAGCTTTCCGACAAGGTCGAATGGGATGTCGAGAGCTATGACCTCGCACCCGATGGCAGGACACTTGCCTATACCCTTAACGAGGATGGCTTTTCACGCGTGCTGGTGTCGTCGCTGACCACGCCGCAGGCGATCTCGTCGCCCAAGCTGCCGCGCGGCGTGATCACCGCGCTCGAGTTCTCGCCCGATGGCGGCAAGCTTGCGATCGGGCTGACCAACGCCACCACCGCAGGCGATGTCTGGGATGTCGATCTGGGCAGCGGCGCGGTCACCCGCTGGACGCAGTCGGAAGCAGGTGAGCTCGATCCGGCAAGGCTGGTCGAGCCCGAGCTGATCCGCTTCAAGAGCTTCGACGGCGTGTCGGTGCCGGCTCTGGTCTATCGTCCGAAGAACGCTGCCGCCGATTCGAAGCTGCCGGTGATCATCGACATCCACGGTGGTCCTGAGGCGCAGACGCGGCCCGGCTGGAACCCTGGCGCGCAGTATTTCGCCGATGTGCTGGGCGCGGTCGTCATCCTGCCCAATGTGCGCGGATCGGACGGCTATGGTACCAAGTACCTCAACCTCGACAACGGACCTTTGCGCGAGAACAGCGTCAAGGACATCGGCTCGCTGATCGACTGGGCGGGCCAGCAGCCGGGCATGGATGCCGGGCGGATCGCGGTCTATGGGCAGTCCTATGGCGGCTATATGTCGCTCGCCAGCATGACCTTCTATTCGGACAAGCTCGTCGGCGGGGTCGAGCGCTATGGCATCAGCGATTTCATTAGCTTCATGGCCAACACCGAAGCCTATCGCCGCGACAATCGCCGCGCCGAATATGGCGACGAGCGCGACCCAAAGATGCGCGCCGTGTTCGAGCGGATCGCGCCGCTCAAGAACGTCGGCAAGATCACCAAGCCGATGCTGGTGATGCAGGGCGCGAACGACCCGCGGGTGCCGCAGTCCGAGTCCGATCAGGTGGTTGCGGCGTTGCGCGGCAACGGGGTGGAGACGTGGTACGTGCTCTATGCCGACGAGGGCCATGGCTTCATGAAGAAGGCGAACAACGATCTGCGCCGCGAGGTGGAGACGGTTTTCTTGAAGAAGCTTTTTGCGCAATGAGGACGTTCTTCGACCCGCGCCAGCACGACCATGCACCGGCGGTGGAACTGCACAACGGCGCATATGTGCCGCACGCGGAACATCGCGGGCGGATGGAGAATGTGCTGGCGACGCTGACCGGGGTCGAGGCTCCGCGCGATTTCGGGATCGAGCCGATCCGCCGGGTGCACGGCGATGATTATCTCGCCTTTCTGCAGAGCGCGCACCAGCGCTGGGTGGCGGCGGGGCGCGACGGTGATGCGCATGGCTATGCCTGGCCGGTGGTGGGGCGGCGTCCGCTCAAGCTCGACCGGATCGATGCCGATCTTGGCCAGTTCAGCTTCGATGCCGCCAGCCCGATCGCGGCAGGCACTTGGGTGAGTTCCTATTGGGGCGCACAGGCAGCGCTGGCCGCGACCGAGGTTGTGCTTGGCGGCGAACGCGCGGCGTTTGCGCTGTGCCGTCCGCCCGGCCATCATTGCGGCGCGGATTATCTGGGCGGCTATTGTTTCTTGAACAACGTCGGAATCGCGGCTGAGGCGGCGATTGCAGCGGGCAGGCGGCGCATCGCGATCCTCGATATCGACTACCACCACGGCAACGGCACGCAGGACATCTTCTACGAACGCGGCGACGTGCTGTTCGTCTCGGTCCATGCGGATCCGGTCACCGATTATCCGTTCTTCTGGGGCCATGCCGACGAGCGCGGCGAGGGGGACGGCGAAGGCACGACGCTCAACCTGCCGCTGCCCCGCGGCACCGGGCTGGCGGAATATCGCGCCGCGCTGGAAACCGGGCTGCAGGCGATCCGTGATTTCGGTGCCGACATGCTGTGCGTCTCGTTCGGCGCGGATACCTTCGCAGGCGATCCCATCTCGCAGTTCGCGCTGCAGACGGCAGACTACACTCCGATCGCCCAGTCCATCGCAGCGCTTGGCCTTCCAACCGTGATCGTGATGGAAGGCGGCTACGCGGTCGATGCACTCGGCGCGAATGTCGCGGCGTTTCTGGCGGGGTTCGAGTAACCGGCCCCACCCCGGCCTTCGCCCACCCCTCTCTGAAGGGAGGGGAGAGAATTGGCGCTGCGGCTCTCCCCTCCCTTCAGGGAGGGGCAGGTTCAGCTTGCTGAACCGGGGTGGGCCTGCAATGCTTCCCATTCCTGCAGAGCGGCATCGATCACTACCAGCACACTTTCCAAACCGTCGCGGATTTCCTCGTTATGGAAGCGTAGGGTGCGGTAGCCGTTGCGGCGCATGAACATGTCGCGACGCGCATCATAATCGGCCGTATAGTCATGCGTGTCGCCATCGACCTCAATCACCAGTCTGGCTTTGCGACATAGAAAGTCACAGAAATAGGGGCCGACCTGTATCTGACGGGAAAACCTGTGGCCCATTCGCTGGCGTTTGTTGAGGTAAAGCCAAAGGCGTTTTTCGCTGATGGTTGCGCTGCTGCGCAGGCTGCGGGCGCGCGCGGAGTTGCGGGAAAATGGCTGTTGCATTTTCATGGCTATGTCTCCCAACGCTCCGCCTCAGCCTGCCCACCCCGCCCTGCGGGCACCCCTCCCGCAAGCGGGAGGGGAGACGTAGTGCGCCAACGCTCTCCCCTCCCTTCCCTTCAGGGAGGTGCAGGTTCAGCTTGCTGGACCGGGGTGGGCCTGCTGAAACCCTAGTCCGACTTGCTAACCGGGGTGGGGATGGAACGCCTACCCGCCCGACTTCACCTTCCGAAACGGCACGAACTCGCCCAGCGCGCAGCTGCCCAGCGGCACATTGATCCGCAGATCCTGCACCAGCACCACATCGCCCGAGCACAGGCGGTTGATCGGGGTCGAGGAAATCATCGTGTTGTCGCGCGCGCGCGGGCAGCCGAGATGGGGGGTGTTGACGTAGACGGTCGACCCGTCGTCGTAGAGCAATACATTGTCGCTGGCGGCGGTCGAGCGGCGCAGCCGGGTGCGCGGGATGCATTGCACAGGTTCGCCCGCCACCCGATCCTTGAGATAAAGGTTAGCGATGTCCTGCCCGCGCGCATCGAGCCCGGCGATCGCGGCGAGGGTGTTTTCGCGGACGTCGGTGCGGTCGCTGTTGGCTGCGACCATCGGGGCGGCGCAGGCCATGGCACCGATGCCCAGCAGTGCGGGGAGAGCTCGCATGATCATCATCCTTTCATCCGCCCCCGGAACGCCGCAGCATAACCCCGTTCGCCGCAGATCGCCAACAGCTTACCACTCGCCGGTGTTGGGCATCGACGCCCATGGCTCGGCGGGCTCGAGATAGCCCTCCTGCAGCAGTTCGACCGAGATGCCGTCGGGGCTACGCACGAACGCCATATGGCCATCGCGCGGCGGACGGTTGATCGTGACCCCTGCGTCCATCAACCGCTGGCAGGTTTCGTAGACATTGTCGACGCGGTAGGCCAGGTGCCCGAAATTGCGCCCGCCGGTATATTCCTGCGGGTCCCAATTGTGCGTCAGCTCGACCTCGGCAACGCCTTCCTGGCCGGGTGCAGCGAGGAAGATCAGCGTGAACCGGCCCTGTTCGCTGTCGAACCGCTTGGTCTCTTTCAGCCCGATAAGCTCGAAAAACCGGATCGTCGCATCGGGATCTGTGACGCGGATCATCGTATGGAGATATTTGGTCATTAGGATATACTCAGTTCATCGCAGTTAAGACACGGTTCATCGCCAGCAGCATAATTCATGAGGTATGCCGCAGGGGTGATACTCTCGTGATATAAGCGGTGCAGAAGGCATTGAAAGGACATTTGGACATGGTTGAGGGCGGGGAATTGCGCGGTGCAGAAAAACGCGGCTGGCTGGCGAACAATGTGTTGCTGGCGGGGGCCGGAATCCTGGCGCTGGGCATGGTCGCGGGCGGATATCTGCTGGGCGACGGTCTGCTTCGCGCCAAGCAGGCGGACCGGTCGGTGACGGTGCGCGGGCTTGCGGAGAAGGACGTTACAGCCGACCTCGCCACCTGGACTATCGCCTATTCATCGCAGGCCGATGATCTGGCCACTGCACAGACCGATATCGATGCCGATACCACGGCGCTGCGCGGCTTCTTCACCGAGCTGGGCTTCGACGGCGAAGCGCTGCAGCCGACAGGCGCCAACGTCTCGCAGTTCAACAACAATTATGGATCGACCACCTACACCATCCGCCAGCGCATGTCGCTCAGGACCAACGACATCGCCAAGGCGCAAGCTGCAGTGAAGCGCCAGTTCGACCTGATCAAGCGCGGCGTGGTTCTCGAAGAAGGCTCAGGCATGGCCTACAGCTTTACCAAGCTCAATGACATCAAGCCCGAGATGGTGGCCGACGCGACCAAGGACGCGCGTGCGTCTGCCGAGCAGTTCGCGCAGGACAGCGGCACCGGCGTCGGCGGCATCAAGAGCGCGACCCAAGGGTACTTCTCGGTGGAATCACGCGATGGTGACGGTGGCGGCAGCTGGGGTGTCAGCGACACGCCCTTCAAGAAGGTCCGCGTCGTGACGACCGTGGACTTCTACCTCGATTGAGGATGCACCCCTAAGGCTGGCGTACCCTCCGCTGCGCGGCGGGGGCGTCAGCCTTGCAGCACCAGCCGGTGGTTGGTCTCGAAATCGCTGGCGAGCAGATCGGCGATGGCGTCCGCGACGAACTCGGGCGGCTTGACCGTGGCCGGGTCCTCACCCGGATAGGCCTTGGCGCGCATCGCGGTGCGGGTGCGCGCCGGATCGACGATCGCGGTGCGGACCTTGCCGAAGTTGCGCAATTCCTCGCCATACGCCGACAGCAGCACCTCGAGCGCGGCCTTGGAGGCGCCATAAGCCCCCCAATAGGCGCGCGGAGCGGCGGCGACCGAGCTGGTCAAGGCCACCACCCGTGCCTTGCCGCTGTTGCGCAGCATCGGGTCGAAATGCGCGATCATCGCCTGCGCGCTCAGCACGTTGAGCGTCATCAGCCGGTTGAATTCACCGCCATCGATGGTCGCGACCGGGCCGAGCGTGCCCAGCATCGCCGCATTGAGCACCAGCATGTCGAGCGCATTCCAGCGTCCGCCGATGGCAACTGCAAGCCGCGCGATGGCGTCGCCATCGCTGAGATCCAGCGGCGCAATGGTGGCGTTGCCGCCCGCTTCGAAGATCGCGTCCTCGACGCCTTCGAGATCCCTGGCGTTGCGCCCGGTGAGGATGACATGCGCGCCGCGCGCAGCGAGCGCCTTGGCGGTCGCGGCACCGATGCCGCGGCTCGCGCCGGTGACAAGGGCCAGCTGCCCTTCGAAAGTCTTGTCGGTCATTGCAGTAAAATCCTCAGCCGGCGACCCGTTCGGCCAGCAATGTCAGCTGGTTGGGCCGGTCGCGCTCGGCCAGATCGGTAAGCGTGGTGGGATAGTCACCGGTGAAGCAGGCGTCGCAATAGCGCGGATTGTTGTCCTGCCGCTCGGCCTCGCCCAGCGCCCGGTACAGGCCGTTGATCGAGACGAACGACAGGCTGTCGGCCTGGATGAACTGGCGCATTTCCTCGATCGACTTCTGCGCGGCAAGCAGCTTGGAGCGTTCGGGCGTATCGACGCCGTAAAAGCAGCTGTGCATCGTCGGCGGGCTGGCGATGCGCATGTGCACCTCGGCAGCGCCTGCATCGCGCATCATCTGCACGATCTTGAGGCTGGTGGTGCCGCGCACGATCGAATCGTCGATCAGGATGATGCGCTTGCCGTCGATCAGTGGCCGGTTGGCATTGTGCTTGAGCTTGACGCCCAGGTGACGGACACCGTCGCCTGGCTGGATGAACGTGCGCCCGACATAATGCGAGCGGATGATGCCCAGCTCGAACGGCAGTCCCGATTGCTGGGCATAGCCGATCGCAGCAGGCGTGCCGCTGTCGGGCACGGGCACGACGAGGTCTGCTTCGACCGGGTTTTCCATCGCCAGCTGCGCGCCGATCGCCTTGCGCACGGTATAGACCGAAGAGCCGTCGACGATCGAATCGGGTCGCGAGAAATAGACATGTTCGAAGATGCAGGGCCGCGAGTTCTTGTCGGCAAACGGGCGGTGCGAGCGGATTTCGCCGCCGCTGACCACGACGAGTTCGCCCGGATCGATGCTGCGCACGAATTCGGCGCCAACGATGTCGAGCGCGACGGTTTCCGAAGCGAAGATGACCGTGTCGCCGATCTTGCCCATCACCAGCGGGCGTATGCCCAGCGGATCACGGCAGGCGATCATGCCGCTGTCGGTGAGGCAGATCAGCGAATAGGCGCCCTCGACCTGCTTGAGCGCGTCGATGAACTTGTCGAGCAGCGTCCGGTAACGCGAGGTCGCGACCAGATGAATGATCGTCTCGGTGTCCGAGGTCGACTGGAAGATCGATCCGGTACGGATCAGGTCGTGCCGCAGCTTCATCGCGTTGGAGATGTTGCCGTTGTGCGCGATCGCAAAGCCACCCGAGGCGAGTTCCGCATAGAGCGGCTGGACGTTGCGCAATGCGGTCTCGCCGGTCGTCGAATAGCGCACATGGCCGATCGCCCACTCACCCTTGAGCGAGCGCATGATATCTTCGGAATCGAAGTTGCCCGCCACATGGCCCACCGCCTTGTGGTTGTGGAACAGGCGGCCATCGAAGCTGCTGATGCCCGCAGCCTCCTGGCCGCGATGCTGCAGCGCGTGCAGGCCGAGCGCGACCATCGCGGCCGCATCGATGGCGCCCGCCACGCCAAAAACGCCGCATTCTTCGCGCAGCTTGTCGTCGTCAAAAGGATGAGTGGTGATCATGTCGCGCGCCCGATTCGGTTGCAGCCGGCTGGTTCGGCTTCCCTATAGGCAGGCAAATGGGGTTTGTCTTGCTTTTGTCACGGATCATTTTTTGTTAACCGTGTTGCGCAGTGGCATAGGGAGGATTAACCGGGGGCCGATGGCAAATCTGCGTGAAACCGGGCTGGTCCTGGAACCCAAATATGATGCCGCAGGGCTGATCACCGCGGCTGTTACCGATGCGGCGAGCGGATCGTTGCTGATGATCGCGCATATGAATGCCCAGGCGCTTGAGCTGACGCTGGAGACCGGCGAGGTTCATTTCTGGTCGCGCTCGCGCGCGCGCCTGTGGAAAAAGGGCGAAAGCTCGGGCAACGTGCTCAAGCTGGTCGAGCTTCGCATCGATTGCGATCAGGACGCGGTGTGGGTGATCGCATCGCCCGCAGGCCCCACCTGCCACACTGGCGCGCCCTCCTGCTTCTACCGCAAGGTGACGGCAGACGGCGCGCTGGAACGGATTGCATGATGCGCCGCGCTGCCCCCATCGGCCTTTCGGCCAGCCTGGGGGTCTGCCTGCTGCTGGGCGGGTGCAGCGAAACGCGCGCCGGGGGCGATACGGCGGCGGTCACCCCGCTGGATGCTGCGGCGATCGAGGCAGGCGTCCTTGCCGATCCGCAGGACATCGATCTGGCGGGAAGCTTTGCCGATACCGCCGGCACGGGCAGCGATGCCTTTTGCGCGCGCGGCGACCGGCGCAAAGGCTATGCTGTCGGCGTGGCCGTCAGCTTTGGCGGAGCGAGCCAGTGCGAGGCGCAGGGCACCGCGACCCTGTCGGGCGAGCAGGCCACGATCAGCCTTGATCGCAGCGGCAAGGGCAGCGCAGTTTCGGGGTGCAGATTCAGCGCCCGGTTCGATGGCAACGGCCTGGCCTTGCCCGGCAGCCTGCCTGCAGGGTGCCTTGCCGCATGCAGCGGCCGTGCGAGCCTGGCCGGCGCGTCGTTCTCGCTGATCGAGCCAGGCGATGACGCCGCCGCCGCAGCACGCGGGCGTTCGCTTGATCGGCTCTGCAGCGGCTGATTGGGCTTGACGTTTACGTCAAGGGAATGTAGCCATTGCGCCATGCACGACCGTTCGACACTTGGCCGCATCGATACGCCCGATCTGCACAATCGGGACAGCTATACCATCTCCGATCTGTCGGATGAATTCGGCGTGACCGCGCGCGCGCTGCGGTTCTACGAGGACGAAGGCCTGATCGCGCCCGAGCGCAAGGGGTTGACCCGCGTCTATTCCAAGCGCGACCGTGCGCGGCTCGCCTGGATCATGCGCGCCAAGAACGTGGGCTTCAGCCTCGGCGAAATCCGCGAGATGATCGATCTGTACGACATTGGTGACGGCAGGCGCGAGCAGCGCCGGGTCACCCTGCAGCGCTGCAAGGAACGCATTGCGCTGATGCGCAAGCAGAAGAAGGACCTTGAAAGCTCGATCCAAGAGCTTTCGCAGTTCGTGAAGATGGTCGAGCGGGTTGACCGTGAAGACCTCGCTTAAGATATCGGACCTGAGGGTTTGAACCTGACGGTCGGGCCGGACCGGCCACCACTTTAGCGGGCGGTTGCCTCACGGACCACGCCCCGATCGGGCCCAACTGGCTCGAACCACTGATCGCCATTGTTAAAGAGGACATTGACATGCCCAAGTACACCGCCCCCGTGCGCGACACCCAGTTCATCCTGACCGAGGTTCTCGGTATCGAGAAATATTCGAACCTCCCGGGCTTCGATAATGCCGCGCCCGACGTGCTGTCCGCTGTGCTCGAAGAGGCCGGCAAGTTCGTCGAGGAAGTTTTGTTTCCGCTCAACCAGGTTGGTGACCTCCAGGGCTGTACCCGCCACGCGGACGGCACTGTGACGACCCCCGAGGGCTTCAAGGCTGCATACGAGCAGTATTGCGAAGCTGGCTGGGGCACGCTGGCTGCGCCCGAAGAGTTCGGCGGGCAGGGCATGCCGCATGTCGTCGGCATCGCGTTCGAAGAGTTCATGTCGTCGAGCAACATGGCGTTCGCGATGTACCCGGGCCTGACCCATGGCGCGGTCTCGGCGATCCTCGCCAAGGGCAGCCAGGAGCAGAAGGAAAAGTTCGCGCCCAACATGATCAGCGGCAAGTGGAGCGGCACGATGAACCTCACCGAGCCGCAGTGCGGCACGGATCTGGGCCTCATCCGCACCAAGGCGGTGCCGCAGCCCGGCGGCGCCTATGCGATCACCGGCACCAAGATCTTCATCTCGTCGGGCGAGCACGACCTGACCGAGAACATCATCCATCTGGTGCTCGCCAAGACCCCCGACGCGCCCGACAGCGTCAAGGGCATCTCGCTGTTCATTGTCCCGAAGTTTCTCGTCAATGACGATGGCTCACTGGGCGAGCGCAACGCGGTGTCGTGCGGCTCGATCGAGCACAAGATGGGCATCCACGGCAACTCGACCTGCGTCATGAACTATGACGGCGCGACCGGATATCTGGTGGGCGAGGAGAACAAGGGCCTGGCCGCGATGTTCATCATGATGAACGCTGCGCGGCTCGGCGTCGGCGGGCAGGGCCTGTCGATGGGCGAAGTGTCGTACCAGAACGCGGTGCAATATGCCGGCGACCGCCGTCAGGGCCGCGCACTGACCGGTGCGCAGGATGCCAATGAAAAGGCCGACACGCTGTTCGTGCACCCCGATGTCCGCCGCATGCTGATGGAAGCCAAGGCGATCAACGAGGGCCTGCGCGCGTTGATCCTGTGGGGCGGCCTGCAGGTCGACCTGACGCACAAGGCGCAGACCGAGGAAGAGCGCGTCGCCGCCGACGACATCATCAGCCTGCTGACCCCGGTGATCAAGGGATACGGCACCGACAAGGGCTATGAGATCGCAACCAACATGCAGCAGGTCTATGGCGGCCACGGCTATATCGCCGAATGGGGCATGGAGCAGTATGTCCGCGATGCCCGCATCGCGATGATCTACGAAGGCACCAATGGCGTGCAGGCGATGGATCTGGTCGGCCGCAAGCTTGCCCAGAACGGTGGCCGCGCGGTGCAGACCTTCTTCGGCATCCTCGACAGCGAATGCGCCGAAGCCAAGGGCGACGAACGCCTCGCCGATTTCGCCAGCCGCCTCGAAAAGGCAGCGGGCGAGCTGAAGGCCGCGACCATGTGGTTCATGCAGAACGGCATGGCCAACCCCAACAATGTCGGCGCGGGCGCGCACAGCTATATGCACATGATGGGCATCGTCGCACTCGGCCTGATGTGGCTGCGGATGATGCGCGCTTCGATTGCCGCGCTCGATGCGGGCAGCGGCAACGCGGTGTTCTATGAGACCAAGCTCAAGACCGCGCGCTACTTCGCCGAGCGGGTGATGCCGGACGCTGGCGCCCTGCGTCGCAAGATCGAGGCGGGATCGGAAGCGATCATGGCACTCGAGCCTGAGCTTTTTGCTGCGGCTTGACTGCAAAAATAGCCAATACAACAGTATCGGGGGCACTTTCGGATACCGGAAGTGCCCCTTTTTGTTGATTTGCGATGAATTGATGCGATTTTTTTATCGCTGACGCGAACCGGATCGACGCAGTTCGCATGGGTTCGTCGCGCTGAATCGTGAGGTAATTGCGCTGACTTGCGGGAACCTTGGAATCAGCGTCGCTGGCCGCGTTTCTGCCGTGGAACGCCTGCCCCCTCTCGCCGTTGATGCTGCGGAGCGAAGATGGCCCTCCGCAATATCTCAGGCCCCTCCCTAAGGGGTCGCACCACGAGGAGTAGAACTCATGAAGAACGCAATTTTTGGAACTCTGATCGCTGCCGGTGCGCTGGCAGTTACCCCCGCAATGGCACAGGAAATGACCCCTGAAGCGCCCGTTGGCACCACCGAAGTGCCGGCTGGCACCACGATGGACGGCCCGGCGATCGATGCCCCGGCAACCTCAAGCCAGGTTCCGCCCGCCACGATGGACTCGAATGGCGACGGTGTGATGGACGCCTGGGATCGCAACGGCGACGGCACGGCTGACGCTTGGGATACCAATGGCGACGGCCAGCCCGACAAGGCTGATCCAATGGAAGCCGCTGAATTATCAAAACCCGCAAGGGTCGCAAGCGAAGGGCCGGGAGAGCAATCTCCCGGCCTTTTTGCGTCCGGTAGCACCAGACCTCGTCACCCCCGCGAACGCGGGGGTGACGATGAATTTGCATGCTCGGGCGCTAGCCTTACTCCGGCAGGAAATCGGGCACCGACAGGTAGCGCTCGCCGGTGTCGTAATTGAAGCCCAGCACCCGCGCGTCCTTGCCGAGCTCGGGCAATTTCTGCGCGATCGCAGCCAATGTCGCACCCGAAGATATGCCCACCAGCATGCCTTCCTCGCTCGCAGAGCGGCGCGCCATGACCTTGGCGTCGGCCGGATCGACCTGGATCACCCCGTCGATCAGCTTGGTGTGCAGATTGCCGGGGATGAACCCTGCACCGATGCCCTGGATCGGGTGCGGGCCGGGTTGGCCGCCAGAGATCACCGGCGACAGCGTCGGTTCCACTGCGAAAACCTTGAGGCTGGGCCAGTGCTTCTTCAATTCCTCGGCGCAACCGGTGATGTGGCCGCCGGTTCCCACGCCGGTGATGATCGCATCGAGAGGCTGGTCGGCGAAATCCGCGAGGATCTCGAGCGCGGTGGTGCGGACATGGACCGCGATGTTGGCAGGATTTTCGAACTGCTGCGGCATCCAGGACCCGGGGGTCTGATCGACCAGTTCCTGCGCGCGCTCGATCGCGCCCTTCATGCCTTTTTCACGCGGGGTAAGGTCGAACGTCGCGCCATAGGCCAGCATCAGCCGCCGACGCTCGATCGACATGCTTTCGGGCATCACCAGAACCAGCCTGTAGCCCTTGACTGCGGCGACCATCGCCAGGCCTACGCCGGTGTTGCCCGATGTCGGCTCGATGATCGTGCCGCCGGGCTGGAGCGAACCGTCTGCCTCGGCTGCCTCGATCATCGCGAGCGCAATGCGATCCTTGATCGATCCGCCGGGGTTGCTGCGTTCCGACTTGATCCACACGTTCGCCTCGCCGAACAGGCGGTTGACGCGGACATGCGGGGTCTTGCCGATGGTTTCCAATATGCTCGATGCGATCATGACTTGGTCTCTCCTGCAGAGGGCGCCGTGGGGTGTGGCGCACTGGATTGGGGCTGAAGTTGAGGATGCGCTTCTTCCTCCGTAGGATCAAAGCTGCGCGCGGCACCGATCTGCGGAAACAGCCGGGCCCAAAGCGCTGTGATCACTATAGCACCGCCGCCGCCCGCGACAACTGCAGCGACAGGGCCAATCAGCCATGCGAGCATTCCCGAGAACGCGTCGCCGAGCTCGTTCGACGCCGAAACGGTGAGCAGCGACACCGCAGAAACGCGGCCGCGCTTGTCGTCGGGCGTGTTGAGCTGGATCAGCGACTGGCGGACATAGACGCTGAACATGTCGGCGGCGCCCGCGATGAACAGGCAGGCCATCGAGACGATCAGAATCTTGCTGAGCCCGAAGACGATCGTGACCACGCCGAACAGGAAGACGCTGGCGAGCATCTTGTTGCCGACATTGGTGCGGATCGGGCGGAACGAGAAGACAAGCGCGACTAGCGCCGCGCCTGCAGCCGGCGCGGATGCCAGCAGCGAGAGCCCCTGTTCGCCGACCTGCAATATGTCGCGCGCGAACACCGGCAGCAGCGCTGTGGAACCAGCCAGGAACACCGCGAACAGATCGAGCGTGATGACTCCGAGCACGAGCTTGTTCTGCCCGACATAGGCCATCCCGTCGATGATCTGCGCGATCGGCCCCTTGCCCTTGTCCATGATCGTGCGGGGCACCGGGCCGATCGTCATCATCGCCAGCGCTGCAACGGTGTAGAGGCATGCGCTGACGATGTACGGCAGATCGGGGCGGATTGCGTAGAGCGGCCCTGCCATTGCCGGACCCACCAGCATGCCCGATTGCCAGGCGATCGAAGACAGCGCGATGGCGGTGGGCAGCGATGCCTTGGGAACGAGATTGGGGGCGAGCGCGCTCAGCGACGGTCCCAGAAACGCGCGCGCCGTGCCGAGCAGCGCGGCAATCAGGTACAGGATCGGCAGGCTGATCAGGCCGCTTGCGGTGGTCCATGCGAGCGTCGCGGCGATCGCCGCCTGGCACAGCAGGACGGTGCGCGCGACGAAACGCCGGTCCATGCGGTCGGCGATCCAGCCGACCAGCGGGGTCAGCACGAACAGCGGCGCGAACTGCAGCAGGCCGATCATCCCCAGCCGCGCCGAGCTCGACGCGATATCCATCGTCTCGCGCGCGATGTTGTACGCCTGCCAGCCGACGATCAGCATCATGCAGTACAGCGCCAGCATCGATGCCAGCCGCGTCAGCCAATAGGCGCGGTAATTGGGGATGGTGAACGGGTGGGGAGCAGCAGCCGGTGAGTCCATGCCGTCCGGTAGGCGAGCGAGATGCGGGCGGCAAGCAAGATGAACTTGCAGGCGCGTGGCATCGATGTTGTGCAGCTGCGAAAGAATGGCTCTTCCCAAGCGCGAGGGTTGGTGTCAGCTATGATTCATTGAGGAAATCCTCCTTGAGCTTGCTCGGGGAGGGGGACCGTTCGCGCAGCGAATGGTGGAGGGGCATTGTCCTGAGGCCAGCGCAACTACCCCTCCGTCAGCCCTTGCGGGCTGCCACCTCCCCGAGACAAGCTCGGGGAGGATTTGAATTTGGAGTCGCGCATGCACTGGTCGAAAACGCTTCTCGCTGCCGCATCGCTCGCCGTGATGGCCAGCGCATGCAGCGTTGCCCCGTCTGATCAGCCCGCCGCAGCCGAAAAGAGCACCGGCATCGACACCGCGTCCGACTGGGGCAAGTTCGTCGACACGTTCCTGACCGGCTATTTCCCGCGCAATCCCGATTTCGCGGTCTATCAAGGCAGGCACGAGTTCGATGGCAAGCTGCCCGACTGGTCCGAACAGGGGCTGGCCGACCAGATCGCGTTCCTCGAAAAGACGCTGGCCGATGCCGAAGGAATGGACCCCGCGAAGCTCGCAGACGATCACAAGTTCGAGCGTGGTTACCTGATCGCTGTGGTGCGCGGCGAACTGTTCTGGCTCAAGCAGGCGGACTGGCCGCACCGCAACCCGGCATTCTATACCGGTACGCTCGACCCGTCGGTCTATGTCACGCGGCCTTATGCCGATGTCGATACCCGGGCGCGCGCGTTTATCGCTTATGCGCGCGGCATTCCCAAGGCCGCCGAGCAGATTCGCAGCAACCTGAAGACCCCGCTCGACCCTTATGCGATCGATTATGGCGTCAATGCGTTCGGCGGCTATGCCACCTTCTTCACCGGCGATGCGCGCGCCGCGTTCGCCGATGTCAGCGACGCCGCGGTCAAGGCCGATCTCGAGGCAGCCACCGCCGATGCGAGCAAGGCGATGCAGGGGCTGGCAGACTGGCTGACCACCGAAAAGGCGACGGCAAGGGTTGGCTACGCCCTTGGGCCGGACCTGTTTGCGCAGATGCTGGTGAGTACCGAGATGGTCGATCTGCCGATCGTACAGTTGAAGGCCATCGGCGAGGCCGACCTCAGGCGCAACCAGCAGGCGCTGGCGACCGCTTGCGCGCAGTTCGCCCCCGGCGCGACGATGCCCGACTGCATGGCCAAGCTTTCGCTCGACAAGCCCGAGGACGGACCGGTGGCTGAAGCACGGCGGCAATTGCCGAAGCTGCGCGCCTTCCTGGTCGACAAGGATCTGGTCTCGATCCCGGGCACCGAAGAGGCCAAGGTCGAAGAATCACCGCCCTACAACCGGCAGAACTCGGCCTATATCGATATTCCAGGTCCCTATGAGAAAGGGCTGCCCTCGGTCTATTATATCTCGCCGCCGGACCCGAGCTGGGCGCCGGAAGTGCAGGCCGAATATATCCCGCCGAGCAAGGACCTGCTGTTCACAAGCGTGCACGAGGTGTGGCCCGGCCACTTCCTCAATTTCCTCCACGCCAACCGCGCCAAGTCGTTCTTCGGGCGGCTGTTCGTCGGCTATGCCTATGCCGAGGGCTGGGCGCATTACACCGAGGAAATGATGTGGGAAGCAGGGCTGGGCGAGGGCGATCCCGAGACGCATATCGGCCAGCTTGCCAACGCACTGCTGCGCAACTGCCGCTATCTCTCCGCGATCGGCCTGCACACCGGCGGGATGACCGTCGATCAGTCGCTGGCGATGTTCCGCGAGCAGTGCTTTATCGACGAAGGCAACGCCCGCCAGCAGGCGCTTCGCGGTACCTATGATCCGGGATATCTCAACTACACGCTGGGCAAATTGATGATCCGCAAGCTGCGCGCCGACTGGACCGCAGGCAAGGGCGGCCGCGATGCGTGGAAGGCGTTCCACGACGCGTTCCTGTCCTATGGCGGCCCCCCGGTGCCGATGGTGCGCGCCGCGATGATGGGGGAGGCGGCGCCCAAGGCGGTGTTTTGAGGGGAATCACAACCGCAGGTTTCGCGCAACGTCCCTCGACTTCGCTCGGGAACTCGGAGAGGTAGTGCTGTCCTCAATTACGGCTTGCTATACCCCCCTCCGTTTGTCCCGAGCGAAGTCGAGGGACGTACGCGCAACCGTCGCGTTATTTCCGCAGCGCATCCACGCACGCGGCCCGGTCGACCGATTGCCCATCGCTGCGCCGGGCATCGATATAGGTGACCACCTGCGCGCCGCCTGCGCCTTCGGGATAGAGAAACGCGTCGAGCACGCAGGCGCTGCCGACGAACTGGAGCTTGCGTGCATCGAATTCGCGCACGTCGAGCCGTGGCGCACCGAACATCCGCTCAAGATCGCGCGCCGACTTGCCGAGCACGGCTTCCAGGCCCTTGCCATCCAGCGTGGTGCTGCGCGCAGGGACGGCGGTTCGCGAAGGAGCGACGACCTGTTGCGGCGCGGCGCAGGCGGCCAGGCCCAGCGTCAGCGTGGCAATCGCGAAAATGCGGTTCATGACAAAGCCCCCATGGCCTTGCGCTGGTGGAAAAGATGCGTGGCCATTGCCGCGGCTATAATCGGTGCAAGCAGATTGACCAAGGGGACGAGCAGCAGCAGGTTGGCAATCAACCCAAGCACGAAACGGCTGGTCCGCGATTGTGCCTGAGCCGAAGCATGCGGATGCCGCGCCGCCACCATCTCGGTCAGGTCCCGCCCGACAAGCACCGCGTTGACCGCCAGAAACAGCATCGGTGCCCCAACACCGGTGAACAGCAGGACCAGCGCAAACGGCAACGCGAGAGCGTTGTACAGCAGCGCCCTGCCCAATGAGCGCAGCGCCATCGCCAACGAGGGACCGAGCGGCAGATCGCGCGCACTCACCGCAGCCTGCGGATAGTGCTTGCGTTCGACCGCGATCACGATCCGGTCGGCAAACAGCTGCAGCACCGCGATCGCCACCACACGCCACCAGAACCAGAACGCCAGGATCGTCATGATCGCCGCCAGCACCCCGGTCCATTCTGCATATGCGCCAAGTGGGCCGCCATACCGCTGTGTTGCCCAGGCCAGGCCCTGCCAAAGCGCCCAGCCGGTCAGCCCGAAGATCAGCACCGCGCACAGCAACGTCCACCCCAGCGCGGCCAGGATCGCGCGGTCTCCCAATTGGCCCAGGCTCTTGACGAAGGCGGTCAGCATGATGCCATTGCTGTCGGGCAAATCCTGGCCAGCGTCAATCGCGCGCAATTGGGCTTGAACCGGTGTGCCCAAGCCGATAGGCCGCGCGGCAACATTCCGCGCTGCTCCAGCCATGGAACGCGCCTACAGAAAGTCCAGCCCGACATGACCAACCCCCGTTTCGACGTTCTCGCCATCGGCAATGCCATTGTCGACGTGATGGCCCCCGCCGACGATGCCCTGCTTTCCAAGGAAGGGCTGACCAAGGGCGGGATGATGCTGATCGACGCCGATCGCGCAACCTCGCTGTACGAAGCGATGGGCCCGGCGCAGGAAATCAGCGGCGGTTCGGCTGCCAACACGCTGGCGGGTCTTGCCGGCATGGGCTGCAAGTGCGCCTTCATCGGCCAGGTCGCCGACGACCAGCTCGGCGAAGTGTTTGCGCACGATGTCCGCGCGCTGGGCATCGATTACGCGACCCCGGTGCGCGCGGGCGAGACCCCGACTGCGCGCTGCCTGATCCTGGTCACCCCCGATGGCCAACGCACGATGAACACCTTCCTGGGCGCATCGCAGTTCCTTCCCGCCAGCGCGCTCGATGCCAAGATGATTGCGGACGCTGCAGTGCTGTATCTGGAAGGCTATCTGTGGGATCCTGAAGAGCCGCGCGCCGCGATGCGCGCCGCGATCGATGCCGCCCGCGCGGCAGGCCGCAAGGTCGCCTTCACTTTGTCCGATGCCTTCGTGATCGACCGCCATCGCGGCGATTTCCTTGACCTGCTCGACAAGGGCCAGATCGACATCCTCTTCGCCAACGAGGCAGAGATCCAGTCGCTCGCGCAGATCGATGACTTCGATGCCGCCGTCGCTGCGATCTCGGGCAAGCTGCCCACTTTGGTGGTGACGCGCAGCGAAAACGGCGCGATCGCGGTCCATGAAGGCAGGCGCTTTGCGGTTGCTGCCGAGCCGATCGACAAGGTCGTCGATACCACGGGCGCAGGCGACCTGTTCGCGGCCGGTTTCCTCGCAGGACAGGCGCAGGGCAAGGATATCGAAACGTCCTTGCGCATGGGTGCAATCGCCGCAGCCGAGATTATCTCGCACTTCGGCGCGCGCTCGTCTGCCGATCTGAAGGCACTGATCGCGCAGAAGCTGGGTTGAGGGTTTCGGTCACCACCATCGTCATTCCCGCGAACGCGGGAATGACGCTTTTTGCGCGACGTCAGCGCAGTAGCGGGACCCCCGCGTTCGCGGGGGTGACGACGATAGCCAGTGCCCGACATACGAGCTAAGCTTCGAAATAATGGCTGCGGGGTGTGGGATGTGGGATGTGGGCGCGGCGTTCGTAACACTCGAACAGGCCTGTCACCAAGGTTGTGAAACCTGAAAATATGAGAGGGGCCGCCGGGGATCACAGCCCCCTGCGCGGCCCATCACATGGTCAGCGGCCGGAAGTGCCGCCTTCGGAGTGTATCTCGCGCTTAACAAGCGCCTGCCCAGACCAGTGGGCAGAAGGCTGTTAGCCGCGAACACTCCGAATGGACTTGACCGACCCCTTTGCTGAACCATGAGACATCGGATCACCTCCTTTCGCTATGTTGAAACCAAGTGAAGGGCCATTCGCAAAAACCCGGGAAACCCCGCGTTTGTGACGATCTGTATACCTTGCACGCCTGTTGTGAATCATCGCGCGGCTCACAGCAAGACTTGTAATTCATTTTTTTTGGCGTCACTATCTGCCGCTCGCAAAAGCGCGCCGCAGCCGGTATGGCGAAGGCCCATGGCCGATCATCCCCCACCTTCCGCATCTGACAAAAAGCCTTCCGCCAAGACGCCCAAGATGCGCGTCGACCAGTTGCTGGTCGAACGCGGGCTGGTGGAAAGCCGCGCGCGGGCGCAGGCGCTCATTCTGGCAGGGCTTGTGTTCGCGGGCGAGCGCAAGGTGGCCAAGGCGGGCGAGACGCTGGCAATCGATGCGTCGCTCGAGGTGCGCGGGCGCGATCATCCCTGGGTGTCGCGCGGCGGCATCAAGCTGGCGCACGCGCTCGACCATTTCGGCATTGATGTCACCGGTATGACCGCGATCGACGTCGGCTCGTCCACCGGCGGGTTTACCGATGTGCTGCTGACCCGCGGCGCGGCGCATGTGTTCGCGGTGGACAGCGGCACCAACCAGCTGGCTTGGAAGCTGCGGCAGGATGACCGGGTGAGCGTGCACGAACAGACCAGCGCGCGGATCATCACCGATGCGCACATCACCCGGGCGATCGACATCGTGGTGTGCGATGCCAGCTTCATCGCGCTCGACAAGGTGCTGCCGGTGCCGATGGCCTTCGCCCGGCCCGGCGCGTGGCTGGTCGCATTGATCAAGCCGCAGTTCGAGGTCGGGCGCGACCAGATCGGCAAGGGCGGGGTGGTGCGCGATCCCGCGCTGCACAGCGCGGTGTGCGACCGGGTGATGCAATGGCTCGAAAGCATCGACTGGCCCGTCGCCGGGCTGACGCAAAGCCCGATTACAGGGCCCAGCGGCAACGTCGAATTTCTGGTCGCGGCGCAGAAGGGCGGCAATTGCTGACCCGAAGCGGTACGCATTTGCACAATAAAGCCCGCTGGCGCGGTCCGAGCGAATCCGATATGCGAGTACGGGTAAACCCCTGAAAAGGGCAGGAGACCTCGCTTCGATGAATGAAATCGCCTCGCCCATGCAGCTCCGTCTCAGCTTTTTGCGCTGGGCGTTGCTGTTCGTACCATTGGTCGTGCTGCTCGGCTTTGGCGTCAGCGATTTTTCCGGGTCGGGCGAAGACAATCGCTGGTTCCAGGCGCTGCAGAAGCCCGCGGCACAGCCACCGGGCTGGGCCTTCGGTGCAGCATGGTCGGTGCTGTACGTGATGATGGGGCTGGCGATCACCGTCGTGGTCACCGCGCGCGGTGCGCGGCTGCGCGGGCTTGCGGTGCTGCTGTTCTTCGTCCAGCTGGCGTTGAACCTTGCCTGGCCGATCTATTTCTTCGGTATGCATCAGGTCACCGGCGCGTTCTACTTGCTGGTCGCCGTGTTCGTCGCGGCGTTCATCACCACCATCGTCTTCGGCAGGGTACGCCCGCTCGCCGCATGGCTGATGGTGCCGTATCTGGCGTGGCTGTGCTTTGCTGCTGTGCTGAACAAGCAGATCGACACACTGAATCCCAATGCCGAAAATCTGGTCGTGCCGCGCGATTCCCAGCGTATTCAGCTGGCCCCCCCAGCGCCCTGACCGCATCAAAGGCGCTTGCGGTTGGTGCTGGCGCAACCCACATGCTATGGCATCACAATTGAACCGGGGCGCAATGCGCCTGCGATGGAGGCTTTCATGCAGAACAAATCCGAATTTGGCGGCGATTTCGCAAAGTTCATCAACGGCCTGGCCGGAACGGTCGCAGGCATGAGCCGCGAGGCGGGCGAAAGCGCGCGCGAGCGCACCCGCGAGTGGATCGCCGGGCTTGATTTCGTCAGCCGCGAAGAGTTCGAGGCGGTGAAGGAAATGGCGAGCAAGGCGCGCGAGGAAAGCGAAACGCTGAAAGCCCGGCTGGACGCGCTGGAGGCCAAGATGGCCAGCCAGACGTCAGGGCCTGCGCTCTGACATCGGCTTAACCCCCCGTTATCCACAGTTTTTGAACAGACTTCGCCACATCACGCGGCGATGCGGTCTGGCTAGCCATTGCGCGCAGCACCGCATCCCGGCAATTTGACGACGTGCCATCGGGCGCGAAAGGATATTCATTTGAACGAACAGCAGCTTGATCTGGACCGGGAAGAAGCCGCCCCGGTGGACATGCTCGCCGCGCTGTTCGAAGCGCGGGGCTGGCCGTGCGAGATGGTGGGCGAGGACGAGCTGCTGACCGAGGTCAAGGGCAGCTGGACCAGCTATCAGCTGCGCGCGATCTGGCGGCATGAGGACAATGTGCTGCAGTTGCTCGCGATGCCCGACATTCGCGTTCCCGACGCCAAGTTCGCGGTGATCTGCGAGGCGCTGGCTCTGATCAACGAACAGCTCTGGCTCGGCCATTTCGACATCTGGTCGAACAGCGGCGTGGTGCTGTACCGCAACGGCATGATGCTGGGCAGCGATGCGATGCTCGGGCTCGACCAGGCGCAGCTTGCGGTCGAGGCAGCAATCGACGAATGCGACCGCTTCTATCCGGTGTTCCAGTTCATCCTGTGGGGCGACAAGACCCCGCAGGACGCGCTGGCCGCTGCGCTGATCGATACCCAGGGCGAGGCTTGAGGCCGGACTGACAGTCCAACAAACCTCCCCTCGTTCCCGAGCGAAGTCGAGGGACGCATGCACTACGGTTGCCCTAAACGTCCCTCGACTTCGCTCGGGACAAACGGAGGTTTTCGTGTCGGGCATATTCCCCCAATCGCTGCTGGTGATAGGCTCGGGCAACATGGCAGGGGCCATGCTGCGCGGATGGCTTGCGCGCGGGCTGGACCCGTCGAGCGTGACGATTGTCGACCCATCGCCGCGTGACCTGCCCGAAGGCGCGCGTCACCTGACCGCCATCGACAATAGCCTCGCCGCGCCCGATTGGCTGCTGCTGGGGATCAAGCCGCAGATGCTGGGCGATGTCGCGCCGCAGCTTGCGCCGTTTGATCTGTCGGGCACCCTGCTGGTGTCGATGCTGGCGGGAATCGAGATTGCCGGCCTTCGCAAGGCGGTACCGCACGTTGGCGCGATCGCCCGCGTCATGCCCAACATGGCGGTCGGGATCGGGCAGTCGGTCACCGCGCTCTATGCCGAGCCGTTGCAGCCGTCAGAGCGTGAGCGGCTCGAAACCCTGTTCGCGATGCTGGGCAGCGCCGAGTGGCTGGCGGACGAATCGCAGATGCATCTGGTGACGGCGCTGAGCGGATCGGGGCCAGCCTATCTGTTCCGCTTCATCGATGCGCTCGGCAAGGGCGCGGTCGCGCTTGGCATGCCAGAGGACCAGGCCGCACGCTTTGCGCTTGCCATGGTGCGCGGCTCGGCCGAGCTGGCACACCAGTCGTCAGAGGCGCCCGCGCAGCTTGCCGAACGCGTGGCCAGCCCCGGCGGCACCACCCGCGCCGCACTCGACGTGTTCGATGCCGACGATTCGCTGGAACGACTGGTGGCCGAGGCGATGGCGGCCGCAGCCCGGCGGAGCGTCGAACTGGGCGGCTGAAACGCTCAGTCGCAGGGCAGTTCGTAGAACGTCCCGATGTGCGCCCAGGCCTCGTCAGCGGTCTCGACGAAGTGAAACAGCTCAAGGTTGCCGGGTGAAATCACCCCTTCTTCGGCGAGCGCCTCGAAGTTCACCACGCGGTTCCAGAATTCGCGGCCGAACAGCATGATCGGGATCGGAGCCATCTTGCCGGTCTGGATCAGCGTCAGCAGTTCGAAGAACTCGTCAAAGGTGCCGAATCCGCCGGGGAAGACTGCCACCGCACGCGCGCGCAGCAGGAAGTGCATCTTGCGCAGCGCGAAATAGTGGAACTGGAACGACAGGTGCGGGGTGACATAGCGGTTGGGCGCCTGTTCGTGCGGGAGCACGATGTTGAGACCCACCGATTCCTTGCCGACATCGGCCGCACCGCGGTTGGCGGCTTCCATGATCGACGGGCCACCGCCCGAGCAGACGACGAACTGGCGCTTGCCGTCCTCTTCGATGCCGCATTCGCTGGCGATCTGCGCCAGCCTGCGCGCTTCCTCGTAATATTTGGACTTGGCGACCAGCCGCTCTGCGACGACCTTTTCCTCCGGCGTGCGCGCGGCCTCGACCAGACCTTCGGTCTTGTCGGGTGCAGGAATACGCGCAGAACCGTAGATCACGAGGGTAGAGCCGATGCCCGCTTCCTCGAGCAGCATCTCGGTCTTGAGCAGTTCCAGCTGGAAGCGCACCGGGCGAAGCTCTTGCCGCAGCAAGAATTCGCTGTCGCCAAAGGCCAGGCGATAGGCCGGATCCCGCGTTTGTGGGGTGTCGTGCACTGCAGCTTCGGCGGTGCGGGCATCTTCATCGGCGCGGCGAAAGCGCGGCTCGGTCAATTCTTTCTTGGTCATCGCCCGCAATTAAGGGGCGATGACGCTATCGGCAATAGCCTTGGCCGCTCATATCGACATGCAGGTGGTCGTGATGCGCCGCATTGTAGTCCGGACCTAGCACCGTGCCGAATCGCTTGCAGGCGCTGGAGTGGATGGTGCGCAGAAAGGCGCGCTCCTGATTGTCCCCGCCGTTCCATCCCTGTTTGACGCTGATCCTGCGGCCATCGGCGAGCACGAAAGCTGCGATGTCGATCGCATTGGCATGGGCGTGCTGCGACAGCTTGGCCGAGCCGGCAATGGTTCGGCATGAATAGCTGCCCATCGTCTCGATCCTGACCAGCGGACTGCCGAGCATCTGTTCGGCCGCGCGGGCGATGCCGAACTGGGCCCAGCCGGCAAACCGCTGTGCCAGTTCGCAGCGGACCGGACCGATGTTGGTGATCGCCAGCTCGTCCAGCCCGCGCGGCGCATCTGTCAGCGCGATCGTGGAGAGGCGCACGCTGCCGAGCTGCGAACACCCTGCACCAAAAGTTTGGTCGGGCACCGGGGTGAAGCGGACCTGCGCCTTGGAAAGCGCGCTGATGCACTGGCGGGTATCGGCTGCGGGCGGGGCGGGCAGGGCCGCAGGCTGCTGGACGCGGGCCTGTTGCGGGGCGACACCGCGCGAAAGACCGCGGCCATCGGGCACCATGCTGCATCCGGCGATGATCACCGACAGCGCAGCGACGAGCGCCATACGCTGTACTTCGGACGAGCCGATCGTCGGTTGAAAGCGAGGGTCGGGCTTGTGGACCGCAGTGCGGTGATGGGTCGCGGCAGGCGGGCGGGGCGACGTTTCCGACGCAGCCAGGCCGTCCACGCTGCTGCCCGGTGCGGTGCACGGCGGCAGCGTACCCGGGGGCGTGCTGGAGGGAAGGGCGCTATCGATCATGAGGCAGTTATAACGGACGAACTTTAACCCTGCCGTGCCGACCATGGTTAACAGGCGGGTAAGGATCCAAACCATGGCATTGCGCGGCTGTGGTGAGCGGGCTAGCGATGGCGCAGGCGCATTTCCGCACCAAACACCGAAGGTCCGCGATGCTGCGAATCGTGAAGATACCCCAGTTTTTCTGGTTGATCCTGGCCCTCCCGGGCATCGCGATGCTGGCAGGCTTTGTCGGCGACCCCGTGACGGCGTTCGACCTTATCCACCCAAGCGGCGAGTTTTCGGTCCGGTTGATGATCGTGGCGATGATGATATCTCCGTTGCGCGCGGTGCTGGGCCGGCGGGGATGGCTCGACTGGTTGCTGGCACGTCGCCGTGCCCTGGGCGTTGCGGCCTGCGGCTATGGCCTGCTGCATCTGGGCTTCTATCTCTACGATATGGGCAGCTGGCGGCAGATCGTCGAAGAGGCGGTGATCTTCAGCATCTGGACGGGCTATGCAGCGATACTGATCTTCGTCGCGATGGCGCTGACCAGCAACAATGCTTCGCAGCGTGCCTTGCGCCGCAACTGGAAGCGGCTGCAGCGGCTTGTCTATCTCGCGGCATTGCTGATCGCGCTCCACTGGGTTTATGTCGATGGTGAATGGAAGGCGATGGCGATGCATTTTGTTCCGCTGCTTCTCCTGGAAACTGCCCGACTCGTCCTTATGTTCAAGCGGCGTTCAGCGCGCCGTGACACACCGGCAACCACGCATTGACGCCAAGAGAAGAGGGACGTTTATGAAATTTTCGCAGGCCATGCTGGCCATTGCCGCCGCCACCGCCATGCAGTTCGCCGGCAGCCCGGATGCATCTGCCACCGGCAAGATGAAGTGCGACTCGGGTCCGCAGAGCAGCTGGAAGAGCCGCACCGCGCTCGAGGCGCAGCTCAAGAAGGACGGCTGGACGGTCAAGAAGTCCAAGGTCGATGGCGGCTGCTACGAAGTTTATGGCGTCACCCCCGAGGGGCAGAATGTCGAAGCCTATTTCCATCCCGTAACGATGGAAAAGCTGCTGGTTTCGCAGCGTGGCAAGGTAATTTTCAAGAAGTGATCGGCTCGCCGTCCGGTGTTTTGTTGCACCGGACGGCGCCTGAATATGTCCGTCCGGCGATTGGTGATTGCGTAATACGCGAAACACCCCTAGTGCCGTCGACGGGCCACGCGGTCCCAACGCCGCGCGTGCTCTCTGTAAGGAGAGACTGACATGACTGATACCGTTGGCGCGAGCACCGCAGTGCTCGCCGCAAAACCTGATACCAAGCCTGCACGGCCGCATTTCTCATCCGGCCCCTGCGCCAAGCCTCCGGGCTGGACGCCGCAAGCGCTTTCCACCGAATCCATGGGCCGCTCGCATCGATCGAAGATCGGCAAGGCGCGTCTGCAATATTGCATCGACCTGATGCGCGAGCTGCTCAAGCTCCCCGACACCCACCGCATCGGCATCGTGCCCGGATCGGACACCGGCGCCTATGAAATGGCGATGTGGACGATGCTGGGCGCCCGGCCGGTCACCGCGATGGCCTGGGAAAGCTTCGGCGAGGGCTGGGTCACCGACGCGGTCAAGCAGCTCAAGCTCGATCCCACCATTTTGCGCGCCGATTACGGCCATGTGCCCGATCTGAACGCAGTGGACTGGTCGAACGACGTGCTGTTCACCTGGAACGGCACCACCTCGGGCGCACGCGTCCCCAATGGCGACTGGATTGCCGAAGACCGCGAAGGCCTGAGCTTCGCCGATGCGACGAGCGCGGTGTTCGCTTATGATCTGCCCTGGGACAAGATCGATGTCGCCACCTTCAGCTGGCAGAAAGTGCTCGGCGGCGAAGGCGCGCACGGCGTGCTGATCCTGGGCCCCCGTGCGGTCGAACGGCTCGAGACCTATACGCCCGAATGGCCGCTGCCCAAGGTGTTCCGACTGGTGTCCAAGGGCAAACTCGCCGAAGGCGTGTTCAAGGGCGAGACGATCAACACCCCCTCGATGCTCGCGGTCGAAGACGCTATCTTCGCGCTCGAGTGGGGCAAGTCGATCGGTGGCGCTGAAGGCATGATTGCCCGCAGCGATGCCAACGCCGCAGCTCTGGACGCCATCGTTCAGGCGCGCCCATGGCTGGGCCATCTCGCGCCCGATCCGGCGACCCGCTCGACCACCAGCGTCTGCCTGACGGTCGAGGGTGCGGACGAAGCGTTCATCAAGGCGTTCGCCGGGCTGCTCGAAAAGGAGGGCGCGGCCTTCGACATCGCCGGGTACCGCGATGCGCCTCCGGGGCTGCGGATCTGGTGCGGCGCGACGGTCGACACCGCCGATATCGAGGCGCTCGGGCCGTGGCTCGACTGGGCTTACGCCGAGCTGACTGCCTGATCATTCTAGCCCTCTCCCCTTCAGGGGAGAGGGTTGGGAGAGGGGCAAACCTTCATTCAAAATTCAACAATAGGGCCGGGTATTGAGGCCATTCCCCTCTCCCCGGCCCTCTCCCCTGAAGGGGAGAGGGAGATTACCATGCCTAAAGTTCTCATTTCCGACAAAATGGACCCCAAAGCCGCGCAGATTTTTCGCGAGCGTGGATGTGAAGTCGATGTCATCACCGGCCAGACGCCCGAAGAGCTCGCCGGGATCATCGGCCAGTATGACGGCCTTGCGATCCGCTCCTCGACCAAGGTGACCAAGGCGATCCTGGACGCTGCGACCAACCTCAAGGTTGTCGGCCGTGCCGGGATCGGCGTCGACAATGTCGATATCCCTGCCGCATCGGCCAAGGGCGTGGTCGTGATGAACACCCCGTTCGGCAACTCGATCACCACCGCCGAGCATGCGATTGCGCTGATGTTCGCGCTCGCGCGCCAGCTGCCCGAGGCCGATGCCTCGACCCAGGCGGGCAAGTGGGAGAAGAACCGCTTCATGGGGGTTGAACTGACCGCCAAGACGCTGGGTCTGATCGGTGCGGGCAACATCGGTTCGATCGTTGCCGATCGCGCGCTGGGCCTCAAGATGAAGGTCGTCGCGTTCGATCCGTTCCTGACGCCCGAGCGCGCGGTGGAACTGGGCATCGAAAAGGTGACGCTCGACGATCTGCTGGCACGTGCCGATTTCATCACGCTGCACACCCCGCTGACCGACCAGACCCGCAACATCCTGAGCAAGGAAGCGCTCGCCAAGACCAAGAAGGGCGTGCGCATCATCAATTGCGCGCGTGGCGGCCTGATCGACGAGGCGGCGCTCAAGGAGGCGCTCGATTCGGGGCATGTCGCAGGCGCCGCGCTCGACGTGTTCGCCACCGAGCCCGCCACCGACAGCCCATTGTTCGGCACGCCCAACTTCGTCTCGACCCCGCATCTGGGCGCATCGACCAGCGAAGCGCAGGTCAATGTCGCGATCCAGGTTGCCGAGCAGATGGCGGATTATCTGGTCAAGGGCGGCGTCACCAACGCGCTCAACATGCCCAGCCTGTCCGCTGAACAGGCGCCCAAGCTCAAGCCCTATATGGCGCTTGCCACCAATCTGGGTCTGCTCGTCGGGCAGCTCGAGAGCGACCGCGTCAAGAGCATCGCGATCGAGGTCGAAGGTGCAGCGGCAGAACTCGATATGCGCCCGATCACGGCAGCCGTGCTCGCAGGCTTTATGCGCGCGTTCAGCAGCTCGGTGAACATGGTCAACGCGCCGTTCCTGGCCAAGGATCGCGGGCTCGACGTGCGCGAGGTGCGGCACGACCGCGAGGGCGATTACCACACATTGGTGCGGGTATCGGTGGAGACCGAGGACGGCGAGCGCTCGGTTGCCGGTACGCTGTTCGGTAACGCCACGCCGCGTCTGGTTGAGATCTATGGCATCAAGATCGAGGCCGATCTGGCCGGACACATGCTTTACATCGTCAACCGCGACGAGCCTGGCTTTATCGGACGTCTGGGTTCGACTCTGGGCGAGGCCAATGTCAACATCGCGACCTTCCACCTGGGCCGCCGTGAATCGCGCGGCGGTGGTGAGGCTGTGCTGCTGCTGTCGCTCGATGGTGCTCCGGCGGAACCGGTGCTGTGGAAGCTGTGCCAGCTGGCCGGCGTGAAGACGGTCAAAAGCCTTCGCTTCGACTGATCCGCCATGAACATATGCCTCGTCTCTGGCAGGCGCCAGAGGCGGGGCACTTGTTCAGCCCGGAGCGATCGCGGTCAGCGATCGCGGCGGGGCGTCGATATTGCTGGCCTGTAGGTGCTTTGCATCGGCCTGAAGCGCGTGAAAACGTGGTGTTCCAGCGGCTTGTTGACCTGCGTGTCCCAGCTCTTCTCGCTGAATCCCAGGTTGTCGAGCGCCTGGGTGTCGATTTTGAGATCCGATGTCAGCTGCGCCCCGAACTGGCCATTGCGCAACCAGCGCACCTCGGCCTCGAACCGCCCAAGCCCGGGCTTGTCGATCTCGATTACATCGCCCGGCAGCAATCGTGCGCTGCAGCGACCACCCAGACCGCCCGAGGAAATATCGCGGATGACCGCGTCAGCGCTGCCGAAGCGCTCGTGGAACACCGTCACCTTCATCAGGCGATGAACCCGCGGCTCGCGATGGGCATGCGTCCCGTCGACTTGCGGGGTCTGCGGAGTTCCAGAGGATATCAAGCCTTTTTTTCCGAACGACATAGCGTTTTCATCCTCACATGACTGAGGAATATCCGAGAACGGTTAAATTGTCGTAAAATTGGTGATAGCCGACGAGATTGGATTCAAACCTGATCGAGTTTGTCCAGATAGCTGTCGAACTCCATCTCGCCCATGCTGGTCAGCGACACCCGGGTGCGCCTGCGGTCCGAGCGATCCGGGACCATCTCCGCGTAACCCTTTTCACGCAACTGGTGGATCAACCGCAGCGCGGTGCTTTCAGGGGCGTCGCACATCAGGCACAGGTCGCTCATGGAAAGCTGCGAGCCATTGCGCTTGGCCGCCAGCAAGGCGACCAGCATGTCCCAGGCGGGATTGCGCAGCTTGAGACCGGCAAAGCAGGACGACCGCAAGCGGCTCGCCTGCTGTTCCTGCAGGATCAGCCGCATCCTGCGATCTGCATCGCCCAGCTTTGAATCCGGGTGCGCCCCGTCGGGTCTGGTCGGCCGGTGCCAGGCCGACGCGGAGCGCGCGGAATTATCTCTCGCCAACGATTTCACGTGCTTTCCCCTTTGTAAAGTCGCGCGACCGTTTGCCGTCTTTCTGCGCGTGAAACCGGATCGGTAAATCACGCGACATTGATGGCTTGTTTGTTCCTCTCTTCTTGCAGTCTCGCCATCAGCTTACTACCCCAACTTTTGGGGGAGAGGCGGAGTTTTACGCATGTGTTGCAAGTATACACCTGCGATCCCTCCGAAAAACTGGCGGATGCACGACTGTATACTAAATTATTGACGGAACAGGGCACAGTGTCTGCACCGTGGTTGATGATCGGCTCTGCCGTCGGGTGATTGCATGGGGCCCGATCGGCGGTAAAAGGCACCTGAAAGGCCGGTCTGGCCTGTCGTGGATAGGAAATTCTCATGCCGCCAATAGCCGCAACATCAATGCCGTCCTGCCCCATGCGATCGTGGTTGTTTGCACCCGGCGACAGCGAGAGGAAAATGGCCAAGGCCATCGATGGCGCGGCCGATATCGTGCTGCTCGATCTTGAAGACGCCGTGACGACCGAAAACAAGCCGGTGGCACGCACAATGGTCCAGGCGATGCTCGCCAGCCAGACGGAGCGCCGCGAGCGGCTGTGGGTGCGGGTGAACCCGCTCGATGGTCCGCATACGCTCGCAGACCTCGTAGCGATCATGCCGGCATGCCCGGGCGGCATCATGCTGCCCAAGGCGAGCGGCCGACGCGATGTCGAGGTGCTCGACCATTACCTGTCGGCGCTTGAGGTCGCAAATGGCATCGCGCAAGGATCGACCCCGGTGATCGCCCTGGTCACCGAAACCGCCGAATCGATGTTTCACACCGGCAGCTACAAGGGTGCGCCGCGTCTCGTCGCGATGAGCTGGGGAGCGGAGGACCTGGCCGATTCGATCGGGGCGGCCGCCAACCGCAATCCCGATGGCAGCTATCGCTTTACTTACGAACTCGCGCGCAGCCTGTGCCTTCTCGGGGCGGCCAGCGCGGGCGTTGCCGCCATCGAGACGATCCAGGCGGATTTTCGCGATCTCGATGGCCTGAAGGCGCGCGCCGAGCAGGTCCGCCGCGATGGCTTTGCCGGGATGCTGGCCATACACCCGGCCCAGGTCGATGTGATCAACGCCGCATTCACGCCTGGCGACGAAGAGCTAGCGCACGCGCAGATGATCGTCGATCTGTTTGCCGCCAACCCCGGCGCCGGCGCGATTGGCCATGAAGGCGGCATGCTCGATCGCCCGCATTTGTCGCGCGCGCGACAACTGCTCAGGCAGGCAGGGCAGGGCTGATCGTAGCGAATTTATCGTAAGACGCAGCATGTGCCATCTGCACCCCTTGCGTTGCAAAGATGCAACACTATGTCTGCTTGGCAAGGGCACAGATAGGGCGGAGACACTCCCATGAACCTCGAAAAATTTACCGATCGCGCCAAGGGTTTCCTGCAGTCGGCGCAGACCGTGGCGATCCGCATGAGCCACCAGCGGATCAGTCCCGAACATATCCTCAAGGCGCTGCTTGAAGACACAGAGGGCATGGCGGCTGGTCTCATCCAGCGCGCTGGCGGTAATGCACCGGTTGCGGTGCAGGAAGTCGATGCGCTGCTCGCCAAGGTGCCCGCCGTCTCGGGCGGCGGGGCGCAGCAGACGCCGGGTCTGGACAATGACGCGGTGCGGCTGCTCGACAGCGCCGAACAGGTCGCGACCAAGTCGGGCGACAGCTTCGTCACCGTCGAGCGCCTGCTGCTCGCGCTCGCGCTCGCCAAGGGGACCAAGGCGGGCGACGCACTGGCCAAGGCCGGCGTGATCCCTGAAGCACTCAACACCGCGATCGAGACGTTGCGCGGTGGCCGCTCGGCGGATTCGGCCAGCGCCGAGGAGAGCTACGAAGCGATGAAGAAATACGCCCGCGACCTCACCGAGGCGGCGCGCGAGGGCAAGCTCGATCCGGTGATCGGGCGCGATGAGGAAATCCGCCGCACGGTGCAGATCCTCGCGCGGCGGACCAAAAACAATCCCGTGCTGATCGGCGAGCCCGGCGTCGGCAAGACCGCGATCGCCGAAGGGCTGGCGCTGCGCATCGCCAATGGCGACGTGCCCGATTCCCTAAAGGACCGCCGTCTGATGTCGCTCGACATGGGCTCGCTGATCGCGGGCGCGAAGTATCGCGGCGAGTTCGAGGAGCGGCTGAAGGCGGTGCTCGACGAGGTCAAGGGCGCCGACGGCGAGATCATCCTGTTCATCGACGAAATGCACACGCTGGTGGGCGCAGGCAAAGGCGAGGGCGCGATGGACGCCTCGAACCTGCTCAAGCCCGCATTGGCGCGCGGTGAGCTGCACTGCATCGGCGCGACGACGCTCGACGAGTACCAGAAGCACGTCGAGAAGGACCCCGCGCTGCAGCGGCGGTTCCAGCCGGTGTTCGTCGGCGAGCCCAATGTCGAGGACACGATCTCGATCCTTCGCGGCTTGAAGGAAAAGTACGAGCTGCACCACGGCGTGCGGATCACCGACAACGCGCTGGTTGCCGCTGCGACGCTGTCCAACCGCTATATCTCGGACCGCTTCCTGCCCGACAAGGCGATCGACCTGATGGACGAGGCCGCAAGCCGCATCCGCATGGAGGTCGAGAGCAAGCCTGAGGAAATCGAAGGGCTCGACCGCAAGATCATCCAGCTCAAGATCGAAGCCTCGGCGTTGAGCCGCGAGAGCGATTCCGCGTCGAAGGATCGGCTGGTCACGCTGCAGAAGGATCTGGCCGATCTCGAGCAGCAGTCGGCGGAACTGACGACGCGATGGCAGGGCGAGAAGGACAAGATCAACGCCGAAGCGCGGCTCAAGGAAGAGCTTGATGCCCTGCGCATCGAACTCGAGCAGGCGCAGCGCAATGGAGACCTCGCGCGCGCTGGCGAGCTGTCCTACGGGCGCATCCCCGAACTCGAGCGCAAGATCGAGGAAGCTGCGACCTTCACCGAAGGCGCGATGCTGCGCGAGGAAGTGACCGAGGACGATATCGCCGCGGTGGTCAGCAAGTGGACCGGCATCCCGATGGAGCGGATGCTTGCGGGTGAGCGCGAGAAGCTGCTGGCGATGGAAGAGCATATCGGCAAGCGGGTGATCGGCCAGGCCGCGGCGGTCGAGGCCGTCGCCAAGGCGGTGCGGCGTTCGCGCGCGGGTCTGCAGGACCCCAACCGGCCGTTGGGCAGCTTCCTGTTCCTCGGCCCCACGGGTGTCGGCAAGACCGAGCTGACGCGGGCGCTCGCGGGGTTCCTGTTCGATGACGACAACGCGATGGTCCGCATCGACATGAGCGAGTTCATGGAAAAGCATGCGGTCGCGCGGCTGATCGGCGCGCCTCCGGGCTATGTCGGATATGAGGAAGGCGGCGTGCTGACCGAGGCAGTGCGGCGGCGGCCCTATCAGGTGGTGCTATTCGACGAGGTCGAAAAGGCGCACCCCGATGTGTTCAACGTGCTGCTGCAGGTGCTGGACGATGGCCGTCTGACCGATGGTCAGGGCCGTACGGTCGATTTCTCGAACACGCTGATTATCCTGACCTCGAACCTCGGCAGCCAGTACCTCGCCGGGATGACCGAGGACCAGAAGGTCAAGGATGTCGAACCGCAGGTGATGGAAATCGTGCGCGGCCATTTCCGCCCCGAATTCCTCAACCGGCTTGACGAGATCATCCTGTTCCACCGTCTGGGCGAGGAGCATATGGCGCCGATCGTCGACATCCAGGTCGCGCGCGTCGCCCGGCTGCTCAAGGATCGCAAGATCACCATCGACCTGTCGGAGAGCGCCAAGAAATGGCTGGGCCGGGTCGGCTATGATCCGGTCTACGGTGCGCGTCCCTTGAAGCGCGCGATTCAGCGCTACCTGCAGGACGCGCTCGCGGACAAACTGCTGCGCGGCGAGATTCCCGACGGCTCGACGGTCAAGGTCGAGGACGGCGACGGGCAGCTCGAGCTGACGGTGGAGTGACAGACTTCTAGTTCCCCGGCGAACGCCGGGGTCCAGGGCGGTTGCAGTGTAATCCGACTCCTGGGCTCCGGCGTTCGGCGGAGAACGGCTTTAAGTATTGGCGGGGGATTTAGCATTTACCGGTCCCCTGCGAAGGCAGGGGCCCATCTCCTGAGCTCTTGAGCCGTTGCATCTGCCACGAGATGGGCTCCTGTCTTCGCAGGAGACCGGGTTGCGCGCTGACTTACCGCGCGGCAATTCCCCGCCTTGTCGTCAGATACGTCGCAAAGCTGCCGAGCCAGTGGCTGCCCTCGTAATTGTCGGCGCTGACCGCAGCGAGCCCGCTGGTGGCGTGCGCTTTCGATGCCGCCAGTAGCGCAGGAACCCGCGCATCCCCCGTCGCTAGCGCGCTGGCGATGCCTTCCATCGCCCATGCACGGGAGAGATTCACGCCGTCGAGGTGGACGAGCTTGCCATCGGTGGGGTCGCGCACCTCGCCGGGCTTGAGCCACCCGCCCGAGCCATCCGCCGGAATCTGTGGCAGGAACTTAGCCAACCACGCGGCATAGTCCGCCTGCGGCATCACCCGGCGCATCAGGTCTGCTTCCATCAGGCAGGGCGAGAGGAAATCCTCGCCCGATGGCTCATAGGCAAGAGGGCAGTTCACGTCAGCCCCGTGGAATTCCAGCGTCTTGTCGGCGAGTTGCCTTTCGAACGCCGTATTGCCCACCTGCCGCGCATAGTCGATCATCAGGCCGAACGCGAAGGCGCTCTGGTTGTGGGTGCCCAGCCGGATCGGATAGGCAAGCTTGGGCAGCCATTCCTGCGTTTCGGCGACGATCCGCTCCTCGAGTGGGCGCAACGTCTCGCGCCAGGCTTTCAGCTTCGGGTCATCGCTTTCGTCGAGTTCGGCGACCAGTTGCAGCAGCCACGCAGTGCCATAAGGCCGCTCGAACCCCTTGCGGCCCTCGCCATCGAGATAGGCGAGCTCGGCGGCGATATTGCTTTGGGTGAAGCTGCGGTCGAGCGCGGCGAGGATCGCAGGGTTCATCGGCGACTGCGGATCGGTCTTGAGGATGCGTACCAGCAGCCAGTGACCGTGGACCGAGCTGTGCCAATCGAAACAACCATAGAACGCCGGGGTCAGCGCGCTTGGGGTTCGCGCGTCGTCGGCATCGTTCATCACGTGCGAGATCTTGTTGGGGTATTCCTTGTGGACGCAGGTCAGTGCCAGCCGGGCAAAGCGGTCGTTCACCGCATCGGGCCGCGATTCGGGAATCGGGGCCGTTGCAGCATCATCGGCGCTCTTTTCGGCGGGGCCGCAGCCTGCCAGCAGCAGCACTGCTGCGAGCGCGAAACCTGTCATTGTCTTCAAGCTGTGTCGTCCTTCCACATGGTCGGCGCGCAATACACACGCAATGGCCCGCTATGGCAAGTTCACCCGTCCCGAGGTGGCACTGGCAGAACAGGTGCAATCCGTGCATTTCCAGCCTTGCGGCAGTGCACAATAGCTGTCACATCTTGTGTCAATGACAGGGGACACACCGCACTTTGACGAGATGCTTCGGGCCGATGGTTCGGTGCGCGCGCCCTATGACGAGTTTTGTGCCTGGTACAGCGCGCAGGACGCCGGCAGATTGCGGATCAAGGCGCGCGACGCCGAAAAATTCTTCCGTCGCACCGGCATCACCTTCGCGGTCTATGGCGAGGAGGAAGCCAGCGAACGTCTGATCCCGTTCGACATCGTGCCGCGCATCATCTCCGGCCGCGAATGGGCCCGCCTCAGCCGCGGGATCGAGCAGCGGGTGCGCGCGATCAACGCGTTTCTTTACGACATCTACCACCGGCAGGAGATCCTGCGCGCGGGCCGCATTCCGATCGAGCTGATCGCCAAGAACGACGCCTATCTGCCGCAGATGATCGGGATGGACCCGCCTGGCGGCATCTATACCCACATCATCGGCGTCGATATCGTGCGCACCGGTCCCGACCAGTTCTATGTGCTCGAGGATAATGCACGCACCCCGTCGGGCGTGTCGTACATGCTCGAGAACCGCGAGACGATGCTGCACATGTTCCCGGAGCTGTTCCGCAAGAACAAGGTGCGCGAGGTTTCCGATTATCCCCGCAAATTGCGCCGCTCGCTGGCTGCCAGCGCGCCGCGCGCGTGCAACGGATCGCCCGAGATCGCGGTGCTGACGCCGGGCATCCACAACAGCGCCTATTTCGAGCACAGCTTTCTGGCCGACCAGATGGGCGCCGAACTGGTCGAGGGGCATGATTTGCGCGTCATTGACGGGCGCGTCGCGATGCGCACCACGCAAGGGTACCGCGCGATCGACGTGCTCTATCGCCGGGTCGACGACGATTATCTCGATCCGCTGACTTTCCGCCCGGAATCGGCGCTGGGCGTTCCCGGGATCATGGATGTCTACCGCGCAGGCGGCATCACCATCGCGAATGCGCCCGGCACCGGCATCTCGGATGACAAGGCGCTGTACAGCTACATGCCTGCGATCATCGAATTCTACACCGGCGAAAAGGCGATCCTGGAGAATGTGCCGACCTGGCGCTGTTCCGAAGCGGACTCGCTTGCCTATGTGCTCGAGCATCTGAGCGAGCTCGTGGTCAAGGAAGTCCATGGATCGGGCGGCTATGGCATGCTCGTCGGGCCTGCGGCCAACCGGCGCGAGCTTGCCGCGTTCCGCGACAAACTGAAGGCGCGGCCCGGCAACTATATCGCCCAGCCCACGCTGTCGCTGTCGACCGTGCCGATCATGACGCGCCAGGGGCTGGCCCCGCGTCATGTCGATCTGCGCCCGTTCGTGCTCGTCTCGCCGAATGGTATCGACATCACGCCGGGCGGGCTTACCCGGGTGGCGCTGAAAAAAGGGTCGTTGGTGGTCAATTCAAGCCAGGGTGGCGGCACCAAGGACAGCTGGGTGCTCGACGAATGACGCGCGCGCTCACGCCACAAGGAGCCCGCTGATGCTGGGCAAAACCGCAGGCGGCCTGTTCTGGATGCAGCGCTATCTCGAGCGCAGCGAAAATATCGCCCGGCTGGTCGATGCGGGCTTCCGTATCGCGCTGACCCGCTCGGAAGCCGCCGAGGACGAATGGGGATCGGTGCTAACCACCGCAGGCGTGCGCCGGGCCTATGCCCAGCGCTACGACAAGGTCGACGGATCGAGCGTCATCAACTTCCTGCTGCGCGACAAGACCAACCCCTCGAGCGTTTTGTCGGTGATCGAGAGCGCGCGCAACAACGCCCGTCTGGTCCGTACCGCGCTGACCCGCGAGGTGTGGGAGGCGATCAACGAGTGCTGGATGACGCTGAAGGAGGGGCTGCGCACTCAGATTTCGGACAATGATCTTCCCGATGTGCTCAGCCTCATCCGCCAGCAAAGCGCACTGGTGCGCGGCGCGCAGAGCGGCACCATGATGCGCAACGACATCTATTTCTTCGCGCAGCTGGGCGCGTTCGTCGAGCGCGCGGACAGCACCGCGCGCATTCTCGACGTCAAATACTACGTGCTGCTGCCCTCGCTGTCCTATGTCGGCTCGAGCCTCGACAACGTGCAGTGGGAGACGATTTTGCGCTCGGTCTCGGCCTATCGCGCGTTCCGCTGGCTGAACCCGGGCGAAACCAATCCGCGCAACATCGCCCAGTTCATGATCCTCGATCAGGTGATGCCGCGTTCGCTGTCGTTCTGCGCGGGCCGGATGGCGAGCGCGCTCGAGGCGATCTCACGCGAATACGGCACCGACGGCGAAAGCCTGGCACTTGCCTGCGCGCTGCGGCGGGATCTGGAGACGGCGAATATCGACATGATCGTCGACAACGGCCTGCACCAGTTCATTCAGGATTTCATCAAGCGCAACAACGCCATTTCTGCAAGGATCGAGCAGGAATTCCGCTTTTACATGTAGTTTCTGGTGTATTTAGTTCCTGGCGGGGGGCGGTCAGGTCACGAAGGGTTACGGGTCACTCATGCGTCTGCATATCGTTCACCGAACATCCTATAATTACGACAGCCCTATGCCCTATGCCCTGCAGCGGCTGCGGATGATTCCGAAGGATTCCGCCGGGCAGCGCGTGGTGCGCTGGAAGACGCAGGTCGAGGGCGGCTCGAAGCAGGTCGATTATATCGATCACCACAACAACCATGTCGAATTGTTCAGCTTCAACCCGCACCAGCACGAGGTCATCATCCATTGCGAGGGTGAAGTCGAGACCAGCGATCACGCAGGGATGGTCGGCCAGCATGGCGGGTCGGCGCCGTTGTGGTATTTCTGTACCGAAACGCCGTTCACCCGGCCCGGGCCCGCGATCCGCAAGCTGCTGCGGCAGTTCGACGACCCCGGCGCGGCCGATAGCGATGTTCCACGGCTGCATGCCCTGTCAGAGCTGGTACGCAGCGGGGTAGCCTATGAGGTCGGCCAGACCGGCGCGACCACAACGGCGGAAGAGGCGCTGAATGCCGGGCACGGCGTCTGTCAGGACCACGCCCATCTGTTCATCGCATTGGCCCGGATGCTGGGCTACCCCGCACGGTATGTCAGCGGCTATCTGCTGATGAACGACAGGATCGATCAGGATGCCGGGCATGGCTGGGCCGAGGTGCATGTCGATGGGCTCGGCTGGATCGGCTTCGACGTCTCCAACGGCTATTCGCCCGACGAGCGATATGTCCGCGTCGCCACCGGACTGGACTATCGCGAAGCCGCCCCGATCGGAGGAATTACCTTCGGCAAGGGGAACGAGGCGATGAATGTCACGTTGACGGTGCAACAGGTTCACGCGCAGCAATAACAGCTTTTTGCACAGACATTGCGGTCAGGGCGGCATTCGCGCTTGACCGTTAGTTGCGCTTGGCCCCTTATAAACCACATGAGAGCAAAGGGGGAGGCCGCTCCTATGACATATTGCGTCGGGATGCGCCTGGACAAGGGACTGGTGTTCATGTCGGACACCCGCACCAATTCTGGTGTCGATAACATCAGCGTGTTCAAGAAGATGTTCACCTGGGAAAAGCCGGGCGACCGCTACATCACGGTGATGACGGCGGGCAATCTGGCGACCACCCAGGGCGTGATCAGCGTGCTCGAAGAGCGCACCAAGGTACCGCACGAGCGCAAGCCTTCGATCATGGAAGCGCCGACGATGTTCCAGGTCGCGCGGCTGATCGGCGAGGCGCTGCGCGATGAAATCCTGCGGACGAGGTCTATTGCTGGCGAAACAGCGACCTCCTCGTTCAGCGCATCGATGATCGTCGGCGGGCAGATCCAGGGCATGGATCCCAAATTGTTCCTGGTCTATCCCGAAGGCAACTTCATCGAGGCGGGCGACGACACGCCGTTCTTCCAGATCGGCGAAACCAAATACGGCCGGCCCATCCTGGTCCGCGCCTATGACCGCGACATGTCGTTCAACGATGCGATCAAGCTGCTGATGGTGTCGTTCGATTCGACGATCAAGGCCAACCTCTCTGTCGATCTTCCGCTCGATCTGCAAATCTATGCATCGAACAGCTTTGCCGGACGCAACCGCCGTATTCTGGGGAGCGATCCGTATTACAACCTGATCGCCGACCAGTGGAGCGACGCGCTCAAGACCGCATTCCATTCGCTGCCCGATTATACCGGGTGAACCCGCTTGCGCGCAAAGGCTGCGCCCCCTAATTCGTTGGGCATGACCAACAAAGCACGCAACATCCTCATCTTTCTGGGCCTGACCACCGCCATCGTCGGCGGGGCAGGTTGGTATTTCCTGAGCGGCGACACCGCCGAGCTCGATATTGCGGCGGTGAGCGGTCCGTCGCCGACGATCCTGCCGCCGCGCAAGGAAACCTTCCCGACGATCAACGTCGCCGAGGTCGATGTCTGGCGTGCGAATGAAGCGCCCGTCGCGGCCGAGGGGCTTTCGGTCGTCCGTTTTGCCGACGAACTCGACCATCCCCGCTCGATGCTGGTGCTGCCCAACGGCGACGTGCTTGTCGCCGAAACCAACAGCCCGCCGCGCGAGAACAAGGGTATCGAGGGCTTCATCATGCGGATGCTGATGAACAAGGCGGGTGCAGGGGTTCCGTCGGCCAACCGCATCTCGCTGCTGCGCGATGCCGATGGCGATGGCAGGGCCGAATCGAAGACGGTGCTGCTCGAAGGGCTGAACTCGCCTTATGGCATGGCGCTGGTCGGCGAGACGCTGTACGTCGCCAACACCGATGCGGTGATGGCTTATCCCTATACCCCCGGCCAGGTGAAAATCTCGGGCGCTGGGCGCAAGATCATCGATATGCCCGCAGCCAAGCCCAACAACCACTGGACCCGCAATCTGCTCGCCAATGCCGATGGTACCCGGCTGTATGTCGCGATCGGCTCTGCCACCAACATCGCCGAAAAGGGTTTGGAGGTCGAAAGGGGACGCGCGCGGATCATCGAGATCAACCTTGCCACCGGCAAGGCGCGGAACTTCGCGGTTGGCCTGCGCAATCCCGTGGGCCTCGCCTGGGAGCCGACCACCGACGCACTTTGGACTGTGGTCAACGAGCGCGACATGCTGGGCTCGGATCTGGTCCCCGATTATCTGACCAGGGTCGAGGCAGGGATGCACTTTGGCTGGCCGTGGAACTATTGGGGCGGCTACGAGGATTTCCGCGTCGAGCCGCGCCGTCAGGAACTGCGCGAATACACCCGCCGGCCTGATTACGCGTTGGGCAGCCATGTCGCGCCTCTGGGACTGACCTTTGCCAGCAACGCGACGCTCGGCGGCAAATTCGCCAACGGCGCGTTCGTCGCGCTGCACGGATCGTGGAACCGCAAGCCGGCGTCGGGCTACAAGGTCGTGTTCGTGCCGTTTGGTCAAGACGGTCGCCCTGCCGTCACCCGCAACGCCCAGAACGAAGTCACCGGCGGGCTGCCGGTCGACGTGCTCACCGGCTTCCTGAGCGACAATGGATCCGCCCGCGGCCGTCCCACCGATGTCACCATCGATGCGCGTGGCGCACTGCTGGTGACCGACGACGTGGCGGGCATCATCTGGCGTGTCAGCAACCCGACCATGACGACCCGCCCAACCGAGACTGCGGCGCGCTAACGGCGACCGCGCGCCGCCTCTCCCTTGATGGGAGCGGCAGCGAAACTTGGCAGCTTGCTGCCTGGTTGCAGCGGTGAGGGTGATGGTGCGGCCTAATGCCCACGGCACGGCGTCGCACCGTTCGCGCAATCCGGAGAGATCACCACCACCCAACCTTCCCCCACCAAGGGGGAGGGCTTTGGCCCGCACCGCTGCCGCCTCTCGCAGCACGACGGCAGAGGAACCTCCAATGGGCTCAGTGCGTTAGTGTCACATGACCAAGAAAACCGAAAAAGCGCCGCCTGCGCCAGACCAGACCGAGCTGTCTGAAAACGCGCTGAACCTCAAGCAGCAGGGCGAAAATCCTGACGATGCGGAGTATCTCGATCGGCAGACCGATACGGCCGGCACCGGTCGCATCAGCGAGCCGAGCAGTCACAATCCGCCGATGGGTGCGCTGGATGCCGAAGGGCACCGCCCCGTCCTCGAACGCTCCAGAAAGGTCAGGTAAGCTTCATGCTGATCCAGTTTAACACCGACAACCGCATCACCGGCGACGAGGCCTTGGCCGCACAGGCCGAAGAGATCGTCGTTTCGCGGCTGAACCGCTTTTCTAGCCGGCTGAGCCGGGTGGAAATCCATCTGGCAGACGTCAACGGTCCGCGCGGCGGCAGCGACGATATTGTCTGCACGCTCGAGGCGCGTCCCGAGGGCGGCAAGCCGGTCACGGTCAAAGGCAACGCGGGCCAGGCAGAATCTGCGCTTCGCGATGCCGCCGACAAGATGCAGGCGCTGCTCGAGACGCATTTCGGCAAGCTCAGAACGCACTGAGCGCCGACCTCGTCGAGTTAAAGAGCGAGATCGCCAAAAGTTCGGGGCGCTGTCACGGCAATGACAGCGCCCCTTTTGCATGCTCGTCTTGCGCTGCGTCCGTTACCAGATGCGGATGCGCTCTTCCGGCGGCAGATAGAGCGCATCGCCAGGCTTGATATCGAACGCCTTGTACCATTCGTCGAAGTTGCGCACGGTGCCGTTGGCGCGGTAATTCGGCGGCGAGTGGGTATCGGTCTGCAGCTGCTGGCGCAGCTGCTGTTCGCGCGATTTGTTGCGCCACACCTGTGCCCAGGCCATGAAGAAGCGCTGGTCTCCGGTGAACCCGTCGATCACCTTGTCTTCCTTGCCATCGAGATGGATCTTGTAGGCACGGTAGGCCATCGACAGACCGCCGACATCGCCGATGTTCTCGCCCAGGGTCAGCGCTCCGTTGACGCAGGTCTTGCCGTCGTCGAGCGGGCAGAGCGCGCCGTATTGCGCCACCAGCGCGCTGGTCAGCTTCTTGAAGTTGGCCTGATCCTCAGGCGTCCACCAGTCGCGCAGCATGCCGTCGCCATCCGACTTGGAGCCCTGATCGTCGAAGCCATGGCCCATTTCGTGCCCGATGACGCCGCCGATCGCGCCATAGTTCACCGCCGGGTCCGCCGAGAGGTTGAAGAATGGCGGCTGCAGGATCGCGGCGGGGAAGACGATCTCGTTGCGCGGCGGCGAGTAATAGGCGTTCACCGTCTGCGGCAGCATAAACCATTCGGTTTTGTCGATCGGCTTGCCCAGTTTCGCGATGTTGTCCTTGTAGCCCCATGTCGTGGCCGCGATGACGTTGTCGAGCGCCTTGCCGGGTGTGATGTTCAGGCTGTCATAGGTTTCGAACTTTTCGGTATAGCCGATCTTGGGCATGAACTTGGCCAGCTTCTCGCGTGCCTCGACCTTGGTGGCCTCGCCCATCCAGTCGATCTCGACCAGGTTGGCGGCCATCGCCTTGCGCAGGTTTTCGACCAGCTCGTTCATCGCCGCCATGTTCTCGGGGGGGAAATAGCGGTCTGCATAGATCTTGCCGACGATTTCACCCATCGTGCCTTCGACAGCCCCGACGCCGCGCTGCCAGCGCTCGCGCTGCTTTTCCTGACCGCCCAGCACCGTGCCGTAGAAGGCGAAGTTGGCGTTATCGATGTCCGAAGGCAGCACGCTGGCGTTGCTCGAGAGGAAACCGGCGGTCAGCCAAGCCTGCCACGCTGCAATCGGCGCGGTGTTGGCCAGCCTGAACAGGCCGGGGATGCCGCCGCCAAGCTTTGCCGCCTGCTCCGCCGTCATGTTTTCGGCAGCCAGTTCCTCGGCCGTCGGGGTCACTTGACGGACGATGAATTCCTGCTGCCCGTCGACGCTGATCGCCTGCAGGAAGCTTTGGACCGGGAAACCGCCGCCCAGCGCCACCATCTCGGCCTTGGACAGCTTGTTGTAGGTGAGGTTGCGGTTGCGACCGACGGCGCGATCCCAATGCTCGGCCGCCATCGCCTTTTCCAGGTCGTACACCGTCTTGGCGGTGGCCGCAGGGTCGGCATATCCGGCCTTGCCCATCAGGAAGGTCAGATAGGTCATGTATCCTTCGCGGATCTTCAGGTTCGCCTCGCTGTCGACCAGATAATAATCGCGGTCGGGCAGGCCCAGGCCTGCCTGGGTTACCTGAAAGATATAGGTGTCGGTCTGCTTGGAATCGATATCGACAAAGCCGGCCACGGGGCTGCGGAAACCGGGCGTGCCGAACAGCTTCGCCAGGTCTTCACGGGTTTTTGCCGCCTTGATCTTGTCGAGATAGGGCTGGGCAGGGGCAAGGCCGGCCGCATCGATCGCGGCGGTGTCGAGATAGGCGTTATAGAATGCCGCCACCTTGCCGGCGCCGGTCGACGGGTCGGGCTTCGTTGCGGCGAGCTCGTCGATAATCTTGCGCACGCGCTGCTCGGACTTTTCGGCGAGCAGGGTGAACGCGCCATAACGGCCGCGATCGGCTGGGATCTGGAAGCTGTCGAGCCACTTGCCGTTGACATAGGCATAGAAGTCGTCGCCCGGCTTGACCGCCGGGTTCATCACGGTGGTGTCGACGCCCCAGGTGCCCCAATAGTCGCGCGCGGTGGTGGTGATGCCCTCGGCATCGGGGGTGCCGGTCATGGGGGCATCCCCAGTGGCTTCGCCCTGGATCAGCAGGTCGATGTCGGGACCGTCGGCGGTGGTGCCATGGGCCTGTGCCGGAGCGGTCGTCAGCGCGACGAGCGCTGCCGATGCCAGCAGAATCGATTTGATCATGAATTGCTCCCGTAAAGTCAGCTGAGCCCGGATGGCGGGCGGCCGCAATTTCCAGCCATGACAGCGGGTTGCGACGATGGCACCAACCTAAGACGTGTCTGATGTGCGGGCAAAGCTTTTCGGCAGACGTTAGGTCACAATCGACCAACGGCGTACTGCGGTCGATCCACGCCGCCTCCAGGAAAGCGCCTTCGCCGTCAGCCAGGCATGGCGATGGTCCGCCGACCGGGCACAACGCTGAGGCTGGTCGACCCGGCAAGATCGGTGCTGCGCTCGCGTATCGTGCGCAGCTTGTGCCAGTGCGCGGTGGCGCTCTGCTGCGTCAGGGACAGCGTCATATAGCCGCGCGAACTGGTGTCAGCCCATTTGAGCTGGGGGTTGGCGCGGACCAGTGCGCCTGCAACATCGTCCGGTGCAATCGTCGGTGCATAAGCTTCGAACCCTGGCGAACTGATCGCATGACCTGCAAACTCGACACCGGCGGGCTTGCCGTCGGCATCGAGATCAAAACCCCATGCGTTGTGGCTGTCGCCCGAGAGCACGACCAGATCGGCATCTGCAGCTTGCGCGGACTTGAGCAATGCCTCGCGCTGGACGGGATAGCCATCCCATGCGTCCATGTTGAACGGCAGTCCGGCCTTGCTCGCGGCAATCCCGGCGGCCGACCGCGTCCGCACGATCGCAGGGGCATCCTTGGGCACCCAGTCTGCGGTTTCCAGCGGCAGTTTCATCGACCCCATCACGCACTGCTGCGCCCAGACCTGCCAGCGCGTACCCGCCGCCTTGGAAGCCTTGAACTGATCCCCAAGCCAGCGCGCCTGATCCTCGCCCAGCATGCGGCGATCGGGATCGACCCATGTGCCATCACGGAAACTTGCCAGGGCGGCGGCCATGTCAGCGCGCCCGGCCAGGGCTTCGCCCAGCTCGGCTGGCTTGTCGCGTCCCGACAAGCGGCTTTCGGTGCGGATCAGCGTGGCGAGGTCGCCGATCTGGTAGCTTTTCCAGAGGGTATCGGCAGGCGCCAGATCGGCAACCGGCATCCACTCGCGATAGACCTGCTCGGCGATCCGGCGACGAACCATATAGTCGCCCTCGGTCGCGCTCTGGTGATTCTGCGCGCCGTCGCGATACGCATCGTTGGCGATCTCGTGGTCGTCCCACATCGCGATCATCGGCACCACCTGATGCAGCCGCTGCAGATCGGCATCGAGCCGATAGCTGGCATAGCGCAGCCGGTAATCGGCCAGAGTCACCATTTCGTGGTCGGGCTGGACGCTGCGGCCGGGGACCGCCTGGCTGAGCGTCGGGTATACGTCCAGACCGTATTCATAGAGGTAATCGCCGGTATGGACGGCCAGATCGATGTCGTTGCGCGCGGCAGCATGGGCATAGCCGTTGAACCAGCCGAAGGGCAGGTTCGAGCAGGAGAACACGCCGATGTTGAAAGCGGTCGTCTCGCCAACCGGGAGCGTGCGGGTACGCCCGACCGGCGAGGTGCTGCCGTCGGCGGCGATGAAGCGATAGTAATACCAGCTGTCGGGCTTCAGGCCTGACACGGTCAGCTTGGCGATATGGTCGCGCGCGCCGCTGGCGGTCACCGATCCGCCGGCGACAGGCCGGGTGAAATCGGGAGAGGGGGATAGCTCTGCGGTCAGCCGGGTATCGCTGTCGGCGACGAAACGCGTCCACAGCAGCACCGAATCGCCCGAAGGCTCACCGCTGGCGACCCCATGCGTAAAACCGCGACCGGAAAGCAGCGCCTGCGCCGCGCCGGGGATGGCGAGCGCGGCAAGCCCGATCGTGCCACCCTTGATCAGCAGTCTGCGATCGATCCTCATCGTCATGGCACGTCCTCTCCCCGGTAATGTTCTGTCCGGATCGGACAGCGCGTGCGGGTGATGATCAAGTCATGTGTCGTGCGTGTGACGGTGGCCGGAAATCTGCCCACATTTTGTAAATTACAGAAATATGACATTTAAGCGTAATGTTTGTGACAAAGATATTGCATTGGGTGTCACATAGGCATAGCATTCCATCTGTCACGTTGAGAAAGGACCAGATGACATGAACACCAAAGTTATCGCAATCGCGGCTGTGGCCGCCCTCGGGATGGCTGCGCCTGGCTTTGCCCAGCCTGTGCAGAACCGGGCGGCGGCGAGTGAAATCGGCTATGACGCAGGCACGCTTGGCTATGCCGCGCTGCTGCAGGGCAATTACCCGGTCGCGCTCGAACAGATGCAGGCCGCAGAAAAACAGGTTTCACCGGCTGCCCGCCGCGATCCCGCAAGGTTGATCAACATGGGCCTGGCCTATGCCAAGATGGGCGACACGGCCAACGCGCGCGCGCATTATCAGGCCGCGATCAGCGCTCCGTCATCGTTCGACATCATCCTGTCGGATGGCCGCATCATGGACAGCCGGGTTGCCGCGCGCCACGCATTGCGCCGTCTTGATCAGGGTTATGCCAGCCGCTGAACCAGCACATCAATATCGATCGCTCGCAAGGCCCGGCTGAATTCGTTTCGGCCGGGCTTTTGCATGGGTAGAGCGGGCGCCTGTGGCACAATTGCCACTTCGCAACGGTATTGCGAAGTCCCGCACGGCGCCAGCGGGCATCCGGAGCACGCTCGCGCCGACTTGTCTGCCAAAGAGACTGTCGAAAACCATATTTAGAACAATACTTTAGAGACAGCTTTCGGGCAGTTGACCCATGGCTGTCATATAAGACTCCAAATCGTCATATTGCTGTCGCGCTACTGTCATTGAAATAGCGCCGCAGGTTCATCTTGCCTGCCTATCTGCCCCTTCGAACGGCGTTCCAGGGGGTGGAATCAGCTCATCTCCGCTTCGTTCCTGAAAAGCCGACAGCAACGCCTGTCTTGATTTGCGGAGATTCAAAGATGCTTAATGCACGTATTCGTTCGGTCCTGATGGCTTCGGCTGCGGCCATGGTAGTTACCGCCTGCGGCGCGGACGACGTTGCCTCGCCTGGTGAAGGTGTCATCGTTGTCCCCGCACCGACGCCAACCCCCACGCCGACGCCGACCCCCACGCCAACCCCGACCCCGACCCCCACGCCGACCGGCCCTGCTGCCGATTGCCCCAGCGGCACCGCCAATGTCGGCACCATCACGATGGGCGGTGGCGCAGTCGTCCGCAACTGCCAGCTTTCCGGCACCATCTTGAGCAATCTGGTCATTCCCCGTCGCGCTGGCACCATCTATTCGTTCTCCGGCCGCGTTCAGGTGGGTACGGACGTCGGTCCAACCGCCAGCACCGGCACGGCCGCAATCCTGACCATCGAGCCGGGCGTGACCTTCTTCGGATCGTCGGGTTCGGACTTCCTGTTGATCAACCGTGGTTCGCAGCTTTTTGCCGAAGGCACCGCGACCCAGCCGATCATCATGACCGCGCGTGCCAACATCGAAGGCACCGCCACCGCAACCTCCAAGGGTCTTTGGGGCGGTCTGGTCATTCTCGGCCGCGCGCCGCTGTCTGATTGCGCCACCGGCGCTCCGACCAACCCCGGCGGCACCCGCACGGATTGCTCGGGCGTGGTCGAAGGCACCAACGCCAATTATGGCGGCCCGGTGCCGACCGACAACAGCGGTCGCATGTCCTTCCTGCAGATCCGGTTCTCCGGCTTCGAAATCCAGCCCGGCAACGAGCTGAACGGCATCACGCTGGCCGGCGTCGGCTCGGGCACGTTCTTCGAGAACATCCAGGTCTACAACAGCTCGGACGATGGCATCGAATGGTTCGGCGGTCGCGTCAACGGACGCAACCTCGTCGGCCTGGGCAATGACGATGACACCTTCGACATGGATCTGGGCTACAAGGGCTTCAATCAGTTCCTGCTCGGCATTCAGGCCAATGGCGCCAACCACGTGATCGAGGGCGACTCGAACGGCAACGAAGATGCGCAGCCGCGCACCAACTGGTCGATGTCGAACGCCACCTTCGTCTCGATCCGCCCTGCACAGGACGAAGCTGCGGTGATGATCCGTGGCGGCATGGACTTCTCGGCCTTCAACAGCATCTTCACCGGTGTCGGCACCTGCTTCGACGCACGCAGCCTGGTGACGGTGGGTGCCGCCAATCCGGCCACCGACAAAGCCGGTCCGCCGCGCTTTGAATCGGTGTTCATGAGCTGCCCCAGCCCGGTTCGCACCAACGGCAACGTGCCCGAGGCGACCCAGCTGGCGCTGTTCACCGCTGGATCGAACAACGTGACCAACGGCACCTCGACGCTGTCGGCGATCTTCATCAACGGCGCCAATGAGACGGCTCGCCCCGCGTTCAACGTCGCCGCGATCAACAGCTACTACGTCAACGTGCCCTATATCGGTGCCGTTCGCGATGCAGCCGACACCCGGTTCCAGGGATGGACCTGCGGATTGTACAGCAGCACCCCGCTGTGCACCAACGTGCCAGTCATCCCGACTGCCTGATTGTAAACCGCTGACCGGTTTCGGGGCGGCGGCGAAAAGCGCCGCCGCCCCTTTTTGATGAATTCTTGGAGGGACCCATGGCGAAATTGACGCCGCTTTCGTTCGCTGCTTCGCTGATGATCAGCTCGGCGCTTGTTTCGCCTGCCGCCTTTGCGCAAGAAGCTCCTGTCACGCAGAACCCGGGCGGCGCGGATACGCCGATCAACGAAGCCGAACAGGAAGAGATTGAAATCTCGGGTCCCGGCGCCGGCGGCAACAGCGAGATCGTGGTTCGGGGGCGTTTCATTCCCAACCCGATCCGGGCCACCGCCGAAGTGCTGTCGGTCCTTTCCGAAGCCGATATCGCGCGTACCGCAGATGGCGACATCGCCGGATCGCTGCAGCGGGTGACCGGCCTGAGCGTCGTCGGTGGGCGCTTCGTGTTCGTCCGCGGCCTGGGTGAGCGCTATTCGCTGGCACTGCTCAACGGATCGCCGCTGACATCGCCCGATCCGCTGCGCCGCACGGTGCCGCTCGATATCTTCCCCACCAGCGTCATCGCCTCGACTACCATTCAGAAGAGCTACTCGGTCGATTATCCGGGCGAATTCGGCGGCGGTGCCATCAACCTGACCACCAAATCGGTGACCCGCGATCCGTTCTTCAAGATCGAATTCGGTGTCGGCGGCGACACGGTTACCACGGGCCAGCTGGGCTATACCTATTTCGGCTCCTCGACCGATTTCACCGGGTTTGACAATGGCGCCCGCAGCCTGCCGCGCGGGCTGGCTGACGCCTTTGCGTCGGGCAATCCGATCACCACAGGCACCAATTTCTCGGCAAGCGAAATCCGCGATCTCACCGCCAGCCTTGCCAACGCCAACACCACGCTGATCCAGCGCAACAACGACATTCCGGTCAACTTTTCTGGACAGCTCAGCGGCGCCACCAGCTTTCTGGTCGGCGACGTCAACATCGGGGTCGTGGGCGCCGCTGGGATCAACAACACCTGGCGTACGCGTGGTGGTATTCAGCAGATCTCGCAGGGCATCGTTCCGATCAACGGCGTCGACACGCTGCTGCCCGACATCGATTTCCGCTACCTCACGACGGAAAACCGGATCGTGGTCAATGGCCTGTTCGGCCTCACCGCCGATGTCGGCGAGCACAAGTTCAAGCTCACCAACCTGTTCATTCGCGACACTTTGAAGGATGCCTCGATCCGCGAGGGCTTTGATGCGCGCGTATCCGATACCCGGTTGATCAACCGCAGCCGGACCACCTGGTTCGAACGCCAGCTGTTCAATACCCAGTTCGTCGGGGAAATGAAGTTCGACAGGCTGCGTCTGAACGTCCGCGGCAGCTATGCCAATTCGCAGCGTAACGCGCCGTATGAGCGGACCTTCGATTACACCTTCAACCAGATTGCCGGTGATTTCGTCAACGATCTGCAGTCGGCTGGCGAAAGCTCGCGGATCGCCTTCAGCGAACTGGACGACAACGTCTACGGCGCGAACCTCGATCTGGCCTATGAAGCCGATATCGGCATTCCGATCACCTTTTCGGGTGGTTATGCCTATTACAAGAACGATCGTATCTCGGTCCGCCGTGACTTCCGCTTCCTGAGTGCGCAGGGCGCTCTGCCGTTTGCAGTGTCGCAGCAACGGCCAGACTTTCTGCTGTCTGACTTCAACGTCTACACCTACGACGTTCGTCTGGTGGAGACCTCGGGTTCCAACGGCGCTGCCGCCTATGACGCCGGACTTGAAGTGCATGCAGGATATCTGCAGTTCGAGGCGGAGCTGACGGAAGGCCTGCGCCTGCAGGCTGGCGTCCGGTATGAAGACGGCGACCAGTTCGTGACGCCGCTCGACCTGTTCGGCCTCGGCGGTTCCAACCTTGATGCCACCAACATCAAGAAGGACGACTGGCTCCCGGCAGCGACGCTGACCTGGAACTTTGCCGATGACATGCAGCTTAGGTTTGCCGCTTCGAAAACCATCGCCCGGCCGCAGTTCCGCGAACTGGCGCCGCAGCAATATCTCGATCTCGAGTTCGACCGCACCTTCTTCGGCAATCCCTATCTGAAGAACAGCCGCCTCATCAATCTCGAGGCACGCTACGAATATTATTTTGGTCAGGACGAGCGTTTGACTGCGGCAGTGTTCTACAAGGACATCCGCAATCCGATTGAGAACCTCGGTTTCCGTCAGGGCGACAACTTCTTCACGACCTTTGCCAATGCGCCGCAGGCGACGCTGTACGGCGCGGAAATCGAGGTCGTGAAGTATTTTGATCTCGATGTGCTGGGCGGGACCTTCTTCGAACAGCGCCGCATGCTGTGGGCCGGCAACTACACCTACACCAACTCCAATGTCGAAGTGACCGCAGACGACCAGATCGCCGATCCGCTCAGCGGAAACCTGGTGCCTGCCACGGCCATTTTCCGTCCGGGCGGGTTTGCCCTGACGGGTCAGTCCGATCATATCGCCAATCTGCAGTTCGGCATGGAAAGCACGGGCGACCGTCTTTCGCAGCAGACCTTGCTGATCTCGTGGAACAGCAACCGCGTCACCAATCGTGGCCCCGCCGGGCAGCCCGATTTCGTTGAATACACCGGACCGCGCCTCGACTTCGTGTGGCGTGAAGGCTTCAACCTGTTCGGCAAGCTGGGCGAACTGAAGTTCGAGGCGCGCAACCTGCTGGGCACCGACTATGTCGAATTCCAGCAGCTGAACAGCTCGGTGATCCGCAACAATGCCTATGACATTGGCCGCGGCTTCCAGGTGAGCGCATCGCTGCAGTTCTGACCTTCCCGATCGGGAAAAGCCTATCAACGCGGAAGGGGGCTGGTCGCAAACCGGTCCCCTTCTTGCTGTCATCGACCGGCGAGCGCTGAATCCGCGTTCAAATATCTGTCACAAACTGGTAATCCAACCGTCATGCGCTGCGCCTAGCAGCGTCGCAGGGCCAAGGGGATCGGCCCGCAACGGGGAGTGATTCGTGGCATCAGCGGCCCATAACGGCACGCCGACAGGCCTTGGTGCTTCGCTTTCCCGATTCCGGTCGGCAAGGTTCGCAAGCCAGACCAATGGTCTTTCCCGGTATCTGCCCGTTGGCCTGTATGGCTGGCTGAGGGCTTTGCTGATCTTCGTCCTGATCATCCAGGTCGCGCGGCTGATCTGGACGGTCGTCACCCCGATCGCACCCCTGGGCGACTGGCAGGCGCGCACCGCCAACATCATGTCGGCACCCTCGCGCGCCGCTCTTTTTGCCAGCTTCGACGGGTTCGATCGCGCTGCCGCCACCGGCGATGCCAGCGCGGCGGTAACCTCGCTCGACCTGACATTGTACGGCCTGCGGATGAACGAAGCCTCGGGCGGCGGCTCGGCGATCGTCGCAGGCTCCGATGGCGTGCAGCGCAGCTATAATGTCGGGGAAGAGGTTGCACCCGGCGTCAGGCTGGTCGAGGTGCACTTCGATCACGTCGTGCTGGAGCGCGGGGGCTTGCGCGAAAGCCTGTTCATCGATCAGTCGGTCCCGGCAGCGACGGTGGGCGACCCTGGCGCTGCGCCTGCACCCGGCAAGCAGTCGTTGCCGGTGGTGCAGGCCGGGCCGTTGACGGCAGAGGCGATCACTGCGGGTATCGGCTTTGCACCACGCACCGAAAACGGCCGTGTCAGCGGCTTTGCCGTCACCCCCAAGGCCGATGGCGCGGTGTTCGCGCAGGCCGGGTTCAAGCCAGGCGATATCGTCGTCGAGATCAATGGCCGCAAGGTCAGCTCCGCCCAGGATGGCGCGGCGCTGGCAGGGCAGCTTCGCCCGGGTGCCCGCATTTCGCTGCTCGTCGAGCGCGGCACCGAAACCCTTCCCATTGCCCTGATTATCCCGGAACCATGAAAAAACACATTTCAACCCTGGCGCTGTGCGCCGCGCTCGTGTTCGCGTCTCCTGTCGCTGCGCAGCACAGCCTGAATGTCCGCGATGCCGATGTCCGCGCCTTTATCGAGGATGCAGCCTCGGTCACGGGCCGGACCTTCATCATCGATGGCCGGGTGCAGGGCAAGGTCTCGGTGGTCACCGACCGGCCGCTGAGCCGGAGCGAATATTTCGAGGTTTTCCTCTCCACGCTGCGCGCCAACGGACTGATCGCGGTGCCGACCGCCAACGGCGCGTACCGCATCCAGCCGACCGATGGCGCGGCCGCTGCGCCGGGCCGGGTGGGCAGCCGCGGCGGGCAGAACGAGTTCGTCACCGAGGTGTTCCGGCTGCGCGCGATCGATGCGACCACGGCGGTGGAAACCTTGCGGCCTCTGGTCAGCCGCGAAGGATCGATCACCGCCAACCGCAGCGGCAACAGCCTGGTCGTCGCCGATTATGCAGACAACATCAGGCGCATCCGCGCGTTGATTAGCCAGATCGATCGGGACAATGCAACGACGCAGGTGATCACGCTGAACCATGCCGGCGCGCGCGAAATCGCGATGACGCTGCAGCAGCTCAGCCCCGCGCCGGGCGGAGAGGGCGGCGGCGGAGCGCCTCTGGTTTCGGTGGTTGCGGTCGATAGCAGCAATTCCGTCGCTCTGCGCGGCGATGCACCGACCATTGCCCGGCTTACGGCGATCGCGCGCGAGCTCGATGCGCGCGCCGCCAACGGCAGCGAGATCCGCGTGATCTGGCTCGATTATGCCGATGCCGAAAAGCTGGTGCCGGTGTTGCAGATGATGGCGGGCAGCCAGGGCAGCAGCGGGATGCAGCCACTGTCGGTCAATTCGGTCGCGCCGCAAGTGGCCAACGCCACCGGCGCAGCACCGGCTGCTGCACCCGCATCGGTCGGCGGTGCGGTCGGACTGTCCAACGGCCGCGGAACGGCGATCATCACGCGCTACGAGGGCGCCAACGCGGTGATCATCGCTGCGCCCGTCGATGTGCAGCGCTCGCTGTCCGAGCTCGTCCGCCAGCTCGATATCCGCCAGGAACAGGTGCTGGTCGAGGCCATCATCGTCGAGATCTCGGACCGCGTCGCGCGCGAACTGGGCGTGCAGTTCCTGATCGGCGGCAAAGACATCCCGTTCCTCGTGACGCCGTTCTCGAACGTCTCGCCCAATATTCTCGATATTGCCGGCGGTCTACTTGCAGGTCAGCTGGACCAGACGACCACGATCCGCGACGGCGACACGGTGACCACCAGCACCAACAGCCAGGTCAGCGATTTCCTCCGCCAGAACGCGGCCAATCGGGTGCTCGGTGCGCGTGGTGGCTATACCGGCTTTGCGGCCGATATCGGCAACAACCGCGTGCTCGGCGCGATCATCAACGCGGTGCAGGAAGACAGCGAGTCGAACATCCTGTCGACCCCATCGCTGACCGTGAACGACAATGTGCAGGGATCGATCCTGTTCGGGCAGGAAATCCCGATCAGCACCGGCGAGGCCTTGTCGGGCAATTTCGACAACGCCTTCCGTACCATTCAGCGCCAGAATGTCGGCATCGAGCTCGAGGTCAAGCCGCAGATCAACGCGGGCAACCAGGTCAAGCTCGACATCAGGCAGGAGGTCAGCTCGATCGTCGGCCCGGTAAGCAGCGACTTTGCCGACCTGATCATCAACAAGCGCGAAGTGAAGACCACCGTGACGGTGGCTGACCGGGAAATCATCGCGCTGGGCGGCCTGCTCGACGACAACGAGCGCCGGACGATCCAGAAAATCCCCTTGCTCGGCGACATCCCGATCCTGGGCGAGTTGTTCAAGTCGCGCGGGCGCGAGCGGGTCAAGACCAACCTGATGGTGTTCATTCGCCCGACGATCCTGCGGACAGCGCAGGATGCGCAGGCCATCGCCGCCCGCCGCTACAACTATGTGCGCGGCGCGCAGATCGAGTTCAATCCCAAGGTTGAGCCCGCGCTCGACACCATCGTGCGCGATTATATGGGCGCCAACATCCCTGTCGCGCCGCCTCCGGGGCCGGGCGACCAGATCATTCTACCGCGCGCGATGCCGAACAGCGGGCCGCTCGACAGCACGCCGCTGCCGCCGAGCCAGCTTGGCGAACTGCCGCCGGTTGGAGGAGGCCAGCCATGAAAATCCGCAAGGGCGTTGCAGGCGAGGGGGCCGACAGGGGGCCAGGCGGGGCGCAAGCTACCCTGGATGTCGTCGATGCACCGATCGATCTTTCGATCGACCGCAGCCTGGCGCGGATGATGCTCGACATTCCCTATGGTTTTGCCCGTGACAATGGCGTGGTGATGCTGGGTGAGGCCGAAGGGCGGCTCAAGGTCGCGCTGCGCGAGGGCGCCGACCCGATCGTGCTGCTCGAGGTACGGCGCTATCTGGCGATGCCGTTCGATGTCGAGCTCGCCCCGGTGGCGCAGTTCGAGCGCTATCTGTCCGATCACTACGCGGTCGAGGGCAATGCCGCGGCGATGGCGAGTTCGATGAACATCGATGGCGGCGACCTCGAAATGCTGGCGAGCGACCTGCCCAGCGCCGAGGACCTGCTCGACAGCGCCGACGATGCGCCCGCGATCCGGCTGATCAACGGGGTGATCGCGGAAGCCGCGCGGCAGGGCGTGTCGGATATCCATATCGAGCCTTACGAAACCGGCCTCGTCATCCGCATGCGGATGGATGGCGTGCTGCAGGAAAAGCTGCGGATGCCACCCAATGTCGCGTCGGTGATCGTCAGCCGGATCAAGGTGATGGCGCGGCTCGACATTGCCGAGCGCCGGGTGCCGCAGGACGGCCGCATCGGCCTCACCATCGGCGGCAAGCTGCTCGACGTGCGCGTCTCGACGCTGCCCAGCCGCGCGGGCGAACGAGTCGTGCTGCGCCTGCTCGACAAGGAAAACGCCAACATGGATCTGGGCCTGCTGGGCATGAGCCCGCGCACCCACAAGATCCTCGCCGAGGCGCTGTCCGAGCCCAATGGCATCGTGCTGGTCACTGGGCCCACCGGATCGGGCAAGACGACGACGCTGTATTCGTGCCTCAAGCAGTTGAACGATGGTTCGCGCAACATGCTGACCGTCGAGGATCCGGTCGAATATGCGATCGAAGGCGTCGGCCAGACCCAGGTCAACCCCAAGGTCGGCCTGACCTTTGCCGCTGGGTTGCGCGCGATCCTGCGCCAGGACCCCGATGTGGTGATGATCGGCGAAATCCGCGACTACGAGACCGCCGAGATCGCGGTGCAGGCCTCGCTCACCGGGCATCTCGTGCTCTCGACCGTCCACACCAACGATGCGATCGGCGCGATAACCCGGATGCGCGACATGAAGATCGAGCCGTTCCTGCTCGCCTCGACCTTGCGCGCGGTGGTCGCTCAGCGGCTGGTGCGGCGGCTGTGCCCCGAGTGCCGCGAGCCTGTTCAGGCCGATGGCTCGCTCGCCTCGCTGCTCGGCTTCGACAAGGGCACCGTGGTCTATCGCCCGGTCGGCTGCGATTCGTGCAACCACACGGGGTTCGCGGGCCGGATCGGCGTGTTCGAGGCGGTGCGGGTCGACGAGACGATCCGGCGGCTGATCAATGATGGGGGCGACGAGGCGATCATCTCGCGTCACGCCTTCCTGAACGCGCCCAACCTCGGCTCGGCGGCGCGCGAACTGGTCCGCACCGGCCAGACCACCGCGGAAGAGGCGATCCGTATATCGCGGCGCGAGGCAGAGCCGGTGCCCGAACCGCTGAGAGCCTGATGACGTGGGATTACACCGCCGTGACGGAGCCGATTTTGGCCGAGTGCAAGGAACGAGGAGGGAGTTATGTTTTCGCATAGTGACCGACGAGTGACGCGGCAATCGGCCAAAATCGGCCCGCCGCGTGCGGTTGCCGGTGGAAGCCCTCCGGACTGCGTTGCGCTGCTTGAACGGGCAACCAGCCCGTCCTGCACACCGCGCCTTGCCGGAGACCTTCCACCGGCAATCACGGTGGTGCAATCCCACGCCATCAGGCTCTGATGGCTGACTTTGCCTACAAGGTGATAGATGCGGCCGGGCGCGAGCGGCAGGGGCGGATCAGCGCGCCTTCCGATGCGCAGGCGCGCGCCGCGTTGATCCGCAAGGCATTCCACATCGTCACGATCGCGCCTGCGCCGCCGCGCAAGGCGCTGATTTCGCAGCGCACCGCGCGGCTCAGCCCCAAGCAGCTCACCCTGTTCACCCGGCAGATGTCGTCGCTGATGAGCGTCAGCCCCCTGGAAGAGGCGCTGCGGACGATCAGCCGCCAGACCGAGAAGGCCAATGCCCGCGACGTGCTGATCAACGTGCATGCCGGCGTGATGGAGGGCCAGTCGCTCGCCGAATCGATGGCGCGCGAGCCGCGCAGCTTCCCGCCGCTGTTTCGTGCGATGATCAGCGCAGGCGAAAGCTCGGGCTCGCTGCCGGTGATCACCGAGCGGCTTGCCGCGCTGCTCGAGCAGCAGGCCGAGGTGCGCGGCAAGATCATCTCGGCGCTCGCCTATCCGATCATCCTCACTCTGGTCGCGTTCGGCGTGGTCGCAGGGCTGATGATCTCGGTGGTGCCGCGCGTGGTCGAGCAGTTCGACAATGCTTCGACCCAGCTGCCGCTGATCACCCGGATCGTCATCGGCATTTCGGATTTCCTGAGCAACTGGTGGTGGGCGCTCTTCATCCTCATGGTGATTGCCGGAATTGCCTTCTGGCGGGCGATGCAGGTCAAGGCGTTCAAATACCGCTTCGATGGCATGCTGCTCAAGCTGCCGTTGATCGGGCGGCTGATCCGCGACATGAACGCGGCCAAGCTGGCGCGGACGCTGGCGACAATGGTGCACAGCCGGCTGCCGTTGCTCGAGGGCATGAAGTTGACCACGCGCACGGTGCGCAACGCGGTGCTGCGCGAGGCGCTCGAAGAGGCGGTCGAATCGATCCGCTCGGGTGGGTCGCTATCGGGTGCGCTCAGAAACGCGGGCACCTTTCCGCCGCTTCTGGTATATCTCGTCGCCAGCGGCGAGAGCGCCGGGCAGCTCGATACCATGCTCGAGCGCGCTGCCGATTATCTGGAGCGCGAGTTTCAGAACTTCACCTCCACCGCGATGGCGCTGCTCGAACCGGCGATCATCGTGGTGATGGGCGGGGTGGTCGCCATGATCATCCTGTCGATCCTGCTGCCGATCCTGCAGCTTCAGAACCTGACTGGCTTATGAGGAATATCATGTTGAAAACATCCCCCACGTCGCTTGCTTCCGTTCTCCGGCGAAAGCCGGAGTCCAGGGCGGCTTGGCACAACATCGCTCTGGGCTCCGGCTTTCGCCGGAGAACGGCGAAGGACAGCGAACGTGGCTTCACCCTGGTTGAACTGATGGTGGTGATCTTCATCATCGGGCTGCTCGCGACGATCGTCGTCATCAACGTGCTGCCCAGCCAGGACCGCGCGATGACCGAAAAGGCGCGCAGCGATATCGCGACGCTGAGCCAGGCACTCGAAATGTACCGGCTCGACAATCTGACCTATCCGGGTTCTGCCGAAGGGCTCAACGCGCTGGTCACCGCGCCGCCGACCTTGGCGCAGCCGGGCCGCTATCGCAGCGGCGGCTATATCAAGAAGCTGCCGCAGGACCCCTGGGGCCGCCCGTATCAGTACACCAGCCCTGGCACGACCGGCGCATTCGATCTGTACTCGCTGGGCGCCGACGGCGCTCCGGGCGGCGAGAACGAGAATGCGGATATTACCGCTGCTGGGCTTTGAGGGTGGGGTGATCCGCCTGTCACCCTCACCCTTCCGGCGCTTCGCGCCTCCCTCCCTCTCCCAATGGGAGAGGGAAGGGGCCCGCGACGCGAAGCGGAGTGGGAAGGGTGAGGGCGACTGTTTGGGCGATCAAGGTTTCACCCTGATCGAACTCATGGTAACCCTGGTCATCATCGGCCTGGTCGCAGGCGCGGTGGTGCTGTCGCTGCCCGGGGACAGCGCTGCGCTGTCCGAAGACGCCGATCGTTTTGCCGCCCGTGTCGCTGCGGCGCGCGACGAGGCCATCGTCGGGGCACGACCGATCGCGGTATGGATCGCGCCATCGGGCTATGGCTTCGATGCGCGGCAGGACCGGCAATGGGTGCCGCTCAATGCGCGCACGCTCGCCAACCGCGACTGGAAGCCGGGGACGGTTGCGACGATTGAGGGCGAGGCGGCGCAGAACGCCGCGCCGCCGGGGACCGACCCCGCCGCTGCAGCCGCACCCTCGCGCGCGCGCTTCTGGTTCGACAGCACCGGCCTTCCCAACGCGCCGGTCGAGGTGGTGCTTTCGCGTGGTGCGAACAGCGACCGGATCATCATCAGCGCGACCGGCGAGGTCGGTCGCCCGCAATAATCACCGCCAGCGCAGGTTGTCGCGACCCAGCTGGTCGAGCCGGGTCACGCCCATCAGCTTCATGCCCCGCTCGATCTCACCGCGCAGATTGCCCAATGTCCGCTCGACCCCGCGCTGGCCTCCGGCGGCGAGCGCATAGAGATACAGCCGCCCGCCCGAACACGCCTTCGCGCCGACGCTCAGCGCTTTGAGCACATGCGTGCCCCGGGTGATGCCACCATCGCAGATCACCTCGATCCTGTCGCCGACCGCATCGACGATCTCGGCCAATTGATCGAACGGCGCGCGGCTGCCATCGAGCTGGCGTCCGCCGTGGTTGGACACCATGATTGCGGTCGCGCCGATCGCCACGGCGCGGCGCGCATCCTCGACACTCATGATCCCCTTGAGGCAGAACGGGCCGTCCCATGCCTTGCGGATATCTTCGGCCATCGCCCAGTCCATCTGCTGGTCGAGCATGGTGTTGAAATAATCCGCCACCGAAATCGCGGCGTTGGTTCCGGCGGCGATATGGCTTTCGAGGTTGGGCAGCGAGAAGCGTTCGCGGCCCATGTAATTGAGCGACCAGCCCGGATGCGTCGCAAAGCTCAGCGCCGAGCGCGGTGTCAGGCGCGGCGGCGAAGTGAAGCCAGTGTGCAGGCAGCGCTCGCGCTTGCCCGAGACGATGGTATCGACCGTCAGCGCCAGCGCATCGAACTTTGCCGCCTTCGCCGCCTCGATCAATGCAGCGTTGAGCCCCTTGTCCTTGTGGACATAAAGCTGGAACATCTTGGGGCTCGCTATGCTGTCGCCGATTTCGGCAAGGCTGACCGTGGCGAGCGAGGAGATGCCGAAGAACGTGTTGAACTTCTGCGCCGCTGCGCCGACCGCCTTCTCGCCGCGCCAATGGAACAGCCGTTGCAGCGCGGTCGGCGAAAGGAACAGCGGCATGTCGATCTTGCGGCCCATCAAGGTGGTCGACATGTCGATATCGGCGACCCCGGCCAACACGTTGGGGACGAGGTCGCACTCTTCAAAGGCCGTGGTGTTACGATTGCGGGTTATCTCGTCATCGGCCGCACCATCGATATAGTGGAACACCGGATAGGGCAGCTTGCGGCGCGCAAGTTCGCGGAAATCATCGACCGTATGGCAATCGGCCAGCCGCCGGACCGGAAAACGTCGCATTGGTGTGTGCCCCCGAATCAAAATCCTCCCCTGCAAGGGGAGGGGGACCATCCGCAGGATGGGGCAGGGGTGTCAACCTTGCGCGGCCGTGGACACCCCTCCGTCTCGCCTGCGGCGAGCCTCCTCCCCTGAAGGGAGAGGATTTTGAAGAAAGTTACTTCATTGCACTGGGTTCGGGCGCCGAAGGGTATTTGCAGCCACGCTGGTGGCCGACACCCTTGAGGAAGCTGCGCCGCACGACGCCTGCATAGACCGCAGAATTGTAACGACGCTCTTGCGCGGCTGCGCCGGAAATCTCGCGGATCACGCCGCGGAAGGGGATGATCGAATTGACGATCAGCCCGCCGACCTTGCCGGCCGTGTCCTTGCGCTTGTCGTCGCGGGTCGCCTGGTAAGGCACGTCGAGATCTTCGCCAAGCACCGCGTCCATGTCGCCGATGGCGCTGCGGATCTGGGCGCAGGTCTTGATGCCGACCAGCGAATACGGCTTGTCCTGGATGGCGATCAGATTTTCCGGAATGTCCTTCTTGTCGATCCCGACATCCTGCACCGGCTGGGCGACGACATCCTCTGCCACCTGCTCGGTCGAACGTGGCCTGGCGTTCGGATTTTGCGCACTGGCGGGCAGGGCGCTGACGATGAAACCAAGGCTGGCAAGCGTGATCAAACTGCGATGCATAGATGTTTCCCTCATGGCGGCGTCACGATGGACACCCGTGAAGCGCATACGCACGGACATTCGAAACGATGCGCCGGTCTACAAGCGCGCTGAACTGAACGTGTCGCATTGCGCCGGATCGCCGGTGCTCAGGCCCTTGTTCAACCATGCCATGCGCTGTGCCGATGTGCCATGGGTGAAGCTTTCGGGCACGGGCCGGCGCCCTGCGGCCTTTTGCAGCGTATCGTCACCGATCGCATTGGCAGCGGCCATGCCTTCCTCGATATCGCCCGGTTCGATGCGTTCGCGGTTGCGCGCTGCCCAGACCCCGGCGTAGCAGTCCGCCTCAAGTTCCATGCGCACCTGCAGTTCGTTGCCTTGCGCCTCGCTGGCGGTGCTCTGGGCCCGGCGCACCTGGTCGGATCGGCCGCTGATCGTCTGGATGTGGTGTCCCACCTCGTGCGCGATGACATAGGCCTGCGCGAAATCACCCGCGGCGCCGAAGCGGGTGGCGAGCTCGTCGAAGAAGCTGGTGTCGAGGTAGATGCCGTTGTCGGCAGGGCAATAGAATGGCCCCATCGCGCTCTGCGCCGCGCCGCAGCCCGACTGGCCGTTGCGGTCGTAAAAGGTCAGCATCGCCGGCTGATAGGTTTGGCCCTGCGCCTTGAACAGCTGGCCCCAAGTGTCTTCGGTGCTCGCCAGAACCTGGCAGCTGAACTTGCTCTTTTCATCGACTGCGCAGCTTTGCGCCGCGTTCTGGCCGCCCGCCGCCCCAGGGCCTTGCGTCTGGACAGGTGCGCCGCCGGTCATGCCGCCCCCCTGGATCAGCTCCATCGGGTTCACGCCGAACACCAAAGCTGCGATGCCAAGAATGATGATCGTGCCGATGCCCATCTTGCCGCCGCCGATCGGAAGGCGCGGACCGCCGCCACCGCGCCCGCGCTGGTCGGAAACATTGTCGGACGTGCGATAATCGTCGAGCTTCATGCGATGGGTCGTCCCTGTCCTGCCTTGATCCCCGTTTACGCCGCAGATGCCGATTTGGCAGCACCGTTTTTTCACGTCATTTGCGTTATTGTGCAGTGCGTCATAAGATAGTGCCAAGCGGTGTGCGCTCTCGCTGCCGCAAGAAGGATATGCAATGCCGCGAACCAAAGACGCGCTGGACACCCAGTCTGCAGCCGTTCCGCTGCCCGCGACCGTGGCCCTGGTGCTCCAGGGCGGCGGGGCGCTAGGCTCTTATCAGGCGGGCGTGTTCAGCGAACTCGTGCGCCAGAATGTTCGCATCGACTGGGTCGCAGGGATTTCGATCGGAGCGATCAATTCGGCGATCATTGCGGGCAATCCTCCGGAAACCGCCTGCCAGCGTCTGCGCGAGTTCTGGGAACTCGTCACCTCGGGCACGATCGACTTTGCCTTTGGCGACACCCATTTCTGGCGCGAGGTGAACCATTTTGCTGGCGCCGCTATGGCAGCGAGCGTCGGCGTGCCCGGGTTTTACCGTCCGCACCTGCTGCCGCCGTCTCTTGCCTGGCCGGGTACGCCCGCCGCAGTCAGCATGTACGACACCACGCCGATGATCGACACGCTCAACCGCTTTATCGACTGGGACCGACTCAACAACGGGCCGATGCGCTTTTCGGTCGGCGCGGTTAACGTGGAATCGGGCAATTTCTATTACTTCGATACCCGCGATCCGCACGGCCCGCAGACCATCGACGCGCGCCACATCATGGCCTCGGGCGCGCTGCCGCCGGGGTTTGCGCCAGTGGAGATCAACGGCAAGCACTATTGGGACGGCGGTCTCGTCAGCAATACGCCGCTGGCGTACGTGCTCGACAACCAGACGAGCGACATGCTGGCGTTCCAGGTCGATCTTTTCCCCGCACGCGGCGACCTGCCGACCAAGTTCGCCGATGCGATGAGCCGCGAAAAGGATATCCGCTATTCCAGCCGCACCCGGCAGGTGACCGATTATTATCTCAAGCTGCGCAAGGAGCACGAGGCGCTGCGCAACGTGCTGGCGATGCTGCCCCCTGACATGCGGACCGACCCCGATGTCGAGCGCATGCGTGCGCTGGTCGAGGACAATGCGGTCAATATCGTCCACCTGATCTACAACGTCCAGAAATGGGAGAGCGGCATGCGCGACTTCGAGTTCACCCGCTCGACGATGGACATGCATTGGGATCAGGGTATCGAGGCGGTGCAGGCGGTGATGCGCAAGGGTGATCTGCTCGCGCGGAACATCATGGACGGCAAGACCGCCGCATTCGATCTGGCCCCGCACCGCTGAGAGGACGGAGCGTCTTCCGCGAAACCTTCTTTCCGTCACCCCCGCGGACGCGGGGGTCCCGCTTCTGCTCACCGGTAACGCAAAAAGCGGGATTCCCGCGTTCGCGGGAATGACGGCATGCTCAAAACCGTTGGCGTAATGCGGTCAACACGTTAGCCTCCCCTCCAAACATATGTCTGGGGAGACAAACATGCCGGTCGCATCCTTTCTCGCGCGCGCATTTGCTGCATCCACTCTCGCGCTGGCGATCGCCATGCCCGCCCAGGCGCAGGATACCATCCGCGCCGATATCGCTGCCGACATGCCCGGTCTGATGGAATTATACCGCGATCTGCACGCCAACCCCGAACTCAGCTTCCAGGAGGTCAAGACCGCCGCCAAGCTCGCCGCCGAGGCGCGCAGGCTGGGCTTCGAAGTCACCGAGGGCGTCGGCAGGACCGGCGTGGTTGCGGTGATGAAGAACGGCGCAGGCCCGGTGGTGATGCTGCGCGCCGACATGGACGGGCTGCCGGTGGTCGAGCAGACCGGGCTGCCTTATGCCAGCAAGGTGCGTGCGATGAGCCCTGCAGGCATCGAGACCGGGGTGATGCACGCCTGCGGGCACGATACCCACATGACCGGCTGGGTCGCCACTGCGCGGCAGCTGGTCAAGCGCAAGGCCGAATGGTCGGGCACGCTGGTGATGATTCTGCAACCGGCCGAAGAGATCGGATCGGGCGCACTGGCGATGCTCGAGGACGGGCTCTACACGCGCTTTCCCAAGCCCGAATATGTGCTCGGTTTCCATGACGCCGCGCAGGCGCCTGCCGGCTTCATCGGCTACACGCCGGGCTTTGCGCTCGCCAATGTCGACAGCGTCGATATCAAGGTGAAGGGGCTGGGCGGCCACGGCGCCTATCCGCAATCGACCAAGGACCCGATCGTGCTCGGCGCGCGGATCGTCACCACGCTGCAGACGCTGATCAGCCGCGAGCTTGATCCGCAGGATGCCGCTGTCGTTACCGTCGGAAGCTTCCAGGCGGGCGCCAAGCACAACATCATCTCGGACGAGGCGACCTTGCTGCTCACCGTGCGCAGCTATTCGGACGAAACGCGGGCAAAAATCCTCGACGGGATCAAGCGCATTGCCAGAGGCGAGGCGATTGCAGCTGGCGTTCCCGACGACAAGATGCCGGTGGTGACCATGAACGACCAGTTCACGCCTGCCGTCTACAACAGCCCAGATTTCACGCAGGAGCAGGCCGCTTTCCTCAAGGCCCGCTTTGGCGAGCAGCGCGTGGCGCAGGTGTCACCGTCGATGGGCGGCGAGGATTTCAGCCGGTTCTATCGCGCCGATCCGGACAACATCACCAGCCTGATCTTCTGGGTCGGCGGGGTGCCGCTGGCCGAATACAACAAGGCGAAGAAGGAGGGCACGGACATGCCCTCGCTGCACAGCCCGTTCTGGGCACCCGAGGCCGACACCGTCATCGCGACCGCCGCCGAGGCGATGACCGCGATGACGCTCAAGTTGATGGCAAAGGCGCCGTGATCAAGCCCTCGGGCGTCAGACCATCTGCGGCTGGCGCTCGGTTGCCCGGCTGCCGACGCCGGGCAGGTTGAGCGCCGAGACCATCTCGCGCAGTTCCTGCCGCGCGATGATGTGGCTGGTGCCCAGATCGGCAAGGTGACCCTTGTCGAGCAACGTCAGACCGGATGGGAACAGCTCGCGATAGACCACGCGCTCGGACAGCCCCTGGACATAGCGGAAGCCGACGCGCTTGGAGAGCTCGGCCAGCGCGGCATCCAGCCTGCGCTTGTTGCGTGCATCGGTCTGCTGGGTACGGTTGCGCAGCACCACCCAGTCGATCTCGATGCCATCGGACTTGGCGCGCGCCTTGCGCGCCTCCCAGATCAGCTCGGCATAGAAGCTCAGGCGGCGGACCTTGAAGTTTTCCGGGTCCACCTGACCGATCAGGTCGAAATCGACGAAGCTGTCGTTGAGCGGCGTCACCAGCGTATCGGCGCGGGTGGCGACGAAGCGCGCGAAGGTATCGTCGCGGCCCGGCGTATCGAAGACCAGAAAGTCGCACTCCTGGCTCATCTTGGCGACCATCTCCTCAAGGCCTTCTTGGGTGTCGCCATTGTACACATCGAACGTCGGTGTGGGCAGGGTGACGCTGCGCCGTTGCTGGGTGGCGACACGGTTCTCCAGATAGCGGTGCAAGGTGCGCTGGCGCGGATCGAGGTCGATCGCACTCACCCGGAATCCCAGATAGGACAGGGCAACAGCCACGTGAACCGCGCTCGTCGATTTGCCGGTACCGCCCTTTTCATTCGCGAATACGATATGGTGCGCGGACGCCTTGCGCGTCATCATGTCCATGGTTTTTCTGCCCCTTCCAGCAGGACGACGAATGTGCCAGTGCTGCCTAGTGAATCACGTGCGGGCACAACCCGTACCCCATAGCGGCAGTTCCCTATCGGAGGCTTTGGCAAGGTGCAAATCATACGTCGGGTAGACCGGTTGCGGTCGGCGGTTTCGCTGCTTCGGCGGCAGGGCGGAGAAGTGGCTCTGGTTCCGACCATGGGCGCGCTGCACGCCGGGCATATGCAACTGGTCCGGGAAGCGAAGCAGCGCGCCGACCATGTCGTCGCCTCGATCTTCGTCAATCCCATGCAGTTCGGGGCGAACGAGGACCTCGACGCCTATCCGCGCCAGGAAGAGACCGACGCCGCGATGCTGAGCGAGGCAGGGGTGGCGATCTTGTGGGCGCCCGACGTCGATCAGGTCTATCCGCCCGGCTTTGCCACCAACGTCCGGGTCGCCGGGGTCAGCGATGGTCTGTGCGGGGCGGCACGGCCCGGCCATTTTGATGGCGTCGCCACGGTGGTCGCCAAGTTGTTCAATCAGGTCCAGCCCGACATGGCGCTGTTCGGCGAGAAGGATTACCAGCAGCTCGCCGTCATCCGCGCAATGGCGCGCGATCTCAACTTCGGGCTCGACATCATCGGGGTGCCGACGGTGCGCGATACCGATGGCCTCGCGCTGTCATCGCGCAACGCATATCTGACCCCAGAACAGCGTGCCGCCGCCACGATGCTGCCGCGCGCCATGCAGGCGGGGATCGCGGTGATCGAGGCAGGCGGTCCGGTGACTGAGGCCACGCGTGGTATCGAGCAGGCGTTGCTCGCAGCCGGATTTGCGTCGGTCGATTATGTAACGCTTGCCGATGCAACGACGCTGGAGCCGATCGAAACCGCCGATCGCCCCGCGCGTCTTCTGGTCGCCGCGCGGATCGGCGGCACTCGGCTCATCGATAATATGGCCGTAAATCCGCGATAATGTAAAACCTGGGGCATGGTTACCCCGGTATTAACCCTTTTTTCACCGCTTTTTCTCACTCTCGCCCCTGTCGGATCAACCGGCCATGCAAAGAGGGGCATGAGTGATGGCTAACAGTCTGAAATCCGCAACGTTTCTGATGGAGACCAAGCTTGCTGCGGCAGCACGGGGCGACATCAACGCTTATTTCGACCTTGGGGTGGCGTTTTCCACCGGCGGGCACGGCGTCAACGTCGACCTGATCGAGGCGCACAAATGGTTCAACCTCGCCGCCGTCAAGGGCCATGAGGAAAGCCAGCTTTGCCGCGCGGAAATCTCCGAGGAAATGACCGCACGGCAGATCGCCGAAGCCCAGCGCGAAGCCCGCGCCTGGCTCCAGCAGATCGCAGCGCGCGCCGCCTGACCTATTGCGCTGCCGGTTTACGGTAGCGTTCGAACCAGGCGATGATCGCCGAGGCCTTGGCCGCGCTTTGCGATGGCCGCGCCGCGATGCCGCCATGGCTGGCGCCCGGCACCTTGACCAAAGCCGTCGGCACGCCGACCAGCTTGAGCGCGGTATAGTACTGCTCGGACTCACTCACCGGTGTGCGGTAATCCTCGCTGCCGACCACCACCAGCGTTGGCGTCTTCACGTTGGCGACCAGCGACAGCGGCGAGCGCGCCCAATAGCTCTGCTGGTCCTCCCACGGCATTTTCCCGAACCAGTATTTGGCAAAGAACGCAGGGCCATCGGCGGTCAGCGCCTGGCTGGTCCAGTTGATCACCGGCTTTTGCGTCGCGGCGGCCTTGAACCGGTCGGTCTTGCCGACGATCCAGCTGGTCAACACCCCGCCGCCCGATCCGCCGGTGACGAACAGCTGATCGGGGTCCGCGACCCCATCGGCGATAGCCTTGTCGACCATCGCGATCAGATCATCATAGTCATTGCCCGGATAGGCATGGTGGATAAGGTTTGCGAACTCCGCACCGTAACTCGTTGATCCGCGGGGATTGACCGAGAGCACTGCATAGCCTGATGCTGCATAAAGCTGGTTGTCGGTGGAAAAATGCGGGCCATAAGCGGCGAACGGCCCGCCATGGATTTCCAGTACCAGCGGAACCCGCGTGCCAGGGACGTGACCCGGCGGAAGCGTCAGCCAGCCTTCGACCTCACGGCCATCGAAGGTCGAGGCGGCGGTCATCTTGCGCACCTCGCCCAACCGCTTGCTGGCCATCAGCGACTGGTTGAACCGGGTCAGCGCGCGGGTCTTGCCGCCGCTTGCCAGCATCACATCGGCAGGCTTGGTGGCGTTGCCGCCCGAATAGGCAATCGCGCCGTTCTTCGCGACGCTGAACGATCCGCCCGAATAGGGCCGGTCGAGCGACGGGCCGGTCAGGCCGCGCACGATCTCGCGCACCGACCCGTCCATGCCGATCCGGGCAACCAGCGTCTCGCCATGGTCGTCATATTGAGCGATCAGCGCCTGGCCGTCGGGCGCCCACACGAGCGTATCGATGCTGCGGTCGAGCGCCGGGGCGACCGCGCGTTTGCCGCTGCCGTCGCGATTCATCACATAGGCCTGGGCGTTGTGATAGCCGAGCAATCTGTCGTCGAAGCCGATATAGGCGATCTTGCTGCCATCGGGTGAAACCACCGGCGATGCATCCGGCCCGTCGCGGTCGGTCAATGCGCTGATCGCGCCGCTGGCGATATCGAGCGCATAGATTTCCGCATCAACGGGGTCGCTCTCCCAGTCGGGCGAGCGGTTGCCGGCGAAGTACAGGGTGTTGCCGTCCTTGCTCCAGGTCAGCCCACCGCCGTCGTGATAGTCGCCAAAGCTCAGCTGGCGCGGCGCGCCGCCGGTGGCGGGAACGACGAAGATCTTGTCGAAGCCGGGCTTGATATAGCCTGCGCCATCAGCGCGATAGGAGAGCAGGTCATAAGTCTCGAGCGGTGCAGCCCAGATCGCACCTTCGGGCTTGTCGGGCGCCTTGCCCAGCTTCGGGCCTTCTGCGGGCACGAACATGGTGTAAGCGATCTGGCTGCCATCGGGGGACCAGGCGATATTGCCGGGGCTTTCGGGCAGGCCGGTGATCCGCACTGCCTCTCCGCTCGCCATCCAGCGCACGTAGAGTTGCGGCGCGCCGCCTTCGGCAGTCGAGACATAAGCCAGCCGCTTGCCATCGGGTGACCAGCGCGGCTGGCTGTGCCCTCCGGGACCAGCGGCCAGCGGGGTCATCTCGCCATTGGCTGCATTCACCAGCCAGATCGAGGAGACCGCCTTGTCCGCCATGATGTCGTTGGCGCGGCGTACGAAGGCGATTGCGCTGCCATCGGGCGCGATCTGCGGATCGGCGGCAACCTCGAGCGAGAACAGGTCCTGCCCCGTCAGCCGGGTATCGGGCGCGGCCTGGGCAAGCAGGGCGGTCGGGCTGGTGAAGGCGAGCAGCAGGGCGGCAAGGCGGACAGTGCGCATGGGATATAGTCTTTCTGCTGAAAGGTCAGTGGCTTGGGACAGGCAGTTCAGGTAGATCGTGCGCCGTCGGCGGGCATGCGTCAAGCACCGGATGTACTGCGTTTGAACGGCAGCATTTCGGTCAGCATCTCGCGGTCGGCCTGCACCGCTGCGCGCTCGTGCTTGAGGAAATCGCCTACCGCACGACGGAAGCCGGGATCCGGGATATAATGCGCCGACCAGGTGATTTCGGGCGCATAGCCCCGCGCCATCTTGTGCCCGCCCTGTGCGCCCGCCTCGACGCGGGAGAGGCCGCGCGCCAGCGCCGCGTCGATGGCTTGATAATAGCAAAGCTCGAAATGCAGGAACGGCTTGTCGATGGTGCAGCCCCAATAGCGGCCATACATGGTGTCGCTGCCGATGAAGTTGAGCGCGCCTGCGATGGGCGCGCCGTCGTAGAGTGCGAGGATCAGCAGGATGTGGTCGGCCATCGTCTGCCCCATCAGGCTGAACGCCTCGCGGGTGAGATACGGCTGGCCCCATTTGCGCGCGCCGGTGTCCTGATAGAACACCCAGAACGCGTCCCAGTGCTCCTCGGTGATCATGTCGCCCGTCATGTGGACGATCTCGACACCTTCCTGCGCCTTGGCGCGTTCCTTGCGCAGATCCTTGCGCTTGCGCGAGGTCAGCGAGGCGAGAAAGCCCTCGAAATCGCTATAGTCCTCGTCGTGCCAGTGGAACTGCGTATCGGCGCGCAGCAGCCATCCGGCCTGCTCGAACAGCGGCAGTTGCGCTGGCTCGATAAAGGTCGCGTGGACCGAGGACAGGTTGTTCTGTTCAGCGAGGGTCTGTGCAGCGGTGAGGATCGGCAGTGCCCACGCGGAATCCTGCAGCAGGATGCGCGGCCCGGTCGCGGGCGTGAAGGGTACGGATATCTGGAGCTTGGGGTAATAGCTCCCCCCGGCATTCTCCCACGCATGCGCCCAGCTGTGGTCGAAGACATATTCGCCCTGGCTGTGGCTCTTGAGATATGCGGGCAGCGCGGCGACCAGCGCGCCGTCCTCGCCTCGGATGGTAATCGGGGCAGGGGTCCAGCCGGTGCCGCGCCCGACGCTGCCCGATGTTTCGAGCAGGCTCAGGAATGCGTGGCTGACGAACGGATTGTCCGGCCCGGCCAAAGCGTCCCATTGACCCGCATCCAGCGCGGCGATGCTGCGGCCGACCTCGGCGGTGATCGCCCGCTCGCTCATGCCGGTAGCGCGGTGTCCGGATTGGCGGCCCGTTCGTAGATCGGCGCATCGGCGTGGGTCGCAGCGATGGCATGCTGCTCGTCGCTGCGGACGGTCCAGGTCAGCACCGGCAGCCCGCGGGCCCGCTGGGCTGCGGCGAAAGGGCTGGGCAGGTCGCGGATATCATAGGCCAGGAAATCGGGCTTGGCGCGCCACAGGTCACGGTGGCGCTGCAGCGTGCCCTTCCAGTTGCGGCTGCCCTCCTCGGTGATCACCAGCCCGCGCGTGATGTGCGGCGCCTGCCGGCGGAACCACGCCGAAACCCCGGGATGGAAGCTCATGATCGCCGCCTTGCCGCCATAGCCCTCGAGCGCACGGCGGACCGCGAGGCACAGCGGCGCGACATGGTCGCTCTCGGTCTTGATCTCGATCAGAATCGGCGCGCGACCGCGCACCACGCCAAGCACCGCGCCGAGCTCGGCGATCGCGCCGTTCTGCCCCATCAGCCGGATCTGCGTGAGTTCGGCGGCGGTCTTGCCATCGACCCGGCCCTGCGAAAGCGTCAGCCGGCTCAGCGAGAAATCGTGGAACACCACCGCGCGGTTGTCGCCGCTGCGCTGGACATCGCATTCGATACCGTGCCCCGCCGCGATTGCCGCAGCGAACGCGGGCAGGCCGTTCTCGACGACCGGACCGCTCCACATGCCGTCGTGCAGGCCACGATGCGCATAGGGCTGCTCTCCGAGCCAGGCGATGCGGCGCGGATCGGGTGGCGGCGCCAGCCAGCCGTCAAGCAGGCCGAACGGCGACAATTGCATCGATCTCCACGGCGGCGCCCAATGGCAGGACGGGAACACCGACGGCGCTGCGCGCATGCTGGCCGGCGGGGCCGAACACCTGCACCATCAGGTCGGATGCGCCATTGGCCACCTTGGGCTGTGCGCTGAATTCGGGCGTGCTTGAAATGAAGGCGCCCAGCTTGACGATCCGTTCGACCCGGTCGAGCGATCCGAGCGCGGCCTTCATCTGCGCGATCAGCATGATCCCGCAGGCGCGCGCCGCTTCCTCGCCGGCTTCGAGCGAGACGTTCTCGCCCAACCGTCCGGTAACCACCTTGCCGTCGACGAACGGCAGCTGGCCCGAGATGTAAAGCAGGCCGCCGATTTCCACGGCGGGCACATAAGAGGCGACGGGAGCGGCGGGCTGGGGCAGTTCCAGACCCAACTCGGCGAGCTTTTGTTCAATGCTGTCAGTCATATGCTCGTATTCTCCAATGTGCAGGCCAGCGTCAAGCCGCAGCCTTGATGCCGGGGGCGGGGACGCCCATCGCGAAGCGTTCGAGCACCCATTCGAGCGCCTCGGTCCAGCTGTCGATCCGGGCATGGGCATGGCCAGCTTCGGCAGCGCAGGCAATGTGCGGTGCCAAGGCGGCCTCGCCGACCATGTGCAGCCGCCAGACGTCGGGCGCGTGCTCGGCGGCGGATTCGTGATGCTGCGGCAGGTCGTCGACGAAGATCGCCACCGACGGCGCGTGCTCATCGACGATGCGCTGCAGCGGTTCGCCCTTGGGGCCCTGGTTGCAGACCACGCGGTGGTGAACGCCAAAGCGGGCAAGCTGCGCACTGCGCGCCTGCTGCCGATGGTCGTTGAGGTTGGTCAGCACCACGATATCGGCATGCTCGCCGATCGCCTGCAATGCCTCGATCGCGCCGGGGATCGGCTTCTGGCGGTGCATCTCGGTGTCGAAGAAGGCATTGAGCAGCGGCCAGATATCGCCCGGCTTCACCGCCTCGCGGGATTTGCGATCGACCAGCGCCTTGGCGAAATCACCGCCGGAAAAATCGAAATCGATTTCATGGACCTCGTCGAGCCATTCGCGGAACGGCGCGACCATGTACAGCAACACCTCGTCGCAATCGGTGATCAGCAGCGGGCGGGGTGACGTGTTCATAGCGGTTCCGTTCGGGATCATGATTGACGGTCGAGCTGGATGCGGGCGTTGACCAAGGCTGCGGGCGTGGTGCCGGTGGCGTCGGCGGCGGCGATCAGGTCTGCTTCATGCGCTTCCAGATAGCGGATGAATTCTGCGAGGATAGCGGGGCTCGATGCCCCCTGGCGCAGGTCCTCGACCGTCATTCCGGTGAGCGCCAGCAGCCGGTCGGCGCGCTCGGCATCGCCCAGCAGCCACGACAGCGCCAGCAGCGCCATGATGGCCGGATCATTCGATGGGGTGGCATTTGGCCTGATTGTGTCGGTCACGGCTTTGGCCTACATCCGCGTAATAAGGGCAACCACCGGCGCCTTGCGGCCCGGCAATTTGGATATGGGGTTCAGTGGCAAAAAGAGTGCTGGTTGTCGAGGATAACGACCTCAATCGCAAACTTTTCTGCGATCTCCTCACCGCGCACGGCTTTGCCGTCGAGGGGCTGGCCGATGGCCGCGAGGTGATGGAACGGGCGCGCGATTTCGTCCCCGGGCTGATCATCATGGACATCCAGCTGCCGCATATCAGCGGGCTGGAACTGATCGAGGCGATCAAGGCCGACCGCGACCTGCGGCTTATCCCGATCATGGCGGTCACCGCCTATGCCGGGAAGGGCGACGAGGACCGGATTCGCGCCGCCGGGGCGGAAGGCTATGTCTCCAAGCCGGTCTCGATCGGCCCGTTCATGGCGGCGGTGAACGCGCTGGTCTGAAGTGATTTCGAGTGAAATGGAACATTTCACGGCTCGGAAATCACGACCAACCATATTTTAGCGCGTTCACCGGGCCGTGGTTCAGTTCAGATACGCTCTATGATGATCGCAGGGGCCATACCGCCAGCTGCGCACATCGTGATCAGGCCATAACGGCCGCCCGACCGTTCGAGTTCGTCGAGCGCGGTGCCGATCAGCATCGAACCGGTGGCGCCGATCGGGTGGCCCAGCGCCATCGCGCCGCCGTTGATGTTGACCTTCTCACGGTCGAGATCGAGGTCGCGGATGAACTTTTCTGCGACCACCGAAAACGCCTCGTTGATTTCCCAGACGTCGATATCGTCCTTGGTCAGGCCAGCGCGTTCGAGCGCCTTCTTGGCGGCGGGGACGGGGGCGTTGAGCATCAGCGTCGGGTCATCGCCCATGTTGACATAGGTAACGATGCGCGCGCGGGGCTTGAGCCCGTGCTTGTCGGCATAATCCTTTGAGGTGATCAGCACCGCTGCTGCCCCATCGACCACGCCCGAGCTGTTGCCAGCATGGTGCATGTGCTCGATCTTGAGGTCGGGGTAGCGCCGGTTGATCTGCTTGCGGAAGGTGGTGCCGCCAATCTCGAAATCGGCCATGCCGGCAAAGGCAGGCTTCAATGCGGCCAGGCTCTCGGCAGTGGTTTCGGGGCGCGGGAACTCCTCGCGGTCGAGCGCCAACGTGCCGTCGGGATTGTGCACCGGCACCAGCGACTTGTCGAAGCGGCCTTCTGAAATCGCACGCGCGGCGCGCTGCTGGCTGACCAGAGCGAGCGCATCGAGTGCTTCGCGCGAAATGCCTTCCATCGAGGCAATGGCATCGCCGCACACGCCCTGGTGCGACTGCGGGTGCAGTTCGTCGAGCGCGGGGTTGTGCGACCCCATCAGTGGCGGCGGCATCCCGGCATTGGCCTCGGCAGCGCCCACGGTCTGGGTGTAGCTCATCATCTCGGTGCCGCCCGCGATCACGCAATCTTCCATGCCCGACATCACCGCTGCAGTCGCGAGGTTCACCGAGGTGATGCCGCCGCCGCAGAAGCGGTCGAGCGTCATGCCGCTGGCCTTGACGTCATAGCCAGCTGCGAGCGCAGCCATCCGGCCAAGGTCGCCGCCCTGCTTGCCCTTCTGGGTCGATGTCGACCAGATGACGTCGTCCACGGTTGCGGTGTCGAGCGAATTACGCTCCTTGATCGCCTTGAGCACGGTCGCGGCCAGATCCTGCGGGTGCAGGTGCGATAGCGCGCCCTTGCCGGGCTTGCCGACTCCGCGCGGGGTGCGGACAGCATCGATGATATAGGCGTCGGCCATGCAGGTATCCTCTCGGGTCTCGTTGATTTAATCGATCAATTAAACCAACCCGGGGAGCCCTTCAAGCGTCAATTCATCGTTTCGAGCTGCTCATTGCATTCAAGCCATGTCGCTTCGGCAGCGGCGAGCGCATCGCCAAGTCTCGTGCGCTGCCGCGCCAGTTCGCTCATCGTCAGCTTGGCGAGCTCGGGCTTGGCCGATGAAGGGTCGAACATCGCGCGGTCGATGTCCGAACATTGCGCCTGCAACTCCGCCACCGCCTTCTCTGCGGCCTTGACCTTGTTTTCGGCCTTGCGAACCTGATCGCGGTGGAAGGCGTCGGCCTTCTTGTCCTTTTTGGACATCTTGGGCTTGGCCTCGCCCTTGGGCTGGTTGATGCCGAGCACGAAGTCCATGTAATCGCGCATCGAGCCGCTGTATTCGGTGGCGGTGCCGCCATCGACCAGCACCAGACGGTCGGCGGTCAGCTCGACCATGTGCCGGTCATGGCTGATCAGTATCACCGCGCCGTCATATTCGTTAAGCGCCTGCACCAGGGCTTCGCGCGCATCGACGTCGAGGTGGTTGGTCGGCTCGTCGAGGATCAGCAGATGCGGTGCATCGCGGGTGATCAAGGCGAGTGCAAGCCTTGCGCGTTCGCCGCCCGACAGCGTGCCAACGCTCGACATCGCGCGGTTGCCCGAAAAGCCGAACCGGCCCAGCTGCGCGCGCACGGCAGCGGGGGTCTTGCCCTTCATCGCGCGGGTCATCTGCTCGAGCGGGGTGCTGTCGCTCTCGAGTTCTTCGACCTGATACTGGGTGAAATAGCCGATCTGCATCTTGCCTGCGGTTTCCATCGCGCCTTCGAGCGGCGGCAGCTGTGCTGCGAGCAGGCGGGCGAGCGTGGTCTTGCCGTTGCCGTTGCGGCCCAGCAGCGCGATCCGGTCATCGGGATCGATCCGCAGGTTCAGCCGCCGCAGGATCGGGGTGTCCGCGCTGTAGCCGACCGCAGCGAGATCGAGCGTGATCAGCGGGGGTTTCAGCTCGGACGGGCTGGGGAAGTCAAAAGTCAGGCTTGGATCTTCCATCAGCGCGGTGATCGGCTGCATCTTGGCGAGCATCTTGGCGCGCGACTGCGCCTGTTTTGCGGTCGATGCGCGGGCGCTGTTGCGCGCGACATAATCCTGCAGCTTGGCACGCTGGGCATCCTGTGAGGCCTTGGCGGCGGCGAGCTGGGCTGCGCGTTCGGCGCGCTGGCGCTCGAAGCTGTCATAGCCACCGGGATACAGCGTCACCTTGCCGCCCTGCAGGTGCAGGATGTGGTCGACCACGTTGTTGAGCAGATCGCGCTCATGGCTGATGACGATCAGCGTCGCCGGATATGCCTTGAGGAAGTTCTCCAGCCACAAGGTCGCTTCAAGATCGAGGTGGTTAGAAGGCTCATCGAGCAGCAGCACGTCGGGTTGCGAGAACAGCAGCGCGCCCAGGGCGACACGCATCTTCCAGCCGCCCGAAAAGCTGTCGAGCGGGCGGTTCTGCATCTCGTCGTCGAAGCCCAGGCCGGTGAGGATGATCGCCGCGCGCGATGGGGCGCTGTACGCGTCGATCGCGAGCAGCCGTTCGTGGACATCGCCCAGCCGGTCGGGATCGGTGCAGGTTTCGGCTTCCTCGAGCAACTGCATGCGCTCGACATCGGCGGCGAGCACGGTCTCGAGCGGGGTCATCGCGCCGTGCGGGGCTTCCTGCGCGATATAGCCGAGTTTGGCGAGGCGCGGCAGCTCGATTTCGCCGTCATCGGGCTCGAGTTCGCCGATCATCACCTTCATCAGCGTGGACTTGCCCGCGCCGTTGCGCCCGATCAGGCCGATGCGGCCGCCGGGGGGAATGGCTGCGGTTGCGCCGTCGAGGATCGTGCGGCCACCCAGCCGGACGGTGATGTTGTTCATTGCGAGCATGCCCGCGCGCCTACCAGCCTGCGGCGCATTAGCCAAGCGGGGCGTTGCTGCAACGCAGCGAAAGCCCGCAAAATCCTGCGATCAGATTGCGCCCCGATGAATGCAAGGCTTCAATTGATACACTTTGCGACACTTTTGCCGGTGATCCGGCATAGCTGTGCGACATTGGACCCCTAGAACGGTTCTCAAGGAAGTCGTTCCGGTCCCCACATCCCCCTTTGCAGCGGGGCCGGGGCGGCCTCCTCCACAATGGAACGCAACACAAAGGAAATCCCCATGAAAAAGACCCTTATTGCAGGTGCCGCTCTCGCCGCGATGCTCACTGGCAGCATCGCCATTGCCCAACCGGGCGGCGGCAAGATGCGCGGACCCGATGCCAACCAAGATGGTGTGATCACCGAAGCGGAAGTCCGCGCCCATGCGCGTGAGCGCTTCGCCAAGATGGACATCAACAACGATGGCAAGATCGACCAGGCCGAGATGACGGCGCTCCGCGAGGCGCGCCAGGCCAAGCGCGCCGAACGCATGGCATCGCGTCCCGAAGCCCGCCAGGGTGAAGCCGGCGAGCGCAAGGGCGGCAAATGGCGCGGCAAGCGTGGCGGTGACGGCGAAGGCATGCAGCGCGGCATGATGCGGCTTGATACCAACAACGATGGCGCGATTTCGCTGGCCGAATTCGAAGCCGCCGCAATCGAGCGCTTCAAGCGGCAGGACACCAACAATGACGGCCAGGTGACCAAGGCCGAGCGGGATGCCGCCCGCGAAGCGATGAAGCAGCGCTGGCAGGAAAAGCGTGCCAAGCCTGCTGGCTGATCGCTGACCCACGACACTCTTCCGGCCCCGTTGCAGGTTCCCCGCTGCAGCGGGGCCGGTTGCCTTTGACCGCCGTAACCGGCACATGCTGAACTGACATGACTGACCCTGCCCACATCCTGCTCGTCGATGACGAACCGTCGCTGCGCGAACCGCTGGCCGAATATCTCGTGGCGCAGGGGTTCGACGTGACCGAGGCCAGCGATGCCGCCAAGGCGCGCACCTTGATGCGCGACCAGCGTTTTTCGATCCTGCTGCTCGACATCATGATGCCCGGCGAAGATGGCCTGAGCCTGTGTCGCCATGTCGCGGCGCAGTCCGAAATCCCGGTCATCCTGCTCACCGCCAAGGGCGAGGCGATGGACCGGATCATCGGGCTTGAGATCGGCGCCGACGATTACGTCGTCAAGCCGTTCGACCCGCGCGAACTCGTTGCGCGGATCAAGACCGTGCTGCGCCGCACCTCGCGTTCACCCCAGGCTCTGGAAGAAGAGGTGCAGGGCTTTGAATTCGATGGCTGGACGCTCGACACGGTCAAGCGCCGCCTGATCGACCCCGATGGCGCGCTCGTCCCGATTTCCACCGCCGAATTCAAGCTGCTGCAGGTGTTTGCCGAGCATGCGGGGCATGTGCTCAACCGTGATCAATTGCTCGACCTTGCGCATGGCCGCGAGGCGCATCTGTTCGACCGCGCGATCGACAACCAGATCAGCCGTCTGCGCAAGAAGGTCGAGGTCGACAACCGCAGCCCGAAGTTGATCAAGACCGTATGGGGCGGGGGCTATACGCTCGCCGCCAAGGTGCGCCGCCTGGCGAGCCCTGAGGGCTCATGACCTTGCTCAGGCGGCCCGTTTTCAAGAGGTTGTGGCCGTCCAGCCTTGCCGGCCGACTGCTGCTGACCATCGCGCTTGCGCTGCTGGTCGGGCAGCTGGTCAACGGCGTGCTGCTGGTCCGCGCCCAGCGCGCGCAGGCGATGGACCGGGTCGCTGCGGAAGCTGCGGTGCGGCTGATTGCCGCGACCGACCGGATCGAGCAGGGGCGCCCATTGCGCGAGCGACGGCTTGGCCGGATGAACCGTGCGCCTGGCCTCAGGCTGCGCCGCACCGAACTGACGCCCGCCAACCCGCTCGATCCGGGCATCCGGGTGTTGCCGCAGCTCGAGCAACGGTTGAGCGCCATCCTGCCCAGCTATGGAGTGGAATATCGCCAGATCGCTGCAGGCGCGATGCCCGCCCCGCCGCGGCCTCGGCGCATGGCGCGGCTGTCGGCCGAGATCGGCGGAAACGACGACGGCGAGATCCGCCAGCTCGCGTTGATCGCGATCGAGCGTCCCGACGGCCAGTGGCTCAGCGTCCGCGTGCCCGTGCCCGAAGCCTCCAGCCGCATAGGTTCGACGATCATCGTCCAGACCGTGGTGCTGTATCTGGTGATGCTGGTGCCGCTGGTCTGGCTGACCCGGCGCATCGCCCGATCGATGGGTGCGCTGCGCGATGGCGTCGCGCAATTCGAGCAGACCCAGCAGGCCGAACCGATCACGCCTTCGGGACCCAGCGATCTCGCCGACCTGACGCGGTCGTTCAATGCGATGAGCGCGCGGATATCGGCGATGCTGAACGAAAAGGACGTGATGCTGGGCGCCATCGGGCATGATCTCAAGACCCCGCTGGCCGCGCTCAGGGTCCGCGTCGAATCGGTCCCCGACGACCGCCAGCGTGCGCGCATGGTCGCGAGCATCGACGATATTACCCGGACGCTCGACGATATCCTTTCGCTGGCGCGGATTGGACGGACCGGCGAGGCGCCCGAGCCTGTCAATCTGGGCGCGCTGGTCGAGATGATCGCCGACGAGTATCGAGATCTTGGGCAGGACGTCGAGCTGGCCGATTGCGAGCGGATCGTCGCGCCGTTGCAGCTGACCTGGATCCGCCGTGCGCTGCGCAACGTGATCGGCAATGCGGTGCGCTATGGGACGCGCGCGAGGATCAGCATCATGCGGCAAGCCAAGAGCGCCACGATCACCATCGACGATGACGGACCTGGCATTCCCGACGACCAGATCGAACGGATGTTCGAACCGTTCACCCGGCTCGAAGCCTCGCGCAACATGGCAACCGGCGGAACGGGGCTGGGGCTGACGCTCGCCCGCGCGGTGGCGCATCAGCATGGCGGCACGCTGACGGTGCAGAACCGGCGCGGTGCAGGCGGCGCGATCGAAGGCCTGCGCGCGGTGCTGACGCTGCCGGTGGGGTGAGGGGTTGTGAGCGTCCCTCGACTTCGCTCGGGATAGGCGGGGTGGGGGTGTTTGGCTATTTGGTATGTCGGGCCTGAACACGCGATACCTGGCCGCATAAGCCCCCTTCCCGTGTTCCCGAGCGCAGTCGAGGGACGTCGTGCGATGGTCGAGTGATTGATTTCAACCGGCATCACACCTTCCCCTTCGCGCCACCACCCGCTAATGCTCCTGCATGACCCATAGCCTTCCCCCGACCGCCTATCCCGCCACCCGCCTGCGCCGCACCCGTTCGACGCGCTGGAGCCGCGACATGGTGCGCGAAACCAGCCTTTCCCCCGCCAACCTGATCTGGCCGTTGTTCGTGACCGAAGGCGAAGGCGTCGAGGATCCGATCGCCTCTCTGCCCGGCGTGTCGCGCTGGTCGGTCGATGGCATCGTCGCGCGCGCGAAGGAAGCGGCCGACCTCGGCATCGCGTGCATCGCCTTGTTCCCCAACACGCAGCCTGAGCGCCGCAGCCAGGACGGCGCCGAGGCGCTGAACCCCGACAATCTGATGTGCCGCGCGATCCGCGCGATCAAGGCGGAGCTTGGTGACCGCATCGGCGTGCTCACCGATGTCGCGCTCGACCCCTATACCGCGCACGGCCAGGACGGGCTGATTGATGACCAGGGCTATGTGCTCAACGACGCCACGGTCGAAGTGCTGGTCGGTCAGGCGCTCAACCAAGCGGCGGCCGGCGCGGATATCATCGCGCCGTCGGACATGATGGATGGGCGCATCGGTGAAATCCGCGCCGCGCTCGAGGCGCACGGCCATCACAACGTCCAGATCATGAGCTACGCCGCAAAGTACGCCAGCGCCTTCTACGGCCCGTTCCGCGATGCGGTGGGCTCGTCGGGGCTGCTCAAGGGCGACAAGAAGAGCTATCAGATGGACCCGGCCAATGGCGACGAGGCGCTGCGCGAAGTCGCGATGGACATCGCCGAGGGCGCCGACAGCGTGATGGTCAAGCCCGGGCTGCCCTATCTGGATATCGCGGCGAAAGTGAAGCAGACCTTCGGGCTTCCGACCTATGCCTATATGGTGTCGGGCGAATATGCGATGATCGAGGCGATGGCAGCGGCAGGCGCAGGCGATCGCGACGCGGTGGTGCTCGAAAGCCTGCTCGCGTTCCGCCGCGCCGGGTGCAGCGGCATCCTGACCTATCACGCGCTCCACGCCGCCAAGCTGCTGGCGAAGGGATAAGGCCATGCACGACGTTTCGATCATCAGCCTGCACGGCAAGACGCCGCGCATCCACGACAGCGCCTTCATCGCGCCCGGATGCCGGATCATCGGCGATGTCGAGATCGGCCCCGATGCCAGCATCTGGTACAATTGCGTGATCCGTGCCGACGTCAACCGCATCGTCATCGGCGCGCGTACCAATGTGCAGGACGGCAGCATCATCCACTGCGACAGCCCGCGCCCCGGGCTGGAAGACGGCTATCGCACGCTGATCGGCGAAGATGTGCTGATCGGCCATCTGGCGATGGTGCATGGCTGCGTGCTCGAGGACCGCGCGTTCGTCGGGCTGGGCTCGATCGTGATGGACGGCTGCAGGATCGGCAGCGATGCGATGCTGGCCGCCGGCGCGATGCTGACGCCGGGCAAAGCGGTTCCCGCCGGGCAGCTATGGGGCGGACGCCCCGCGCAGTTCATGCGCGACCTGCCCGAGCCGGCGATCGCCGGAATGCAGGCGGGCGTCGCCCACTACGTCGAAAACGCCCGGGCGCACAAAGCCGCGATCGACGGCGCCTGACCTGAAGTATCAGATTCGACCCTTGCGATAATCGCGCGGGGGGACGAAGCGCTCGCCGCGTGCGCGCGCCTGCATCGCCTCGTCGGCGATTGCTGTCTTGCGCTCTACCGCAGCGATGCGCGATGCCTTCCCCCGGTTCAGTCCGCCACTTTCGTCAGCTATCGACATGGCCACCCTGCGAATCTCGTCGCCGCGGGTACCGATCAGCAGCGCCAGAAAAACCGAAGCGAGCGAGATCGAAAGGAAGGATATGAACACACTGTCCGGTGACATGCTGACCCCCATTCTCGTTGAAGTTCAACAAGATGTGCCGATTGCTGGTTAAGCGTTGCTTGGCAACCAGGGTTAAGAATGCGTTGACGACAGATTTATCTTCTTTTTACCTCTCGCGCGATTGCCGACGCTGTGCGACCCGTTGCCGCGAACGTTTGGCCACTCAGCGGAAAGCCCCCCATGCCCACCCAGATCGCTCCCACCGTCCTGCTGCTTGCGGTTTCGAACATCTTCATGACCACGGCCTGGTACTGGCACTTGAAGGGCGGGGTGGAGGCTGCGGCAGCCCGTCCGATAGTCTGGGTGATCGCGATCAGCTGGGGGATCGCGTTGGTAGAATACTGTTTCGCAGTACCCGCCAACCGCATTGGTTTTGCCCATGGCTGGACGCCGGGGCAGCTCAAGATCGTGCAGGAGGCACTCGCGCTGACCGTGTTCGGAGTCTTCATGGTGGCGGTTCTGGGTGAGGCATTGAGCTGGCGCCATATGGCGGCCTTCGCCTGCATCATGGCGGGGGTGGCTTTCCTTTTTGTTGGCAAATAGGTGGTAACCGCGCCATCGCGCGTTTCGACGTTTCTCGCCCGCTCCTTTTTTCGATGGAAGCCCAATGCCCGACAGCTACAGCCTGACCTTGTCCTGCATCGATCGGCCCGGCATCGTTGCTGCGGTCGCCGGGTTTCTGGCCAGCCACCATGCCAATATCCTTGAATCGCAGCAATATAACGACCGGATCGAAGACAGGTTCTTCATGCGGGTCGGCTTTGAGCTGCTTGAGGGTGCGAGCCCGATAAACGATTTCCGCGATGCCTTTGCGGCCGTGGCGCAATCCCATGGGATGGATTGGTCGATCCGCGATGCCGCGCAACCGCGCCGGGTGCTGCTGCTGGTCTCGAAGTTCGACCATTGCCTCGGCGACCTGCTCTACCGTGCGCGGATCGGCGAGCTCAAGATGGTCGTCACCGGCATCGTCTCCAACCACCCGCGCGAGGCGATCAGCCACACGCTGATCGGCGACATTCCCTTTCACCACCTGCCGGTGACTGCGGCGACCAAGCCTGACCAGGAAGCGGCCATCCGCGCCATCATCGAGCAGTCCGGGACCGAGCTGGTCGTTCTGGCGCGCTACATGCAGATCCTGTCAGACGAGATGGCGCGGTATCTTTCGGGCCGCTGCATCAACATTCACCACAGCTTCCTGCCAGGCTTCAAGGGGGCCAAGCCCTACCACCAGGCATGGGAACGCGGCGTGAAGATCATCGGCGCAACCGCGCATTACGTGACCGGCGATCTCGACGAGGGACCGATCATCCACCAGGATGTCGAGGCGATCAGCCACAGCGACACACCCGACGATCTGGTGCGCAAGGGGCGCGATATCGAACGCCGCGTGCTGTCGCGCGCGGTCCGGTTTCATCTCGAAGACCGGGTGCTGGTCAACGGCGGCAAGACCGTGGTTTTCCACGATTGATTAGAGCCCGGTAGCGAACCGTTAACCGGGCCGCGCGATCATGCCGCGTGCCCAGGACATCCCCCATCCGCTCCCGCGACGCCGAGCAAAGCAGCGCCCGCATGATCATTCTGGCGGTGCTGCTTGCTGCGCTCACCGGCTGGAACCTCAATGCATGGCTGATGCCGGTGCCGCAGGAGGGCTTGTCGCCAGCGATCGAGCTTGAGGCGCCCGACCCATGGGCGCAATCGCGCGAACAACGGCGTCTGCTCGAGGCGCAGGAGGATGCGCCCGCGCCGGTTGCGGAGTTTGCCGGTGCACCGCTCGTCAGCGCGCAGCCCGATACGGTGTCGGCAAGGTTCGGCATCTGCGGCGGCGGGGCGAGGGTGACCTGCGTCGTCGATGGCGACACGATCTGGCTGCGCGGCCAGAAGATCCGCATCGCCGATATCGACACGCCCGAGATTTCTTCCCCGCGCTGCCCAGCCGAGTTGCAACGCGGCAGGCAGGCGACGCAGCGGCTGGTCGAACTGCTCAACACCGGGCCGTTTACGCTCGAGCCCATCGACCGCGCGCAGGATCGTTATGGTCGGGCGCTGTTCGTGGTCACCCGCGGCGGCGCCAGCGTCGGCGGCGCACTGGTCGATGAAGGGCTGGCGGTGTGGTACGGCAACGGGCGCCCCGATTGGTGCTGATCGCGCGCCCGATACGCGCCTAGATTCGCGCCTTGGCAGGCTTGCGATCGGCGGTACCGGGCATGTCGAACAGAACGCGGCGTTGCTTGAAGTCGATCATCATCCGGTTGAACTGGCGCAACGTTCCCATGCCCAGCAGCAGCGCCGGGGTCTTGTCGAGGCCCAGCTCGCGAAAGGCATCGGCATCGGCAAAGACGATCGGCACATAATCGAACTGCGCCCTGCCGATCTGAAAATTCGGGGCGGTCCCGGCGTCCGCCATGATCGACTGGCCGGTGACGGACATCAGGTTGGCCTGCTGTTGGCCCGGCTGATTGCCCCGGCCGAGCCGCTTTTGCAAAGCCAGGTTGCCGATGTTCGATTGCGCGCCGGTATCGATCACCACGCTGATGCGTTTTCCGTCGAGCGTCGCGTCGGTGAAGATCAGCTGGCCAGAGCGGCGCCGCGCGGTGACGACGATCTCGAAGTCGGCCACCGGGGCGCGTTTGGTGACGTCCTCGATGCTGATCGCATTGCTGATGAAGTCGAACAGGATGCGCTGGTCCTGCAGCCCGTCCAGCCCCAGGATCCCATCCGCGCCGATATGGTGCGCCTCCAGGATCGGCGCGACGACCTCGCCATAATTCTGCCGGCCCAATGTCAGTTCGGGCACATAGACGGTCTCGACCATCTTGCTGCCAGCGATGCTGACCAGCCGGGCGATGGCGGCGAATTCGAGCGCCAGAACGCCTGCGATATCCCGCGACACCACGGTGCGCTCGGACCCGGTATCGATCATGAACGAAAACGGCCCGCGCCCGTCGATGCTCACCGGAACCGTCATCCGCCGCGCGCGGTCCTGGTCCATGTTGATGATCTCGGCGCTGGCGCTGACTGAATTGGCCTCCAGCGAACCCACGGTGGCGGTAGTGATGTCGGGGATGGCGATGGTTTGCGGCGCGCTGGTGGCCTGGGCGCTGGTGACTTGGGCGGTGGTAGCCTGGACGGTCATCGCCATCAGCAGCGCCATCGCGCCTGACAGACGCAGGCCAAGGGGGCGGCCAAACGGCGGAAATGTCATCGTAGCGATCCTCTCACACGCCCGCCGGTTCCGGTCTTGTCAGGGCGCATGGGCAAGTTACCACTTCTGGCAGAGGCCCGCAATCAATCGCCGCGCATTGCGGTCGCGGCCAGGCTCTCGGCCTCGACCAGCAGCGCATCGTCGGTAGACCCTTGCGCCACGCTTTCGCGCCCGATCATCACCAGCACCGGTACCGCGAGCGGGCTGACGCGGTCGAGATCGACGTGCAGCATCGTGCCGACGGCGCGGTCGAGCAGGTCGCCCAGTCGCCCAACATCGGTCATCCGCGCGCGCGCATCGGCCCAGGCCGCTTCGAGCAGCACATGGTCGGGCTCGTACTTGCGCAATACGTCGTAGATCAGGTCGGTCGAGAAGGTCACCTGCCGCCCCGACTTCTTCTTGCCCGGGTGCTGGCGCTCGACCAGCCCGCTGATCACTGCAACCTCGCGGAAGGCGCGCTTGAGCAGATACGAATTCTGCACCCAGTCGGTGAACTCGTCGGCGAGGATGTCGGCAGACAGAAGATCGCCGGGGTCGGTGATCGGTTTCAGCCCCCAGACGGCGAGCGCATAATCGTTGGCGACAAAGCCCATCGGCTGCAGCCCGCGATCCTCCATCCGCCGGGTGAGCAGCATGCCCAGCGACTGGTGCGCGTTCCATCCCTCGAACGGATAGCAGACCATGTAATGCCGCCCGTGATGCGGGAAGGTCTCGACCAGCAGCTGGTCGGGCTCGGGCATCGCCGAGCGCCAGTCCTGCATTTCGAGCCACTCCCGCACATCGTCGGGGAAGCGCGACCAGCTTGCCCGGTCGGTGAGGAAATTGCGCACCCGCTGCGACAGATGCGTGGTCAGCGGCATCCGCGCGCCGCCGTAGCTGGGGATCTGCGAGGCCTTGGACGATGCCTTGACCAGCAGGTCCATATCCTTGATCCGCTCGACCTCGAGCCCCATCCCGGCAAAGATGAAGGTATCGCCCGGTGCGAGCTGCGCGGCGAAATTCTCCTCGACCTTGCCCAGCGAACGCCCGTTCTTGAACCGCACCTCGAGCATCGGTGTATCGACGATGATCCCGGCGTTGAGGCGATATTGCGCAGCAAATTTGGGGTGTGCCAGCCGCCAGGTCCCATCGGGCAGCCGCACCAGCCGCTTGAACTTGTCATAGGCCCTGAGCGAATAGCCGCCGTTCTCGACGAACCCCAGCACCCTCTGGAAGGCTGCGCGGTCGATGCCGCTATAGGGCAAAGCGGACTGCACCTCGTCGAGCAGCGCATCCTCGTGGAATGGCCCCGCGCACGCCGTGCCCATGATGTGCTGCGCAAGCACGTCCAATCCGCCGGGGCGAAAGCTCTCGCCGTCGCGCTGGCCTTCGGTCACCGCATCGAACGCGGCTTGCGCCTCGAGATATTCGAACCGGTTGCCGGGCACCAGGATCGCGCGGCTGGGGCTGTCGAGCCGGTGGTTGGCGCGGCCGATGCGCTGGAGCAGCCGCGACGATCCCTTGGGCGCGCCCATCTGGATCACGCAATCGACATTGCCCCAGTCTACGCCGAGATCGAGGCTCGCGGTCGCGACCAGCGCGCGCAGCTCGCCGCGCGCCATCGCGCCCTCGACCTTGCACCGCGCCTCGACCGAGAGCGAACCGTGGTGAATGCCGATCGGCAGATGCGCCTCGTTCAGCTCCCACAGCTTCTGGAAGATGAACTCGGCGAGGAAGCGCGTGTTGCAGAAGACGAGCGTGGTCTGATTGCGCGAAATTTCCTCGAGCACCTGCGGCACGGCGTAGTTGCCGCTGTGCCCCGCCCAGGGGACCCGGTCGTCGGTGATCAGGATCGAAAGATCAGGCTCCGCGCCCGGCTCGCCCTCGACCAGCGCCACGGTATCGATATCGCCATAAGGCGCGAGCCAGGCGCGATAGGCATCGGCATCCGCCACCGTCGCCGACAGCGCAACCCGGCGCAGCGCGGGTGCGATGGCCTGCAACCGCGCCAGCGAAAGGTTGAGCAAGTCACCGCGCTTGGATGTCGCAAAGGCGTGAACCTCATCGACGATCACGGTCCTCAATCGCGTGAACATCTCGAAGCTCTCGGGGTAGGACAGCAGCAGGCTCAGCGATTCGGGTGTGGTCAGCAGGATGTTCGGCGGGCGCGCGCGCTGGCGTGCCTTGCGGTCCGAAGGGGTATCGCCGCTGCGGGTTTCGATGGTGATGCCCAGCCCCATCTCGGTCACCGGGGTCAGCAGATTGCGCTGAATGTCGTGCGCCAGCGCCTTCAACGGCGAGATATACAGCGTGTGCAGCCCGTCATGGACTTTGCCGTCGGTGAAATCGGCGAGCGTCGGCAGGAACCCGGCGAGCGTCTTGCCTGCCCCGGTCGAGGCGACGAGAAGCGCATGGTGCCCGGCGTCGGCCTGCTCAAGCATCTCGAGCTGATGGCGCCGGGGAGCCCAACCGCGCTGCGCAAACCAGTCTTGGATGATCTGCGGCAGCGCCATGGGTCAGGATATAGGACGCGATGCGGGGGAACAGAAGTCCCCCGCTTGCGATCAATGCCTGAAGTGCCGCATTCCGGTGAACACCATCGCCAAGCCTGCCTCGTCGGCGGCCGCGATCACTTCGTCGTCGCGCATCGATCCGCCGGGCTGGATCACCGCGGTCGCGCCTGCCTCGACCGCGGCGAGCAAGCCGTCGGCGAACGGGAAGAACGCGTCCGAGGCCACCGAAGAGCCCCTGGTGCGCGGCTCCGACCAGCCATAGGTTTCTGCTGCCTCGATCGCCTTGGCGGCAGCGATGCGCGCCGAATCGCGGCGGTTCATCTGGCCTGCGCCGATGCCCGCGGTCGATCCGTCCTTGGCGTAGACGATGGCGTTGGACTTCACATGCTTGGCAACGGTCCAGGCGAACAGGCAGTCGGTAAGTTCCTGTGTCGTAGGCGCGCGCTTTGTGACGACCTTGAGCTCGTCGCGGGTGATGCGTCCATTGTCGCGCGACTGGAACAAGGCGCCGCCTGCGATGGTCCGCAAGCCCATGCCACCGCGCGCCGGATCGGGCAGGTCGCCGGTGAGGATCAGCCGCAGGTTCTTCTTCTTGGCGAACACGGCCTTGGCAGCGTCGTCAGCATCGGGCGCGCAGACGACTTCGGTGAAGATGTCGCTGATCGCTTCGGCGGTGGGGCCATCGAGCGGACGGTTGACCGCGATGATGCCGCCGAACGCCGAGACGCTGTCGCACTGGAGCGCGGCCTTGTAGGCGCTGACCAGATCGTCGCCGCTCGCCACGCCGCACGGGTTGGCGTGCTTGACGATGACCACGGTCGGCGGGCCATCGCGGAATTCGGCGACCAGCTCGAGCGCGGCGTCGGCGTCGTTGAGGTTGTTGTAGCTGAGCTCCTTGCCCTGCACCTGGCGGTGGTCGGCGGGCGATCCGCCCGGCGCGAACGCGGGCAGATACAGCGCCGCGCTCTGGTGCGGGTTTTCGCCATAGCGCAGCGCCTGGCCCTTGCGGAACGGCACCGAAAGCTTCTCGGGGAACATCTCGCCTTGGTCGGCAAAGGCGAACCAGCTGGCGATCATCGCGTCATATTCTGCCGTTGCGGCATAGGCCTTGGCGGCCATCTTGCGGCGGAAGGCGAGGGTGGTGGCGCCGTTGCTGGCGTCCATCTCGGCGGTGAGCGTGGCGTAATCGGCAGGATCGGTAATGATCGTCACGAACGCGTGGTTCTTGGCCGCCGAGCGCACCATCGAAGGTCCGCCGATGTCGATATTCTCGATGATCTCGTCGCGCTCTGCCCCTTTGGCGACGGTCGCGGCGAAGGGGTAGAGGTTGACCACCACCAGATCGATCGCGCCGATGCCGTGGGCTTCCATTGCGGCGACGTGCTCTGCGTTATCGCGTACCGCGAGCAGCCCGCCATGGACCATCGGGTGCAATGTCTTGACGCGGCCATCCATCATCTCGGGAAAATCGGTGATCTCCGAGATGTCGCGCACTGTCAGCCCCGCATCGCGCAGCGCCTTGGCGGTGCCACCGGTCGACACCAGTTCGACGCCCTGCGCAGCAAGGCTCGCCCCGAGCTGCGCCAGACCGCTTTTGTCCGAGACGGAAAGCAGCGCGCGTTTGATCGCAATATCAGTCACTTCAGATTATCCCATATGTTTGAGAAGCCAGCCATAATTGCCACCGGCGCTCGACACGGAGCCGGTGAGCACGATCTGCTGGCTGGGTTGGATCTGCCCGCGGTCATCGACCCACAGGCTTTCTTCGAGCGTGAGGTTGCACGCTGCCGAACGGAACTGCCACAGCGATCCGTCGGCGATGCGCAGGAACACGCCCATATTGTCGCTGGCCAGATGCGCCTCGGCATCGATCCCCAGGTGGAAGCGGATGGCGAACGGGACTTCGCCGGGCTTGCCGCGCCCGAAACCCCGTCCGATGCCGCCCTTGACCACGGGCACCAGAATATCCTCCCCGCGCACTTCGCGGCCGTCGCTGCGCACCACCAGCAGGCGGCGGTGGGTCAGGCTGTAGCGCTTGGCATAGCCATCATGGCTCATGTCGAGCCGAACCGCATCGTCGGTGTCGCGCCGGTCGAGCTCGACCAGCCCGACTCCCTTGCCGAGCTGTCCCTTAGGCAGCACAGCGGTGCTGTTGGTATCATCGAGACACAGGGTCGAATGCGCGGCGGTGGCGCGCAGACCCCGGTTCAGCGATGCGGGAACATCGGCAGGCAGCACGCCTGCACCGCCGCAATTGACGATGATCCGGTGCGGGCCGTGGCTCATCTCGAAAGCCAGCGTAGAGGCGCAACCGGTGACCGCGTGGCGCGCGATCGGCGGGGTACCGGCATCGACCAGCACCACGGTGCGGCCTGCGGGAATGCGCTGGAAACCCCAGTGCCGCGCCTGGCGCAACGGGCGCGAGCGCACGCCCGTAGCACGGATCAGCGTGGCCATCGCCTCGGCGGGGATCGCCGCCGAACCCTGCCAGCTGCCCAGCGAGCCATCATGATGGGTCAGTCCCTGCAGCGCAGGCACCGCCCGGCCGAGAGCGAGCTCGACGATCGGCGAAAGCAGTTCGTTGCGCGCGGCATAGACCGATTTGAGCATCGTCAGCACGCGGATCGCTTCGATCTGCGCCAAGGGCGAGCGCGACAGCGCGCCGCCATCTTCACCCATGAAGGTTTCGACCGCGCGCTTGAGCCCCGCTTCGCCAAAGATGCGGCGCGGTTCGCCATCGGGCAGCAGCAAGGATGCCGCGACCACGCCGGCCCATGCGGTCAGCCGCGCAAGGCCCTCGGGTGCCTTGTCGGCGACATGATCGAGGTGCCGCGCGGTGCTGGCAAAGTTGCGCAGCACCCGCGAACGATAGACCAGATCGCTGCTCGAGAGGATCAAGGGCGCGTGCGCGGCGCAGTTGAGGATCCGGCGCGCGGCGATATCGGCGCGCCATGCAGGGTCGGATACGGTTTCCAGATGCGCGTCGAGCCACTGATCAACCAGGCCCTCTGCGATCGGCACGCAGGTTTCGCGCGGGGCGGCGGCGGCAAGATCACGCAACCAGGCAAAGCTGTGGATATAGTCGATCGCCTCGTCTGGCCCTTTGAGGCTGGCGTAATCGAGCTTGGCGGTGGGGATGCGCGCGCCTGCGATCTGGAAATGGCCCGCGCGGATCGCCTTGCCGCGCTTGGCATCGCCGGTGAACGGATCGTCGGGCGCAGCCAGCAGCCGCAGCGGCGAGCGGCCCTTGAGCCGCAATTTGTGCAACGGCGTGCGCCAGGTCAGCCGGGTGAAATAATGCACGATGCTTTCGGTGAGCGAAAGGCCGCGGTCGTTCTCCAGCCGGATCAGTTGCTTGCGCTCGTTTTGCGCGTCGGCCTCATTGGCGTGGATCAGGTCGGGGCGGGTTTCTGTCACGTCGCTGCCTATCATCGGCAAGTGCCGGTCGGATTCGCTGGCCTGGGCAGCAAGGGCGCCTGTCCGCCGGTTATCGGACAGGGCATCGGTCATTGGCCTTTGAGCGCCCGAATGTTGGCCGCGTATTGATCGGGTCCGCCCTTGAAGGTCGCGGTGCCTGCGACCAGCGCGTTGGCCCCGGCATTCACCGCCTGCGGCGCGGTGACCGTATCGATGCCGCCATCGACCTCCAGATCGATATGCCGCCCGGTCTTGGCGATCATCTTGGCGATCGCCTCGATCTTGCGCAGCTGGCTGGAGATGAAGCTCTGGCCGCCAAAGCCGGGGTTGACGCTCATCACCAGCACCAGATCGACATCATCGATCAGATAATCGAGCATCTTGGCGGGAGTGGCAGGGTTGAGTACCACGCCTGCCTTCTTGCCCAGTGACTTGATCAGCTGGACGGTGCGATGGATGTGCGGGCCGGCCTCGGGGTGGACGGTGATGATGTCGGCACCTGCGTTCGCGAACGCTTCGACATACTGGTCCACCGGAGAAATCATCAGATGCACATCGAACGGCTTGGTGGTGTGCGGGCGCAGCGCTTTGACGACCGCAGGGCCTATGGTGATGTTGGGCACGAAATGCCCGTCCATCACATCGATATGAATCCAGTCGGCGCCGGCAGCGTCGATCGCGCGGACTTCCTCGCCCAGGCGCGCGAAATCGGCGGAGAGGATCGATGGAGCTATCAGTGGGGGCTGCGACATAGGCTTAGGCGCTTAACCCTCAACATCTGGTGGGGCAAGGTTTGTCCGCAGGCTTTTCCACATGATTTGGCCCATCCCCGGACACGCGGTGCAAATTATGCCGTGCGGCGCAACCGGATCATGAAGAACCCGTCGAGTCCGCCCGATTCCGCAAGCATGCCAGGCAGCGTGCGGACATGACCCCGGGCGTCGGGAGCAACCCCTGCGGGCAGCTCGTCGGCGCGCACCGGATCGATGGCAAAGCGGCTGTCAGCGGCGAGGAACTGGTCGATCACCGCTTCGCCCTCTTCGGGCTCGAGCGAGCACACCGCATAAACCAGCAGCCCGCCGGGCTTGACCCAGTTCGATGCCCGCTCGAGCAGCACCGCCTGCTGTTCGGCGCGTTCCTCGATATGGCGCGGGGCGATCCGGTAGAGCACGTCGGGGTGGCGGCGGAAGATTCCGGTGGCGCTGCACGGCGCATCGAGCAGCACCGCATCGGCGAGCGCATCAGGGCGCCACTCGAGCAGGTTGGCGGTCACCGTCTGCGCCTCCAGCCCGGTGCGCTTGAGGTTCTGGCGCAACCGCCGCAGCCGTTTTTCGGAGTTGTCGAGCGCGGTGACGTTCCACCCGGCGGCAGCCAACTGCATCGTCTTGCCGCCCGGCGCGGCGCACAGGTCGAGCACATGGCCGCCCCGGCTCGGGCCCAGCAGGCGCGCAGGCAGGCTCGCGGAAATGTCCTGCACCCACCAGCCGCCGTCCTCGAAGCCTGGGATCAGTTCGACCGCGCCGCCGCGCGGCAGGCGGACATGGCCGGGCATCAGGCTGATGCCGCCGAGTTCCTGCGCAAGGGCATCTGTTCCGGCGGCATCGGCCAGCGCCAGGTCGAGCGGCGGCGGCGTGCCCAGCGCAACGCCTGCAGCCTCGACCATGCCATCGCCCCAGGCCGCCTGCCAGCGGTGTGCGGTGGCGGGTGGGAGTTCGGGCGCGGGCAGGGTGGCGCCCGCGCGCATCAGGCTGCCGAACACGCCGTGCGCCAGCTTGCGCGGCCCGCCCTGCAGCAAGGGCAGCGCGGTGGCGATCGTCGCATGTGGCGGGGTTTCCAGCGCGAGCGTCTGCGCCAGCATGATGCGCAGCACCATCCGCGCCTTGGCATCGTCAGCCAGCGGCAGGCGGGTCATGCTGTCGATCATCAGGTCGAGCCCGGGCAGATGCCGCAGCACCTCACCCGCGATCGCCATCGCCAGCGCGCGGTCGGAGCGTTCATCGATCCCCTGGCACGCGGCATGCTGCGCGGTATCAAGCGACTCGCCGCGCCGCATGACGGCATCGAGCATGCGCAAGGCGGCCTGGCGTGCGGGAAGGCCGGGGGTGGCGTTATCGGATGGGGCGTTCGTGTTCATGAGGGCGCGTTAGGCGCAAATCGTGGCGGGGTTAAGTCCCCTTCTAAAATCCTCCCCCAGCTCGCTGGGGGAGGGGGACCGCCCGCAAAGCGGGTAGTGGAGGGGAAGCGGGCTAGTGATTTCGATCGTGGGGCGTGCCATCCCGCTTCCCCTCCACCCCCGGCCGGCGGTCCCCCTCCCCGAGACAAGCTCGGGGAGGATCTGCGGATGTCACCCGCGCCCCAGTGGATCGAGCGCGCTGCCCGCGCGGCGGGGTGCAGGCGCCGTGCCCATGTCGCGCGCGATCGCTTCCAGTGCAGCGATGCGGTCGCCGGTGTCGGGGTGGGTCGAAAACAGCGCCTTGACGCCAGACGGGACGATATAGAGCTGCGCCGCCGCCGGATTGCGTTCGACCACCGGATTGGGAATGGCCTGCGCCTGCCTCGAAATCCGTGCCAGCGCCGAGGCCAGCGCCATCGGCTTGCCGCTGATTTCCGCGCCACCCCGGTCCGCGCCGAATTCGCGGGTGCGGCTGATCGCCATCTGGACGATCATCGCCGCGAACGGTGCGACAATGACCGCGAGGATCGACGCCCAGGGATTGCGGTTGTCGCCGCGGAAGAACAGCCCGAAATTGGCGAGCATCGAAATCGCACCCGCAATCGTCGTGACCATGGTCATGATCAGCGTATCGCGATTCTTCACATGCGCCAGTTCGTGCGCCATCACGCCTTCGATTTCGTCGCGGCTGAGCATGTTCAGGAGCCCGGTGGTGGCGGCGACCGCGGAGTTCTCAGGGTTGCGGCCCGTCGCGAAAGCGTTGGGGGCGGGCTGATCGATCACGTAAACGCGCGGCATCGGCAGCCCGCCGCGCTGCGCCAGCCGTGCCACCAGATTGTAGAAATCCGGGTGGCTCTGTGCGCTTACTTCGACCGCATTGTGCATCTTGAGCACAATCTTGTCGGCGTTCCAGAAGGTAAACAGGTTCATGCCGCCAGCAAACAGCAGCGCAAGCACTGCGCCGCGTGGTCCGCCCAGCGTAAAGCCCAGCGCCATGAACAGCGCTGTCATCGCTGCCAGCAGCATCGTGGTCTTCATCCCGTTCATCGCTCTTCTCTTCAATCCTTTTGCTTCGGTCGAGGCAGGCCGCTTCACATTCGGGTGGTCTGCCCCATATTGCCTGCATCAGATGTAATACCGCACGCCCCGCTTTCAATCCGGGCTGCGCCCAACCGAGGACCCGTCCGCATGCCCGAGACCCCGCGCGCCACCCGCCGTCCCGATCACGTCAAGCCGCCTGCGCACTGGGCCAAGACCGATCCTGCGCCTGAGCCGCAGCCGATCGCCGAGGACCAGGCGCAAGAGGCCGCACGCGGCCCCACCCGCTTCGGCGATTGGGAGCTCAAGGGCATCGCGATCGATTTCTGACGCCAATAAATCCTCCCCTTGCAGGGGAGGGTTTGACGGGTCGTCATCGAGTTTGGCCGTCGATTGTCAGTGGACCCCGAGCAAACGGCTCCGCAGCGCAAGCGCATCGTCCAACGGCAACGCGTGGATGGTCACCGGCGCTGTCCGTCCGGCAACCCCGATCTGGACTTCGGAAAGCCCGATGAAGCGGCTCACCGCGTTCTGCCTGATATCGACACTCTGCACCCGGCGCAGCGGCAACAGCGTCAGCCGTTGCGCCCAGAAGCCGTCGCGAACATACAGCTGCGAGCCTTCCAGCGCATAGCGGTGCGCGCGCCATTGCAGCCAGCAAATCAGCGGAACGACGGGAACCAGCGCATAAAGCAGCGCGAGCCAGGGGTTGGCTAAGGTTGCCGATATACCGATGCCGATCATCGGCACGGGCAGCGCGAATGCCAGCGGCACCCACCACATCGCGGGGTCGACGGCGCGCATCGCGGGGTAATCGGTGTCCCATCGGATCCCTGTCGCGCCCAGAATCGCGCGCACCTCGCCTTCATGCGCCAGCGGGGCGACCGAGTGATCGCTCTCCTTGTCGCTGTCGCTGGCAAGGCTGTGCACCTTGAGCTCGAACCAGCCCAGCCGCCGCCGCACCGGCCCGGTGGCGATCACTGCTGCCTGGATGCGATGGAGCGGCATTACCACGTCGGTGAGCGTGATCAGCCCGCGCCGTCTGCGAAAACCGGTTTCGGTGCGGTCGAGCCGGAAGCCGTGTTCGCGCAGGCCCGTGCGGATGATGCCACCCAACAGGCCGATGACCAGCAGGCTGAACAGTGCCGCGATCACCGACAGGATGCGCGCGGCAATGTCGAGCGCGGCGAACAGGTCGTCGAACCCGAACAGGTCGAGCATGCGGCGCGGGTTCCAGATATCGCCCGGCAGCAGAAAATCGAGATTGTTGACCAGTGCGCCGACCACCGCGAAGAACACCAGCGAGAAATTGAACACTCCGGCGGTCAGCACGCGGCGGGTGTCCATCTCGAATACCGGCGCGGTTTCGGTTTCGGCCGACGCGAGCGCGCTGCTCGCCTCCGGCTCGGCGACGCCCGCCTGCACCGCCTTGCGAAGCCGGATGACGTCGCGCAACCGCTCTGCTTCGGCCAGATCGACCGAATCGAGCACACCTTCGTCGCCGCTGCCGCTGCTGCCCGTCTCCAGCCGCAATTTCGCCATGCCCAGCACGCGCGCGAGCAGCCCCTGTTCGAGGTTCACATCCTGGATGCGCTCATAGGGGATCGACCGCACGTTGCGGTTGATGATCCCGCTGGCGATGCGCAGCTCTTGCGGATCGAGCCGGTAGGAAAAGCGCCACCATTTCCACAGCTCGGTCCCGAACAGCGCGACGACCGCGACAAATGCAATAAGAGCCACCCAGCCACGCAGTTCGTCAGGGCCGCTCAGCCGCAGCGCGATGAGCCCGATGATCGCCTGAGGCAGCTGCCGGGCAAGATTGAGCAGCAGCGTCAGCGGGTGCAGCCGACGCTCGGTCGAAGCCTCCGGCGAGATGGCGGGTACCGCCTGGCTTAGCGCTTCGCTCATTCTGCCTCGCGGCGGATATGCAGCCGCATGGTATCGCGCATCGCTTCGGCATCGTCGCGGGTCAGTCCCGGCAGCGTGACGATCGAATTGTGCGTGCCGGCGGTGTGCACGGTCAGGCTGGCCAGGCCGAACACCCGCTCGACCGGCCCTTGGGCAACATCGATATGCTGGATGCGCTTGAACGGGACGATCGTATCGGTGCGAACCAGCCAGCCGCGCGCGACACGCAGCTGTTCGTCCACGCCGCTATAGCCCCAACGCTTCCACTTGCGCTGCGGCAGGAAGACAATGATGAACGCCGCCAGCGCGATCACAGGCGCCAGCAGGGCGCCGGGCTGCATGCCGATCTTACGCTGCAGCACGAACTCCAATACGCCCGCGCCAACCAGCAAGGGCAGCATCACGAACGCGGTCATGATGCGGATCACATGGGCGTAGGAGGGTTCGACCGGATGAAGTCCGACGGCGAGCGCAGAGACGGGTTCGTCTCGCTGAGCGAACATATCCGCCGATGATCCCGCCATTGGTCACGCACTCCCGCACACGTCGCGGGTCGATTTGCCCGCCAAGCTGTATATGGGCGAGGTGTGTTATCCGTGCAAGTCGGTTGATCGCGTGAAGGCGCCAGCCTTATTCGGACTTATTCGGGTGATCGAACCTGGGGCTCCGGCCTGCGGTCGGGTTCCACGCCATCAGCCTGCGCGCGCATCGCGGCAGCTGCGGCTTCGCGCTCCGCCTTGCGCTGGTCGAGCTCGGCGCCGATTTCCTGTTCGCGCGCTTCGACCGCAGCAGCGTCCGCATCGATGTTCGACAGACGGCGCTGGCGCTCCTCCTCGATCAAACGACCGGCACGGGCGTCCTCACCGGTCTTCTTTTCAAGCCGTGCGGCCTGGACCAGCGATTGGGTGCAGCCGGTAAACCCACCCGCACCGACCGGAGAGCAGCTGTCGGTGCCGAAGTTGCCGACGGTCTCCATCGAGCGTACCCGCTCGGTCCAGGAGGTGTTGGCGATCGCATTGGGGTCGCTGCGCAGGTTCTCGGGGATGCGATAGCGCTCCTGCTCGTCCATCCGCATGCACACGACGATCTCGTTGGGATTGGTCGATGGCTCGCACGCCTCGTTGCCGTACACGATCCGCTGCACGACCTTGTCGCCTGCCGAATCCTGAGCGGAGGCGGGCGCGGCGAAGGCCGTTCCAACGAGCAGCAGGGCTGCCAGGGTTCCGGTCTTCATCGTTCGTCTCCTCAAGATCAAATCAGCGCGTCAACCGTACTAGCGACAGGCGCATGAACGGCATGTGACGCATAGGTCAGTTCAGATACGCTTGGACAGCGCAATCGCTGCGCGGCACCCCATACGGATCACCGCGCTCATCACCGGATAGCCGAATGCCTGCTCGGCGCCTTCGGCCAGCGCGCGTTCCTTGTGCTCGAGTTCCTCGTCACGAAACTTGGCGATCGCGGTGCTCAACTCGGGGTGGCTTTCGCCAAGCTCCTCGAGCTGATCGGCATAATGCCGGTCGATTTCGGTCTCAACCGCCACGGTGCAGGCCATCGCCGCCTTGGGGCCGATCAGCGCGGTGACCGCACCCAGGCCAAAGCCGGCCACGTTCCAGAACGGCTGCAGCGCGGTCGGGCGGACCCCGCGCTCGGCCATCAGCTTGTCGAAATAGGCGCGATGGATTTCTTCCTGCTCGGCCATCCCGGCAATCGCGCGGGCTTCGGGGCCGGTATCGCCCATGACCGCGCGCTGCCCGGCATAAATCCGGGTCGCGCCATATTCGCCGGCCTGGTTGACGCGGATCATCTCGGCGAGATCGACCTCGTGGCTAACGGGGTTCAGCGGTTCGTTGGCGTTCGTCATGCGACTATGGTTCCCGGCTTCTTGCGGCGTAGCAGCAGATAGATGGCGGCGGCCCCTGTGAGCGACAAGAGGAAATTATAGCCTGCAAGCGAGATGCCGAACATCGACCATGGCGCGGTGTCGCAGCGCACCAATGGCGCGGCCATGATCGAGTTGAGCACATCATCGGTGGTTGCACCGGCGGGCATCGACGAAGCGCATCGCGTCAGGCCTTCCCACCAGCCATATTCGACGCCTGCATGAAACCCGCCGATCAGCCCGCTGATGGCAATCGCGACTGCGGCAAGCGCAGCCATTCCCACGGCGAGCCCCTGGATGCGGCGCACCGACAGCACGGCAATTCCGCCCAGCGCGAGCGCGACCCAATGCGGCCAGCGCTGCCAATAGCACATCTCGCAAGGATACAGTCCAAAGACATATTGGCTCACCAGAGCTCCGCCTAGCATGAATGCAGGGATAAGCAGTGCCAGCCAGGCAGCAATACGCGGCGCGCGCGAAGTCATGTCAGATCAGGCCCCCGGGGTTCGATGCGAATGAAACGGATGGGTTTGATCGACCACCCGTCAGTTGCGGCGAGTCACCGGACGCGCCACAGCAGGGGAACGCGCGGGCCGGCTGCCGGTTGCGGCAAGGCGAGCACTCGCCATCGTAGTGCGCTGCAGCGTCGCCATCGCGTAATACAGCTGGAAATCCTCGATCCCCTTTTCCTTGAGCTGCTCGGTGGTCATCGTGAAGCGCGGATCGGCAAGCTTGTCGATTTCCAGATCCTTGTCGTCCAGGCCGATTTCGTTGATCAGGTGGCCACGCAGATCGGATTCGCGCAGCTTCATCCGGGTCTTGTAGTCGGGATCGGACAGCTGCGGCACCGCGATATCCGGTTCGATCCCGCCTTCCTGCACCGAATTGCCCGAAGGCGTGAAGTACCGTGCGGTGGTCAGCTTGAGCGCGGTGGTGCGGGAAAGCGGCAGCAACGTTTGCACCGATCCCTTGCCGAAGCTGCGCTCACCCATCACGAGCGCACGGCGATGATCCTGCAGCGCGCCTGCGACGATTTCGGATGCCGACGCCGACCCTGAATCGACCAGCACGATCAGCGGCGCTCCGCCGATGATATCGCCCGGTCGTGCAAAATAGCGTTCGATATCGCCCTTGTGGCGGCCGCGTTGCGAGACGATCTCGCCCTTTTCAAGGAATGCATCGGAAACAGCCACGGCCTCATCGAGCAGGCCGCCGGGGTTGGAGCGCATATCGAGCACATAGCCGGTCGGCTTGCGGCCCAGCTGTGCCTCGATGCCCCGCACCGCTTCTGCAACGTCCGCACCCACGCTCGAGGTGAAGCTCGCGATGGTGATGATGCCGATATTGTCCTTGATCTCCCAGGTCACCGGCTTGAGGTCGATGATTGCGCGGGTGATCGTCACGTCGAACGGCTTGTCGCGGCCTTCGCGAACGATCGTCAGCTTGATCGAGGTGCCAGGCGCGCCGCGCATCTGGTCGACCGCGTCGTCGAGCGTGCCGCCGTAGATCAGCTTGCCATCGAGATGGGTGATGTAATCGCCGGCCTTGATACCGGCCTTGTCGGCAGGGGTCTCGCGGGTGGGGGCGATCACCTTGACCGCGCCGTCCTGCAGCGTCACCGACAGGCCGAGGCCGCCATACAGCCCCTCGGTCTGGGTCCGCAGGTTTTCGAAATCGCGTGCGTCGAGATAGCTGCTGTGCGGATCGAGGCTGGCGAGCATGCCATCGATCGCACCGCGCACCAGCTTGTCGTCGTTGACCGGCTCGACATAATCGGTCTTCACCCGCTCGAAGATATCGATGAAGCGGGAAATCTCGGCCTGGGTGTCGGACTCGACCTGCGAGATCGCCGACGTCGCTACAGGAACCAGCGCGACGGCAAAGGCGATTGCGGAAACTCGGGCGAGGTGGGACTTCATCATCAAACGCAACCTTGTTGTTGAACCGGCTTGGACTTTTGGTCCCAATATCTGGTGCCGGAAATCGCCGCCTCCGTCTTCGCGGATGGCCGGCTTGCTCCCCAGGCACTCATCGTCGCGCACACCCCACAGCGCGTGGACGGTAATCTAGCCTTCTGCGCGGCCAATTGCCAGATGCTTTGCTATCAAACCGCGTTCCGTTTCGATCAGCGTGCAAAGCTAGCAAGGATACCTTGCTCGCAGGTGAATGAGCCGACCTCAGGTGATCAGCGCGGCAATGTCGATCGGTCGACCGTTGCGGCGCAGTTCGACGGTGATTCTGGGTCGGTTTTCGCCAGCGCGGCCGATCGGATCCCCCTGCGCCACGCGCTCGCCGACCTGCAGGCCGGTACGCTGCATCCCCGTGATCAGGCTGGTCCACCCGCCGACATGTTCGATAATGACGATCTGGCCGAAGCCGCGATACGGCCCGACAAACCCGACACGGCCTTCGGCGGGCGCGATCAGCTGAGCACCGGGGCGCGCGGCGATGGTCAGCCCGCGTGAACGCACGCCGCTGGCGGCCACCTCGCCAAAGCCGGCGACGATCGGTCCCATCAGCGGCAGGCGATAGGCGGGGCGGCCACTGCGCACGCGCGTGGGGGCGTTTTCGACCACCTGCGACTCTTGCGGTCGAGGTGGGCGGAGCACCGGGCCATCGAGCGCGGCCAGCCGTTCGCGCAAGGTCCCGCTTGCCTCGATATCGCTGACCAGCGCGTCGAGATCGCGCGCGCGCTCGCCAAGGCCCAGCGCGCGTTCTTCCTCCAGCCGCGAGGTGCTCGCCAGCTGACGCGACTGCGCGCGCGATTGCGCCTCCTGCCGGGCGAGCGCCGCGCGGCGGACGGCCAGCTCCCTCTGTCCTTCGCGCTGCAACCGTGCCGCGCGCGCGGCCTGCACGGCAAGATCGGCCGAGCGCGCGATGTCCTTGCGCAGCAGCGCGGTCTCCGCCTCGACCCGGGGCAGGGTGGTCGCGAGCACCGCGCGAACGCGGACCATGTCGTCGATCGACCCGGGCTGGACCAACGCCAGCACCGTCGGGCGGCGAGCAAGCGACTGCAGTGCCGCAGTCAGCCGGACCAGCGGCTGCTGTCGTTTGGCGAGTCGCGCCTTCTGTGCGCGCTGCAACGTCGCGATGATCTTCACCCGCGCTTCTGCAGCGGCGATTTCGGCTTCGGCTTCCTGGACGCGCGATGCGAGCGCACGCGCTTCGCGTCGGGCGCGGTCCGCAGCTTCGACAGCGTCTGCAGCCTGCCTTTCCAGCTGGCGGCTGCGGCGCGAGGCGGCCCGGGCATCGGCGAGCGAGCGGGCGAGCGCTGCGCGCTCCTGCTCGAGCAGATCGACGTTACGGACGACAGGCGCGGCGCTTCCGGGCAGCGACAGCGTGATCAGCGCGCCCGCGATCGAGGTCAGGGCAAGGGATCGCCGGCGCATTCTCGCTCACCCCTCGCGGTGATAGGGGTGGCCGGCCAGGATGCTGGTGGCGCGGTAGAGTTGTTCGGCGAGCATCGCGCGCGCCATCAGGTGCGGCCAGGTCGCCTTGCCGAACGCGATCAGCAGGTCTGCGCCAGCGCGTTCTGTATCATCGAAACCGTCCGCCGCGCCGATGAGGAAGCGGGTCTCGCGCACGCCGTCGTCGCGCCAGCGTTCGAGCGCCTGCGCGAAGTCCATCGACGTCAGCTGCTTGCCCAGCTCGTCGAGCATCACCGTGCGGCTGCCCTGTGGCGCGGGCGGCACAGCGCCGCCCCGGTCGGGCAGCTCGGTGATCGCCAGCGGCCACTGGATGCGCTTGACATAGCGCTGCACCAGCTCGGCCTCGGGTGACCGGCCGATCTTGCCGCGCGCGATGATGTGCAGGCGCATAAACGATCATCCTGCCGGTGCGAGCCTGCGCCGGATCAGGCGTTCGGCGTCTCGGGGGCTTCGCCAAAGGCCCACATGCGCTCCAGATTGTAGAACGTGCGCACTTCGGGGCGGAACAGGTGGACGATCACGTCGCCGGCATCGATCAGCACCCAATCGGCGTTGGTCATTCCCTCGATGCGCGCCGTGCCGCCGGACTGCTTGATGCGCTCGGCGAGCTTCTGCGCCATCGATGCGACCTGCCGCGTCGACCGGCCCGATGCGATCACCATGAAATCGGCGATGTTGCTTTTGCCCGCGAGCGGGATCGAGACCACTTCCTGGGCCTGATCGTCGTCGAGCGACTGCATGACCAGCGCGTGCAATTCGGTGGCTTCGGCCAGCTGCGTCTCAGCCGAGCGCGGGGCCGGGCCGACGGCGCCGGGCTGAGAGGTCCCGGACGGGGTGGGGGAAAGATTGGTCAATGGAGCTCCTTGCGAACATACGCTTGATACTGGCTGCGGCGCCGATGAGGCGACCGCGAGATTGGCACAGGGTGAGGGGTTGAAAACATATCCCGGCTTGGGATGGATGAAGGTCCGATCGGTCGCGTCACGCCAGAACCTGCCGGGTCACCGCATCGCGAACCGGATGCTCGGCATGCTCGACAAACCAGTCAGGATCGCTCCTGCGCAAGGCGGTTGCAGACCGCGGATCGGGACGAAAGCGCAGCAGCACGAGCGCCGGCATACTCCATCGTGTCCAGTCAGTTGCCTGGTTCCGGGGACGGACACGATGCCCGAACCAGGCCATTGCGGGAGCCGAAATGGCACGCCCATCATATCCGGGCCGGGCGATCACTGCAATCGGCATTTGCCGCGCGATGTCGCGCCACCGGTGCCAACGGTGGAATCCGGCCAGATTGTCGGCCCCCATGATCCAGATGAACTCGCGTTTCGGGTAGCGCTTTCGCACCTTGGCGAGCGTATCGACGGTGTACCGGGTGCCCAGCTGCGATTCGATTGCGGTGGCGCGGATGCGGCTGCGGCGCGCCATGGCCCGGGCCGACCCGAGGCGGGCCTTGATGTCCGCCATGTCGGCTGCGCCCGCCTTTAGCGGATTGCCCGGGCTCACCATCCACCAGATTTCGTCCAGCCCCAGCGCCTCCATCGCAAACAGGCTGATCGCGCGGTGGCCGCGGTGCGCAGGATTGAACGACCCGCCGAGCAGGCCGGTACGAACGGGGCGGCTGTTCATGGTTCCAGGCCCCAGTCCTGGCGCTCGTGGTAAACCCGCAGGATGTGCACGTCACCATCAACGGGCCGATAAATGAAGATGTAAGGGGTCCGCTTTACCCGCCATTTGCGGTGGTCTTGATCGCCCACCATCGGACCGGCAAAAGGCCAGTCTAGCAGAAAGCGGGCAGATTGCACCGATGCAATAGCCACTCGATCCGCAAAATCGGGGTCTTCCAGAAACAATTGATCGTCGATAGACGCAAGATCGGTTTGCGCTTTGGGCGACCAGACGACTTTCGTCATTCAGCCGCTTGCCTGGCTGCCTGGCGGTTGCGAACCCGGTCTGCAATCCACTCCTCCATTTGCTCCTGCGTCAGATAGCGTCCGGCGGCGATGTCGTCCTCGCCTTCCTTCACGAAATCCATGAACGCGGTTTCGGCGCGGGCCATTTTCTCGATTGCGCGCGCGGCGAGCCAACTGCGGCTGCGGCCCTGCGCAGCGGCAAGACGGTCGACGAGTTCCATGACTTCAGGATCGATGCGGGCGGTGATGACCTGTGACTTGCTCATTGCCCATGTATACAATGTATACCTGCGCTAGGCAACCGGTTGGTCAGGCGCGGATCTGGCCGGTTCCCTCGACCAGCCACTTGTAGGTCGTCAGTCCTTCGAGCGCCACTGGACCACGCGCATGCAGCCGTCCGGTTGCAATGCCGATCTCGGCACCAAGGCCGAATTCGCCGCCATCGGCAAACTGGCTCGATGCGTTGACCATCACGATCGCGCTGTCGACCTCGGCCTGGAACCGGGCTGCGGCGGTGGCATCACGGGTGATGATCGCGTCGGTGTGGCCCGAACTGTGGCGGGCGATGTGCGCGAGCGCGCCATCGAGCCCCCCGACAAACGCGACCGAAACGATCGCGTCGAGATATTCGGTATCCCAGTCCTCGTCGCTGGCCGATACCGCGCGCGGTTCAAGCTCCAGCACCATATCGTCGCCGCGCACCTCGCAGCCGCCTTCGACCAGCGCGGCCAGTAGGCGCGCAGCATCGGGGTAATCACGATCGATCAGCAGCGTCTCCATCGCCCCGCAGATGCCGGTGCGGCGCAGCTTGGCGTTGACGACGATCGCGCGCGCGGTGTCAGGATCGGCCTCTGCATGGACGAAAGTGTGGCAAATACCGTCGAGATGCGCGAGCACCGGAACCCGGGCATCGGCCTGCACCCGCGCGACCAGCGACTTGCCGCCGCGCGGAATGATAAGGTCGATCCCGCCGCTTGCGGCCAGCATCGCGCCGACCGCATCGCGGTCCTGAGTCGGAACCAGCTGCACCGCCGCAGGGTCCATCCCGGCGCTGGCCAGCCCCCGCGCAAAGCTGCCGCGCAGCGCCCGGTTGCTGTGCACCGCCTCGCTGCCGCCGCGCAGGATCACCGCGTTGCCAGAGCGTACGCACAACGCTGCCGCATCGATTGTGACATTGGGGCGGCTCTCGTAGATGATGCCGATGACGCCGATCGGAACGCGCACGCGGCGCAACACCATGCCCGCAGGCGCGATGCGCCGGTCGATCTCTTGGCCGACCGGGTCGGGGAGGGCTGCAACCGCATCAACGCTGTCGGCGATTACGGCGAGCCGCGATGGGTCGAGCCGGAGACGGTCGAGCAGCGCGGTCGACAGGCCGCGTGTTTCCCCAGCCTCACAATCGCGTGCATTGGCAGCCAGGATATCTTTTGCGTCTTGTCGCAACGCGTCTGCCGCTGCGCACAGGGCCATTGCCTTGTCGGCATCGCTCATGCGTCTGAGGCGCTGCGCTGCCAATCGCGCGTCGCTGCAGCACCGCTCGATGATGCATTCGGCCGACAGGGTAGAGGAGGATGAGGCGAGGTTCGACATGGCGCGGCTGTAACAGCGCTGCCGCACGGTTCCAACCCGCGACTCGAGATTAACATTTGATAGGAAGAAACGGACGTTTGGTGGGTTTTTGCGGCTGTTTTTCCAGCCAGCCGGGCGTCGATTCGCCAAAAAACCGTTGCTGACATGCAACTCACCGCACGACTCGTCCGACTCGTGGGAATCCACGAGGAGTCGATTCGCCAAGCTGCACCCCCTTTGCTAGCCGCGCTTCGGGGTTAACTTTAGGGTCTAACGGGTCGTGCACATTTCAATGGTGCGCAAGCGTATTACCGATACGCTTGCGCAATGGTTCCCTGATCGCGAATTTTTTATGCGATCGCAGGGACAGATCAAATTCGTCAAGGTTTCGGCCCGTCTGCAAATGACGGTGGCTGGCGCTTTTGCTGCCGCCTTTTTGCTGTGGCTGCTGGTCACGCTGGCGATGCTGGTCAGCCAGTACAGCATCAGCGCCGAGCGCATGGCGCTGGTGCAGAAGCAGGCGCAGGTGGCCAGTTCCGCCAGCCGGGTCGCTGCCTACCGTTCGTCGGTCAATGATGTCGCAGCTGATCTGGAAGAGCGCCAGGCCTTCCTCGAGACCATCGTGACCAGCTATATCGGCGAACAGGCCGCGAGCGAGGATGCCGGAGCCGTCGTCGGCGATGCGGCCGCCGACAGCAGCGACGAGGCGGACAAGACCGCACGCAAGATCAGCGCCTTGGTGCCTGAAGCTGCCGGCCTTGCCCGGATGGAAGCCCGCCAGATCGCGTTTGTCGAAAAGCTGACCAAGGCGGCATCGCTGCGCGCCACCAGCGCAGAGGACGCGATCCGCAAGTTCGGGCTCAATCCCGACAGCGTCGCGCGCGCCAGTGCGACGGCACAGGGTGGTCCTTTCATTCCGCTCAAATCCAAGGGCAAGAAAGGCAGCGGCAACCTGGGCCTCGATCCGCGCTTCACCACGCTGGGCCAGACCTTGGCCCGCATGGATGCGCTCGAACGCGGTCTGGTGGCCATCCCGTCGGGCTCGCCCGCGCTCGCACCTGCCATCACCAGCGGTTTCGGCTATCGCCGCGATCCGTTCACCGGCGCCGCAGCCCTGCACAGCGGCATTGATTTCAAAGGCGCCCACGGCTCCTCCATCCTCGCTGCGGCGCAGGGCAAGGTCGTGTTCGCCGGGGTCAAGAACGGCTATGGCAACTGCGTCGAGGTTTCGCATGGCAACGGCCTTGTCACCCGCTATGCTCACCTTTCGTCGATCGGCGTCCGCACCGGACAACGTGTAGACAAGGGCCAACGGCTCGGCGGCATGGGCAGCACCGGCCGATCGACCGGCACTCACCTGCATTTCGAGGTGCGCCATAACGACCGCGCGATGAACCCCCGTCCGTTCCTGGAGGCCAACAGAGATGTTCTCAAGATCCAAGCCGTCGCCGAACAGCGGACAGACGATTCCACCCGCTAACGCACGCGCAACCAGGTCAGGGTCCAGCATGGTCGGCAGTTCCACATTCTCCGTGATTGGTGCCGACGTGGTGATCACCGGCAATGTATCCGCCAAGGTCGATCTGCACATCGATGGCCGCGTGGAAGGCGATATCGCCTGCGCCTCGCTGGTGCAGGGCGAATCGAGCATCATCCAGGGTGCCGTCACCGCCGAGACCGCGCGCCTCGCAGGCACCGTCACCGGATCGGTCGATGCGCGCGAGTTGGTGATCACCGCCAGTGCGCATGTGACCGGCGACGTCAGTTACGAGACGATCACCATCGAGCAGGGCGGCCATGTCGATGGCCAGTTCCGCCACAAGAGCAAGGCCGGCCATACCGCAGCATCGGTGCTCGCGAGCGGCGCGGGCGCCGAGGACCGGCCGGCACTGCTGCTCTCCAACTGACCGCGAGATAGCGTCTACACAAAAAGCCGCTTTGCGCGGGCGGATAGGGCGCGTACTCATTGCGCCATGACAACATTCCGCCCGATCCTCGCCGCGCTGCCGCTGCTAGCCGCCACCTTGCTCTCTGCCTGCCAGGCCGAGCCCGAGAAACGCGCCGAGGCAGACGCCGATCCGCATCAGGGCATCGATCTGCCCCCGGGCCATCCGGCGATCGCGGTCCCCGGTGAGGGCGTCGCCTCCACCGATGCCGCTGTGTCCGCGCACCCCCCGGTGATCAGCCTTGATGGCGAAGGTTTGCGGCTGGTCGATCCCAAGAGTGGTGCGACGCGGCCACTGGCGTTCGGCGTCGGCGCCGCGCAGCTCAAGCAGGTCGCGGAGAAATTGAAAGGTCCGGCCCAGTCCGGGCGCAATGACGAGTGCGGCGCGGGGCCATTGACCTATCTCAGCTGGGACGATGGGCTGACGCTCTATTCGCTCGACGGGCTTTTTGCAGGCTGGGCGCTCGACGAACGCGGGGCTGCCGCGCCTGCCAAGTCGGACGCCAAGGCACAGCCGACACCCAGGCTGACCACCATCAGCGGCATCGGCATCGGCTCGACCCGCGCCCAGTTGCTGGATGTTTACGACGCCAAGATCGAGCAGACGACATTGGGCACCGAGTTCAACGCCGCGGGGCTTTCGGGCATATTGGATGGTACCGGTGCCAAGGCCAAAGTCACCAACCTGTGGTCAGGCGTGAACTGCGTCTTCCGCTGATCAGGCAGCGTCGGCAATCGCCTTGGCCGCAAGCTCGGGCTCAGCCGCAATGACCTTGAGATAGGCGCGCACGGCGGGCGGCGGCATATGCCGGCCGATCTCGTATTGGCGGATGTTGGCGAGCGGAATGCCGTAGGCGCGAGCGAACTCGTCCTGGCTCATGCCCAGCCGGTTGCGCAGCATGCGGATGCGACGGCCCATCAGGCCCCGTTCCAGCCCGGCGACGCTGACGTCGCGGTCTTCCGGGTCGTTAGGGTCCGCCGGAATAGCGATCATAGTCTCTTTGTTCACTACCATTGCTCCTTCGTACCGATATCAGGCGGCAAATGTCGTCCCGCCAGACGTGAATAGCGGTCCAGAGTTTGCCATCGACCAAGCCAATCGCTTTGAACCTTTCCTCTTCGTCTCCCAACCTTATGGTCGGAAGGATAGCCAGTTCAGAGTCCTCGAACACGCGCTTGCCGAACGAGAGCGAGACACCGTGCTTGAACCGGTTCACTTCATCCTTGGCGGGATCGAATGCGATGTCCATCGAGCGTGCATACTATGTGTTTCACACAGCATTGGCAAGTCTGTTGCTTTGTCGCTAGGGCAGCAGCATGGCTTCGCAGTTCACGCCCGTAGCAGCCGGTCAGCTGGCGACCGTCGTAACCCATCTCGAGATGCGGATGCGTCCGCGTGCGCGTCCGCTCAAGGCGGTGCCGCTCAGGCTCAAACGCTGGCAGGCGCCTTCGGTCGAAAAATACCGGCTGCTTTATCGCCGCGTCGGCGAGCCATGGCTGTGGTTCTCGCGGCTCGTGATGTCAGACGATGCGCTGGCTGCGATCATCCATGATCCGGGGGTCGAGATCTTCGCAATGCTCGATCCGCAGGGGATCGAAGTCGGATTGCTCGAACTGGATTTCCGCCAATCAGGAGCCTGCGAGATCGCGTTCTTCGGGCTTATCCCTCCGCTCACCGGACAGGGCTTCGGCGGCTGGCTGATGGCGCAGGCGCTTACGCTTGCCTGGCGTGCCGGAGTGGAGCGGGTATGGGTGCACACCTGTACGCTCGACGATCCGCGCGCATTGGGGTTCTACATCGCGCAAGGGTTCACGGCCACAGCGCGCGAGATCGAGGTGCTCGACGACCCGCGGCTGACCGGCCTTATCCCGCGCGACGCCGCGCCGCATGTGCCGGTGATTGCAGGTTAGCTGAAGGTATCGGCCATTTCATCAGCCGAAGGCCCTGCCAGCTGGCGATACAGCGCCGCATAAACGCACACCATCAACACCGCGAGGAACATGCTGATCACGCCATCGACCAGCGTGGTCAATGTATCGGCCAGCCCGCCCTCGACCGCCAGCCGGATGACAAGCCCGATCACCGTGACCGAGGTGATGTAGACGAAGAACGCGGTAACCGCGACGACGACCACGAACAGCAAGACGCGCCCGCTGTTGCCCTTGGTCAGCGCCCAGGACCGGCGCAGCGCCTTGCTGATGTTGTAAGTCCGTTCAGCGACCATCGCGGGGCCCGCGACCACGAGCTTGATGAACACGTAAATGCCGGGCAGCACGAAGGCCAGGGAGCCGAAGAACACCAGCACCCCGCTCAATATTCCCATTGCCCAGAACGGCAGCAGGATCGACAACCCCTTGCGCATCGCCTCGCCGACCGATGGCTTGTCGGCATCCAGGATCAGCACCAGCATCACCACGCTGGCAAAGCCGTTGGCCAGCCCGATGAGCATGATCCATACGATATTGTCGACGTAGAACTGCTGCATCCCCTGATAAAGCGTTTCCAGATCGGCATCCGCAGGCGTGACAGGGCGATCCACGAACAGCGCAAACGCCAGGCTTGGCAGCAGGATGAACACCCCGGCCACGCTGAGCAGCAGTTCGCGGTTGGAGCGAAACACGTGCATCACGTCGTTCCAGCAGGCGGAAAGATCGAGCTTGCGGGTCATGGCGGGATTGGCCTCACGGACTAAAGCGATTAAAGGGGTGCGCTAAACGGCACCGGGTCGGCGCGCAAGGCATTTGCCGCGCGCAAGCGTCCGGCACTAGGTAACGCGCAATGGCGACAACGGGTACGATGGCAGATACATTTAGCGCAAATCCGGAATGGCGGATCGAGCCTGGGCTGTTGCCATATCCAGACGCACTGAGGGCGATGGAAGAGCGCAACCGCGCGATCGAGACGCATGAGGCCGGGGAACTGGTCTGGCTGGTCGAACACCCGCCGCTCTACACTGGCGGCACCAGTGCCGACCCTGCCGAGCTGCTCAGCCAGCAGTTCCCGGTTTACGATACCGGGCGCGGCGGGCGCTACACCTATCACGGACCCGGGCAGCGGGTGGGATATTTGCTGCTCGACCTGCGGCAGCGGGGCAGGGACGTGCGCTGCTTCGTCCATGCGCTTGAGGACTGGGTGATCGCGGCGCTCGGCGATATGGGCGTCTCGGCACGCCGTGCTGAAGGACGCGTCGGCATCTGGACCGATACGCGGGCCGGGCAGGAGGCCAAGATCGGCGCGATCGGGGTGCGGGTGCGCCGCTGGGTGACGATGCACGGTTTTGCGGTCAACGTGAACCCGGACCTGTCGCATTTCGGCGGCATCGTGCCGTGCGGAATCGCCGAATATCCGGTCACCAGCCTGGCAGATCTGGGCATCGCTGCGACCATGGCTGATCTCGACGCGGCACTGGCGGCGCATGCCCCCGGCTTTCTTGCGGCACTTGGCGGGACGTGCCAAGGCCCGGCTGCACAGGAGACATGACGATGACATTGAGGCCGATCATTCTGGGAACCACGCTCTGCGCCGCAGCGCTTGCGCTTGGCGGTTGCAGGGACAAGGCGGCAGATACGGCCGCGGTCGCACAGGGCAGTGCGCCCGAAGGCACGATCAGCGACGAACTACCCAATCTGGAGCTGCTGCCCAACGACGCGCCACTTGCTGATCCTGCCGCTTCGCCTTCGGGGCCAGGGACGCCGGGTGCTGCTCCGACCGCGCCCGAGCGCGCGCTGTCAAGCGACGCACCGCAGGCCTCGCCAGCTCCAGCAGAGCCAGCGCTTGAGGGATCGATCGGGGAGTAAACTCTGCTTTCCGTCACCCCCGCGAACGCGGGGGTCCCGCTTTTTGGCTGACGTCTGGACCAAAGCGGGATTCCCGCGTTCGCGGGAATGACGGCTGTACAGATCGGTCGTACTAACCCGCGTAAACCGTCGGATCGACCAGCCCCGCATCCGCAAATCCCTGTTTGCGCAGGCGGCAGCTGTCACACAGGCCGCAGGCGAGACCCTCGGGCGTGGGATCATAGCACGACCAGCTCATCCCCGGATCGAGCCCGAGCCGCGCGGCCTCGGCAGCGATCTCGGCCTTGCCCAGAAACTGCAGCGGTGCGTGGATCGTGAAGGGCTCGCCCTGATCGCCCGCCTTGGTGGCAAGGTCGGCGAGCCGTTCGAACCCCTGGATGAATTCGGGCCGGCAATCGGGATAGCCCGAGTAATCGAGCGCGTTGACACCGATGAAGATGTCGCGCGCGCCCAAGGCCTCGGCCCATCCCAGCGTCAGCGACAGGAAGATAAGGTTGCGCGCGGGCACATAGGTCACCGGAATGTCGTCGCCGACGCCGGTCTTGGGCACATCGATATCATCGGTCAGCGCCGATCCGCCGAACTGGCGCAGGTCGAGCGGCAGCACGATATGCCGCACCGCACCGATGTGTGCAGCGATATGGCGTGCAGCCTCGATCTCGACGCGGTGACGCTGGTTGTAATCGATGGTCAGCGCGGCGACGGCAAAACCGGCTTCCTGCGCGCGCGCTGCGGAAACCATGGAATCAAGGCCGCCGGACAGCAGGACAACGGCAATTTTCTGGGAATGTGTCATGATGTGCGCATATTGCGCCGCGCCATCTCGGGCAAACCAAAAAATCTTGAAAATCCTCCCCTGCAAGGGGAGGGGGACCACGAAGTGGTGGAGGGGTATCCACGCCTGATAGAGGGTGACACCCCTCCGTCAGGCCTGCGGCCCGCCACCTCCCCTTGCAGGGGAGGATTGGGCTCGCACAAAAATCGGGCCGCGCGGACGTATCCGGCGGCCCAGTGAGGTCGTTAAGACCTGAATGGAGGAAAGCGTACCGAGTCCGGCACCTGACCTTGTTAGCCTGATTTTGGTTAAGAAAGCGTGCAGCCCGGACTGCCGCGCATCAATCGCTGCAGGTGCCCATAAACCGTCCTTCCTTTGCGAAAGCGAACGGAGAGTTCTGCGCGATACCCTGCGAATCGATCTGGATGAGGCCGCGGCCTTCATATCGGATCGTGGTACGGCCTGATCCGCCCGCGGTGCAGCGATAGGTCACCGTAACCTCGTCGGGTGTGTCGGAAAGGACAAAGCGGCTGCATTGCGCATCCTTGTGGCGAAGCTGCAGCAGTTTGCGCGGATCGCGCACGCACACCTTGTCGGCGGCGTCACTGCTCCCGCGTTCCTTGAGTTGCCACAGTCCGGGCTGAACCTTGTCGAGCATAGCAAGCTCGGGTCCCTGGGCGGGCGCGGAAACGGAGGCGATGCCAACGGCCAGAGCGGGCACGGCCAACCATTTCCATGCACTGCGAAGATTCGTCATCGGGTGTAACCTTATCGTTGGTCCGTGCCGGTCACTGCGGCAGGAACAGTCATGAGTGTGCGACCCGATACAGGTTTCTTGCCCCAGGCAATGAAGACGCCTTAGCCAGCAATCATGGCGAAAACATTTGTTAATTATGGCGGGTTTGCGGCCCGGTATTGGATGGATCGGCCTGGGCCAGAGTCTGTGGCTCAAGATGAAACGCGCGCGAACAGAACGCACAATCGACCACGATCGTGCCGGTTTCGCCGACCATCTCGGCCTGATCCTCGGGCGGAAAGCGGCCGATGACGTCGCGGATGTGGTCGAGGTTGCAGCGGCAGCCCTTGACCAGAGGCACGCCATCCTCGGCGCGGACCTCGTCCTCCTCGTGGAACAGCCGCCACAGCAGGTCGCGGCCATCGACCGCCGGGTCGAGCAGCTCGGCATGGGTCAGCGTGGACGAGAGGATCGAGACATGCTCCCACTCGGGATGGTCGAGCCGGACGTGCAAGCGCTCGCGGCCCTCCTCGCCCTCGGGCAGATGCTGCACCAGATAGCCCGCGCTGCGGCAACCGGTGGCGTCGCTCTCGATCGCGATGCGGATCATCGTGGGCACCTGTTCTGACTGGGTGAAATAGCTCTCGCACGCCTGCGACAGCGAGTCTCCGTCGAGCGGCACGATGCCCTGATAGCGGCCCTTGCCGAAGCTCTGGTCGAAGGTCATCGCAAGGTACCCCTTGCCGAACAGCGCGAACAGCGAGGGGTTGGCACCCAGCCGGGCGAGCCGCTCGGCATCGAAGCGCACGTGCCCGCGCAATTCGCCGCCGCGATAATCGACCACCAGCAGTTCGACGATGCCGCCCTCGGTCTGCGCCTGGATGGTCACCTGGCCGCCATCCTGCTTCATCAGCGATCCGATCAATGCTGCGAGCGTGATCGCCTCGGCCAGCACCAGCTTGATGCAGGTCGGATAGTCATGCGCTGCGAGGATCTCACGCAACACGCTGTCGAGCCGCACGAAACGGCCGCGCGCATCGCGGTCAGGCAAAGTGAAATGGACGGGCAGGGCTTCGAAGGGTGAGGTCATGCGCCGCTATATGGTGTGGCAAAGGGGGCGCGTCAAACCCGGCGGGAGCTCAAGCCCCATGTATTCACGCCTGCTGTGCGCCGGCCGCCTGAGGGCCATCATCCAGTTCGCCCTCCATCGCCGCGACGCTGGTCGCCACCGCCAGGTCGCCGGTGACGTTGATCACGGTGCGCCACATGTCGAGAATGCGATCGAACGGCAGCAGGAAGCCGATGACCAGCGCGGTCTGATCGGGCGTGATGCCGATGACGTCGAGCACCGCAGCCATCAGGAACAGCGACGCCGACGGCACCGATGCCGTGCCGATCGAGACCAGCACCGTGGTCAGCGCGATCGTCGCATAGTCGCCGATGCTGAGCGGCACGTCGAAGATCTGCGCAGCGAACACCGCCACGGCCGCAACGTACAGCGCCGTGCCATCCATGTTGATCGTTGCCCCCAGCGGGATCACCGAGGATGCAACCGCCGGGCGGATGTGCATGCCCTCTTCGGCGGCAGAAAGCGTCACCGGCAGGGTTGCTGCGCTCGAACTGGTCGAGAACGCCAGCAGTTGGGGCGCGCGTGCGACCGCGAAGAAACCGGGCAGCGAGCGGCCGGCAAAGAAGCGGACCAGCCCGCCATGAACGACGATCATATGCGCAGCGCCGCCGAGATAGATCACCAGCACCAGCGAAAAGACGGTGACGAACGCCGAGACGCCTTCGCTCCCCATCACCGATGCGACCAGCGCGAACACCCCGATCGGCGCGATCTCCATGACGATATGCGTGACCTTGAGCATCGCAGCCGAACCTGCGGCAAACAGGCGGGTGAGCGGCTTTGCGGCGTCGCCCGCCATCAGCAGACCCGCGCCAAGCAGCACGCCGAAGAAAATGATCGCGAGGATGTCGCCTGCAGCAAAAGCGGCAAAGACGTTTTCGGGAACGATGGCCATCAGGCGCTCGCCCAGCGGCATCGGTGCGGGCAGCGGTTCGGATGCCGCCGCAGCATCGAGCGTGACCCCGCGCCCCGGCTGCAGGATTAGCGCGCCCGCGAGCCCGAACAGGATCGCGACAAACGTCGTCGCCATGTACAACGCCATCGCCTTGAGCCCGATCGCCCCCAGTTTAGCCGGTGCCGCCATCGACGCCACCCCCGAGACCAGGGTCACGAACACCAAAGGCACGATCAGCATGCGGATCAGCCGGATGAACAGATCGCCGATCCACTGAAGCTGCGCCGCGGCCGGGCCCATCAACCAGCCCGTCAGCGCACCCAGCGCCAGCGCGGCCAGAATGCGTTGCCAAAGCGGAATGCCGAACCAGAGCGCTGCCAAGTTTTTCATGCGAACCATCAATACACGGACCGGCAGATGGTTCACCCCCTCGCGTGCTTGACTGGCTTTTTCCGGATTCGGGGCACACCATTGCATCTTCTGTCCACCGCCGCACCGTCTCGCCGATCGGCTCGCGATCAGCTCGCGAACGCCTCGTGTTGGCGGCGGCTTGGCCCTGCCGTTCTCCGGCGAAAGCCGGAGCCCAGGGGTCAGATGGCACTGCGGTCGCCCTGGATTCGGGCTTTCGCCGGAAAACGGTGGACCTTGATGGCGATTTAGGAGTGAGACTTACCGGGGGCGACAGCGGGACAGGATATCGTCTATTTTCAACTTACGTTCCGCCATGGGCCGCGTCGTCGTCCTCAACGAACGCGAGACTACCCATGTTGCACAGCGCCAGCAGCAGTTCGCATCCAGCGTCGCTCACTGTGTCGAGCGTGAGGGTGTCATTGGCGCAGATCGCTTCGGCAAGCGCAGCCGTCTCCGCGCCGCATTCGAACGTCTCGCCGTCAACAAACAGGACGAGCGCATCGCCGCCTTCGCGCACGAACGCGAACCGGCTGGCGGGATTGCGCTGAAGCTCCACGCGCTGCTCGATGGCTCCGCGCACATCCTCGATGGTCAGCGGCTCTTCGGGGCGCCAGTCGATATCGGGATATTTGCGCGTGCTGCTCGATGCGCCGAACCAGCGCGCGAACCGCTGCTTGTCGCCCAGCGCCTCGAGCACCATCGCCTGCAGCCTATCCAGCGCATCCGCGCCGATCTCGCCGGGGTTGGCCTGCACCGCAAGGCCGGGGTCGGCATAGCGGTCGTCCTCGCTCAATTCCTCGAGCAGATGATCGCTCCAGTCGCCGATCAGTTCGGCGCGTGAGGGCGCGCGAAAGCCGATCGACAGCGTCATGCAATCATCGCCCAGCGCGATGCCGTTGTGCGAGACGCCGGGCGGGACATAGAGCATATCGCCGGGCTCGAGCACGAACTCCTCGGTCGGCACGAAATCTCGCAGCAGCTTGAGATCGCCGTGCGGCAGCAACGGGCTGTTCTCGTCGCACATTGCGCCGATCTGCCAGCACCGGCGCCCCTGACCTTGGATCAGGAACACGTCATACTGGTCGAAATGCGGCCCCACCCCGCCGCCATCGCTGGCAAAGCTGACCATCACGTCATCGACGCGCCAGTTGGGGATAAAGCGGAACTGCGCCAGCAGCGCGGCGACTTCAGGCATATGATGATCGACCGCCTGCACCAGCAAGGTCCACGGGCTCGGGCCCAGCGACGCAAAGCGATTCTCGGCCAGCGGCCCATGCTCGACTGCCCAATCGGCGCCGGTCTGCTCGATCAGCCGCGCTTCCACCTGCGGCTCGCAGGCCAGCCCCGCAAGCTCGTCGGCCTCGATAGGGCACTGCCAGTCATCCCATGGACTGCGGATCAGCAGCGGTGCGCGCTGCCAATGGGTGGCGAGGAACTGGGCGGGATCGAAATGGGCAAGCTTCATCGGCCTCCCCTTTCAGCCCATCGTTCGCGCGTCCAGCGATTTTCGGCTGCTCATTCCGGCTTCAAGCGCCCAGCGTATTCAAACTTGCCTTTGCTAGCGATCCAGACATCGCGATTGGCAACGCCGATGGTGATGGGAAATGGAGTCATTCGGCTGAGGAACCCGTGTATTTCAGTGGGATGATCGTCAAGAGGATGGCTTAGGATCGCCAAGCCCAGTCCTTCCATTGACGTCTTCATCACCCGGCACCCTTCCGAGAATTTCCGATGCGATAGCAACCTGTTCTCGGAATCGAATTCGAACCGGTAGTGTCCTCCCATCGGGATCCGGCCATTTTCAACCTGGGGCGTCATTACGTAGACGACAACTTGATCATTCTGGTTCGGGGGGAACACAACCATGTTCGGCGCAGCGGTCGCACATAGCGGCAGCGTGTTATCTTTTACGTAAGCCAGCGCTGCCTCACGCGCAGCTACCATGCGCAAACCCCTTGCATCCAACGGGACCCCGGATTCGGCAGGCAAGGCACGTACCGAACGACCACCTGCGACGCTATAGGATCGGAAAGCGACCAGAATGCCTTCCTTATCCGCATAGAAGACAACCCGCATCCTGCCGCCAGGCTCAGGCAAAACAATGTATCCCCGCACCGATGTGGACTCCGATGAAGCCACATCCTTTATGAACTTGTCGGTGCCGTGCCACGCAGCCTGATCATAGGCAAAGAGCATAGCGCCTGTTCGCTCGGCAGCGCGCGTAGCTTCGACGTCCTTCTTTTCGGCCTTGGCCTGTGCACCACTTGCCCCGCCGACCAGCAGCGCCACCGCGAAGGCCGTCTTCACAAATGAGCTGAGCATCGCAAGCATCTCCTAACCCAGCAGATCGTGCTTCTTCAAACAGTGGCGCAATTGGTCGTAGCTCAGGCCGAGCGCCTTGGCGGTCTGGCGTTGGTTGTAGCGGTGGCGGGCGAGGGCGGCCTGCAGGATGCGCTTTTCGTGCGCATCGACTGCGGCGCGCAGGTCATCGACATCGTCGAAGTTTGGCGTCTGGCCGACTGCCGCGCGGACCTTCGAGTCCTCCAGCGCGGCATCGATGACCTCGTCGCAGGGCGAGGTGTTGGCGGTCGACCGCTTGCTCGGCTGCGGCTTCCAGGGGGATTCGAACGGATCGAACACGATGTGATCGACCGCGCGGTCAGGATCGTCCCAGCGGTACACCGCGCGCTCGACGACGTTGCGCAGCTCGCGGACATTGCCCGGCCAGCTGTGGCGCTTCATCGCTTCGGTCGCCATCGCGCCGAAGCCGGGCCAGTCGGGCCAGTCGAGCTCTGCCGCCATCCGCCGCCCGAAGAAATCGGCGAGCACCATCACGTCGCCCTCGCGCACCCGCAACGGCGGCAGCGTAACCACCTCGAACGACAGCCGGTCGAGAAGGTCGGCGCGGAAGCGGCCCTGGTCGACCAGTTCGGGCAGGTGTTCGTTGGTGGCAGCGACGATGCGGACATCGACCTTGATCGCGCGCGAGGAACCGATGCGGGTGATCTCGCCATATTCGACCGCGCGCAGCAGCCGCTCCTGCGCCGCAGAACTCAAGGTCGCGAGTTCGTCGAGGAACAACGTGCCGCCATCGGCCTCCTCGAACCGGCCTTGTCTCGCGCGCGTGGCGCCGGTGAATGCGCCTGCCTCGTGCCCGAACAGTTCGGCCTCGATCAGCGTCTCGGGAAGCGCTGCGCAGTTGAGCGTGATCAGCGGGCCGTCCCAGCGCGAGGACAGGCGGTGGAGGCGCTCGGCGATCAGCTCCTTGCCGGTCCCGCGCTCTCCGATGACCAGCACCGGACGGTTGAGCATGGCCGCGCGGCTGGCGCGTTCGACCGCGTCCAGAAACGCTCCTGACTCCCCGATGAACTGACTGCCCCGTTCCATGCGCCAAGAGATAGTGCAGAATCCCAACTGATGGCAATCCCAACCAACAGGCGCGCCACCCGAATTTTGCAAATTGTTGATTTTTCGTCGTTTTTCAGTTTGGCACGACCCCTGCAATGTATCGGGCAACACCGACACACAGCGGTACAAGGGAGAAAGTCAGTGCAGTACGCCAACCATTCTAACGATCAGACGGCCCAGGAAGACAGCGTCTTCAAGTCCACGTTGATCACTACGGTTGCCGCGCTGATGCTGGTCAGCACCCTCTTCGTCACCGCATTCGCCAGCATCGAGGCAGCTGCCTCGCCCCGTAACGGGGTGGATGCCGGCAAAATGGTTTCCGTCCGGTATCTTGCCTGACGGATTTGGCCGGGACGCTTACCCCCCCTTGCCCCGTCCCGGCCAATCTCTTTTATCGTAGCAGCAATCGGGGGTATGGTAGATCAGGATCCGATCACCTTGCCCCCTCAGAACGGAGTTTTCGCCATGGGTATTTTTTCTCGAACCCGCGATATCATCGCCGCCAATGTCACCGAATTGCTCGACAAGGCCGAAGACCCGGCAAAGATGATCCGCATGATCATCCTCGAGATGGAAGAAACCCTGGTCGAAGTCCGCGCCTCTGCTGCGCGCACCATCGCTGATCAGAAGGAAATGAAGCGGCACGTCAACAAGCTGGAGCAGCTGCAGGCCGACTGGACCGACAAGGCCGAGCTTGCCCTGTCGAAGGACCGCGAGGACCTCGCCCGCGCCGCTCTGCTCGAAAAGAAGAAGGCTGCCGATATGGCCGACCAGCTCAATGTCGAAATCAACGTGCTCGACGACGCGCTGCGCGCCTCGGAACAGGACATCGCCAAGCTGCAGGCCAAGCTGCGCGAAGCCCGGATGCGCCAGAACAACATCATGAGCCGTCTGGAAAGCGCCGAGAACCGCGTCAAGCTGCGCACGATGTACAACGGCGACAAGGTCCGCGAGGCATTCAGCCGCTTCGACCTGCTCGAGCGCCGCGTCGACATGGCCGAGGGCCGCGCCGATGCGCTGGGCATGGCCGAGGATGAACGCGGCGAGCGCAAGGCGCTGGGCCAGCGCAGCCTCGACGACGAATTCGCCGCTCTGGCGGGATCGGACAAGGTCGACGAAGAACTCGAGGCGATGAAGCGCGCCATGAAGAAGGAGGGCTGACCTGATGGACGATATTCTTGTTCCGCTGGTTGCGATACCGGCATTTCTGATCGGCCTGCCGTGGATCGTTTTTCACTACATCACGAAGTGGAAGACCATGGCCACTCTGACAACATCCGACGAGCACCTGCTGGAAGAACTGCACGCGATGGCGCGCCGTCTGGATGACCGCATGGATACCGTCGAGCGGATCATCTCCGCCGACAACCCCGACTGGCGCCCGGCGCGGCTGACCAGTGCGGATGACCAGGACGATTACGGCCTGGAACAGGTTGAGCGCCTGATGAAGGAAAGGGTAAGAAAATGAGCCGTCTCGACAAATACAGCTACGACGCCCCCGCACCGCGCAAGACCAAGTTCTACCGCGACAAGCAGAACGGCAAGTGGATGGGCGTGTGCGCCGGCATCGCCGACTATACCGGAATCGATGTGCTCTGGGTCCGTGTTGCGACCGTGATGCTCGCGATTTTCACCAGCGGCTGGCCGATCATCGCGTATTTCGCGCTCGGTTTCTTCTCCGAGAAAAAGCCGGCGCATCTGTACACCGACGATCAGGACCAGAAGTTCTGGCAGGGCGTGCGCCAGTCGCCGACCCGCACCGCCCGCGACGTCAAGGCCCGGTTCCGCGAGATCGATCGCCGCCTGGCCGATGTCGAGCTGTTCTACACCGCCAAGAACACGCGGCTGGCCGACGAGATCGAAAGCCTGCGCTGATCGGCACGATCCACGAGAAGGTTTTAGGCCACAAGAAGGCTTGAGGAGAGCATCATGAGCTGGGGTGGACCAGGTTTTGTTATCGCGATTGTCATGCTGTCGATGAGCGCATGGGTGTTCACCACCTGGATCCGCGCCAAGCATGGCTATCCGCTCGAAGATCAGTGGACCGGCAAAGTCATTGAACGAACCGATCCCGACGCTGATCGAAAAATATCGCTGCTCACCAACGAAAACGAGCAGTTGACGGGAAAGATCGGACGGCTGGAAGAACGGATCGCGGTGCTCGAACGCATCGCCACAGACGCCAACAGTTCGAGCAGCCGCCTCGCAGACGAGATCGAGCGACTGCGAGTTGAGAAGGACCGAGCATGACCGACAAGATCGCACTGTTTCAAGCCCTTGGCCCGATGATCTCGATCATCGTCGCCATCGGCACCGCGGGCTGGGTCGCCAACACCTGGCTGCGCATCAAGAACGGCTATCCGCTCGAAAGCAGCTGGGGCAAGGCCATCTATCCCAGGACCGACCAGGAATCGGTCGAGCGGATCAAGCTGCTGAGCCAGGAAAACGCCCAGCTTCGCGCCGAACTGGGATCGATCAAGGACCGTCTGGGCAATGTCGAGCGCATCGTCACCGACGACGCGCACCGCTTGACCCACGAGATCGAGGCCCTGCGCGACAAGCGCGCGAATTGATGGGGCGCGGCAAGCGGGCCAACTGAAACACTAGCTCCTGGGGTAAATGGCATGATCGACTTCAGTTTCGTCTTCGCACTCATCCCGATCGCGCCGTTTGCGCTGGGTGGCCTCGCGATTTGGACCACCCACAAGCGCAAGACGCTGAAGCTGGAACTGGAGATCGCCAAGGCCCGCGCAATGGAACGCCCGCCAGTGAACGACAAGCTCGAACAGCGCGTCCGCACGCTGGAACGCATCATCACCGATGGCCGCAGCCGCGATGCGCTGGCCCAGCAGATCGAGGATCTGCGCGAGAAGCAAATTAGCTAAAGGATCTCACGTCATGTTTGATAATCCCTTTTCAATGGTCGTGGCGATCGTGTTCATGGTGATGGCCGCGACTGTTTTGAAAGCCCGCTACAAGGCGCAGCACGGCATCCTGCAAGACGGCAACGGCAATCAGACGCTCGCGGTTCGCGATGATCCCGATGCGGCGCGCCTGCGCGAAGACGTCCGCGCCCTCAAGGAGCGGGTGCAGGTGCTGGAACGCGTGATCACCGATCAACGCCAGACCAGCGACCTCAGCTTGGAAATCGAAAAACTGCGCGACCGCTGAGGCGGCGCATGAACCACCAACCGGGCGGCGGGGGCCGTAAAGGGTACGATCATGGAAAGCGCCTATTTCTATCTGACGATGGCAACGTCTGCATTGCTCGGCATTGCCCTGCTGTCTTCCACCGCGCTGCGCGGCTGGCGTGACTGGCTGGCGTTCAAGCGCCACGAAATGGAAACGCAGAGCCACGCGATCAACGATGGCGGATCGCCCTCGACCCATTCGCGGATCGAGATCGCCGACCTCAAGGAGCGCATCCGCAAGCTCGAAGCGATCGCCGCCGGAGTGGAGCTGTAACAATCGCGCGCGCAGCGGGGTGACTTTGCCCCGCTGCGCCCCTATCTGCCCACCATGACAACTCCCCCGCCAACGCTGGCCGATCTGGCCGAAGAATATGAATTCCTCGACGCAGATGATCGCTACCGGCTGATCATCGATCTGGGCCGCACGCTCGATCCGATGCCCGATGCGCTGAAGACCGACGCGACTTTGGTCCGCGGCTGCTCGGCCTCGGTCTGGGTCTACCCCACCCGCACCGACGACGGGTCATTGCACTTCCTCGCCGACAGCAACGCCGCGATCACCAAGGGCATCATCGCCCTGGTGCTGCTTAGCGTACAGGACAAGGCGCCGGCTGACGTTGCGGGCGCCGACATCGAGGGGGCGCTGACCCCGTTCGATCTGAAGAACCAGCTGTCGTCCAACCGCACCCAGGGCATCCCCAACATGATCGCACTGATCCGCGAGACGGCGGGGCGGTATACGGGCTAAAATGCCTGGATTACGGCGCTGAACGACGGCTTTCGGGCGATATCGTGCGGTGGCCGGATGGCTTGATCTGGACGGGGAGCGGTCAGGAAGAAAACAACCACCACGCCCAAGCGAGCGTGACCCTTTATCACATCGTCACGCCCAGCGTGGTGCGATCGCCACAATGTCGTTGGCCGACCCTGCCGGCACGGATATCAAGGGAAATCGACGGCGCCTCCGGTGCCGAACGAGAGAACCGGACGCCTGATCAGCCCGCATCCACTTCGCGCCACTGGCCAGGCGCCACGTCTTCGAGCGACCATGGCCCCACCGCCCAGCGCACCAGCCTGAGCGTGGGAAAGCCCACCGCCGCGGTCATCCGCCGCACCTGGCGGTTGCGGCCCTCGCGGATGGTGAGGCTGATCCAGCCATCGGTGACGGTCTTGCGGAAGCGCACCGGCGGATCGCGTGGCCACAGATCGGGATCGGCAATCGCGCTGGCTTCGGCAGGGCGGGTCATGCCGTCCTTCAATTGCACGCCCTGGCGCAGGGCTGCGAGCGCCTCTTCGGTGATCGTGCCTTCGACCTGCACCAGATAGGTCTTGGCCATCTTGAACTTCGGATCGGCAATCCGTGCCTGCAGGCGGCCGTCGGCGGTGAGCAATACCAGCCCCTCGCTGTCGTGATCGAGCCGCCCGGCGGGGTACACGCCCGGAACGTCGACAAAGTCCGCCAGAGTCGGGCGGTCTCCATCCCGGCTGAACTGGCAGATCACGCCATGGGGTTTGTTGAACAGGATGAGCCGGGACAAGGAGATGCGACTTTCTGCGCTGCAAGGGTGGCGTAATCGCCCAAGGCTTGGCACATGGGTGCCAGACACAACAACCATAATCGAGAGAGGCACAATCATGACCCTTCCCCAAAGCTATCTGCAGATGATCTCCACCGTCAGCGCCGAAGGCGAGCTGACCATGGAGCTGGTCGAAAAGCCCATGCCCGAGCTTGGTGACGACGAGGTCCTGATCCGCGTCGAGGCCACCCCGATCAACCCCTCCGATCAGGGCGTGATGTTCGGCTGGGCCAGCATGGCCAAGGCGACCTCGTCGGGCAGCGGCGCACACACCCGGCTCACCGCCCCGGTCTCGCCGCAGGGCATGGGCGTGATGAAGGCGCGCGTCGGCCAGCAGCTGCCCGTCGGCAATGAAGGCGCAGGCACGGTCGTGGCTGCGGGCTCGGGCGACTATGCGCAGAGCCTGATGGGCAAGGTCGTCGCGGTGATGGGCGGCGGCATGTATGCGCAATATCGCAAGGCGCCCGCGATGATGTGCCTGCCGCTCAAGGACGGCCACACCGCGCGCGACGGAGCCTCGTGCTTCGTCAACCCGCTGACCGCGCTGTCGATGGTCGAGACGATGCGGATGGAAGATCACACCGCTTTGGTCCACACCGCTGCCGCCTCCAACCTTGGCCAGATGCTCAACCGCATTTGCCAGGCCGATGGTGTCGAGCTGGTCAACGTGGTGCGCAAGCCCGAACAGGCGCAGCTGCTGCGCGACATGGGCGCAAAATACGTGGTCGATTCGAGCAGCGAGAGCTTCAAGGCCGATCTGGTCGACGCGATCCACGCCACCGGCGCGACGCTGGCGTTCGACGCGACAGGCGGCGGCGAGCTGGCGTCCAACATCCTGGCTGCGATGGAGGCCGCCGCTGCGCGCACCCCGGGCGCCTACAGCATCTATGGGTCGGTCAAGCACAAGCAGGTCTATCTGTATGGCGGGCTCGATACCTCGCCCACCGTGCTCAACCGTGCCTATGGCATGGCGTGGGGTGTCGGCGGCTGGCTGTTGCCCAACTTCCTCGCCAAGGCCGGCGGCGATGTCGCGATGCGCCTTCGTGCGCGGGTGGCGGACGAGCTCAAGACCACCTTTGCCAGCCATTACACCGATGAGCTTTCGCTCGAGCAGGCGCTGCAGGCGGATGTCGTCGCGCGCTATTATGCCAAGACCACGGGCGAAAAGTTCCTGATCTGCCCGCAAAAATAAGTGCTGGGGTGCGGGCGGGCAGGGCATTGTGCCTTGTCCGGCCTACCCGTCATTCCCGCGAACGCGGGAATCCCGCTATTTCGCTGCCGTAAGCGTGGTAGCGGGATCCCCGCGTTCGCGGGGGTGACGAAAGCGTCTTGTGGCTAGTAACGTTAGCCCACACTTATAGCCCAGTGGTCGTTCAACAAACCCTGCTGTTCGATGAACGACCCTTCCACAATCCGTTCACCTTCACTCCCTTAAACATGAACACAACGGATGGCGAATCGGCGCTGTCCCGGTCTCAAGGGAGACAGATTATGAAGAAGTTCCTTCTCGCTGCTGCCGCCGCCGGTGCAGTCACCATCACCGCAGCCCCCGCCATGGCGGCTCCGTTGACCCATTCCACCCCCAGCGCTGCCGCTGCCTATGGCCTGACCTACGAAGCGCCCACCGCGCATCAGTATCGGCGCGGGTATGACAATGACTGGCAGCGTCGCGGCTATGACAACAACGGCTATGGCAATCGCAACCGCGGTTACAACAACCAGTACAACGATCGCTACGATCGCCGGCCCGTCCAGGGCTGGAACGGCCAGTCCTGGCGCGGCAACGACGGCCGCACCTATTGCCGCCGTGACAACGGCACCACCGGTCTGCTGATCGGCGGCGCAGTGGGCGCTCTTGCCGGCAACGAGATCGCCGGACGCGGTGACCGCACTGTCGGCGCGATCATCGGCGGCATCGGTGGCGCCCTGCTCGGCCGGACGATCGATCGCAACGGCAACAACGGCTATACCTGCCGCTAACCAGCTTTCGCCCACGCTCCTCATAAGCGAGTGAGCGAGGTGAACAGGGAGACCCCTCTGCGCCGAAAGGCGGGGAGGGGTTTCGCGTGTTGGGCGCGCGGCTTGCCAACGGCGGCGCCTCTGCTTATCCCCGCAGGCTCAACCAAGGGGGAGCATGCGCGATGATCAACGGACCTATTCTGGTGACCGAGCGCCTTATCCTGCGTCCACCGGGGCCAGAGGATTTCGAGGCCTGGGCCAGGTTTTCCGCCGACGAGGAGACGATGCGCTATCTGGGCGGGGTCCAGCCGCGCGCGGTTGCCTGGCGCGGGCTGTGCGCGATGGCAGGCGCGTGGCACATCCGCGGCTATGCGATGTTCTCGCTGATCACCCGCGACACCGGCGAATGGATCGGCCGGATCGGCCCGTGGCGTCCCGAAGGCTGGCCGGGCGAGGAAGTGGGCTGGGGTGTGCTCCGCAGCCATGCCGGTAAGGGCTATGCGCTCGAAGCGGCGGTCGCGACGATCGATTATGCGTTCGATTTGCTCGGCTGGGACAGCGTCATCCACACGATCGATCCGGATAACACGGCCTCGATCGCGCTGGCCGAGCGGCTGGGGTCGTACAACCAGGGCCCGACCCGATTGCCCGAGCCGTATCAGGATCACCCCGTCGACTGTTATGGCCAGTCGAAGGCGCAGTGGCAGGAAAACCGCAAGAAATTTGTCCGATACTGAAACGGCTCGCGGTCGAATCCCGGTTTGGGACAGCCTTGGTGATGACCAGGCGGGGGTTAACCCTCTTTTGCCGGGACAGGGTTGCCCCAAAGGAGGCATGGCTAACAGAATGCTAAGAGCCTTGTCGTAATGCGGCAGGCATCTGCTTGATTATGAGGACTTCTGCCATGGCACACCGTTCCTTCGCAATGTCGCGCAACCTGCTGGCGCTCACGGCTGGGGCGCTGGCACTCACCGCGTGCCAGAAGGCAAATGACAGCGCAGCGCAGGATGAGGATGCCGCCTTGCTCGCCGATGCTGCCGATCCGGCGATGAAGGGCGCGCTCGAGGACCAGATTCTGGTCGATCCCGATCTGGTCGACAAGTCCAACCGCAATGCCGTGCTCGCCGAGGGCAGCGACGGATCGGTGCCCTCGGCTGGCGTGCCCAAGGGACAGCTTGCCGCGGTCGAAAAGGCCGCCGCTGCCGCGATCGGTCCGCGCGGGCTGATGAAGGCGCCCGAGCCCAAAAAGGTCGCAGACGAAGAATGCAAGGACTGCAACCAGGGCAGCACCCTGGGCGCCAAGGCGGCGGAGCAGAACGGCGTCTGCAACGGCAAGCTCGATTACGCGATGGGCTGGGCCAACCGCATGCCTGCCGACTTTGCCGTCTATCCGCGCGCCAACGTGAAAGAGGCCGCCGGGGTCGACAAGGGCCAGTGCAACATCCGCGTGGTCAATTTCACCACGCCCGCCGCGCTCAAGAACGTGGTCGATTTCTATTACACCAAGGCGCGGCGCGGCGGCTATTCGGCCGAATATCAACTGCGCGGCGCGGACCATGTGCTCGGCGGCACCAAGGGCGAGGCGGCCTATGTGCTGTTCCTCAAGCCGATGGCCAATGGCGGGACTGAAGTGGATATTGTCGCCAACGGCGGGCGATAACTGTCGCTTGGTAGAGCTAAGCTAGCCAGTGCCGCTCTCGTCATTCCCGCGAACGCGGGAATCCCGCTTTTTCTGGACCTTCAGCGCAAAAGCGGGACCCCCGCGTCCGCGGGGGTGACGATGACTTACCGCTGCTTCAGTCGGCATCGTCGGGGCGTGGCGCGGCAGGTGTCTCACCACCCATCCCCGGCAATTCCTTGATGTACAGATCGCGCTGCGGGAACGGGATTTCGATGCCGTGTTCCTTGAACAGCGTCCACACCCGCATCAGCACGTCGCCGCGGATATTGCCCATGCCGCCTTCGGGATCGCCGATCCAGGCGCGGATTTCCCAGTTCACCGAGTTGTCGCCGAAATCGGTCATCCAGATGCGCGGCGCCGGCTCCTTGAGGACTCGGGCGGATTCGTCGACCGCGCGGTAGAGCAGTTCCTGCACCAGCTGCATGTCGCTCGAATACGCCACCCCCACCGGGATGCGCATGCGCACGTTGCGGTCCGAATACGACCAGTTCTCCACCGGATGGGTCATCAGGTCCTCGTTCGGGATCAGATGCTCCTTGCCGTCGCGGGTGATCACCGAGACTGCGCGAACGCCGATCTTGTTCACCCAGCCGAAGCTGTCCTGCACCGCGATGACGTCGCCGGGCTTGATCGACCGGTCGAGCAGCAGGATGATGCCTGCAAACAGGTTGCCGATGGTCTTCTGCAGCCCGAAGCCGACAGCCAGGCCGAACGCCCCGGAAAAGAAGCTGAGCGCGGTGAGGTCGATCCCGAGCGCATCGATGCCGACGAAGAAGGCCAGGACGATAACGAAGACGCTTGCGATCTTCTGACCCAGCAGCTTCTGCGTCGGGTCCAGCCCATCGCTGCTGCCGATGATGTGCCCGGCGATGCGGTTGATGACGCGCGCGGCAGTGTAGAGCACCAGCACGGTGACCGCGATCGTCACCACCCACAACAGCGAGAACCGCTTTTCGCCGAGGTTGAAGCCCACCCGGTCCATCGCGATGGTAATCGGGTCGAGACCGCCGAACATGCTGGCGAGTATCGAGATCAGCGTCGCCAACCCCAGGAAGGTGCCCAGCCAGTCGGGCATCCGCACCCCGCGCACCAGATCGTTGACGAACAGCGCCAGCGAGATCGAGAGGGTCAACCCGAAGATGACCGATGCGATCAGGCTCCACTCATACAGGTTGAGCGCCATGCCGATCAGCATCGCGGTGGTGAAACGGCGCAGCATGTCGCGGATACGGCGGCGCGCAAGCGGGCTTTCATAGCCTGCGCGGCGCTCCCATATTGCGGCGAGCCGCAGATACAGCAGGCGGCTCAATCCCCAGCCGACAATCAGCGCGGTGGTCGCGATCAGCGCCGCGAGGATACCCTCGACATATTGCAGGTCGTCGGGGCGCTCGATCCAGCCCCATCGCATGAAAAGTGACGAAATCGCTGCGTTCATGCCGTCATCGTAAAGGCTGCCAGCCCCTTGGCAAGGTCGGCGATCAGGTCATCAGGGTCTTCCAGGCCGATATGCAAACGGACCACCAGCGCGTTGTCCTCGCCTGCAGGTGGCCAGGCGGTCGCGCTGCGGCAGCGGGCGGGATCGACAGGGATGGCAAGGCTCTCGAACCCGCCCCAGCTATAGCCGATGCCGAACAGCGACAATGTGTCGATCAGCGCGGCGCGTGCGGCATCGCTGCCGCCGTGGAGCACGAATGCAAACAGCCCGCTCGATCCGTTGAAATCGCGCGCCCAAAGCTCGTGGCCGGGGCAGGAGGGCAGCGCGGGGTGCAGCACGCGCGCGACTTGCGGTTGCTCGTCCAGCCAGCGTGCGATTTTGAGCGCCGAAGCCTGGTGCTGGCGCAACCGGACATCGAGCGTGCGCAGGCCTCGCAGCGCCAGCCAGGCATCGTCGGGCGAGACGACCTGACCGAGCGTCTGCGCGGTTTGGCGCAGCCGGGGATAGAAGCGCTCGGTCGCGGTGACCGAACCCAGCATCACGTCGGAATGGCCGACGATGTACTTGGTGCAGGCCAGAATGCTCATGTCTGCGCCGAGTGCCAGGGCGGGCAGGAAATGGCCGGTCGCCCAGGTGTTGTCGATCAGCAGCGCGATATCGGGATTGGCGGCGCGCGCGGCGGCGCAGATCGCGGGGACGTCCTGCACTTCGAAGGTCAGGCTGCCCGGGCTTTCCATCAGGATCGCGCGGGTGCGCTCGCAGACAAGGCTGGTAATTCCGGCCCCTATCAACGGATCGTAATAGCGCGTCTCGACGCCGAAACGCTTGAGGAACCCCTCGGCGAAGCTGCGCGAGGGATCATAGGCGCTGTCGGTCATCAGCAGCACGTCGCCAGGCGAGAGCACCGTCAGCAGCGCGCCTGTGACCGCCGCGACGCCCGAGGGGTACAGCATGGTGCCATGTCCGCCCGGTTCGAGCGCGGTCAGCGCCTCGGCCAGCGCCCATTGCGTCGGCGATCCGCGGCGACCGTAGAAGAAGCGGCCATCCTCGTTGCTGTGCGGGCCAGCCTTCAGCGCGGCGGTATCTGGATAAAGATGGGTGCTGGCGCGCCACACCGGCGGATTGACCACCGCGCCGGGCTGCTCGGCCGTCCCCGTCCATTCGGCACGTCGGCCACCCGTCACGAGCCGGGTCGCGGGCGATTGCGGATCGGTGGGCTTGGGCATGGCATTTTCCTGCCCTCTCCCCTTGAGGGGAGAGGATACGAAGCCTTGGCAGCTTGCTGCCCAGGCGGAGTTGGAGAGGGGGAATGTTATGCAAAGCGGTGCGCCTTGCCCCTCTCCCAACCCTCTCCCCTGAAGGGGAGAGGGCTTGAGATTCAGATCACCCCGTAACCTTGGGGGTGTCGGCATCGGCACCCCATTCGCTCCAGCTGCCGTCGTACAATGCGACGTCGGTCTTGCCGAGCAGGTGCGCGCCGAAGGCGAGCACGCTGGCGGTCATGCCCGATCCGCAGGTGGTGACGACAGGCTTTTCGATATCGACGCCGGCGGCCTCGAACGCGGCCTTGAGGTCGTCTCCGGTCTTCCAGGTACCATCGGCGTTGAACAGGGTGGTGTGCGGCAGGTTGACGGCACCGGGGATGTGGCCAGCGGCAATGCCCGGGCGCGGATCGGCCTCAGCGCCGGAGAAGCGTGCGGCCGGACGCGCGTCAACCACCTGCTCGGCCTTGCTGTGCAGGTTACCCAGCATATCGGCCTTGGTGCGGACGTTCTTCTTGTCTTCCCAGACCGTGAAGTGGCGATGGCGCAGCGTTTCCTTGCCGGTCTTGATCGGGCGGCTTTCGGCCTTCCACTTGGCGATGCCGCCATCGAGGATGGCGACCGCGTGCGCGCCGAACATGGTCAGCATGAACCAGGCGCGGGCCGAGGATTTGAGCGGGCTGTCGTCATAGAGCACGATCCGGCTGCCATCGCCGAGGCCCAGCGACTGCATGCGGCTGGCGAACTTTTCCGCAGGCGGCAGGGTGTTTTCGACCGACGCGTTGGTGTCGACCAGATCCTCGAGGTCCATGAAGACCGCGCCGGGAATGTGGCCTGCCTCGTATTCGGCGAGCGCATTGCGACCGGTGTCGGCCAGGAATTTCGTCGCATCCACGATGCGAAGGTCAGAGGCGCCAATTTCGTTGGCAAGCCATTCGGTTGAAACCAGCGAATCCATCTTTGTGTCTCCCTCTGCGCGCTTGCGCCTTTTTGGCTTTTTCCCGGCCTTTTAGACGGGAAACCCGGCTGGTTGCTCAGCCGGGATGCCGTGGTTTTGTTGCGCTGCACCATCAACATTATCGTGTCGGGCAGGGCGCGTCGAGTGCTAGCGCACCGCTACTCCAGTTTTTTTGCATATGTTGCAATCATGTGTGGGCGCGAACGGGTTCGCGGTGGCGGATTGATGCCAGGGCCGATAGGGGTCGGTAATCGTTTCATCAGGAGCAGTTTAGCCATGCGCATATTGTTGACCAACGACGACGGCGTGAACGCACCCGGGCTTGAGGTGCTGGTCAAGATCGCTTCCGCGCTGTCCGACGACGTGTGGATCGTCGCCCCGGCAGAGGAGCAATCGGGCGCCGGTCATTCGCTGACGCTGACGCGCCCCTTGCGGGTGCAGGCCCACGGTCCGAAGCATTTTTCGGTAACGGGCACCCCCACCGATGCGGTGATGATGGCGGTGGCGCGGCTGATGAAGGACACGCCCCCCGACCTGATCCTGTCGGGCGTCAACCGCGGTGCCAATCTGGGCGAGGACGTGACCTATTCGGGCACCGTATCCGCCGCGATGGAGGGGGCGCTGGCGGGCGTCCCATCTATCGCGCTGAGCCAGGTCTATGCCCGCGAAGGCGCCGGGCTCGACGTGTCGTTCGATGCCGCTGCAGAATGGGGCGAGCGGGTGCTGCGCCCGATCATCGCCCAGCCGATGCCCGCGCGCACGCTGATCAACATCAACTTCCCCGCGATCCCAGCCGACCAGGTGCGCGGCGTGCGCGTCGTCAGTCAGGGCTTTCGCGATTATGGTCGGTTGAAGATCGTCACCAACACCGATCCGCGCGGCTTCGACTATCACTGGTTCGCGCTTGGCGCGGTCGAGCAGACCCCGGCGCACAGCACCGATCTCGAAGCGGTGCTCGACGGATATGTCTCGGTGACGCCGCTGCACCTTGACCTTACGCACTATGAATCCATGGCTGCGCTGACGGCAACATTTGACAATAATTGAGCCCCCAGGCGGCGGAAATCAGCCTGGAAACAGTGGCAAAGCGTTCAGATCATGCTAGACGTTGACGTCATGGCGAGGGGTAATACGCGTAGCATGATCCGGTCCTGCGGGGCCTTGTCCACCGGCTTGGGCGCACTGGCGCTTGCCGGTTGCATTCCTGGCGGGGTGTCGAAGCAGGGTCTGCAGCCCGCGATCACCGAGGCGGGTACAGCAGCCATTCCCGCCACCAGTCCGGAGGTTATCGGCAGCGGTGACCCGGTCTGGACCAGCCGCAGCGTCAGCGCGAGCGCGGCCGATGTGATCGGCACCCAATACACCGTGCAGCCGGGCGATACGCTGCGCGGCATCGGCAACCGGACCGGCGCAGGGTCTGAGGCGATTGCCGCTGCCAACGCGCTGAGCCCACCTTACATGCTGCGCCCCGGCCAGCAGCTTACCATCCCCGGCGGACGTTATCACGCGGTGTCGCAGGGCGAGACCGGGATTGCCATCGCGCATGCTTATGGTGTCGCGTGGAGCGATATCGTCGCGCTCAACGAACTGAGCGAACCCTATGTCCTGCGCATCGGCCAGCGGCTCAAGCTGCCGGCAGGTGCGCTCGCCGGTTCGGGACCGTCCGCGCCGGGCCAATCGGCGACAGCATCGACCAAGCAGAGCCGCATCGGCGCTTTGGTGGTCAACATCGACGATGTCGTGACCGGCAGCCAGCCCGCGATCGCCGAGGGAACGCGGATCCCTGCGGCACGGGCGGCGCGCGCACCGGTCGCCGCCTCGGTTCCGGTATCGGTCCCCAAGGCGTTTGCTGGCAAGTTCGCCTGGCCGATCAACGGCCCTCTGCTGACCCGCTACGGCCCGGTCGGCAAGGGCCAGATCAGCAATGGCATCGATATCACGGCACCCCGCGGCGCACCGTTCCGCGCCGCTGCCGATGGCGTGGTCAGCTATGCCGGCAGCGAGGTTGCGATCTATGGCGGTCTCATCCTGATCAGCCATGGCGATGGCTGGGTCAGCGCTTATGGTCATGCCGAGCGGATCGACGTGACCCGCGGCCAGGCGGTCAAGGCGGGGCAGGTGCTGGGCGCCGCCGGACAGAGCGGCTTTGCCGAGACGCCCAAGCTGCATTTCGAGTTGCGCAAGGACCGCAAGCCGGTCGACCCCTTGCTGTACCTGCCCAAGAGCTGACGGGGCACGGATGGCCGATTCAGATATCAAGCCAAGGGCGCTGCTGAAGCGCGCGGCGCGCCTGCCGGTCTGGGCAGACGTGGGTTTGCGATTGAGCTTCGCGTTTTTCCTGATCGGCATCGTGATCCTGATTCACTGGCTCGACCGCGACGGGCTCGTCGATCATGCCGATGGCGAGATCAGCTTCCTTGATGTCGTCTATTTCACGATGATCTCGGTTACCACGACCGGCTTCGGCGATATTGCCCCTGTCACGGACCAGGCGCGGTTGATCGAGTCGGTGGTGGTGACCCCGGTAAGGGTCGCGGTGATTTTCATCTTCGTCGGCACCGCCTATAGCTTTGTCCTCAAACGAACCTGGGAAAAATGGCAGATGAGCAGGATCCAGCAAGGCCTGACGGGGCATATCGTGGTGCTGGGCTTTGGCACCAGCGGCTCCGAAGCGGTGCGCGAGCTTATCGCACGCGGCACCGATCCCAGCTGCATCGTCGTGATCGATCAGCACGACGCTTCGCTTGCGCGCGCCGAGGCGATGGGGTGCAATGTGCTCAATGCCGATGCCACGCGCGATGAAACACTGCGGGATGTGCACATCGACCGCGCCTGCTCGGTGATCGTTTCAGCCGGGCGCGACGACACCTCGATCCTGATCGTGCTCACCATTCGCCATCTTGCGCCCGATGTCCCGATCAGCGTCGTCGTGCGCGCGGCCGACAACGAGTTGCTCGCCAGGCAGGCAGGGGCGAACACCGTGATCAATCCGGTGAGCTTTGCCGGGTTGCTGCTCGCCGGCTCGTGCCAGGGGCCACATATCAGCAGCTATCTGGCCGACCTTGCCTCGTCGAGCGGGCGGGTCGTGCTGATCGAACGGATGGTGCGGCCCGATGAGGTCGGCAAGTCGCTCAAGGACATCACCGACGGCGTTGGCGTGCGGGTTTATCGGAACGGCAAGCCTTACGGGTTCTGGGACGACGAGTGCGAAAGCCTGTGCGCGGGTGACCTGGTGGTGGTGATCACCCAGGGCGATGGCCGGGTGCCGGCGACGATGTTCGGCGATTAGTGCGCGTACGCCCGCCTCTGCCCTCCCGCAGGCAGGGTGGAGAGATTCAATCGCCGCCGCAGCCTCCGCCACAGCCGCTGTCGCCCCCGCCCGAATCCGAGCCGCCCGAATCTGTGCCGGACTCTCCTCCGCTGTCCCAATCGCCGCTCGCGCCGCCGCCGCCATATTTGCCGCCACCTGCGACGAATGCCGCTCCGCCGGCAGCTGCAGCGCCGGAGCCCGATCCGGACCAACCGTCATAGACCCCGTCGGTGCCCACCCCGCCGCTGCTGTCGTCACTGCGTTTGCGTCTGCCGCTGCTGCCCTTGCTGCGCAGGCGATTGATGGTGGTGACGATCACCACCAGCGCCAGGAACAGCAGCACCACAAACGCGACAAAGCCGAGATCCGAGCTCAGCACGCCGCTTGAAAGCGTCTTCAACGATTGCGGAACCTGCGCGCCGGCGCTGTCCACTGCCAGGGCGGTGCAGGCTGCAAGCAAGGTCGCGCCTCCCGCTATCCCGACGGTCGAAACGACGCGGCGCGGCAACACATAGTGACGCGAGCGATCAACCCATTGATAGCGTGCCGAAAAGCGCAAACTGACCGGTGGCCAGATATCGGCAGGCGGCTCTGCAGCGAAGGTCGAGCGATAGCGATCAAGGGTCGCGGCGTAGAGGCTGCGGTATTTGCGGCCTTCGATCCCGCCTGTGGTCGGGGCATGGTGCAGCGGTCTGCCGATGATATGCGCGCACAACTCGCCCCAGTAATGCCGGGTATAGGAAAGGTGGAGGTGCCACGCCTGATCGACCTGCTCCGATGGGGTCACCGGGTCCGATCCGGTTGCGGCCAGATAGAGGAAGCGTTTGTATTCCTCCATCACCGATTCAGCGTGCTTGCGCGACCAGCCATTCTCGCGCGCCAATCTCTTGGTAAACGTGAGCGCCGCTCCCTCTGGCGAGATGCGCATGCCAGCAAGCGCCCGCCACAATGGATCGTCGATGAAGCCCATAACCGCCCTCCCGCTGTCGTGGAGCATGGAGGCTATACCGGAAGCGTGGTCTGAGCAATCGGGTTGTAAAATGCTGCGCGCTGAAAAAAAAGGGGCCACCTGCGCAGATGGCAGATGGCCCCGAAGGTCCGGACGGTCGCCGATTGTCGGCGATGCGGCGGCGGCTTTATCGACGGATGCGGGCGCGGGTTTCCAGGTCGGTCAGGCGGCGCTCGACATAGGCGCGGTCACTGGCCGACGCGTTGGTGCGGGCATAGGCTGCTTCGAGCCGCGAGATGTCCTCATGCTCGACCCGGAGTTGCGCCTGCGCGCTGGCCGAAAGTCCGCTCGAGGGCAGGGCGCGTGCTATCGCATCGAGGCGCGCACGCGGGGTTTGCGCAACACCGCCGCTGCCACCTGAATTCGCGAAATCACCGACGCGCGCATCGAGCGCTTCGAGGCGCGTATACAGATCCTCGCGCTCCTGATCGGTCAACCGGCCGTCGCGCAGATAGGTCGCTTCGGTACGGACGAGTGCGGTGTAGTCCGTCTTCAGCCGGGCGCCGGCAACACGCGTGATCCGGCCCGACGAAACCGATGCATCGACGCGCTGGTTGAATTCGCTCTGGCCGTCGGTGATGGAGATGCCGAGGTCATTGCCCGCGCCACCGGCATAACCGCCATCGGTAACCGCCTGGGCCAGCTGACTGTAGCGCTGCGCCAGATCGGCCTGTTCCTGCTGGGTGAACCGGCGATCGGCGCCATAGCGCGCTTCCAGCTGCACAAGATCATAATAGTCCGACTTGATCTGGGCGCCGGTGCGCTGGTCGATCACCCGCGAGCGGACGTCTGCGTCGATCTGGGTCTCGAACTGGCTGCGCTGGTTGGCCAGCGGCGTGCGGCCCAGCGACCATTGCGCCTCCATCGATCCGGTCGATCCGGTACGATCGCCAAACAGCGCGCCGAAGATCGAGCCGAGCCGCTCCTGCTGGCGCGAGCGCTGCTGATCGCTGGTCGTGGTGTTGGTCTGCGCGAACGCCGCGGTGCTGGTGAGCATCAGGGCAGCGGCAGCGGTAGCGGTGTAAAGTGACTTCATCAGGATAATCCTCATCCATTGGTCAACGCTGTACGTGCGACCAACCGAAGGGTTGCTGCGATGGAAGGCCCCGCTCTCTTAGTTCTCAGTCAACCGCAATTACCCCGATAGTCCCGATGTCAGCGCATTGATTACTGCGTCCTGCGAAGTGACCAGCGACAACACATGCTCCCGGGTCTGGTCGATCTGCGCCGCGCCGCCTGGAGCGACGTCTCCCGAGGCTTCTTTTTGCAAGCGGTCGACGTACAGCACTTCCAGGTCGCCGAGCAGTTGGCTGAGCTCTCGGCGGGGCGAATCGAGCGCGCTGATCCGCGTCTGGGCGACCGACCACGCCTCGCTGCCGACTGCCGCGCCCCTGGCGGCGTTGGCCGCCTGCTGGGCTGCTGACCTGGCGACCGCAAAATCGGCCTCCGCCTTGTCGGCACGGGCGAGCAGCGCGGTCAGATCGCGCGCCAGCGAGGGGTCGGTTATCGACTCGATCGCGGGAGGCGGCGCCTTGGCTTCTGCCTGCCGGTCGCGCAATTCGACGTCGCGGCGCGCCAGCGACGGGCGATCGTCCATCGGCTCGAGGCAACCCCCCAGCGTCGTGGTGAGCATGAGCGTCAAGGACAGCAGCGATGTCGAGGCGGTGGCTTTCATGGTGGCAAGCTTTACGGCACGGCAGGCGCCCCCGCAATGGGTGTAGAGCCACGGTTTCGGGCTTGTCATCCGTCCAGCGCACAGGGTATAAGACCCGCGATTGTCTGGTGCAGCGCGGCCAAAAAAGCCGTGGGCATGGTTGACAGCCCCGGCAGTTTCACCTAACGGGCATGGCTTTCCGGCGCGGGACATCCCGTCGCAGGGCAGCGGTTTTCACTCTGCTGATTCGGTACTGGCAACAGTCGGGTCAAAGGATTGGACATCGCGATTTGCGTGCCCGGAACCGATTGAAGCAAACAGAAACGAGAAAACCATGTTCGCTATCGTGCGCACAGGCGGCAAGCAGTATCGCGTTGCAGCCGGAGATAAAATCGCAGTGGAAAAGCTGGCCGGTGAGGCTGGCGATGTCATCGCGCTGAACGACATTCTGCTCGCCGGTGACGGTGGCGAATCGAAGGATCTGGCCGGCGTGGTCGTTTCTGCCGAGATTATCGCGCAAGCGAAGGCCGACAAGGTCGTGATCTTCAAGAAGAAGCGTCGCCACAACTATCGCCGCAAGCTTGGCCATCGCCAGCAGCACACGATCCTGCGCATTCTGGGCGTGGGTGACGAGGTGAAGGCTGCGCCGAAGAAGGCCGCCGCCAAGACCGAAGCACCGGCAGAAGCCGTTGCTGACGCACCCGCCGCAGAGGCTGCTCCGGCAAAGGCTGAAAAGGCCCCCGCCAAGAAGGCAGCACCGAAGAAGGCCGCCGCCAAGCCTGAGGCCGACACGTCGGCCGACAACGCCTGATAGCGCGCGCACAAGGAGTTTTGAAAAATGGCACATAAGAAAGCTGGCGGTTCGTCGCGCAATGGTCGTGATTCCGCAGGTCGCCGTCTTGGCGTGAAGAAGTTCGGCGGCGAGCCGGTGATTGGTGGCAACATCATTATCCGCCAGCGCGGAACCAAGGTCTATGCCGGTGCCAATGTCGGCATGGGCAAGGACCACACGCTGTTTGCGCTGACCGAAGGCCAGGTGAAATTTCACGCCGGCCGCCTTGGCCGCAAATACGTATCGGTGGTCGCCCCGGCGATGGCCGAAGCGGCAGAATAACGGACGATCGATGACGGGTCGTCCCTCACAGGGATGACCCCGGACAGTGGTACGCCACTGGACCAGATGACAGGGAGATGGGGTCCGTCCCATCTCCCTTTCTTTTTGTCTCCCTGTCACGCCATTGACTCAGCCCTGTCACCTTTGGGTGGCATGGGCCGGGCAACACAGGAGAGAAATAATGTTTGCAAGAACGCAAAGATTGTTGCTGCGGCCGATCTGGCCTGAGGACGCCGGGGCGCTGTTCACGGCGGTCAATGATCAGGGCATCGTCTGCAACCTTGCACACGCGCCCTGGCCTTACACGCTCGAAGACGCGCAAGACTTTGCCGCCCGTGCCCAGGATCCGCTGTATCCCCATTTTCTGCTGACGCTGCCCGGTGACGCCGGACAGACCGTGATCGGCACCTGCGGGCTGGCCCCGCTCAACGGCGAGGCGGAGATCGGATACTGGATCGCGCGCGAGCATTGGGGGCAGGGCTATGCCACCGAAGCCGCCCGCGCCGTCATCGCCAACGCGTGGATGCTAGGTCACCGCCAGCTGGTCGGCAGCCATTTCATCGATAACCCCGCTTCGGGTGCGGTGCTCCGCCGCCTGGGCTTCCGCCCCACCGGCATCACCCGCCCCCGCTTCAGCGCAGGGCGCGGTTACGACGCGATGGCGCAGGAATACGTCCTGGAAAGCGACATGGCGGACGTGGAGCGACCGTTGGCGGCTTGAGGGGCACCTTGCTCTCTCCCCTTCAGGGGAGAGATACGCAGGCTTGCCAGCTTGCTGGCTAGCCGGAGTAGAGAGGGGTTCTCGATCGATACGGCTTCCCCCTCTCCCAACCCTCTCCCCTGAAGGGGAGAGGGCTTTAGGCAACCCTTACTTCTTCACCGCAAAGCAAGCCTGGCCCGAGCGGGCGACGGTATCGCAGGCCTGCTTGGCTGCGGCCTGGCTGGCGAACGGGCCGGCCTGCAGCTTGGTGATCGTGCCTGCCTTGACCAGATAGGGCTGCAGCCCGGTCAGCGCGGCGTTCTGGCGTTCGAGGCCTGACCACAAGGTGCGGGCGCGGGCTTCCTCGCTGAACGCGCCAAGCTGGATGCGCCAGTCGCCGGTCGTGGCAACTGCAGGTGCGGTGCTGGCTGCGGTTGCAACCGCCGCTGGAGTTTGGGCCGGAGCTGGCGCCGGGGCAGGTGCTGGTGCCCTGGGGGCCGGATTGGCTGCAGGCGGCGGTGCGGAGGCCGAAGGGGTGCCCATCGTCGCGAAATCCACGCCCGCGCTGGCGGCGGTGCTGGTCGGGTTTGACGGGGGCTGCGGAATCACGCTGCCATCGACGTTCGAGGGCGGCAGGCTGGTCGTCTGGATCGTCGATGGAGATCCGGGCTTGCGCCCGGGCGCAGCGGGAGCTGGCGACTTGGGAGCAGTACTGGCACTGGCCATGACCCCGGTTGCGCTGTCGCCGCTGAGGCCCGCTGCGGCTCCGGCGAGACGCTGGCGTTCGGCCGTGGCCTCGCGCTCTAGCTGGGCGGCCAGCTGCGTGCCCTTGGTGCGGTCGGCGAGCGGGATGTACTTGTCCATCGTCGCCAGGCTGCGCGATGCCTGGGGTAGCCCCTGCGCCGAAGCACGGGTCATCAGCGCATAGGCGCGGACCCAGTCCTTCTCGGCGATGTCACCGTTGAACATCGCGGTTCCCAATACGTATTGTGCGCGCGGCTCGCCTCGCGCCGAGGAAGCACGGATATACGGCATCGCCTCTTCGCGGCGGTTGTCCTGGAACAGCACCAGTCCGTAATTGTCGGCGGCCTGGACATGGCCCTTGTCGGCGGCCTTCTTGTACCAGCTCTCGGCCATCTTCAGGTCCATCGGTACGCCGCGGCCCAATTTGTAGGCCTGGCCGAGGTTGAATTGCGCGTCGGCATCGCCGCTGGCCGCAGGTTCGCGCCATTCGGCGATCGCCCCGGCAAAATCGCCGCGCTCCCACGCGTCGACTCCGGCCTTGACGTCGGCCAGCGCCGGCGATGCGGTTCCCAGCGCCATCAGGCCTGCCGCCAGCATGGTTGCGGCGCGCGAAATTCTTTTTGAATGTGCCATGCGGGTCTTGCTCCATCGCATATGGTAAAGCCTGGGACCGACCATATCAGGCCGGAAGTGTGCGGCAAGCAGCGCTTACCGTTCCTTACAAGCGTAAACCTGTATGCCTAACGAGACGTTAGCAAAGCGGGCATGATGCAATCAACCGGCATCAAACCCGCAGCCCAGCGTCATTGGTCCGTTTCGGCACAATGCAGCGTTAACTCAAAATTAGGCGCCGCAAGCGCATTTTCAGCCCCGATCGAATGGACCAAACAGGGGGTTTGAGTGCGCGTACTCGCTTTGGCATCTCAAAAAGGCGGATCTGGCAAGACGACCCTGTCGGGTCATCTCGCCGTCCAGGCGCAACTGGCAGGCGATGGCCCGGTTGTGCTGATCGATATCGATCCGCAAGGTTCGCTCGCCGACTGGTGGAACGAGCGCGAGCCGGATTATCCGGCGTTTGCCCAGACCACCGTGGCGCGGTTGCCAGCCGACCTTTCGATCCTGCGCCAGCAGGGTTTCAAGCTTGCGGTCATCGATACGCCGCCTGCGATCACCATGGCGATCCAGTCGGTGATCTCGGTCGCCGAACTGATCGTGGTGCCGACCCGTCCGAGCCCGCACGATCTGCGCGCAGTGGGCGCGACGGTCGATCTGTGCGACCGCGCGGGCAAGCCGCTGATCTTCGTCGTCAACGCAGCGACGCCCAAGGCGCGGATCACGTCGGAAGCTGCCGTCGCGCTGTCGCAGCACGGCACCGTCGCCCCGACGACGCTGCACCACCGCACCGATTTTGCGGCATCGATGATCGATGGCCGCACGGTGATGGAGGTCGACCCCAACGGCAAGTCCGCCGCCGAAGTGCGCGCGTTGTGGACCTATATCTCCGACCGGCTCGAGAAGAATTTCCGCCGCACGGTGTTTGCCGTGCCCAACGCGCCCGTGATCCCCGGCTCGATCCGTCCGATGGGCGGCTTCGGTCGCCGCGTCGCGGGATCGTAAGCGAAGACGGGGGCAAGGATGAGCTTTATGGCCGAACCCAAACCGATCGCGTCGCTTTCGTCCGGGCTGCTGGCGCGCAAGGGCGCCGCGCGCCCCGCAATGCGCCGCCAGGGGCTGGGCCAGATGCCCCTGGGCGCTGGCATGATGCCGCATCAGCTGTCCGAAGGCGATCATGCGGGTCAGGATGACCTGGGCTGGAACGACATGGGCTATGATGTCGATCCCGCGCACGAGGAGCACGCGCCCGATTATGGCAACCTGCTCGCAGGCGCTATCCCCGATGCACTGCCCGCGCAGGAGGCCGATATCGCAGCGGCGGAAGCGTTAGCAGCCGCCAGCGTGCCGGTTCCGGTGACGCCCGAGGTGCTGCGCCAGCAGGAAGAGATCGCCGAGCGGATGGCAGATCCAGTTGGTGAAGAGGCTGTTCCAGCGGTCGAACCCGAAGCCGAACGCGAAGCCGCGCCGCCGCAGGTGCTGGCTGTGCGGAAGCGCAAGGCGGCGGTTCCGGCTGCAACGCCGATACCCGCAGCCATCCCGCAGGCCAGGCGAGCGGCCTTCACGCTGCGGCTCGACAGTGACCGGCATCTGCGGTTGCGGTTGGCCACGGCAGTGACCGGGCAGTCGGCGCAACAGCTGGTCACGGCGGCACTTGACGAAATGTTAACCAAAATACCCGAAATAGAAGACCTGGCTGGTCGCGTGCCGCGATCGGCAGGGCGTTAAGACTGACGAGCGGGTCGGGCCGGACGAAGAGGGAAATGGCGATGACGAGCGGAGCAAGAATGAACCGGGCACTGATGCTCAAACTGGCCGTATCGACCATATTGGTCGGCAGCGTGCTGGTCAGCTGCTCGACAAGCTCCGGTGGTCGCCCCCAGACACTGTCCAGCAATGCGCAGAAGGCGCTCGAGTCGGGCAAACCGGAAAAGGCGCTCGCTCAGGCGGAAGCTGCGGTCGCTCTTGATCCGCGCAATGCCGATCTGCGCAAGACGCTGGCGAACGCCTATCTGGCCAACGGCCGTTTTTCGTCCGCTCGCCAAAGCCTCGACGATGCGCTCGCGCTGGGGGATGCCAGCGCCCGGACCATCATCAGCCTTGCCTTGATGCATGCGGCCGAGGGCCGCGGCCAGGCGGCACAGGCGCTGCTGCGCGAACACATGCAATCTATTCCAGCGAGCGATTACGGCCTCGCCATGGCGCTGGCTGGCGACACCCAGGGGGGAGTCGACGTGCTGGTCGACCAGGTCCGCTCGGGTGAGAATTCCGCCAAGGTTCGTCAGAACCTCGCCTTTGCCTATGCGCTCGACGGTCGCTGGCGCGAGGCGCAGGTCATGGTCGGTCAGGACCTCGACCCCAAGATCGCACAGGATCGCATCGCCGAATGGGCACGGCTTGCCCATCCCCAGGCTTATAAGCAGCGGGTCGCGTCAGTTCTTGGCGTTAGCCCGGCAGAATTCGACCCCGGTCAGCCGATGCAGCTCGCGCTGTCGGCCACGCCCTCGATGGCCGAAACCGCAACCGCCATCGGCCAGCAGGCCATGGCAGCAGCCATGCCGGTCGCCGGTCCGATCGCGCTTCCGCCCGTCCAGGATGCACCGATGGAGCGCGCCAGCATCGAACGTGCGCCTGAACCGGTCTATGCCGAAGCCGCGCCTGTCATGATGGCTGCTGCTGCAGCACCCGCCGAACAGCCGCGCGCCATGCTGGCGCCGCTGGTGACCGCGCGCGAAATCGTTCAGCCGCTTCCCGGCAACTATCGCGAAAAGCCGATCCAGAAGGTTCGCCCTGGCCAGTTCGCTTCGCGTGAGCCGATCATCGAGCGCGAGAGCCCGAAAAAGTCTGTCGCGCCGCAGGTGGCTGCGGCCAGCGCTGTCGAGGCCCCGGCTGTGTTCCAGAAGGCGAGTTTCGCGCCCGTAAGCGGCGGCACCTTCGCCGTACAGTTGGGCGTCTTTTCGAACACCGCCAACGCCAACCGGGCATGGGCCGCATATAGCGTCAAGCACAAGGACCTGGCATCGTTCACCAAGGTCTCGACGCCTGCCAATGTCGGCGGCCGCGCGCTGCACCGCCTGACCGCGAACGGTTTTGGCGATGAAAAGAGCGCCCGCGCAATGTGTGCCAAGGTGCGATCGGCAGGCGGCGAGTGCATCATCACCCGCGTGGCGCCCTCCAAGGCTGCCGGCACCCAGATCGCCGCGCGACGCTGAACCGGCCTATCGCTGGAGGGGCAAGCCCGATTGCGGCTTTGCCTCCTTCAACACGAAGCTTGTGCTGATCGCCTTGATCCCGACGATCGGCCTTAGCCGCTTGTTCGCGAAATCGGCATAGCTGTCGAGGTCCTGGCTCACGACGGTGAGGATATAGTCCGCGCCGCCGGTGACCTGGTGGCAGGCGATGACCTCTTCCAGCCCGGCAATCGCCTGCTCGAACTCGCGGGTGAGTGCCTCGCTGTGGTCGGCGATCTCGACGCTGACATAGGCAAGCACGCCAAGCCCCAAGGCGCGCCGGCTCAGCCTTGCGGTATAGCCGCGGATCACCCCATCGGCCTCGAGCCTGCGCACCCGCCGCCAGCAGGGGGAGGCGGACATGCCGACGGTTTCGGCCAGTTCTGCGTTGGTCATGCGTCCGTTGTCCTGCAGCGCACGCAGGATACGGATATCTTCTGCATCTAGATCGATCATCGGCAGGATTTATCGCATTGCTTGAAAAATGGAAAGAATCTTCTTCTGAAGGCGTCGCCAAGGCAAGAATGCGGCAGGACTTTTCACCGTCGCCATGTTAAAAAGCGGCCCATAACAGCAACAGGGGACGCAGCATGGAAAACCTACTCATCCGACCGGATGCGGTCGATTATTCGATCATTCCCGAGGTGCCTGAGGGCACCTGCGTCGCCCCGCTCCAGCGCCCGGTGCATCTGGGCGAGGACTGGCTGGAGCCGAAGCAGCGCGTCTATACGCGCGAAGAGCACGGCATCTGGGACGATCTGTTTGCCCAGCAGATGGACGTGCTGCCCGGTCGCGCGGCGAGCAGTTTCATGGCTGGGCTCGAACGGCTCGATCTCGGGCGCGGGGGCGTGCCAGACTTCGCCGCGTTGAGCGAGGAATTGCAACCGATCACCGGCTGGTCGGTCGTTCCGGTGCCGATGCTGATCCCCGATCACGTGTTCTTCTATCACCTCGCCAACCGGCGGTTTCCGGCGGGCAATTTCATCCGCTCGCGCGAACAGTTCGACTATATCTCCGAGCCCGACGTGTTCCACGACGTGTTCGGACATGTGCCGATGCTGACCGATCCGGTCTATGCCGATTACATGCAGGAATATGGGCGCGCAGGGTGGAAGGCGCTGGCGTACAATCGCTTGAAGGCGCTGTCGGCGCTCTACTGGTACACGGTGGAATTCGGACTGATCCGCGAAGCCGATGGCATCAAGGCCTATGGCGCGGGCATATTGTCAGGGCCGCTCGAGGCGAAATTCTCGGTCGAGGGGCGCTCGCCGAACCGGATCCATCTTGAAGTCGATCGGGTGATGCGTACCGATTATGTCATCTCGGACATGCAGCCGACCTATTTCGTGATCGACAGCTTCGAAGAGCTGTTCCGCAAGACCGTCGAGCGCAACTTCGATGACCTGTATCGTGGGCTCAATCCGGGTTTCACCTACTCCAACCAGGCGGTGCTGGGCGGCGACAGGGTGTATCATCTGGGCACCCAGGAATATGCCAATCGCGGCGGACAGGGATCTGGCGCGAAGCCAGTCTGACCGGGCCGGGGTAAAGTCCTTCGGGCGGACGGCATCGCTGCCGACCGCCCGAAGCATAAGATCAGGCCTTGGGCATCAATACGCCGTCGACGACGTGGATCACGCCGTTCGACTGCGGAACGTCTGCCTGCGTGACCACGGCGGTGCTGCCGCCTTCACCGGTCAGGACGATGTTGCTGCCGTCCATCCTGGCAGTCAGGTTTTCACCCTGCACCGTCGTCAGCGTTGCCGTGCCGTTACCATCGGTGATGGCCTGTGCCAGGTCAGCTGCGGTCATGCGACCGGATACGACATGATAGGTCAGCACCGTGCCCAGGCGGGCCTTGCCTTCGTCCGCCATCAGCGAATCCACCGCACCGGCAGGAAGCTTTTCAAAAGCTGCGTTGACCGGGGCGAACACCGTGAACGGTCCGGTGCCCGACAGGGTATCAACCAACCCTGCTTGCGTGACGGCCGATACCAGCGTGGTGTGAAGCGGTGAGTTGGATGCGTTCTCGACGATGTTGCGCGTCGGCAGCATCGCTGCGCCGCCCACCATCACATTGCCCGATGCGTCCATGCCATCGGCAACCGCAGTACCATCGGCAGCGGCGGTGTCGGCATCGGTGGTCACCGTGGTGTTTTCCGATCCGCAGGCACCAAGCAAAAGGGCCGAGGCAGCAGCCACGGACGTCAAAATGGCATTTTTCATCAAAAGCTCTCCTTGAGGAGCGTCCAAGAGATAGTCCGCACTGGGCACTACGTCGTGCCTCTGGCGGCAATCACGGCAACAGACCGTGATGCGGACGCGTCCTGATGGAAACTGCACAGAATGGTATTTGTTTCACCCGAACAAAAAGATAGTCAGTGTGCGCGACTCCATTCTGCCTGCCACGGCAGCAAGACACAGGCCATAGCGATGAGCGATATCCGTCCGTTTCGAATAGATATTCCCCAGGCGCAGATCGATGACCTGAAGGCCAGAATCCGCGCGGCGCGATGGCCCGAGCGCGAAACGGTCGATGATTGGGATCAGGGTATTCCGCTTGCGGTGGTGCGCGATTACGCTGCGTACTGGGCCGATGGCTATGACTGGCGCAAATGCGAAGCTGCGCTGAACGCCTATCCTCAGTTCCTGATCGAGCTTGACGGGGTCGACATCCACTTCCTCCATATCCGCTCGCCCCATGAAGGCGCGCGCCCGCTGATCATGACGCATGGCTGGCCCGGTTCGGTGCTGGAGTTCATGGAAGTCATCGAACCGCTGATCAACCCGCAGGATCCGGCCAACGCCTTCCACCTTGTCATTCCATCGCTTCCCGGCTTCGGCTTTTCGGGCAAGCCAGCCGAGACCGGCTGGGGCATCCCGAGGATCGCAAAGGTGTGGAACGATCTGATGCTGGCGCTGGGGTATGACCGGTATTTCGCACAAGGCGGCGACTGGGGTTCGGCGGTAACGCTCGAGATAGCGCGGCAGAACCTCGGGGCATGTGCGGCGGTGCACTCCAATATGGTGCTGGCCAAGCCCGATCCCGCGACGCTGGGCGACATGAGCGATCTGGAAAAGCGCGCGGCGGGACGGATGCAGTATTACCAGGAAAAGGAAAGCGGCTATTCTTCCATCCAGCGCACGCGACCGCAGACGATTGGTTATGCGCTCGCCGATTCCGCTGTCGGGCAGATGGCATGGATCCTCGAGAAATTCCGCAACTGGTCGGACTGCGACGACAGTTTCTCGGGCTTCAGCCGCGACGCGTTGCTCGACACGATCACGCTCTATTGGCTGACCAACTCCGCCGCCTCCTCGGCACGGCTTTATTGGCACAGCTTCGCCGATATGGGCTTTGATCCGATCAGCCTGCCGATGGGCGGGACGATCTTTCCCAAGGAGCTGTTCCAGACATCGCGCCGCTGGGCGGAAAAGCGCTTCAGCAGCATCGTCTACTGGAACGAGGTCGAGCGTGGCGGGCATTTCGCCGCATTGGAGGTTCCGACGATATTCGTCGAAGAGGTGCGTGCCTGCTTTCGCACGGTGTCGTTGAACGCCTGAAACCCCGCCTGCGCGCAAGCGCAAGCGGGGTCCTGGCATATCCTATCGGGTGACCCGCGTACTGGTGATGCCCTGCTTTTCAAGCTGCGCCTGCACGCTGTCCTTGCCGACCAGGTGCGCCGCGCCGACGGCCATGAAGACAGTGCCCGGCTGCTCCATCCGCGCCTTGATCCACGTCACCCAATTGGCGTTGCGATCCTTCAGCAGCGCGTCATACAGGCCCGGATAGCTCTCGATCCCCTCGTTCAGCAGCGTGTCGAGCGTATCGAGATCGCCTTTGCCCCAGGCATTGACCAGCGCGTCGATCTGGGTGGTGACTTCGGGAACGCCGTCGAGCGTGACGTCGAGAAACGCGATCTGCTCCTGGGTGCCCAGGCTGTCGAAGATGCCGAGCTGCTGCTCGATCGTTTCTAGCTGGCCGATCGGCTTGCCCTGCTGCTTGGCTGCGGCGGTGAGGATCTTTTCCGCACCGCTGTTCAGGTCATAGCCCTTCATCAGCAGCGGTACCGTGGTCAGGGTCACGCTGGCGAACCAGGGTTCGTACTGATCGAGAGCGACGGCGGGGATGCCCAGCGTGACCAATGTGGTTTCGTATTTGGCCAGCACCGGCGCGGGCAACAGGCTGCGCAGGGTCGTGCCCGGCGGGTTGGTCGCCATAGCCGACACGATCCCCTGGACGACCGTGGGGTCAGACGGTTCGATCACCTCGAGCACCAGCTCGTCTGATGTCTCCAATGCGGCCTTCACGTCATCCTTGAGCCAGTTGAGACCCGGGCGCAGAACATGGACGGTGCCGAAAAGGTAGATGGTCGTGTCAGCATCGCGCACAATCCACATCGCCGGGTTGATGTCCTGCACCACCGGAGCCGGAGCAGCGGCCGGCGCCTCGGCGGCGCTGGTCGCCTGCTGTGCGAGCAGCGGCTCGCTGGCGAAGCTGAACAGGGCAACCCCTGCCAGTGCGATACCGGTTGCAGCCGTGCGAAAAGGTTTGAAGGCGAACGTCATGGACATAGCTTTCCTGTGTTGAAGGTGAAGAAGGGTTAGCGGAACTTGTACCAGAAATAGGCGATCAGGTTGGCGGCATAGGCAGCGCCGAACAGCACCAGTGCATCGGGCTCTGGCACCAGGCCGCCTTTCCAGAGAATGAACCACAGCGGATAGCCCGCCAGCGCGACGTTGCCGGCCATCGCGGCAGCGAACACCATGTTGCGCCGCTCCAGCTCATCCGAACTGCGGTGGAAGCGCAGCCCGCCATAAGTGATTGCAATGCCCAGCATGACCGCGGCGAAGATCGCGACAGCGGGCGGTATGCTGCCGCCAGCCATGAAGCCGCTCTGGTCGTCTTCGAAAAAGCCGATCAGGAAACCACTGACCAGACCCATGCCGAACAGTACGCCGATTACGGCATAGAGCTTGCGCCTGCGTTGCCGTGCGCGGACCTGCCAATCGCCTTCAGCCATTGTCGCCTCCGGTGAATTCGTCATCGAAAATCTCCTCGATTTGCATTTCAAACAACCGCGCGATCCGGAACGCCAGCGGCAGCGATGGATCGTATTTTCCGGTCTCGATCGCGTTGACGGCCTGGCGCGAGACATCAAGCCGCGCCCCCAGCTCCGCCTGGCTCCAATCGCGTTCCGCGCGCAGCACTTTCAGCCTGTTTTTCATTCATCTTACTCTCTGTCAGGTGTCGCAGTGCCCTGACCATTTGTCATGTGACCCTTACTTTATGTCGCGATTCGCTGACCATGTCAAGTGACCCTGACTAAATGATAGTGCAGCCTTACATCCGTTACGGAAACTGACGATTTTGCGTGGCTGTTCAGCGACCGGCCGCGCTGATACCCTCGGGCCAAAGACGGCACGGGAGAGACGGCTATGGCGAGCGAATCGGCAACCACCACGCATGCGCGCACCTGCCATTTGTGCGAGGCCAATTGCGGCGTGCTGGTCGAGGTGGCGGGTCGCAAGGTGGTCTCGATCAAGGGCAACCCCGATCATGTGCTGAGCCGGGGTCATATCTGCCCCAAGGCGACCGCGCTTGCCGATCTGCAGGACGACCCGGACCGTCTGCGCCGCCCAGTCAAGCGCACCGCCGATGGCTGGCAGGAGATCAGTTGGGACACCGCCTTTGCCGAGATCGGCGCGCGGATGGCGCAGATCATGGCCGATGGCGGTCAGCCTGCGATGTACATGGGCAACCCCAACGCGCACAATTACGCCACCGGCACGCAGACCGGGACGCTGCGCAAGGCGATGAAACTGCGCACGCTCTATTCGGCCTCGACACTCGACCAGATCCCGCACCAGCTGATCCAGATGTGGATGTACGGCCACAACGCGCTGTTCCCGATCCCGGATGTCGATCGCACCCGGTTCATGCTGATCATCGGCGGCAATCCGCTCGCCAGCAACGGCAGCGTGTGGACCGTGCCCGATGTGAAGAAGCGGCTGAAGGCGGTGCAGAAGCGCGGCGGGCAGGTCGTCGTCATCGATCCGCGCCGCACCGAGACTGCGAAGGTCGCCGACGCGCACCACTTCATCTGCCCCGGCACCGATACCGCATTGCTGCTCGGTCTGCTCAAGGCGCTCGATGAGGCGGGGTTGGTGAACCCCGGTCGTCTCGAGCCGATGCTCGACGAGGGCTGGACAAGCGCCTGGGAGGCGATCCGCGCTTTCGATGTGGCGCGACTCGCTTCATATTGCGGGATCGCCGAACTGGTGATCCGCAATCTGGCGGCGACCCTGGGCAATGGCGAGCCGGGAATCGTCTACGGCCGCATGGGGGTTTCGGTCACAGAGGCGGGCACGCTCAACCTGTGGCTGATCCAGCTGCTCAACATCGCCACCGGCAATCTCGACCGCGAGGGCGGGGCGATGTTCTCCTCGCCGGTGGTCGATCTGGTCGCAGGCGCTGGCCCTGGGACGTACGACCGCTTCCGCTCGCGCATCGGTGACCGGCCCGAGGTGATCAGCGAATTCCCTTCCGCGCTGCTGCCGGAGGAAATCGCGACGCCGGGCGAGGGGCAGATCAAGGCCTTGGTTGTGCTCTCGGGCAATCCGGTGCTCTCGGCGCCCGGAGCGTGGGGAGAGGCGCTGCCGCTGCTCGAGCTGATGGTGTCGGTGGATATGTACGTGACCGCGACCAGCGCGCATGCGCACTACATCCTTCCGCCGTGCGGTCCGCTCGAAAAGGATCACTATCCGCTGCTGCTCGGGCCGATCGCGATCCGCAATTATGCCGATTACTCTGCCCCGACGCTGCCGATGGAGGAGGGTGGCAAGGCCGACTGGGAGATCGTCGCCGAGATGGCGCGCGCGATCCTGCACGCGCGCGGCGAGGCGGTGCCCAATATCGTGCCGCCACGCACCGTGCTCGCCGCGATGCTCGCGCGGTCGGATTACGACGTGACGCTCGAAGAGCTTGAGGCGAACCCCAATGGCAGGGACTTCGGCCCGCACGTCCAGCGTCTCCCTGAACGCCTTCAGACCCCCGACAAGCGCATCGCCTGCGCGCCGCCTTTGTGCCTTGAAGCGCTCGAGCAATGGCGCACGGCGCTCGCCGACACCCCGGCGGACGCGCTGCTGCTGATCGGGCGGCGGCACGTGCGCAACAACAACAGCTGGCTGCACAATTCGCCAAGGCTGGCCAAGGGGCCCGATCGGTGCACCGCGATGGTCCACCCGGAGGATGCCGCCGCGCGCGGCATTGCCGATGGTGACCTGGTGCGCGTTACCAGCCGGGTCGGGTCGGTCGAGCTTGCCGTGGAGATCAGCGAGGACGTGATGCGCGGCGTCATCTCGATCCCGCACGGCTTCGGCCACGACAAGCCGGGGACACGGCTGTCGGTCGCTCAGCGGCGCCCCGGCGTGTCGCTCAACGACCTCACCGATCCGCAGGCGATGGACCCGATTTCGGGCAATGCGGTGCTCAACGGAACACCGGTGACGCTGGAGCGGGTCCTGGAGGCGGTGGCCGCGGAGTAAAGCTCGTTATCCGTCACCCCCGCGAAGGCGGGGGTCCCGCTTGTGCGCCGACGTCGCGCCAAAGCGGGATTCCCGCGTTCGCGGGAATGACGGTTGAGGGTCGGGGCCCAAGCAAAACTTGGCCCCCGCACACCAACCCTGAATCACCTGCGACTTGACCCCAGCGCCGCCATCCGCCAAAGCGCGGCGCAACATTTGTGCATCTGCGAAGGCCCGGACTTTTGAGCGAGCAAAGCCTCTCATTCCAGGACATGATCCTGACCCTGCACAGCTTCTGGAGCCGTCATGGCTGCCTGATATTGCAGCCCTATGACATGCCTATGGGGGCGGGCACGTTCCACACCGCGACGACCTTGCGTGCGCTGGGCCCCGATCCGTGGAACGCCGCGTTCGTCCAGCCCTGCCGCCGCCCGACCGATGGCCGCTATGGCGAGAATCCCAATCGGCTGCAGCATTATTACCAGTATCAGGTGATCCTCAAGCCCTCGCCGGGCGATATCCAGCAGCTCTATCTCGACAGCCTGACCGCGATCGGAGTCGATCCGCTGCTGCACGACATCCGCTTTGTCGAGGACGACTGGGAAAGCCCGACGCTCGGCGCCTGGGGTCTGGGCTGGGAGGTCTGGTGCGACGGCATGGAGGTGACGCAATTCACCTATTTCCAGCAGATGGGCGGCTTCGATTGCAAGCCGGTTGCGGGCGAGCTGACCTACGGGCTCGAGCGGCTGGCGATGTACATCCAGGGCAAGGACAGCGTCTACGATCTCGATTTCAACGGACGCGGTGTCACTTATGGCGACGTTTTCCTCGAAAACGAGAAGCAGATGAGCGCGTGGAACTTCGAGGTGGCCAACACCGAGAGCCTGTTCGATGCCTTCCGCAAGGCGGTCGCCGAGTGCGAGAACTGCCTCGAGGCCAAGCTGCCGATCCCCGCCTACGAGCAGGCGATCCAGGCGAGCCATGTCTTCAACCTGCTGCAGGCACGCGGGGTGATCTCGGTCGCCGAACGCCAGGCCTATATGGGCCGCGTCCGCGATCTCGCGAAGGGCAGCTGCGAGGCGTGGATGGAGAAGAACGGGTGGGCGGCGTGATGGCTAACGGCAATTTTAGCCCTCTCCCCTTCAGGGGAGAGGGTTGGGAGAGGGGCAGTCGCCGACCTCTGCGCAGGGGGGGCCCCCCCCCCCCCCCCCCAGGCCGGGGCGCCCC
>NZ_JBKBOG010000001.1:739853-806368 GCF_046294995.1 Blastomonas sp.
CGGGGGGGGGGGGCGTGTGGTAAACCCCAATTTTCCCCCCACCCCCCCGCGGGGTTGGGGGTTGGGCCCGGCCCCGTCGCCGACCTCTGCGCAATCCCCTCTCCCCCCGCCGCCTGAAGGCGGCTCCTCCCTCTCCCCTGAAGGGGAGAGGGCTGTGACCGACTTCCTGCTCGAACTGCTCTCCGAAGAAATCCCCGCGCGGATGCAGGCCAAGGCGCGCGCCGATCTCGAGAAATTGTTCACCGACCAGCTCGCCTCGGCCGGCCTCAAGGCGGAAGGGTTGCAGACCTACTCCACCCCACGCCGCCTCGCGCTGATCGCGCGCGGGCTGCCCGAGAGCACCGAGGCGGTGTCCGAAGAGCTCAAAGGCCCGCCTGCCGATGCGCCCGATGCCGCGGTCGATGGCTTCCTGCGCAAAGCGGGGCTGACCCGCGACGCGCTGGAGACCCGCGAGGTCAAGGGCCGCGCGACATTGTTCGCGGTGATCGAAAAGCCCGGCCGCGCCACCGCCGATGTGCTCGCCGACGCGATCCCAGCGATCATCCGCGCCTTCCCCTGGCCCAAGTCGATGCGCTGGGGCGCCGCCAGCCAATCGACCGAGAGCCTACGCTGGGTCCGCCCGTTGCAGGGCATCGTCGCGTTGCTCGGCGGCTATGTCGTGCCGTGCGAGATCGATGGGCTGGTCGCGGGCGACACCACCGCGGGCCACCGCTTCCACCACAAGGGCCCGGTGACGATCTCGGGCGTCGAGGATTACGCCAGCGCGCTGCGTGCGGCGCACGTCATCGTCGACCATGACGAGCGCGCGAGCATCATCCGTGACGGCGCGGCCAAGGCGGCGACCGACGCGGGCTACGTGCTGGTCGAGGACGAGGGGCTGGTCGTCGAAAACGCCGGGCTCACCGAATGGCCGGTGCCTTTGCTGGGCCGCTATGACCCCGCGTTTCTCGAGGTCCCGCCCGAGGTCATCCAGCTCACCACCCGGATCAACCAGAAATATTTCGTCTGTGTAAATCCTCCCCGAGCTCGTCTCGGGGAGGGGGACCAGCCGCAGGCTGGTGGAGGGGCTCTTGCCTCTACACTCGCCCCCGCGTTCGTCTGCACTGCGAACATTGCGGCGCACGATGGCGGCAAGGCGATCGTCGCGGGCAACGAGAAGGTGCTCGCGGCGCGGTTGAGCGATGCGCGGTTCTTCTGGGAACTCGACCAGAAGAAGACGCTCGCGCAGCATGCCGAGAAGCTGCAGGCAATTGTGTTCCACGAGAAGCTGGGCACGGTGGCCGACAAGGTCGAGCGGGTTGCGAAGCTCGCGCGGTGGTTGTGCGAAGAGGGTATCGTCAAATCCTCCCCGAGCTTGCTCGGGGAGGGGGACCATGCGCAGCATGGTGGAGGGGCTCTTGGCGAGGTCGAAGGGACGAAGAACCCCTCCACCCCCGGCTTCGCCGGCGGTCCCCCTCCCCGAGACAAGCTCGGGGAGGATTTTGGAAATCTCGCCACCCTCGCCGAACAGGCCGCGCGCCTGTGCAAGGCCGATCTGGTCACCGAAATGGTCGGCGAATTCCCTGAACTTCAGGGGCTTATGGGCGGTTATTACGCAGCTAGGCAAGGTCTCGACCCCCAGGTCGCCGCCGCCATCCGCGATCATTACAAGCCGGTCGGCCAGGGCGATGACGTGCCGACTGCGCCCGTGACGGTGGCGGTGAGTTTGGCGGATAAGCTGGATAGTCTGATGTGCTTTTTCGCTATTGGCGAGAAACCTACCGGTTCCAAAGATCCTTTTGCCCTGCGCCGAGCTGTTCTCAGCGTAATTCGGTTGGTGCTCGAAAATGACTTGCGCTTCAGTCTGGATAGCACCTTGGAGACTATGACGGACGTTATTGCATCTGGCAGGAGTCCCACTGACCTCGAAGGGCAAGAACGTCGCTCCGCACTCGATGCATTGTTGCTGGATGAGATTGCGTCCGGCGATGCGGGGCTAACATGGTTCTTCGCCGACCGCCTCAAGGTCCAGCAGCGCGAAGCCGGTGTGCGTCACGACCTGATCGACGCGGTATTTGCGCTGGGCGGCGAGGACGACCTCGTCCGGCTGCTCGCGCGCGTTCATGCGCTTCAAGCCTTTGTCGAGACGGGCGAGGGGGGGAACCTGCTCGCCGGGTACAAGCGCGCAGCGAATATCTTGAAGAAGGAAGTGCCCTCTCCCCTTGAGGGGAGAGGAGGGAGCCGCGAAGCGGCGGAAGGAGAGGGGCAGTCGCCCACCTCCGCGCATTCCCCTCTCCCAACCCTCTCCCCTGAAGGGGAGAGGGCTTATGAGTTGGAGCCGGCTGAAGCCGCGCTTATATCCGCGCTCGATGACGCCGAACCGCGCGCGATCGCCGCGATCGAGGCCGAGGATTTCGAGGGCGCAATGGCTGCGCTCGCGGTTCTCCGCGCGCCGATCGATGCGTTCTTCGACGACGTGACCGTCAACGATGCCGACCCGGCCAAGCGCGCGGCGCGGCTGGGGCTGCTTGCCCGGTTCCGCGCCGCGGTTCACCGGGTTGCCGATTTTTCGAAGATCGAGGGATAATCTCGACCGATCATTTCATTCCTCAAGACAGGCTGAGACTGATGACCAAATATGTGTACCGGTTCGGTGGCGATGCCAATGATGGTGGTGCGGGCGACAAGAATCTGCTTGGCGGCAAGGGCGCCAATCTTGATGGCATGGCCTCGATCGGCCTGCCGGTCCCCCCGGGCTTCACCATCAGCACCGAGATGTGCACGCGCTATTATGTCGATGGCGAGGTCTTCCCCGACAGCCTGAAGGCCGAGGTCGCAGACGGCCTCAAGCATATCGAAAAGGTCACCGGCAAGAACTTCGGCGATGCGGCCGATCCGCTGCTCGTCTCGGTGCGCTCGGGCGCGCGCGTTTCGATGCCCGGGATGATGGACACCGTGCTCAACCTCGGCCTCAACGACGAGACGGTTCAGGGCCTCGCCGCAGTGTCGGGCGACGAGCGCTTCGCATGGGACAGCTATCGCCGCTTCGTCCAGATGTATTCGGACGTGGTGCTGGGCCTCGATCATGGCGCGTTCGAGGAAGCGCTCGAAATCATCAAGGAAGACAACGGCTTCTACAGCGATACCGAGATGGAAGCCAAGCACTGGAAGGCGCTCGTCGGCGAATACAAGGATCTGGTGCTCGACCAGTGGGGCAAGCCGTTCCCGCAGGATGTGCATGACCAGTTGTGGGGCGCGGTCGCCGCGGTGTTCGGATCGTGGCAGTCGGACCGCGCCAAGGTCTATCGCCGGCTCAACGACATTCCGGGCGAATGGGGCACCGCGGTCAACGTGCAGGCGATGGTGTTCGGCAACATGGGCGACACCTCGGCGACGGGCGTCGCGTTCACCCGCAACCCCTCGACCGGCGAGAACCTGTATTACGGCGAGTTCCTGATCAACGCGCAGGGCGAGGACGTCGTCGCAGGCATCCGCACGCCGCAGTACCTCACCAAACAGGCGCGCGAAGAGGCCGGAGCCAAGCCGCTGAGCATGGAAGAGGCGATGCCCGACACCTATGCCGAGCTGGCGCGGGTGTTCGACATCCTCGAAAAGCATTACCGCGACATGCAGGACATCGAGTTCACGGTGGAACGCGGCAAATTGTGGATGCTGCAGACCCGCTCGGGCAAGCGCACCGCCAAGGCGGCGCTGCGGATCGCGGTCGACATGGCCAATGAGGGCCTGATCACCGAGGAAGAGGCGATCGCGCGCGTCGATCCGATGGCGCTCGACCAGTTGCTCCACCCCTCGCTCGATCCCGATGCGGTGCGCGATGTGTTGACCAAGGGCCTGCCGGCCTCACCGGGCGCAGCGAGTGGCGTGATCGTGTTCGACGCCGACACCGCCGAGCGTCGCAACGAGATGGGCGATGCGGTGATCCTGGTGCGGATCGAGACCAGCCCCGAGGACATCCACGGCATGCACGCGGCGCGCGGCATTCTCACCGCGCGCGGTGGCATGACCAGCCACGCCGCCGTGGTCGCTCGCGGCATGGGCCGCCCCTGCGTCTCGGGCGCGGGCAGCCTGTCGATCGACACCAAGGAGCGCGTGCTGCGCATCGGCGCACGCGAATTGCGCGAGGGCGACACGATCACGCTCGACGGCACCACCGGTGAGGTGATGCTGGGCCTGGTCCCCACCGTGCAGCCCGAGCTGGTCGGTGATTTCGGCGTGCTGATGGGCTGGGCCGACAAGGTCCGCCGCCTCAAGGTGCGCACCAATGCCGAAACCCCCGAGGATTGCCGCGTCGCGCGCGACTTTGGCGCCGAGGGTATCGGGCTGTGCCGCACCGAGCACATGTTCTTCGAGGCAAGCCGCATTACAAATGTGCGCCAGATGATCCTCGCCGAGGACGAAGCGGGCAGGCGGGCTGCGCTCGAAAAGCTGCTGCCCGAGCAGCGCGCCGACTTCCACAGCATTTTCGAGGTGATGGCGGGGCTTCCCGTCACCATCCGCCTGCTCGATCCGCCGCTGCACGAGTTCCTGCCGCATAGCGAGAGCGAGTTTGCCGAAGTCGCAGCTGCCGCTGGCGTCGGGGTCGAGGTGCTCAAGCGTCGCGCCAACGAGCTGCACGAGTTCAACCCCATGCTGGGCCACCGCGGCTGTCGTCTTGGCGTGACGTACCCTGAGATCTACGAGATCCAGGCGCGTGCGATCTTCGAGGCGGCGTGCGATGTCGCAACGGCGAGCGGTGCCGCGCCGATCCCCGAGGTGATGATCCCGTTGGTCGCCACGCGGCGCGAGCTCGAGCTGATGAAGAAGGTGGTCGATACCGCCGCCGAAGCGGTGTTCGCCGAAAAGGGCATGCGGATCGAGTATCTGGTCGGCACGATGATCGAATTGCCGCGCGCCGCGCTGATGGCCGACGAAATCGCCGAGGTCGGCGAGTTCTTCAGCTTCGGCACCAATGATCTGACGCAGACAACGCTTGGCGTTAGCCGCGACGATGCGGGCCGCTTCCTCACGCAATATGTCGACAAGGGCATCTTCGCGCGCGATCCGTTCGTCAGCCTCGATATCGAGGGCGTCGGCCAGCTGATAGAGATCGCGGTGACCAAAGGCCGCAAGACCCGCCCCGACATCAAGCTGGGCATCTGCGGCGAACATGGCGGCGATCCTGCGAGCATCGCGTTTTGCGAGAAGGTCGGCCTCGATTACGTCAGCGCGTCTCCGTACCGCGTGCCGATCGCGCGGCTGGCAGCAGCGCAGGCGGCGCTGAAGAAGGGTTGAGGAATACGATTTTCTAAAGCCCTCCCCCTTGATGGGGGAGGGTTGGGTGGGGGTGATCTCTCCGGATTGTGTGGCATCACCCGGACGCGCCATCACCCTCACCGCTGCGACTAAGGCAGCAAGCTGCCAAGTCTCGCTGCCTCCCCCATCGAGGGGGAGGCGTTTGTTTGCGCACTCCACTGCCCCCCACGCATCCCCGCTTGCCTGCACCCTCAAACTTCCGCCATAGGCACTGTCGAAAAGGGATAGGGTATGCACCAGGGCTTTCGTTACGGGTTGATGCTGGTCGCCGGGCTGGCGCTTGGCGCGGGTGCGGCGGTGGCGCAGCTGCGCCAGAGCTTTGCCGCAGACGGCATCCGCAACGGTCCGTGGACGACAGGCAGCGAGGTCGGCACCGACGATGCCAGCGTCGGTACCCGCGCCTCTATTGCGCTGCGCGGGTTGCTGGCGCTGCCCGAAACCGAGGCGATCTATTTCAACGCTTCCACTGACAGCCAGGACCGCAAGCTCACCGGAGAATGCCGCTATCGGGTCACGGGCGGCAAGCTCGATGCGCGGTGGTGGAGCCTGACATTGTACGATGAAGCGGGCTATCTGGTCCCCAATTCGACGAGAAGCTATTCGCTGGGCAGCGCGGCGCTTAACCCTGCCGAGGCAGATCGCTGGCAGGTGGACATCGCACGAGATCCCGAGGGGCCGCACTGGATCGCGATGCCCGACGACCGGCCGTTCGAGCTGACGCTGCGCGCCTATCACCCCTCACCAGAACTGCTGGCCGCGCGCGGCACGGTGGCGCTGCCGCGCATCGAGCGGATGGAGTGCAGGCCATGAACCGGTGGATCGGTCCCTCGATCGCAGGCGTGCTCGCTGCGTTTGCCGCTTGGTATGGCACCCTGGCGGCGACCCCGATGGTGATCATGGATCAGGCATGGGAGAGGCTGGCGGCGCAATCGGGCTTCAACCAGATGTCGCACGCGCCGCTGATGACCGCAGAGAGCCAGACGATCGTGCGGCCCAGCCCTGATCTCGCGTATTCGGTCTGCGCGTTCGATCTGACGCACGGCCCGGTCAAGGTTCATGCCCATCCGGTGCCCGGCCATTACTGGTCGCTGACCGTGTTCGACAGCGAGACCGATGTCGCCTTTGTCGAGAGCGACCGCGACAGCAAGGGCGCGCCGGTGGAGATCGTGCTGGGCACTGCGGATCAGACGGTGCGGGGCGGCGTTCGCAAGGTCACGATGCCCAGCGAAAAGGGCGTTGCCCTGCTGCGCGTGCTGCTCAACGATCGTGCGGAGTTCGGCGCGGTGACGCGGTACCGCAAGCAGTCCTACTGTCGGCCAATCGCACAGGGCTAAACCCCGTCATTCCCGCGCACGCGGGAATCCCGCTTTGGCGAAACGGTTGCGCAAAAGCGGGACCCCCGCGTGCGGGGGGGTGACGATGAAAGGAAAATCATCGGCCCGCCTAGACAACCGCGCCTCTCCCCTGCATAGCTGTTTAACCGGACGATTAAACGAGCGCGAATCCAGCCGCGCCGCATCGCCCGGCAATGCAGGAGAGAGATGATGCCGTCCCGCCCCACACCCGCCGAGCTGGCCGAATACGAAGCCCAGGCCGACGCCTGGTTCCGTGAGAACACGCCCAAGGATCCCGGCTTCATGCTGCCGCTGACCTTCATGGAGGTGAGCACCGACCAGCAGTTCGAGTTCCTGTGCGCCTGGCAGCGCAAGGTCTATGAGGCGGGCTATCTCGGCGCGAGCTGGCCTGTCGAATATGGCGGCGGCGGCCTGCACCCCGATTTCCAGCGGATCGCCACCAAGGTGATGAAGAAGTACGATGGCCCGATCATGCTCAACGCGATCGGCATCGGCTGGGCCGGACCGCTGATCATGGATATCGGCAGCGAGGAAGAGAAAAAGAAGTACATCAAGGGGATGCTCAACGCAGAGGATATCTGGTGTCAGGGTTTCTCCGAGCCCGAAAACGGCTCAGACCTCGGCAATGCGCAACTGAAGGCCGTCCGTGATGGCGACGAATATGTGCTCAATGGCTCCAAGATCTGGACCTCGCTGGGTGACCGCGCCAAGTACATGATCCTGCTCGCGCGCACCTCGAACGAGGGGCCGAACAAATACGCCGGCCTCAGCTTCTTCCTCTCGCCGATGCACGCGCCGGGGATCGAGACGCGGCGGATCAAGAAGCTCACCGGAGAGTACGGCTTCGTCCAGTGCTTCTTCACCGATGCCCGCATCCCCGCCGAATGCCTGATGGGCAACGAAGGCGATGGCTGGCAGATCGCGATGAAGACGCTGGAATATGAGCGCGGTGCCAAGGTGAACCTTGCGGGTGGGTACTTCCTCAAGGAGCTCGACGCGATGGGCGTGGTCGAGCTCGCGCGGCAGTCGCAGCGCGGCGGCAAGCCCTTGCTTGACGATCCGGTGATGAAGGACCGGATGGTCGATTTCATGATGGATATCCAGGCGCTCAACCTCAACAACCAGCGCCGCCGCATGGGGCCTTTGGTGCAGGACCGCCCGATGGGCCTGGCGCTGATGAACAAGCTTGCGCGCACCGAGATGATCCGCGAGCTCACCGAGTTCTCGCTGAGCTTCCAGGGTACGCGCGGCGGATATTATGTCGATGATCCGTGCGCGGTGGACAATGGCTATTGGCACCGCAGCTATCTCAACAGCTTCTCCGCCACGATCGGCGGCGGCACCTCCGAGATCCAGCGCAACATTATCGCCGAGCATGTGCTCGGCCTGCCGAAAGGGCGCTAACTTATGGCCTTCAGCGAAGGAAATCTCGCCGACCATCTCGGCGGGCTGAGCTACAGCGAAGAGCAGATCGAGCTGATGGATGTCGCGACCAATTTCTGTCGCGACAAGTCGCCGATCGACAAGGTGCGCAAGCTGATCGACGACGAACATGGCTATGATCCTGCGATCTGGCAGGAGATCGTCGATCTCGGCTGGCTGGGCATCGCCGTCCCCGAAGCGCAGGGTGGCGTCGGCTTGTCGATGGCCGAGGTCGCGCCGATCGCCGAGCAGATGGGTCGGCGGCTGCTCGCCACGCCGTTTGCAACCTGCACCATCGCCGCGCAGGCGCTGCTCGCGGCGGGTGACGAGGCGCAGTGCGGTGAATGGCTGCCGCGGATTGTCGCGGGCGAAGTGGCGACGTTGGCGCTGAGCGAGCCGCATGGCGACTGGAACCTTGCCCATGTCGAGGCAACCGCCAAGGCCAGCGGCAGCGGATATGTGCTTTCAGGCACCAAGCAGTTTGTCGCTTATGCGCGTGATGCCGCGTTGATCATCGCCACGGTGCAGATTGGCGGCGCAGCCAGGCTCGCTCTGATCGAGCGCGCGCAGATTGCCGACACGGCGATGCGGCGCGAGATCATCATCGATGAAACCAAGCGCAGCTATGAACTGACTCTCGACGGCATCGAAATCGGCCCCGATGCGGTGCTCGACGCCGGACGCACCGCCAATGCGCTGACGCAGATCGAGCTTGCGAGTGCTTTGTTGCAGGCCGCCGAAATGTGCGGCGGGACGCAGAGCGCGATCGACTACACGATCGAGTATATGAAAACCCGCAAGCAGTTCGGCAAATTGATCGGCGAATATCAGGCGCTCAAGCACCCGATCACCAACGCCTATGTGGCGTATGAAAAGGCACGCTCGCACATGCTCAGCGCCGCGCACAATTTCGGCCAGCAGGGCGTCGGCGAGATCGCGGTGCGCATGGCCAAGGCGTCCGCCGACAAGGCCTACAGCTTCGCCGCCGACCGCGCGGTGCAGTTCCACGGCGGCTTCGGTTTCACGCACGATTGCGACGCCGGGCTCTACCGCCGCAGCGCGATCTGGCACGCCAGCCAGTACGGCGATGCCGCCTGGCATCGCGCGAAGCTCGCGGATCTGCTGTTCTAGCGCGCGCCGGAAGACCCATAACTTCGCGTCTTCGCGTCTTCGCGTGAAACAAAAGACTGGGTTCACGCGAAGGCGCGAAGCCGCGAAGAAGAGATGACATGTTCCGGCTGCGCCGGTTTTGATCTGGAGAATTCTTATGTCTGAAGTGCAAACCCTGGCCGACGATGGCGTCCTCATCATCACGATCAACCGGCCCGAAGCCAAGAACGCGGTCAACCGCGCGGTGGCCGAGGGCATGGCGGCGGCGCTCGAGGAACTGGACGCCAACGATGCCCTGCGCGTCGGCATCATCAAGGGGGCGGGCGGCACGTTTTGCTCGGGCATGGATCTGAAGGCGTTCCTCACCGGCGAGCTTCCGGTGGTCAAGGGCAAGGGCTTTTGCGGTTTCGTCGAAGCACCGCCCAGGAAGCCGCTGATCGCCGCGGTGGATGGCTATGCGCTGGCGGGCGGGATGGAGGTCGCGCTGACCTGCGACCTGATCGTCGCCAACGCCAAGGCGCAGTTCGGCATCCCCGAAACCAAGCGCGGCCTCGCGGCGGCTGCCGGCGGCCTGATGCGCCTGCCGCGCCAGGTGCCGCCGCGCATCGCGATGGAACTGGCGCTGACCGGCGACTTCATCTCGGCAAAGCGCGCCTACGAGATCGGCTTCGTCAACCGCGTGGTCGAAGGCCCGGCGATCGAAGGCGCGCTCGAACTCGCACACAAGATCAGCGCCAACGGCCCGCTCGCGGTCCGCGTCTCCAAGCAGGTGATCGTCGAATCGCGCGGCTGGAGCAATGAGGAAATGTGGGCCAAGCAGCAGGAACTCGTGGGCCAGGTGATGGTGTCGCAGGATGCCCGCGAGGGCGCGTCCGCGTTTGCGCAGAAGAGGGCGCCGAACTGGACGGGGAAGTAAGCGCGGGGCTTTGCGGCCGTTTGGAGGGACCGTCGTTCAGCGAGTGCTACGGGAAGTGTGTCGGGGTGTCTGCTATCGGGCGGGCGACCGAGCTCATTGGATGACCGACGATGGGTGGGAAGCGGTCATTCGGTCAGAGCAGCTAATCTCTGCTTCCGGCTGTGTTCTCGCCCATCAGTGGCAGACCCAACTCTTTCCCGTCCAGCCATCGAACGTCGAGCCCGCTCCGTTCACGCCGGAGCAGGAGATCGGCATGCACGCTCTGCATTGCCAGCAGCAGAGATTGGATGCTGTCCACTCCCCAGACGTTCCGCGAACTTAGGCCGTCGGGATACGCTATTTCATATCGGCAACTGAAATCCTGCCCATCAGAAACGGGGCGATAGAACCGGCACGTTAGCTCGGTTCCGTTGAGCAGATACGTCCGCTCTACGAAGGGTTCGTCCTGTTTCATTGGCATTAGCCTGACACTGGCCGCCAATGTCCGCAATGGGGTCGTTTGCTGAACGGCAGTTTTTCGCGGATTTCGTTGCAAAGCTGCCGCCCTCCGTCAAGCCAATAGGGATGCTGAAACCCGTCACCCTGAACTCGTTTCAGGGCCCATTTCTCCCCACGCGGCTTCGGTCAATCTGGCACGCTGGGACCTGAAACGAGTTCAGGATGACGAAGGAGGGTGGCAGCGTGCTCTTCTCTCCCCTCCCGCATGCGGGAGGGGCAGGTCCGGCTTGCCGGGCCGGGGTGGGCCTGTAGAGACAGCCAACCGTTCAGGCCCACCCCGGCCTTCGGCCCCCCCTCCCGCTTGCGGGAGGGGAGAGAGGTTGCGCTGCCTCTCGCCGCCAACCCCCAACGCGCAAGTTGTTGCGCCGCAGCAAGGCTTGGGCTATGGGCGCGGCGAGAGTGGCGTGCCGGGTACCGGCATGCCCCGGCAATCCCCTGACACAGGCTCCAATTCATGTCCCTTCGCAATATCGCCATCATCGCGCACGTCGATCATGGCAAGACCACCCTTGTTGACCAGCTTTTCCGCCAGTCCGGCACCTTCCGCGACAACCAGCGCGTCGAAGAGCGCGCGATGGATTCGAACGATCTCGAGAAAGAACGCGGCATCACTATTCTGGCCAAGTGCACCTCGATCGAATGGGACGACCAGCAGGGCAACCTGACCCGCGTCAACATCGTCGATACCCCGGGCCACGCCGACTTCGGCGGCGAAGTGGAACGCATCCTCTCGATGGTCGATGGCGTGATCCTGCTCGTCGATGCTGCCGAAGGCGCGATGCCGCAGACCAAGTTCGTCACCGGCAAGGCGCTGGCTTTGGGCCTCAAGCCGATCGTCGTGGTCAACAAGATCGACCGTCCCGATGGCCGCCCGCAGGAAGTGCTCGACGAGGTGTTCGATCTGTTCGTGTCGTTGGAAGCCAATGACGAGCAGCTCGATTTCCCCGTTCTCTTCGCTTCGGGCCGTAACGGCTATTGCGGCAACACCCCTGAAGTGCGCGAAGGCACGCTCGAGCCGCTGTTCAAGAAGATCGTCGAGCATGTGCCGGCGCCGTCGGCCGACCCCGATGGTCCGTTCAAGTTCCTGGTCACCTTGCTCGACCGCGACAACTTCCTTGGCCGCATTCTCACCGGTCTGGTGTTTTCGGGCTCGGTCAAGACCAACCAGGCGATCCACGCGCTCGATCCCGATGGCAATATCGTTGAAACCGGCCGTGCTTCGAAGATCATGGCGTTCCGTGGCCTCGAGCGCGTTCCGGTTGACGTTGCCAATGCCGGTGACATCATTTCGATCGCAGGGATGACCACCGCGACCGTCGCCAACACCATTTGCGAGCCGACCGTGACCGAGCCGCTGCACGCGCAGCCGATCGATCCGCCGACGCTGTCGATGCGCTTTGCGGTGAACGACAGCCCGTTTGCGGGCCGCGAGGGCACCAAGGTGACCAGCCGCATGATCCGCGACCGCCTGATGCGCGAAGCCGAATCGAACGTCGCCATCAAGATCACCGAATCGGCCGACAAGGACAGCTTCGAAGTTGCAGGGCGCGGCGAATTGCAGCTCGGCGTGCTGATCGAGACGATGCGCCGCGAAGGCTTCGAGCTGGGCATCTCACGTCCGCGCGTGCTGTTCCGCGAAGCCAGTGAAACCGAATCCGGCCAGCGCGAAGAGCCCTACGAAACCGTCGTCATCGACGTGGACGAAGAGCATTCGGGCACGGTCGTCGAGAAGATGGCGCAGCGCAAGGCCGAGATGACCGACATGCGTCCCTCGGGCGGCGGCAAGACCCGCATCACCTTCAGCGCGCCTTCGCGCGGGCTGATCGGCTATCATGGCGAGTTCCTGTCCGACACGCGCGGCACCGGCATCATGAACCGGTTGTTCGAAAAGTACGGCCCCTACAAGGGCCAGATCACCGGGCGCCAGCTCGGCGTGCTGATCTCGAACGGCACCGGCGATACCGTCGGCTATGCGCTCAACGCTCTCGAAGAGCGCGGCGTGCTGTTCCTCGGCTCGGGCGTTCCGGTCTATGAAGGCATGATCATCGGCGAAAACGCCAAGCCCGATGACCTTGAGGTCAACCCGATGAAGTCGAAGCAGCTGACGAACTTCCGTTCGACCGGCAAGGACGACGCCATCCGTCTGACCCCGCCGCGCCTGATGAGCCTGGAGCAGGCGATCGCGTACATCGACGACGACGAAATGGTCGAAGTGACCCCCAAGAACATCCGGCTGCGCAAGCGCTACCTCGATCCGAACGAGCGCAAGAAGCAGGGCCGGAAGAAGGAAGCGGCATAAGCGCTGCAACCTCCTCCAATCTGGGGTCGTTGTCTTGCCAGCCCCCAGTAATGACGTCTAACGTCTCCCCGATTATGGTTGCTGGGGAGCAAATGGGGTGGACGTTGCAAGAACATTGATCGGGATGGCGGCAGTCGCGGCGCTGGCAGCTTCGGCTGCCGGTGCGCAGGCTCCGCCAGCGGCCTCGGCACCGTCGGCTTCGGCTGCGGTGTTGACCGATACGTCCGCTTATGACGCAGCGGTTTTCGCCAAGCTGCCGTTGATCAACGGCCCCAGAATATCGCCCAATGGCGAGCGCATCTTGTTTTCCACCCAGAGCGGCGGCAAGACCGTTGTCGCATTTCGGGGCGTCGCAGATAGCAAGTTGCACCCGATCGTGCTGCCGGACCGGCTCGATCTCAACTGGTACCGCTGGGCCAGCGACAACCGCATCCTGATCAGCGTTTCGCAAACCGTCAAATGGTTCGATTCCGAGGCACGCCGATCGTATTTGCTGTCGGTCGACACCGCCACTCTCAAGACGATCTTCGTTGGTCGCAACGATCAGGGGCTTGAAGGGGACGACCTGCTGTACGTCGATCCGTCGGGTGACTGGGCCTTGCTGTCCATCCAGCGCACGCCCTACGACTATCCGTCCGTGTTCAAGGCCTGGCTGGATACCGGCAAGGTGTCGCAGATTCAGGCACCGGCCAACAATATCTGGGAATGGTTTGCCGACAACAAGGGGGTGGTGCGGATGGGCATCACCTTTGGAGCGAACAGCAGGACCCTGTACTATCGCCCCACGGCCGACGGCGATCTGAAGAAGCTCGCCACCATCCGGAATGATGACGAAAACCGCAGCGGGCTTCTCGAAGCCATTCGGGTCATCAGCGGTTCGGATGAAGGCTTCGTGCTTTCGATCGCCGACAATGGCCGCTATGCTCTGCACCGCTACAACTATGTCACCCAGACGGTGGGGGAGCTGGTATATGGCGATCCCGAGCATGACGTCACCGACTTCGATCTCGCCGATGATGGCAGTCTTTCGGCTGTCTATTATGCCGACGAAAGACCGAAGGTGCACTGGTTCGATCCCGCGCAGCAAAATGTGCAGGATGCAATCGACAAGGCGCTCGGCGCCAAGCATGGCGCGCTGGTCTCGCGCAGCCGCGACGGCAAGGTGAAGATCCTGCATGTCGGCGGGTCGAACGACCCGGGGGGCTATTATGTGTTCGACGAGTCTGTCGGGACCATGTTCCTTTTGGCGCGCACCAACGAAAGTCTTCACCCCGCCCGGCTCAGCCCAGGCAAGTACGTCAGCTACAAGGCGCGGGATGGGCTGACCATCCATGGCAATCTGACCCTGCCAAAGGGTCGCGAAGCCAAGGGCCTTCCGCTGATCATCCTGCCGCATGGTGGGCCATACGGGGTCCGCGACATGCTCAATTATGATGTCGAGGTCCAGTTTCTGGCAAACCGCGGCTATGCAGTGTTGCAGCCCAATTTTCGCGGGTCAGCCGGCTATGGCGAAGCCCATTCCAGGGCCGGGGAAGGTGCGATCGGCCGCCAGATGCAAGACGATCTGGATGATGGCATGGACTGGCTGGTCAAGGAAGGCATCGTTGATCCGGCGCGGGTGTGCGTGGTTGGAGCCTCCTATGGCGGGTACGCCGCATTATGGGCCGTGACCCGCAATCCGGATCGCTACCGGTGCGCGGCGAGCTTTGCCGGCGTTACCGATTGGCGGCGAATCCTGAAATACGATGCAAAGTTCTTCAGCCGGGCCGGCATTCGCAAGTGGCGCAGCACCATCCAGGGGGGAGAGGACTTCAACCTGGATTCGGTATCGCCGCTCGTTCAGGCGAAGCAACTGACGAGACCGGTGCTGGTGGCACAGGGGATGGAAGATGCGATCGTCCCGCCGCAGCAGGCCAAACTTTACGTCGAGGCGCTCAAGACCGCCGGCAAGGATTTCGAATACATCACCTATGAAAAGGAAGGTCATGGCTTCGACGATCCGGCCAACCTGACCGATTGGCTCAAGCGGCTCGAGACATTCCTCGCAAAACACAATCCCGCATGAATCCCCGCCGAGGTCTGTGCCGCTCTGGACAGACCTCGGCCGGCACAAACCTCGTTCGGCGGCTGTTACCGCGCTAGCAATATCCGCGCCTGGCTGGCAATCTGCGCCAGCATGGCGACGCTGGGTGCGGCGTCCATCTGGGCGCGGGTCACCAGCGCGCGGAATTGCTTGATCCTGGGCAGGTTGGCTTCGGTCCAGCTCTGCACGAAATCCTGCGGATCGCCGCCCTTGGCGCGATTGAGAAAATCGAGGCGCATCTGCTGGAAGTCGCGGGCGAGGCCTGAGACCAGCAGCCGCTCCCATGGATCGCTGGGCGACATCCGTGCTGCGGTCATCTGGGTCCAGTCGAGGCCCAATGTCGCGCCGAGATCGGCAAAGGCGTGGGTCAGCGGCAGGGGACCGGTACCGCTGGTGCTGGCCAGATTGGCAAGCCCCGCCGCGCCGTCCAGACCGGTCAGCCGGACGATGTGCGCGGCATGGACCTGCGATGCACCCTGTGCGGTCAGATCCTGCGCCTGGCGTGCTGCCTGCAGCCGCGCCTCGGCATTGAGCAGGCCGTCCATGCCTGCGACCAGCGCATCGACACCGGGCTTCAAGGCGGCGACGATTTCACCGGGCATCAGGCCATCGGCGCTGGCGCGCAGCACGTCGGCAATGTGCACCCGCACGATGTTGGCGGTGGCTTCGAACAGCATCAGACGGACCTGTTCGTCCATGTCGGCCGTATCGAAATCGGCCCAGATCGCAGGCAAAGCGAACAGCCGTTCGGATGCGATGAACGCTGCGGCGACATCGCCCAGCGTGCAGCCTTCCTCCTCGGCCAGCTCGAAGGGATGGATCAGCCCCAGCCGGTTGATCATCCGGTTGGCGAGCTTGGTCGCGATGATCTCGCCGCGCAGCTGGTGCTGCATCAGGATATCGCCATAGGCCTCGCGCATCTGCGGCGGGAAGGCGGCGAGCAGCTCGGGCCGCATCGTCGGATCATCGGCGAGCGGAATGCGCTCGATCGCGTCCTGCAGCGTCAGCTTGGCGGTGGAAAGAACCACCGCGAGCTCGGGCCGGGTGAGGCCGTGGCCCTCCTGCGCGCGCCGTCTGAGCGTGACATTGTCGGCCAGGCCCTCGACCTTGCGGTCGAGCCTGCCCTGTTCCTCGAAATGCTCGATCAGCCGGATATAGGAGGGCAGGGCGGCAACCCCGCCGCGCTCGGCGATCGAGAGCCCAAGTGCCTGCAGGCGGTTGTCCTCGAGCACCAGCGCCGAGACGTCATCGGTCATCGATGCGAGCAGCGCGTTGCGCGAGGGCTCGTCGAGCAGGCCGGCGCGCGTCACGGCCGCAAGCCCGATCTTGATGTTGACCTCGTTGTCCGAACAATCGACGCCGGCCGAGTTGTCGATGAAATCGGTGTTGATCCGCCCGCCGAGCATCGAGAAGGCGATGCGCGCGGCCTGGGTCACGCCGAGATTGGCACCTTCGCCGACAACCTTGCAGCGCAACTGTTCGGCGTTGATGCGCAAGGGGTCGTTCGAGGGATCGCCGACGTCGATGTTGTTCTCTGACGCCGCCTTGATGTAGGTGCCGATGCCGCCGAACCAGAGCAGGTCGACGTCTGCCCGCAGGATTGCCGAGATCAGCGCGGCCGGTTCGATCTCGTCGCCCTCGACGCCGAGCATCTCCCTGACCTCGGGGGTCAGCGGGATCGATTTCATCGAGCGGGGGAAGACGCCGCCGCCCTTCGAGATCAGTGCCTTGTCGTAATCGTCCCAGCTCGAACGCGGCAGGTCGAACATCCGCTGGCGTTCGGCCCAGCTCTTGGCCGGGTCGGGATCGGGATCGAGGAAGATATGGCGATGATCGAACGCGGCGACCAGCTTGATCGCGCGCGACAGCAGCATGCCGTTGCCGAAGACATCGCCCGACATGTCGCCGCAGCCGGCGACGCGGACCGGATCGGTCTGCACATCGACGCCCATCTCGGCAAAGTGGCGCTGGACCGAGACCCAGCCGCCCTTGGCGGTGATGCCCATCGCCTTGTGGTCATAGCCCTGCGACCCGCCCGAGGCGAACGCATCGCCCAGCCAGAAGTCGAACTCGGCAGCGATGCCGTTTGCGGTGTCGGAGAAAGTCGCGGTGCCCTTGTCGGCGGCGACCACGAAATACGGGTCCTCGCCATCATGGATCACGACGTTTTGCGGGTGCACAACCTTGCCGTCAACGATGTTGTCGGTGACCGACAGCAGCGTGCGGATAAAGGTCTTGTAGGCGTCCTTGCCGCCGGTCAGCCAGCCTTCGCGGTCGGTGGCAGGATCGGGCAGCTGCTTGGGGAAGAACCCGCCCTTGGCGCCGGTCGGCACGATCACCGCGTTCTTGACGCGCTGCGCCTTCATCAGGCCGAGCACCTCGGTGCGGAAATCGTCGCGCCGATCGGACCAGCGCAGCCCGCCGCGCGCGACCGGACCTGCGCGCAGGTGAATGCCTTCGACCTGCGGCGAATAGACGAACATCTCGCGCCAGGGCAGGGGCGCGGGCAGGCCGGGGACTTTGCTGCTGTCGATCTTCATGACCATCGCCAGCTCTGCAGCAGGCGCAAAGGCGTTGGTGCGCAGCACCGCCATCACCAGCGCGCGGACCATGCGCAGCAGCCGGTCGTCGTCGATCGCGGATACCTGGGTCAGCCCGTTGGTGATCGCCGTCAGGTTGGCCTGCGTCGCCGCCTCGCGGTCGCCGGTGAACGCCGGGTCGTGTCGCGCGACGAACAAGGCCACCAGTGCATGGGCAATCTCCGGCGCATCATGCAGCGCATCGACCACGGTGCCGATGCCATATGGCAGACCTGCCTGTCGCAGATACCGGTACCAGGCGCGCAACCAGATCACCGCGCGCTGCTCAAGCCCGGTGGCAGCGATCAGCCGGTTGAACGGGTCGTTCTCCGCCTTGCCCTCGAGCGTGCCGGAAATGGCTGCCTCGATCGCCGGAGCCCGCAGCAACAGCGATTCAACATCGCCCTGACCGCGCAGCTGAAGCAGGAAATCATGGATGTGGCCGGGATCAGTGCTGCCCAACTGGGTGGGCATTTCCTCGAGCACGTCGAACCCGAAATTCTCGAGCGCCGGCACGGTTTCGGAAAGCGGAATGGCGCCGGCCTGGCTGTAGAGCTTCAGCCTCAGATTCTGCGAGGCATCGAGGCTCTTGCGATAGAGACGCGCGCCCGTCTGCTCCGCGCTTTCCAGATTGCGCAGGCGCAAAATGTCCAGCGCTGCCTCCTGCGCGCCGTAGTCGCTGCGATAGGCCATCGGGAACTGCGGTGCATAGCGACCGGCAAGCGCCGCGGCGCGGCTGTCCTCGCCCAAAGCGATCAGCGCTTCTTCGACCGAGGGTTCCCAGCCGCGGATCATGGCGCGCAATGCCGCGTCCAGGGCTGCGTCATCGACCGGGATGCCGCCGTCGCGCAGATCGAGCACAAAGCGGATCAGCGCGATCTCGCCATCTTCCAGCGAGATCGACCAGCTCAAGGTCTTGCCGCCCGAAGCCTCGATCAGCATCCGCTCGATCGATACGCGCCTGCCCGTCGACACCTCGTCGCGCGGCAGCCAGGCAAAGACGAACAGGTGGCGCTTGAGCGACGACTGCACGGTCACCAGCTTGGAGCGGGGACGATCGGCGAGCGACATCGCGGTCAGCGCGACGCGCTCGAGATTTTCCAGGCTGAACGCGATCAACAGATCGTGCGGCAGCGCTGTCAGCGCGTGCGACAGTGCCTTGCCGGCATGGCCGCTGGGCGAGAAGCCGAACTTGTCCATCAGGATCTTGAGGTGCGCGCGCAGCACCGGCACGCGCTCGGGCGCGGCGGCAAGCGCGGCGCTGGTCCAGATGCCGCCATGGACCGAAAGTGCCGACACCCGGCCCTCGTTCCAGATCGGCAGGATGATCAGATCCAGCGGCGCGCGGCGGTGGACGGTCGAAATGAAGTTCGACTTGATGATTAAAGGCGATGCCTTGCCGCTTTCGAACCAGGCAAATGCATGTTCGAACGAATGCGCGGCGAGCAGCGGCTGTTCGTTGATCCGGGCCAGTCCCAGTGGCGCCTCGCTGGTGCCGTCACGGTGGACACGCAGATGCGCAAGCTGGGTCATGTTGCGGTCGAGGAACCAGCGCAGCAGTGCCGCCCCTTCGCCATCGGCCATCGCAGCGGCATCGGCTGCCATTGCTGCCTGCAGCATCGCCCAATCGGCGACCGCCGCGCGCACGTCAGCCATCGCACCCAGCAATGCTGCCTCGAGCGCCTTGCGCTGGCGTGCATCGGCGCGCTCGACCTCGAGATACACCACCGACTCGCGCCGCTCGCCCGGCGCTTCATCGGTATAGATTTCGCTGAGCAGACCGTCCGAATCACGGCGCAGCGCAACGACAGGGTGGATCACCCGATCGATCGCCAGCCCGAAGCGCGAAATCGCCGCCGCAATCGAATCGACCAGGAACGGCATGTCGTCGTTGATGATCGCCAGCCGCATGTGGCGGTGACCGGCCTGCCCGGGGATCGACTCGATCGCCAGCACCGTGTCGGGTGACGGCCGCCGGGCCATCGCCCTCAGCGCAAAATCCGCAGCCTCGCTGCACGCAGCATCGTCAAAGCCCTCATTCTCGCCCGGCAATGCGCCTTTCAGAAAGGCATCGGCCAGCACGTCGCGCAACCGAGCGTGGAGTTGCGGGTCTGAGAAGGGGGTTGCACCGGAAGATACGCTGGAGCCCGCGTCCGCACCGGACGCTGCATTCGGGGTTTCGGCCATGTGTTCCTCGTGCCCGCGTGCGTGCTGTATTGCCGCATCTGTTCCGGGGTTTGCTGGCTGCGGCTTATGCTCCATTCACCGCAGCTTCTCAAGCGCACACCAGAGGGGGGAGGGCATTCGCGCGTAATTTTCTTTCGGCTTGTCGATAATTTGTTGCTTACGCGTAACAGCGGCGCCCGGGTTATCCCGCAACGCGGCGCATGATGCGGTCTGCCAGCGGGTCATCTTCGCTGACCATGCCGATGATGCCAAGTCCGCCTGCATCGTCGCGCCGCGCCACCAGCACCACGAACTCGGCATCGCCGATATCGATGCTCGCAATCGGCTGCGGGTCGCTTTTGCGCAGTTTCTGGCGGGTTTCCAGCTTGCGTCCGCTCTTGTCCGAGCCGTCTTCCTTGGCGCGGCGAGCGCGGCGTTCCTGCTGCACGATCGCCTTGAGACCGCCGGGCTGCTGCTCGAGCATTTCGGCAAGGCCGCCGCGCGGCACATCGCGCCGCATCGCGTGGGCGAGCACGCAGGCATATTCGGCCAGCCGCGTCTTGTCGTACCCGACCCCGAAGACCAATTTGACCAAGGGCGTCATCGGCGCCCGCGCCTGTGCAGCGATGCCGCTCTGCGCCAGCAAGGCGGTATAATCATCGGGACGGCCGCGCGCTGCGATCGCGAAATCATAGGCGCGTCCGATTGCAGCATAAAGCGAAGAGCGCGAGCGTTCTTCGTTGGCCAGCGCCGCATCGACATGCGCGCGGGCGAAATCGAGCAGATCGGCCAGCGCGGCATCGTTCGTCGGCATCTCGACAGCGGGAAACGCGGCGGGCGCGGGCGCGTCTTGCGCACCGCCGCCAAAGCCGACCTCGGCCAGTCCGTCAGCGACATCGGAGAACGCCATATAGCCGTCCAGCGGTGCGGGCTCTTCGTACGCTGCCAGATCAAGCTCGCCTGGCGCCAGGTTCTGCGCGGGGTCGTCCTCCCAGATCGGCAACGCGGGCTTGCGCGGCGCCTGCTTGACCGCTTCATCGATCTGCAGGATCAGCGTCTCGGTCAGCGATTTGTCGGCGAGCTCCTTCCAGTTGATGACGCCATAGACAAAGTCGATGCTGTCATCGTCGGTGGAAAACGGCAGCAGGATGCCGCGGTACATGATCGTCGATCCGCGATCGTTGACGTATTCGGCTTCGAATCCGATCGGCGCCTGGTTGGCCAGGATCTGCATGTAATGATCGGTGATTCGCGACAGCAGCGACTTGCCGGGGACCTCGTCGAGATAGGACACGGCATCGTCGAGATTGCACTCGTCGCGCAGTGCCTTGCCGATGAACGGGATCGCGGGGTTTTCAATTCCCGAGGTGAAATCGAGCAACACGCTGTTGGGGCCGAAGTCCTCGATATTTTCCGGATCAAGGTCCTCGATCGACGGAAAAACGCGGTTTCCAAGCAGTTTCGCCCAGTAATTATAGGCCCGCACATGCATCCGCCGCTCGTCGCTGCCAAACGACTGTGGCGGATCCATCAGCGCTTCGTCATCGGCTTCCGGTGCTGGCGACGCCAGCGGTGCGTCGTCTGCGTCGTCATGGCCGTACACGCCATCGCGATATCCGCGCAGAGTATCCATTGATCGGTCCCAACCTGTGTTTTTCAGACCGGCATTGTCTCGCAAGTGGGTAAAGGCAGGGTTAACCGCCCCTCCGCGAAACAACGCGAGGCACCTGCCGCGCGCAAACGCCGCCAAGCCTCCGAACGCGGCTTGCATCCTGCCCCGCCTGCTGTTAACGGCTCCGCACGCAAACCCGGCCCCCCAAAAGCCGACCCTGCGCCGCTTTAGCTCAGTTGGTAGAGCACATCATTCGTAATGATGGGGTCACGTGTTCGAGTCACGTAAGCGGCACCACCACCCGTTCGATCGACATGGTCGAATGCGGGAGGGTTCGACGGGGCCATTACCCTTGCGACAAGCCTCCACCACCGCCGGCGCATCGGACCAACGGAAACGATCAAGCCTCGACACGGACGCGTGGTTATGCTGTTCTGTTGTTCCTGACTGAAACGTCGGGCCAGAAAGAATCCCTAACGGGGACGGGGGGAGCGCGATGGGACGGGCGACCAGATTAGCATTGCCGCGGGTCGACCGCGCCAGCCTTGATCGGCTGGAAGCGCACTTCGTGTCGCCGGAAATCTATCGGCGCGATGATCTGTCTGCGCGCCAGGTCAAGCTGGCGCGCCTGATATCGGAAAACGTGATCCCCCAGTTGCTGCGCATCCATTCGGAGGTCCTCCCCGATGCGCCGCCTGCCGAGGCACTGGTCGAGGCTTTGGCGCCCAGCAATGCAGACATCGCCAGCCTTGCCGACATCATCCTGGGCAACGATCTTGAAGCTGCGGTGGCCTATGTGATGGTTCTTCGCGAGCGCGGCCTTTCCACCGAGACGCTGTTTATCAGCGTGCTGGAGCCGACCGCGCGGCTGCTGGGCGAGATGTGGGACGCCGACAGATGCGATTTCGTCGATGTGACGATCGGCGTCTCGCGGCTGCAGAAGCTTCTGGCCATCTTCAACAACTCGCACACCGTGCCCGCGCTCGATGTCCGCCGGCACGTGCTGATGGCGATGACTCCGGGCGATCAGCATTATTTCGGCGTCACCATGGTCGAGCGCTTCCTGCTGGCTGCAGGATGGAAGGTCCAGGCCGAGCTCTCTGGCACCGCCGACGACCTCGCCGAAGTCGCGAGGTGCAACTGGTTCGCCGTCGCGGGCTTCACGATGGGGTCCGAACAGATGATCGACAGCCTCAAGGCGACGATCGATCTGGTACGACAGGAATCGCGCAATCCGACCATCGGTATCATGGTCGGCGGTCCGTTGTTCACGGCCAACCCCGCGCTTGCCCTGGAGGTCGGCGCAGATGCCACCGCGCCCAACGCGCCTGGCGCTGTTCTGGTGGCGCAAAAGCTGTTCGACCTTGCGGTTCCGGGCTTCGCGCAGGCCTGATCCGGCTGTCAGCCGGATATCGTCCGGGTTCGGCGCGGTTTAGCGTAAACGTCGGGCCACCGGGCCTAGCAAGCGCTCCGCCTCGCGGATCAGCTTTCGATCAGCTCGCGGATGCGGGCTGCAAGCACCTCCACCGAAAACGGCTTGGTCAGCACATGCATTTCCTGGTCGACCTGCCCGCAGCCGAAAACCGAGGCCTCGGCATATCCGGTGATGAAAAGGACCTTGAGATCGTGGCGTACGGCGCGTGCCGCCTCGGCGACCTGCCTTCCATTGAGCCCGCCGGGCAGGCCGACGTCGGTCACCAGCAGATCGATCCGCAAATCGGATTCGAGAACCTTGAGGCCCGCCACGCCATCGACCGCCTCGATCGCTGTATAGCCCAGATCGGTCAGCACTTCTGCGACCAGCATCCGCACGGTCGGCTCATCATCGATAACCAGAACCGTTTCTCCCGCCGCAGCATGCGGCGACGCGTCGAACCCAATGGCGGCGGCGGCAGGTTCTACATCGCCAAAATGGCGTGGCAGATAGATGCAGACTTTTGTGCCTGCGCCCACCTCGGAGGACATCGACACAGATCCGCCCGACTGTTTGGCAAAGCCGTAGATCATCGACAGCCCGAGCCCCGTGCCTTCGCCCATCGGCTTGGTGGTGAAGAACGGGTCGAACGCCTTGGCGATGATGTCCGGCGACATCCCGGTTCCGGTGTCGGCGACGCACAGCGAGATGTAATCTCCCTGGGCCAGACCATGCTGCCCGGCGCTTTGCTCATCCATCGTGCAGTTGCGTGTCTCGATCGCAATCACGCCGCCGCCGGGCATGGCGTCGCGGGCATTGATGCACAGGTTCAGCACTGCATTTTCAAGCTGGCTGGAATCGATCAGGCTTGGCCACAATTCCTCGCCGGTGCCGATTTCGAGCCGGATGGCAGGGCCCACCGTACGGCAGATCAGATCTTCCATCCCCGCGACCAGCAGCGTTATGTTGGTCGGCTTCGGCGCGAGCGTCTGCCGCCGGGCAAATGCCAGCAACCGGTGGGTGAGGGCGGCCGCGCGATCGGCGGCACCGCGCGCCGCGGCGATATAGCGTTCGACATCGTCCACCCGCCCTCTGGCGATCCGCGCCTGCATCATTTCAAGGCTGCCTGATATGCCCGTGAGCAGATTGTTGAAATCGTGCGCAAGCCCCCCGGTGAGTTGCCCGACAGCCTCCATTTTCTGTGATTGGCGCAGCGCATCTTGCGCCGTCATCAGTTCCTCGGTCCGCTCCCGGACACGTGCCTCGAGCGTCTCGTTGAGTTCCCGCAACTCGCTCTCGGCACGTTTGCGTACAGTCAGGTCGAGCATGGCGCCGATCATGCGGACCGCCTGGCCCGTGTCGTCCCTGAACACATGGCCGCGATCGAAGATGTCCGAATAGGTGCCATCGGCGCGGCGGAAGCGATATTCGCTGGCCCATTGCTCGCCTTGGCCCGCGATCACGGCATGAATGTCTTTTTGTACACGCAACCGGTCATCGGGGTGGATGTTGTCGATCCACCAGTCGGCGGTCGGCTCAATATCTTCGCAGGTGTAGCCGAACAGCACGGTCACCGCCTCGTTCCAGTCGATGCGGTTGGACAGCAGGTTCCAGTCCCAGATGGCATCGTTGGTCGCCTTGGCTGCCAGCCTGTAACGCTGCTCGGTTTCGCGCAGCGCCGCCTCGGCCGCGCGCCGCTCGGTTTCGTCCCGCGCGATCTTGATGAAGCCGGTGATCTCGCCTTGCGCATCATGCAGCGGACGAACCGACCCGTTGGCGAAGATGCGCAGTCCGTCCCGCCGCAGGTGCCAGCGCTCGCCGCCAGCATAGCCCTGCGCACGCGCCGTGGCCAGTTCGGCATAAGGAACGCCGCGCTCGCGGTCTTCCTCGGTATACAGGATGTCGGCGCGTTTCCCGGTGATCTCGCTGGCCTTCCAGCCGAAGACGGCCTCCGCGCCGGGTGTCCAGTCGATGACATGATTGTCGACATCGACCGTGAAGATGGCGTGGTCCTTGACGCTCTCGACGATCCGGCGATTGCGCTCCTCACTCTCGCGCAGTTCGGCCTGGGCTCGCCGCGCCTCGGTTGCGTCATGACCTTCGACGAAAATGCCCGTCACTTGACCCGAGTCATCGGTGACCGGGGCATAAATGAAATTGAGAAAATGTTCGGTTGGGGCGCCGTCTGCTTGATCCAGCACCACTTTCACCTGATCGGCGACGAACCGCTCGCCGCTCTGGTAGACGCGGTCGAGCAACTCGTAAAAGCCCTGTCCTGCCAGATCGGGGAAGGCTTCGCGCACGGTCTTGCCGATCAGCTCACGATTTCCGAACAACCGGCGATAGGTCGCATTGGCAAATTCGTAGATGTGTTCGGGCCCGTGGAGAATGGTGATGAACCCTGGCGCCTGTTCGAACATCCGGCGCTGGCGCTCGGTCTCGGCAGCGCGGCGCCGCTCGGCCAGCACCTGTTCGGTGATCTCGGTGCAGGCGCAGAACAGCCCCTGGACAATACCACCCTTGCCGGTGACGGGTGTGTACGAGAACTGAAAATGCGTTTCCTCAAGATACCCGCGCCGCATCATCATCAAGGTAATGTCGTCCATATGGACGGGCATTCCGCGATAGGCCTGCTCGACGATCGGGGCGAGATCCGCCTCTATCTCGGACCACACCTCAAGGAAGGGGCGTCCGAGTGCCGCGGGATGCTTGTTGGCCAAAATCGTCGCATAAGCATCGTTGTAGGTGAGGATATGTTCGTCTCCCCAGACGACGAACATCGGCTGGTTTGAGCCCAGCAGCACCGCGACCAATGTCTTGAGCGGCGTGGGCCAGGCTGCGGGCGCCCCCAGAGACGTGCCGGTCCAATCGAACGCCCGCATTGCCGCGCCCATCTGACCGCCGTCTGCAAGGAAACTCAGCATGTAAATCCTCGTGCTCCGCCTGCTGCTCGATATTGGCGCCAGGTTTGCCACAGGGCGTTGGAACCAGCCAGAGCGACGGGTTCCGCGCCGACGTTCAGCACCAGTATGTCAACAAAGCGAGCATTAGCACTGCGAACGCAACGGATCGGTTGACGTTCCTGCCGTCGGGACAGAATTCATGCTGGATGCCAGTCGGCAAGCCCCTCCAAGAGCGGCGTGATCCAGCCAGGCCTCAAGCCGAAGCCATGAGCCGGTCCTTGGACGCGCGGCGCCTGTCAGAAGCGATAGCGCAGTTGTGCGCCAAAGGTTCTGGGTTCACCGAAGGCTGCCGAGATGAACCCTGATGCCCCGGTATACAGCTGAATCCCTCCGACCTTGTAGACAGTGTCGGTGAGGTTTCTGACATACAGGTTCAGGTCGAAATTGGAGCCGCCGATCTGTTTCCAGCCGACACTGGCGTCGACCAGCCAATAACCCTCCTGCCGCAGCAGCGGCAAAATGGCGGCCGGATGCTGCGCGATCACGACATTGGTTTGCAGCGCGTTGATCCAGATATCGTCGGTATAGGCTGCGTTCGCCGAGATATTGAGCGAGCCCAGGTTCGATGGCAGCGGCACCTCATAGGAAACCAAGGCGTTTCCTGCGAATTCCGGCGTGAAGAAGAACGGCGTCGACGACAAATCGGTGTTGGTGGCCGGATCGATCCAGTCATTGTATTTCGGATCATTGTAAACCAGGTTGAACTGGAAGGTCAGATTGTTGGTCGGCTTGATCGTTTGCTGCAGCTCGATGCCGAAAACCTGCGCCGATGCGGCGTTGGTCACGCTCGATGCAGCGATGCCGGTGATCGGATTGGTGACCGCTACCGTGCGCTGGATATCGTTGTATTTCTGGAAGAACACCGCAAGGTTGGTTCGCATCTGGACATTACCCAGCGACCAGTCGGCTTTCGTCCCGACCTCGAAATCGTTGACAGTTTCCAGCTCGAAAGGTTCGTATTGGATCGGCAGTGATGCGCGCAGATTGAAGCCGCCTGAGCGGTATCCATAGCGGCTGGTGGCGTAGACCAGAATGTCGGGCGTGATCTTGTAGTCGAGCGCGACGGTGCCGGTCGGCTGGCTGAAGCTGTCCTTCAGCGTGATCTCGCAGCCACCCAGCGGCAGCCGCGTCAGGCCTGTCCCTGCAGCGTTCGCCACCTGAAGCAGGCACAATGCCCCATTGACCGTTTGGTTCAGGATGAGCGTCCTGTCGTCTCGGTTCAAACGCCCGCCAGCGGTCAACGTCAGTTCGGGGGTCAGCTTGAAGGATCCTTGCGCAAACACGGAATAGCTCTTGTTGTCCACCGTGCCGTTTTGCGAGATCCGCGAGCCGAAAAAGGCTGCGGGGGTCATTTCGGAGCCCTCTTCGCGATAATAATAGCCGCCTACCACCCAGTCTAGCCGGTCGCCGAACGCGGTGCCCAGCAGCTGGCCTTCAAGGCTCATGTGATCCAGCGATGCGCGTTGTTCAGACGTCAGGATGCCAGGCACGATGGTGCCATCCAGATCCATCACGATGTCTGTGTCGACCTGACGATACGCCGCGATCACTTTCATGTTCAGCGTATCGCTCAAGCGCGCCGTCGTGGTGTTGCTGATGCTCCACGCCTCGACATCGTCCCGTTGATCCAGATCGCTTTCGATATCGGTCACCGGCCGGTTCTGCGCTCGGGCCAGCGCGGCGGCGAAGGCGGGGGCGAAGGCAGGGTTCAGCCCCGCGTTCGGATGTGTCGGGTTGATCGCCTGCAAGACCGTGCCGCGACCCTCGGTTTGCTTCGAGTCATAGGTGACCATGATGGTGTTGGTGATATCGGGGGTGAGCTGGCCCACCGCCGTCACCCGGATCGACCGCGTCTTCTGCCCGCCCAACCTGTTTCCGAATCTCGGACCCGGCGTGACATCGGTCTGATAATCGCCGCCATCGATGGTGCGTCCGGCGATGCGCACCTGGAAGGTGTCGGCGAGCGGCAGGTCGAGGCCGATCTGGGTTTCGACCAGACCAAAATTGCCGGCGCCGACCATGAAATCTCCGGCAAGGCTGGTGCCGGGCGCGCGCGGCGTCAGCAAGACGGCCCCGCCGATGGTATTGCGCCCGAACAGCGTGCCCTGCGGTCCCTTGAGGACCTGGATATTCTCGAGGTCGTAAAAGCCCAGATTGCTGCCCTGCGCGGGAGACTGGACGACATCGGCCAGATAGATCGCGACCGTCGGATCCTGCCCGTATATCGCTTCGGTCGGACGGATACCGCGGATCGAATAGACCGGCGCATTGGGGCGACCCGAGGACGAACTCGATGAGAAGGATGGCTCCAGCGCCTGAAGATTGTCGAGATCCTCGAAGCGGAAGCTCTCGAGAACTTCGTTGCTGAGCACCGACACCGAAATGGGGACCGACTGCACGTTCTCGTCGCGACGACGGGCGGTGACGACGATTTCGTCGATCGCGTTGTCTATCCTTGGTGCATTATCGGGCTGTTCGGCGGCGTGGGCAGCGACCGGATGCATGGTGAGCATCAGCACCGCCCCTGTCGCCATCAGCGCCGTGCGTGTATGGCGTCGGCAGTTCTGCCCCGCAGGCACGGATGTCCCGTTCATCGATCCTCTCCCTAGGCTGCGGCGCGCTATGACTGCACGTCCGCGTTGTTCCCGCTTGATGTTCTCCAAGCGTGTTCGACGAGATGATGGGTTTATTGGTGCAACGCCAAACGGTTCGGGAAATCATCGCACAGGCGGGGCGCGCATCGGGAAAGCCACTCAGTCGTGAGCGGGAGCGAGGTTGTCGCCGACGATTTACGAAGTGACTGGCGGAGCGGGTGGTTTTCCCAAGTTAACTATATGTATTTGATATAATATTCAAAATTAACCTGTGCCAATTTCAATTCCCACATGGGTTCCCTTGTGTCTTTCGCGTCTATTTCCGACAATCGAAACTATGCCATTGTACGATATTACTGTCTATAGATTTCTGGCATTATATATTCATGTCTCCCTCTCGACATAGCACTCCAATCCAGTAGGGTCTTTCGGTCCTATACAATATGAATGTGTGGCTCACGCCAAGGCGCGGCATGCGTTTGAACCGAAGACGAGTGGCCATTACGGCGCACTGCGGTATTCCTCCAGAGCCTTGCAGCCGCCACGTGGCCGGGTATTTCTGCCCCGCGTCAGCCCATGGCGCTTGATAGGTATGCGAGATTGAAAAAGCGGTGCTTGGGCCAGCTCTGAATTGAGCAGGGTCCTCAGAATTCACGCATCTCGCGACCGGCAGAATGGCTGAATTTAAGCTGTGAGTGCTCGTCATCAGCACTCCAAGCAAGCCGTTGGCGATAGTGAATTTGGCCGATCTATCGCGCGCTGGTATCTCGCTAAGCCCCTAATATGTCACCAAGAATGCTTCTCGCCAGGCTGCGAAGAAGGTTTGCATTTTTTTTTCAAAGCGTGTTGCGCCACCTCAAGAATCGTATACGATGACCATAACGTATACAAAATACGATTCAGCAAGCAGGGAATGGAATGATGCTCACCGTGACGGATATCCGTCGCGATAAACTGATATAAGGGGTCACATCATGTATAATGTTAGGAACGTACTTCTTGGCTCTGTGGCACTGCTCTCCCCGATCTGCCTGCAATCTGCGCAAGCACAAAGCGTGCTGCCAAGTTCATCTGGACCTGAGGCTGCTGAAGAAATAATCGTTACTGGGTCGCGGATTGTTCGCACGGGCGCAGATACCTCGACCCCAACTGTCATGCTTGATTCAGCTTCGGTCGAAGCGGCAGGGATAGTGAGCGCCGGCGATTTGCTTCGCCAGCTTCCAGCCTTGTCACCAGGTCTCTCGTCAGAAAGCTCTGGCGTGACGTTCAATGGCGCTGGTCTGGACCTGTTGGACCTACGCTCGCTGGGCACCAACCGGACTCTCGTACTGGTCAATGGGCGGCGCCAGGTGGGTTCCAATCCTAATACCACCGCGGTTGATATCAACACCATCCCAACCCCCATGATTGAGCGCGTAGAGGTCATCACAGGTGGCGCATCAGCTGTCTACGGCGCCGACGCGGTCTCCGGCGTGGTAAATTTCATCCTCAAGCGAGATTTTGACGGTATTGAGTTGGGCGGCCAGCTTGGCACGTCTTCGCGCGGGGACGCGGACAGGTATTCGATCAATGCCACGGCGGGGGCCAACTTTGCTGATGGTCGCGGCAATATCACCGGGCACGTGGCTTATACTTCGGAAGGTGGGATTGGCTTTGATCAGCGCAAGCGGGCTATATCCGGCCTTAACTGGGTGCCCAATCCCGCAAACACCGGGCCCGCAGACGGGATCGATGATTTCGTCACCCTAGCAAATGTTCGGCAGCTGGGTGGTCAGCAGGAATCGATGTTCCTACTCAATCGCGGCGCTGGCACCGAAGCATTTGCGTTCAACGCCGATGGCTCGGTTCGCAGCTTCGGACTTGGACCGTCGGGTCTGATTGGCGGAGGCCAGATTACCGACGGTGGCGAGGCAGAACTGGGCTACGACGCACAGTGCCCGCAAGCCAAATGCGCCCTCAAGATCCCTGTGGAACGCGTGCTGATCTCGCTGGCGGGTCATTACGAGGTCAATGAATCAGCAGAGCTGTATTTTGAAGGCCGCTTTGCAAACACCAAATCGTCATCGCGCTTTGGCTCGGTGTTCGAAATTCCGCCGACGACCAACCGGATCAGCATCGACAATCCTTTCGTCACGCCTTCTCTTCGTGCCCTGATGGTTCAGGCAAACGTCACCAGCATCGGCGTGCTGCGTTCGGATCAGGAACTGGGTCTTCGCGGCCAGGATACCAACCGTGACCTATATCAGCTCGTTGCCGGAACACGCGGCATGATCGGTTTTGGTGACCTGCGTTACGACGCGTCGGTGCAATACGGTTCAGTCAATTTCACCAACACACGCGTGAACGATGTCGACCAGGCCAAGTTCCTGAATGCGCTGGATGCGGTCCGCGATGCGAGTGGCGCGATCGTCTGCCGGTCGGATGTTGCTCGCTCGCAAGGCTGCGTACCGATCAACTTCCTGCAGACCGGGGCGGCGATCAGCCCTGCCGGGGTAAATTACATTCGTATCCCGTTCGCCACCGAAACCGCGAGGTTGAACCAGTTGGTCGCGACAGCGAACATCACCGGATCGATCGGTGACTTCTGGGGCGCGGGCAATATTTCCTTCGCGGGCGGCATCGAATATCGCAAGGAAGAGAGCACCTATCTGACCTCACCCGTTGACCAGGCGGGGCAAGGATTCTTCTTTACCCGCCGACAGTCGACCGCAGGGCAGTTTGACGTGCTCGAGTTTTATGGCGAAGTCGTCGTCCCGCTGCTGACCGATCGTCCGTTCTTCGAACGACTGGAACTGGAAGGCGCTGTTCGCACGTCCGATTATTCGACCTCGGGCCGCGTCACCAGCTGGAAAGTGGGCGGAACTTGGGCGCCGGTATCCGATATCAGGTTTCGCTCGGTCCTCGCCCGCGCCGTTCGTGCACCCAATGTCGGCGAACTGTTTTCGCCGGGCAGTGAAGGCTTCATCACGGTCGATGATCCATGCGACGTTGATTTCATCAGTGGCGGCTCATCGTCGCGCCGAGCGAATTGCGCCGCTCTGGGCGTTCCTGCGAACTTCCTCTCCAACGCCCGCACGATCAACATCCGGACAGCGACAAGCGGCAATGCGCAGCTGGATGTCGAAACCGCCGACACCCTGACGGTCGGTGCGGTCATTGCGCCGTCCTTCCTTCCGGGCTTCAGCGCCACTGTCGACTATTTCAAGATCAAGATCAGCAATGCGATCAACGTGTTCGGTGCGCAGGACATCCTCAACAACTGCGTCGACCTGACATCGATCGGCAACGCCTTCTGCTCCTCGGTAACCCGTGCGGCAGATGGATCGATCAACCAGATCCGCCGGCAGAACATCAACGTATCGCGGCTCGACCGCGAGGGGATCGATCTTGAATTGCGCTACCGCCAATCGCTGGGTGATATGGGTTCGGTTAGCTTCAACTTCGTCGGGACCCATATGATGAAGGTGACCACGGTAATTGCACCGGGCACAATTACCGGCAGCAACGTCATTGACTTCAACGGCGAATATGGCTTCCCTGAGTGGAAGGGGCGTGCAAGCGCGACCTGGAACTTTCAGCCGTTCGACCTGACAGGTACGCTCACCTATTTCTCGTCGATGCAGCGCGATGTTCAGCCCGTCCAGCCGGAAGACAACCGGGCGACAACCAAAGCACCCGATTTCTTCCTCTTCAACATGCAGGCCGGATACGAACTCAGGGAGGGAATGCGGTTCTTTGTCGGCATCGACAACCTGTTTGACCGCCAACCGCCGTATCTGCCCGAAACCCGCGCAGGCGGTGCTGGCAGCTTCACCGGGGTGGAAATCTACCCCGTGACGGGTCAGTTCTTCTACACCGGGGTCAAGCTTCGCTTCTGAAGACGCCGCGCAATGCCGGTCTGCGGTGCAGGCCGGCATCTGTCTGCCTGTATCGATGCATTGAGGCTGATTGCCATGAACATGAACTTGCTGATGCACACGGTCGCGATCGCTGGCCTTGCCGCATATGGTGCCCTGATCATACCTGCTGCCGCACAGTCGGCCGCTGTTGGCGAGGTCCACGGACCCGCGTATCTCGACGACAGTTACGGCAAAAAGGCTCTCGATTGGGTAAAACGAGAGCATGGCGCCACGCTGAAAACCCTTCAGGCCGATCCGGCATTCGACGGCTTTCGACAGGAAGCTGCTGAAGTGCTGACCGCTCCTGACCGTCAGGAAGGCTTGCGGATGACACCCGGCTTCATGACACAATACTGGCAGGGCCGGGAATCCCCAATGGGCGTTTGGCGGCGCAGTCCGCAGGCAGCCTGGCTTGCAGGTACGCCCGAATGGCAAACGCTAATCGATTTCGACGCACTGGGACAAAAGGAAGGCCGCCGGTGGATTTTTGGCGGCGCAAGCTGCCGCACCAACGGTCGCTGCCTCGTCCAGCTCTCTGACAATGGCAAAGATGCCGCCGAAATCCGCGAGTTCGATCTTACCACCACCAGATTTGTGGAGAATGGCTTCAAGCTCCCCGTAGGCAAGCATCGCTTGTGGTGGTATGACGACGACACTGTGTTGGTTGCGCCTGTCCTCGATCGGTCGAGCCTCAATGCTTCGCTGTTTCCCAAAACCTTGCGGGTCTGGAAGCGCGGCCAGCCGATCGCGCAGACCACGCCGATATTCAGTATCAGCGATCATGACGCATCTCTTTCCGCGACCCTGATTGGCGCCGCCGGATCGGCTAAGTTCGTCGCGGTGCGCGGCATCGATTTCGAACGCCAGGAATTCAGGCTGATGGACCTTGCCGGCGCATCCACCAGATTGCCGCTTCCTGAGCTTGCCGACAGCTATGGCGTCCATGATGGCAGGCTGTTGCTGCGCCCCGAGGCGGACTGGACGCCACTGCGGGGTGGTCAGACGTTTGCTGCCGGAAGCCTAGTCGGTATCGACCTTGCCGCGTTGATGGAGCGTGCTGAAATCGCGGTGCCGACGCTACTTTATACGCCATCGGGCGATGACGCCGTGCGCGGCGTGGTTACCGTTGGAGACAGGCTGTTCGTCGAACTGCTGCACGATGGATATAGCCGCATCGAGGAACTGGCGAGTACAGGCGATACCGGTTTGCGCCCGCGTTTGCTGCCCCTCCCGGATGACAGGTTCATCACGGTCCTTGGTACTGCAAACGGCAAGATACTCGTCCAGGAACAGTCGCCGCTGACGCCCGGCACGATCAGTCTGGTCGATCCCGATACGGGTGCGCAGCAGCAGATCTATCAGCGCGCAGATGCATTCGATTCGCGCAATCTCGTCACCACCCGTCATCATGCTGTCAGCGCTGACGGCACGCGCATTAGCTACACCGTGATGCACAAAAGCGATCTGACGTTCGACGGCAGCCATCCGACGCTTGTCTATGGCTATGGCGGCTATGATGTTGCGGTAACCCCGCGCTACGAGCCGATTTTCGGAAAGCTGTGGCTCGAAAAAGGCGGCGTCTACATCCACGCCAACCTGCGCGGAGGGGGCGAACATGGACCAGCATGGCACCGCGCCACGATGCGCGAGGGCCACCCGCTGGCCTTTGATGACATGGAAGCGGTGCTGCGCGACGTTCAGCGCCGCAAGATCAGCTCGCCCGAGCACACCGGTATCATTGGCCGCTCGAACGGCGGACTGCTGGTCGCAGCCGTCATGCAACGCCAGCCCGATTTGATGAACGCGGTTGTCGTCGGCGGGCCGCTGATCGACATGCTCAATTTCCACCAACTGCCGCCTGGCGGCTCGTGGCTTGCCGAATATGGCGACCCCGACATAGCCGAAGATCGCGCATTCCTGGGCGCATATTCACCGATGCAGACGATCGCTGGATCGCAGACGCGCTATCCCGTTCCGCTGATCATCACCGCTACCGACGACGATCGTGTCCTTCCCGGCCACGCTCGGCGCTATGCGGACATGCTTCGTCAGAAGGGTCATGCCTCGTTATATTTCGAGGACGACCAAGGTGGACACTATTGGGAGCTTGCCGGCGGCCCGGCACCCGGGGACTGGAGGCGCAGGTCGGTCGCGCGGGCCGCCGAGTTTACATACCTGTGGCAACAGCTGCGAAAGAAGTGAATGTCACTTGGGCCGCGTTTGCGGCCCAAGTGTGGCTGGTGCATGCTGTCCTAGACGACAAGTGGCTTGCCGATCACCTGCTGTCCGGCAAATTCATTCGACAATTGCCAGTGGCTGCGCGGGATCGGCTAATGCATTAGCATGCGGCCGGTAGGCAGGCGCGACCCGAGCGCCAGCCGCCTGTTCAAATGCATAGCCCGCCTTGATCACGTCATGATCCGCCCATTGTTTGCCGATGAATGACAGCCCCACCGGAAGCCCTGACACGGCGCCCATCGGCACGGTAATATGCGGATATCCCGCTACGGCAGCCATTTGGCTCTGACTGGGCGGGCCAAAATTGTCGCCGTTGACAAGATCGGACAACCAGGCCGGGCCGTTGCTGGGACCGATCAGAAACCTCACATCGTGCTGCTTCATCAAGCGATCGATGCCCTTTTCCCCGGCCAGTTTTCGCGACTTGGCAAGCGCCTCGATATACTCAGGATCATCAAGACCCTTTTGGCTTTCGGCGATCTCGAACTGATCCTGGTCGAACCATGCCAGCTCGGTGGCGGCCTGGGACTTGTTGAAGGCAATCAGGTCGGCCAGTGTTCGGCTGGACACCCCTGCAGGGGTTGTCGCCAGATAACCGTTCATGTCCGCCTTGAGCTCGGTCATCAGCACCTTGCGCTCGGCCTCGCGCAATTCCTCCAAGCCGGTTCGGCTGTCTGCGATCTCGACCAGCACTGCTCCGAGAGCCGACAAATGGCCTAACGCGTTTGCAAACGCGGCCTTGACGCCTGCGTTGCCACCCGTGCGATCGGCCAGCACCCCGATCCTTACGCCACGCAGATAATCGCGCGACAGATTCTTGGCATAATCGGTGCGCCGGGAATCGGCCTGCTGAGTTGCCGGATCCGCAGGGTCGCTGCCGGCCAGCACTGTTAGCGTGATCGCCGCATCCATAACGCTGCGCGCCATCGGTCCTGCGGTATCCTGACTGTGGCTGATGGGGATGATATGCGTGCGCGAAACCAAGCCGACGGTGGGCTTGAATCCTACTAGGCCGTTCATCGATGCGGGGCAGGTGATCGATCCATCGGTCTCGGTACCGATGGTGATCGCAGCCAAGCTTGCAGCAGCCGCCGCACCACTTCCCGATGAGGATCCGCACGCGTTGCGATCCAAGGCGTAAGGGTTCTTCACCAGGCCCCCGACGCTCGACCATCCGCTGGTCGAGCTGGTTGACCTAATGTTGGCCCATTGGGAGAGGTTGGTCTTGCCCAGAATGATGGCACCTGCAGCCTTGAGCCGCGCGACCAAAGGTGCGTCGCGGTCGGTGATGTTGGCCGATAGCGCATTAGAACCAGCGGTGGTTGGCACAGGCCCTGCTGCCTCGATGTTATCCTTGATCAGCACGGGAATACCGTGGAGAGGACCGCGAAGTTTGCCCGCCTTGCGCTCTGCGTCCCTCAGACGCGCTTCGCTCATCGCATCGGGCATGACGGCGATGACGCTATTAAGACTTGGCCCTTGGCGATCGATCTTGCGAATCCGATCCATATATTCGCGCACGAGATCAACACTGCCGACGCTGCCCGAATCCATCATTCGGCCTAGGTCAGAGATCGATTGTTCCTCGACCGAAACCGCACGCGCGGCCGGTTCTGGCGTCTGGCTAACTGCCGGAGCAGCGCAAGCCGTTAAAAGCGTCAAAACAGCTAAGCGCGAGGAGGATTTTTGCATAAAGTATACGTAACTGACCGGGGAGGGCGTGGCAACCTGCCCAACGCAGATAGTGATTCAATCAAGATGCGGGGTCTATCTGTAGCCAATCCAGCGCTGAGGTTTTAAGTAGCGGTATGTGGCGATGCGAGGAGGCCGCCGAAAAATTTCGTCCGCGCATGAATTCATGTGTAAATCTTGCCGCTGCGAGATAAATTAATTCCCAGTAAGTTTTCTATTGCGGGTGTTTTTCTCAAGTTAAGTGTATGTATTTGAAAACATTTTTTTAATACAGGCCCGCAAAAATTAGTCCCACAGTACGTACCCCAAGTGGAATACACGCCATCTAAACCGTTCCTAGACTATGACAAACTGCGATATGATTGTCTATTATTTTCCAGCACGGCCTGAATGGTCTGCGTGAGATTGACGCCCAGATCTATCGGGTCAGGGCAGCTCGCACGAAAGGACGTCCCGCCCAATTACGGTCGGGTATTTTGGTAGGGCCGTTGGCAATCGCAGTGTTATATCGGGAATAGGTTACGAGCGCCTCGCTGGTGACCCGGCATCCAAGAAACGAATTCGTCTGGGGCGTTTAAGGCATCCCTAAATCTTGTATAGATTCCGACCATCAATTTTAACACAGTAAGCTTTAATATCGGGCTCGCCCGCAACCAACTTAATTCCACTTGTATAATTTAATGCATAGCGACGTGGCTGGGTATAAAAAGCGTGAACGGGCTCCTTAGCAGCTTGTTCTGCTGCCAGAGCGAAAAGACACATTGCAAGAGATAAAGTTTTCGGACCGAATGGAGCAAGCGCGCAGGTCCGCTCAGCGTTCTTTGTGATGTTACAGAGAGCGTCAAAAGCATTTGAAACATCATACATGTCGACTTGCCAGCGATTTTCGGTGCTCGGATTACGGCTTTCCATCTCAGCTTCAAGGCTGCGAAGGAAATCCCAATTTCGAAAAAAGTTTGGGGGCCCGGGGGGGGAACGGAAACAGGTACCGGACTTTCCCGATATCGGCTTCAAAGATGTCCCTTAATCCCAAGGGAGCAAACCCGACCCCGACAACCAGCTCATCGTAGCTATCAGCGCCTCGCGGGCTATCGAATGTCGGCAAAGGACCAAGCGCGGCTGGATCTGATGAAAGCTGCTCTTCATAGGCCTCGGCTGACGTGTAGGTAAATATAATTGTAGAAACGTCTTCATACTGCAACATAAAACGGGTGATAGGGAAAAACCACCGCTTAGGCATCGATGTGATATCAATTATGACCCGGTGCCCAGCCTGCTGCAGGAAGCTATCAAGCTCCTCTTTTATCGTATCAATATCCTGGAGAAGATCGACCGTACAAATATCTGAAGATAGGAGCCCTTCCTTTTCAAGCCGCCCCTGAATCTCAACGAATCGTTCATCGAATGCAGAAGCAGGAGACATATGCGGATCAAGAATCTTAAAAAACTTCTTGGCGTTTAAGCCCGTATTGAGGGCGTTTAGTGCTGCAACACAGCGATCCTCAGTGCCCAAAACACCCAGTAGACTCCAAGGATCACCTGGAAGTTGGGAAATAACCCACTGAAGCGGCCCCCAAGGTCGATATGTATTAGGCATCAGGATTTGCCATCATGTCTAGCAATGGCATATCAGATAAAACCTTTCCGCTTCGACGAGCTTTAGGTGGTTCAAGGCGTTCAATTATTCCGGCTTCTGCGAGCCAATCTTTTAACTTATCAACGGAAAGATACATTGGTTCTTTTGTCCGCTGATACGGAATCCGGTACATCGGGCAATATAAAGGATGTAAATAGAACTTATAACGCCGTTTCCGGTCTTTGTTCCGTGTTGCATGCTCCACCATGACAAGGTTGCCATAGTCCACCGCTTCAATCAAAAAATTAAAAATCTCAGGGTTTGATCTGAGTTCTTCAATGCTCAGCGATATACCATTATGGCCAGGATTACTCATTTTTAGGTCGCCGTACAAAGCCGTGCTAAACTTCTCGCCTAGCGTTTGGATAAGCTTGTACCTGTCATCACTCCTCCCGTAATCCGAGGGTATACGCTCGAGCCAAGTACGAGCAGCCTGAAACACCCCAATGGTCTGAATGCCCGCATTGATTGGCAATTCAGGCTGGCGATCGCTTCGCGACGACGCCTGGGTTGCATATTCCCAAATATACTGACAGAGACTAAGAAAAAGTAAGATGTTGCCGCCGCTCAATCCTAGTAAATTTTCTTCACCGCTGTAAATTGCTCGTTGCTTTTTTGTACCACCAATTTGAAGCAGGCAAAGTTCTACGCGCTCTTTGCGCCAATATTGCTTTGATTTTTTTTGCCATGGCAGGTCAGTAGATTCTGCTTCCCAGCCCTTCTGGCGGTACCAAACTTCACCCAGCTTCGCCGAGAGGGGGTCGGTCGCCGCCAGTTCGCGCAATTGCTGCGTGATCTCTGCGGGCCAATCTGGATCAATGCGAATTGCTTCTGAAGGTGTGTCTCCTGCGAGCTGAATGGCTTCGTCCTTCGGGGCAGGAGATCGTCCCAGAGCATCTGCAATCCTAACTGCTTTGGCACGTGCGCTGCCTGGGCTTGCGGAATGGCGCAGACGCCTGAGAAACACGTCGTTGGCAAATTCAGGGAACACGCTGGTTCCTCGCATCTCCTGCGTTCGTAAGCGCGAGTCTAGCTCCACTAATTTATAATCGCGGTCTTGTTCGAGGTGGCCATTTGAACCAAACACTTTGAGATGATTTCGCCAGGCATATCCCCGTGTTCCGATTCTATAAGAGAGCGTCGGATCACGACTGATAATCTTGTTTATAACACTTCTATAATCAGCTTCGGCCCCATTACTTCTGATGTTGGCTAGCTCTTCGTACTGATCGATCAAAACATAAAATTCAATGTCTTTTGGAACGACGCCGCTTCTTTTTAATTCGGTAACTATCACCTTCATCGGTTCGCCAGCAGATGTTTTGCTCACGGATACGGCAGGGTCTAGCGTAGTGTCATTTCCATTCATGAAGCGTCGATACAATGCAAGTCGCTTGCGTAATCGGCTTTCAAGGTCATCGATATCTTCTGCGCCCTGCAGGTACCCTTCCCAAACATCGCTATTGGCGGTGCTATTTACAAAACGGCGCAGTGGGTCTCGGTCAAATTTAAGACCTAGTTGGGCAGTCAGTGAAGAGTTATCGCTCAATATTTTGACTGACTTCAAAATGTCTAAGGCTACGACGTAGTTAAAGAAGTCACCGAACATCAATTCTTGTGCACTGTCTCCCTGTTCGGCTCTGCGATTTCCAAACTCATTACAGCGAGCTGTATTAATATTTATCCCAGCCCCAATAAACCTAGAGCTTTCTTCTGGGATAGGGAAAGGTTCGCCAATATCGCTGTATGCAACTCGAACTTCGGGCTGGAGTAATTTGAACAACATACTCTTACCGCTACCCTGCACTCCCGAAAGAATCACATGGCCAGGTTGAAACAATGGCATCGCGTGGGGAACCAGTTTGTGGCTAAAAATTTCTACAAACTCATCAGGATCTACTTTCTCCCCGACGTAAAGCTGCTGGAATGGATTGCGCGTCATGCTCAGCTTCTCCGAATGCGCGAAAACAGTGGAGACCATTGGGGGCCATGGTGGTGAATGATCGGTAAGGTGTTGTCCGGACAATTCGAATATAGGGCAACTAGTGCACCCGTCGCCTCATATCCGTAGGGATGCTGTGCCCAGATTCCCATTCGTGTCCCCAATCTTGAAATTAGCTCTCTCACTTTAGGAAAAATATTTGGTTCGTTTGCCTGTGGGGTTGCCCCTAAGAATAGTTCTCCGTGCAATATCAAGGCAGGTGAAAATGTAACATTTGGGCAATCTGAGGCCAGGGCTTTGCCGGTATTTAGTCCTTCCGGACAGCATACTAAAGGGAGTACCAAGATCGGGGTATTTGGAAGGCATGTTGCTGCCCAGTGCACTGCTTTAGCCATTTGATTGCCAGTTCCAACAAAATCCTCCAGCAAGACAAGTCGTTCTATTTTCTGATTTATGAGATATGACCTGATGGCGAGTGGATCACCAAAGAGAGATAGAGATCGCCAATCTGGTCTATTGTCATGCCCAGAAAGTTGGTTAAGTTTAAGAAATGAATTGATACGCATGCTGTCTGTAATTGGACAAAACCACGTACGGTACATAGCTTGATTTACTAGACTTGAGAGATTCGGCGCTTGGATGTCGATTTTTGCGTGATCAATAACCCATCGAGTTGCTTGACCGCCGAAGGCAGCTCGACATAACGAATCGAATTGCTGCTTTCCGATGAAAAATAGGTGTCGTAAAAGTCGAAAGAGTGTCTTTTGATCTTCAGTGCTATCTATATTGTTTAGCCATTCAACTAAACGGTCATCGAATGCTTCGTAGCGATTGGGCTCATACTCATTAAAGAGTTCACTTTGAAGCCAAAGCAAATGGTCGCGCAGGGCGATTAAATCGTCGCTATCTGCGTCAAACAACCATGGATTCACAATATTGAACAAGGCGCTCATATTAGGCTTTCAAAATCGCTTCTCGCACAAAGTTTGCAAGAATGGCAGCCATTGGAGGAGGGACGGCATTCCCAATTTGCGTGAATGTATCGGATTTCGATCCGGCAAAGCGAAATGAATCCGGGAATCCCTGTATCCGCGCAGCTTCCCTTGGTGTCATGCCCCGATTGTCAGATGGGTGGAGAAAAAGGTCTGGTCGGCCAAATCGTGTATCCACTGTAGGTGAGGGCGCATCCCACTCTAGTCGGCGATAACGACCGTTATATGTTTGTCGTAGCTCCAGAAAGTCACCTGAGATCCGGATGTACCCCGCACTTTCGAGGAGGGGCAACTCTTGAATTATGGCGTTGCCAAATTCGGAAACTAGCCGATTGATGTGGACAGGATCCCCATCTCCATGTCGCCGCACGCGCTCCCTGCGACGGAGCCTTGTTATTGAAACTAGGATGAGCTTTTGAAGTTCGGTTGTTGCGCCGTAAACCTCGGGAATGTCCCATGTTGCGATCGTGCGCTCGCTGATCCTTACATTGCTGACGCGCTGGCCAGCGCCAATTTGCTGGGCAATAAGCCAGTCGCGCGTCCCTTCCCGAGGCCATTCTATATCTTCGTCTTGGGTAAGGTCAGTGAGCGCTTCGCGGACTGACAACGATTGCTGCCGGGGGATTTCGATGCGAATAGAATCGCTACCGAGCCAGCTAAGGAGAAAAAGCCTTTTTCGACGCTGTCCTAACCCACAGGCCTGCCCGTCGAGCAGCAGCCGGCGCACATTGTAGCCAGCTGAACGGAGGCGGTCCTCCAGGCCTTCCCATAGGCGCAGGTGAGCGCCCGAGAGCGCAGCTGGGACGTTCTCAACAATGACCACACGAGGTCTCGACGCCACCGCTATATCTGCCACTCGCATCAGTAATGCGTTTCGTGGATCGGCAACGTTACGTTTTCCCGAGGTGGAAAAGCCTTGGCATGGCGCACCAGCGAGAAGGATTGTCGGCATACTGTTATGGGGCTTTAAGCGACTAAGATCGGTCCGAAATGCCCGGCCCGGCAGGTTTTGCACGTACGTGGCGAGCGACTTTCGATCAATGTCGTACGCTGAGACAGGAAATATCCCTTGCTGCAGAAATCCTAGGTCGAGACCGCCGCATCCTGAAAAAAGACTCGTGGCATGCCAGCCACAAGCCTGTCCTGTAGGCAACTCAAGCTTGGCGTAAGCGGGAGCTTGCCCTATTGCGTCGTTGTCCGGTCGCTCCGCGAGCGGCAGGCGTGCTGCATCAGATCGAGCCAGGCTGGCGTCAATCGCTTGTCTTGTTTCGAATCTAGTGGGCTCGATTTTTTCCTGAACCAAGGTAGAATGTCTTGTGATGTTTTCTCGCCCCAATTGCCCGGCTCTGGATGCCATCCTAGGGCAAGAATTCCCTATTTTGAACCACGGATTTATCCGGGTTGTGGACTACATGGGTGGAGATGACGCTGTCGTCCAGGCAGCTCGTGTTTCGTACGGTGCAGGCACGAAAACGGTCAGAGACGATAGGGCGTTGATCAGGTACCTTTTGAGCCACAGTCATACGACTCCATTTGAGATGGCTGAGATTAAACTACACGTTAAAATGCCAATTTTTGTGGCTAGGCAGTGGATTCGGCATCGAACCGCGTCAGTGAATGAGTATTCAGCTCGCTATTCAATCCTAGACAAAGAGTTCTACTCACCTAGCGCCGAAGCAATTGCGGCTCAAAGCGATTCTAATCGGCAAGGTCGCGGTAAACCTTTAGAACTACGCGAACAGAATGATGTAAACGAGACAATTACAGCTATTTCCAATGCATCATATGACGCATATGTTGCCTTACTGAACGAGAATGACCAAGGCGAGCAATTAAATCCTGATCGTCTCGGTTTGGCTCGGGAACTTGCGCGCTCAGTTTTGCCGGTGGGGTTCTATACTCAATGGTACTGGAAAACTGACCTGCATAACCTTCTAAGATTTCTCGAGTTGCGCACTGATCCGCATGCTCAGTGGGAAATTCGGCAGTATGCCCTTAAAATTCTCGACATTGTTAAGGTTTGGGCTCCACTAACTTACGAAGCGTTCATCGATTTTCGATCTGGGCGGACAGAGTTGTCAGCTGCTGCAACCAATGTGGTTCAGCGATGGCTGGCAGGCGAAGCTGTTTCGCAGGAAGACTCAGGGCTAAGTAAGCGAGAATGGAACGACCTTCAAAATTCATTGAAGCCGAAATAGGCTAGGTTCGGTTAGTATAGGTTTCCTGAATACGAGACATTCAGCAATCCTAGGCGCTTGGTTTTAGTCACCAGTTTCAAGTCGTCCACGGTCTAGGCTGCGTCTTATCGCACACGATTTGGTCAGTGGTATTGCTGATTGTGGACTCGCTTCCTTTCGATCAAGTTTCGAAGACTGTCGGTTAACACCAGCGTCGCAGCCCCGATTTTGACGACCTCGACCTCGCCCCGCGCGATCAGCAAGTACAGGGTGCTACGACTGATGCCGGTATACCGGCACGCATCGGGAACCCGCATACTGATCGGCTCAATAGACAACGGCGACGAAGGTGGGAGGGGCATTCCAGGCATATCGGCACCAATCGTTCAAGAACCGGGATACAGCATGGACTGTAAGCAGCGGCCATCTGACTGCGGAAATTATCCACTTTCGGTGCACGACATACCACATGACATTTCTACCCCATCTTACTCGTGTGTGCGATCACGGCCCGGCATCCAGTCAAGCCTTCGCAGGCCTCGCGAACTCAATTTTGGGCAGCGCTGACCCTACTTCACGACTTTGCTTTGGCCAATCGGTCGGAGGCATTTTGCTCGCCGAAAGGGGTAACATGGGCACTGAGAAGCCTCAAATTCAACGCTTCCGGTCCCCGTTTCCGTCCGCCATTTTCATGTCCGACGCGAGTGCTATGCGCAGCCTCGAAAAGTGGCAGAAAACCGCCACTTTGGAAATGCGAGGCAGCGCGCGCTGCCGGATAGCACTCTCGAAAAGTGGCAGAAAACCGTTATTCACGCGTGCGTGAGGTGTGTATCCAAATTACGGGTCCGATGCGAAGCATCGCGGCCCCTGTTACCCCGCCGGATTTGATGCCGGTGAGATGGCAGAAAATGGGTGCCGGTGGGGCTGGCGAAAGGACAGTTCGAACGGCCATCAAGGGGTCAGGTTTGGGGATTGATGGCAGCAAAGATGCAGCCAGTGGCCGTCGCCCGCGTTCGGCTCCCGAATCTGCGCACTCAACCCGCCGCGAGAGCCTTCACTTCAAGGTCGGCGATCCGCTCCGAACAGATAGCGTGAACAGCCCGTCCAAGCTCCTCTACGCACCCGCCAAGCCACAGCAGCTCCTCTTCGGTAATCCGATAGTGCTTCGAGTACCGAGCCTTCACATAGGCCTCTTTCAGCTTTTCAAAGCGGGCCCGATCAATCCGACTGTCACGAGGCCAGGCATCGACCAAGCGCATGTCGATCCGCTCGGCCTGGGTGCGCAGGAAGCCGAGATTGTGCACGTGGGGCGAATAGAAGGTGCAGACCAGAAGCACGCAATGGTACATGCGTTCTGCAGACTGATGGAGGTCGAAGACAGCCTTCTTCAGCTTGCCTCGGTTCTTTGCGTCATTGAAGCCGTCGAAAAAATCTGAAGCGCTCGGCATCCACTCGTCAAAATACTCACGCGCCATTGCCAGCGCCTGCTCCGGCGTTTTGGGCTTAGGCGTATGAAGTACCCTCTCATCCGCTTCGTGCAGTGCGATGCCGTCCTTGGCCACGTCCATAAAAAAGTATCGCCCATGGGCGAGGCCGTCATTCACCTCCTGTAACGTGTGAACGATGAAGTTTACCGGCGTGTGCAGCGTCCGGTCGATAGCCAGCTCACGGATAAGCCGGTCTTCGAGCTTAAGCCAGTAATCGACGCGCTCGGTGAGGCGCTTGTCGTTGACGATGATCAGTAGATCGAAATCGGAGCGATAGCCTTTTGCCGTGTGCGGCTCATCGACCCAGCCGCCACGGGCATAGCTGCCATAGAGGATCAACTTCTCGATCCGGCCCTTCTTCTTCCACTGGTGGGTGGCGAGCGCCAGGGCATCCTCGAACTCCTCGAAGATGATCTGCTTCACGCGATCAAGCTCGCGCTGCTTGTTGGCAGGAAGATGGTCAAGATCGGTTCGCATGGGCAGGGGCACCCTGTAGGCATGGGTTACGATTGGCAAGGTCCAAGCCGCATCACCAGCGCCAGAACTGCCACCAGTCTGGCGGCTTCTCTGTCGGCATCTGCATCAGCACGAACAGGGCATTGGCAAAATGCTGCTCGACCTGTTGGGGGGTTATGCCGTGTTTGTTTGCAAGCTGGCGGTAGCTCATCTCATCGACGCGGATGGCAAGGAAGATTTCCCGGTCGAGCGGCTCCATCCGCTCGACCGCTCTCTCGAACTTGCACAAGCGCCTGCGCTCTGTGCGCGACAGGCAAGGCACCTCAACTCTCCTTGTCGCAATATGCGGCCCATTCGGCCATCATGACCCGGCGCTTTTCCAACAGATTGCCACGCCGGTAGGCCGCTTCGGTTTTGTTGGCGACCGTATGGGCCAGGGCTGCCTCTGCAACATCGCTGGGATGATTGGTCTCCTCGCTGACCCAATCCCGGAACGACGATCGGAAACCGTGAGGTGTGAATGGCTGACCCATTTCCTTCATCAGCATCGACAATGTCATGTCTGATAGCGGCTTGTTGCTGCGAATTCCGGGAAACACATACTGGCAGTCGCGCAATCGCAATTGAGCGCAGCGGCGCAGGATACGCAGCGGACGTGGGGTCAGGGGTACAACATGCTCGCGGAATGCCTTCATACGCTCCTTAGGAAGCGTCCAGAGGGCTTCCTCCATATCAACCTCATCCCAGGTCATGCCGCGCACCTCGCCCGATCTTGCGGCGGTGTAGATCGCAAATTCCAGTGCAAGGCGGCTGAAGGATTCCCGCGCGCGCAACTTCAATATGAACTTCGACACTTTCTCGTATGGCATGGCCGGAAAATGCCCGTCCTTGCGTGGCTGGCGCGGCAGGCCTTTCGAAATTGCTCGCATGGGAGCCTCGGTCTCGCGGTAGCCAGACGCATAGGCCCAGTCGAGGACCGCTCCGATGCGCTGGCGGACCCGCCGCGCCGTTTCGGGCTTTGCCAGCCAGATTTCAGCGAGAACGTCGCGGATCATTGGGCCGGTGATCTTGTCGACCTTGTGCTTCCCGATGGATGGAAAGACATACATTTCGAGCGTGCGCATCCACTGCGCGTGGTGCTTGCCATTGCGCCAGGTCTTCGAGTGAATGTCGAAGACCTTCTGGGCCGCGTCCTTGAAGGTCGGCACCGCTTCGAGCTTGCGCCGCTCGAACTGAGGGTCGAGGCCCATTTCCATCTGGCTGCGGACCTCACGTGCCCGCTCGCGAGCCTCAGCAAGGCTTACCTTGCTACAGCTGCCCAAGCCGAAATCGCGGCGGTGGCCCTGTTTCTGAACCCGGCAAACCCAGCTGCTACTCCCTCCCGGCCTTTCGTAGCGAAAGAGGCCGTCGCCAAAACTCACCCGGCGGGTGCTCTGGGCCTTGGTCTCCGGATCGGAATTGGTAGTCGTTTTCATAGAGGTGATCATGATCATCTGTCCCACATTTGCAAAAATGTCGGCTTGGACGACGTGGGACACACAGGGATCCGAATCACCAGCGCACCCCGCAGGGGAGCTGGACTTTCGGAGTTGATCAGGGATCGTGTGGGATTCGAATGTGGCGGAGCGGGTGGGATTCGAACCCACGATAGGCTTTTGACCTATACACACTTTCCAGGCGTGCGCCTTCGACCACTCGGCCACCGCTCCGCTTGTCCTGGGAGCCGTCCCCCTAATGACATGTGCACGCTTGCGCAAGGGAAGGATTCGGGTGCCGCTGCAGCACGCTTGCGAGCGCGGTTTCCCAAGTGTGAGCGGCATGTTAGCGTGGGCTCCATGAAACAAACCCGATTCCGCTCGGCCGCGCTGCGCGCCGCCGCCGCTCTTGCCCCGCTGGCGCTGCTTGCCGCCGCCGCACCGCCGCCTGCCAGCCCCAGCCCGGGCCAGATCGTCGAGGAGGCGCCCGCAGCGCACTGGACGGCGATTGCGGCATCCGACCTGCTGGTGATGGACCTGGCCCCCGATGCGGCAGGCAATCCGCGCCGCGTGGTGATCCAGCTTATGCCCGCGCCGTTCAGCACCGGCTGGACCGAGAATATCCGCAAGCTGGTAGCAGCGCGCTGGTGGGACAATACCGCCATCGTGCGGGTGCAGGACAATTACGTCGTGCAATGGGGCGATCCCGATGCCGAAGACGATGCCAAGGCCAGGCCGCTGCCAGGCGGCATCGCGCAGGTGCCGGAGCGCGATTACGTGGTAACGCTTGAGGCCTTTGACGAGGCCATGATCGCGCAGTCGCCTTCAGATGACGATGCCGACCGGGCGATGGCCGCGGCTCTGGACGCCGCGGAGGCGGCCGCACGGGGCGACATTCCGGCCCCATGGGCTGCGCCCGATGCCTATGCCCCACGGCACGACTTTTTTGCGGGCTGGCCCCTGGCAAGCAATGACGAGAGCGTCTGGCCCGTGCATTGCTATGGCATGGTCGGGGTCGGCCGCAACCTGTCGCCCGATACCGGCAGTGGGGCAGAGCTTTACACCGTCATCGGCCATGCCCCGCGCCATCTGGATCGCAATATCGCCGTGGTCGGACGGGTGGTCGAAGGGATCGAGCATCTCTCCAGCCTGCCGCGTGGCACGGGCGAACTCGGCTTTTACGAAAAGCCCGAAGAGCGCACCGTGATCCGGTCGGTCGAGCTGGCATCGCGGCTGCCCGAAACCGAGCGTCCACGTCTGGAGTATCTCGAAAGCGACAGCGAATCGTTTGTCCGCTACGCCCTGGCGCGGGCCAACCGGAAGGACGCGTTCTTCAACATCCCGGCGGGTGGCGCGGATATTTGCAACATTCCAGTGCCTGTCAGGAAAATTTCGCAATAATGTAATAAAGTAACAAAATGATGTCGCACAGGGCAGGAGCGCGCACTAGGGCTTGATCAAAATATCCAGCAGGAGAAGTCTGTCATGCGCGTCGGAACCGTCACGGAAATCAAGAACCACGAATACCGCGTCGGCCTGACGCCCGAGAGCGCGCGCGAACTGGTGCAGCACGGCCACGAGGTCTGGGTGCAGAAGGGCGCGGGCCTCGGCATCGGCGAAAGCGACAACGACTATCTGCGCGCCGGCGCAAAGCTGATCGACACCGCCGAACAGATCTTCGCCGACTGCGAGATGGTGGTGAAGGTCAAGGAGCCGCAGGCGGTCGAACGCGCGATGCTGCGCGAAGGCCAGATCCTGTTCACCTATCTGCACCTCGCGCCCGACCCCGAGCAGACCAGGGATCTCGTCGCCTCGAAGGCGGTGTGCATCGCGTATGAGACCGTGACCGACGCAAGCGGTGGCCTGCCACTGCTCAAGCCGATGAGCCAGGTCGCAGGCCGCATGTCGATCCAGGCTGGAGCCACCGCGCTCGAAAAGGCGCATGGCGGGCGCGGCATCTTGCTGGGCGGCGTCCCGGGCGTGGCACCGGGCAAGGTCTGCGTCATCGGCGGCGGCGTCGTCGGGTTCAACGCGGCGCAGATGGCGGCGGGGCTGGGGGCAGATGTCACCATTCTCGATCGCAGCCCCGAGGTGCTCGAGCGGCTGGGCTATTACTTTGAATCGCGCGCTAAGACCCGCTTTGCCAACGCCGCCAATGTCGCAGAGTGCGTCGCCACGGCTGACCTCGTCATCGGCGCGGTGCTGATCCCCGGCGCTGCTGCGCCCAAATTGGTGACCCGCGAGATGCTGGCCACGATGCGCCCGGGCGCGGTGCTGGTTGATGTCGCGATCGATCAGGGCGGCTGCTTCGAGACCAGCCACGCGACCACCCATGCCGATCCGACCTATATCGTCGATGGCATCGTCCATTATTGCGTCGCCAACATGCCCGGCGCGGTCGCGCGCACCAGCACCTATGCGCTCAACAACGTCACGCTGCCGCATATGCTGCGCATGGCCGACAAGGGCTGGAAGGATGCGCTGCGCGCCGACGCGCATCTGGCCGCTGGCCTCAACGTGTGGAACGGCAAGGTCACCTACAAGGCGGTGGCGGACGACCTTGGCTATGACTATTGTCCGATGGAAGAGGCGCTCGCCTGAGGCGCCACACGCGCAACAGGAGAGCCGTATGATCGCCGAACACCAAAAGCCGGTCCAGTCCCCATTCGGGCGCCGCAGCGAGCCGCACGAGGTGTTGGCGGGGATCGATCTGACCGGCAGGAACGCGGTCGTCACCGGCGGCTATTCGGGCATCGGGCTGGAAACGGTGCGCGCGCTGGCGGCAGCAGGCGCATCGGTCACCGTGCCTGCGCGCGACACTGCCAAGGCACACGAGGCGCTGGCGGGGATGCAGGGCGATATTCGCATCGTACCGATGGACCTGGCCGATATCGCCTCGGTTCGCCGCTTTGCGCAGGACTATGCCTCGGACGTTGCGCAGCTAGGCTTGCTGATCAACAACGCCGGTGTCATGGCCTGCCCGGAAACGCGCGTGGGCCCGGGCTGGGAGATGCAGTTCGGCACCAACCATATGGGCCATTTCGCGCTGGTTGACGCCTTGTTGCCGTTGCTTCAGCGCAGCGGCAACTGCCGCGTGGTGGCGCTGTCATCGACAGGGCACAAGCTGTCGAGCATCCGCTGGGACGATCCCAACTGGACCGACGGCAGTTACGACAAATGGAAGGCCTATGGCCAGTCCAAGACTGCGAACGCGCTGTTTGCGGTTGCGCTGAACGCGCGGCTGGCAGACACCGGCGGCATGGCGTTCGCCGTCCACCCTGGCGGCATCTTTACCCCGCTGCAGCGGCATCTGCCGACCGAGGAGATGACCGCGCTGGGTTGGCTCGATGCGCAAGGACAGATCTCGGAAAGCGCGCGCGCCATGTTCAAATCGCCGACCCAGGGCTGCACTACGACCCTGTGGGCTGCGACCAGCCCGCTGCTGGAGGGCAAGGGCGGCGTGTATTGCGAGGACTGCAACATCGCAGCTGTCTCCGGCGCTGACCCGGTGCGGTATCGCGACGTCGAGCCGCATGCGGTGGATAGCGATAGCGCGGAGCGGCTGTGGGCGATGAGCGAGGCCTTGCTGGCAAACGCGTGACCGCGAGTCATCCGAATTCCGCATAGGCAATGAGCTTGCGAAAACCTGCCCTGCAGGTGCGTTTGCCATCGACGATGCGGCTCTCGGTCCAGATATCGCCCGAGTGATAACCCCATGCGCTGAGCTTTCTGCCGGGGTGCGCGACCGTCTGCGCGCCCAGCCAGCGGGTAAACGCAGGCTTGAGCGCCGATCGGGCACGGGCATGCGATTCGCAGGCATGCGTTCCGCTCCAGCTTTCGATCTCACGCGCCAGATCGGCCCGGATGCGCTTTGTTTTGATGGTGCTGCCCGCTGTCCCATCGGCTGAGCGGAACGCCAGCATGTGCGCATCGGCCCGCCCCGGCGGGGGCAGCGCTATCAGCAGCATGGCAGCGCCCAGCGCCAGCCCTGTCGAAAATCGCATCATGGCATCGTGCTCCAGTCATGAAGCAGAGGTGCCTGATCGCCCGAGCCGGGCAACGAAGCATGGCCAGCAGCCGGTTGGGTCAACGAAAACACCCAGGCGCGTGCGATCAGACGAGCACAAGACTATGCGCAGCGCACCCGGAAATCCCTGTAGCAAATTGTCGTAAACCGAGGAAAATGGCGGGTAAGCGGACGTTTGACGGTCGGCTGCGCTGCGCGATCAGGACAGGTCGACCCGGGGCGTGGCGATCACCACCCTGTTGAGCAACTGCTGGACTTCAGCATCGCCCTGCCATTTGCGCGCAATGCGCCTGTTCAGCGTTGCCGAATACCAGCGCTCGCCCAGGTTCGCGGCCTGTTGCAGCAGGGCCACCAGCGTCTCGCGGTCGCCCATGGCCGATGCGTGAAAAGCAGGGGTCATCCGCGTCTTGCGTTCGCCCTGCGCAAACTCACGCTGTGCGTCGGCCACCAGCACAAGGTGCGCGGTATCCGGGTCGCGCGCGACGGCCTCGTCGAGTGCGGCCGAAAGCGCGAGCATCTCGGGCACCTTGCGCAAGGCCGCGAGCCCGCGATATTCGAGGGCATAGGCCTGGATATCGCCGCGCGATATGTGGGCCCAGGCCAGGCAGTTGCGGATTGTCGCATCGTCCGGATATTGCGATTTCAGCTGCGTCAGTTCCAGGACGGCCCTCTGGTCGCGCCCCGCCTGCCAGTGCGCACAGGCGCGCTCCACCGCGATCGCCGGGGTGCCTGGAAGCAGCAATTGTGCGGTATCATATTCGCGCTGGGCGGCCTTGTCCTGCCCCAGGTCGGACAGCACGTTGGCGTACCAGAAATGGGTCAGGCCATCGCGCGGATCGAGCGCCAGGGCGCGCTGAAACGAATTCACCGAACGCTGCGCATCATAGCTCCACCAATATTGCAGAAAGCCATTGGCCCGGTGCGCTGAGGGCAGCGACTGGTCGAGCGTCAGCGCCTGTTCGATGGCTGACTTTGCGGCGCTGTAGGCGCGACTTTCCGAAGCGGCTCCATATTCGCGGATGATCAGCCAGGCTTCGGCAAGCCCCGCATAGGCCGGAGCAAAACCGGGCTCGGCAGCAATGACCTTCTCGTACAGCGCGATGGCGCGGGTCAGATCGTCCGGTGTCCGCCGTGCCCACAGATCGCGCGCCGTGACATAGTCGCGCGCCACGGCGGGATCCTGCGGCAGTTGCGCAATCTGCTCCGCAAGGGGTTTTTCCCGGATCAGCATCTGCCTGATTCCGGGCGCCGCCAGCATGGCGACCGCTGCTATCCCAACTGCGCCCAGAGCGATCCACCACCAGCGTTTGCGCGCGGGTTTCGGCGTTGCGCGGGGCGGGGAGTAAGGCGTTTCCTCGGCCCGCGGGCGCGACGGATCGTCCGGATAGGGCATAGCGGCAGGCGCGATTGATGGACTGTCGTCCCCTCCCGTCGAGGCGTCTGCCGGGATATCGCTCTGCTCGATCCGCACGGCCCATGCAGCCAGCTCGCGCTCATAGGCGAAGACCGAACCCTGTTTGCCGCCAGGAAGGCGATGCACCGGCAGATCGCGTTCGCGCGCCCAGCGCATCACGGTCGTGCGGTCGCGGCGGAAATATCCCGCGATCGCCTTCCAGCCATCCAGTCTGCGCTCAGGGGGTTGCGGCTGACTCAATGGCGGTTTCCACAGGTTCGATCACAGCTGTGCGACACAGTTCGTCGGAAGTGGAACGACTGGGTCGCCTGGCAACCCTATCGGCAACGCGGGACGCGAGTCCATAGATCATATTGAAAAATCAACGGGTTCGGCGCCGCATAAATCTGTGGCCGAACGAAGAAAAACTTCCCGGCGGCAAATTCCGGTTTTCCGCCCTGAGGGATGGTAGCGGAGGAGGGACTTGAACCCCCGACCTACGGATTATGATTCCGCCGCTCTAACCAGCTGAGCTACTCCGCCATCCCGGCGTGCAGGGCACAATAGTGCCGGTGCAGGCCGCGCGCTATAGTTTGCACATCGGCGCTGGTCAAACCAAAATGCACCAAAATAAACCGGTCGGCCCATGCGGAGGGCTTCGTGTCATGGCAGGCACCGCGATCTGCCACGTCCGGGGTTGTTTTCAGCAGCGTCAACCGGCACATGGCGCGCATATACCCGCGCAGCAATCACCAATATGGGGAGACGGACACAGTGCAGGACAATTACGACGTCGTCATCGTCGGTGCAGGTCATGCCGGGGCTCAAGCGGCAATCTGCCTACGCCAGATGGGGTTTGCAGGCTCGATCGCGCTGATCGGCGACGAGCGCTTCCCGCCCTACGAGCGTCCGCCTCTGTCCAAGGAATATCTCGCTGGCGAAAAGCCGTTTGAACGCATCCTGCTGCGCCCCGAGGCATTCTGGGGCGAACGGCAGGTCGATCTGCTGCTCGGCAAGCGGGTGACGGCGGTCGATCCTGCCACCAAGTCGCTTACCATCAGCGGCGGCGAACATACGCAATACGGTCAGTTGATCTGGGCGACCGGCGGCACTCCGCGGATGATGGACTGCAAGGGCAGTAACGCGGCCAACGTGTTCGCCGTGCGCACCCGCGCCGATGTCGACAAGATCATGGCGCGGCTGGACACGGCGCAAAGCGTCGCGATCATCGGCGGCGGCTATATCGGCCTTGAAGCTGCAGCGGTGATGCGCAAGCTGGGCAAGCAGGTGACGCTCATCGAGGCGCTCGACCGGGTGCTGTCGCGCGTTGCGGGACCATCGCTGTCGGCATTCTTCGAAGAGGAACATCGCGCCCACGGCGTCGATCTGCGCACCGGCTATACCGTCGATCACATCGAAACCGACGAGGCCGGCCATGCCGTCGCGGTGCAGTGCGGCAACGGGGACCGGATCGTGGCCGATATGGTCATCGTCGGCATCGGCATCATCGCCCAGACCGGCCCGTTGATCGCTGCCGGAGCTGCCGGCGGCAACGGCGTCGATGTGGACGAGTTCTGCCGCACCAGCCTGCCCGATATTTATGCCATCGGCGATTGCGCCGCGCACGCCAATCCTTTCGCCAACGACCGCGTCGTTCGGCTCGAATCGGTGCAGAATGCGAACGACCAGGCCAAGGTCGCGGCCGCCCACATCATGGGGAACGCCGAGGCCTATCACGCCGTGCCGTGGTTCTGGTCGAACCAGTATGACCTCAGGCTGCAGACTGTCGGCCTGTCGCTCGATTACGATCAGGAGCTGGTGCGCGGTGACCCTGCCAGCCGCAGCTTTTCGGTGATCTATCTGCGCGGCGGCAAGGTGATCGCGCTCGATTGCGTCAACGCCACCAAGGACTATGTTCAGGGCCGCAAGGCCGTGACCGAGGGCATTCCGCTCGATCTGGAAGAACTCGCGAACCCGTTGATTCCGATCAAGGAAGTCAACCACGCCTGATCGCTTTTGGTGCAGGTCGGCCGTTGCGGTATCCATTCGTCGCGTAAACCAGCTGCGATGCGCATAACCGGCTTGCCCTGTGCGGGGGTAAGTGCATAGGGTAGTCCGCTACCGTATACGGTACCCCCATAGCTGCGAGTCTGCCATTCCTTCTCCCGTTCGACAGTCACGAACGATCGTGCCACGCTATGCCCTGACAGGGATTGCGGCGATCCTGCTCGTCAGCTGCTCTGGCGGGGACGATGGCGAGGGCCGCCAGCGGCCGATGCCCGAGGTCGGGTTCGTCGTGGCCAGGACAAGCTCGGTTCCGGTTTCTGTCGAGCTTGCCGGACGGGTCGCGGCCTTCGAGATGTCCGAAGTTCGTCCGCAGGTCACCGGTATCGTGCGTCGGCGGCTGTTTGAAGAAGGCGCGCTGGTCCGTGCCGGGCAGACGTTGTACGAGATCGATCCGCGACTGTATCGCGCCGCGACCGCCGAGGCGAGCGCCAACCTGAACAGCGCGATCGCCAATGCCGAGGCCACCCGGATCCGCGCCGAACGGCTCAAGCCGCTGGCCGAAGCGCAGGCTGTGTCACTGCAGGAATATACCGATGCGCTCGCCGCAGCGCGTCAGGCTGCAGCCGCCGTGCAGCAGAGCCGCGCGCAGGTGCAGACCGCGGACGTCAACCTGCAATTCACCCGCGTGCCTGCGCCGATCACCGGCCGCATCGGTCGGTCGCTGTTCACCGTCGGTGCGCTGGTCACCGGCAATCAAGCAGATCCTCTGGCGGTGATCCAGGGCGTCGATCCGGTTTTCGTCGATATCCAGCAATCCAGTGCCGAACTGCTTTCGCTGCGCCGTTCGCTGGCGCAGGGGGGAGCCGCCCCGGCCAGCGCCGAGGTCGCGCTGGTGCTCGAAGACGGCAGCGAATATGACCTGCGCGGGGTCGTCCAGTTTTCCGAAGTGATGGTCAACGCGGCCACCGGTACGGTGACGCTTCGCGCACGGTTCGCCAACCCCCAGGGATTGCTGCTGCCCGGAATGTTCGTCCGCGCACGGTTCGATCAGGCGATCAACACCAACGCCATCCTCGTTCCCCAGGCCGCGCTCAGCCGCAATGCCCGCGGCGAGGCGAGCGTCTTCGTGGTGGGCGCGGACGATAAAGCGATCGAGCACAAGGTGACCGCCGACCGTGCGCTGGGCACCGACTGGGTGGTCACCAAGGGATTGAGTGCGGGTGACAGGGTGATTGTGCAGGGGCTGGCAAAGATCGCGCCGAACGCCCCCGTTCGCGCCGTGCCTGCCAGCAAGCCCCAGGTCATCGGACCACCGCCCGCGCAAAAGCGCGGCTGAGGCCGGCGATGTCGCGCATATTCATTGAACGCCCGATCTTCGCATGGGTGCTGGCGATCATCACGATGCTCGGCGGGATCGGCGCGATCTATCTGCTGCCGATCGAGCAGTATCCCGATGTCGCTCCGCCACAGGTCAACATCCGGGCGACCTTCCCGGGGGCATCGGCGGAAACGCTGGAGAACAGCGTCACCCAGATCATCGAGCAGCAACTGACCGGGATCGACGGGTTGCTGTATTTCAATTCCAGCTCGAGCTCGCGCGGACAGGTTACGATCAGCGCGACGTTCGAGAAAGGCACTGACCCCGATATCGCGCAGGTGCAGGTGCAGAACCAGGTGCAGCAGGCGCTGGTGCGGTTGCCGCAACAGGTACAGCAGCAGGGGCTTCGCGTCACCAAATCGAACCCCGACTTCCTGATGATCGTCGGGGTCTATGACGAGACCGACCGCAGCACCAATATCGACGTGTCCGATTTCTTGGTGACCAACCTGCAGGATACGCTGGCACGCATCGAGGGCGTCGGCGAAACCAACGTGTTCGGGTCGCAATATGCCATGCGGATATGGCTCGATCCTGATCGTCTGGCTTCGGTCGGATTGATGCCGGGCGACGTCGTCACCGCGATCCGCAACCAGAACACCGAGGTCGCAGCCGGCGAGGTCGGTGGCCTCCCGCAGCCCGAATCCAACCAGCTCAACGCAACGGTGACCTCGCAATCGCGGATGCGCACCGTCGAGGAATTCGAAGCGATCATCCTGAAGTCGGAACAGAGCGGTGCACTGGTGCGCCTCGCGGATGTGGCGCGGGTGGAGCTGGGCGCGGAAAACTATTCGGCATCCAGCCGCATCAACGGGCACCCTGGCGCAGGCCTGGCGGTGTCATCGGCACCGGGAGCCGACGCGCTGACCACCGCCGACCTGGTGAAAGAGGCCGTAAGACTTGCCGAACCCAGCTTTCCGCCCGGATACAAGGTCGCCTATGCCAACGACACGACGGCGTTCATCCGTCTCTCCATCGACGAGGTCATCGGCACGCTGATCGAGGCGATCATCCTGGTGGTGATCGTCATGTTCGTGTTCCTGCACAGCTGGCGCGCCACGCTGATCCCGACCATCGCGGTCCCGGTGACCTTGCTTGGCACCTTCATCATCTTCTACATTTTCGATTTCTCGATCAACACGCTGACCCTGTTCGGCTTGGTGCTGGCGATCGGCATCCTGGTCGACGACGCCATCGTGGTGGTCGAGAATGTCGAGCGGCTGATGGAAGAAAATCCGGAGATGACGCCCAAGGAAGCGACCGTCCAGTCGATGGGTGAAATCCAGGTCGCCTTGGTCGCGATTGCCATCGTGCTGTCGGCGGTGTTTTTGCCGATGGCCTTTTTCGGTGGCTCGACCGGGGTGATCTACCGGCAGTTTTCGGTGACGATGATCTCGGCCATGATCTTGTCGACCTTGGTGGCGCTGATCCTCAGCCCTGCCTTGACGGCGTCGCTGCTGCGCCAGAAGCATCACGCCGACGACCGGCCCAAAGGCTGGCTTGATCGAACCTTCCCCGCGGTGACCAACCGTCTCGACCGGGCCCAGCGGTGGTTCAACAACGGCTTTGCGCGCGGCACCGACCGTTATATCGGCGCGATCGAAAAGGTCGTCGACCGCAAGTGGCTGTTCCTGGCGATCTACGCAATCGTGCTGGTGCTGCTGGTGGCGATGTTCGTGCGTTTGCCGACCAGCTTTCTGCCGACCGAAGACCAGGGAGCGGCGCGGGTTCAGTTCCGGCTGCCGGCCGGGGCGACCCAGGGCCGCACCCGCGAGGTTCAGCTTGCGATCGAAAAATACATGCTCGAGAACGAGCGGGACAATATCGCGGTGATGTTCTCGGTCGCAGGCGGCGGGCAGGGCGCGGCAGGCCAGAACACCGGCCAGGGCTTCGTCAACTTCGTCGACTGGTCCGAGCGCAAGGGGTCGGAAAATTCTGCGGACGGCATCGTCGAGCGCGCCGGCAAGGCGTTCTCGCAGTTCCGCGATGCGCAGGTGAACGCTCTGGTGCCGGCTGCCATCCGCGGCCTGGGCCAGACCAACGGGTTCAGCCTGCAATTGCAGAACACGAGCGGCATGTCGCGCGAGGAGTTTATTGAAGCGCGCGACAAGCTGCTGCAACTCGCCGAGCAGGACTCGCTGTTGACGGCCGTCCGGCTGGGCGAACTGCCCGATGTCGCCACGCTGCAGTTGGACATCGATCAGCCCAAGCTGGCGGCGCTGGGGCTCAACCAGCTTGACGTCAACACCACGCTGTCGGCGGCGTGGGGCGGGCAGTATGTCAACGATTTCATCGATCGTGGCCGGGTCAAGCGGGTGTTCGTGCAGGGCGATGCGCCCTATCGCGCGACGCCGGATGATCTGAACAACTGGTTCGTGCGCGGCTCGGACGGCCAGATGGCGCCATTTTCGGCCTTTTCCCAGACACGCTGGTCGACCACGCCGACCACGCTGTCGCGCTTTCAGGGTTATCCCAGCTTTCAGTTCGAAGGGCAGGCGGTTCCCGGCCAGAGCTCGGGCGCGGCGATGGACCGGATCGAGGAGCTCGCGCAGCAGATCCCCGGGGTCAGCGTCGCCTGGTCGGGGCTCTCGTTCCAGGAGCGATTGTCATCGGGCCAGGCGCCGTTGCTGTATGGATTGTCGTTGTTGGTCGTGTTCCTCTGCCTTGCTGCGCTGTATGAAAGCTGGAGCGTTCCCGTGGCGGTGATGCTGATCATTCCGCTGGGGCTGGTCGGCGCGATCTTCGCGGTGACGCTGCGCGGGCTCGAGAACGATGTCTATCTGCAGATCGGACTGCTCACCACGATGGGCCTGGCGGCCAAGAACGCGATTTTGGTGATCGAATTTGCCGAGCGCGCCGAACGGCAGGGCGCGCGGGTCATCGATGCTGCTCTGGAGGCGGCGCGGCTGCGGTTGCGGCCGATCCTGATGACCAGCCTGGCGTTCATCTTCGGCGTGCTGCCGCTGGCGCTGTCGAGCGGGGCAGGGGCCAACAGCCGCATCGCGATCGGCACGTCGGTGATCGGCGGCATGCTGACCGCGACAGTGCTGGCGATCTTCTTCATTCCCTTGTTCTTCGTGCTGGTCCGCCGCACGACCCGCGATACGCTCAAGAAACTGCACTTCGGCGAAACTCCGGATGCGGAGGGCACGGCATGAGATATTCCGCGCTGATCGCGATCGCGCTGCTGTCGGGCTGTTCGATGGCCCCCAAATATGTCCAGCCCGAGCTGCCGGTGCCGCAATCCTGGCCCGTCGGCGATGCGTATCTGGCGCAGAGCGAGGCTGCGCTGCCGGTCCTCTCGTACCGTGATGTGTTCATCGACCCACGGTTGGGACAGGTGATCGACCAGGGGCTCGCCAACAACCGCGACCTTCGCATCGCTGCGGCCAACATCGCAGCCGTCCGCGCGCAGTATCGCATCCAGCGCGCGAACCAGCTGCCCCAGATCGGCCTTGGCGCTGGCGCCACCCGATTCGACAACGGCACCGCCAACCAGAACCGCAACCAGGATGTCGATATCGGCAACACCCCGACGGCCAGCCGCTCTGCGGCAGGAACCCGCTACACGGCCGATGTCGGAGTCACCGCCTTCGAGATCGACCTTTTCGGGCGGTTGCAATCCCTGTCCGATGCGGCGCTCAACCGTTATTTCGGCACCGAAGCTGCGGCGCGCGCGACCCGGCTGACGCTGATCGGCGACATCGCCGATGCGTGGCTGACCTATGCCGCCGACCGGTCTTTGCTGACGTTGGCGCAGGACACCGCGGCGAATGCGCGCGAGCGGGTGAAGCTCACCCGTTTGCGGCTCGATGGCGGGATTGCACCGCGTACCGACCTGCTGCAGGCCGAGCAGATTCTGGCGACGGCAGAGGCCGATATCGCGCTGCAGACGACCGCAGTGGCACAGGATGTCAATGCGTTGCAGCTGCTGGTGGGCGCGCCGGTCGACGAGGCTTTGCTGCCCCGATCGATCGCCGATGCTGGTGATGCTGTGAGGGTTCTGCCCGCCGGGCTGGATTCGACGATCCTGCTGCGGCGGCCCGATGTGATGCAGGCCGAGTTCGATCTGCGCGCTGCCAATGCCGAGATCGGCGCAGCGCGCGCGGCATTGTTCCCGCGCATCTCGCTCACCGGGCTGGCTGGGCTGGCGAGCAATGCGCTGGCGACCCTGTTCACCGGCGCGGCGTTCAATTATTCGGCGGGAGCGAACGTCAATTACGCGCTGTTCGCCGGCGGCGCGGCCCAGGCGGGGGTGGCTCAGACCCAGGCGCAGCGCGATGCCGCTGTCGCCGCCTATGAACGCGCGATCCAGGCGGCCTTTCGCGATGTCGCGGACGGGCTGGCGCGCCGCGGCACCATCTCCGAACAGCTGCGCGCCAATCGTGCTTTTGTCGACGCGGCCGAAGACAACTACCAGCTGACCGATCTGCGCTATCGCGGCGGGCTGGACTCGTTCCTCACCAGCCTTGATGCGCAACGCTCGCTCTATACTGCCCAGCGGACGCTGCTGAGCACGCAGCTGGTCGAGGCGAGCAACCGGGTGACGCTATACCGCGCTTTGGGCGGCGAGGCTGTTACCCCGCAATAGGCTGTTTTCTGGCCGTAATCGGCCATGGCGCACAACGTCCCTCGACTTCGCTCGGGAACACGGGAAGTGGGTGCGGCCTCGCGTTATGGTCAATGCAACAACCGGCATGACAGGCAAAATGCTGTTTCGCTTCCCCTGACCGCCTGTCCCGAGCGAAGTCGAGGGACGTATGCACCAAGGTCAAGCCAGCATCCCGCGAAAGCTGGAATCCAGGGCGTTAGCAGCGCTACCCCGCCCCTGGACTCCGGCTTTCGCCGGAGAACGGGGTAATGAAAATGGCTTAAGTATTAGCCCTTGGGGCGTTTTGCGCCGGGCTTGCCGCCGGGGCGACTGTCACCGCGCGGGCCATAGGGCTTGCCGCCGCCAGGGCCACCCGAACGCGGACCGTCGCTGCGCGGGCCGCGGGGCTTGTCGGCAAACGATGCACGGTCGGCAGTGGTCTTCTTGTCACCATAAGGCTTTTTGTCGCCGAACGGTTTGCGATCGCCAAACGGCTTCTTGTCACCGAAGGCGCGTGGCTCGCCATAAGGCTTGCGGTCACCCGAAGGCTTCTTGTCGCCAAACGGCTTCTTGTCACCGAACGGCTTTTTGTCGCCGAACGCCTTGGCTTCATAACGCGGCTTGAGCGGGCCGGAGTTGCCCTTGCCCTTGTAGCCCGATCCCGATCCGCTGCGGCCTTCAGGACGGCGCGACGGACCCGAGCGATTGTGGCCCGGGGGCGGGCCTTCGGCGCGGGCGATCACGAGGCTGCCCTCGTCGCCATCATCGCCGCCTGCGGTGCGTTCGACCGCTTCGGAAAAGCGCTCGGCCACGGCGCGGGGTACTTCAAAATGGCTGATCTCATCGCCCAGCCGGATCGCACCGATCTCGCTGCGGGTGATGTGGCCGCGACGACACAGCAAAGGCAGCAGCCAGCGCGGATCAGCATTCTGGCGGCGGCCGATGTTCATCGTGAACCACACCGTGTCTTCGAACCCGGCGCGCGGGCCGGTCTCGCGCGGCGGCGGCGATGCGTCGGCATCGAGCAGCTCTTCGGGCAAGGGCATCTGCGCGCGGTGCGCCTGCACCAGCATGATCGCGATGTCTTCTGCGGTGCGTTCGCCGAGCAGCTTTTCGGCCAGGGTGCGATCGGCCTCGTCAGCCTCGACCGGTGCGCGCAATTTGTCGAGCAGGCGGTCGTGATCGGCGCGGCGAATGTCATCTGCCGATGGGGCGTTGATCCACTGCGCGTTGATGTTCGCTCCGCGCAGCATCGATTCGAGGCGACGGCGACGCGGATAGGGCACGATCATCAGCGCGGTGCCCTTCTTGCCGGCACGACCGGTACGGCCCGAACGGTGCTTGAGCGTGTCCATGTCGCGCGGCAGCTCGACGTGGATCACCAGCGACAGGCTGGGCAGATCGATGCCGCGCGCGGCGACATCGGTGGCGACGCAGACGCGGGCACGGCGGTCGCGCAAGGCCTGCAAGGCCGAGTTTCGCTCGGACTGGCTGTGCTCACCCGACAGCGCGACGGCGGAGAAGCCGCGCTCGATCAGGCTGGCATGCAGATGGCGGACGTTGTCGCGCGTCGCGCAGAACAGCATTGCGGTCTCGGCTTCATGCAGACGCAGCAGGTTGACCACCGAGTTCTCGATATCGGCAGGCGCTACGGTCACAGCGAGATATTCGATATCGCCATGGCCGCGATCAGCGCCCACGGTCGAGATGCGGTGCGCATCGCGCTGATAGCGCTTGGCCAAGGCCACGATCGGCTGGGGCATGGTGGCCGAAAACAGCATCGTGCGGCGGCCATCGGGGGTTGCGTCGAGGATTTCCTCGAGATCTTCGCGGAAGCCCATATCGAGCATCTCGTCGGCTTCATCGAGCACCGCGACCTTGAGGCCCGAAAGGTCGAGCGCGCCGCGTTCGAGGTGGTCGCGCAAACGTCCCGGCGTGCCGACGACGATCTGCGCGCCCTGCGACAGCGTGCGGCGTTCCTTCGATGCGTCCATGCCGCCGACGCAGGTGGCGATGCGCGCGCCTGCGGGGCCATAGAGCCAGATGAATTCGCGGCTGACCTGCAGCGCGAGTTCGCGGGTCGGCGCGATGATCAGCGTTTGCGGGGTGTGGCTCGGCGCGATCCGGCCGTCTTCGCCGATCAGGTCGCTCGCCATCGCGAGGCCGAAGGCAACGGTCTTGCCCGATCCGGTCTGGGCGGAGACGATCAGATCCCGGCCGAGCGCGTCAGGGGCGATCACGGCCTGCTGCACGGGAGTCAGCGTGTCATAGCCGTGCGCGTCGAGCGCGTCCGACAGGATTGCGGGGACAGTATCAAATGGCATGGTGTATCAATTCGTCTTGAAGATGCGAAGGCTCCGCATCTTCAGGCGAAACCGCGCGCGACACAAAAACGGGCGTCGCTGCAAGCGGTTGCGCGTAGCTGAATTTGTGCAGTTGCACAATGATAATCGGACTGGGATAATCGGACTGGGATAATCGGAACGCGCACCCACGGACATGCCCGCGGATGCCGTCAGGCGCTATCGCCGCGCAGGCAGCATCCGCAAGAGGAGATGATCCTTGAGCCAGTAGTGGTGAAAGATCGCTGCAGCCGCATGTGCCAGGATCAGCCAGAACACGATATCGCCGCCCAAAACGTGTGCCCATTCGATCTGTTGGGCCAGCACCGGGTTTTTGGCGATCAGCGCGGGGAGGCTGAGGCCATAGAACGGGATCGCATCGCCTTCGGCGCTGAGCAGTGCCCATCCCGCCAGCGGCATGCAGATCATCAGCGCGTACAGCGCAAGATGGACCAGTTTTGCAGGCCCCGTCCGCCAGGCTGGGCCAACCTGCGGCGCCGGCGATGATGTAAACACCCTGGCGCCAATCCGGACCCAGACCAGGGCAAACACCGTCAGACCCAAAGTGAAATGCCATGATTTGAACCAGTTGCGGGTGTCACTGCCCTTTGGGTAGTATTCCCTGAGCTCCATCGCCGCAAACACCCCGACGATCACCAGCAGCATCAGCCAGTGCAGGGCAATGGATATCCCGGCGTAGCGGGCGGTGTCCGATCTAGGTGTCATGGCTTGCTCCTCTATGTCCCGGCGTAGGCTGCCGCCGCGTGCAGCGCCATGATCGAGATCAAACATAGAAATTTGCGCCAACGACGCCGCGTTTGGCGGCGCGTCCCAATTTTGCGACTCTGCGGCGTTCGCCCGCAGATTCGTTTGACCGGTGCCGGGCACGCTGCCACGCTTCCATCCAGTGGGTCGCACGTTGCAAAGACTGCGGGCGAAGGCTTGCCAGTCCTATTTGATCAAGGACATATCGATGACTTTCTCTTCAAGCATTTCCAAGGGGCTGCTCGCCATCGGGCTGTGTCTGACGCCTGTCGCGGCAAGCGCGCAGAATGTCGGCGACTGGGTGCTCTCGCCCTATCAGGGCAGCAGCATGCTGTTTCCCGGCGTGGTGGAATCGCGCAGCGGACCCAACATCACCATCCGCTTCGATGACGGCGATGTCGAAACCCGTCCGGCCAGCACCGTGCGCCTGTACAACTGGAAGGCGGGCAGCAAGGTCAGTTGCTTGTGGACCGACGGCAACTGGTACCATGCGACGATCCTGTCTGCCGGTGCCGACGGCTATTCGCTGCGCGTTCGCTATGATGACGATGGCGTGGTGCAGAACACCAAGACCGGGCGCTGCCGCACGCGGTGACAAAAGTGCAGCCGGGCAGCGCGCGCTATAGCGCCAGTCCGGCAGCATGGCCGCTCGCCCACGCCCATTGGAAATTGTAGCCGCCCAGCCAGCCGGTGACATCGACGGCCTCGCCGATTGCATAGAGGCCGGGTACCTTGCGCGCCTCCATCGTCTGCGATGACAGGCCATCGGTGCTGATCCCGCCTGCGGTCACCTCGGCCTTGGCATAGCCTTCGGTGCCATTGGGGTGGAAATCCCAAGCGCCGAGGCGGCGTTCGGCTTCGGCCAAAATCTTGTCGCCCTGGTCGGCGAGGCGCTTGTCACCTTCCAAGCGTTCCGCCAGCGTTGCTGCCAGCCGGTCGGGCAACAATCCCGCCAGCGTGCTGCGCAGGGTGGCGCGTGGCTGGCTGCGCTTGGCAGCGGTGAGCCAGCCTGCAGCCGTATCGGGCAGAAAGTTGACCGCGACCGGATCGCCGTGCCGCCAATAGCTCGAGATCTGCAGGATTGCAGGCCCCGAAAGGCCCTTGTGGGTGAACAGAGCCGCCTCGCGAAACGCGGTCTTGCCTGCACGGACGATGACATCGGTAGCGACCCCCGACAGCGAGCGGAACAATGTCTCCTCGCCGCCCAGCGTCAGCGGGACCAGCGCGGGGCGGGGCTCGACAACCTTGAGACCGAATTGGCGGGCGAGATCATAGGCAAATCCGGTGGCACCCATCTTGGGGATCGAAGGTCCGCCGGTGGCGATCACCAACGCCGGGGCGGATGCAGTCTTCGAGCCGTAAGTGACGGTGTAGGTGCCATCGGCGTGCGCAACATCAGCAATCGGCTGGCCCAAGGCGATCTGGACACCGCCCTTGGCGCATTCCTCTTCCAGCATCGCGACGATCTGCCTGGCCGAGCCATCGCAGAACAGCTGCCCCAGCGTCTTCTCGTGCCAGGCGATGCCGTACGCATCGACCAACGCGATGAAATCCTGTGGGCTGTAGCGGCCCAGCGCGGACTTGGCGAAGTGGGGGTTGGCCGAGATATAGCGGTCGGGCTGGGTATCCACGTTGGTGAAATTGCACCGCCCGCCGCCCGAGATCAGGATCTTCTTGCCGACCGCATCGGCGTGATCGATCAGCAGCACGGTCTTGCCGCGCTGCCCGGCGATCGCGGCGCAGTACAGGCCCGCAGCACCAGCGCCGAGGATGATCGCGTCGTATGAGGTTGGGGAGACCATGGCGCGGGTCTATGGCGGATGTGCAGGGAAACGCCAAGCCGGATTGGGTGTCACTCAAATCCTCCCCGAGCTTGTCTCGGGGAGGTGGCAGCGCGCCAGCGCTGACGGAGGGGCAGGTGCGCTAACGGTTGCGCCCGGGCCCCTCCACCACGCCGCTTCGCGTCGCGGTCCCCCTCCCCGAGACAAGCTCGGGGAGGATTTTTCTCACATCAACCCCATCGACCGCATACTCGAATGCCCGTCGAGCCCGATGATGACATGATCGTGGACGTCGATTCCCAGCCGTTTGCCCGCCTCGATGATCTCGCGGGTGATCTGAATGTCCTGCTTGCTCGGCTGCGGATTGCCGCTTGGGTGGTTGTGCACCAGGATCAGCGAGGTCGCGCCCAGATCGAGCGCGCGCTTGATCACCTGGCGGGTGTAGATCGCGGCCTGATCGACCGAGCCTTCGGACATGTTGTCGTCGCTGATCAACATGTTCTTGGCGTTGAGAAACAGAACGCGGACGCGCTCTCGGGTCAGGTGTGCCATGTCCAGGCGCAGATAATCGAGCAAGGCCTGCCAGCTCGACAGGATCGGCTGGCGGCGCACAGGTTCGCTGACCAGACGCGAGGCGGCGACCTGGACGATCTTGAGCGCCGCCGCGCTGGTCTCGCCCATGCCGGGGATCGCACGCAGCGAATCGCCATCGGCGGTCAGCGCGCCTGCCAGCCCGCCAAAATGGTCGATCAACTGCTTGGCGAGCTGCTTGGTGTCGCGGCGCGGAATCGCGAGCGCCAGCAGATACTCAATAATTTCATGATCATGCAGGCCGGTTCCATCACCGTTCAGCAAGCGCTGCCTAAGCCGCGATCGGTGGCCTGCGCCATGATGCCCACCCGCCGCCGCATCGGGCATCTCGGCATCGGCCAGCAAGGGCAGCACGGGCGAAGAGGAGGGCATGGTTTGAGGTTAATCTGTCGCCCTGGCGTGGGCAAACGCTTTGTCCCCATCCTCCCCAGTGCGGCGCCTTTTCATTGCCGCCGTTGCAACCTCACGCGTTGCAGCGCATTCAGGGCAGGATGAGCGACGCCGACACTGAAGCTGAAGCGATCCCGCCAGAGCGTAAGGTTCGGGCGTGGCGAGGCACCGCATGGCCACTGAAGGTCACGCTGTATGGCATCGCATTGCTCGGGCTTATCGGGCTGATCGCGTGGACCCAGCGCGAGGACATCGCGCGCAACCTGATCGGTGCCGAACTCGAGCGGCAGGGCGTGGCTGCGACCTACGAGATCGAATCGATCGGCGTCGGGCAGCAGGTCGTGCGCAACCTCGTGCTCGGCGATCCCAAGCGGCCCGATGCGACGATCGAGCGGCTGACCATCGATATCAGTGGGGGGCTGTTCGGTCTTACCATCGACAGCGCCACGGTCGAAGGGCTGCGGGCCTTCGGGCGCTGGGACAATGGCCGCATCAGCTTCGGCAGTCTCGACACACTCATCTACACCGACAGCGCCGAGCCGTTCAGCCTGCCACGGCTGGACCTGACGTTGCGCGATGCGCGGGTCAAGATCGACAGCCCCTTTGGCGCGATCGGCATCAAGGCGGATGGCAGCGGCGATCTTCGCGGCGGCTTCAAGGGCTCGCTCGCGGCTGTCGGCGAGCGGCTCGAATATGCCGATTGCACGCTTTCCAACCCCAGCCTGTACGGCGCGATCAGCATCAGGAGCCAGCGCCCGGCGTTCGAAGGGCCGGTGCGGTTCGACGCGTTGGCATGCACGGCGGGGGATTTGACCATCGCGCGCTCGGCTGTCGCGGTGCGGGCGGGGGCGAATGTCGCGCTCGACCGCGTGATCGGATCGCTGGTTCCGGCGGCTGGCGCGATTCGCGCCGCCGGGTTCGGCGCATCGAGCCTTGGCGGCAAAATCGATTTT
>NZ_JBKBOG010000001.1:806378-864644 GCF_046294995.1 Blastomonas sp.
GCGGGGGGCGGGCGCGCGGGGCGCCGGCGGGTTCGGCCCCCCGCGCCTGGCCACCAGCGCGAGTCCCCCCGCGACCAAGAGCCAGATCGATGCCGATTTCGATCTCGCGCTCGGTGCTCCCGCCGCAACCGGCATCGGTTTTGCGACGATGGGCGCGAAGGGCGAGGCGGTGCTGCGTATTGGCGGAGCTGCGCCGGGCTGGTCGTTCGAGGGACGCGCGGAGGGTGACACGCTGACGGTAGATCGCGCGCGACTGGCCGGACTGGATGACGCGGTGTCGGCGAGCGCAAGCCTGCCGATCGGCCCGTTGGTGGCCAAGATGGCAGCTGCCGCGCGCCGTGCCCTGCCTGGGTCAAATCTGGCGATGGACCTGCAGGCGCGCGGCGGCGGCGAGACGCTTGCGCTGACCATCCCGCGCCTGTCGCTGACCAGCGCGCGCGGTGACAGAATCGTCGGTGGCAACAGCCTCAGTCTGCAGCAGCAGGGGGATGCCCTGCAGATCGCGGGCAACATCGCCATGGGCGGCGAAGGTTTGCCGCGCGCGCAACTGCGGATCACGCCGCGGGGCGAGGGCGCCTATGCTTTGCGGGTCAGCATGGACGATTACGCCGCTGGCGGGGCATCGCTGGCGCTGCCCGAACTGTCCGCGATATGGAGCGGCCGCGGCACTGCGACGTTCAGCGGACGCGCCTTGGTCTCAGGCCCGATCCCCGGCGGATCGGTGCGGGGGCTGCAGCTGCCGCTGCAGGGGCGGTGGAGCGACGCGGCGGGGTTCGTGCTTTACGACAAATGCCAGACGCTCCGCTTCGAGCGACTGCAGCTGTCCAACCTTACGGCCGAGCGGCAGGCGATCAGCCTGTGCCCGCAGCGGGGGCAGCCGATGGTGCGTCAGGGGCCGGCAGGGATGCGTCTGGCGGCAAGGCTCAGCGGCGCGACCCGGCTGCAGGGGCGGTTGGGGTCATCGGCAATGCAGCTGGCGGTCGGCGCGATGCAGATGGACTTTCCGGGCGCGGCGCAGCTGACCGATGTCGATCTTTTGATCGGCGAGGCCGGGGCCGGCACGCACATCAAGGCGGAGAGCTTCAGCGTCGATCTTGGCAGCACGCTGACGGGCCGTTTCGCCGATGCCGAAGCGACGATCGGCGCGGTGCCGCTGTTGCTGACGCGTGGCAGCGGCAGCTGGAGCTTCGTCGATTCGGTCCTGGGCGTTTCGGGCGATGAATGGCTGCTGCGCGATCGGCAGGTGCCCGCGCGTTTCCAGCCCTTGGTCAGCACCGACATGCGGCTGACGCTGGCCGACAACCGGATCGCGGTGACCGGCACGCTCGACGAGCCGCAGACCGCGCGCGACGTGGTACGGGTCGCGATTGCGCACGATCTTTCCTCGGTGACGGGCCATGCCGACCTGTTCGTCGATCGGCTGACCTTCGACGATCAGCTGCAGCCCGAGATGGTCACCAACATCGTGCTCGGCATCATCGCCAACACGCGCGGCGCGATGGCGGGGACCGGGCGGATCGACTGGTCGGCAGATGGCGTGACATCCAGCACCGGACGGTTCCGCACCGAGTCGCTGAATTTCGCGGCAGCCTTCGGCCCGGTGCGCGGCCTGTCCGGCGAGATCGTGTTCAGCGACCTGCTGGGCATGCAGACCGGGCCGGGGCAGGTGGTGCGACTGGCGGAGGTCAATCCGGGCTTTGCCGTGGCGGATGGCACGATTCGCTATCGATTGCTGCCCGATTTCCGGATGCAGGTGGAGGGAGGCGAATGGCCCTTTGCCGGTGGCCGGTTGCTGCTCGATCCCGGCGTGGTCGATCTGGTCAGCGAAGAGCCGCGCCGGCTGGTGTTTCGCGTCGATCGCGTCGATGCTGCCCAGTTCCTGGCCGGGTTCGACTTCGAGAACATCAATGCGACCGGACATTTCGCCGGCGTCATCCCGATCGTGTTCGACAAGGATGGCGGCCATGTGCGCGGCGGCAGGCTCGAGGTGATCGAGGATGGCGGGACGCTCGCCTATGTCGGCGAGCTGACCTATGAAGACCTTGGCGCCATGGCAAATTTTGCCTTCAACGCCTTGAGATCATTGCGCTATAAGTATCTGATCGTCGAGATGGACGGCGATCTGGCCGGCGAGGTCATCACCCGAATCCGCTTCGATGGTCTCAGCCAGGGGGAGGGTGCGTCACGCAATTTCCTCACCCGCAGGATCGAACGACTGCCGCTGCAGTTCAACGTGACGATCAGCGCGCCGTTCCTGCAGCTGATCACCTCGGCGCGGTCGTTGTACGACACGCAGTACGTTACCGATCCCGCGTTGCTCGGGCTGCTGCCCGGTCAGGCCAACAATCCCGACGGGATCGGTGCGCCAACGACATCACCAGAAACACCGGGCATTCAGCCCCCAGCAAGCGAGGATCGTCCATGAAGGGGACAACGAGGATGGCGATGATGAGAAACCCGGCGGCCAGATTGGCGACGCTGGCAATGGCGACGGGGGTTTTGGCGGGGTGCGTGACAATCGCCGCGCCCGACAAGCCGATCGTCATCAACCTCAATATCAACATCAAACAAGAGGTTGTTTACCGGCTCGATGGCAAGGCCAAGGCGGTAATCGACGAAAATGCGGAGATCTTCTGATGACCAAGGGCTATTTGAAAACCGGAATGGCGGCGCTGCTGACGCTGGGACTGGCCATGCCCGCGATGGCGCAGCGGGATCCCGCCTATGAGGCTGCGCGTGCGGCAGGCACCGTCGGCGAGAAGCCCGATGGCTATCTGGCTGTCGTAAGTGGTGGTGACGGCCAGCTGCAGCGGCTGGTGAGCGACATCAACCTCAAGCGCAAGCAGGTCTATACCGATCGCGCCTCGGCCGAAGGATCGACCGTCGAGCAGTTCGCGTTCACCGCCGGATGCAACACGATTTCGCGCACCAAGCCGGGCGAAAAATACATGGCGCCGGACGGCAGCTGGAAGACTCGCGATTCCAGCCCGCCGGTGCGCGATGCACGTTGTCCGTGACCCTATACAAGGCTTCGCAATGCGTTCAGCCCGGATTTCTCTGCGAAATCCGGGCTTTTTTGCATCCCATGGCGCAGCGCAGCATGGCCATTGACTTGGGCACCAGCCCTTTCTAAACGGGCCGCGCCTTGGCGGGTCAGCTCGCCGCTTTTTGCGTGACTTTTCGGTTGTTGTAGCCTTTGGCCCGATGACAAGGAGTGAAGCAGATGGCGGAGAACGAACCCGGGCAAGACCCTTCTGGCGGCGACGCGCGGATCGACCACATCGGTGATCGGCTGCGCGATATAACGCAGCGGGAGCAGGCCGAGACAGGCAGCAAAGGGGGCGCAGTCGATGCGAATTATCGGCTGGGCAACCGCGTGCTGGCCGATCTGCTTGGGGGTATTGCAGGTGGTTTGCTGTTCGGCTGGCTGTTTGATCGCTGGCTGGGCACATCGCCCTGGCTCCTGATCACGTTCCTCGCTCTGGGGATTTTTGTGGCCTTCAGGAATATCATCCGGGTTTCCAACGCATATTCGGCGGGGCTGAAAAATCAGCAGTCCCCGAAGGATAAGCCTGAAGATTGATACGAAGAGGTAAGGTTGTGGCAGCCGAGTCAGGCAAAATCGACCCGATGCACCAGTTCGAGATCGCGCCCCTGTTTTCGGGCGGATTCGAGCTGGCGGGACAGACCATCGCCTTCACCAACAGCGCCCTGTGGATGCTGTTGACGTTGGTGACATTGTGGGTGTTCATGCAGGGCGGCATGAAGCGCGAGCTCGTGCCCGGTCGCTGGCAGCTGATGGTCGAAAGCTTCACCGGCTTTATCGACGACATGCTGGTCGCCAACATCGGCGCCGAAGGCCGCAAATATGCGCCATACGTCTTCTCGCTGTTCATGTTCATCCTGTTCGCCAACATCCTGGGCCTGCTGCCCATCGGCGTGATCGGCGGGCATCCGTTCACCGTGACCAGCCATCTGACGATCACCGGCATCCTCGCCATCGTCAGCTTCTCGATCGTGCTGATCGTCGGCTTCTCGCGGCACGGCCTGCACTTCTTCTCGCTGTTCGTTCCGCACGGTACGCCGATCCCGATGATCCCGTTCATCTTCCTGGTCGAGCTGCTGTCGTTCCTGGTCCGCCCGTTCAGCCTGGGTCTGCGACTGTTCGTCGCGATGACCGCAGGGCACATCCTGCTCAAGGTGCTCGCCGGTTTCGTGATTAATTCGACCAACGCCGGCGTCGGCTATGGCCTGATGGTCGGTCTTCCCAGCCTGACGCTGATGGTCGGTATCAGCGCGCTCGAAATCCTGGTCGCTGTCGTCCAGGCCTATGTCTTCGCGCTGCTCACCTCGCTGTACATCAACGATGCGGTGAACCTGCACTAAGCCTTTCTCTTCGCTCTAATCTTTCATCCAATCGAATTTCCTAAGGAGTATTACAATGGACGCAGAAGCTGCAAAACTGGTCGGTGCTGGCCTGGCTGCAATCGGTGCCGGCATGGCCGCCATCGGCGTGGGTAACGTGTTCGGTTCGTTCCTGGAAAGCGCTCTGCGCAATCCGGCAGCTGCCGATGGCCAGCAGGGCCGTCTGTTCATCGGCTTCGCCGCTGCCGAGCTTCTCGGTCTGCTGGCGTTCGTCGTGGCGATGATCCTGATCTTCGTTGCCTGATTGTTCGCGAACACGGGGTCGGCCTGCCGCCGGCCCCGTTTCGCACCTCAAGATTCTGATCCACGGATAGCTTTGATATGCCCCAGATTGACCAGATCATGTCCACCTACGGGTCCCAGTTCTTTTGGCTGGTGATCACGTTCGGGCTGATTTATTTCGTTATCGGGCGTTCGATGCTGCCGAAGATCCAGGGCACGGTCGATCTGCGCAAGGGCAAGATCGCCGGCGACATCGCGGCCGCCAAGGCTGCGCATGCCCGCGCTGACGAGATCGAGGAAGATTATCGTCAGGCCCATGCCCGTGCCCGCGACGCGGCTATGGCGGTGACCGCCGAAGCCAAGGCCAAGGGCACGCGCGAGGCCGAGGCCAAGGTGCGGGACGCCGATGTCGGCATCGCTGCCCATCTGGCCGAAGCCGAAGCCGCGATCGCCGCACAGCAGGCGGCTGCCCTGTCCGATATCGAAGCCGTCGCGGTGGAAGCTGCGCAGGATATCGTCGCCCGGCTGACGCCGGCAAAGATCACCAAGCCGCAGGTCAACCGTGCGGTCAAGGGAGCGCTGGCCGATGCCTGATCTCGTCATTCTTGCCGCCGCTGCCGGCGAACATGCCGATCCCTCGATCGGTGGCGTCCATATTCTCAACGCCACGTTCTTCGTTTCGGTCGCGATGCTGATCCTGATCGGCATCATCCTGTACAAGAAGGTTCCTGCGGCGATTGGTGCATCGCTCGATCGCCGGATCGCCAGCATCAAGGCCGAGCTCGACGAAGCCCAGGCGCTGCGTGCCGACGCCGAAAAGCTGCGCGCCGAATATGAGGCCAAGCTGGCTGCAGCCTCGCAGGAAGCCGCCGACATGAATGCGCGCGCCGAGGCCGAAGCGGAAGCCATCCGCGCCAAGGCTCGGAGCGATGCGGAAAACCTGATCGCGCGCCGCCAGAAGATGGCGACCGACAAGATCGCCGCCGCCGAACGCACCGCGATTGCCGAAATCCGCGCCAAGGTTGCCCGCGCCGCCACCGACGCGGCTGCATCGCTGATCGCCGAGAACCACAACGCGGAAGCTGACCGGTCGCTGGTCGATCACACCGTCGCGGTGCTGGGTACGCGGCTGAATTGACGTGTTTTCCCTCTCCCCACCGAGGGAGAGGGTTGCGAAGACTTGGCAGCTTGCTGCCTAGTCGAAGCTGGGAGAGGGGGCAGCAACGCTGGCCTTTTGCAAATCCCCGCTTCACCCTCATCCAACTCCGCCTAGCCTCGCTGCGCTCTGCAAGGCTTCGTATCCTTCTCCCATTGAGGGAGAAGGTTTGGGGGGATGGGGAGAGGGCATGTGGACCATTGACCTCCCGCCGTCCTGACGCCACATCGTGCGCACCATGGCAGGCCGTCCCGCTCATCCCAATGACAGCAATCCGCGCGCACCCGACCGCTTCCTCGAGGAGGCGGCGACGTACAGCGTGCGCGGCGCCGACACGCCCGATCTCGACACCGGCATTGCGGCGATCCGCAGCCAGCTGAAATCGCTGCCGACGCGCCCCGGCGTGTACCGGATGATCGATGCGCGCGGCGACGTTCTGTATGTCGGCAAGGCGCGGATGCTCAAGAACCGGGTGACCAATTACACCCAGGTCGACAAATTGCCGCGCCGTCTGCAGCGGATGGTGTCGCTCACCCGGTCGATGATGATCGTCACGACCAACAGCGAGGCCGAGGCGCTGCTGCTCGAGGCTCAGTTGATCAAGCGCTATCGCCCGGCGTACAACGTGCTGCTGCGCGACGACAAGAGCTTCCCCTATATCCTGCTGCGCGAGGACCACGACTTCCCGCGCATGTCCAAATATCGCGGTGCGCAGAAGTACAAGGGCCAGTATTTCGGTCCGTTCGCGAGCGCCGGATCGGTGACCAGCACATTGAACTCGCTGCAGAAACTGTTCCTGCTGCGCTCGTGCTCGGACAGCTTTTTCGCCAACCGCTCGCGGCCGTGCCTGCTGTATCAGATCAAGCGCTGCTCGGCGCCGTGCGTCGATCGGATCAGCAAGGAGGATTATGCCGCGCTCGTCGGCGATGCACGCGCATTCCTCACCGGCAAGTCGACTGACGTGCAGGCCAAGCTCGGTGCGCGGATGGAAGCGGCGGCGCAGGCACTCGATTTCGAAAGCGCGGCGGCTTATCGCGACCGATTGAAGGCACTGACCTTCATCCAGGGTAGCCAGGCGGTCAACGCCAACGGCATCGCCGACGCTGACGTGTTCGCGATGGCGAGCCAGGGCGGAACGGTGTGCATCCAGGCGTTCTTCATCCGTGCCGGGCAGAACTGGGGGCATCGCAGCTTCTTCCCCGCGCATGTGCAGGAGCTCGACGAGGCCGAGATCCTCACCAGCTTCCTGATGCAATTCTACCAGGACATGCCGCCGCCGCGGCTGATCCTGACTGACCGCGCGCCGTTCGAGTGCGATCTGGTGGTCGAGGCGCTGTCGGCCAATATGGCGCACAAGCTCGAACTGCTGGTCCCGCAGCGCGGCGAGCGCAAGCGGTTGATCGAGCAGGCGCAGCGCAACGCGCTCGAGGAACTCCAGCGCCGCGTCGCCGAGAGCGCGAGCCAGGCGAAGTATCTCGCCGAGATGGCCGATCTGTTCGGGCTCGACGGGCCGCCCGACCGGATCGAGGTCTACGACAACAGCCATATCCAGGGCACCAATGCGCTGGGTGCGATGGTCGTCGCGGGGCCAGAAGGTTTCCGCAAGGCGGCGTATCGCAAGTTCAACATCAAGCGCGCCGACACCGTGCCCGGCGACGACTATGCGATGATGCGCGAGGTGTTCGAACGCCGGTTCGCGCGCGCGCAGAGCGAAGACCCCGATCGCAGCGGCGGCGACTGGCCCGATCTGGTGCTGGTCGATGGCGGCAAGGGGCAGCTGAAAGCCGCGATGGAAGCGCTGGCGGTGCTCGGCATCGAGGATGTCGCTCTGGTCGGCGTCGCCAAGGGGCCGGACCGCAACGCGGGGCGCGAGACCTTTTTCATGCCCGATGGCAAGGAGTTCACCCTACCGACCAACAGCCCGGTGCTGTTCTACCTGCAGCGGCTGCGCGACGAGGCGCACCGCTTTGCGATCGGCGCGCACCGCGGCAAGCGCAAGAAGGCGATGACCAGCAGCCCGCTCGACGAGGTCCCAGGCATCGGCCCCGCGCGCAAACGCGCGCTGCTGATGCACTTCGGTACGGCGAAAGCAGTGCGCAGCGCCAGCCTGCAGGACCTGCAGATGGCCCCCGGCGTCTCCAAGGCGATGGCTCAGCTGGTCTACGACTATTTCCGGGGATGATTGCATTTCTATACCGTTTTGGTATTTTGCACGTCCATGCAGTTCGAGTTCGACCCGGCCAAGAGCGCGCTGAACAGGCAGAAGCATGGCATCGATTTTGTCGAGGCGCAGGCGCTTTGGCAGGATGTCAGGCGAGCTGAGTTCGACGCGCAATGGCTGCAGGAACAGCGGTTTGGCTTGATTGCGAAGTTTGGAGGTAAACTTTGGACCGCGATACATACTGTGCGTGGAGACTGCATCCGGATCATATCGGTACGCAGATCGCGCCCAGCGGAGGTGAAAGTCTATGAAACCCAAGATGATTAGCGCCGAGGAATTCGACCGGATGTTCGATGATGGCGAAGACATTTCAGGGTATATAGATTTTTCGTCCGTGCGAAGGCCTGGCCTCGAAGCCAAACGTGTGAACGTCGATTTCCCCGGCGAAATTGTGTCAAAGCTTGATCGAGCGGCGAAGCGCCGAGGTGTTTCGCGTCAGGCGCTCATCAAGATGTGGATCGTTCAGCAGCTCGATAACGAGGCGAAACTCGATACCGCAGCCTGATCGCGCTCCACAGTCATGCCCGTAATCCGCACCTCTGCGATCGTCTGCACGGTGCGCAAGCATGGGGAGCATGGGGCGGTGGCGCGGCTGTTCACGCCCGAGCATGGCCTGCAGGCGGGCTATGTGCAGGGCGGGCGATCGACCGCCATGCGGCCTGTGCTGATGCCCGCCAATCTGGTGACGGCGGAGCTGCGCAGCCGCTCACCGGATCAGCTTGCTAGCCTGACGGTCGAGCTTTCCACTAGCCGTGCGCCTTATTATGCCGAGCCGCTGGCGGCGGCGGCTTTCGAATGGGTGACGTTGCTCACCGCGACGGTCGCGCCCGATGACCAGCCATTCCCCCGATTGTATGCCGCATTGGCAGCGTTGCTCGAACTCGTCTGCGTCGCCCCCTCGGCGCGCTGGTGGGCGCGGGCGATGGTGCGATATGAGGCGCTGCTGCTCGCCGAACTCGGTTTCGGGATGGATCTGGAGCGCTGCGCGGTGACCGGCGAGCGCGAGGACCTGGCCTATGTCAGTCCACGCACCGGGCGCGCGGTGTCGCTGCATGCCGCCGGGGTCTATGCCGAAAAGCTGCTGGTGCTGCCCGCGTTCATGACCGGCGATGCCGAGCCCGATTGGGAGCAATTGCTGCAGGGCTTTGCGCTGACCGGGCATTTCATCGAGCGCCAGTTCTTCGCCGAGCGTCGCGCCGATCCGCTGGCGGCGCGGGTGATGATGATCGACCGGCTCAAGCGGATTGCTGGCTGAAATCCGATCCAAAGCAAAACAATGTTGCTTGAAGGCGCTACCGAACGCTATGCGCGCGGCGATAACTGACAGGGATACACCATGAAAATTGCAATTCTACCCGGCGACGGCATTGGCCCCGAGATCATGGCCGAAGCGGTGCGGGTGCTCCGCGCGCTCGATCTGCCGGGAATGGAATTGCACGATGGGCTGGTCGGGGCCGCCGCGTGGCGCGTCCATGGCCATCCGCTTCCGCCCGAGACGCTGACGCTGATGCACGCCTGTGATGCCTTGCTGTTCGGCGCGGTGGGCGATCCCGCCTGCGACGGGCTCGAGCGCCATCTGCGCCCCGAACAGGCGGTGCTGGGGATGCGCAAGGAGCTTGGCCTGTTCGCCAACCTGCGCCCGGCCAAGGTGTTTCCGGGGCTGGAAGCGCATTCCTCGCTGCGGCCGGAGGTGGCCGGCGCGATCGACCTGATGATCGTGCGCGAGCTCAACGGCGATGTCTATTTCGGCGAGAAGGGCATGCGGACGACCGCCGATGGCCAGCGCGAGGGCTATGACATCATGTCGTACAGCGAGAGCGAGGTGCGCCGCATCGCGCATGTCGCGTTCCGCACCGCGCGGGGGCGTAGCGACCGGCTGTGTTCGGTCGACAAGGCCAATGTGCTCGAAACCTCGCAGCTCTGGCGCGATGTGATGATCGAAGTTGCGGCGGAATATCCCGACGTGGCGCTCGAGCATATGTATGTCGACAACGCCGCGATGCAGCTTGTCCGCGCGCCGGGCAAGTTCGATACCATCGTCACCGGCAACCTGTTCGGCGACATCCTGTCCGACCAGGCGAGCATGTGCGTCGGCTCGATCGGCCTGCTCGCCTCGGCCTCGCTGGGCGCGGAGCAGACGGCTTTCGGCACCAAGGGCGCGTACGAACCGATCCACGGCAGCGCGCCCGACATCGCGGGCAAGGGCCTCGCCAATCCGGTCGCGATGATCCTGTCTGCCGCGATGATGCTGCGCCACAGCTTCGGGCTCGAGGCAGAAGCCGCGCGGATCGAGGCCGCAGTGGCAAGCGCACTCAACGCGGGCGCGCTGGGCGCGGACCTGGGCGGGACGATGGGCACCGTCGAGATCGGCGACGCGGTGCTGGCTGAGCTGGGTTGATCCCCAGCGTTGTTCTCGGTTTCCAGCGCTATTGGGTCGCGACCCACCAGTGATGGCCAGCCGTATCGGTGAATCCGCCCCTCAGGTCATCGTCGGCAGTTTTGCGCATGGGCGGCTGAACCGGCTTTGCGCCTGAGGCCAGTGCGCGGTCATAAATCGCCTGCGCATCTGGCACGTAAATATGGACATGAACCTGCGTCGACAGATACTCGGTCGCGCCACCACCGATCATCACGATGCTGTCGTCGATGCGGATCTCGGCGTGCATCAGCGCTCCATCGGGCCGATCAAATCGGCGAACCTGCGTTGCGTCGAACACGGTCAGCAGGAAATCGATCAGGCGCTCGGGATCGCCGCAGATCAGATAGGGGCTGATCGAAGGGTAGTTCGCAGGTTTCCAGTCGCTCATGCCCACCCCGTTCCGGCACGCGTCAACCGCATGCCATGATTGTCCGTCGAGGCAGTTTACCGCAAGACGCGCCGGAGTGAAATTCCAATCAGGCCCGTTCGCGCGCGACCTCGCGCCAGCCGATGTCGCGGCGGCAGAATCCGGTGGGGAAATTGATCGCATCGACCGCGGCATAGGCCGCACGCTGCGCCTCGGTTACGCTGCTGCCGGTGCCGGTGACGTTGAGCACGCGGCCGCCATTGGCGACCAGCGCGCCGTCCTTGAGCGCGGTGCCTGCGTGGAACACCTTGGCGTCTCCGGCATCGCCGAGCGTGATCGCGCCGCCCTTTTCGGGCGTGCCGGGATAGCCCTTGGCGGCCATCACCACGGTCAAAGCATAGTCGTCCGAGAAATGGGGAGGGGGGCAGTCTGACAGTTCACCCTTCGCCGTTGCCAGCAGCAGCTCGGCCAGATCGCTTTGCAGCCGGGTCATCAGCACCTGGCATTCCGGGTCACCGAAGCGGCAGTTGTATTCGATCAGCTTCGGCCCTTCGCTGGTGAGCATTAGCCCGGCGAACAGCACGCCTGAATAGGGCATGCCCTCTGCGGCGAGTGTCGCGACGGTGGGGGCGATGATCCGCTCCATCACCTGGGCCTCCAGTTCCGCCGTTAGAACCGGGGCGGGGCTGTAGGCACCCATGCCGCCGGTGTTGGGCCCGACATCGCCTTCGCCCACCCTTTTGTGGTCCTGCGCCGATCCGAACGCGACGATCGCGCTGCCATCGGTGATCGCGAAGAAGCTCGCCTCTTCGCCACGCATGAACTCCTCGATCACCACCTCGGCCCCGGCCTCGCCAAAGGCGCCCGCGAACATGTGACCGATCGCATCCTCGGCCTCCTCGGCAGTCTCGGCGATGATCACGCCCTTGCCCGCAGCGAGGCCATCGGCCTTGATCACCACCGGCAGGTCGAAATCGGCCAGAGCCGCGCGCGCTTCCGCTGCATGGCTCGCACGAACATAGCGTGCGGTGGGGATGCTCGCGCGGTCGCACAGGGCCTTGGTGAAGCTCTTGGAGCCTTCAAGCTGCGCGGCTTTTGCGGAAGGTCCGAAAACGGGCACCCCGGCGGCGCGCAGGCTGTCGGCGAGGCCATCGACCAGAGGCGCTTCGGGCCCGATCACGACCAGCCCTATCGCCTGCTCGGCACAGAATGCCGCAACCGCGGCATGATCGGTCACAGTGAGGTCGACGCAGGTGGCATGCTCGGCTATCCCTGGATTTCCCGGCGCGGCGAAGATGGTCTCCACCTGCGGGGATTGCGCCAGTTTCCAGCACAGGGCATGTTCGCGGCCACCGCTCCCCACCAACAGGATATTCATGCCCGACCCCTTTTCAGATGATGCCAACTCGCGTTCGGGCGGGCTGTTAGCCCAGATGGCCCCCGGCGACAACGCTCCGCCGTTGTCGGTTTCGGAAATCTCGAACCTGCTCAAGCGCACGGTCGAGGACCGCTTTGGCCATGTGCGGATTCGCGGCGAGATATCGGGGTTCAAGCGTGCGGCGTCGGGTCACTGCTATCTCGCGCTCAAGGACGACAAGGCGCTGATCGACGGGATCATCTGGAAGGGTACGGCGCAGCGGCTGAACTTTGCGCCCGAGGACGGGCTCGATGTCATCGCCACCGGCAAGCTGACGACCTTCCCGGGTCGCTCGAAATACCAAATCACGATCGAATCGCTCGAGCTCGCCGGGGAAGGCGCGCTGATGCAGCTGTTCGAAAAGCTCAAGGCGCGGCTCGCGGGCGAAGGCCTGTTCGATCCCGCGCGCAAGCGCGCGCTCCCGTATCTTCCGCGTACCATCGGTGTGGTGACCTCGCCCACCGGATCGGTGATCCGCGATATCCTCCACCGGCTGGCGGACCGCTTCCCCAGCCATGTGCTGGTCTGGCCGGTGCTGGTGCAGGGCGAAGGCGCAGCGGCGCAGGTGGCAGCGGCGGTGCGCGGCTTTGGCGCGATGCCTGAGGCGACACGCCCCGACCTGCTGATCGTCGCGCGCGGCGGCGGCTCGATCGAGGATCTGTGGGCCTTCAACGAGGAGCCGGTCGTCCGCGCGATCGCCGACAGCCCGATCCCGGTAATATCGGCGGTGGGCCACGAGACCGACACCACGCTCGCCGACTTTGCCGCCGATCGCCGTGCACCGACGCCGACGGCTGCAGCAGAAATGGCGGTACCGGTGCGCAGCGAACTGCTGGCATCTGTCGCGGAGTTGGGCGCCCGCGCGAACCTCGCCGTCAACCGGGCGCAAGGCCTGTGTCGCGAGCGGCTGGAGGCACGCGCGCAACGGCTCCCCAAGCTGCAGGACCTGCTCAGCCCGCAGCAACAGCGCACCGATGATCTGGGCGAACGACTGCGCGCGGCGCTGGGGTTGCAACTGGCGCATGCGCGCGGGGCGTTGGGCCGGGTGTCGGGCGCACTGCGGCCGGCGGTGCTCGACGGGCGGGCAGGCCTGGCGCGCGAGCGGCTGGCGCGGCTGCAGCTCGACCCCGCCATGCTCGAGCGGATCACTGCGCGGGCAGGCGAGCGGCTCGCGGGGTTGGAACGGGTTCTGGCGCAGCTTGATCCCGATGCGCCGCTCCAGCGCGGTTATGCGCGGGTCGAGTCCGCTGACGGACGCACCTTGCTGGACAGGGTCCAGGCTGCGGGCGAAGCCAGGCTGATGCTGCATTTCCGCGACGGCGTGCTCGATGTCGTCCCGATCGATAACGCTGCGGGCGGAGCGGGGGCATCGTCTGCGCGCGCGCCCACCCCGCGCGCCAAGCCCAAACCGGCCGAGCCACGCCAGTCGAGCCTGTTTTGACCGGAGTCTCCGATTTGCACGCGACGACGCGATATTATAGAATGCTCAGGAGGACCGGTTTGGCGGGCCTGGCACACCGTAAACCTTCCATACAGAAACAATGGAGCATATTTCCCCGATGCTGATGTCCAACCGCGATCGCCCTGCGCGAGTTCACTATATGGCCAACGGCTTCCGGCTGCTGAGCCCTGGCGATCATGTGCTGTGCGCCGCAACCGGTCAGAAGATCGATCTCGATGATTTGCGGTACTGGAGTGTCGAACGGCAGGAGCCTTATGCGACCTGCGAAATCTCCGTCCGCGCTGCGTTAGGCCAAGGCTGAGCCGATGACGCGGACCGGCACCGTCGTGGCGCTGATCGTGGCAAGCCTGGCAGCCGCAGCCTATGCCCAGACACCGCCGGTCGCTGAGCGCGCACAGGCGGCGGCGCAGCAGGAGAGCGGTCCAGATTTCCTCTCTCGCCCGTTCGGCGCAGTGCGGCCCCTGTCCAGCGGTATCCGGCTGAGTGGCGTTCCCATGCAGGGCGCCTTGCTGCGTGGCACCGCTCCCCAGGACATCGTCGGACTCGATCTTGATGGGGTGAAGGTCCCGTTGGCCGAGGACGGCGCGTTTCTGCTCGGCTTCAATCGCGATGCCGCAGCCCTGGGCGTGCTGACGGTCACGTTTGCCGATGGCACGGTGGCAGCCGAGCCGCTGGCGATCGAACCTCAGTCCTGGCGGCGCGAGTTCGTTGCGGTTGCTGCGCGTGGCGGCGTGCCCAGCGAGGCCTTCATGGCGCGCCGCAAGCCTGAGCTCGAGCTGATCGCCGCTGCACGCTTGCGCAGCTATGACAGCGGTGGTTGGCGCCAGCAGTTCATCTGGCCTGCCACGGGCCGTGTGTCGGGTGTGTTCGGGTCGCAGCGCATCTATGCAGGTGAACCAGGCGCGTTTCACAGCGGGGTCGATGTTGCCGGCCCGACCGGCACGCCCATCGTAGCGCCCGCCGATGGCGTAGTGATCCTTGCTGCGCAGACCCCATTCTCGCTCGAAGGCAATCTGCTGATGATCGACCACGGCATGGGCCTCAACAGCGCCTTTCTGCATCTGTCGTCGATCGACGTGAAGGACGGGGAGCGTGTGCGACAGGGACAGCAGATCGGGCGAATCGGCGCAACGGGTCGCGCCACCGGACCGCACCTTCACTGGAGCATGAAATGGCACGACGCCAGAATCGACCCGCAACGTCTGGTAAGTCCGATGGGCGATCTGCGTAACTAAACAACAAAGATAAACCTAGGTTACTCGTTATTGTGGCATTCATGTAACAGAGTTGTCATTATCGACAGCGACCTGTCTCGGAAAACTTTACAAATTTGTCCAGATTTGGCCTCTCTTGCGCATCGCGCAGGGAGTGGATGGGTGGTGTTGTAATACAACATGTCGCTCCCTTGATTGCAGACAGGCGCAAAAGCGCTGCAACAACAGGGGTCTTACCTAAATGAGAATCACCGCACGTTTCTGGACTGGCGTCGCAACGACTGTCCTCGGAACAGCCATGGCGACCACGCCCGTTTTCGCCCAGGATCAGGAAACGCAGGAGGAAGCTGCTGCATCTTCGGAGGTCGCAGCGACAGCCATCGTTGTCACCGGGTCGCGCATCGAGCGTCCCAACCTCTCTTCGCCTTCACCGGTAACCTCGATCACCATCGCCGATCTTCCGAGCGGCGGCGACGTTTCGCTGGGCGATGCGCTCAACGAACTGCCCGCCCTGCGCTCGACCTTCTCGCAGTCGAACTCGACGCGGTTTATCGGCACCGCCGGGCTTAACCTGCTCGATCTGCGTGGTCTGGGCACGAATCGTACGCTCGTCGTGGTCAATGGTCGTCGCCACATCACGTCGCAGCCGGGTGTCCCCACCAGCGTCGACATCAACACCATCCCGACCGATCTGGTCGAACGCGTCGATATCGGTACCGGCGGCAACGCGGCTGTGTACGGTGCCGATGCCGTCGCCGGCGTCGTCAACTTCATCCTGAAGCGCGATTTCGAGGGCATCACCCTGCGCACCCAGGGCGGCATCTCCAGCCAGAAGGATCGCGGATCGTATTTCGCATCGCTGACGGCAGGCCAGAACTTCTCCGAAGGCCGCGGCAACGTCGCGGTCAACATGGAATACTCGTTCCAGAACGACCTGTATTATACCGATCGTGACCGTCAGTATGGCGCATTTTCGGGACGCAACCAGTTCCAGCTGACCGAAAACACCATCGGTGAGCCGGCTGCTGGCAACGGCATCCCTGACAACACCTTCCTGCGCGGTATCCGCAACATCACCATCTCCGAAGGCGGTCTCTATACCTCCGCTTGCCCCGCCGCATCTGCCGCCACCGCCGCACGTCGCGCGCTGAACTGCAACGGCCTGCTCGGCAACACTGGCCAGGCACTGGGCTACACCTTCGTGTTCATGCCCGATGGCACGCTGGCGCGCAACGAGCCGACCCAGGATTTCCGCACCGTCGGTTCGGGCAACTCGCAAGGCGGCCTCGGTTCCACGCTGCGGCTGACCGGTCAGCTCAACCCTCAGCTGGAGCGGATCGCGGTCAACAGTCTCGCCCGTTACGAATTCAGCGAAGCGTTTGGCGTGTTCCTGGAATCGAAGTATGTCCGCATCAACGCGATCCAGGAAGGTCAGCCGACCTTCTTCAACAACACCTTCAGCATCAACAACCCGTTCCTGACCGCGCAGGCACGTGACACCCTGGTCCAGTCGCTTGCGCCGGGTGCCACCACCTTCACCGCACAGCGTTTCAACGTCGATTTCGGCGGTCGCGGCGAAGACCACCAGCGCGAAACCTTCCGCATCGTCGGTGGTATCGAGGGCACGTTCAACAATGACTGGAAGTATGAAGTCGCGCTGAACTACGGGCGTCTCGAAACCTTCTACCGGACCGAGGGCAACCTGCACCGTACGCGTTATGCCAATTCGATCAACGCCGTCCGCAACGCGGCCGGTCAGATCGTCTGCGGCATCAATGCGGACGCCAGCACCGCCAACGACGATCCCTCGTGCGTTCCCGTCAACCTGTTTGGCAATGGCCAGCCTTCGCAGGCCGCGCTGAACTATTTCATCGTGGACTCGACCCGCCAGCAGAATGCCGAGCAGATCAACGCAACTGCGTTCGTCTCGGGCAACCTTGGACAGCTGTTTGAACTTCCCGGCGGTCCGATCAGCTTCGCGATCGGTGGCGAGCATCGCAACGAATCGGCGTTTTCGGCATTCGATGCCCAGACCCGTTCGGGCGTGACCTTCCTCAACGCGATCCCGGTCTTCGATCCCCCGCGTTTGAAGAGCTATGAAGGCTTCGGCGAAATCCGTATCCCGATCCTGGCCGACATGCCGTTCTTCCATGAACTGTCGCTCGAAGGCGCGGGTCGTATTGCCGACTATAACATCGGCAACTCGGGCACCATCTACACCTACAATGTGAGCGGTGTCTGGGCGCCGGTTCCGGACCTGCGTATCCGCGGCAGCTATGCCCGCTCGGTGCGTATCCCGACACAGACCGACCTGTTCGCCGAACCTAGCCAGACCTTCCTCAACGGCCTGGTCGATCCCTGCTCGCAGAACAACATCAACAACAACCCCAACCGGGTGCGCAACTGCGCAGCGGCCGGGGTTCCGGTTACCGAAGTGGTCGGCGGGGTCACCGTGCCGTTCACCAACGTTCCGGCATCGGGCATCCGCGGCCTGAATGGCTCCAATGCCAACCTGTCGGAAGAGCGCAGCACCAGCTACACTGCCGGGTTCGTGGCGCAGCCGCGCTTCATCCCCGGCCTGACGCTTTCGGTCGATTACTACAATATCACCATCGACAACGTGATCTTCTCGCTGGGTGCACAGACGATCATCAATCAGTGCTATGACAATCCGAGCGGCATCAACAACCCGTTCTGCGATGCGGTCTTCCGCCGTCCGGATGGCACCTTCCGGGGCCAGGAAAACCGGGTCGTTGGCGGCGGGACGGTTTCGTACCCGGTTGCCCCGACCGATGCTTCGTTCCTCTCGGGTCCGTTCAACTTTGCGAAGCAGAAGACCTCGGGCATCGATGCCGACATCAGCTACACCGTCACCGACGGCAGCACGCGCCTCAATCTGCGTGGTGTGGTGTCCTACGTGATCCGTCGTGACAACTTCACCGATATCAACGATCCAAGCTTCCGCGATCAGGTGCTGTTCGAACTCGGTGATCCGCGTTGGGCCGGCACGTTCAGCGCCGATCTGGACTTCGGTGCCTTCGATATCGGTTATCGTATGCGCTACATCGACAAGCAGTCGATCGGCACGATCGAATCGGTCCGCACCATCCAGGGTCGTCCGCCGACGAACCCCGATCAGTTCCCCCGCGATTTCTACCCCCGCGTGGTCTATCATAACATCCGCGCAGGCGTGGATATCGACAATCGGTTCCGCTTCTATGGCGGCATCGACAACCTGACCGATCGCCAGCCGCCGCTGGGTCTCGATGGCACCACGGTGGGCTCGGGTACTTTCGACAACGTCGGACGTTTCTTCTACGTCGGAGCTGAAGCGAAGTTCTGATGCCTGACACCCCACTCTTCGTCTTCGTGACGGAGAGTGGGCACACAAAAAAGGCGGCGTTCCCAAGGGAGCGCCGCCTTTTTTGCTTTGTGGGGGGAGGGCGTTTACTGGATCCGCTTGGCGCGTACCGCCCGCTTGTTGCGGACCTTCAGGAAATAGCCGCCCATCACGCCCGCCTTGATCTCCACCGCGTCGCCGACCGCCGGGTCGATCATCATCGACTCGGTCGTCTGCCACACCGCGCCTTCGGGGATGGTGATGTTCCAGCGCCCACCCTCGGCGCGGCCCAGGCTCTTGATCGTGGTCACCAGCGTCTTGTCTTCCTCGCTGTCGTTGGCGCTGCCACCAAAGATCGAAAGATCGGGCAGGCTGAAGCCGAACAACGAGCGCCTGGTCTTCTTGACCTCCTTGTCCTCGATCACGACGATCTGCTTTGCTTCCACCGCGGCCGACAGGCTTGCCGACGCGCTGTCGAAACAGGCCAGTCGCTGGCTGCTGTCGGCGATTCCGCGACAGGCCTTCAATGCCTCGAACAGCTCGGGGGAGGGGGGCGGCGCCGGCCTGTTACGTTCCTGCGCGTTGACGGGCGCGGAAACCGCGAGGGCCGCCAATGCTGCCAATGCCCAACTGTGTCTTGCGTGCCGCATGCCTTCTTGCCTCTTCATCTTTCAGGGTAGGCATCTGCCATAGCGCACCGCAGCCAAAAGTGAAAAATGCTTTTGCAGGCATCGGTTGGCCTGCGGCTTGGCGGGCGTCTGCGGCAGTTGATGTCAAACCCGCCGCCCAAGCAGATTGATGCTGCAGTGCAATGAAACGCGTGTGACTTTTATGCTACATCCGCCGGAAAAGCGTTGGAATCCCGTGCGTCAAGGTTGCGCAGCTTTCGACCTTTGGCCTACACAAATGACATGGCGGGGCAAAAAGACCCTCCAGAACTGGGTTTAGCCATGTCGATCAGGCAGGGCGATCAAGGGGAAATCAGAACATGAAAACGCAATTTAAGCTTAGCCTGCTGGGCACCAGCCTTCTTGTCGGTGCAGCATCGCTGGCAACGCCCGCCTTCGCACAGGACCAGGATCAGACCACGTCATCGCCCAGCGATTCGACGATCGTGGTTACCGGTACCCTGATCTCCAACCCCAACATTCAGCGCGCCGCGCCGGTGAACGTGACGTCTTCGGACGAAATCGAGCTGCTGCAGTCGAACGTTGCTGAAGAAATTCTCCGTGAAATTCCGGGTATCGTCCCCTCGATCGGTTCGGCCGTGAACAACGGCAACGGCGGTAACTCGTTCGTCAACCTGCGTGGCCTCGGCTCGAACCGCAACGTCGTGCTGCTCGATGGCGCGCGCGTCGTCCCTGCCGATCTCGTCGGTCGCTTCGACCTCAACAACGTGCCGCTGGCACTGATCGAGCGCGTCGAAGTGCTGACCGGTGGTTCGTCGACCACCTACGGTGCTGACGCTATCTCGGGCGTCATCAACTTCATCACGCGTCAGGATTTCGCTGGTCTCGAAGTCAATGCCGGTACCCAGATCACCGAGCGGGGCGATGGTCACACCGTCCGTATCGATATCACGACCGGTGCGAACTTCGACGATGGCCGCGGTAACGTCGTTCTCGGCATCGGTTATCAGCAGGCTGACCCCGTGTATCAGGGTGATCGCCAGATCGGCCGTAACACCATCGGTTCGGTAACCGGTGCAGCTGCAGGTTCGGGCACTGCCGTTCCCTCGCGTCTGACCATTCCAGGCCAGGGAACGTTGCAGATTGCGCCAAATGGTCAGACTTTGGTTGGTACCTATGCGCCGTTCAACTTCTCGCCGGACAACATCTTCCAGACCCCGTTCGAGCGCTTCAACATCTTCGGTCAGGCGAAGTATGAAGTGTCCGATGGCCTTGAAGTCTACACCCGCGGTCTGTTCTCGAAGAACACCGTCGACACCATCATCGCTCCTTCGGGCGCATTCGGCATCGGCGTCACCATTCCTCTGAGCAATCCGTTCCTGCCCGCCGGCATCCGCAACCAGTTCTGCAACGCCTTTGACTTCGATCCGGCCACCACCGGCAGTCAGCCGCTGACTGCGGCGCAGTGTACCGCTGCTGCAACGGCAACCAGCCCGACCGACCCCAACTATCGCACGGTTACCACGGCTCTGTTCCGTCGTGCGGTTGAGGCCGGCCCGCGTATCTCCAACTACGTCAACACTGTATTTGACTATAAGCTGGGTGCGCGCGGCGGCATCACCGACACGATCGATTTTGATGTGTTCGGCAGCTACGGCCAGTCGGATCAGGTGCAGACCATCAAGGGTTACACGCTCAACTCGCGCGTTCGTGACTCGCTGTTGGCGACCAACCCCAACAGCTGCCTCAGCGGTAATGCTGGTTGCGTTCCCGCCAACTTCTTCACTCCGACAGAAGGTGGTCTGACCCCGGCGATGATCGATTACCTGACCGGTGAATCGACCGTCCAGACCCGCACCACATTGGCGCAGGCACGTGCGACGATCAGTGGCGACTTCGGTGTTGCCAGCCCGTTCGCTGTCGATCCGATTTCGTTCGCTGTTGGCGGTGAGTACCGCAAGTACACCGCGCGTCAGGCTTCGGATACGCTGGCGCAGAGCGGCGATTTGGGTGGTGCCGGTGGCGCCGCTCCGAACATCTTCGGCGCATATGACGTGTACGAAGCGATCGGCGAAATCATCGTTCCGTTGGTCCAGGATCGCCCCTTCTTCCAGGATTTGACTGTCGAAGGCGGCATCCGTTATTCGGATTACACCGTTAACGATCCGGCCAGCCCGGGCTACACCACCACGACCTGGAAGGCTGGCGGTAGCTGGACCCCGGTGACCGGTGCCAAGATCCGCGGTTTCTATGCCCGTGCGGTTCGCGCTCCGAACATCAGCGAACTGTTCTCGCCACTCAACACCGGCCTGACCAGCCTCACCAACGATCCTTGCGCATCGATCAACGATGCTGGCGTACGCATCAATCCCGGCCCGACAGGAACGCTGCGTGATGTCTGCCTTGTTCAGGGTGCTAATGCGGGCAATGTCGACTCGATCAACGTCCCAATTGCTAGCCAGGCGAATGCGACTTCGGGCGGAAACCTGGGATTGAGCGCTGAAAAGTCGAACAGCTACACGATCGGTCTGGTTCTCCAGCCGGCGTTCATCCCTGGCTTCTCGATGACCGTTGACTATTACAACATCAAGGTCACCGGTGCCATTTCGACCCCGTCGCCTGACGATGCGATCAATGCTTGCTTCGGTGCCGGTAACCTCAGCGTCAGCAACCCGGCTTGCACGGTCATCCGTCGCGATCCGAACACTGGTGGCCTGAATGGCGACCCGGCAACCACGCCAGGGCTGTTTGTCGGATTGTCCAACCTTGGACGTCTTGCAACCGACGGTATCGATCTCACGATGAACTATCGTCGTGACCTCGGCTTCGCTGACCTGTCGCTGTCGTTCGTTGGTAACTGGACCAACAAGTCGACCTTCCAGTCGACCCCGACCGACGACAACCGCGATTGCGTTGGCATCTTCAGCAACAACTGCGGTTCGTTGCAGCCGGAATTCCAGACCACGTCGCGCGTGACTCTTGGATTTGAAGGCGTCGATGTCTCGCTGCTGTGGCGCTATATCGACAGCTTCACTTACGAGAACTTCAATCCTGCGCGCGAATGCGGCAACCAGCCCCGTCCTGCTGGTGTGACCACCCCTTCGCCGAACTTCTTCTGCGGTGCTACGCCCTTCGGCTACACCACCACGGAAGACTTCAATCAGATCGGCTCGTACAACTACTTCGATCTCACCACCCGTTTCGACCTCATGGAGAACCTGACTGTCACGCTGACCGTGCAGAACATGTTCGACAAGAAGCCGCCTCTGGTGGGTTCGGATGCCGGTACGACCGCATTCAACTCGGGCAACACCTTCCCGTCGACGTACGACGCGCTGGGTCGCCGCTTCGGTGTGGCTGCACGGCTGCGCTTCTGATCCCTTCGGGTTTCAGTACAAACATGGAAGGGGCGGATCGCAAGATCCGCCCCTTTTCATTTGCCCGGCTCACTCACGCGCCGGATATATCCTATTCAGCACGCCATTCGTTCTCTAATGCAAATCGGTTGCATTAGCGGCACGTCATTGCTATCGGCGCCCCATCGAGAAGGGGTGAGCAATGAAGAAGAATGTGTTGGTCGGGCTGCTGATGGCATCGGTTTGGACGTCGCCGACGTTTGCGCAGTCAGTCGGAACGGATTCCGTCGGCTCCGACGCACCAGAGGCTGATGACGATATCGTGGTGACTGCAGCCCGCACGGTTCTCCCCGCCAGTGCCCTGCCTTTGACAATCGATATCATCAGCAAAGAGGCGCTCGACCAACAGATCATTCTGTCGGGGTCGGTGACCGATGCCGTGGCGACGCTGACGCCGTCTTTCTCGCCGACGCGCGGCAAGCTTTCCGGCGCTGGCGAGACGCTGCGCGGTCGTTCGCCGCTCTATGCGATCAACGGCATCCCGCAATCGACCCCATTGCGCGACGGCAGCCGCGACGGCTTCACGATCGACGGCTTTTTCGTCGACCGGGTCGAGCTGATTTACGGGTCCAACGCGCTTCAGGGGATCGGCGGTACCGGCGGGATCGTCAACCAGGTCACGGTCGGCGCGCCGGTGCAGGAAGGCCTTTCGGGCCGCGTGCTTGTGCAGGGGACCGCCGACGGCGATGTCCGCTCGGATGGCCTTGGCGGCAAGGCTGCCGGGCTGGTCCAGTACAAGGCAGACCGCTTCGACGCCACCATCGGAGCATCGTATGAGCGGCGCGGCGTCTTCTATGACGCACGCGGCCGCCGCATCGGCCTCAACCTTACGCAGGGCGAAACCCAGACCTCCGACGCCGTGTCGCTGTTCGGGCGGTTGGGCTACGCTTTGTCCTCCACCGCGCGGCTCGACCTGATGGCAAGCCGCTACGAGCTCGAGGGCGATGGCGAATTCGTCGCGGTCGCCGGCAACCGCCTCACCGGCGTGCCCACCACCGCGGTGCGCGGGGCGCCTCCGGGCGACCCTGCCGCCAACCGCACCGAAAGCGTCGCGCTGACGCTGACCGATACCGATCTTGGCAGCGGCAATTTCGTCAGCCAGGTGTTCTTCAATCGCACGCGCGATACGTTCGGCGGTGAGCTCGCACCGATCGCGACGTTCCAGGATGTCCGCATCGCGCCGGTGGGGACCTTGTTCGATCAGTCGCAGAACCGGTCGCGGAAATTGGGCGGCAAGATCAGCTATGAGCGCGCCGTTCCCGGTTTCGAGGATCTGACCGCGATCATCGGCTTCGATGCGCTCTATGACACCACCGAGCAGCGGCTGATCGCGACAGATCGTGTCTGGGTTCCGCCCACCGATTTCCGCAGCCTCGCGCCGTTCGCGCAAGCCAACCTCCGGCTGTTCGATGGCCTCTTCCGGCTTGCAGGCGGGGTGCGGTGGGAGAATGTCGAGATCAAGATCGACGATTATACGACGCTGGCGACCACGACCACGCCACGTGGCGGGGTGCAGGTCTCCGGTGGCAGCCCCAAGTTCGACGATGTGCTGTTCAACGGCGGCGTCATTGTCGAGCCCGCGCAGGGCATCCGTCTGTATGCCAGCTACGCAGAGGGCTTCACCGTGCCCGATGTCGGGCGGATCACGCGCGCCATCGGGACGCCCGGTGTCGATCTCGACAACTTCCTGGATATCAGCCCGATCATTTCGAACAACCGCGAAATCGGCGCCGAGGTGAAGCGCGGTCCGCTTGATGCCAGCGTCACCTATTTCTGGTCGACCAGCACGCGCGGGCAGATCCTGGTGGCCCGGCCCGATGGCATTTTCGACGTCCAACGGCAGCGCGTCGAGATCGAAGGGCTTGAGCTCAACCTGGGGGTGCAGATGCCGATCGACGGCCTGCGCCTTTCGGCAGGCTATGCGCACATCCTCGGGCGCACCGACACCAACGCCGATGACCGGGTCGATACCGACCTGGATGGCACCAACGTTTCGCCCGACCGCCTTAACCTCGCCGCCAGCTTCGACCGGGGCAGGGTGTCGGCGCGGGTTCAGACGCAGTTCTACTTTTCGCGTACCTTCGACGGCCTCGTCCGCGATCCGCGCAACGACTTTGGCGGCTACACGCTCACCGATGCCTATCTTGGCTATCAGGTCGGGCCGGGCCGGGTCATCCTGAGCGCGCAGAACATCTTCAACCGCCAGTATATCGACTACAACAGCGATGTCCGGCTTCCCACCGACAACCTCTCGTTCTTCGCCGGGCGGGCGCGGACAATGACGCTGGCGTGGGACATGCGCTTCTGATGCGCACGCTGGACTGGCTGCACCGCTGGACCGGCGGATTGATCGGGCTGGTGCTGGTGGTGCTGGGCTTGAGCGGCACGGTGCTGGTCCACCGCGATGCGTGGATCATGCTGCCGCATGCCGGTGATGCACAGGTGGCAGACAATGCGGCGGTTGCAGGGGCGCTCGAGCAGATCATGGCGGACCCGGCATCGCGGCCGACCAGCGTGCTGTTCGCCAGCGACAGCTTCGGGCTCAACCGGCTGTCGTTCGCGGACAAAAGCGGGGCGTACACAGACCAGAACGGGGCGGTCGTCGCGACCTGGCAGAGCCTCTGGGAGCGGCCCGAGCTGTTCCTGTTCGATCTGCACCACCATCTGCTGGCGGGCGACACCGGCGAGATTGTGATCGGGATCGCCGGGCTATGCGGGCTGTTCTTCGTGATCAGCGGCACCATCCTGTGGTGGCGCACTCGGCGAACCTTCCGCTTTCGGCTGCTGCCATCACGCCTGACCCGATCGGCGATCGTATGGCATCACCGGGACCTCGGGATCATCATGGCGCCGTTGCTGTTGCTCACCATGTTCACCGGGACGACGATGATTTTCCGACCGGTGACGGCGTTGGTGCTCGGCCCGTCCGCCCCTGCGACGATAGAGGCCGCAATCAAGGCCCCCGATATCGCGCCGGCCCCGCTGGCAGAGCGACCAGACTGGCGGCGCATCGTCCGCACCGCGCAGCACAGCCTCCCCGGTGCCGAGATCCGCATTGTCAGCCTGCCGAAGGCGCCTGGCGGACCCATCACGATGCGGATGAAGCAGCCGGCAGAGTGGCTGCCCAATGGCCGCACGACTTTGTGGTTCGCGCCAGATACCGGCCGATTGATCGAGGCGCGCAACGCGCTGACGATGCCGGCAGCAGCGCAGTGGTTCAACATGTTTTACCCGTTGCACGCGGCCAAAGTGGGCGGGCTGCCGTATCGGATGCTGATGACGCTCGTCGGCCTTGCGCTGACGCTGCTGGGGTCGCTTACGGTATGGACCTTCTGGTTCCGCCGCAAACCTGCCGCGCGCAAGACGACGAAGGTCGTGCAGATTCCGGCAGAATGACCGTCTAGAGGTCGAACAGGCCCTCTTGCGAACCCTCGGGCGGGTTGAGCCCAAGGTGCTTCCACCCGCGCGCATTCAGGCATCGGCCGCGGGCGGTGCGTGCGATCAGGCCCAGCTGGATCAGATAGGGTTCGATCACATCCTCGATCGTGTCGCGCGGCTCGGACAGCCCCGCAGCCAGCGTTTCCACGCCGACAGGGCCGCCGCGATAGATGTCCGCGATCATCATCAGATAACGCCGGTCCATTGCATCGAGCCCGAGCCGGTCGACCTCGAGCCGGGTCAGCGCGGCATCCGCGGCGGGCGCATCGACGCTGATCGCACCTGCGACATTGGCGAAATCGCGCACCCGACGCAGCAGTCGCCCGGCGACGCGCGGGGTGCCGCGCGCACGGCGTGCGATCTCGGTTGCGCCATCGGGCGCGATGGCAAGGCCCAGCAGCCGCGCCGCGCGCGACACCACCGCTTCGAGTTCCTCGACCGTATAGAAATTGAGCCGCACCGGGATGCCGAAGCGGTCGCGCAACGGCGTGGTCAGCAAGCCCTGCCGGGTCGTCGCGCCGATCAGCGTGAACGCGGGCAGATCTATCCGCACGCTGCGCGCGCTCGGGCCTTCACCGATGATGAGGTCGAGCGCGCGGTCTTCCATCGCGGGATAGAGCACTTCCTCGACCACCGGATTGAGCCGGTGGATCTCGTCGATGAACAACACGTCGCCTTCTTCGAGGTTGGTGAGCAATGCGGCCAGATCGCCCGCCTTGGCGACGACCGGGCCCGAGGTGGCACGAAAGCCAACGCCCATCTCGCGCGCGATGATCTGCGCCAGCGTCGTCTTGCCCAGCCCCGGCGGCCCGAACAGCAGCACATGGTCGAGCGCTTCCGACCGTGACCGCGCCGCCTCGATGAACACGCGCAGATTGTCGCGCGCCGCCGCCTGGCCGATGAACTCGGCCAGCGTCTTGGGACGCAGCGCCGCATCATGGTCTTCCGGGATGCGCTCGGGGGTGAGGAGGCGGTCTGTGGTCATTTGATCGCTTTGCAAAATTCGTCTTGGGTCAGTTCCGCCTGCCTCAGGATGCCGGCAAGAGTCCCTGTCTTCACTTCCTTGTGCAGCGGGACAACGGTGCCATTCGAGCCACGGCGCATGACAACATGGCTTCCGCGCTGCCGCACCTGTTCAAAACCCAGTCGTTCCAGAGCCGCTATAATGTCCCGTCCGGCGAGCACCGGAAGTTTAGGCATCTTCCTGCACGGCGAATGTCGTAACCAAGGGCGCCCCCATCAGTTTCATCGGAAACACATCGAGATAGAGTTCAACCGCTTCGCGCAGATTGGCGATGGCATCATCCACGGAGTCCCCTTGGCTGGTCGTTCCTGTTTCAGGATTGAATGCAACAAAGCCGCCCTCTTCGGCTCGGGTGAGAATTGCAGTGACTTGCATGGGGCGATCCTTTCGCGGTCTGCTCACTCTTTAGCGCGCCGCCTTCTTCAAAGCCAGTCGCACCAGCGCGTCGAGGCTCGCGCCTTCGCCGAGTTCGTCCTCGGCGCCCGCCACCGCGCGCGCGGCATCGACGGGCTTGAAGCCAAGGTTCTGCAGCGCGGAGACCGCATCGGCGGCGTGGTTGCCGACCAGTGCAGGAGTGCCGATGCCTGCTGGGCCCAGCGACAGAGCGCCCATCTTGTCTTTGAGCTCGTTGACGATGCGGAGCGCCAGCTTGGGCCCAACACCTTGCGCGCGTGCTACCATCGCCTTGTCTCCCTGCGCCACCGCACGCGCAAGCTCTTCGGGGGTTAGCGCGGAGAGAATGCCCAGCGCCACCTTGGATCCCACGCCCTGAATGCCAGTGAGCAAACGAAAACCATCGCGCTCGCTGGCCGAGGCAAAGCCGATGAGCCGCATGTCGTTTTCGCTCACCTGCATCTCGGTGTGCAGCACGACCTTCTCGCCTGCTGCGCCGATGCCCGATAGCGTGCGTGAGGATGCGAACACCAGATAGCCGACGCCGCCGACATCGATCACCGCGTGATCGGGGCCGATGCTGTCGAGAATTCCGGTGAGTTTGGCGATCATGTTGGCACTTTCTGTGCGCTTGCGCGGGAGAAGAGCGGGTTAGCGCAGTTTCTCATGCCCCGCCAGATGCGCATGCGTGATCGCCACCGCCAGCGCATCCGCCGCATCGGGCCCTGTAATTTTGACCCCAGGCAAGAGCCGCTGCACCATGGCGTCGATCTGCGCCTTCTCGGCCGCCCCGGTGCCGACGATGGCCTTCTTGATCAGCCGCGGCGCATACTCGCCGATGGATACACCCCCCCGCGCCAGACCAAGCAACAGGGCGCCCCGCGCCTGCACCAGCTTGAGCGTCGATTGCGGGTTCTTGTTGACATAGATTTCCTCGATCGCTGCAGTGTCGGGCCGGTAATCGGTCAGGATCGTGGCGAGCGCGGTGTCGAGTTCCAGCAGGCGCGAGGGCAGCGCGGCCTTGGCGTTGGTCTTGATCTGGCCGTTGGCGACGTGACTCAGACGGTTCCCCTCGGACCGGATCACGCCCCAACCGGTGGTGCCGAGGCCCGGGTCAATGCCGATGATGATCAAAGCCCCTCCCCTTCAGGGGAGGGGTTGGGGTGGGGAAGTAAACTCCTAGGCCACCGATCAGGCGTGGTTTCAAGTTTTTCCAAAATCAGGTCCAAGACGGCTTCGAGGCACTGCCCGACCTCGTAGTTCGTGAACCGCATCGTGACATATCCCATTTCGGCCAGAGCGGCATCGCGTTTCGCGTCGCGCATAGGGTCGTGCGTGTCACCATCCACTTCAACGATGAGCCCCTTAGACGGGCACAGAAAATCGCAGATGAACGGCCCGATCACAGACTGTCGGCGAAACTTGTAACCGCCGAGTTGCGAGCTTTTCAGATACTTCCAGAGAATGATCTCAAAGGGCGTGGGGTTGTTGCGCAATTCTTTTGCGAACAATAACAGGCGCAGATTGTTGTCCATTCCCCACCCCAACCCCTCCCCTGAAGGGGAGGGGCTTTCTTAGTTCACCCCAACTTCTCCATCACTTCGTCCGAGACCTCGTAATTGCCCCAGACGGTCTGCACGTCATCGTCGTCGTCGAGCGCGTCGATCAGCTTGAACAGCGTCTGCGCGTCGGCTTCGGCGACATCGACGCGGACCTGCGGGCGCCAGGCGAGCTTGACGCTCTCGGCTTCGCCCAATGCCTTTTCCAGTGCGCCGGAGACCGCGTGCAGGTCTTCCATGTTGGTCCAGATGTCGTGGCCGTCTTCGGTCGATTCAATGTCCTCCGCGCCCGCTTCCATCGCGGCTTCGAGCACCTTTTCCTCGTCGCCAACGCTGGCGGGATAGCTGATCAGGCCCATGCGGTCGAAGCCGTGGCTCACCGCCCCCGATGCGCCGAGGTTGCCGCCGTTCTTGCTGAACGCGGTGCGGACGTTGGTGGCAGTACGGTTGCGGTTGTCGGTCAGCGCCTCGACGATCAGCGCGATGCCGCCCGGGCCATAGCCTTCATAGCGGATCTCTTCGTAATCTTCCCCGCCGGCGGCCGAGGCCTTGTCGATCGCGCGCTGGATGTTGTCCTTGGGCATCGACTGCGCCTTGGCGGCGTTGACCGCGAGGCGAAGGCGCGGGTTCATGTCGGGATCGGGCATGCCCATCTTGGCAGCCACGGTGATTTCGCGGCTGAGCTTGGAAAACATCGCCGAGCGCTTTTTGTCCTGCGCGCCCTTGCGGTGCATGATGTTCTTGAATTTGCTATGGCCTGCCATGGCGGATGTCTGCCTGTTCAGTTGAGGTGATGCGAATGCTGGTGGGCGCCTTTACACCAGCCCTGTGGTTCATAGCAACCGCTGCCACCAGCCAACGTCGCGCCAGGCGCCTAGCTTCCAGCCGACCTCGCGGTAAATCCCCACCGGGGTCATGCCCATCGCTTCGTGCAGCGCGATGCTGGCGGGGTTGGGCAGGGCGATTCCGGCGAACACCGCGTGGATGGACCGGCTGCGCAGCCGCTCGAACAACGCGGTATAAAGCAAACGGCCCAGGCCGCGCCCCTGCGCATCGCGCGCCAGATATATCGCGATGTCCGCCGATGTCGCATAGGCGGCGCGGGTGCGGTGCGGGCTGGCATAGGCGTATCCGACGATGATGCCGTCGAGCTCGGCCACCAGCCACGCGTGCGAACTGCCGTATTCGGCGATCCGTGCCGTCATCGCGCCCGCATCGGGCGCTTCGGTCTCGAAGCTCACCCAGCCATCGGCGACGAACGGCGCATAGATGGCCGCGATCGCTGCGCCGTCTGCCGGTTGGGCATCACGGATGTGCAGCGCCGCGGTCATGAGATCATCCCAGGCCCAGCGCAGCCTTGTAGGTTTCCAGGATCAGTTCCATTTCCTGGCGATCGTGCGCTTCCATTTTGCGCAGGCGAACGACCTGGCGCATGATCTTGGGGTCGTAGCCTTGCGACTTGGCCTCGGAATAGGTGTCGCGGATGTCGTCGGCGACGCCCTTCTTTTCTTCTTCAAGCCGCTCGATACGCTCGATGAAGAGGCGCAGCTGGTCGTCGGCGGACATGGTTTCGCTCATGATGTGTCTTTCGTTTGGGTGGCGCGCCCGGCGAATCTCCGGCCGCGAAAATGGTGGATCGCCCCCTTAAGGGTGGTCGGCGTTCTTCGCTACGCTTTCCTTCATCCGGGCAAGCTGTTCCTCGCTGGCCTCGCCCTGATAGCGCTCTTTCCATGTCGCAAAGTCCATGCCGTAGATCAGGCGGCGTGCAGCATCGCGATCGTCGGCCCCGCCAGCTTCCTGCACCCAATCGGCCAGGCAGTTGCGGCAGAAGCCGGCCAGCCCCATCAAATCGATGTTCTGAGCATCATGCCGGTGGCGCAAATGGCGCACGAGGCGGCGAAAGGCGGCGGCGGCGACATCGTCGGGAATATCCACATCGACCGGTGGCACAGGCGAGGCAGGGTCGGAATGTTTCATCATATTATTTCCAGATCGGTTTTGCGATTGATCATGCTCTGGCCTAAGTATCACAACGACATACCGCCGCGGCGCACGCGTTCGCGGTTCAGCCAGTTCGAGGAGTTTCAGTGAGCAAGACTATCGTCAAGCGCAACCGCAAGGTCAAGATTCTCGCGACGCTGGGGCCCGCCAGCAGCAGCGCGGAGATGATCGAAAAGCTGTTTCGCGCCGGTGCGGATGCGTTTCGCGTCAACATGAGCCATGGCGACCATGCCACCCACGCCGCGACGATCAACAGCATCCGGCAGATCGAGACCAGGTTGCAGCGGCCGATCACCATCCTGTGCGATCTGCAGGGCCCCAAATTGCGCGTCGGCACGTTCGAGGGGGGCAAGGCCTTCCTCAAGCACGGCCAGCATTTCACGCTCGATTCCAACCCCGAACCGGGCAATGACGAGCGTGCCTATCTCCCGCACAAGGAGATTTTCGCCGCGCTCGACAAGGGGCAGCGGCTGCTGATCGACGATGGCAAGATGGTGCTGCGCGTGCTGCGCCCCGGCGAAAGCGAGATCCTGTGCTCGGTCGAGGTCGGTGGGTTCATTTCGGATCGCAAGGGGCTGAATGTTCCCGACAGCCTGGTGCCGATGGCCGCGCTGACCGAAAAGGACCGCCGCGACCTGGCGTTTGCGCTGGAAATGGGGGCGGACTGGATCGCGCTCAGTTTCGTGCAGCGTCCCGACGATGTCGCCGAGGCGCGCAGCCTGATCGGGGGGAGGGCGGCCCTGATCGCCAAGATCGAAAAGCCCGCAGCGTTGAACTCGCTCGAGGAGATCATCGAGCTGTCCGATGCGGTGATGGTCGCACGCGGCGATCTGGGCGTGGAAATGGCTCCCGAGGACGTACCGGTGATGCAGAAGCGTATCGTCGAGACCGCGCGCCGCTCGGGCAAGCCGGTGGTGGTCGCGACCCAGATGCTCGAATCGATGATCACCAGCCCGTCGCCGACCCGCGCCGAGGTGTCAGACGTCGCCAACGCGGTCTATGATGGCGCCGATGCCGTCATGCTCTCGGCCGAGACCGCTGCAGGCGACTGGCCCGAACTGGCCGTCAGCATGATGGACCGGATCGCGACCCAGGTGGAGAGCGACCCCGGCTATGCCGCGCGGGTGCATTTCATCGAGACCCTGCCTGATTCGACCACGGCGGACGCGCTGTCGGCGGCGTGCAGCGAGATCGCCAAGACTGTCCGGGTCAGCGCGATCGTGTGCTTCACTTTGTCGGGCTCGACCGCGCGGCGCGTGTCGCGCGAGCGGCCCTCGGTGCCGATCATGGTGCTGACTCCGTCACGCGAAACCGCGCGCCGCGTCGGGCTGCTGTGGGGTGCCTATCCGGTGGTGACCCGCGATATCGGCAGCTTCGAGGAGATGATCGGCAAGGGCAAGCGGATGGCGCTGCGCCACGGCTTCGGCGAGGCCGGCGGGCGGATCATTGCGCTGGCAGGCGTCCCGTTTGGCACACCGGGTTCGACCAATGTGCTGCACATCGTGACGCTGACCGGGCAGGAGCTCAAGGGCTACAAGGATTAAGGGGAAGGCTGGGACTGATACGCCAGCGGGTGGGCGAGCAACAAACGGTCGCGGGTAAACAGCCGCGCCCCGCTCTGCTGCGCCTGGACGAGCAGAAGTTCGTCGAAGGGGTCCTTGTGGTTCAGGGGGGGCAAGCAGCGGCATCGCGGCGGTTTCAGGATCGGGCATGAGCAGGCTCAACTCGGCTGATTGAACGAATGCAGGCGCATCAATCGGATCGAGCGCGCCCTTGCGCTTCCCGGAAGAATAGCTGCGCGCCCACTTCAGCCTGATTTCCCAAATGGAAATGGCTGACACGATGATCTGATTATCATCCGAATCCAGCACTTCGTGTTCATGGGGAACAAGCGCGACGGGTCGGTCGCCATCCAGATAATGAAATGGGTATCGAGGAGAATATTCAATCTTCGAGACCAAGTACCCTACGGCTGAATGCCGGATCGTCGAACTCGGGCGGCCAAAGGTTCTGGCCCTCGATTTTATCCAGACCACGCCGCTTCCGCAGGGCTTCTCCAGCCTCCCAGTTCACTCCGCCCTTGCGTCGCTGGACCAGAGATTTCATCTCAGCAACCGCTCGGCCATCCTGCATGATCACCACGCGCTCGCCGCGCATGACTGCGGCCATGACTTCCGAAAAACGGGCCTGAGCTTCGCGGATCGACATTTCCATGGTCGGAAAATACCACAATCCGCGACATTCACACAGTCAGATTTTCCAGCACCCCGCGCGCCGTCAGATCAGCCTGCAGCCTCTGCGCATCGCGGAAGACATGGCCTTGCAATCCGCAGGAAATGGCGCCTGCGATGTTCGCTTCGCGGTCATCGATGAACAGCGCGTGCGCCGGGTCGATGCCGAAACGGTCGATGGCGAGGCGATAGATCGCGGGATCAGGCTTGGTCAGCTTTTCCGCGCCCGAGACGACGATATCCTTGAACAGGTCGAACACCGGTGCGGTCGGGCGGAACATGTCCCAGAACTCGACACCAAAGTTGGTGATGCCGAAAATCGGGTAGCCCTTCATTGCAAGCCGTTCGACCAGATCGAGCATACCGGGGACGGGGCCGGGGATGGTTTCCAGCCAACGCGGCACGTATTGCGCGATCAGTCGTTCGTGCTCGGGATACTGTGCGGTCAGTTCGGCCACCATTTCGGCCAGCGGCCGTCCGGCATCGTGTTGGTCATGCCATTGCAGCGTCACGACATGATTGACGAAATGGTCGAGTTCCGCCGGATCGTCGATCAGCTTGGAATAGAGGCACCGGATGTCCCACTGGAACAGCACGTTGCCGACGTCAAAGATGATCGTGTCTACAGGCTGCATCATGTCTCCGTTCGACGCGCAAGCAAAAGGCCCCGGAGCCTGCCGGAGCCTTTGCATGAATTTCGTACCTTCAAAGACCTGCGCGCACCTGCACGGTGCACGCGAGCCAGATCAGCCCTGGCGGGCCTTGAAGCGACGATTGGTCTTGTTGATCACATAGGTGCGGCCGCGACGACGGATCACGCGGTTGTCGCGGTGACGATCCTTGAGCGACTTCAACGAATTGCGAATCTTCATGACGTTCAGGCCCTTGATTGAAACTTCTGGTGCAGCGAAAGCGCCTGACAACCGCGCGTACAAGACGCGAATGCCGTGCTGGAACTTCCATGCCGGAAAGCGGCGCGGATACGTGGCAGGGCAGGCAAAGTCAAGCATCGCTGCCGACCGTGGAACCCTTTTTTATCCGCTTCATTGGTCATTCATCACCGGTTGCGTTAGGCACGCATATGGCGGGCTGCGCTCGCGAGACAGAAAAGGGTGCGAACATCATGGGCTTTTCATGCACATCCCGCAGCATCGCGGTGAGTGTGGCCATTGTTATGGCCTCGTTGACGGGCGCATGCGTTTCGCCGGCTGGCCCCGTCGAGGCCGTGCGGTTCGTCTCGCCCGACCGTGCAGCGGAATTGGGCCGAGGCGCGATTCGCGTGACCGCCGGCGAGGGGATGGATCCGAACTCGCTGGAATATCGCAGCTATGCCGCCGCAGTTGAACGCGAGCTTGAGCGGGTCGGCTATCAGGTGTTGCCCGTTGGGGCTGCGCCGGGCCGCGATACGCAAACGGCAGACATTCGCGTCGAACGTGCCGTATTGTCGCCCGTCGGTGGCGAGCGCAATCCGGTGAGCGTCGGGGTTGGCGGCGGAACCGGCGGTTTCGGGTCGGGCGTTGGAGTCGGCGTCGGTATCAACCTCGGCGGGCGGCCCAAGGACCGGATCGCGACCGAACTGTTCGCCAACATCCGATCGGGTGACGGCACCGTGCTTTGGGAGGGCCGCGCCATGGTCGAGGCGAAGGCGGGGACGCCGATGGCCGAGACCCAGCTCAACTCGGCGAAACTTGCGCAAGGTCTTTTTACCGGCTTTCCCGGTGAATCTGGAGCGACTATCAGGGTCCCATGACCCAAGACACTCCGCCCAGTATTTCGTGCGCTTTTGATTCCGGTAACATCGTCGTTCATTCGATTTCCCGGGCACCATCTGGCGCCTGGCGCGCCGAACTCGCGATTCGCAAGGACAAGGATTCGGACTTTTTCCAGTGGTTCCATTTCCGTGTTGCCGCCCAGCCGGGCGACGAGCTGGAACTGGTGATCACCGGTCTCAAGGATTCGGCCTATCCCGGCGGCTGGCCCAATTATCGCGCATGCGTCAGCGAAGACCGGGATTTCTGGGGCCGCACCGACACGTCTTATGACGTTGCAGCCGGTGAACTCACCATCCGCTACCAGATGACCGGCGGCCTCGCCTGGTTCGCTTATTTCGCGCCCTATTCGATCGAGCGGCACCATGATCTGATTGCAGAGATGGCGAGCCGCACCGGCGTGCGCCACCGTGAGCTGGGGCAGAGCATCGAAGGCCAGCCGATCGACGTTATCGAGATGGGCGAGGGGCCGCTGCAGGTGTGGTTCTATGCCCGGCAGCATCCTGGCGAAAGCATGGCCGAATGGTGGATGGAAGGCGCGCTCGAGAAGCTGACCGATCCTGCCGACCCGCATGCGCGGCTGCTGCGCAGCAAATGCACGCTGCACATCGTTCCCAACATGAACCCCGACGGATCGGCGCGCGGCCATCTGCGCACCAATGCAGTCGGCGTGAACCTCAACCGCGAATGGCACGAGCCGAACGCCGAGCGCAGTCCCGAGGTGCTGTGCGTACGCAATGCGATGGACGCGACCGGGGTTCATTGGGCGATGGACGTGCACGGCGACGAGGCGATCCCGCATGTCTTTATCGCAGGGTTCGAGGGCATTCCCTCATGGACCGACGATCAGGGGGCCCGTTATGACCGGTTCCGTAACCTGCTTGCCGCCCGCACCCCCGATTTCCAGACCAGCCAAGGCTATCCCCGCGCACCGGCGGGCCGGGCCAATCTGTCGATGTCGACCAACCAGCTCGCCGAACGCTTCGGCCCCTCGCACGGCTGCGTCGCAATGACGCTGGAAATGCCGTTCAAGGACAATGACGACCTGCCCGATCCGGATCAGGGATGGAGCCCTGAACGCTCCAAGCTGTTGGCGCATGATTGTCTGGCGGTGCTTGCGGAGATGGTCGCCGGGTAACACTGCGGTTTGTTCATCGTCATGCAAGATCGGTTCGAGTATCTTGGATGATGATGATACCGGAAGGACTGTCACCATGCCGATGAGCCGCCGATTGATAGGTGCTGGACTGATCGCCAGCGGATCAGCGCTGTTTGCGCTGCAGCCTTTGGCAACGGCCCAGTCGAACGCGCCGAAATCGCGCGTTCCGGCGGCAGAGGTGACCGGCGATCCGGTTAGCTGCATCAACCTCTCGCAAATCCGTAGCAGCCAGGTGCGCGACGACCGCACGATCGATTTCATCCTGAACAACGGCCAGGTCTATCGCAACGAACTGCCGTATCAATGCGGCGGTCTGGGGTTCGAGCGGGCGTTCACCTATTCGACGTCGCTGACCCAGCTGTGCAACGTCGATATCATCACCGTGCTGCAGAATTTCGGCGGCACCCTCAATCGCGGGGCAAGTTGCGGTCTTGGGGAATTCACTCCGGTCAAGCTCGTCAAAAAGTCCAAGGACGGCTGATCCCATCATCCCGCACCGTCGTGAGATACCGACGTCAGATATCGTCGTCCGAGATCATTTCTTCGCGGTTCAGTTCGCCCGTCATCGCCGCCACCGTCACCGCGATCGCTGCATCGCCCGTGATGTTGGTGGTCGTGCGGATCATGTCCATGATGCGATCGACGCCGGCGACCAGCGCGATCGTCTCGAGCGGCACGCCGACTGAACCGAACACCAATGCCATCATGATCAGCCCTGCGCCAGGTATGCCAGCCGCACCGACCGCCCCCAACGTGGACGTCAGGGCAATCATCGCATAATCGCCCCAATTCAGATCGACACCGAAGATCTGGGCGCCGAACAGCGTCGCCAGACCCAGATACATCGCGGTGCCGTTCATGTTGATCGTCGCGCCCAGCGATACCACGAAGCTGGAGACGCTGGGCGATACGCCCAGGTTGCGCTGGGTGCAGCGCAGCGTGACGGGCAGGGTGGCGTTGGAGGAGGCGGTGGAATAGCTCACCGCGATCGCATCGATCATGCCGCGGAAGAAATCGATCACCGGCAGCTTGGCCATGAACTTGATCATCGCCGAATACATCACCAGCATGATGATGGCGCAGCCGATGTAATTGAGCGCGACCAGCTTGGCGAGCGGGATAAGCCCCTCGAACCCGAAGGTCCCAGCCACCCACGCCATCAGCGCGAACACCCCGAACGGGGTCAGTTCCATGACCAGAATGGTCACCTTCTGCATGATGATTGCGCCCGAATCGAAGATCCTGGCGACCGGCTCGCCGTCCTTTTCCGCCATCAGGATGCCGATGCCGAGCAGTAGCGAAAAGACGATCAGCGCCAGCACATCCATTGTCGCCATGGCCTGGACGACGTTTTCCGGGACCATCTTCAGGATCATGTCGGTGGCGGACGTTTCGGGCGGGGGCGCCACCGTGCTGACTCCGGCAAGGCTTGCATCCACGCCTATGCCCGGCTGCACCAAAGTGGCCAGCGTCAGCCCCAGGATGACCGCAAGCTGGCCGGTGACCAGAAACAGCAGCATCGCGCGGCCGCCGACTGCGCCGAGCTTGCGGATATCGCCGATCGAAGCGACGCCTGCGACCAGCGAGAAGAAAATGAGAGGCACGACCAGCATCTTGATCGCGCGGATGAACAGATCGCCGATCCACTTGATCGCGACCGCGCCTTCACCCCAGACCAGACCGGTAATGATGCCGAGCACCAGTGCAGCAATAACCCGCTGCCACAGCGGAATACGAAACCAGAATCCCAACTTGCATCCCCTGCTCAGCACCAGCGCCCGACGCTAGACACCGCGCCGCGTCTTCGCAAGCGCGGTGGTATCTCAGCCGAACGCCACGATCGCAAAACAGGTTGCCACCCCGACGCCAACGGTCAGCGGAATGCCGGCCTTGAAGAAATCGGTGAAGCGGTAGCCGCCGGCAGCATAGACCAAGGTGTTGGTCTGGTAGCCGATCGGAGTGGCGAAGCTGGCCGAGGCTGCGAACATCACGGCGATGACCAGCGGCCGCGGGTCGATGCCAAGGTCGGTCCCCAGCTTGATGACGATCGGGGTGACGAGAATCGCGACCGCGTTGTTGGTGATGATCTCGGTCAACAGTACCGACAACACATAGACCGAGAACACCACTGCCCATACCGGAACGTCGGCCAGATAAGGTGCCAGGGTGTTCACCACGACCGTGACGCTGCCCGCCTGTTCGAGCGCCAGCCCGACAGCTAGCATGCCGAAGATCAGCACCAGCACATTGCCATCGATCGAACTCCATGCCTCTTCGGCATCGATGCAGCGGGCGATCAGGATGAAGCCGACCGCGAGGATGGCCGCGACCTCGATCGCCACGACGTTGAGCGCCGAGAGGATGACGACAGCGGCCAGCGCACCGATCGCCAGCGGCGCCTTGTCGCGGCGGAAGGCGCGTGCGTTGGTGTTCATCACGCCGAACAGGTTGGGGTTCTCATACATCCGCGCGATATCCGCCTTTGATCCGGTCACCACCAGTTTGTCGGCGGCGTGGATCTTGGCGTTGGGCAGGTCGGATCGGGGCAGGTTGCGATAGCGGCTCAACCCCAGCACCCGGACGTTGAGCATCGACAGGAACGGGATGTCGTACAGCCGGTTGCCGATGCTGGGGTGGCTGGGGGCGACCATGGCCTCGACGACCACCTCGCCCATCGCGCCGACATCGCCTTTGCGGACGATCCCTACCTTGAAGTCGGCGCTCTTGCGCAGCGACATCAGTTCGGGAAGCTCGGTGCGGATCACCAGCACATCGTTGGCCTGCAGGACCTCTGCAGACAGGTTGTGCCGGATATAGCGACCATCGCGTTTTATCGCGGTGACCGAGATCTTGGAGCGCTTGGCGATTGCGGTGTCGGCCAGCGCCTTGCCGCGCAATGTCGATGCGTTGCGAATGGTCAGTTCGGTCAGGAAAAGCTCGTCGCTTGCGTTTCCTGCAAGCCCTTCGTCGTCCTTGGGCAGCAACCAGGAACTGAAACCCGCGAGCATGATCATCCCGGCCACGCCTGCAATAAGGCCATAAGGGGTGATTTCGAAGATGCCGAACGGTTCGAGACCATTGCTGCGCGCGACCGAATCGACGATCAGGTTGGTCGAGGTGCCGATCAGCGTCGTGGTGCCGCCCAGAATGCACACGAAGCTCAGCGGGATCAGCAGCTTCTTGGCCGAAAAGCCGGTCGCCTGTGCCAGCTTGAGGATGATCGGGATCATCACCACCACGACCGGCGTATTGTTCATGAAGGCCGAGGCGACATAAACGCCCAAGAACATCTCTGCGACTGCCAGCTTGGGGCGTCGGGCAGCGCGCTGGATAATCGCGCCTGCAATCGCGTCGATCGTCCCGGTGCGCAGCAGCGCGCCCGAAAGGATGAACATCGCCCCGATGGTGATCGGCGCGCTGTTCGAGAATGCCGAGAACAGCTGTTTGGAGTCGATGATCCCTAAAAACAGGAACGTGCACGCGCCCAGGATCGCCACGACGGCTGCGGGGAAGCGTTCCATGACAAAGCCGACAAACATCAGCCCCAGGATGACCAACCCGATCTGGGCCTGCCATGTTTCGATGAACTGGCGGATCTCATCCATGTGCCGTGTGGTCCCCCTTCACCACATTATCGCACCACGCTCTACCCGCTCTTGAGTTCCCGTGTCAGCCGCAAACTGGCCCGCCAGAACAGAAATGCCGGGATGAGCCCAAGCCACGCTGCGCCGTACAGTACCCAGCGGACGCTGTCCGCGCCCGCCAGCGGCTGAAACCCGTCCGACATCATGCCGAACAGCAGCGGACCCAGGCCCAGCCCGATCAGGTTCTGCGCAAACACCATCACCGATGCTGCGACCGCGCGCAGCTCGGGCCGGACCAGCCCTTGAACGCACGCATATGCCGGGCCGTAGTACATCGCGTTCATGATCGTCGGCAGGAACAGCAAAGCCAATGCCACGCGCCAGTCGGTGGCGGAATAAGCGAGGAACAGGATCGGTGCCGCCACCGCCATCGCGATTGCCGGGCCGGTGAGCAGGTGCCTGCGGTCGCGCTTGCCGAAATGATCGGCAAGCTTGCCACCCAGCCATGTGCCGATCATGCCCGCGACGCCTGCACTGACGCCCAGATACAGGCCGGTCTCACCGGGGCTGAGCTCGAACGTGCGGATGAACAGCACGGCGACCCAGACCGCCTTGCCATAGGACAGGAACGCGGTGACGCCGCCGGCCAGGCACAGCAGCACGAAACAGCGCGAGGTTGCCAGTTCGCGCAGCGCCGCGCCAACCGGGACCTGCAATTTGGCAGCCGGCTGCTTTGCGCCTGCGACCATCCCGGCGCGGCGCGGTTCCTTCATCAGAAACGGAACCAGCAGCGCGAGCACGATACCGGGTATGCCGACCGCCATGAACGCCGTGCGCCAGCCAAAGGCATCCGCCAGCCCGCCGCCGATCACCATGCCGAGCAGCGACCCGATGGGAATGCCCAGTCCATAGAACGCGATCGCAGACGAGCGCTTCTCAGGCGGCACGCAGTCGCTGATCAGCGAGTGCGCCGCCGGGGTGCACCCCGCTTCGCCCACGCCGACTCCGACCCGCGCCAGGAGCAGCTGGGGGAAGGTTCGCGCCAGTCCGCAGGCCATCGTCATCGCCGACCAGATCGCCACCGACCACGCGATCAGTGATACCCGGTTGGTGGTCGATTTGTCGGCATAGCGCGCGATCGGGATGCCGAGCAGCGTGTAGAACAGCGCGAACGCCAGCCCGGTCATCAGCCCGAGCTGCGTGTCGCTCAGCCCGAAATCGCGCTTGATCGGCTCGGCCAGGATCGAGACGATCTGCCGGTCCAGAAAGTTGAAGATATAGATGATGAGCAACGTCCACAGCATCACGCGCGGAACGGCGGCGGTGGTGGGCGCTGCCGGTGAAAGCGGCGGAGACGCGGATGTTGTGGGCGGCGGCAACGCTTCGCCTGCCCCTGTGGGGGTTGCGGTCATTCACTCTCCAGTCGCGCCACCTTCTGCCCATGGGGACGGGTGACTGCTTATGGAGACATGCTAGACACAGAAGCGGGCGAGAGGCAATCACCCTGCGATAAATTGTTACGTTTACGTCAACGGTAGTTGGTGCCGGCGGATGGTCAGGTCAGCCGCACTGGGCGCGGTGCAGCAGCTTCTGGTCGGCGAGCACCAGCGCGACCATCGCTTCCACCACGGGGGTGCCGCGAATCCCTACGCACGGATCGTGGCGGCCCTTGGTCACGATCTCACTGGCATCGCCGTCTCTCGTGATCGTCTCGACCGGGGTGAGAATCGAACTGGTCGGCTTGAACGCGACGCGCACCACCACCGGCTGCCCGGTCGAAATGCCGCCCGCGATACCGCCGGCATGGTTGGCGAGGAATTCCGGATCGCCGTCGGCGCCCGGACGCATCGGGTCGGCGTTGCGTTCTCCACTGAGCCGCGCGGCGGCAAAGCCGTCGCCGATTTCGACACCCTTGACCGCGTTGATCGACATGCACGCTGCGGCCAGTTCGCTGTCCAACTTTGCATAGAGCGGTGCGCCCCAGCCTGCGGGAACACCGGTTGCGACGCACTCGACCACGGCGCCCAGCGAGCTGCCCGCCTTGCGTGCGGCATCGACCTTGGCCTCCCAGCGCTTTGCAGCCTCGGGATCGGGGCAGAAGAACGGGTTGCGCGCGATTTCGGCAGCATCGAAGCGGGCAGGGTCGATGCTGTCACCGCCCAATTCGGCGACATAGGCGACCAGGGTCACCTCCGGGATCACCAGCCGGGCGACCCCGCCCGCCGCCACCCGCGCGGCGGTTTCGCGCGCGCTCGACCGGCCCCCGCCGCGATAATCGCGAAAGCCGTACTTCTTGTCATAGGCATAATCGGCATGCCCGGGGCGGTAGGCCTTGGCGACCTCGCTATAGTCCTTGGACCGCTGATCGACATTCTCGATCATCAGCGAAATCGGCGTGCCGGTGGTACGACCCTCGAACACGCCCGACAGGATGCGCACCGCATCGGGCTCCTGCCGCTGCGTGGTGAAGCGCGATGTGCCGGGGCGGCGCGCATCGAGAAACGGCTGGATGTCCGCCTCGTTCAGGCTCAACCCCGGAGGACACCCATCGACTATCGCGCCCAGCGCAGGGCCGTGGCTTTCCCCCCAGGTGGTAAAGCGAAACACGCGGCCAAAGGTGTTGAAGCTCATGGGCAAGTCCAGTCAGGCACAGGATGATCGCCCGCGCTTTGCGGGATTGTGCCTTCGCTGTCCAGACAGGCAATCAGGCTGAAATGGATCTACCGGATTACGCAGCGCGTGACGATGGCCGCGTCATGTCACCGCGACCGGCGATCAGACCTGCGACAGAGATATCCTCGTCGATTTCTTCCCAATGCAAACCGGCTGGGGACAAAGTCACTGCTGCCCGCTGATCGGGGGTCGCATCGAGCAGACGAGGAAACCAAGCGAGTGGAACGCCGATCGTACGCCCGTCTGACAGGTTCACCCACAAAGTATCATCATCGCAGTTCGCCGATGTCGGGCTAATTGAAATATCCATACCAAGCCCTTTCAAACTGACTGCGCTTTGCTCTCACGACCATCATCGCAAAAGCCAGATCCCGCCGATTAAGCCCCCGATTGTATGCCACCGTCACATCTTCGCCAACCCAGAACTTAGCCTCGCCATCGCCATAGCTGACGTGGATGTGGCAAGGTTCGAGCGGACTGCCCTCGTCCGAATAGAAGAAATAGCGAAACCCGCGATCTCTTAGGACGGTTGGCATTGCTTCACTGATCCAGCGCGATGTCCGGGGCGTCTTCCTGCTTCATCCCGACGACGTGATAGCCTGCATCGACATGGTGCGTCTCGCCGGTGACGCCCGACGACAGGTGCGAGCACAGATAGAGCCCTGCACCGCCGACATCGTCGATGGTGACGTTGCGGCGCATCGGTGCGTTGTATTCGTTCCATTTGAGGATGTAGCGGAAGTCGCCGATGCCGCTGGCGGCCAGCGTCTTGATCGGGCCGGCGGAGATCGCATTGACCCGGATGTTTTCCGGTCCCAGATCGTTTGCGAGATACTTCACGCTCGCCTCGAGCGCGGCCTTGGCGACGCCCATCACGTTGTAGTGCGGGATGACCTTTTCAGCGCCATAATAGCTCAAGGTCACGATCGATCCGCCGTTTGGCATCATCGCACGGGCGCGCTTGGCAACTGCGACGAGTGAATAGGCCGAGATGTTCATCGTCATCAGGAAGTTCTCGAGGCTGGTGTCGACATAGTGACCGCGCAGCTCGTTCTTGTCCGAAAAACCGATCGCGTGGACGACGAAATCGATCGTCGGCCAGCGTGTCGCCAGCGTGGCGAATGCGCCGTCGAGCGCGTCCATGTCCGAGACATCGCATTCGAAGGTGAAATCGCTGCCGAGCTCGGCGGCGAGCGGCTTGACGCGCTTGCCCAGCGCCTCGCCCTGATAGGAGAAGGCTAGCTCTGCGCCCTGGGCGGCAAGCTGCTGCGCGATGCCCCAGGCGAGCGACTTGTTGTTGGCCAGCCCCATGATCAGTCCGCGTTTGCCCTGCATCAAACCGTTCATGGATGTATCCTTATTCAATTGCTGTGTTCTGCGGCACGCCGCCGCGCGCACGGGCGATGGCCGCGTTCAGTTCGGCCCCGATTACCATAGCAAGCCCGATGAGAAAGAAGAAAATGAGGCTAACCATCACCCCTGCCAGGCTGCCATAGGTCAGATCGTAATTGGCGAAATTGCTCAGAAAGAACGGCAGGGCCGACAGGCTGACCATCCACCAGATGCTGATGAACAGCGGGCCCGGCCAGATCGGATGCCGCGCACGGCGATACACCGTGGGGGTCAGCATCCCGAAGATGAGATACAGCATCCCGAGCAGCACGAGGAAGGTGAAAAGCTGGCTGAAGGCGACGAGTGACAGCGCATCGTCGGGAAACAGGAAGCTGGCGGCAATCACCTCGGCCGCGCCGACCAGCACCACTTGCATGCTGAGCGCCAGCATCGTCGCGATCACCGCGACGATGATCAGCGCCACCGATCCCAGCCGGTAGCGCCAGAACGGCTTGTCCGACGTCGCGCCATAAGCACGGCGGATGAGCGCGCGAATTGTTTCGATCAGGCTACCGGTGGTCCAAAGCCCGACGATGACCGCCAGCCACAACAGCGGCCCGGTGCGCGCGGTCATCGCCGATTCCATCGGCGCCGCGATGACCGCCGCGGTGCTGGGCGGAACCGCAGCCAGAAACGCGTTGACCGCCTCTTGCCCATATTCGCTGCGGCCGAACACCCCGCCCAGCGCGGCTGCGACGATGAAGAACGGGAAGATCGTCAGCAGCGCCAGATAGGCGAAATTGCCGGCAACCACTCCGCCATGCACGAACACGTTGCCCGCAACCTCTATGACGATCGCCTTCGACTTTGCGTAGGTTTGCCAGAAATTCTTCGGCTTCAGCAGATCGATGCGCGACATTCCCTGCAGTCGGCTCAAGCCGTCAGTCGGCTGCGCGGATCATAATCCGCCTGCCAGCTCTCGACGAACTGGCTGAGCGCTGAATCGCCGCCCTCGGGCAGGCGGATCTGCAGTTCTATGATCTGGTCGCCGCGCACCCCGGTCTTGCCGTGGAAGCCCTTGCCCTTGAGCCGCATCTGCTGGCCCGATTGGCTGCCCGGCTTGATTTTCATCATCACCGCGCCATCGACCGTAGGAACCCGCACCTCGCCGCCTGCCACCGCTTCCTTGAGCGAGATCGGCAGGTCGAGCCGCACATTGTCGCCATCGCGGCGGAAAAAGCGGTGGGGGCGCACCTCGATCGTCACGATGCCATCGCCCGCGCCGCCGGGGCCGGGCTGGCCTTTGCCGGTCAGCCGCATATTGGTGCCGCTCTCGACGCCATTGGGCAGTTTGAGATCGATGGTCTTGCCATCGGCCAGCGTGATCCGCTGCGGCTTGAGCGCGGCGGCATCGGTGAAATCGACCGCCAGCTTGTAGGCGACGTTGGCGCCCTTGGGCGCGGTGCTGCGGCCCGCGCCGCGATAGGTGGCGCCGCCGCCGAGGCCACCGAAAAGCCCGTCGAAGATGTCGGCAAAATCGACGCCGTCGTTGCCGAAGCCCGAAAAGCCTGCGTTCTCGTTTGCGCGGCCCTGCTGACGATAACCGCCGCCGCCGCCAAAGCCGAAGGGTGCGGCCGGGTTGCCGTCGATATCGATCTCGCCGCGGTCGAACCGCGCACGCTTGTCCTTGTCCGAGAGCAGGTCATAGGCGCGCGTCACTTCGGAAAAGCGCGCTGCGGCCTCTGCATTATCCTTGTTGTAATCGGGGTGCAGTTCCTTGGCGAGCTTGCGGTATGCGCTCTTGATGTCCTTTTCGCTCGCGCCTTTGGACACGCCGAGGATTGCATAGGGATCAGCCATGAATGTGGTCGCCATCGTTGGTGAGAAAGTCCATTGTTGCCGATTTACAACAATATCTGGGGTTGGGGCAGGGCATATTTCAAGCCGGTATCAGATGATTGGAGCGTCCGCGCAGGAAAAATCCGCGCATGCCCAGATACAAGGCCAGCCCGAACGGTCCGGCGGCGAAGGTGAAAAACAGGATCGGCGCCTGGATCAGCCGTCCTTTCAGGCCATCCAGCCCGTGCGCATCGGCATTGCGCGCGATCCATAGCCCTACGAACAGGTCGAAGGTCAGGTAATGCACCCAGCCGATGGTCACCCCGGCGTCGCTCGAAAAGATGCTGCGCACGCCTTCGATGGTCGAGAAATCCGCCCCGCTATCGGTCGGCACCACTCCTGTCAGCACCAGGGCCAGACCGGTGGCATAGCCCAGTGCGAAGATCAGCACGGGGCCGAAGAACAGCCCGCGCATGACGATCTCGCGCCGGGGAGCCAGGATGAGCACGGTCCATGCAAGCATCGCCAGCAGATTGGCGGCCCCGAAAATCTGCTCCCACATCCTGGCAAATGCCCCTTTTGCAAAATCCTGTTCATCGCCGGGCTGTTGCGCGCTAAGACGCAGCGACGCCGGGCGTGCTGTCTTATCCGATTAAGGCAGTCAATGAAACCGGCTGCTTGAGGACCAGACACTTATGGCAGACGATCCCTTCAAGCTGTTCGACGACTGGTTCCGCCGCGCGCGCGAAACCGAGATCAACGACAGCAACGCGATGGCGCTGGCAACCGCCGATGCCCAGGGGCATCCCTCGGTGCGAATGGTGCTGTTGAAGGGGCATGGCCCGGACGGATTCATCTTCTACACCAACTACGAAGGCCGCAAGGGCGGCGAACTGCTCGCCAACCCCAATGCCGCATTGCTGTTTCATTGGAAGTCGCTGCGCCGCCAGATCCGCATCGAAGGGCCGGTGACCCCGGTCGACGATGCGACGGCGGATGCCTATTTCGCGACCCGCTCGCGCGATTCGCAGCTTGGCGCCTGGGCATCGGACCAGTCGCGGCCGTTGCCCGAGCGTGCGATCTTCGAGCAGCGTTTCGCCGAAGTCGAAGCCCGGTTCGCCGAAAGCGACGTGCCACGCCCGCCGCACTGGTCAGGTTTCCGCGTTACCCCGCAGCGGATCGAGTTCTGGGAAGATCGCGACCACCGCCTGCACCACCGCCGCGTTTTCACCCGCACCGACACCGGCTGGGACGAAGGACTGCTGTACCCATGAGCGAACTGCCTGAAACCTTGCCTTATTGTCATATCGACGCGTTTGCCGACCGGCCGTTCACCGGCAACCAGGCCGCGGTCATGTCGCTCGATACCTGGTTGGACGACGACGTGTTGCAGGCGATCGGCGAGGAAAACAACTTTGCCGAGACCGCATTCATAGCAGCGTCGGACAGCGCCGAGGCCGATTACGAACTGCGCTGGTTCACCCCTGCGGTCGAAATCGCGCTGTGCGGTCATGCGACGCTGGCGGCGGGGCATTATGTGCTCGAGAACGGATTCGCGGGGGATAGGGTGCGCTTTGCGACCCGCAAGGCCGGCATATTGGTGGTGTCGCGCGATGGTGACCGGCTGGCACTGTCGCTGCCCGCTTATGCGCCATCACCTGCGCCGTTGCCCGATTGGACGGCGGCGCTCGGCGCGCTTCCGGCGGAATACCATGGCTATCCCGGCGACTATCACGTGCTGTTGTTCGATTCGGCCGATGACGTGCTTGCGCTGACGCCCGACATGAAGGCGCTTGCGGCGCTGGGCGATCACCAATTCATCTGCACCGCGCCGGGCAAGCACACCGATGTCGTCAGCCGGGTGTTCGTGCCGGGGGCAGGGGTGGACGAGGACAGCGTCACCGGATCGGCGCACGCGGTGCTGACGCCGTTCTGGGCGGCACGCCTTGGTCGCGACAGCTTCACCGCGTTCCAGGCGAGCAAGCGCGGCGGGATGCTGCACTGCACGCTCGATGCCGACCGCGCGGTGCTGGGCGGGGCTTGCGTGACCGTGGTGACGGGGACGTTCCGGCTGCGGTGAGCGACATGCCTCTCCCCTCCTGCAGGCGGGAGGGGCCCCTCCTGCCTCTCCCTTGATGGGGGAGGCAGCGAGACTTGGCAGCTTGCTGCCTTAGTCGCAGCGGTGAGGGTGATGGTGCGGCTGGGAGATGACGGTGCGGTGTCGAACGGCCCTACAATCCGGAGAGATCACCCCCACCCAAACCCTCCCCCATCAAGGGGGAGGGCTTCTGAAGTGATCCCGCAGGCGGGAGGGGAGAGAGCTTGTTTTCAGCCCAAGCCTATTTCGCCGCCACCATCGCATCCCAGTCCGCCCACGCGATGCTCCGCCCCGGGTACGCGACCTTGGCAAACGGCCATTCCTTGGCGACCCAGTCCTTCGCCCAGGCATAGAGCTCGGCGTCGAAGCCAGCGTCATGCTCCGCTTTCGTGACCCACATCGTCACCACCGCATCATAGCCGGGAACCTCGCTGGGATAGACATAGACACAGCCGCGCTCGCGCTTGCCGTCTGGGGTCAGCACCGCATAGGCGAACGACGTTCGGCGCTCGAACCGTGCCTGTTCGGTCTGCATGTCCTTCATCGCATCGGCGGCAGAGACATCCTTGTGCGGCCAGTCGGTCGAGCGGGTGAATGTCTGCTGCAGGTGCTCGATCGACGACATATAGGCGGCGAAATCGATGTCGACGAGCTCGGGTCCCAGCGGGACGAGCTTGAAACCCGGCGTTTCCACCAGCGTCGGAACATCAAAGTCGGCAGGTACGAAGGACGGTCTGGCTTCAGCTTCGCGCGAGGCCTGGGCCAATGCCGGATTGGCGCCGGTCACCGCCATCGTTGCCAACACAATCGAACTTGCAATCGTCGTCCTCATTCCTTCTGCCCCCCAAAGCTAACTCCGCGGAAAAAGGACTGCGATCCTGCCCAGCTGCTCGCGCACCGGGTCGAGCTCGTTATCCTGCGTCTTGCCCAGCCGCACGATGGTGAGTTTCTGGCTGGGGCTGACGATGATGAACTGGCCCAGATGCCCCTGCGCTGCGAAGACATCGCCGGGCAGCAGATCGGGATAGAGAATCTTACGCCCCGAAGGCCGCGGCTTGTTGAGCCAGATGTGTCCGCCATAGGCCGGATCATTGGGCGAACTCGTCATCATGAAATCGACCCAGCCGCGCGTCAGGAACTGGTTGCCGGCGATCGATCCCTTGTTGCGCAGGAACTCGCCGAATTTTGCCCAGTCGCGCGCATTGGCCTGGATGATCGACCCGCCGATCATCGTGCCCGATGCATCGAATTCAGGCACCATTGAGGTGATCCCCAGTGGCTCGAACAGCCGCCCGCGCATGTAATCGAGCATCGCACGGCGGCGAACCTCGGGGTCCTTGCTGTCGGTCAGCTGGCGGGTGATGATATCGGCCAGGATCACGGTGGTGTTGGTCGAATATTCGAACTTCGATCCCGGCTCGGCCTCGAGCGGCTGGCTCGCGGCATAGCGCACCATATCGTCGCGCCCGTCGAGGAACAGCATTCGCACCTCATCCGATTCATACGGCGGATCGCCCGACTCGGTATGCTGCAGGCCCGATGCCATGTGCAGCAGATGGCGCAGCGTGATCGCGCCACGCGGGTCACCGGGGCGCTTCCAGTCGGGGACCGGGGCAGGGGCATCGAGCGCCAGCCGGCCATCGGCGACCATCAGGCCGACCAGCACCGCGGTAACGCTCTTGGCCATCGACCAGCTGATGAACCGCGTGTTCCGGTCATAGCCAGGCGCATAGCGCTCCGCGACGATCTCGCCGCCGCGCAGGATCAGCAGGGCGCGCGTTTCTGCCATCTCGTCTTCGGCAAACAGCCGGTCGATCTCGGCATTAAGCGATGCGGTCGACACGCCGGGGACCTCTGCGATCATCGCTTCGCCGGTGTCTGCCGCCTTGCTCTCGACGCCATTGAGGCTAAAGGCGGTTGCGGTGATGATGCCGGTTGCGGCAAGGGCCATGAGGATGCGGTGCTTCATGCCAGCATCCATCAAGCAGGCGGGAACCAATGGCAACTCGAAATATGAGCGCGATGTACGGCCGGGGCAGCGGCGGCAAGGTGAAATGGGTGCTGCTGGTGCTGGTGGTCCTGCTGATCGCCGGGATTGCATACGCGCTGCCTGCGATGCGCGCCTATAGCCAGACCGGGGCAGCCTATTCGGCGCGGGTGGTTTGCTCGTGCCGCTATATCGGCGGGCGCGAGCTTGGCGATTGCGAGAAGGACCTGGAGCCAGGGATGGAGATCGTCAGCCTCAGCGAAGCCGCCGATACCAAGCGCATCGACGCGACCGTCCCGTTGCTGGCGAGTGAAAGCGCCGAATACCGCACGGGCTGGGGTTGCGTGCTGATGACCGAACAGGAGCGCGAGGCGGCGCGCTGACCGGCAAAGGTCAGAAATTCACCGTCATCTGGCCATATGCATAGCGCGTATCGCCAAAACCAGACGCGTTGGGGGCACTCTCGAGCAGCATGCCACTGGTCATCAGCGCGGTGCCGGCCTCCAGCCGGAGCTTCTTGTCGATCAGCCAGTGGCCCAGCCGCACCTCGGCCATGTGCCCGGCAAACCGGCCCGAGAGTCCCGACGGGTCTGCCGGCCCATTGTTGCTGAACCGGTCGCGGCGGCTGTGCACCCAGGCGGGACGCCACAACGCCATCACATCCCAGCGCACGGCGGGCTCCGCTTCGAACCGCAGTCCGGGCGCAAGCACGTTGGTCCGCGCCAGTGCGCCAAAGATACCGCTCGGCCCGAACTCCCATCGACGGGCGCCGAAAAGCGTGTCGAAACGCGTGAATTTCTCGCTGCGCGGATCGTCTCCGCTGGCGATGTCGAACAGCAGCGAGACCCGCGGTTTGCCCGGAAGTTCCGCAGTGTAGCCGAGTTCGGCGTGCGCGAAAAATGCTCTTACGTCCTGCCGAGGCGCGCCGGGCGCCGCCGTCTGGCGGATCGTGCCGGTCTGCACCGCGCCCTCCATGTCGATATCCCACGCGCCGGCCGCAGGCGCGCGATGGAGCCTTGCGCCTGCGGTCAACAGCTGTCGGTTGCGGTTGGGGCCGTTTGCGCCATCGCGTTCGTTCAGTCCGAAGAGGTTGGCCTGCAACGTGACGCCGCCGAACAGATCGGGCCTGGAATAGTGCGCACCCCAAAAAGCGAGGTCGAAGCTCTCGCGATCCCAGCGCACGCGATTGGCGCTGATCCCCTCGCGATCGTTTGGCAATCTGGTATGCGGAAGGGTATAAAAAGCGGTGAGCGTGCCGCCGTCGTCGCCTTGCCAAACCAGCCTGAGCCCGGTGAAGCTGTTGATGGTGTTGCGAAAAGCATTGCGCGCAGAGAGCCGGCGCGAGCCCAGGTTGAGATGCAGCCGACCTGCGGTTAGTTCGACCGGGCCGTCGGAAAAGCCGATCGAGGCGCGGCTGAGCTCGAGCGCGTTGACCTCGCTGGTACCCGCCGCGCCTGGCGCATCGATAAGATAGCCGCGCGCATCGATCAGTTCGGCGGCAAGGTGCCATGGCCCGCTGCGATAATCGACGGCAACCGCCGTCTGCACGGTGACGGCATCGTCGCGCGGCGGCAGGGCGGGGCGATATTGCCCCTCGAGCAGCTCATAGCGCAGGCGGAGGGTTCCCGAAAGCGAGAGGCCATCCTCTTGCGCTTGCTGCGCGCATGCGGGCGTCGCGCTTGCCAGTGCCGCCGCCGCTGCCGTCGTAGTCGCCATCAGGATTGCAAACGCGCGCACAGATGTTTCCCCCGCAGAGGGAATAAACCAATTGGCGCGCATTGTTGAGGGCGAACCGTTCAGGCGGCCAGCGCAGGCTCGACCGGCTCGGTGCTCGCGATCCAGCCGCCGCCGAGCACGCGGCTGCCTGCATACAGCACCGCGGCCTGGCCAGGCGCGACGCCATATTCGGGCTGCAGGAACACCAGCCGACGGTCCGCGCCGCTGCCCTCGATCCGCGCCGGCGCGGGCTTGGCGAGCGACCGGACCTTGACCTCGACCGGGCCTTCATATGCGCCGCCGATCCAGTTGAGGTCGGTCACCAGCGCGGCGCGTGTCGCCAGCGCCTCGCGCGGCCCGACGATGACCCGGCGCGTGGCGGCGTCGATCTTCACGACATAGAGCGGCTCGGGCTGTCCGCCGATCTCGAGCCCCTTGCGCTGGCCGATGGTGTAATGGATCAGCCCCTTGTGCTCGCCCAGCACCCGGCCATCGATATGCACGATCGCGCCGCCGGTATCGGCATCGGGGCGGATCTTGCGCACGACCGAGGCATAATCGCCATCGGGGACGAAGCAGATATCCTGGCTGTCGGGCTTGGCGGCATTGATCAGCCCCATTTGCTGCGCCAGCGCGCGGACCTGCGGCTTGGGCAGATCGCCCAGCGGGAAACGCAGGAAATCCATCTGCTTATCGGTGGTGGCGAACAGGAAATAGCTCTGGTCGCGCGCGGGATCGTGCGCGCGGTGGAGTTCCGACTGCCCGTCATCGCCCAACACGCGGCGAACATAATGGCCGGTCGCCAGGCAATCTGCACCCAGGTCGCGTGCCATCTGCAAAAGATCGGTGAACTTCACGCCCATGTTGCACTGGATGCACGGAATCGGGGTGCGCCCGGCCATATATTCATCGGCGAACCGCTCGACCACGGACTCACGAAAACGGCTTTCATGATCGAACACGTAATGCGAAATGCCCAGCCGGTCGGCGACAGCGCGCGCATCGCGGATATCCTGCCCCGCACAGCACGATCCGGCGCGCTTGACCGCCGATCCGTGGTCATAAAGCTGCAGGGTAATGCCGATGGTTTCAGCACCGGTCGCCGCTGCCAGCCCTGCCACCACCGACGAATCGACACCGCCGGACATCGCCACGACGATTCGCCGCGCCTTCATGTCGCCATTCAGCTGGAAATCGGGGGCGGGGTGGGGTTGCATCGCCCTCATGTAGCGCTGGCGGCAGCTTTCTGCCACCCCGGACCGGCAATATTTTGCCGCCCTTGCAAAGCGCAGAAATGGCGGAAAACCGCCACCCCAACCCGCTTGGTCATACCGAATTAACCAAGGCTAATCAGCAATGAAGGCAGCTTTTACCTGCTCTTACGGATTGGTCGGTAGACCGAGCAGCATGGAGATGAGCTTCCCCCACGACATTCCTTTCCCGGCCTCAAGCACGGCGATCAACCTGCGCCAGCTGGACATGGATATTCTGCGCGTCCTGGCTTTTTCGCCGGTGATGGCGCTGCGGCGAGCTCGGCTGGCCAGCGCAACACTGCACGGGGGCGACCATGCGATGCTGGCGCTGTTTGCCGGCTCAGGTCGTGCCGACCACGTCGCGCGGGGGAGCTTCAATCCGCGTTTTGCCGCTGCACTCGACCGGTTGGGCGTAGCGGAACAGCAAGATGAAAATCGCGTTTACCTTTCTGCTTCAGTCAATCGCAAAGCGGCTCGGTTACTCCGTTCACACGCACACATTGAAACAAATCAGGCCTTTTGAGGACATGATGATCGAGAATCAGAAAATAAAGCCAGCACAGGTCATCGGACCGCTGGGCGAACCTTTGACGCTGGACAATCTGCCAGCCCCCGGCACCAAGCGCTGGGTGGTTCGTCGCAAGGCCGAGGTCGTGGCTGCCGTGAACGGCGGGCTGCTGACCATCGACGAGGTGTGCGAGCGTTATGACCTGACGCTGGAAGAGTTCGCCTCGTGGCAGCGCGCGGTCGATCGGTCGGGCATGCCCGGGCTTCGCGTTACGCGCATCCAGCATTACCGCGACCTTTACGAGCGGCAGCAACGCTACTGACGCCAGCCAAGATGGCGCAATGAAAAAGGGGTGCGATCCATATCGGATCGCACCCCTTTTTCGTCAGATTTTATCTCGCAAGAAAGCGGGCTATCCGCGCCTTCAGCTGTCGGCCGCGGCAGCTTCGACATCGCCCGATTCTGCGGCCTTGCGGCGCGGCGCTGCCTTGCGCTTGGCTTTGGGCTTGGGTGCTTCGGCTTCGGGATCGGCGGGCGCCGCCTCCGGCGCGATGCCGATGGCAGGAGGCAGGATCATCGGATCGAGGCCATTGCCTTCGCCTGCATCTGCGGCGCGCGGCGGACGACCACGGCCTCGGCGGGGAGCCGCCGGCTGCTCAGCTTCGGCCGAGGTAGCAGGTGCAGGTGCCGAGGTTGCCTCTTCGCGCGGCTGCGGGCGAGGGCCACGATCGCCACGGTTCGACTCGCGGTTGCCGTCGCGGTTGTCCGACCGGTCGTCGCGCGGGCGCCGTTCGCGGCGATTGTCGTTGGTGCGACCTTCGCCCTGGCGGCTATCGTTCTGGCGACCTTCGTTCTGGCGATTGCTCGGACGTCCGTTGCCGCGGTTGTCGTCGTCGCCTTCGTCGCGGTCGTCATCCTGGCCGTTGCCGTTGCCATTGCGGCTCTGTTCGTCGGCCTGATCGAGCGACGAGGTATAGCCGCGCTGGGAATTGCCCTGGTTGCCGGAATAGCCGTTGTTGTCATCATCGTCATCGGCGTAATCGCTGCCGTTGTCGCGGTTCTGGTCCTCGCGCGGACGGCGATGCTCGTCCTGCCGGGCGCGGTTGTCGGCGAGCACACGGAAATAGTGATCGGCAAACTGCAGATAATATTCGGTGGCCACGCGGTCGCCGTTCATCTGCGCGTCGTGCGCCATTTTCTTGTATTTCTCGAGCATCTGGGTGGCATTGCCACGCGCCCTGCTGTCGATCCGGTTGCCCTGATCCATGCCGCCGCTGCGGCCAGTGGGCTGCGGACGATTATTGCCACGGCCGCGACGACGGCTCGTTCCACGATTGTTGTTCAATTTAGACGCTTCCTTATCAGTCGCAAATTGCCTGCGTGTCCTCTGCGCGCCCGTGCAGTCCGACACCTTGGAGGTGCGCGGCGCGTCCCAAGCCTTTCATCTGCTTTGAGTGGCCTTGATAAGCTGCCCTAATAGATGATGGGGTCAGCAAGCGTGACGGGCCAACTGCCAACGTCACCTGCCTTGCTGTATCGGTGGTAGCCGCTCGACCATGCCTTGCCAAGCGAAATATCAAGCGGCAGCGCCAGGACGCAATATCACTGCGCGGTCATGCCCGGCGAGATCCTGCCGGCACCGCACCTCGAAATCGCTGGCAGCGGCGAGGGCAGAGACTGCCGCACGCTGGCTCGCGCCGATCTCGAAGATGGCGATGCCGCCGGGCGCGAGCAAAGGTGCCAGCTGCGGGGTGAGGATGCGATAATCGTCGAGGCCATCGGTGCCTGCAAACAGCGCGCTGTGCGGTTCGTGCTCCTTCACCTGCGGAGCGAGCGCGGCATCGGTTTCGACATAGGGCGGGTTGCACAGGATCAGATCGAACGCGCCGGGCAGCGTTTCCCTCCAACCCGGCCGCCGCCAATCGCCATGCAGCATGCGGACGCGCTCGCCGAAGCCCAGTTCGGCGGCGTTGATGCGGGCGATAGCCAGCGCTGCATCGCTTGCATCGATGCCAGTGCCTTGCGCATCGGGCCATTGTGCCAGCGCCGCGAGCAAAAGCGCCCCCGATCCGGTGCCGAGATCGAGGATACGCTGGGGAGGGCGAGCCGCCAGCGCCTCGATCGCCGCCTCGATCAACGTCTCGCTGTCGCTGCGGGGGATCAGCACGGCGGGTGACACCCTGAGCGTCAGAGTCCAGAAGTCCTGGCGTCCGGTGATATAGGCAATGGGTTCGTGATCGAGGCGGCGGGCGAGGAGCGCGGCGAAAGCGGGCGGGACGTCGTCGCGCATATGGTTCAGCAACAGCGTGCTGCGGGTGATGCCGATTGCCTCTGCCATCAGCAGTTCGGCATCGAGCCGGGGGGTGTCGGAGACCTTCGCCAGATTGTCCGCCGCCTCGCGCAGCGCTTGGCTGACCGTCACAAACTTTGCTGTTCTCCGGCGCAAGCCGGAGCCCAGGAGTCGTATGGCACAACATCGCCCCTGGATTCCGGCTTTCGCCGGAAAACGGGGTTTGGTTCACGCACCAAGGCCATCACCCCGCCATTTCCATGTTCGCAAGCCTGCTCGCCTGGTCCTGCGCGGTGAGCGCGTCGATCAACTCGCTCAGGCCTGCGCCCGCCAGGATTTCCTCGAGCCGGTGCAGGGTCAGGTTGATGCGATGATCGGTGACGCGGCCCTGCGGAAAGTTGTAGGTGCGGATGCGTTCGGAACGGTCGCCGGAACCGACCATCGATTTGCGCGCATCGGCTTCGCTGGCGGCGGCTTTGCTGCGCTCGAGTTCGTACAACCGCGCGCCCAGCACCTTCAATGCCTTGGCCTTGTTCTTGTGCTGCGATTTCTCGTCCTGCTGGGTCACGACGAGGCCCGAGGGCAGGTGGGTGATCCGCACCGCGCTGTCGGTGGTGTTGACGTGCTGCCCGCCCGACCCCGAGGCCCGATAAACGTCGATCCGCAGGTCGTTGTCGTTGATCTGGATATCGACCGCCTCGGGCTCGAGCAGCACCGCGACGGTGGCGGCCGAGGTGTGGATCCGCCCGCCGCTTTCGGTGACCGGGACGCGCTGGACGCGGTGGACGCCGCTTTCGTACTTCAGCTTGGCGAACACGCCCGCGCCGTTGACCGAGGCGATGACTTCCTTGAAGCCACCGACGTCGGACGAACTCGCCGACATGATTTCGATCTTCCAGCCCTGTTCCTCGGCAAAGCGCGTGTACATCCGCAACAGATCGCCCGCGAACAATGCGGCTTCATCGCCGCCGGTGCCAGCGCGGATTTCGAGCATCGCCGGGCGCATGTCGGCGCTGTCGCGCGGCAGCAGCTGGATGGCGAGCTGCTGTTCGGCAGCGGGCAGGCGCTCGCGCAGGTCCTGCGCTTCCTCGGCGGCCATCTCGATGATCTCGGGCTCGGACTCGGGCGCGGCGATCAGCCCCTGAAGCACCTCGAGCTCGGCGCGCAGCCGTCGCACTTCGCCAGCAGCACGCGCGACGGGCTCGAGCTCGGCATAGTCCTTCGAGGTGCGCACGAACGCCTCGCCATCGAGCGCCCCCGACGCCATGCGCGCCTGCAGCTCCTGATAGCGCGCCTCGATCTGCGCGATGCGTTCGGGCGAGATTCGGGTCATGGACGGCGCTCGATTGCGTGAAAGCTCGAACCTGTTTCGCCTCTCCCTTGATGGGAGAGGCAGCGAGACTTGGCAGCTTGCTGCCTAGTCGCAGCGGTGAGGGTGATGGTCCGGGCTGGTGCGGCGGCGCAATCCGGAGAGATCACCCCCACCCAACCCTCCCCCATCGAGGGGGAGGGCTTCAGGTTGCGCAATCTCGCCCGGTCCCCTGCGCAGGCAGGGGCCCATCTCCGGGAGGCGGTGCCGGATGCAAGCGCAAGTGATGGACCCCTGCCTTCGCAGGGGAGCATTAGGGGGCAGGTAGCGGTCGGCATGGACCGTATCACCTGGCGGTTTCCTGGTTCAGCAGGGCATCAATCCGCTGGTGCAGTTCGCTGTCCGGCGCAGACTTGATATTCGCCTTTGCCGCATCCCCATCATGCTGGAAGGAAATCAGCACCTTGGCGTTGATCTTTGCGGCTTTGTCGTAACGCTTGCGTGGCGATCCGCTCGCGATCATGTCGCTGGAAATCCCGTGATTGCGCAGAGTTGCCTGCGCCGCAGTTGCCTCGGCGAGCGCGCGGTCGTCCTCCAGCGCGATGATGACATCGAGACCGCCGGTTTCCGAAAGCTCGCACAACATCGCCAGCCGCTCAATCCCCGCGGCCCAGCCGACGGCAGGTGTGTGCGGCCCGCCAAGGTTTTCGATCAGCCCGTCATAGCGGCCACCGCCCAGCACGGTGCCCTGCGCGCCGAGCCGGTCGGTGACGAACTCGAATGCGGTGTGGCGATAGTAATCGAGCCCGCGCACCAATCGCGCGTTGCGGGTCCAGGCGACTCCTGCCGCATCAAGACCGCTGGTCACGCTCTCGAAGAACGCGCCCGCCTCGTCGGTCAGATACGCGTCGATGTCGGGCGCGCTGTCGGCGATCGGGCGATCCTGCGGGTCCTTGCTGTCGAGGATGCGCAGCGGGTTGCGCTCGAGCCGGTCCTGAGAATCCTTCGAGAGATCGCCGCTATGTGCTCGGAAATGCTCGATCAGTGCGGCGCGCCAGGCATCGCGGCTGGCGGCATCGCCCAATGTGTTGAGCTGCAGCGTCACGCCCTCGGTGATACCAAGCTCGCGCAGGATCTGGTCGGCCATCACCAGCAGTTCGACGTCTGCTTGTGGTTCGCCTGCCCCGATGATCTCGGCATCGATCTGGTGAAACTGACGGTAGCGGCCCTTTTGCGGGCGTTCATAGCGGAACAGCGGGCCGTGGGTGGCCAGCTTGAGCGGGGCATATTGCTGCCAGCCATTGGTGAGGTAGGCGCGCGCCAGCCCGGCAGTGAACTCGGGCCGCAGTGTCAGCGAATCGCCGCCCTTGTCGTCGAACGAGTACATCTCCTTCGACACCACGTCGGTCGTCTCGCCCAGCGAACGCGCGAACACGGCAGTCGCCTCGAACACCGGCATTTCCACGCGGCGGAAGTTGTAGAGGCGGCGCACGCGGTCGAACGTGTCGACGACATGGCCGAACTGCTCCTGCTCCTGCCCAAAGATGTCCTGCGTCCCGCGGATCGCGCCTGGTGTTGTAATTTTGCCCATATTTTGCCGCCATTAGCGACTTTTTCGATTTCCGCCAAACGGACGGGTGCATTTTTTTGGGACGGAGGCTTATGGTGACGATCATAGCCATAAATCCTCCCCTGCAAGGGGAGGGGGACCACGTCCGCTGGAGGGGTGTCGCCCGCCAGCGGACGTGGGCAACCCCCCCGCCGGCCAGCGGGCGGCCCCCACCCCCAGCGGGGGGGGGTTGTTAGAGAACAGAG
>NZ_JBKBOG010000001.1:864654-968598 GCF_046294995.1 Blastomonas sp.
CGCGAACGTGGACACCCCTCCGTCAGTCCTGCGGACTGCCACCTCCCCTTGCAGGGGGGGATTTGAAGCGAACGACTGTCAACAAAGGGTCTGAAACTTGCGTCATTTCCTCGCCTCCACCTGCCTTGCACTTTCCCTGGTCGCATCATCTGCGTCAGCCCAAAACAGCGCGCCTCAGCCGCAGCCGATCGTCGATATCGTGCCGGCTGCGCGCGACGTCGCCTTCCCGGGCGTCATGACGCTGGAGGTGGACGCGACCGATGTCGATCGCGCGATCTTCTCGGTCAAGCAGACCATCCCCGTGCCACCCGAGGCGCGTACGGCCGGGCGGTTCACGGTGCTGTATCCGCAATGGCTGCCCGGCAACCATGCCCCGCGCGGCGAGATCGAAAAGGTGGTCGGCCTCACGTTCACCGCCGCCGGCAAGCCGCTTGCCTGGCAGCGCGATTCGCTCGATGTAAACGCGTTCCACGTCACCGTTCCGGCAGGCGCGCGCGACATCGTCGCCAGCTTCCAGTTCGTCAGCCCGACTGCGTCGAACCAGGGCCGGGTGGTAATGGCGCCCAAGATGATGAACCTGCGCTGGAACAACGTCGCGCTGTATCCGGCGGGCTATTTCGCACGCAACATCCCGGTCGAAGCCAGCGTCACCTGGCCCACCGGCTGGCATGCGGGCAGCGCGATGCGCGCCAAGCGCACCACCGGTTCCAAGGTCAGCTATGAGCGGGTCGACTTCGATACCCTGGTCGACAGCCCGATGTTCGCGGGCGCGCACTTCAGGAGTTGGCCGTTGTCGGACAAGGTCACGCTCAACGTCGTCGCTGACGCGCCCGAATTCCTTGCTGCGACCCCGGACCAGATCGAGGCGCACAAACGTCTGGTGGCCGAGGCAGAGCACCTGTTCGGCGTGCGGCATTACGATCGCTACGATTTCCTGCTGTCGCTGTCCGACGAGATGAGCGGCATCGGCATCGAGCATCATCGCAGCAGCGAGAACGGCGTCGGCACCGGCTATTTCACCGATTGGGCGAAGGGTCCGGGGTCGCGCAACCTGCTGCCGCACGAAATGACGCACAGCTGGAACGGCAAGTTCCGCCGTCCGCAGGGCATCTGGGCACCCGATTTCCGCCAGCCCAGCCGCGACGACCTGTTGTGGGTGTACGAGGGCCAGACCCAGTTCTGGGGTTATGTGCTCGGCGCGCGATCGGGGCTGTTCAGCTATCAGGAGACGCTCGACGCGTTCGCTACCATCGCTGCCGGGCTCGATCGCCGGGCGGGACGCAACTGGCGGCCGCTGATCGATACCGCGCACGATCCGATCATCTCAGCGCGCCGCCCCAAGGCCTGGGCGAGCTGGCAGCGCAGCGAGGATTACTACAACGAGGGCATGCTGGTGTGGCTCGAGGCTGACCAGATCATCCGCCGCGAATCGGGCAACACCAAGTCGCTGCAGGACTTTGCGCAGAGCTTCTTTGGCGGGCGCGATGGCGATTGGGGCGTGGTGACCTATGAGCTTCCTGACGTCGTCGCCGCACTCAACGCGGTGCAGCCCTATGACTGGCAGGGCTTCCTGCAGACGCGCGTCTACGAAGTGACACCGGAGGTGCCCAAGCAGGGGTTCGTGCTGGGCGGCTATGAGCTGGTCTATGGTACCGAGCCCAGCGCGTTCATCAAATCGGGCGAGGCGGCTTCGGGCACAAGCGATCTCAGCCACTCGATCGGCCTGATCGTCGACAAGGACGGCAAGGTGTCGCAAGTCATGTGGGACAGCCCCGCGTTCGATGCCGGGATGACCGTGGGCGACCAGATCACCGGGGTCGGCGGCCGCGATTATTCGGGCGAGGCGCTCAAGACCGCAGTCGCGGCGACCAGCCAGGGGGGCAAGGTCTCATTGCTGGTCAAGCGCGGCAAAAGATACCGTGAAACCACGCTTTCCTATACCGGCGGCTTGCGCTATCCGGCGCTCCGCAAGACGGGACAGGGCGAAACCGGCCTGGACCGGCTGCTTGCGCCGCAAACCCGCTGAACGCTGATTTACGGGCGCGTCCGTTCAGCGAAAAACCAGAACAAAGGCCTTCTTCCTTATGTTTATCAAAGAAATTTCGATCGGCAAGAACCCGCCGAACAACGTCAACGTCATCATCGAGGTGCCCACCGGCGGCGAACCGGTGAAGTACGAGTTCGACAAGGGGTCGGGCGCGCTGTTCGTTGACCGTATCCTGCACACGCCAATGCGCTATCCTGCCAATTACGGCTTCATCCCGCACACGCTGTCGCCCGATGGCGATCCGCTCGATGCGCTGGTGGTGGCACGCTCGCCGTTCATCCCCGGATGCGTGGTTCGCGCCCGGCCGATCGCGGTGCTGAACCTCGAAGACGAGCATGGCGGCGACGAGAAGATCGTCTGCGTCCCCGACACAGCTACCTTCCCGTATTACACCGATGTACGCGAAAAATCCGATCTGCCCGATATCGTGTTCGCGCAGATCGAGCATTTCTTCACCCACTACAAGGACCTGGAAGCCGAAAAGTGGGTACGAATCGGCAAATGGGGCGATGCCGCCGAGGCGCGCCAGGTGATCATCGAAGCCATCGAGCGCGCCAAGTCGGGCAAGGCCGCCTGATGCGGTACACGGCAGGGGCATTGCGCATGATCCCGTCTGCACGGGCATGGATCGTGGCGGCTGCCTCTGCCGCGCTGCTGGCCGGGTGCGCGACGCCAGAGGCACGCACCCGCAGCGCGCTCGAGAGAACGGGCCTCAGCCGCCCTGTCTCGGCGTGCATGGCGGAGCGAATGGTCGACAGGCTGTCGCTGGCGCAGCTCCAGCGCATCGGTCGGCTGGGGCAGCTGCAACGCGCGGGCGATTTCGAAGAGTTCCTTCGCCTGACCCGGGCCTTGCGCGACGCGGAAATTCTGGCTGTGGTGAGTTCTTCCGGGCTGGTTTGCGCTGCACGCAACTGACCTCCGCCCGACAGAAGTGCCGTTACGCGATTGCGGGGTTTCCTTTAGGCCGCGTCTATGCTTTAGCGCCCCTCACAACCGTTCATCGACCGCTTAAACGGCCCGGTGTCGACCGCTTGTGAGTCGCACGCCCGGCCCGCTCAGAAAGGCATGGGATCCTTCATGAACATCCACGAATATCAGGCCAAGGAACTGCTCGCGAAATACGGCATCGGCATCCCCACGGGATATGCCGCGCTGACCGTTGAAGAGGCGGTGGCCGGCGCTGAAAAGCTGCCCGGACCGCTTTATGTCGTGAAGGCCCAGATCCATGCCGGTGGTCGCGGCAAGGGCAAGTTCACCGAGCTGGGTGCCGACGCCAAGGGCGGTGTGCGCCTCGCCAAGTCGATCGACGATGTCCGCAAGGATGCCGGCGAGATGCTCGGCAACACGCTGGTGACGATCCAGACCTGCGATGCCGGCAAGCAGGTCAATCGCTTGTACATCACCGATGGCGTCGACATCGAATCCGAATATTACCTCTCTATGCTGGTCGATCGCAAATCGGGCCGCGTCGCGATGATCGTCTCGACCGAAGGCGGCATGGACATCGAGACCGTGGCGCACGACACCCCTGAGCGCATTACCACGATCACCATCGATCCCGCGCAGGGCTTCCAGCCGCACCACGGCCGCGCCGTGGCGTTCGCGCTCAAGCTGACCGGCGATCTCAACAAGCAGGCCGCCAAGCTGGCGCAGCAGCTCTACACCGCGTTCATGGACCTCGATTGCGCGATGCTCGAAATCAACCCGCTGGTCGAAACCAAGGATGGCAAGCTGCTGGTGCTCGACACCAAGATGAGCTTCGATTCGAACGCGCTCTATCGCCACCCCGATGTCGAAAAGCTGCGCGACGAGACCGAGGAAGACCCGATGGAGGTCGAGGCCTCCAAGTACGACCTCGCCTATATCAAGCTCGACGGCGACATCGGCTGCATGGTCAATGGCGCAGGCCTTGCCATGGCGACGATGGACATCATCAAGCTCAACGGCATGTTCCCCGCCAACTTCCTCGATGTCGGTGGCGGCGCGAGCAAGGAAAAGGTGACCGCGGCGTTCAAGATCATCCTGTCCGATCCGGCGGTGAAGGGCATCCTCGTCAACATTTTCGGCGGCATCATGAAGTGCGACATCATCGCCGAGGGCATCGTGGCTGCGGCCAAGGAAGTGAACCTTTCGGTGCCGCTGGTCGTACGCCTTGAGGGCACCAACGTGCAGCAGGGCAAGGACATCCTCGCCAACTCCGGCCTGCCGATCGTCAGCGCCGACAATCTGGGCGATGCTGCCGAGAAGATCGTCGCACAGGTCAAGCAGGCGGCTTGATGAATGAAACACGGTCCCCTGCGAAGGCAGGGGCCCATCTCCTCAGCTTGCGTCTGGTGCAACCTTCAGGAGATGGCCCCCCGCCTTCGCGGGGGATCCGGCTTGATCAGGGTGCGACAGCGCGAATAGCACCACTTGACGTTTACGTGAACGGAAACTAAATTCGTCTCACGATCATTAGGAAGGAAGCGCCATGAAGATCCTTGTGCCCGTGAAACGGGTTATCGATTACAACGTGAAGCCGCGCGTCAAGGCGGATGGGTCGGGTGTCGATCTCGCCAACGTCAAGATGAGCATGAACCCGTTCGACGAAATCGCCGTCGAAGAGGCGCTGCGCATCAAGGAAGCGGGCAACGCCGAAGAGGTCATCGCCGTCTCGGTCGGACCTGCCAAGGCCGCTGAAACGCTGCGCACCGCGCTCGCCATGGGTGCCGACCGCGCGATCCTGATCGAAACCGACGAAGCCGTCGAGCCGCTGGCTGTTGCCAAGCTGCTCGCCAAGGTCGCTGCAGAAGAAGCCCCCGGGCTGATCCTGCTGGGCAAGCAGGCGATCGACGACGACAGCAACCAGACCGGCCAGATGCTCGCGGCATTGCTCGGCTGGGGCCAGGCAACGTTCGCCAACACCGTCACGGTCGAAGCGGGCAGCATCACCGTCGCGCGCGATGTCGATGGCGGCCTGCAGACGGTCAAGCTCAATACGCCCGCGATCGTCACCACCGACCTTCGCCTCAACGAGCCGCGTTATGCCTCGCTGCCCAACATCATGAAGGCGAAGAAAAAGCCGCTCGATACCAAGACCCCAGCTGATTACGGCGTGGACATCACCGCCCGCCTCAAGACGCTCAAGGTCGCTGAGCCTGCGGTGCGCAGCGCCGGGGTGAAGGTGGCAGATGTCGACGCTCTGGTCGAAAAGCTCAAGGTAATGGGAGTTGGCGCATGAAGACGCTCATATGGGTTGAACATGACAATGCGGTCATGAAGGATGCAACGCTGGCTGTGGTCACCGCCGCCAGCCAGCTGGGCGAAGTGCACGCGCTGGTCGCAGGATCGGGCTGCGCTGCGGTCGCCGATCAGGTTGCCAAGGTCGCCGGTGTCAGCACCGTGCATCTGGCTGACGACGCCGCGCTCGAACATGGGCTCGCTGAAAACGTCGCGCCGCTGATCGCCGATCTCATGGGCCATCACGACGCGTTCCTCGCGCCCGCCACCACCACCGGCAAGAACATCGCGCCGCGCGTCGCAGCCTTGCTCGACGTGATGCAGATTTCGGACATTCTCTCGGTCGAAGGTCCCAAGACCTTCACCCGTCCGATCTACGCCGGCAACGCGATCGCCACCGTCGAATCGTCGGATGCCAAGCTGGTCATCACCGTGCGTGGCACCGCGTTTGACAAGGCCGCGACTGACGGCGGTTCGGGTACCGTCGAATCGATCGGCGGTGCGTCGGATGCAGGTCTTTCGAGCTTCGTCAGCGCCGAGATGGCCAAGAGCGAGCGGCCCGAACTGACCAGTGCCAAGATCATCGTCTCGGGCGGCCGCGCGCTGGGTTCGGGCGAGAAGTTCGAGGAAATCATCACCCCGCTCGCCGACAAGCTCGGTGCCGGCATCGGCGCCTCGCGCGCTGCGGTCGATGCGGGCTATGTCCCCAACGACTATCAGGTCGGCCAGACCGGCAAGATCGTCGCCCCTGAAATCTATGTCGCAGTCGGCATTTCCGGCGCGATCCAGCACCTTGCCGGCATGAAGGACTCCAAGGCCATCATCGCGATCAACAAGGACGAGGACGCCCCGATCTTCCAGGTGGCAGACGTCGGCCTGGTCGCGGACCTGTTCACTGCGGTTCCGGAACTGACCAGCAAGCTCTGATCGCCTGCTGCTTACGACAAACAAAAACCCCGGCGGGCGACCGCCGGGGTTTTTGCTGTGTAGTCGGGCTTTATCTCGTCACCCCCGCGTAGGCGGGGCCCCCGCTTTGCTGCGCCGGCGCGGCGAGAAAGCGGGATTCCCGCGTTCGCGGGAATGACGAATGAAATTCAGTTTGCGGCGCTTACTCCAGAGCGGTGATGATCGCCGAGAAGTCGAGACCCTGCGCGTCAGCTTCCACGAACGCGGCGTAGATCGCCTCGGCGCGCTCGCCCATTGGGATCTGCGCGCCGTTGGCCTTGGCCGCCTCCAGCGCGAGCCGCATGTCTTTGAGCATCAGCGCGGCGGCAAAGCCTCCGGCATAGCCGTTGTCCGCAGGGCTGGCGGGGCCGACGCCGGGGACGGGGCAATAGCTCGTCATCGACCAGCTCTGGCCGGAGGCCTTGGACGAGATATCGTAGAAGGTCTGCAGGTCGAGCCCGAGCTTCTTGGCCAGCGCAAAGGTCTCGCAGGTTGCGGCCATCGTCGCGCCCAAGAGCATGTTGTTGCAGATCTTCGCCGCCTGGCCTGCGCCATTGTCGCCCGCATGGATCACCGCCTTGCCCATGTCGGACAGGATCGGTGCCGCGCGCGAGAACCCGCCCGAACTGCCGCCGACCATGAAGGTGAGCGTGCCGCCATTGGCCGCCGCGATCCCGCCCGAAACCGGCGCATCGACCGCCTCGAGTCCGCGCTCCTTGGCGGCGGCTGCGACTTCGCGCGCGGTATCGACGTCGATCGTCGAGCAATCGATCAGCAGCGTGCCCGATCGCGCTGCCCCGAATACGGTGTCGTTATAGACCGATGCGACATGTTTGCCTGCGGGCAGCATCGTGACGATGACATCGGCATCGCTCACCGCCTGCACCGGATCGGAGACAGGCGTGCAACCCGCTGCGCCTGCACGCGCGAGCGCCTCGCCCGAAAGGTCGAACGCGATGACCTTGTGCCCCGCCTTGGCCAGGTTCGCCGCCATGCCGCCGCCCATATTGCCCAGGCCGATAAATCCGATGGTTGCCATTCAAATCTCTCCGTTGTCCGGCGCGACTGCGCGCGCTTCGATCAAATCCCACCTGTTGCCATACAGGTCCGCGAACACCACCACCCGGCCATAGACTTCGTTGCGCGGGGTTTCGGCAAACGTCACGCCTGCCGCGAGCATCCGTGCATAATCGCGGTCGAAATCGCGGGTGTGCACGAAGAACGCGACGCGTCCGCCCGCTTCCTTGCCGATCGCGGCGGTCTGCTCGGGCGAGGTGGCGCGCGCGAGCAGCAGCTCGCCGCCGTCGCGTGCGCCGACCCTGACCCAGCGCTTGCCGCCGCCCAAGTCGGTGTCTTCCACCACCTTCCAGTCCAGCGCGCTGACGAACCAGGCGATGGCCTCGTCATACTCGCGGACCAGATAGGCGGAATAGGCAAGCCGCATGGCGTTAGCCCCCAAGATCAGCCCATAGTCGGGATGACGAAGGAATTGCTGCCATCGACCGCACCATCGGGCCAGCGCGCGGTGACCGTCTTGACCTTGGTCCAGAACTTCACGCCTTCCATGCCGTGCTGGTTGGTGTCACCGAACGCGCTGCGCTTCCAGCCGCCGAAGGTGTGGTAGGCGACCGGCACCGGGATCGGCACGTTGATGCCGACCATGCCGACATTGACGCGCGCGGCGAACTCGCGCGCGGCGTGGCCGTTGCGGGTGAAGATTGCGACACCGTTGCCATACTGGTGCTTGCTGGGGAGGGCGACGGCTTCCTCGAAATCGGCAGCGCGGACGATCTGCAGCACGGGGCCGAAGATCTCTTCCTTGTAGCTGCTCATCTCGGTGGTGACGTGGTCGAACAAAGTCGGGCCGACGAAGAAGCCGTTCTCGTGCCCCTGCAGCGTGAAGCCGCGGCCATCGACGACGAGCTCGCCGCCTTCGTCGATGCAGGTCTGGATCCAGCCTTCGACCTTCGCCTTGTGCGCGGCGGTAACGACGGGGCCGTAATCGGCATCGGGATCGGACGAGACGCCGAGGCGCAGTTTCTCGATCGCAGGGATCAGCTTGGCGCGCAGACGCTCTGCGGTCTCGTCGCCCACGGGCACGACCACCGGCAACGCCATGCAGCGTTCGCCAGCCGAGCCAAAGGCGGCGCCCGCCAGATCCTTGACCACCTGGTCGAGGTCGGCATCGGGCATCACGATGCCATGGTTCTTCGCGCCGCCCATAGCCTGCACCCGCTTGCCGGCGGCAACGCCGCGCTGGTAGAGATAATGCGCGACATCGGACGATCCGACGAACGACACGCCGGCGATCGCGGGGTGATCGAGGATCGCATCGACCATTTCCTTGTCGCCATGCACGACCTGCAGGATGCCATCGGGCAGGCCAGCTTCGCTCATCAGCTCGGCCAGACGCACCGGCACCGAAGGGTCACGCTCGCTAGGCTTGAGGATGAAGGCGTTGCCGGTGGCGATCGCGGGGCCGAACATCCACATCGGGATCATCGCGGGGAAGTTGAACGGGGTGATCCCGGCACCGATGCCGATCGGCAGCCGCATCGAATAGACGTCGATGCCGGGGCCTGCGCCATGGGTGTATTCGCCCTTCGAGGCGTGCGGAATGCCGCAGCAGAATTCGATGACTTCCAGACCGCGCTGGATATCGCCCTTGGAATCGGCGTGGACCTTGCCGTGCTCGCTCGACAGCAGGGCTGCGAGCTCGTCCATATTGGCCTCGACCAGTTCCTTGAACTTGAACATCACGCGGGCACGGCGCTGCGGGTTGGTTGCGGCCCAGGCGGGCTGCGCGGCCAGCGCGGCATCGACCGCAGCATCGAGCACGGCCTTCCCGCCCAGGTCAACCCTGGCCTGCACCGCGCCGCTGTTGGGATCAAAAATGTCGGACTGGCGGACGCTGGCGGGGGTGGTGGTGCCGCCTGCCAGACGGTGGGTTACGGTGCGCATGATCGCTCTCCTAAATGGTGCTTGTCGCTTGGTCTCCGCATTAGCCCCTGGCATAACTGCAATCAATTGCGTAAAAACGTCACAACAGGCTGCATAAATACAATAGCCGGGGAGCGGATAACTATGAACTGGCCAGCATCATGAACTGGGACGATCTGCGCATCTTCCTGATGCTCGCGCGCGCCGGATCGGTGGCAGAGGCGGCGCGGCGGCTCGAGATCGATCCCACCACCGTGGCGCGCAGGCTGGCGCGGCTGTCGGGCGATCTGCAATCGACGCTGTTCGAGGCGAGCGGCAAGGGCATCGCGCTCACCGAACATGGCCGCAAGCTGCTGGTCTATGCAGAAGGTGCCGAGCAGTCCTTGGTCGATGCGCGCACCGAGCTGACCGGCGAGCAGACGGTGTTCGCTGGCACCATCCGGGTGAGCGTCGCCGAGGGCTTCGCCGCCTGGATCATCGCCCGCAATCTCGCCGATTTCCACCGCCGCCACCCCGCGATCCGCATCGAGCTGGTCGCCACCAACGGTTTCCTCAACCCCTCCAAGCGCGAGGCGGACCTCGCGATCATGTTGTCGCGGCCCACTGCGGGGCCGCTCAAGGTACGCAAGCTGGTCGACTATCAGCTCGGCGTCTATGCGGGCAGCGATTACCTCGCCGCCGCCGGGCCGATCGCCAGCGTTGAGGACCTCCGCCGCCACCCGCTGATCGGCTATATCCCCGATTTCATCTATGCCGACGAACTGCGCTACCTCGACGAGATCGGCCCGGGCTTGGAACCGGTGCTCACCAGCTCGAGCATCAACGTGCAACACAGCCTCATCGCGAACGGGGCAGGGGTGGGCATCCTGCCGTGCTTCATCGGGCAGCAGAACCCGCGGCTGGAGCGGGTGCTGGCGGACAGCGTGACGATCCACCGCAGCTTCTGGCTGGTCGTCCACCGCGACATGCGCAAGCTGGCGCGGGTGGATGCGTTTATCGGCTGGCTGGACGATGTCGCGCGGAAGATTGCGCCGGGGGAATAGAGGGGTCCGCTCTCTCCCCTTCAGGGGAGAGATACGAAGCCTTGCCAGCTTGTCTGGCTAGGCGAAGTTGAGAGGGGCCAGCGACCACGCATCCCCCTCTCCCCCCCGCGCCGACCGCGGCAACTCCCCAGGCCCACCAAGGGGGGAGGGCGTAATGCGCCCCCCCCCCAACCTCCCTCTCCCGCAAGGGGAGAGGGCTTAAGGCCCAGCCCAACCACCCCCGCTCATCCTGAGCCGCGGGCGCAGCCCGCGAAGTCGAAGGACCCGCGCCCACGCTGGCCGTATAGCGGGGCCTTCGACAAGCTCAGGCTGAGCGGAGGGGGTGCTCTTCCTACGGCACCACCACCTGCCTTATCGCCGTCCCGATCGCCAGTTCATCGAACAGCGCGTTGATCTCGCTGAGCGGGCTCACCGAGCTCAGCAGTTTCTCCACCGGCATCCGTCCGGCGCGCCACAGGGCGATGTAGCGGGGGATGTCGCGCGAGGGGATGGCGCTGCCCATGTAGCTGCCCATTAGAGTCTTGCCGTCGCCGACCAGCGAGACCGCAGGGATTGAGAGCATGTCCGCGGGGTTGGGCAGGCCAACGGTGACGATCCGCCCGCCGCGCCGCGCCAGCCCGTAGGCCTTGGCCAGCACCGCCGCCTTGCCGACGGTTTCGATCACCAGATCGGGCTTGCGGCCCAGCGCCGCGATCACCGCGTCCTCGCCATCCTCGGGCGGCACGGCGGCGAGCGCACCCAGCTCCATCGCCAGTGCGCGCTTGGCGGGGACGGGGTCGATCGCGATCACCGGGTGTGCGCCGCCGGCGATCGCGGCCATCAGCGCGGCGAGGCCGACGCCGCCGAGGCCATAGACCACCACGCTTTCGCCCGCGCGCAAGGCTCCGCCGTTGAGCACCGCGCCCGCGCCGGTGAGCACCGCGCAACCAAACAGCGCGGCGATCTCGACCGGAATGTCGGCGTCGATCTTCACCGCCGAGCGCCGGTCGACCACTGCGTGGGTCGCGAACGCCGATGAGCCCAGGTGATGCTGCACCGGATGCCCGTTCTCGGACAGCCGCCGCGCGCCGCCCAGCAACGTGCCCGCGCCATTCGCCGCCGCGCCGTTGCCGCACAGGTATCCCTCGCCCGAATGGCAGCTCGGGCAATATCCGCACAGGGGCAGGAAGCTCAGCACCACCCGGTCGCCGGGGGCAAAATGCTGCGCAGCAATCGCACCCGGTTCGAGCACCGTCGCCACCGCCTCGTGCCCCAAGGCCATCGGCATCGGGCGCGGGCGGTCGCCGTTGATGACCGAGAGGTCGCTGTGGCACAGCCCTGCCGCCTCGATCTTGACTAGCATCTCGTCCGCGCCCGGTGGAGCGAGGTCGATCTGCGCGAGGCGCAACGGGCGGGTGTCGGCGAACGGCCCGGTATGGCCGATGCTATCGAGAATGGCGGCGGTGATCTTCATGGGTGGGTCCTGCCAGAACGTCCGCTCAACGCACAGCCGCCATCTGATAGAGCATCTCGACAAAGCCCATCGTCGCATCGGTGATCCCGGCGACCTTGGGGTTGGTCGAATCCACCACGAAATACTCGTCGGGCGCGTGCGCGCCGCTGCCATGGCCGATGCCGAAATGGCCGGCGGGGATGCTGACTGGCGCGGCGGTGAACACCGCGCCCGGCCAGGAGCCTGCAAGCCGTGGATTGAGGTTCGCCTTCACCCCCATCTTCGCATAAGTGGCGAGCTCCGCCTTGATCAGCAGGCTGTCCTCGGCGACCTCTGTGGGGTCGTACCCGCCCGAGACGATCGCCTCGACATCGCTGAAGCCGTTTTTGTCGAGATGCGCGCGCAACTTCTGCTCGGCCTCGGCGCGGGTCTGGTTGGGGACGAGGCGGAAGTCGAGCTTGGCGACCGCCTTGCCGGGCAGCACGGTCTTGCCGCCTGGGCCGGTATAGCCCGCGACCAGCCCTTCGATGTTCGCGGTCGGCTCCTGCGCCAGCCGCACCAGCGCCTGTTCGAGCGGCAGGTCGTCGATCCAGTGGGTGACGCCGAACGACGCCTTCATCTGCGCCTCGTCCATGCCCTTGGCGGCCTGCGCGATCAGCGCCTTTTCGCGCGCGGTCAGTGGGCGGACGTTGTCCGACCAGCCGCCAATCACGACGTTGTTACCATCGGGCGAGACCAAAGTCTGCAGCGCCTGCACCAGCCGCCATGTCGGCGAATCGATCATCGCCTTGTAGCTCGAGTGCACATCGCCCTTGGGCCCGCGCCCCCATTTTTCGCCGCTGGCGATCAGCTCGAGCTCGATGATGCCCTTCGAACCCAGATTGACCTGAACCTCGCCGTTCGCGCCCTGCCAGCAGGCTGGGATGAAGATGCCCTCGCAGCGCTTGAGCGCGGCAAGCACCTTGGGGGTGGTCGCGATCTGCTTGAAGTTGGGCGAGCCGATCTCTTCCTCGCCCTCGGCCAGCAGCACGATGTTGACCGGAAGCTTGACGCCTGCCGATTTCATCGCGTGCAATGCGGCGAGGAAGGTCGCCTGCGGACCCTTCTGGTTGATCGCGCCGCGCCCGACGATGGCCTTGCCCCAGCCGGGCTTGTCGACGATCCTTGCCTCAAGCGGCGGCGAGGACCATTCGGCGGGATCGAACTGCTTGACGTCGTACATGAAGTAGATGCCCAAAGTCCGCTTGGCGCCGACGTCGATCGTGCCGAACACCCCGGGATGACCATCGGATGGCACGGTTTCGATCCCGGCGAACCCCGCATCCTTCATCAGCTCGGCCATATACGCCGCGCCTTGCGCCATGTTGAGGTTTTCTGCAGCGATCGAGGGCAGGGCGATCCAGTCCTGGATGCGCTTGATATCGGCATCGCGGTTGGCCTGTGCCGCCTTGCGGATGCGCGCCATGTCGCCGTCCGCCGCGATCGCCGCGCCCGATCCTCCGGTGAGCGCCATGCCACCGCCGATCAAGGCTGCCGAACGGATAAGGGCGCGCCGGCTGGGCGCGGCTGGATCGATGCCTGGCATTGTCTGTGCTCCCCTGTGGCCTGCCTCCCGGTGACAGGTCCGTGCCGCCAAGACTGGATCAGCCACGATCGTTAAGCAAGACGTTAACCACTCGATTACGAATGCTGATCTACCCCGTTCGTCAATCGCCTCGCAGTTCACCGATCCCGGCACCACTTACGAGTCGCAAAAAAATGCCAATCAGGAATTTCACTACCCACCACGACCAGATGACCCAGCTTGCCGATGCGATACTCAACCTGGCAACCGCCGGGTCGCCTGCGGAAATTGCGCTGCTGCAATCCACGCGGATCGAATTTTCAAGGTTGATCGCCGACCACTGTGCGGTCGAGACCGCGTATCTGCAAAAGCATCAGGCGCAGAACAACCATCCGCAAAAGGCGGCGCTGATGCGCAAGTTTTATGGTGATCTGCTGGCTTGGCGCGGTGCGCTGATGGAGTGCAACGCCAACTGGCCCGCAAAGAACATCGTCGAAAACCCGGCTGGTTTCAGGGCCGTGTTCGGCCAGCTCGTCAAGCAGTTGCGCGACCGTATCCAGTGGGAGGAGCGCGAGTTCTACCCTGCGATTTTCGGTACACCCCAACCGCGCTGAGCAATCACTCCACCCACGCCGTCCGGCTGCGAGTGACGTGAAACAGCGGCTGCATTGGTTGCGCCGCGACATCGGCCAGCGGAATCGCGGTTTCGCAGGTGGCGCATTCGGCGCTCATCCGACCGACATGCCAGCTCTTTCCGCCACATCCGGGGCAATGATTCACGTCGCCTGCATGATACAGCGGCAGGAAACCCCGCTGCCCGATGCGGCGCGCGAAAGCGTGGCCGGTGGCGAAGGCATTGCCGGAGTCAAAAGCGAGCCGGGGGAAATGCATCGTCATGTCCTGTTTCCTCATGTGCATGCAGATGATTACGCCTGGACGGCGAAACGGTTTCCTGCAGCGACGATCCGTTCAGCGCATCGATAGCATCGCCACAGCCCGGCGTTGTGAGGGCTGGCATATCTGCCGCACGACACCGGCATGATCGCTCGCCTTACCGACAGCGGAGTGCTACGGTTGCACTTACCGTTCGCCGGGATGAGCGCCGATGATGCGCCCCCGCGCGCTCATTGCGCCTGATGCCGCGAACTTCGATCCGAGGGAGGGCATGAGATGCGCGTTACCGAAAAATTCTGCCGCGAGCAGGAAGGCCTCCAACTGGCAAAAGCGGCGGCCGAACCGCTGAAGAACCGGCAGGGCATTGCGCTGGATGCCGCAAAGGCGTGGGACGCAGCCGCGCAACTGGCGCACAAGCAGGAATCGAAGCTCGAACCGCTCGACAAGCTCGATGCCGCCATCACCCTGGAGTTTGCTCAAGAGGAAGCCGCCGGTCTGGCAGATGACAGCGATGGCGAGGCCGATACCGACCCGGCCTGATCTTCAGGTTTCGGCAGCGGCTCCGTTTGCCATGTTCACCGGCACCGCAGCCGCAGCCTTGTCGGCTGCGGGGGCCTTCGCGAATGGCTGGAGCAGGTGACTGGCGTATCGCAAAGGGATGGCGCCATCGATGCCATAGCGCTCGGGCAGGCTGGATATTCCCGCGCGATAATCGGTGCCGAACAGCCGGTCGAATATCGTGAGCTGTCCGCCGAAATTGTGATCGTGCGCTTCGACCTGGTCGGCATGGTGCCAATGATGGAAACGCGGGGTCGTGATCAGCCGGCCCAACCACCCCAGATCGACCCGCACATTGGAATGCAGCAGCGGTGAATGGATGCGATAGACCAGCGCATAAACCAGCAGCGGCAGCGGGGAGAACCCCAAGACGAGCGCGGGCAGCGCGATCATCGTGGAATTGAAGATCTGGTCGACCGGGTGCACGCGATAAGTGGCGAGCCAGTCGAGCTGTTCGCTCGAATGGTGCACCGCATGGAAACGCCACAGCATCGGCACGGCGTGGCTCAACCGGTGCGCGATGTAGAAACACAGGTCGGACAGGATCAGCAGCTCGATGAATTCGAGCCAGTCGGGCTGGGCACGCACCGCTTCGCGCACGGGTTCGGGCACCACGGACACGGCCAGTACGCTGGCGACGATGGCCGCAGACACGATGCCCAGCCGGATGACGATCCCGGTGAGGAACACATGCATGATGTCGATCTTCCAGCCCTGGCGCAGTATCTTCTGACCCGGATGCAGCGGCAGCAGGCGTTCGAGCAGAATCAGCGCGCTCCCCGCTCCGACGAGGAACATCAGTTCGTCCAGGCTGAACATCAGTAAACGTACGGCATAAGCCGGAACCGGACCTTCTGTGCGTGCGCCCGGTAGGCGGCGTCCCGCAGCAGGACCTGCTCTTCGGCATGAATCCGCGCGATCTGGCAGGCACCCCACAGGCCCAGCAATGCTGCGTTGAACAGCGAAGGATTGAGGATGAACATGCCGGTATAGGACAGGAAATAGCCCAGATACATCGGATGCCGGACCGCGCCGTAAAGCCCTTTGCTCTTGATCCCGCGGTTGGCGGCGACGACGCCGAAGCTGCGGCGCAGCGAAAATTTGGCGCCGAGCGAGATCACGGTGCCGAACATCAGCAACGCCGCGCCGCCGATCCAGCCATTGCCCGACGGGATCAGCAGCATCGGCAGCATGGTGCCGGTGATACCGATCACCCAGTCGAACGGCTTGACGCTGATCGCATCGGTCGGCCGCCGCAACAGCACGAACAGCGCGACAGCGCCTTCGGCAAGCAGGAAGACGATGTTGAACGGCGTCTCTTCGAGGCTGCCGACGATGCGATAGCACAGCCATGCGAACAGCAGGACGATCACCGCCCGCTCGAACAGATCGAGCAGAAGACGAAATTTGCGTGCGCTGTCGGTGTCGATCATGCCGCAACGCTATCCGGGCGTGGTTACGACTTGGTTAAAAGTCCGCGCCGATCGACCCGGTTTTGCAATCAGATGGACGCAGGATTCCAGTTGCTGAACACCGCATCGAGATCGGGGCGGGGGCGTTCCTCCAGCGGCTGGCCGGCCGTGCCAAGAAATACGAACCCGGCGATCCTTTCCGGCGCGGCGCCAAAATGATCGCGCACCGCATCGCTGTAGCTCGGCCAGCCGGTGATCCAGCCGCCGACGAAGCCGTGCGCGTGGATCGCGTGGAGCAGGTTCATCACGAATGCGCCTGCCGACAACTCCTGCTCCCACAACGGAATCTTGCTCGATTCGCGGGGAGAGTACAGCACCACCAGCAGTTCAGGCGCCTGACGCGCGAAAGTCTCCATCGCTTCGATTTCAAGCCGCCCTGCCTCGGGCTTCTCGGCGCGATAGGCGGTGGTCAGAACATTGGCGAGCGCGTCGCGCTGGCCGGCCGCGATATGCACCACGCGCCAGGGGTTGAGCTTGCCATGATCGGGCGTGCGCGATGCAATGGCGACGATCTCGCGCATCTGCGCCGCATCGGGGCCGGGGGCGATCATGTCGCGAGGGCGGCCCGAGCGGCGGCTGGCGAGATAGGCGGTAACGCTGGAAAGGTCGTTGAAGTCGGTCAAGTCTGGCTCCGGTCATCGGCGTGAAAGCAGGCAGGCGGTATCATCTGCAACAAGGCGCTTCACAGCCGCGCATTTTTGTCTAGGTTGGCGCGCATGCTATGGCGGACCCGGGGACAGGCCGCCAATATAAAAATCGACGGGAGCAAAGCGATTATGGCCAGCGGTTATGCCGTCAGCGGCGATTCCAAAGGCACGTTTCTGGGCCACCCCAAGGGTCTCTACGTGCTGTTCTTCGCAGAAATGTGGGAACGTTTTTCCTATTACGGCATGCGCGCGCTGCTGATTTTCTACCTCACCAAGCACTGGCTGTTTTCGGACGAGAGCTCGGGCGTCATCTATGGCGCGTATACGGCATTGGTTTATATCACCCCGGTGCTGGGCGGCTATCTGGCCGATCGTTACCTCGGCCAACGCAAGGCGGTGACATTCGGTGCAGTGCTCCTCACCTTCGGCCACGCGCTGATGGGATTTGAGGGCACCGGCGGACAGGATGCGGCATCGCTCAGCATCTTCTGGCTGGCTTTGGCATTCATTATCGTTGGCTCGGGCTTCCTCAAGGCGAACATCTCGGTGATCGTCGGCCAGCTTTACCCGCGCACCGACGTCCGCCGCGATGGCGCGTACACGATCTTCTACATGGGCATTAACCTCGGCGCGTTCCTCGGATCGCTGGCCTGCGGCTATCTGGGCGAAACCTATGGCTGGTCCTATGGCTTCGGCGCCGCCGGCGTCGGCATGCTGCTTGGCCTGGTCGTGTTCATCCTCGGCAAGCCCTTGCTGTGCGGCCGGGGTGAAGCACCCGATCCGGCAGCGTTGAGGGCCCCTGTGATGGGCATCAAGAAGGAATGGCTGATCTACGGCGTCGGCATTGCCGCCGTTCTCGGCATCTGGGCGCTGATCCAGTACCAGTCGGTGGTCGGTTGGCTGCTGCTGGTGTCGGGCATCATTCTGGTTGGCTATGTGCTGATCACAGCGGTCACCAAGCTCGAGCCGCATGACCGCGACCGCATCTTCGCGGCGATGTTCCTGATCCTCGGCTCGATCCTGTTCTGGGCGCTGTTTGAACAGGCAGGCTCATCGCTCAACCTCTACACCGATCGCTACGTCGATCGCGGCGGGGTTCCCGCGTCGGTGTTCCAGTCGGTCAATGCGATGTACATCGTGCTGCTTGCACCGTTCTTCGCGGCGATCTGGACCTGGCTTGGCCGCAAGGGGCTCGAGCCCTCCGCCCCTGCCAAATTCGGTCTGGCGATGGTCCAGCTTGGCGCCGGGTTCCTGGTGCTGGTGGCTGGCGCGGCAGCGACCGGGGCTGGCGTGCCGACCCCGGTATTGTTCATCTTCCTGATCTACCTGCTGCACACCACCGGTGAGCTTTGCCTGTCGCCGGTTGGCCTCAGCGCGATGAACCGGTTGGCGCCGGCGCATATGGCTTCGCTGATCATGGGCACCTGGTTCTTCGCGTCGGCATCGGGCAATTTCGTTGCCGGCCTGATCGCTGCGGCGACAGGCTCTGAAGCGGCCAGCGGCGAAGGCGCGGGCCAGCAGACGGTGCTCGATGTCTACTCGAACATCGGCTGGATCGCGATCGGCGTCGGCGTTGCCGTGATGGTTGTGTCCCCGCTGATCAAGAAGCTGATGCACCTCGATACGCTTCAGGATGCAGAGCCTCTGGCAGGCGAAGCTGAGCTGGCCGAAAACCAGGCGGCGGGCGTCCATCCGGCTACGCGCGGCGTTTGATCGGCACTACGCAAAGACAAGAATACATAACGGGGATACGCATATGAAATACGGGTTCACTGCGCCTCTGGCGGCCATTCTGGTCGTCGGTTGCGCGAATACTGCGACCGCCGAGCGACCAGCCAGCACCGGGAACACGACATCCCGGGAAAGGGTCAGCTTCAGCGAGAACCCGTTTCCCAGCACCTATCGGCCCTATGGCGGCGCGCCGACCGTGATCCGCAACGTCACCATCTTCGATGGCGAGGGCGGACAGATCGATAATGGCGTGGTGTTCTTCGCAGAGGGCAAGATCACCTCGGTGGGCGATGCCAGCACGCCGATCCCAGCGGATGTCATGGTGATCGACGGCACCGGCAAGTTCGTCACACCCGGCATTATCGATATCCACAGCCATCTGGGCAATTATCCCTCGCCCGGCGTGCAGGCGCACTCGGATGGTAACGAGGCGACCAGCCCGGTGACCGCCGATGTCTGGGCCGAACACGCGGTCTGGCCGCAGGACCCTGGTTTCAGCCGTGCGCTCGCCAATGGCGGCGTCACGTCGTTGCAGATCCTGCCTGGCTCGGCCAACCTGTTTGGCGGTCGCTCGGTAACGCTCAAGAATGTGCCTGCGCGCACCATGCAGGCGATGAAGTTCCCCGATGCGCCCTACGGCCTCAAGATGGCGTGCGGCGAGAACCCCAAACGCGTCTACGGCAGCCGCAACCAGAAGCCGGCCAGCCGGATGGGCAATCTGGCGCTCAACCGCCAGACCTGGGCACGTGCCGCCGAATACAAGGCGCGCTGGGACGAATATGATCGCAAGGGCGGCACGGCGCCTGCGCGCGACATCGGCCTGGATACGCTGAAAGGCGCGCTCGAAGGCAAGATCCAGATCCACAACCACTGCTACCGCGCCGATGAAATGGCGATCGTCGTCGATATGGCCAAGGAGTTCGGCTACACCGTCTCGACCTTCCACCACGCGGTGGAAAGCTACAAGATCGCCGACCTGCTCAAGGAAAACGGCATCTGTTCCGCCGTCTGGGCCGACTGGTGGGGCTTCAAGATGGAATCCTATGACGGAATCCCCGAGAACGCCGCGATCATCCAGAACGCAGGCGCGTGCACGATCATCCATTCGGACGATCAGGACCAGATCCAGCGGCTGAACCAGGAAGCTGCCAAGGCATTGGGCGATGGCCGCCGCATGGGCTTCAATATCACCGATGCCACCGCGATCAGCTGGCTGACCTACAACCCCGCCAAGGCGATGGGCATCGCCGACAAGACCGGCAGCCTGAAGCCCGGCAAGATGGCCGATGTCGTGCTGTGGAACGCCAACCCGCTGTCAGTCTATGCCCGGCCCGAGAAGGTCTGGATCGATGGTGCGATGCTGTATGATGCAAACGATCCCAAGCGCCGTCCGGTGAGCGATTTCGAGCTCGGCCAGCCGGGTGAGGGAGACACGAAATGAGCCGTAACATGACAAAGGCGCTTCTTTTCGTCTCCGCCGCCGCAACGCTGTTCGCAGCGCCCGTCGCCGCCCAGACCATCGCAATCACCGGCGGCAAGGTCGTCGTCGGTGACGGCAGCGCGCCGATCGAAGGCGGCACCGTGGTGCTGCGCGATGGCAAGGTCGTCGCCGCAGGCGCCGGCGTTGCCGTTCCTGCCGGTGCGCAGGTGGTCGATGCCACGGGGCGCTGGGTCACCCCCGGACTGTTCGCGGGCTTCAGCCGCCTGGGGCTGATCGAGGTCGACGCTGTGCGCGAGACCAACGACAGCACTGCGGGCAGCGGCGCATTTTCCGCAGCAATCGACATTGCACCGGCGATCAACCCCAAGGTCACCCCGATTGCGGTGAACCGAGCCGCTGGCATTACCCGCGCGACCGTCGCGCCTGCCGCGCCTGCGTCGATTTTCGCAGGCATGGGGGCGGTGATCGACCTTGGCGATGACTATAACGCGGTCACCAAGCCGCGCGCGTTCCAGTTCGTCGAGCTTGGCGAAACCGGAGCCGCCAAGGCAGGCGGCAGCCGCGCATCGGCGTTCCTCGAATTCCGCAACGGGTTGATCGAGGCGCGCGCCATGGCAAACGGCCAGCGCGGGGTCGCGGCGCATCCGCACGATGCGTTGCTCAACCGGCAGGACGCCGCAGCCCTGCTCCCCGTGGTCAACGGCGACATCCGCCTGATGGTACATGTCGAACGCGCAGCCGATATCCTCAACGTCATCAAGCTGCGCGAGGAGTTTCCTGCGCTCAAGCTGGTGCTGGTCGGTGTGTCGGAAGGATGGCTGGTCGCCAGCCAGATCGCGGCGGCGGGCGTTCCGGTGATCGCATCGGCGCTCAACGATCTTCCTTCCGACTTCGAGAAGACCGCCGCCACCCAGTCGAACATCGGCCGGATGAAGCGGGCAGGGGTAACGGTGGCGATCGGCATGATCAACGACAACGAAGCACACCGGCTACACTATTCGCCGCAATATGCGGGCAATCTGGTCGCCCTGCAGCGCGTGCCCGGGGCAACCGGCCTGACCTGGGACGAGGCCTTTGCCTCGATCAGCTCGGGCCCGGCCCAGGCGATGGGTGTCGATGCAATGCTGGGCAGCCTGCAGCCCGGTCGTCAGGCCGATGTCGTGATCTGGGACGGCGATCCGCTCGAGCTTTCTTCCGCGCCGGTGGCGGTGATGATCGATGGCGTGCAGCAGCCGCTCGACAACCGTCAGGCCAAGTTGCGTGATCGTTATCGCACCCCGCAAGAAGGGGCTTTGCCCAAGGCGTACGAGCGCTAGTATAGCGCAATAAAGGCCCGGTCGTCGCAGGGACGACCGGTGAGGCTGGGGGAGAGCGGCTGATGCAGGGCTATGCGATGCTGTTGGCGGGGGCCATCGGGTTTGTCGGAAGTCATTTTGCGATGTCGCACCCGCTGCGCGCGCCTCTGGTGGCACGGTTGGGGGAAAAGGGCTTTCAGCTGCTCTATGTGCTTGTCTCGTTCGCGACCTTCTTCCTCATGGTACGCGGGTTTCAGCGAGCCCCGGTTGGCGCTGCGTTCTGGCCCGCGGGCGATGTGCTCTGGGGGCTGAGCACCGTATTGATGCTGATCGCCTCGATCCTGTTCGTCGGATCGCTGGTCGGCAACCCTGCGCTTCCGGTGCCGGAGGCTGCTGCGCGCAAGATCGCGGTCAAGGAGCCGGGCGGAGTCTTCCGCATCACCCGCCACCCGATGATGTGGAGCTTTGCGCTGTGGGGCGTCAGCCACATCCTCGTCGCGCCGCGCATCGACACCTTCATCCTGTGCGGTGCGATCATCGTCCTCGCTTTGGTCGGATCGCGGCTCCAGGACCGCAAGAAGTTCATCGTGATGGGCGATGCCTGGCTGCATTGGCAATCGCGCACCAGTTTCGTGCCGTTCGGGCGGGGGTTCGCCTTTCCGGGCGGGCTGGCACTTATCGGCGGCGTTGTGCTGTGGCTCGCCGCGCAGTGGGCGCACCTGCCATTAGGCGTCGGCGTCGCGGGTGTGTTTCGCTGGTGGTGATGCGCAAGGGTTGCTCTCTCCCCTTCAGGGGAGAGAAGCGAGACTTGGCGGCTTGCCGCATAGTCGCAGTAGAGAGGGGCCGTACGGCCGAGCATCCCCCTCTCAACTTCACCTAGCGGGCAAGCCCGCAAGGTTGCGTGTCTCTCCCCTAAAGGGGAGAGAGCATTCCACAGTCAAATCCGCACCATCTTCATGCCAACTTCACCATAACGCTCGCCGGCGGTGGCATCCCTCGGCGCGGCGGCATCCAGCGCGTCGAGATCGGCGCTGGTGAGGTTGACCGTCACCGCCGCCATCGAATCCTCGAGCGTCGCGCGGCGCTTCGATCCGGGGATCGGCACCACGTCTTCGCCCTGCGCCAGCAGCCAGGCGAGCGCGATCTGCGCCGGGCTTACGCTGTGTGCGGCAGCGACAGAGCGCACGGCATCGACGATCCGCAGGTTGGCGGCGAAATTCTCTTCCGAATATCGCGGATCCTTCAGCCGGTAATCGCCTTCGGGAAGGTCAGATCGCTGCGTGATCTGCCCGGTGAGGAAGCCGCGGCCCAGCGGGCTATAGGGCACGAAACCGATTCCCAGATCCTGGCACATCGGCAGGATCTCGTTTTCCACACCGCGCTCCCACAGCGAATATTCCGACTGCAAAGCGGCGATCGGGTGGGTGGCGTGTGCGCGGCGGATGTTGTCCGCTCCCGCTTCGGACAGGCCAAGATAACGCACCTTGCCTTCTTCGACCAGCCGCGCCATCGCGCCCACCGTCTCTTCTATCGGCACGTTCGGATCGACGCGGTGTTGATAGTACAGATCGATGGTCTCGACTCCGAGCCGCTTGAGCGACCCCTCGCATGCGCGGCGCACGTTATCGGGTGACGAGTTGACCCCGGTCACCTTGCCGTCCTCGATGTCGAAGCCGAACTTGGTGGCGATGACCAGCCGTTCGCGGCGGCCGCGGATCGCCTGACCGAGCAGCTCTTCATTGACATAAGGGCCATAGACCTCGGCGGTGTCGAAGAAGGTCACGCCCAACTCCATCGCGCGTTCGAGCGTGGCGACGGATTCGCGGTGATCGGTCTTGCCGTACATGTTGGGACCCATGCCGGCCATCGGCATGCAGCCGAGGCCGAGTGCGGAAACTTCCAGCCCGCCGAGCTTGCGATAGATCATTGGGTGTCTCCTTCTGCACGCGCGATCGTCGTGGTGACCGCCATGTCCATGGTTACATTGCCCAGCGTTCGCATGATATCGGGAAACACCTCGATCGCCAACAAAAGCGCCAGCGGCTCGATCGGCACGCCCATCGCAAAGCAGATCGGTGCGATCGCGCTGATGAAGCTGATCGATCCGGGGAGTGAGACCGAACCCATCGTGGTGATGGCAGCGGCGGCCAGCCCTGCGGCCAGCGCCACGGGACCAAGTTCGATCCCCATCAGGTGCGCGACATAGATCGCAACCGCCATGTTCATCGCCGGGCCGGTGGCGCGGAACAAAGCGACCGCGATCGGCAGCACGACATCTGCGGTGCGCTCACCCACCCCCAGGCTGCGCACGCCGGTGAGCATCGTCGGCAGCGAGGCGAGCGAGGATTGCGTCGAGATCGCCACCGCCTGCGCGGGGATCGAGGCGCGCAGAAACGCAGGCGGGCTGATCCGGCCCCCGATAGCGGCCAGCGCGAAGGCACTGAACCAGATCACCGATCCGACGCTGACCACGATCAGAACATAATGCCCCAGCGCGCCGAATGCCGCGCCGCCCGCGCGCGATCCGACCACCAGCCCCAAAGCGAACACGCCGATCGGCGCAAGCGCGAGCACCCAGCCGATCAGGATGATCATCGCATCACCGGTTGCGCCGAAGAACCCCTGCACGGGCATCCGGCGCTCAGCGGGCAGCCGCGTCAGCGCAAAGGCGAAGGCGAGCGTGAAGATGATCAGCGGCAGGATAGCATCGTTGGCGGCCGCCGCGACAGGGTTGGTCGGGATCAGCGCGCGCAGGAATTCGGTGAACGGCGGGATGTCGCCGGTCGATTGCGCACCTTGCAATGCGCCCTGCAGCGCGACGCGCGCAGCCTCGGGGAGTGGAAACACGCCGAGCAGGGCGGGGGTGACGAGCGTCGCCATCGCCGCCGACGCCCAGAGCAGCACGATCATGGTGACGATCGCACGGACGGTCAGCCGTCCTGCGCTCGCCATCTCGGCGGTGCGCAGGATGCCGGTGATCAGCAGCGCGACGACCAGCGGGATCACCGTCATCTGCAAGCCGCGCAGCCACAATGATCCGATGACGTCTGCCGCATCGACCACGCCTGGTGCGCCGTTGCCGATCGCGATCCCGATCGAGATGCCGATGATGAGGGCGCCCAGCACCAGCAGTGTTTTCAGCATTCCGAAGCCCCCGTCATCTTTCCATCCTGCGCGGGGCGGGGATGTTTTTGCATGTTTGTTTACAACGTTGTGTCACCATAGATGCGCGCGGATGGCTGGCAAGCGGCAACGCAATCGGTTAGGTGCCATACGCTGCAAACGGAGAAAAGCATTCGTGACACGCAAGTTTTTCGGCACCGATGGAATTCGCGGGCGCACCAACAGCGGCCATATGACCGCGGCGATGGCGATGGCGGTGGGCCAGGCGGCGGGCGAGCATTTCCTGCGCGGCACCCACAAGCACCGCGTCGTTATCGGCAAGGACACCCGCCTTTCGGGCTATATGATGGAAAACGCGCTGGTTGCAGGCTTCACCAGCGTGGGCATGGACGTGGTGCTGGTCGGGCCGATGCCGACGCCTGCGGTGGCGATGCTGGCGCGCTCGATGCGCGCGGACCTCGGTGTGATGATCTCGGCGAGCCACAACCCTTATGAGGACAACGGCATCAAGCTGTTCGGCCCAGATGGCTTCAAGCTGTCCGACGAGGACGAATTGCGGATCGAGGCGCTGCTCGATGCGGCATCGCCCAAGCTTGCCGCCTCGGCCGCGATCGGCCGTGCCCGCCGGATCGAGGATGCGCGCGGGCGCTATATCCATGCGGTCAAGGAATCGCTGCCCGACCGGGTGCGGCTCGATGGTCTCAAGATCGTGATCGATTGCGCGAATGGCGCGGCGTATCAGGTCGCCCCGTCGGCGTTCTGGGAATTGGGTGCGGAGGTGATCGCGATCGGCGTGACTCCTAACGGCCTCAATATCAACGACCGCGTCGGATCGACGCATGTCGAGACGCTGCAGGAGCGGGTCGTGGCGTCAGGAGCGGATATCGGCATCGCGCTCGATGGCGACGCCGACCGGCTGATCGTGGTCGACGAAAAGGGCAGCGTCGTCGATGGTGACCAGATCATGGCGCTGATCGGCGCGTGCTGGGCGCGCCAGGGGCGACTTCGCGGCGGTGGCGTGGTCGCCACGGTGATGTCGAACCTGGGGCTCGAGCGCTATCTCAATGCGCAGGGGCTCGAACTGATCCGCACCCAGGTCGGTGATCGCTATGTGCTCGGCGCGATGCGCGCGGGCGGCTACAATGTCGGCGGCGAACAATCGGGCCACATGATCCTGCTCGACCATGCAACGACCGGCGACGGCACGGTCGCTGCGCTGCAGGTGCTGGCCGAGCTGGTGCGCGAGGGCAAGCCGGCGAGCGAACTGCTCCACCTGTTCGATCCGGTTCCGCAATTGCTCAAGAACGTGCGCTTTGCCGGCGGCAAGCCGCTCGATGATGCGCGGGTCCAGAAGGTGATTGCCGATGCCGAAGCCGAGCTTGCCGGGCATGGGCGGCTGGTCATCCGGCCTTCTGGCACCGAGCCGGTGATCCGCGTGATGGCCGAGGGCGACGATGCGGGCCAGGTCGAGGCGGTGGTGGACCGCATCTGCGCGGTGATCGAGGAGGTGACCGCCTGATGCTCGAGATGCGACCCGATTGCGAACGCTGCGGTGCTGATACCCCGCCCGAGGCCCCCGGCGCGTTCATCTGCTCGTTCGAGTGCACCTTCTGCGCCGAATGCAGCGAGGAGCTGGACGATAGGTGCCCCAATTGCGGCGGCGAACTGGTCGACCGTGCGGTGCGACCGAAGAAATTGCTCGCCAAGTTTCCGGGATCGGCTGTGCGGAAGTTTACGCAGCATGGGTGATATCCACCTGACCATGCCTATCCCGCATTCCCGAGCGAAGTCGAGGGACGCGCGCGCTACCGTTGCGCATACGTCCCTCGACTTCGCTCGGGACAGACGGAGAGGGGCATGACCAAACCCGCCCGCATCCTCACGATCGCAGGCTCGGACTCGGGCGGAGGCGCAGGGATCCAGGCGGACATCAAGACCATCACCATGCTCGGCGGGCATGCGATGACCGCGATCACCGCGATCACCGCGCAGAACTCGCGCGGCGTCGATGCGGTGCAGGTGCTCAGCGCCGACATGGTGATCGCTCAGATCGACGCGGTGGCGCGCGATTTCGGGCTGGATGCGATCAAGATCGGCATGCTGGGCTCGCCGCAGATCGCCGAGGCGCTGGCCGACTGGCTTTCGTCATTACCGCGAACGCGGCAATCCCACTTTGGCGCCGAGGCCCAGCAGGAGCGGGATTCCCGCGTTCGCGGGAATGACGGAGTACCTGTCATCTTCGATCCCGTCATGATTGCATCGAGCGGCGCGGTGCTGGCCGATCCCGCCACCATCTGCGCGTTCAAACGGCTGATGGCCTGCGCGAGCCTCGTCACGCCCAACTTGCCCGAGCTCGAAGCGCTGGGTGGCGAGGACGCAGTGCTCGAACTAGCGCCCGCGCTGCTGATCAAGGGCGGGCATGCCGGAGGCGAGACGGTCACCGATCGGCTGATCACGCGCGACGGCGAGGCCGCTCGCTGGGACGATCCGCGCATAGAAAGCCCGCACAGCCACGGCACCGGTTGCACGCTATCGAGCGCGATCGCGACGTTGTTGGGGCAGGGGGTGCCGATGGAGCAGGCGGTCGAGCGCGCGCGGCTGTTCATCCGGCTGGCGCTGCGCGATGCGCCCGCGCTGGTCGAAAGCAACGGCCCGATGGGGCACCAGTCGGTGCGCAACGATGCGATTTCGTCGGGCTGGCATCTCAACCAGATCGCGCTGGGCGCGACCGATTATGCCGCCTCGGTGACATTCTACCGCACGCTTGGTCTGACCCAGATCGTCGATAGCCCGGGCAACGGCTATGCGCGGTTCGAGGCGGATAACGGCGCCACGCTGTCGATCCATGTCGGCGCAGCCGCAGGCGGTGCGATGGCGTATCTCGAGTGCGCCGATCTCGATGCTCGGGTTTCCGCACTGGCGTCGGAAGGCTTTGCGTTCGATCAGATGCCGCAGGACGAGAGCTGGGGCTGGCGCGAAGCACGGCTCTGCGACCCGGCTGGCAACATCATATGCCTGTATTTCGGCGGAGAGAACCGACGCTATCCGCCTTGGCGCATCGCAACCGATTGATCATCGCCCCGTAAATGCGCTGACCCCGCATGCTTTGGCGCATTACCCGCGATTGACCCTTTACCAGACCCGGCAATTGCCCATATGCGTTGCGGCAAGCGTTTAAACCTTCCCAAACAGGAGATGATCCATGGCTTTCGTCCTTCCCCCGCTTCCCTTTGACAAGAACGCCTTTGGCGACGTGATGTCGGCCGAAACCTTCGACTATCACCACGGCAAGCACCACAATGCCTATGTCGGCAAGGCAAACGACATGGTCAAGGGCACTGATCTGGAAGGCGCGAGCCTCTCCAAGGTGATCGTCGCCGCCAAGGACAAGGGTAACAAGGGCCTGTTCAACAACGCCGCGCAGATCTGGAACCACACCTTCTTCTGGCATTGCCTCAGCCCCGAAGGCCAGACCATCCCCGGCTCGCTCGAAGAGCGCATCAACGCCGATTTCGGTTCGGTCGCCGACATGAAGGAAAAGCTCAAGGCAGAGGCCGTCGGCCATTTCGCCAGCGGCTGGGCATGGCTGGTGCTCAACGGCGACAAGCTCGAAATCACCTCGCTGCACGACGCGGACTCGCCGGTCGCGCACGAAGGCATGAAGCCGCTGCTGACGCTCGATGTCTGGGAACACGCCTATTACATCGATTATCGCAACGCGCGCCCCGATTATGCCGGCACCGTGCTCGACAAGGCGATCAACTGGGAATTCGTCGCACAGAACCTCGACGGCAAGGGCGTGGAACGCGCCGATCAGGAAGGCTGACCAATCTTGTGCCCTGCTCTCCGGCGAAGGCCGGGGGGCAGGGCGCCCTGGTAGCTTAACTTAGTGGCTTAACTGATTTGTATCGGGCAGTTGCTGTAACTGCAGCCGGGCGTTGGCAAGGCTAGCGTCGGCGGTTTCGGTCAGCAGGGCAATCGACGCGCGCCCGCCTTCTGCCATGGCGTTTTCGATGATCACCTCGACCGCTGCGTCGCCGATCCGCTTTGCGGTTTCCAGCGCAGCGGCGGGTGTCAGTACGATGTCGGTTGCGGCCGTTGGCCCATGAATATGAACGTGCATGCCTTCGGCATCGGCAAAGCTCGGCTTGTCATGGATCTCGCTGTGTGCCCCGCCGACCCCGGCCTGCCGCATGATCCATTCGCGGGCGAACCTCATCGATGCAAATATCTGGGTGTCCGCCTGCTTGAGGTGGCGCGCGTGAAGCCGTGCCGTGCCGAACGATGACACCACTGCAATCCGTTCAGGCCGCAGATCACCGAGCCGCGCTTCCATCCGGCGAAGGGCCCAGACGACATCGCGTTCCTGCGGCCATGTTCCGCCGATATCGACGATCAGGTTCCGGGTCCTGCCGGCAAGCCGCAGTGCCTCGAGCTCTTGGCGGAACAGGATTTCATGCGCGCCGACCGTGGCAACCGACCACTGGCCGGTGCGCGTCACGGTCAGCATCGGAATGGTCGGTTCGAGGCTGAAGCTGAAAATGTCGGTTCTCCCGGATTAGCGGGAGCGCTCCACAGTCTCTCAGCCAGCGCGTCGCAAGACTTGTTGTGCGGTGGTGCCCAAGTCTAGCCATGCGCCGGTTAAGATATGATGAGCGTCGGCCAGTACCACCGCGGTTCCGGTGTCTAGCCCGATCCCCTGCGCAGGCAGGGGGGCAGGGTGGATCGGGAGCCTTATTCCCCCGTCGCGCCTTCGATCGCCAGTCCATGCTTCATCAGCATCGGGATCTGGCTCATCGCGAACAGGAACGACAGCGCGGTGACGCCCCAGACCTTGACCGTCAGCCAGGTTTCGAAGTCAAGGCCATAGCGCAGGCCTTCATTGATCAGCGCCATAGCGGCAAAGAAAAGCCCCCAGTTGCGCGACAGCTTCATCCAGCCGGTCTCGTCGAGCCCGTCATATGCCGCCTGCAGCAGATAGCGCAGCAGCGGCCTGCCAGTCATCCAGCCGCCGAGCAGCAGCACGGCAAACGCGGTGTAGATGATCGTCGGCTTGATCTGGATGAAGCTTTCGTCGTTGAAATACACGGTCAGCGCGCCGAAGCCGACGACGAGCACCGCCGAGAGCCACAGCATCGGCGAGACGCGGCCGAGCTTCCATTTCGAGACTGCGACAGCAACCAGGATCGCGGCCATGAACGCCAGCGTGCCATTGATCGCGGCGCGGGTCGAGGCAAGTGCCGCACCATCGCTCTGGGTCAGCTTGAACACCGCGAAGAAGATCAGCAACGGGCCGAAATCGAGCAGCAGCGGGAGCCAGCTGCTCTCGGATTTCTTGGGGGCGGCGACCTCGGTCACGCCGGGCATTTCTTCGCTCATTTCGCTCCTCCGGCGATCACATGCGCCAGATATTCAGGGTCAAAAGGACGCAAATCGTCGATGGTTTCTCCGACGCCGATCGCATGGATGGGTAGACCGAACTTTTCCGCCGCAGCGACCAGAATGCCGCCGCGCGCGGTGCCATCGAGTTTGGTCATCACCAGACCTGTAACGCCTGCGACCTCCTTGAAGGTCTCGATCTGCGACAGGGCGTTCTGCCCGTTGGTCGCATCGAGCACTAGCACCACGTCGTGCGGCGCGGCAGGGTTGAGCCGGCCCAACACCCGGCGGATCTTGGACAATTCGTCCATCAGCTCGCGCTTGTTCTGCAGTCGGCCTGCGGTATCGACGATCAGCACGTCGATGCCTGTGGCGGTGGCCTGCTTGACCGCGTCGAACACGATCCCCGCAGCATCGCCGCCCTCCTTGCCGCTGACGATCGGAATGCCCAGCCGCTCCGCCCAGATCTTGAGCTGGCCGATCGCGGCCGCGCGAAAGGTATCGCCCGCCGCGAGCATCACGCCGTAATCCTGTTCCTGGAACAGATGCGCCAGCTTGGCGATGGTGGTGGTCTTGCCCGATCCGTTGACGCCGATCACCAGGATCACCTGCGGGCGCGGGAAGGCGATGATGTCGAGCGGCTCGGCGACGGTGCGCAGCGACTTCGCGATTTCCTCGCCGACGATTGCGCGCAGGCCATCCTCGTCGAGCCCGCGCTCGAACCTGCCTTCGGAGAGGCGCGCGCGCACCTTGCCCGCCATTTGCGGCCCCAGATCGCTGACGATCAGCGCTTCCTCGATCTCGTCGAGCTGGTCCTCGTCAAGCCGCGACTTGGTGACCAGCCCGGTGATGTTCTGGGTCAGCTTGTCCGACGTCTTGCGAAAGCCGCCGAGCAGGCGCTCGCTCCAGCTATTCTCGCTCATGTATGCATCTCCGCTGTCAGCGTATCGCCGTGCTGGCCCGTGATCGCCACTGGCACGATCCTTCCGATATGGGAAGCTTGGGTCTCAGGCAAAGCGATGCGCACAAAGTTTTCGCCATGGCCGGTGCGTCCGTCGCGCTCGACCAGCAGGTTCTGACGGGTTCCGACCAGCCCGCTCCGCCATCGGGCGGCGCGGGCTTGCGCTGCGCCACGCATCTCGGCGGCGCGGGCCTTGACCAATGCCCGGTCGAGCTGTGGCATCCGTGCTGCGGGGGTTCCGGCACGCGGCGAGAACGGGAAGATATGGCCGTGGACGACATCGCAGGCATCGAGAATCGACAGGTTCTGCGCATGCATCGCGTCGTCCTCGGTGGGGAAGCCCACGATTAGGTCGGCCCCGATCGCGATCTCGGGGCGCTTGGCCTTCAGCCGCTCGACCAAAGCGATAGCCTGCGCGCGACTGTGCCGGCGCTTCATCCGCTTGAGGATCATGTCGTCGCCCGATTGCAGCGAGAGGTGAACGTGGGGCATGATGCGGGGCTCGCCGGTGATCAGGTCGAACAGGCGGTCATCGACCTCGACCCCGTCGAGCGAGGAAAGGCGCAGGCGTTGCAGCTCGGGCACCAGCTTGAGGATGCGTTCGATCAGCATGCCGAGGGTCGGCGATCCGGGCAGGTCTGGGCCATAGCTGGTGACGTCTACCCCGGTCAGCACGATTTCGGCATAGCCGCGTTCGACCAGTGCGCGCACCGCATCGACCACCGCGCCTGCGGGGACCGAGCGGCTGTTGCCGCGGCCATAAGGGATGATGCAGAAGGTGCAGCGATGGTCGCAGCCGTTCTGCACCTCGACAAACGCGCGGGCGTGTTCGGCAAAGCTGGTGACCATGTGCGGCGCGGTCTGGCGGACGGCCATGATGTCGGAGACGTGGACCCGGTCACCAACATTTCCGAGGTCCCGAGCGAAGTCGAGGGACCTTTCGCTGCCCTCGCGCGCACGTCCCTCGACTTCGCTCGGGCCAGGCGGAAGGGGGGACGTGAACGAACCCGCCTGAAGCTTCTCCACATTCCCCAGCACACGGTCGACCTCGGGCATCGCCGCGAACATGGCAGGGTCGGTTTGTGCCGCGCACCCGGTCACCACGATTTGCGCATCCGGCCGCGCCCGGCGCGCCTTGCGGATCGCCTGGCGGGTCTGGCGTACCGCCTCGTTTGTCACCGCACAGCTGTTGATCACGATGACGTCGTCGCGCCCGCCGAGCAGCCCGCGCATCGCCTCGCCCTCGGCGATATTGAGGCGGCAGCCCATCGAGATGATCTCGGGGCCGGTCGCAGGCTGAACAGTGTCGGGCATCGGCGTCAGAATTCGATCTCGCCGCTGAACACATGCGTCGTCGGCCCGGTCATCGTCACTGTGCTGCCGGGCTGCCAGTCGATGGTCAGCGTGCCACCGGGAAGATACACCTGCACCGGTCCTGTCACCAGCCGGCGGCGGATCGCGGCGACGGCTGTCGCGCATGCCCCGGTGCCGCAGGCGAGCGTCAGCCCCGCGCCGCGCTCCCAGACGCGCAGATGGATGCCGTCATCGGCAATCTGCGCGACGTTGACATTGACGCGCTCGGGGAACAGCGGGTCATGCTCGATCAGCGGCCCCAGCCGCTCCAGATCGGCCGCTGAACTTTCATCCACAAAGAAGACGACATGCGGGTTGCCCATGCTGACTGCGGCGGGATCGGTCAGATCCTCCCAGCCGACGGGCAGGTGGGTGGTATCCATCGGGTAAGCGAGCGGGAGCGCATCCCACTCCAGCCCGGGAAGTCCCATGTCGATGGTCACCGCGCCATCGCCCAGCGTGCCGCGCAGCAGCCCCGCGCCGGTTTCGATCAGCACGTCGCGGCCGGCGAGCGCGACGACGCAGCGGGTGGCGTTGCCACAGGCGCTGACTTCGCTGCCGTCATGGTTGAAGATCTGCATCGCCATGTCGGCGGTGCTGGCGGCGTCGGCAGGCCGCATCACGATCAGCTGGTCGCAGCCGATCCCCAGGTGCCGGTCGGCAAGCGCGCGGACCTGCTCGCCGGTCAGCGACAGGTCTTGCTCGCGGGCGTCGAAAATGACGAAGTCATTGCCGAGGCCGTGCATCTTGTGAAAGCGGTGGTGCGCCATGGCCGCGCTTTAGACGCTGCGGACCGGCTTGAGAAGGGCCAACGGGGTGGCGACGGCCCGCAGGCGGGCGGTTATTCGCCCAGCGCGGCGCGGAGCTGGGGTCCGGTAAGGCCCGCCAGGCCGTCGAACGGTTCGGCCTCATCCTCGGTGCGGGGCCGCACCGGGTGGCCCAGCATGTTGCGATCGGCGAGCAGGCGGCGCGCCTGTTCGACCGACAAGGGTTGGCCGAAATGGAAGCCCTGGCCCTTGGCGCAACCGATAGCGGTGAGGTGTTCGATCAGGTCGCCGTCCTCGATGCCCTCGGCGGTGATCGGCAGACCCATGGATTCGCCCAGCAGCGCGATCGTCTGGACGATGGCGCGGCTTTCCTTGCTCTCGTTCATCGATGTGACGAAGCTGCGGTCGATCTTGATCCGGTCGAACGGCAGCGCGCGCAAATGCGCGAGCGAGCTGTACCCGGTGCCGAAATCGTCGAGCGCGACGCGTACGCCCTGGTTCTTGAGGCTGCCGATGATCGACTGGGCCAGCCCCATGTTCTCGAACAGGCAGCTTTCGGTGATCTCGATCTCCAGCCGGCTGGCGGGAAATCCGGTCTCGACCAGCAGCTTGACGATCTTCTGCGCCAGCCACGGGTCGCGCAGTTGCACCGGCGAGATGTTGACCGAGATCGTCAGGCTCTGGTCCCAGTTGCGCGCGTCTTCCATCGCCTGGCGGATGACGCAGGCGGAAAGGTCGCCGATCATGCCGGTATCTTCGGCGATCGGGATGAAGATGTCAGGGGCGATCTGGCCGAGCTCCGGCGAATTCCAGCGTGCGAGAACCTCAAAGCCGATCAGCGTGCCCGAGGCGAGATCGATCTGCTGCTCGTAATAAGGCACGAACTCGCCGCGGCCGATGCCGATGCGCATTCCGGATTCGATCTTGTTGCGGAACTGGACTTCGCTTTCCATGCGCGGATCGAACCAGCAATAGCGGTTCCGCCCGTGCTTCTTGCTGGCGTACATCGCGATGTCGGCGCGGCGCATCAGCACATCGAGACTGTTGTCGCACATGTCCGCACGCGCGACGCCGATCGACGCGGTGACAGTCAGTTCGGCATCGCCGTTCATGGCCGGGCCGATGATCGGGTGGCTGACCTGCTCGATCATGTCCTCCGCAACGCGCTGAACGGTCTCGGGGAAATCGGCATCGAAGATGAAGGTGCAGGCGAATTCATCGCCACCCAGCCGGGCGACATGGCTGTTGGGCGGCATCGTCGCCTTCAGCCGCTGGGCAACCTCGACGAGCACCTTGTCGCCTGCGTCATGGCCCTGGATGTCGTTGATGTTTTTGAAGTTGTCGAGATCGAGCATCAGGTACGCCACGGTCATGTCGCGGCGCGCCGCCTGCGCAATCAGGCTCGATGTCGCCTCGCCGATCGCGCGGCGATTGAGGCAGCCGGTGAGCGGGTCGGTAACCGCCAGCGTCTTGGCCTGTTCCTCCGCGCTTTTGTGGTGCGCGATTTCCTGGTGAAGTTCGCTGTACCTTCGCCATCCGAAAATAATCAGCGCGATATTGAGCAGCAGAGCGGTCACGGCGATGTTGTCGGGGGAGACTGCCATGCCGTTCAACCGCTGGACGACGCTGGGCATGACGCTGCCGGCGGTGCCGACGAACATCAGGATGGCCGCGGTCATGATGCCGCCGGCGATGAAATCACGACCGCGTTCGGCGCGTTCGGTCAGCACCTCCGCTCGGTTGTGGATCGCGGGATCGGTTTTCATGCGTTGCACCATCATTCCCCCCAACCGGCGTGGAGCACCCGATTGAATGCCGGGAAGGTACGGCGGGATCGTTAAAACAAAGTTTACGGTCGGCATAAGTGTCAAAGCAAATTGTCAGTCAATCTGCGGAACACGATGGTAAAGATCGTCTTAAGCCAGTTAGTCCAGGCGAGCATACGGCAGGCGACACGGTTAGACCGCCGTGCAGGGGGTTGCCACTTGGTGTCGCCTGCGCTATCAGCCCGCCCAGCTTTGGCACATTCAGGTGTGGCAAAAGCATCCAGTCCAGCCGCTAGAGCCGCGTTGTCGGTCCATGCGTGCGCCGGTCGGCGAGGTTTCGCCCACCGGCGTTTTGTGTGTTTCTAGGCAGGCTTGATCGGAAAGGTTTGACGGGCCATGTGGGCGGGCAGAAGGAGAAGCGGATATGTTCGATAATCTGACTGATCGCCTTGGCGGCGTGTTCGACAAGCTGCGCGGCCGTGGTGCGCTGAAGGAAGAAGACGTCCGCTCGGCGATGCGCGAGGTTCGCATCGCGTTGCTCGAGGCCGATGTCGCGCTTCCCGTTGTCCGCGATTTCGTCAATACCGTCACCGAAAAGGCCGTTGGCCAGTCGGTGCTCAAGTCGGTCGCGCCAGGCCAGCAGGTCGTCAAGATCGTCAACGACGCGCTGACCGAGATGCTGGGTTCCGAAGCCAGCGAGCTCGATCTGGCCGTAGCCCCGCCTGCCGTCATCATGATGGTCGGCCTTCAGGGCTCGGGCAAGACCACCAGCACCGCCAAGATCGCCAAGCTGCTCAAGGAAAAGCACGGCAAGAAGGTCATGATGGCCTCGCTCGACGTTCAGCGTCCCGCCGCGCAGGAGCAGCTCAAGGTTCTGGGCGAGCAGATCAGTGTCGCCACGCTGCCGATCGTCGCGGGCCAGATGCCCGTCGATATCGCGCGCCGCGCGCTGCAATCGGCCAAGCTCCAGTCGTTCGATGTCGTGATGCTCGATACTGCAGGCCGCCTGCACGTCGACCAGCAGCTGATGGACGAGATGAAGGCGGTCGCCACCGAGGCAACGCCCAAGGAAATCCTGCTCGTCGTCGACTCGTTGACCGGTCAGGACGCGGTCAACGTCGCGCAGAACTTCTCCGAGCAGGTGCCGCTGACCGGCGTCGTGCTGACCCGTATGGACGGCGATGCGCGTGGCGGGGCGGCGCTCTCGATGCGTGCGGTCACCGGGCGTCCGATCAAGTTCGTCGGCATGGGCGAAAAGATGGACGCGATCGAGCCGTTCCATCCGGGCCGGGTCGCAGGCCGCATCCTGGGCATGGGCGATGTCGTCAGCTTGGTCGAGAAGGCCGCAGCGACGGTCGAGAAGGAAGACGCCGACAAGCTCGCCGCCAAGATGTCCAAGGGTCAGTTCGACATGAACGACCTGCGCACGCAGCTGCGCCAGATGACCAAGATGGGCGGCATCGGCGCGCTGGCAGGCATGATGCCGGGCATGAAGAAGGCCAAGGCGGCGATGAGCGCGAGCGGTGTCGAGGACAAGGTGCTGGTCCATATGGACGCCATCATCGGGTCGATGACTCCCAAGGAGCGCGACAAGCCCGCTCTGCTCAACGCCAAGCGCAAGATCCGTATCGCCAAGGGATCGGGAACCACCGTGCAGGACGTCAACCGGGTGATCAAGATGCACCAGGAGATGGAAGGCGCGATGAAGAAGATCCGCAAGATGGGCGGATTGAAGGGTCTCGCTGCGATGTTCGGCGGCGGCGGCGGTGCAGGCGGCATGGGTGGTCTGGGCGGCGGCAAGATGCCGAGCGAGGACGATATTGCCGGGCTGCTCGGCGGTGGCGGCGGCAAGGGCATGCCCGGGGGCATGTCCGGCGGACCTCCGGGCCTGCCCAACGGGCTTCCCCCCGGTTTTCAGAATTTCAAGAAAAAGTGATTTCAGTTTAAATATTTCAGAAAGGTAAGGTTCAAATGTCTATTTCAATGCGTCTGTCGCGTGGCGGTTCCAAGAAGCGCCCTTATTACAAGATCGTCGTCGCCAACAGCCGCGCACCGCGCGACGGCAAGTATCTTGAGCAGATCGGCATCTACAACCCGCTGCTCGCCAAGGATTCGGGCGAGCGCGTCAAGATCAACGAAGAGCGCGCCAAGCACTGGCTGTCGGTCGGCGCACAGCCCACCGATCGCGTTGCCCGCTTCCTCGACTCCATGGGCATCAAGGAACGCAAGGCGACCGTGAACCTGAAAAAGGGCGAGCCCGGCGAGAAGGCCAAGGAACGCGCTGAAGAAAAGACGACCAAGATCGCCGAAGCTGAAGAAGCCGCCCGCGCTGCCGAAGAAGCCAAGAATGCACCGGCTGAAACACCTGCCGCCGAAGAAGCACCCGCTGAAGAGGCCGCTGCCGAACCGGCTGAAGGTTGATGGAAAAAAGCCCCTCCCGTTGGGCTGCGCCCGTCTGCGGCTCAGGGGAGGGGTTGGGGGTGGGGCCTGCAGTTGCAGGTCCCCGCTTCCTCCCCCACTATTGGTACACGCATGCCTGACCGCCCGATAACCCTGGCCGTCATTATCGGCGCGCACGGCATCACCGGCGAAGTGCGCCTCAAGCTTTTCGGCTCAGGCCTCGACGGGGTGAAGGCGCACAAGACCTTCAACAATGGCGCGCTGACGCTCAAGACGCTGCGTCCACAAAAGGACCTCGGCATCGCATGGTTTGCCGAGATCACCGACCGCAACGCCGCCGAAGCCGCCCGCGGCACCGAACTCACCGTGCCGAGATCGGCGCTCCCGCCTCTGGGCGAGGATGAGTATTATCACGCTGATATGGTCGGGCTGCCCGTGGTATCCGACGCGGGCGAACCCTTGGGCACCGTCCGGGCGATCGAGGATTTTGGCGCTGGCGATCTGCTCGATATCGCCACGCCCGATGGCAAAGCCTTCATGGCCCCCGTCGCCGCCGCCGACATCGGCGAAGACCGCATCGTGATTGACCCTGTCTGGGCCGAATAGTATATACATGATGTATATACGGGGGCGTATAGCCGGGAGGCCGTGATGGGCAAGGAATACCGCGCAAAGAGCTTCAAGTCGGGCAATTCCGTGGCCATTCGCATGCCTGCTGCGCTGGGGATCGAACCTGATCGCGAGTGGACTATCATCGAGCAGAACGGCGAATACGTCGTCCGAGAGGTTGAAGTTCCCAGGCGGAAGTTCAACATCGAAAAGGTTTGGGGTAGCGCGATAAATCTGAAGCCAATAAAGCCCGAAGATCGGTTGTTTGAAGACCGGCCATCGGCGTTGGACGATAAGTCTACGTGAAGTATCTTCTCGATACGAACATCATCATAAAGTTGACGATGGCACAAAGTGAGCCTTTGCGTATTCGCGCGGCGGAATGCCTGGACGGTGACATGGTAACTTCGAGCATTGCGATTGCAGAAGTGCTCTACGGGTCGGTCAACGATAAGCCGCCAACGCTGGATCAGCTTGAGGGCTTTCTGCAGGTCGTGCCGGTGCTTGATTTCGATATGGCCGCAGCCTCTGCGTATTCGACTCTTCCGTTTGAGCGCGCGAGCTACGACAGGTTAATTGCAGCGCATGCCTTGTCGCTCAATCTGACGGTTATCACGGATAACATGAAACACTTTCGCCAAGTGCCGGGGCTACAGGTCGAGAACTGGACCCAATGACCTTCGCAGCCCAGATCCTCACGCTCTACCCCGAAATGTTCCCCGGGCCGCTCGGCCACAGCATCGCGGGGCGTGCGCTCGCCGAGGGACGCTGGTCGCTCGAGGCTATCCAGATCCGCGATTTCGCTACCGACAAGCATCGCAGCGTCGATGATACGCCTGCAGGCGGCGGGGCGGGGATGGTGTTGCGCGCCGATGTGCTCGCATCGGCGGTCGATCATGCGCTGGAGCGCGCGCCGGACGCACCGGTGATCGCGATGACGCCGCGTGGCGCGCCGCTCACGCAAGGCCGCGTGCGTCAGCTCGCGGACGGCCCCGGGGTCACGATCCTGTGCGGGCGATTCGAGGGGTTCGACGAACGGTTGTTCGAGGCGCGGCCGATCGAGGAGATTTCGATCGGTGATTACGTGCTTTCGGGCGGAGAAACCGGGGCTTTGGTGCTGCTGGACGCTTGCGTTCGGCTGTTGCCCGATGTAATGGGCGCCTCTTCAAGCGGAGACGAAGAATCGTTCGAGAACGGTTTGCTCGAATATCCGCACTACACCCGACCTCAAATCTGGGAAGGGCGTGCGATCCCCGAAGTGCTGCGATCGGGGGATCACGCGAAAATCCGGGCATGGCGTGACAGCCAGGCTGCGGAGATAACACGGCTAAGGCGGCCGGATCTTTGGGAGCGCCATGGGGGCACTCCGGATCAGTCGCCCTCTGGTGCGCGGCGAAAAAGATAGGACAGGTCACATGAACCTCATCCAGACGCTCGAAGCTGAAGCTATCGAGGCATTCAAGGCTAGCAAGACCATCCCCGAATTCCGGGCTGGCGATACCATCCGCGTTGGCGTACGCGTCGTCGAAGGCGACCGCACCCGCGTCCAGAACTACGAAGGCGTGTGCATTGCACGCTCGAACCGTGGCCTCGGCTCGAACTTCACCGTGCGCAAGATTTCGTTCGGTGAAGGCGTCGAGCGCGTATTCCCGCTGTATTCGCCCAACATCGATTCGATCACCGTGGTCCGCCGCGGTGTCGTGCGTCGTGCGAAGCTTTATTATCTGCGCGGTCTGACCGGCAAGCGCGCTCGCATCGCCGAGCGCCGCGACAACCGTCCCGCCAAGGGCAGCACCGAAGGCTGAACCTTCGTTGCAGTTGCTGAAAATCGTCAAAGGGCGGTCCGCACGGGCCGCCCTTTTTCGTTGCGCTCCGCCAACGCTTTGCGCAGGGAAGGGGCATGGCTTTACCTCCCGGACCCGCTCAACAGATCATTCCGCGCGCGATGGCGCATTTGCGTGGCGGCAACGCCGCCGCCGCCCGGCTGGAGTGGTATGCACTCCCGCCGGCCGATCAGGCGCACCCTGACTGCCTGTTCGTCCGCGCGCTGATCGACCGGGCAGGGGGGCGGTTGACCGAGGCCGGGCAGGCATTGGCTGCTGCGATCGAGGCGGAGCCGATGGTCCCGCAGATCTGGAAGCTGTATGCCGAAGTGCTTGATGATCTCGGCAACACGATGGAGGCGCTGCGCGCGGTCGACCGGGCAGCGGCGATCGCGCCGGGCTATATCGACGCGTGGCACGATATGGCGGTGCTGGCGTTGAAGACCGGGCAGCCCGATCTGGCCGAGCAGGCTTTGGTCAACCTGGCAAACCTGAAGCCCGACGATGCCCGCCTCACACCGTTACACGCCGCGCTCGCGCAAGCGCGGGGCGATCATGATGCGGCGGTGGCAGGCTTCCAACAGGTTCTGGCTGCCAAGTCCAACGACCGGCGCGCGCTGCACAATCTTGCGGTGTCGCTGCGCGAGATCGACCGGCGCGAGGAAGCGCTGGCGGCGGTGGACGAGGCGATCCGTCACCGGATCGACAATCCGGCAAGCTTCACGCTGCGCGCGCATCTGCTCGCCGAGCTGGGGCACTATGAAGCAGCGGTCGATCAGTATCGCGATGTCATTGCCCGTCACCCCGACTTTCTCGATGCGCACGAAACGCTGGCGCGGTTGATGCCGCAGCTGGGCGGTGGAGAGCCGGTGGCGCTCAACGGATACCGTGCTGCGCTCGCCGACCGGCCAGGGTCCAAGCCCTTGTGGCTTTCGGCGATCGCCTCGGCCAAGGCGCTGGGCAAGCCCGACCAGATGCGCGAATGGGCCGACGCGGCGCTGCAGCGCTTTGGCGCCACGCCCGACATGAAGATGCTGCGCGCGTCTGCCGATATCGCCGCCGGCGATTGGGACGCCGCACGGCCCCGGCTCGAGGAACTCGCCAGCGCGCATCCCGAAAGCCACAGCGCGCGGCTCAACCTGGCGCATGTCCTGCTCGCCCAAGGTGACGCCAAGGGCGCCGAGACCCATGCGCTGGCGGCGAGCGAGCTCAACCGCGACGACCAGTCCGCCTGGGCATTGCTCACCGTCATCTGGCGGCTGCTCAATGACCCGCGCGAGCACTGGCTGGCGGATTACGAGCGGTTCGTCATGCCCGTCGATCTTGCCGCGCCCGTGGAATGGAGCAGCATGGCAGCGTTCCTCGCCGATCTGCGGCCAGCGCTCGAGGCGCTGCACACCACGCAGATGCACCCGGCCGAGCAGACGCTTCGCGGTGGCACGCAGACCCGCGGCATCCTGTTCAACCGGCGTGACGCAGCGATCCAGGGGCTGGCCTCGTCGATCCGCGCGGCGGTCAACGCGGCGCTGGGCGGCCTCGCCTTCGATATGGACCACCCGTTCCTGCGCCGGATGACCGACGACATTGCGTTTGCCGGATCATGGTCGGTGCGGCTGGCGAGCGAAGGCTTTCACGTCAGCCATGTTCACGCATCGGGCTGGCTCAGTTCGGCATGCTACATCGCGCTGCCACCCGAAGTGGCCAATGGCAGCGATACATCGGGAGCGCTGCAATTCGGCTCGCCCGATAGTGCCTTCGGGCTAGATCTGGCACCGCGGCGGATCATTGCGCCAGCTGAAGGGCGACTGGTGATCTTCCCCAGCTATCTGTGGCACGGCACCTTGCCGTTCGAGAGCAATGCGCACCGGTTGACGGTGGCATTCGATGCATTGCCGCTCGCAAGCCGACAGGACACGAACATTCTGGTCTGACGACGGTATCGCGCGGGCTGTTTATTTCATCACGCGGCGCAGCTGCGTAACAATCCTGTTGGTTATGCCGCCCGATTGCCACTCGCGTCTTGTAATGCGGGGGGTTAGCCGCTAGGCGCGCCGGTGCATTGCACTGGAGGAATTGATCCGTGGGTTATCGAGTAGTCGTTGTCGGCGCGACCGGAAATGTCGGTCGCGAAATGCTGGCCATCCTGGCCGAGCGCGAGTTCCCGATTGATGAAATCGCCGCTGTTGCCTCGTCGCGTTCGACGGGCACCACGGTCGAGTTCGGCGATACCGGCAAGATGATCAAGGTGCAGAACATCGAGCATTTCGATTTCACCGGATGGGATATCGCGCTTTTCGCGGCAGGGTCTGCCGCGACCAAGATCTATGCCCCCAAGGCCGCATCGCAGGGCTGCGTCGTCATCGACAACTCGTCGCTCTATCGCATGGAGCCCGACGTTCCGCTGATCGTGCCCGAAGTGAACCCCGACGCGATCGACGGCTACAAGGCGCGCAACATCATCGCCAACCCCAATTGCTCGACCGCGCAGCTGGTCGTGGCGCTCAAGCCGCTGCACGATGCCGCGACGATCAAGCGCGTCGTCGTTGCGACCTACCAGTCGGTTTCGGGCGCGGGCAAGGAAGGCATGGACGAGCTGTTCGAGCAGTCGCGCAACATCTTCGTCGGAGATAGCGCCGAGGCCAAGAAGTTCACCAAGCAGATCGCCTTCAACGTCATCCCGCATATCGATGTCTTCCTCGACGATGGATCGACCAAGGAAGAGTGGAAGATGGTGGTCGAGACCAAGAAGATCCTCGATCCCAAGATCAAGCTGGTCGCGACCTGCGTGCGCGTGCCGGTGTTCGTCGGCCATTCCGAAGCGGTGAACATCGAGTTCGAGAACGAGCTGAGCGCCGAGGATGCGCAGAAGATCCTGCGCGAAGCGCCGGGCATCATGCTCGTCGACAAGCGCGAGGACGGCGGATACGTCACCCCGGTCGAATGCGTCGGCGATGGCGCGACGTACATCAGCCGCGTGCGCGACGACAGCACCGTCGAGAACGGCATCTCGTTGTGGTGCGTGTCTGACAATCTGCGCAAGGGCGCTGCGCTCAACGCGGTGCAGATCGCCGAACTGCTGGGCAGAAGACATTTGAAAAAGGGCTGACCTTATGTCACTGTCAGTGTCATGACATTGACAGCCGACATCTTCTGGTCGTTTCGCTCGCCGTACAGCTATCTCGCGATGCGGCGCTATCGCGCGATGGGCGAGCGTTATGACCTGACGCTCAACCTGCGCCCGGTCTATCCGCTTGCGGTGCGGCAGCCCGATTTCTTCGAGAAGAGCCAGCCGGGCTGGCTGCGCTACACGCTGACCGATGTGTTCCGGCTCTCGCAGTATCTGGACATTCCGTTCGCGCCGCCCAACCCCGATCCGATCGTTCAGGACATCGCGACCCGCACGATCGCCGCTGAACAGCCATACATCTACCGGATCACCCGCATGGGGCAGGCCGCAGCGCGGCAGGGCAAGGGGCTCGCGTTCTGCGACGAAGTTTCGCAGCTGATCTGGGGCGGCACCGCGAAGTGGCACGAGGGCGACCACCTCGCAGGAGCGGCCGAGCGCGCAGGGCTTGATCTGGCGACGCTCGAAGCTGTCGCGGTATCCGACGCGCAAGCACTCGACGCCGAACTCGCCGCCAACCAGCAAGCGCTCGAGATGGCGGGCCACTGGGGCGTTCCCACCCTGGTCTTCGATGGCGAACCGTTTTTTGGCCAGGACCGGATCGATCTTGCCATCTGGCGCATGGAGCAGGCAGGCCTTAAAGAGCGGGAATGACCGCAACCGCCCCCAGCATCACCACCACCCGCATCCGCTCGTTCGACGGCACCGAGCTTGCCGTGCACGAAACCGGCGAGGGCAGGGCGCTGGTGCTGCTCCACGGGCTGTTTTCGAGCGCTGAGACCAACTGGATCAAGTTTGGCCATGCGGCACGTCTGGCAGATGCCGGCTTTCGCGTGATCATGCCCGATCTGCGCGCGCACGGCCAAAGCGATGCGCCGCATGATCCGGCGGCGTACCCGCGCGATGTGCTGGTCGATGACGCGCTGTCGCTGATCGAGACGCTGGGGCTTGATGATTTCGATCTCGGCGGCTTTTCGCTGGGAGCGCGGACCACGGCCAAGCTTCTGGGCGCAGGCGTCACGCCGCGCCGCGCGATCCTTGCGGGCATGGGCTGGGAAGGGCTGACCGGCTGGGGTCGGCGACGCGACTTCTTCGTCACCGCGATCGACCGGCGCGACGAGGTCAAGCGCGGCGATCCGCATTTCATGGCGGTAGCCTTCATGAAGACGCAGGGGATCGATCCGATTGCGGCCAGGCTGCTGCTCGACAGCTTTGGCGATGTCGATACCGATGCGCTGATCGCGCGCCACGTTCCGGTGCTGGTGGTCTGCGGCGCGGATGATCAGGACAATGGCTCTGCGCCCGAACTGGCGCGGCGTCTGGCCGACGCGACGTATCGCGAGATCAAGGGCACGCACATGTCGAGCGTGCTCGAGCCGGCGCTGGCCGATGAGATGGTTTCATTTCTCACCACTTGACGCTGCGCCACGGCGGTTCCATCGTTCGCGCCAATTAAAGCCGAACGACAAGGGGTCGCCCGCAATGAAATGTCTGAAATCCGTCGCCTCCGTGGTCGCCCTGTCGATCGCGACGCTCTGCGTGCCTGCTTATGCCGAGGCCTCCGCAGCGCAGACCGCGCCTGCCAGACAGGCGGCCAAGCCAACCGCTGCTGATGCCGAAGCCTTTGTTGCGTCGGCCGAAAAGGAGATGTTCGACTATATCGTGTCGGCGAGCCGGGTGTTCTGGATCAACTCCACCTATCTGACCGACGACACCAATGCGCTCGCTGCGGAAGTCGGTGCCCAGGGTACCGAAATGCAGGTGCGGTTCGCACTGGAGGCGGCGAAGTTCAACGATGTCGCCGGGCTGAGCGACGAGACCCGCCGCAAGCTCGACAAGTTGCGCGGCGGCATCGTGCTGCCCGCGCCGACGACCGAGGGAGCCGCGACCGAGCTCAACACCATCGCGACCAACCTGCAGTCGATCTATGGCAAGGGCAGGGGCACGCTCGGCGGCAAGCCGGTCAACGGATCGGACATCGAGGCAGCGATGGGCGACAACCGAGACCCTGAGCAGCTCAAGGAAATGTGGGCGAGCTGGCACTACAACGTCGGTGCACCGATGAAGGACGATTACGTCCGCATGGTCGATATCGCCAACCAGGGCGCCCGCGAGCTCGGCTTCACGAATGTCGGCGCGATGTGGCGCTCGCAATACGACATGAGCGCCGACGAATTCGCCGCGCTGACCGAGAAATTGTGGCAGCAGGTCAAGCCGCTGTATGACGATCTGCACTGCCACACCCGCACCAAGCTCAACGAGAAATACGGCGATGCGGTGCAGCCCAGGACCGGCCCGATCCGCGCTGACCTGCTCGGCAACATGTGGGCGCAGGAATGGGGCAACATCTACGACATCGTCGCGCCAGCCGGAGCAGGCGACATTGGCTATGACGTCACCGAACTGCTCAAGGCCAAGCAGTATGATCCGCTCAAGATGGTCAAGGGCGGCGAGGCGTTCTTCTCCTCGCTGGGCTTTGCGCCGCTGCCCGAGACGTTCTGGCAGCGCTCGCAGTTCGTCAAGCCCGCCGACCGCGAGGTCATCTGCCACGCTTCGGCATGGGATATCGACAACAAGGACGATATCCGCATCAAGATGTGCATCAAGGTGAATGCCGACGACTTCACCACCATCCATCACGAACTCGGACACAATTACTACCAGCGCGCCTACAACAAGCAGGATACGCTGCATCTCGACGGGGCCAATGATGGCTTCCACGAAGCGATCGGCGACATGGTCGCGCTGTCGATCACGCCCGATTATCTGGTGGAGATCGGCCTGCTCGATCAGGCGAAGGTGCCGGGCCCGGACAAGGATCTGGGATTGCTGTTGCGGCAGGGCATGGACAAGCTTGCCTTCCTGCCGTTCGGGCTGCTGGTCGATCGCTGGCGCTGGGGCGTGTTCGATGGCAGCATAAAGCCTGCAGGCTATAACGAGGCGTGGACCGCGCTGCGGCTGCAGTATCAGGGGATCACGCCGCCGGTTGACCGGCCTGCGGACGCCTTCGATCCGGGCGCAAAATATCACATTCCAGGCAACACGCCCTATACCCGCTATTTCCTTGCGCGCATCCTGCAATTCCAGTTCTACAAGGCCGCATGCGATATCGCGGGCTGGACCGGCCCGCTGCACCGCTGCACTTTCTATGGCAACAAGGAGGTCGGCAATCGCCTCAACGCCATGCTGGAAATGGGAGCGTCCAAGCCCTGGCCCGACGCGCTCGAGGCGTTCACGGGAACGCGCGAGATGGATGGAACCGCAATGGTCGAGTATTTCGCGCCATTGCAGACCTGGCTGAAAGTACAGAACAAGGGCAAGCAATGCGGATGGTGATCCGCGCTGCTTGCCCTGTGGTCAGCTCGTCGGGGGATATGCTAGCCCCATAAACGATGGGGCCTGCCTTCCTGAAGCGGGGGGCGCCTCTTGTCGGAAAACAGAACCCGAGGCGCCGCGCATGAGGGAATCGCGCACGGCACCTATCCGGTTGTGTTGATCAATACGTGTTGTATTTGCCGCCAGTGGCGCCGGTTGCCGGCGGAACAGCGTTCTGATCGACATAATCGCTGTTTTCATCGACGGTCGGCGTCTTATCGGATTTGCGCGACAGTGCGATCGCAAACGCGATCAAAGCGACGCCGCCTGCGGCCAGGCCGATCGCCATGGCAGGATGCGCACGGGCCTGCTCTGCAGCATATTTGCTGTTCTGGCTGACCTTCTCGGACAGTTCGCGCGCAGCAATGCTCAGGCGCTCGGACGCGTCGTGGGCGAACTCTTCAGCCTTTTCGCGCAGCGGGCCCATTTCGGTGCCCAGCGCCTTGGCGTTTTCCGACAGCATCGATGCCGCCGCGTTGGCATTGCGGCGCGCCAGATCGGACGCGATACGGGCGTTCTCGGACAGGACTTCGCCGGCCAGCTTGGCGGTCTCGGTTGCCTTGACGCGCAGTTCGTCGCGATGTTCGTTAACCGATCCAAAGGCGCTCGCGGCCTCGGCGCGTGCACGCTCGGCCAGGTTGAGCGCATCTTCCTTGATGCGTGCAGCAGCAGTCTTGATGGCGTCGCTCATAATAATCTCCTTGTGTCCAACGCCGAGGTTATCGGTGCGTTGATGGAGGCATTACGCGGCTCAAACCGGATTGTTCCTTGTATCGGGCATATCGTCAGGCAATTTGGGCCGATCCACGCAAAACGGCCACCGGATTGCTCCGGTGGCCGCGTTTGCGCCGTATCGGCGGTGGGTTAGCGGGCTGCCGGTTCAAGCACCGGCGGGGCTTTGTTGGACCCGCCCCCCGGCTTGTCGGGACCGTCGCCTGCCTCGTCCTGCATTTTCTGGTAGGGCGATGCGTAGCGATCGCGCAGGTCCTTCCATTCCATCACCATGGTGCCGCCGGTTGCATTGTGCTGCTTTTCCCAGGCACCCAGCATGTCGAGACAGGCATGGTCGATATGGTCGAGATGTTCGACATGGACGTGGACCGCACGACCGGACTTCACCGTTTCCAGCACGCTGGCGAGCCGGGGGATCGAGAAGAAGGTCGCCGATCCATGCAGAAACACGTCAGTGCGGCCCGCCATCTCGTCGTCTTCCAGATCAACCCGGACGTGGGTGAAGGTGTAGACCACCTTGGCGGTCGCCAGGACAAAGCCGATGATCACGCCGGTCAGCAGATCGAACACCACGATGCCCAGCAGCGTCGCGAAATAGATGACCAGTTCGACACGCCCATAAGTGGCGATCTTCTTGATCTGCGCGATGTTGACGAGCTTGTACCCGGTATAGACCAGGATGGCAGCCAGGGCGGCGGTGGGGATAAGCGCCAGCAGCCAGGGCAGGGCGACGACGGTTCCGAGGATCCAGACGCCATGCATGATCGCCGACAGCCGGGTCTTGCCGCCGGCCTGGACGTTGGCCGACGAACGCACGATCACACCGGTCATCGGCAAGGCGCCGACCGATCCGCACAGCATGTTGCCGATGCCCTGCGCACGCAGCTCCTTGTCGTACTTGGTACGCGGTCCGGTGTGCATCTGGTCGACTGCGGTGGCGCACAGCAGCGTCTCCGCGCTGGCGACAAAGGCGAAGACCACGCCCAGCAGGATGATATCCATCGCCAGACCGCGCTGCAGCGCTTCCATGGTCGGGATGTTGAGCGACGCGACGATGTTGTCTGGCACCACCACACGGTTGATATCAAAGCCCGCAAGGCCGGCAACGAGCGTGCCGACAATCACCGCGATCAGCGGGGCAGGCACCATCGCGAGCGACTTGGGCTTGAACTGGTTCCAGATCAAAATCGCAGCGATCGTCGCGATGCCGACCATAGCGGCGAGGTGATGGCTGTCCATCGCCATCGGGAATACCGCCTTGTAGATCGCCTCGGGGATCGAGAGCAGGTTTTCAAGGCCGCTGCCGCGCGGGCTGTCATCGATCATCACGTGGAACTGAGACCCCAGGATCAGGACGCCGATGCCCGCGAGCATCCCGTGGATGACCGAGGGCGAAATCGCTCGGAACCATTGTCCCAACCGGGCGACGCCCGCCAGCAGCTGCAGGGCGCCAGCGATGAAGCCGACGACACCCATCATGATCAGCCCGTGTTCGCTGACCAGCTGGTAGCACAACACCGCAAGCCCGGCGGCGGGGCCGCTGACCTGCAACGGCGAGCCAGCAAGCGATCCAACGACGAGACCGCCGATAATGCCGGTGATCAGCCCGAGCGCAGGCGGTGCGCCCGAGGCGATGGCGACGCCAAGACATAGCGGCAATGCCACCAGGAACACGACGACAGAGGCGAGCAGGTCTTGCGGCCAGCTCTTCTTCATCGTCTCGAATTCGCCCAACGGGGCTGTAGTCGCAGTCATCTTGATGCTCCTGGGGACAGGGAGGGTAGGCTAACGGAAATCAGGCCGTGCATTCGTGCTTGGCCAAGGCGATTGCGGCCATTTCGCTCGCGTAATGTTCATGCACGGGCAGGAATTTGTCCTGGGCGGCATCATAGGCTGCGACGTCGCCGGTGCGGATGTCGTAGACCCAGCCGTGCAGCTGAAGTTCGCCCGCAGCCATGCGCGCCGCGACCGAGGGGTGCGTCTTGAGGTGGTTGAGTTGCAGAATGACGTTCTGCTGCAGCAGCAGGTTCATCTTGCCGGCATCATCGAGATCGGCGCCGAGATGGTTGACGACTTCGACAGCCGCGCGGGTATAGCCCAGCCATTCGCGGACGTGGGGAAGGCCATCGAGCCCGTCGAGGTTCATCGCACCCTTCATCGCGCCGCATTCGGTGTGGCCGCAGATCACGATGTGCGGGACCTTGAGCGCCGCGACAGCGAATTCGATCGATGCGGTCATGCCGCCGGTCTGCTGCGTGTGCGGAGGAACGATGTTGCCGGCATTGCGGCAGATGAACAGCTCACCCGGTTCGGTCTGGGTGATCATCGCGGTTTCGATGCGCGAATCCGAGCAGGTGATGAACAGAGCTTCGGGCGACTGACCCTTGGCGAGGCTTTCGAACAGTTCCTGCTTCTCCGGAAAGACTTCGGTCTGGAAGCGGACAACGCCTGCGGCGAAATGGGGCATGGGGAGGCTCCTTGTTTGATGGATAGGGGGTTGGGGTTCAGCGGTTCACGACCACAATTCGCGTACCTCGCGCAATTCTCCGGCCAACGACGCTGGCGCCCGGGCTTCGACGAATGCGAGGCCGTCGGTGATCCAACCTGCGATCTTGGGTTGTGCCAGGCTGTAGAGGTGCTGCCTGCCACTGCGCCGCTCTTCCACCATCCGGGCTGCGCGAAGCAGGCTCAGATGCTGGGACAGACGGGTCGGCGGCAGGTCGAGCCGTTGCGCAAGCGTGTTGACGTCGCACTCGCCCGTACGCAGTTCTTCGATCAGACGGATCCGATCAGGATGGGCGATGAGCTTGAACACTTCGGCAAGCTCGCGGGCGATGTGAACACGCTTCGGCATGGTGCCATACCTGACGGCCGAGCCAATCTGCGTCAATACATATCTGCAAATATATGCAGATGTTACGGTAACCTCAGCGGAAAGGTGGCTCGTTGAAAGCCCGCAGCTTGCGGCTGTGCAGCGAATTGCTTTCCTTGCGCAGCATCTCGCAGGTGCGGATGCCGATCTGCATGTGCGCCGCGATCGCCTCCTCGTAGAAGCGGTTCGCCTGGCCCGGCAGCTTCAGTTCGCCGTGCAGCGGCTTGTCCGACACGCACAGCAGCGTCCCATAGGGCACGCGGAAGCGATAGCCCTGCGCGGCGATGGTGGCGCTTTCCATATCGATCGCCACCGCCCGCGACTGGGAGAACCGCAGCGCGCTTGCCGAATAGCGCAACTCCCAGTTGCGGTCGTCGGTGGTGACCACGGTGCCGGTGCGCATCCGCCGCTTGAGATCGGCGCCGCTGGTGCCCGAAATCTCTTCGGCCGCGCCTGCCAGCGCCTGCTGGATCTCGGCGATTGGCGGGATCGGGATTTCGGGTGGCAGCACGTCGTCCATGATGTGGTCGTCGCGCAGATAGGCGTGCGCGAGCACGTAATCGCCGATTCGCTGGGTGGGCCTCAGGCCGCCGCAATGGCCGATCATCAGCCACACTTCAGGGCGCAGAACCGCAAGGTGATCGGTAATGGTCTTGGCGTTGGATGGGCCAACGCCGATGTTGACGAGCGTAATCCCGCCAAAGTCGGGTGCGATCAGATGGTAGGCCGGCATCTGGTGCCGACGCCACGCGCTATCGGCGACCAGTTGGCTGGGATCCGATCCGGGCTGGTCTGTATAAAGGCCGCCCGCGCCGGACAAAGCGGTGTAATGGCCCTCGCCAATCTGACTGCAAGCCCAGCCAACGAATTCATCGACATAGCGGTGATAGTTGGTGAACAGGATGAAGCGCTGGACATGCTCTGGCGGTGTCCCCGTGTAATGCCGCAACCGCGCCAGCGAAAAATCTGTGCGCAGGCCGTCGAACAGCGACAGCGGGCGATCGAGGCTCTGGCCGAACGGCAGGAACCCGTCCGCGATCTCGTCGCCGATATCGGCGAGCTCGGTGGTCGGGAAGTGGCGGGCGAGTTCGAGCGGGGTGATGCCGCCCAGATCCATGCCCGCGATGCCATCGAGCACATAGGGGAACGGGATTTCCTGCGTGCTGGCTTCGACCGACATTTCGACGTCGTAATTTTCGCGCAGCAAGGTCAGCTGCTCGGTGAGATAGTCGGCAAACAGCCGCGGGCGGGTGATGGTGGTGGTATACAGGCCCTGCGCATTGAGACGGCCAAACGACAGGCTGGTCGAGGACAGGCGGTCGCCGCCGTCATACTCGATCCGCAGCAAAGGGTAGCTGAAGCTGCCGGCGCGGCGCTGCTCGGGGTCGGGCACGGTGCCATGGTCGACATAGGCGCGAATGGCGGCCTGAAGATTGCTTACAGACCGCTCATAATGGGCGGTCAACGCGGCGATGATGTGCTCTACAGTTTTCATGTTTGTCGCTTAACGGCTTTGCGCGACAGTGTCATTACCGGAAAATGACGCCTGGGACGGGCGATTTCAGGAGGTTGCAAGCATCGCGAAACAGCGCTTATGATGACGCCCAGTAAAAAAGCAGTGGGGCAGGAGACAGGCATGCACGGGCACGACAGGATCAAAGCGTTGAAAGCCGGGCTGTTCGCAGGCGTCCTTCTGGCGGGATTCCAGGCTGCGGCGATCGCCCAGCCGGCGGCCAATGCCGACGACCTGATCGAAGTGAATGCCTTCACCCCCACCAGCGTGCGCGAAATCCTGTCCTCCTTCGGAACCAGCATCACCATCGCCGATCGCCAGACCCCCGAAGGCCGCGCCTTCGTCGAGGCGAGCTTCGGGCAACTCAAGATCAACATGTTCTTCACCGCATGCCCGCCGGGCCAGCCCGGCCAGTGCCAGGGGCTGTACCTGCTCGCCTTCTGGCCCAAGCCGGCCGAGCGCAACCTGGCCAACCTCACCCAGGCGGCAGGCGATTTCAACCGGCTCTATGAATTCAGCAAGGCGGGCGTGTCGGTGGCAGGAGAACCGTTCGTGGCGCGGTACCTGATCAGCGACTTCGGCGTGAAGCGCGGCACGCTTCGCCGCGAGGTGACCAATTTCGTGGTTTTGGCCCAGCGGTTCAATGCTGAAGTGGTTTCACCGCCTGCGCAGTGAACCTTGAAGACCCTTCCGTTGCAGGGGAGGGTTTGGATCACAAAAAAGGCCGGGCTCCTTTGTCAGGAACCCGGCCTTTTTGTCTGATCGTATCGAACCCGATCAGGCGTCGTCGTCTTCTGCGACTTCGCCTTCGGCTTCTTCAGGCTCGTCCTGCGGGATCAGGCCCGGTTCGGCGTTGGGGTCGAACTTTTCGACGAAGCCGGCAGGCTGCTGGTCTTCTTCGAACATCTGACGCATCACGTCGACGCCGGCCTTCTGCAGTTCAGCTTCGTCATCGCTGCGCGCAACGTTGACGGTGACGCTGACCGAAACTTCGGGGTGCAGCGCGATCTTGACCGGGAACACGCCCAGCGTCTTGATCGGGCGTTCCAGGATGATCATCGCCTTGGTGACGGCGGTGGCACCGGCCTCGTTCAGCGCATCGGAGATATCGCGAACCGAGACCGAACCGTAAAGCTGGCCGCTGTTCGACGATGCGCGGATCAGAACGACCTGCATGCCATCGACGGTTTCGGCGCGCTTGGCGGCTTCGTCACGCTTGGCGACGTTTTCGGTTTCGATGCGCTCGCGGTTGGCTTCGAAGACCTTGCGGTTGGCTTCGTTGGCGCGCAGGGCCTTCTTGTTGGGCAACAGGAAGTTGCGGGCATAGCCGTCCTTCACGGTGACGACGTCACCGATCGAGCCGAGCTTCTCGATCCGTTCGAGCAAAATGATCTGCATGTCTCTTGCTCCTTACTTCACGATGTACGGCAGCAGGCCGACGTGGCGTGCGCGCTTGATGGCCTTGGAAAGTTCGCGCTGCTTCTTGCCGGAAACGGCAGTGATGCGGCTGGGAACGATCTTGCCCCGCTCGGACATGAAGCCCTGCAGCAGGCGCACATCTTTGTAATCGATGGCAGGAGCATTCTTGCCCGAGAACGGGCAGGACTTGCGGCGGCGGAAAAATGGGCGTGCCATGTGTCTTTATCCTTCCTGGCTCAAGCGTCGCGGTCGCGGCGGGGGCGACGTTCGCGGTCCTGCTTGCGCATCATGACCGACGGGCCTTCTTCCAGCTCGTCGACGCGCACGGTCAGATAGCGGATGACATCTTCGTTGATCGACGTCTGGCGTTCCAGCTCGGCAACGACGCCGGCGGGGGCATCGATGTTGAGCATCACGAAGTGCGCCTTGCGGTTCTTCTGAATCTTGTAGGCGAGGTTGCGCAGGCCCCAGGTCTCGGTCTTGGTGACCTTGCCTGCGTTCTGTTCGACAATCTCGGTGGCGGTCTGGGCCAGCGCGTCTACCTGGGCCTGTGACAGGTCCTGGCGCGCCAGAAAGACATGCTCGTAAAGCGGCATGTATTGGCTTCCTTTACTCATCTGCCGATCGCTGATGCGCGCACCATGCAACGCACCCCTCCGGCTTTCTTCGAATGCCTACGGACGGTCAATCGTCCGAAGGCAAGCGCGGGCTAATACCCAAAGCCTTGAAGAAAGCAAGCGTGGTGACGAGAAAAAGGGGCATCGGACAAGGTTTCCTGCTTAGTTGGAGGCGTGGGAGGCGTTGAAGATCAGCACCTTGTTGCGGCCGCTGTGCTTGGCCGCATAGAGTGCGGCATCGGCATTGCGCAGCACCTGGCGGTTGGGCTCACCCGGGTTGAACGGAGCGACTCCGGCAGAAAAGGTGATCTGGCCGATGTTCTGGCCGTTGTCCTTGTTGACCAGCGACCGCTCGGCAAGCTCCTCGCGCACCGCGTCGATCTGCCGCTTGGCCTCGTCGGTGTCGGTGTTTTCGAGCACGATGACGAATTCCTCGCCGCCATGCCGGGCGAGGTGGCAGTTGCCACGGCCAAAGCCATCGAGCGTCTTGGCGACCAATTGCAGCACGCGGTCGCCCGCTTCGTGGCCGTGGGTGTCGTTGACCTGCTTGAAATGGTCGATGTCGATGAACGCCACCGAAAGCGGCTCGAACCGCTCCTTGGCGCGGATGATGGCGGCGGAGAACTGCTGTTCGAACGCCCAGCGGTTGGGCAGGCCGGTCAACTGGTCGCGCTGCGCCTTGTCGTTCGCCTCGTCGAGCCGGTTGCGCATCTGGCTGAGCATCTTGGTGCTCTGGTCCAGACTCTCGCTCGCCTTCTTGGTCGATTGCAGCATCTGCGAAGTGATCTTGAGCAGCGCCTTGAACTGCGCCTCGATCGGCATGTCGGCGTGGTTCGCGGGGTCAAGGTCGCGCATCCAGTCGAGCCTCGACTGGAGCACCTCGGCATAGGCCTGGCTTTCCTTGCCGCTCTTGTTGAGCGTCTTGAAGCCACCTGCGATCAATGTCTCACTCTCGGCGACCAGCGCGTTGAGGTCCTTGACCTTCATCTGGCCTTCGCACTCGTCGAGGATCTCCGCGACGATATCGGCCGACAGACGGCCATTGGTATCGAGTTTGCGGTTCACCGCCTCGCGCAGCATCCTGTTGCCGCCGTTGAGGTATTCCCATGCCAGCCGGTAATGGTCGGGCAGTGGATCAAGTTGGACCTGCTCGAGGAACGAGAAAACCTTGAGGTACTGGAGCTTGCTGATATTCTCGAACGCGGCATCCTTGGACGGGCCGTCATCTTCAGCCTGGGATTGGCCGGCCAGGATCGAAGCTGCGAGCTTCATCCGGTCCCTGAAATTGACCCTCTGTACCTGTTCCGCCATCGGTTGAGCCCAATCGTCCTTAATCAACTGTTCACCAGCATTAACGACCGGGCACAGGCATCTTTAAGCGGAATATCGACGTCGAGAAGATTTTGTCAGCTGCAGGTACAATTGTTCAGCACCAGAGGCGGCGGGCGACATCCAGCCCGGCATAGCGAGGCTGGTCGATCAGGCAGTTCTCGGCCGCCAGACGCCGCAGGTGGTGGTGGATGGCTGAGGTCGCCTCGGCAGGCTCGGTGCGCAGCAGGGCAGCGAGCGACGCGCGGTCGTGGCCGATCGCGGACAGCCGCTGATCCTGCAGAGCGGCAAATCCTGGCCCAAGCGCCGCATCGCGCGCCGCCATACCCAGCGCATTGATCGCCACCTTGGCTTCAAACCGCGCGTGACCGCTGGCCGGTTGCGCAACCGCGCTGTCGATCCAGCCGCTGACCACCTCGATCAGCGCTGCGCTTCCCGGAACGCCGTTCTCGGGCGGGCTTTCCGTCGCGGGCCAGGATATGGGCGCATCGGGCGGTGGCAGGCTATTGGACAGCATCAGCAAAAGGTCGATCTCGACCTCCGACACCCGTCGCCCGATCACCAGCCGCTCGGGCCCTTCGCGCTCGCTGCGCCGCCAGATATCGGCCATCACCAGACAGCACACCCCCCACCACAGGCACGAATAGACCAGCCAGAAATCAAACCGGGATCGATCCACCGCTGTGCCAGTCAGCGCCTCGTAATGCCGCAGCATGTCTTCGGGCTGGGCAAAGCCGCCGAGCACCTTGTCATACCGCCCGAAACGCCAGCTGGGGATGCAGCCGAAGGCGAGGTCCTGCACGGGATCGCCCAGATGCGCGAGCTCCCAGTCGAGCACGGCGGACAGGCCATCGGGGGTGATCAGCAGATTGCCCATGCGGAAGTCGCCGTGGCATAGCGCAGGCTTGACGGGATCGGGCAGCGCGCGCTCCAGCCAACCGAAGGCGAGCGCGTAGATCGGCGAAACGCCTCCCAGAATGCGCCACTTCTCTTCAAGCTCTGCCACCATTTGCGCCGGAGTGCGGCAGGGGAGTTCGGCGGGGAGGGTGTCGACCGGGATTGCGTGGATGGCCGCCAGCTGTTCTGCCCATTGGCGGGGCAGGGCGGAAAGCGCAGCGGTATAAGTCGGGTCCCGCAGCAGAACCTGCGGCAGCGCTTCGCCGGGCGCGCAGGCCATGATGAACCCTTCCCCGAGCCCGTCGCTGGGACGCAGTCGCGCGCGCACCGCGGGCACCATCACGCCCTGCGCGCCCGCGCGCTCGATGACATCTGCCTGGCCATCAAGCGAGAGGCTCGCAGAATCGATCGCGGCATCCTGACCGGTCAGCCCCTCGGGCATAAGGCGCAGGATCAGCGCTTCATCGCCCCATGAAAAGCGCCAGCTCTGCATGCTCGCGCCGCCCGAAAGGCGCTGCAGTTGTGCCATTGGCCCGGCGCCGCCGAGCCGATCGCGGCAAACCGTTTCCAGTGATGCGGCAAAAAGCGTATCGTCCATGCCAAGGTGTTAAGTGATCGATTAACTGCCTGCAAGCACCTTGCAACGCTGCGGCAACGGGGATAACGGGCGGCGCTTGTTGCGCAAGACCAGGGGGCCTGGCGGCGACGAAACAGATCGGGGCGAGGGACAGCAGGATCATGACACGCGCATTCATATTTCCCGGACAAGGCAGCCAGAAGGTCGGCATGGGCAAGGAGCTCGCCGCGAGCAGCCTTCAGGCGCGCGAGGTCTTCCAGGAAGTCGACGAAGCGCTGGGGCAGAACCTGTTCCGGCTGATGTGCGAAGGCGATGCCGACGAACTTCAGCTCACCGAGAATGCGCAGCCTGCGATCATGGCCAATGCGATCGCCACGCTGCGCGCGCTGCAGCATGAAGCAGGCTCCGGCAGCCCGGTCAGCTTCGCCTATGTCGCGGGGCACAGCCTGGGCGAATACACCGCGTTGTGCGCGGCCGGATCGTTCGATCTGGCAACCACTGCGCAGCTGCTCAGGATTCGTGGGCAGGCGATGCAGGCAGCGGTGCCCGTCGGCGTCGGCGCGATGGCCGCGCTGCTGGGCATCGAATTCGATGAAGCGGTCAAGGCCGCCGGGCAGGCTGCGCAGGGCGAGGTCTGCGCGGTCGCCAACGACAACGCGTTCGGCCAGGCGGTGATCTCGGGCCATGCGAGCGCGGTCGAGCGGTGCCTGCCGATCGCCAAGGAACTGGGCGCGCGCAAGGCGATGATGCTGCCGGTCTCGGCGCCGTTCCACTGCGCGTTGATGCAGCCCGCTGCTGACCGGATGGCAGGCGCGCTGTCCGAAACCGAAATCCGTCAGCCGATCGTGCCGCTGTTCGCCAACGTCACCGCCGCTCCGGTCAGCGATCCGGCTGAGATCGGCGCGTTGCTGGTCGAGCAGGTCACCGGCATGGTCCGCTGGCGCGAATCCGTCATCGCGATGCACGCGGCCGGGGTCGATCATTTCATCGAACTGGGCGGCAAGGTGCTGGTCCCGATGATCAAGCGTATCGTCGATGACGTGGCGTGCGAAAGCCTTGTCGATATGCGCGATATCGAAAGCCTGTTGGAGGCGGTGTGAACCCCCTGTTGGTGGTTTGGAATTAAGGAGTCTCAAATGTTCGATCTTACAGGCATGACCGCACTCGTTACCGGGGCCAGCGGCGGCATCGGTTCCGCGATTGCGCGCGGGCTGGCCGAGCATGGCGCGCGGCTCGCGCTGTCGGGCAGCAATGAAGCCAAGCTCAAGGAGTTCGCGAGCACGCTGGGCGGCGATCATGTCACGCTCGCGTGCGATCTGTCCGACCCCGCTGCGGTCGATGGCCTGGTGCCGCGCGCGGTCGAGGCGCTGGGCGGGCTCGATATTCTGGTCAACAATGCCGGGATCACCCGCGACAACCTGGCGATGCGGATGAAGGACGACGAGTGGTCCGATGTGCTCCGCGTCAACCTGGAAGCTGCGTTCCGCCTGTGCCGCGCTGCCGCCAAGCCGATGATGAAGGCGCGGTTCGGCCGGATGATCTCGATCACCAGCGTCGTCGGCGCCACGGGCAATCCGGGCCAAGCCAACTACGCCGCCTCCAAGGCAGGCCTCGTCGGCATGTCCAAGGCGCTGGCGGCCGAGCTTGCCAGCCGCAACATCACGGTCAACTGCGTCGCGCCGGGCTTCATCGCCTCGGCCATGACCGAAGTGCTGCCCGAAGCGCAGAAGACCGCGCTGCTCGGTCGCATTCCGGCAGGGAAACTGGGCGAGGGGGATGACGTTGCTGCGGCTGTCGTCTATCTTGCCAGCAGGCAGGCGGGCTATGTCACCGGCCAGACATTGCATGTGAATGGCGGCATGGCCATGTTGTAATCCCTCGCTGGCGGACGGCGAACCGTCGCAGGCACCATGTTTGCCTGCGCCCGCCTCTTGCCAGCGACCAAAACCGGCATTAGGGCGGGCGGGTATTTTCATTCGCCCATCCATTTGACACACAATTGAAGGAACTCTGAATGAGTGAGACTGGGGACCGCGTTAAAAAGATCGTGATCGAACATCTTGGCGTAGAAGCGGAGAAGGTCACCGAGGACGCAAGCTTCATCGACGATCTTGGCGCTGACAGCCTGGACATCGTCGAGCTGGTGATGGCTTTCGAGGAAGAATTCGGAGTTGAAATTCCCGATGACGCCGCCGAGAAGATCAGCACCGTCAACGATGCCATCGAATACATCGACACCCACAAGGGCTGATCTGCAGCTGAAACAGGGGCTGGGCCCGATGAGCCTGCGCACACCGCGTTCGCGGTCGCAGGTGGGCAGCGTCGCCACGATGCAGATGGCGACCATGTGAAATAGGATGGCTTCCCTGTCTGTCGCCTTGCGACCGGGGAAGCCATTTTTCGTTCCGGTCTGCGCCGCACGATTTACGGCGCCGCGACCGCACTGAAGATAGGCAGGAGTAAGGCCGATGCGCCGCGTAGTCATAACGGGTCTGGGACTGGTCACACCGCTGGGGGCGGATGTCGAAACGGCATGGGCAAACCTGATCGCCGGACGCTCAGGCGCCGGGCCGATCACCCGTTTCGATGCGAGCGACCAGAAGTGCCGGATCGCCTGCGAAGTAAAGCCCGCCGATCATCCTTACGGCTTCGATCCCAGTCTGCGCGTTGACCACAAGGTGCAGCGTCAGGTCGATCCGTTCATCATCTATGGCATCGATGCTGCAGGCCAGGCGCTTGAAGACGCTGGCCTTACTGAAATGAGCGAGCAGGAGCGCTATCGCGCCGGTTGCTCGATCGGATCGGGCATCGGCGGACTGCCGGGGATCGAGAGCGAATCCCTGCTCCTTGCCGAAAAGGGTCCGGGCCGCGTTTCGCCGCATTTCGTGCATGGGCGGTTGATCAACCTGATCTCGGGTCAGGTGTCGATCAAATACGGGCTGATGGGTCCCAACCATGCCGTCGTGACCGCCTGCTCGACCGGCGCGCATTCGATCGGCGATGCGGCGCGGATGATTGCGCTGGATGACGCCGATGTCATGCTGGCAGGTGGCGCCGAAGCGACCGTCTGCCCGATCGGCATCGCAGGGTTTGCGCAGGCGCGCGCACTCAACATGACCTATAACGACCGCCCCGAACAGGCCAGCCGCCCCTATGACCGGGACCGCGACGGTTTCGTGATGGGCGAAGGTGCAGGCGTCGTCGTGCTCGAGGAATACGAACACGCCAAGGCGCGCGGCGCCAGGATTTACGCAGAGGTCGTCGGCTACGGCCTGTCGGGTGATGCATATCATGTCACCGCGCCGCATCCAGAAGGCAGCGGTGCCTATCGCTCGATGGAAATGGCGCTCAAGCGCGCCAACATGACCCCGTCCGATATCGATTACATCAACGCGCATGGCACATCGACCATGGCCGACACGATCGAGCTGAGCGCGGTCAAGCGGCTGTTCGGCGATGCCATTTCGGGCGTTTCGATGAGCTCGACCAAGTCGGCGATCGGCCATCTGCTGGGCGGCGCAGGCGCGGTCGAGGCGATCTTCTGCATCTTGGCCATTCGTGACCAGATCGTGCCGCCAACGCTCAACCTCGATAACCCGGATGAGGGCTGCGAGGGCGTCGATCTGGTGCCGCACACGGCCAAGAAGCGTGAAGTCAAGGCGGTGCTCAACAACAGCTTCGGCTTCGGCGGCACCAATGCCAGCCTTATCATGAAGGCGGTCTGAGCCGGATATGCTGCGCCGTCTGGGATGCATCGTTCTGGCTGGCGCTGCGGCGCTTGTGCTGCTGATCGGCGGCAATTTCTATTGGGGCTGGACCGGCGACGGGCCGGCGCAGCAGGAGCTGTCGATTATCATCCCCGGCGGCAGCTCGCTGGCCCGCGCTGCCCAGGTACTCGAGGACGAAGGCGCGATCAGTTCGGCAGGCGCCTTCCTCAACCGCGCCAGGGTGTTTGGCAGCGACGATCCGATCAAGGCCGGCGAGTTCATCATTCCTGCCGGCGCCAGCAATGCGCAGATCCTGAGCATCCTGCAAGGCGGTGATGTGGTGCGGCGGATGGTGACCGTGCCCGAGGGAATGCCCAGCATCCTGGTGCAGGAAAAGCTGATGCGCGAGCCGCTGCTGACCGGCGAGGTTCCGGTGCCCGAAGAGGGTTCGCTGCTGCCCGAAAGCTACAGCTTCGAACGCGGCGAGAAACGCATCGCAGTGATGCTGCGGATGCAGAAGGCGATGCAGGACACCATCGCCGAACTGTGGCCGAAGCGTTCGCCCGACACCGTGGTCAAGACCCCGCAAGAGGCGGTCACGCTGGCCGCCATCGTCGAGAAGGAAACCGGCAAGCCTTCCGAGCGCCGGATGATCGCAGGGGTCTATTCCAACCGCATCCGCAAGGGCATGATGCTCCAGGCGGACCCGACGATCATCTATCCGATCACGCGCGGCAAGCCGCTGGGCCGGCGGATCCGCCAGTCGGAGATTTCCGACGTCAACGATTACAACACCTATGCGATGACCGGCTTGCCCAAGGGGCCGATCACCAATCCGGGGCGCGCCTCCATCGAAGCCGTGCTAAACCCTGCAAAGACCGAGGCCTTGTACTTCGTCGCCGATGGTACCGGCGGCCATGTGTTCGCCAACACGCTGGCCGATCACAACCGCAACGTCGAAAAATGGTTCGCCCTGCGCCGCGCGCGGGGGGAGATGTAGGCCTACCGACTCCAGCGGCGCTTCTTCGCGGTCAACGCCAACCAGATTGCCAGCGCGATCGATCCTGCCACCAGCGCCTGGAAGCCCAGCACCTCGATGGTCAGGTTCGAGGGGTCTTTGAACAGCCACGCATTCTGCATCACAAAGCCGATGGCCGACGCGACGAACAGCCAGAGCGCGAAATGTTTGCGCAGCAGCAGCGCGATTGCGCCTGCGGTGCCTGCAAACGTCGCCAGCACGAAGCCATAGAAGGCGATGGCAGGGCGGGAGGCATATATCGCCTGCTGTTCCGGCGCGAGTTTGCTGACATCGCCCAGGCCGATCACCGGATCAAACAGCAACGCCACCAGACCGATGACATTCCATGCGAGCAGGACGATTGCGAGCAACCAGAACCAGCCAAGCGGGCGTGACATCAGCATTGAGATCCTCCGGAAACGGTCAGATTGAAGCTATCTGCCTGTCATTGCAAGCATGTCACGCATCCATGGACCCGGTCCAACCGAGTGTCCCAACCAATGCGATCAACTCATCGAAAAAAGCGATCAGCCCAGCCCAATCTATTCATTTCACACGGCGGCCTGTGTTAGCTAAATGTTGCGCTGCAGAACATGTTTCCCATCGTTCAAAGGAGTTCACTATGATCGGACGTGACGTTCCCAATGTTTGCCTGAAAACGCGCGTGCGCGACGAAAGCATCGAAGGCCCCAACCCGTTCCGCTGGCAGGACCAGCTGACCGGCGACCTGCTGGAAGGCAAGCGCGTCGTCATCTTCTCGCTCCCCGGCGCTTTCACACCGACCTGCTCGACCTCGCAGGTGCCCGGCTTCGAAGCACTGTATGACGATTTCCGCGCCCAGGGCATCGACGAAATCTACTGCGTGTCGGTGAACGACGCGTTCGTGATGTACCAGTGGGGCAAGTCGCTGGGCGTCCAGAAGGTAAAGCTGCTTCCCGACGGCTCGGGCGATTTCACCCGCCGCATGGGCATGCTGATCCGCAAGAACCATGTCGGCTTCGGCGATCGCAGCTGGCGTTATGCCATGGTCGTCGACAACGGCGTGATCACTGACTGGTTCGAAGAGCCCGGCATCAACGACGCCGGCCTCGACGAAGATCCCTATGGCGTCACCGCTCCTGAGAACGTCCTCGCCAAGATCAAGGAAAAGCAGGCCGTGCCCGCATAAGGCGGCTGCAAGACCAATCCCTAACGGGTCGCAAGCGGGGGCGCCGGGCAGCATTGTTCGGCGCCCCCTTTGTGTATCGACTTGGGCGGGCTAAGGCACGCAGGTGCGACGCGAACCGATCATCATGACCGCCAGCATGGGCCCAGCCGACCAGGCATGGGCCAATGCATTGCGCCGCGCGCATTTCCCGCCCAAGCGCAATGTGCTCGATGCGCACATCACGCTGTTTCATCACCTCCCGGGGGCTTATGAGGCCGAGGCGATGGCTCGGGTCAAGGCGCTGGTGGCCGAGTTCGCGGCACCCGATGCCCGGCTGAGCGAAGTCATGAACCTGGGACGCGGGGTCGCCTATCGCATCCATTCGCCAGCGTTGCTGACCATCCGGGATCTGATGGCCGAAGGGCTGCACGGATTGCTCACCGCGCAGGACCAGGGCCAGCCAAGGCTTCATATTACCGTGCAGAACAAGGTTGAACCGGCCGTCGCAAAAGCCTTGCTGCAGCAGCTGGCGGCCGAATTCGCGTCGCGCCGTTTGGAGATCACGGGACTGGAACTGCACCGCTATATGGGCGGTCCCTGGGAGCCGATTGGCAGATGGCGGTTCCGCGGGCGCCAGCACCTCTGAGCCAGCACCTCTGACAGGTCAGGTGCGGCGCAGCGCCGTCAGCCCCGTCCTGACGGCAAGGACGATGGTCGCGATCACCGCTGCTCCCGCGAGCGCGAACTTGATCGGCGTCAGCAGCGTCTTGGCATCGAGCAGGTCGGCGCGACCGCTCAAGGCGAGCAGCTGGACGATGTTCTCCGCATAATCGGCGATCATTCCTGCCAGCATGGTCAGCGCGATCCACCTTGCCCGGCTACCTCCCAACCGGATGGCAAGCCCGGCAAAGAAGGCGCCATAAGCCAGCGGGTACAGCCCGTCATAGATCAGGGTTGCATGCGCATGGATATCGCGCTGCCAAGGAGTGAACTGCATCAGCAATTCCCGCGCCGACGAACCATTGAGCGTCATGTCCAGCATCCCGCCGATCGCAATGGCGGTCTGCCGCAACATCCCGCCGAGCAGCACCATTGCGGCAAAGCTTATCGCAAGCGCAGATGTGCGCGCGAGTGCAGGAGTGCTGTTGGCCATGCTTGGATCCTCCCGGTGTGACAGCAGCTATGCCATCATGGGCACTCCAAGACCATGGCAAAGCTCAGGACACAGGGTCGAGCGTTTCGGCGACTTCGCGCGTCTTGCGCTCGGGCAGGGCGATCATCGCAAAGATGAACAGCGCAAAGCCCAGGCAGATGGCGTTGGGAATGATCAGGGTCCACTCTCCCTTGAGCAAACCAAAGGTGGTCCATGACGCGAAGGCCAGGCACGTCAGCGCGAACATGCCCAGCGACAGCCCCTTGGTGGACCGGCTGTGGATGATCTTCCATGCCTGGGGGGTGAAGCTCGCCACCGATGCCATCGCGCCGATGGTGCCCACCACTGTAATCCAGTCCAGTGTCATTCATGCTCCATCGATAGCTTCGCCGAAAGCCGCGCGGCCCGGACGCGATCCGAAGACCGGGTCCGCTGCCGCTCGGCCAGCGCGGTCAGTGCAGGTTCTGGTAATGGACCTGTTCTGCCAGCGTTGCAGGATCCGTCAGGGTCAGTTCGCCATGAACCAGCCGGATCACCTTGTCCGCCCGCATCTGTTGCAAGGTGCGGTTGACATGGACCGACGATATACCGACGAGATCGGCAAGAAGTTCCTGGGTCAAAGGCATGCGATAGGAATCGCGCGCAGCCAATCCGCGCAGCTCAAGCCGCTCGCCCAGTTCCAGGAACAGATGCGCCATGCGCTCATAGGCGTTGAGACAACCCAGCCGGAAAATGCTGTTTTCAAGCTGCCGCTCGATCAGCGCGCATTCCGCCTGGACGACGTCGCTGTCCGGCAGCGCCGTGAATTCGATCAGCGCCAGCCGCGTCACCGACATTACCGAATGGTAGAAACTGGGCTGGTTGCTGCGCCACACACCGATGATTTCGCCCGGCAGATACAGATGGGTCAGCTGTCTGCGGCCATCGAAGGTGATGCGATAGCCCGCGCCCCAGCCATCGACGACCAGGCGAGGACGCAACACAGTGTCTCCCTGCTGGATGAAATCGCAACGCGGCTCGATGGCAGACTGGCTGTACCGGGCGTGAGGCGGCAACGCGATTGGCATGTTTGCAGATAAGCTCATGTGACTGGTCTTTCGCTACGGCCCCTTGTGTTACAAACTTTCATTTTGTTCAGATGGCGTCGCTATACTGGTATAGCGGCAAGCGTTGCGTGCGACGGATCGACAAAAAAGGGGGGCGAAAACGCCCCCCAGGATCAACACCAGTGCATCAAAATTGACATAAGTTATGTAGCAGTCGGGTCGTCCTCGCTAATTCCGCCGGTCCGGCCCGACGAGTCGCCCACTTGCTGGCCATCTTCGCGATTCTTGCTTCGCCAGTCGTTGAACTCCTCGTCAAACTTGCCCTGCCGCTGCTGGTTGAACCGCGCATAATCGCGGTCAAGCTGTTCGATCTGCTTGCGGCGCCAGCTGGAATAGTGCGGATCGTGCGCGTGCGGGCCATCGTCATTGCCGCCCTGATGGCGACCGAGGTTGCCCTGGCCCTGATGCTGACCTCGTTCCTGGCCGCGGTCTGACGGGTTGGATCCTGTCGACTGGCCATAAGCATTGGGGTCGCTGTATCCACGGGAACGATCGTCGCCGCGGCCCGCGCCGCCCCATCCGCCGCCCTGCGCGAAGCCACCGACCTGCGCATAGTCCTGGCCGTCCTGGCCGAATCCGCCGCTGCCGCCATAGCTGACCGGGCCAGAGCCTCCGCCGCCATATTTGGCAGGATCGGCAAAGCGACCGCCGGGCTGGTATGGCTGTTCATCGTGCTGGTTTGGCTGGCCGCGATGGTCATAGCCACCCTGACCCCGGTCGCGATGCCCGCCGCCTTGCTGACCACCCTGATCGTAGCGGGATTGCTGGTAGTCGCCTTGACCACGCTGGCCATAATGACCCTGCTGGTGCGGCTGGCGCCAATCGCCATCATGGCCACCGCCCCGGTGATCGGCCGCGCGCGCCCGGTCGTTCTCCGACCGACGCTCGCCGTGAAGATTGCTGTCCGGATTCCAGTTCTGGTTGTTGTCCGCCATTGTTAGCTTCCTTTCCTATGGGGCGGTGACGCATCTTGGGGAACGGGATGCGCTGCACCGCGATTTGGCAGTGATTGAAAGCGGGCTCGCCAGCCCGCTTGCACAGGCTCGGAACCGGCAGCTTCGTCGGATCGCTGCACGGTTCCGGCTGTGGGGGGTCAGCTGCCGACGATGACCCCGCCGTTGGGGTGCAGCACCTGTCCGCTCATGTAGCTCGAGTCCTCGCAAGCCAGGAACAGGAAGCAGGGGGCGACCTCGTTGGGCTGGCCGGGGCGTCCCATCGGCGTCGACTCGCCGAAGTGCTCAAGCTTCTCCTCGCTTGCGCCACCGCAGGGATTGAGCGGCGTCCAGATCGGGCCCGGCGCGACGCCGTTGACGCGAATGCCCTTCTCGGCGAGGTTCTGGCTGAGACTGCGTGTGAAGGCCGTGATCGCGCCTTTGGTGGCCGAATAATCGAGCAGTTCATCCGCTCCCTGATACATCGTGACCGAGGTGCAGTTGATGATGCTCGCACCGGCCTTCAGATGCGGCATCGCCGCCTGCACCATATAGAACATGCCATAGACATTGGTCTGGAAGGTGCGCTTGAGCTGCTGGTCGGAGATATCGGTGATGTTCTGATCGGGATGCTGCTCACCGGCGTTGTTGATAAGGATGTCCAGCTGTCCGTAGGTGCTGATCGCCAGATCGACGATCTTGCCGCAGTGGGCGGGGTCGCCGATATCGCCTGCAATCGCCACGCCCTTGGCGCCTTCGGCCTCGATCATCTGCACCGTATCCTCAGCGTCCTCATCCTCTTCCAGATGCGATATGACGACGTTGGCGCCTTCGCGTGCAAACAGCACGGCGACGGCGCGCCCGATCCCGCTGTCGCCGCCGGTCACGATGGCGACCTTGCCATCCAGTCGGCCTGAGCCGGGATAGCGCGGCTGCCATTCGGGTTTGGGGTCGAGCTTGGCCTCCAGCCCAGGCAGCTGGCCTTCTTCAAGTTTCGATATGGTTTGGGTCATGGGTCATCCTGTGGTGTGATGATGGAGCCAAAGCAGCTGAATGCCTGTCGATACCGAATTTACCGCCAGGCATTCTGCCGGTTGCCTTTCACCCGATCAGACGCGCGGATTTGCAGGCGGAACGATGGTCCGGTCGTCCAAAGGGCGCGATCGCGGCATCGTGTTGGTGCGCGGTGCCGGGAGTGCGAGCGAGATCAGCGCGCCGATCACGGGGACGCCCATGATCCACAATGGCAGCAGCGCCATGCCGAAGATTGAGGTCATGTCATTTGCTCCTTTCGGGGGCCGGTACGGGGGATTCCGGGCCGGGCGCGTGGAGCGTGACGCCTGTCCATGCCGCGACCAATAACATGGGTGACCATTCGGGATTATTTGACGGACGGCAGTCCAGAATTACCTATGTAAGACCGGGCCGTCGTGCCGTGGCCTAAAGGTGTCTTCCCCCTTTGTTCTGGAGACATCCCGATGCACCGCCCGTTTCAGCACAGCACCACGCCTGCCCCTTCTGCTCGCCCGGTGATCGTGTGTTTTTCGCATCTGCGCTGGGATCTGGTTTTCCAGCGGCCGCAGCATATCATGACCCGGTTGGCCGGGACGTTCGACGTGGTTTATTGGGAAGAGCCGCGCGGCGATGCGCAGTGCGTGGCACCCCGGCTCGAACGGTCCGATGTCGCGGCCGGCGTGGTGCGGATCGTGCCGGTGATGCCCGAGGGCTTCGATGCGGCGCAGGTGGCGCACGCGCTGGCGGCGCTACTGCGCGAGGAGACGCGGTCGACGCGCGCGCCGCTTATCTTCTGGTACTACACGCCGATGATGCTGGCATTCAGCGAGCAGGTGCGCTGCGATCTGGTGGTCTATGACTGCATGGACGAGCTTGCCAACTTCGCCTTTGCCCCTGCCGACATCGCCGAGCGCGAGGCGCGGCTGCTGCAGCGCGCCGATCTTGCGCTGTGCGGTGGACGCAGTCTTTACGAGGCGCGGCGCGAGCGGCGTCCCGACCTTTTGTGCCTGCCCTCGGGGGTCGATATCGGCCACTTCGCCGCCGATCCTGCGACCACGCCCGATCCAGCCGACCAGTCGGCTCTGCCGGGACCGCGGCTGGGCTTTTACGGCGTCATCGACGAGCGCATGGACCTGGGTCTGCTCGCCGGAATGGCGCGGCTGCGCCCTGACTGGTCGTTCGTGATGATCGGCCCCGTCGTCAAGATTTCGCCTGACAGCCTGCCGCGCGCGGCCAACATCCACTGGCTGGGCGGACGCGACTATGCCGAGCTGCCGGCCTATGCGGTGCACTGGGACATCGCCCTGATGCCGTTCGCGCTCAACGCCTCGACCCGATTCATCAGCCCGACCAAGACGCCCGAGTACATGGCGTGCGGCCTGCCCGTGGTCTCGACCCCGATCCGGGATGTCGTCGACACCTACGGGTCTCTGGGCAGCATCCGCATCGCCGGGACCGCGGCCGAGCAGGTCGCAGCGTGCGAGGCGCTGCTTAGCGCATCGGACGAAGTCCGCGCGCAATGGGCGAGCGAAGCTTCGGCGTGCCTTGCCGACAAGAGCTGGGACGGCATAGCAGCAACGATCGCAGGGCATATCGAGTCCAGCCTGATCACCCGCCAGGTGACCCGGCTCGCCAGCAGGCGCCCGGCTGCCCGCAAGCACTATGACGTGCTGGTCGTCGGCGCTGGCTTTGCAGGCGCAGTGATGGCCGAGCGGCTGGCCAGCGCCTCTGGCAAGACCGTGCTGGTCATCGACAAGCGCGACCATATCGGCGGCAACGCTTATGATCATCGCGATGCTGCGGGCATCCTGGTGCACAAATACGGGCCGCACATCTTCCACACCAACTCGGGCGACATTCTCGATTATCTCTCGCGATTCACCGGCTGGATCCCGTATGAACACCGGGTGTTGGCTGAGGTCGACGGGCAGCAGGTGCCGATGCCGATCAACCGCACCACGCTCAACATGCTCTACGGGCTCGACCTTCAGGACGATGAACAGGCCGCAGCCTATCTCGCCTCGGTCGCGGTGGATGTCGGCGAGATCAAAAACTCGCGCGATACCGTGGTGTCGCAGGTCGGCGAGGATCTGTACGCGAAGTTCTTCGAGGGCTACACCCGCAAGCAATGGGGCGTCGATCCCAGCCAGCTCGACAAGAGCGTCGCCGCGCGGGTGCCGGCGCGCACCAGCACCGATGACCGCTACTTCACCGACAGGCACCAGTGCATGCCCGACAAGGGATACACCGCGATGTTCCGCAACATGCTCGATCATCCCGCGATCGACGTGATGACCGGGCAGGGCTATGAGGAGCTGCCCATCGAGATCAGCTGGGACCATGTGGTGTGGAGCGGACCGATCGACGAGTATTTCCATCACCGGCTGGGCAGGCTGCCATACCGTTCGCTCCGCTTCGAGCACGAGACGCTCGACTGCGAGCAGGCGCAAGCCGTGGCGGTGGTCAACTATCCTGACTATGACACACCCTATACCCGGATCACCGAGTACAAGCACCTTACCGGGCAGAAGGCACCGATAACGAGCATCACCCGCGAATACCCCGCCGACGAGGGCGATCCTTATTACCCGATCCCCAGCCCGGATGCGCAGGACATGTACCGCCAATATGCCAGGCTTGCCGGCGCCTGCGAACACGTCACCTTTGTCGGCAGGCTCGCTACCTACCGCTATTACAACATGGACCAGATCGTCGGCCAGGCCCTTGCCACCTGGCGCAGGCTCGACGCCCGCTGGCGCCTCGATGCCCTTGCGGGCCTGGGCGTCGTGGCCGCCGAATGAGGTTTGCCGAACCCAGCGATCAGGCCGCCGTGAAACGCTTGGCGGTGTCGTCTCCCACCCAGGAATGGATCGGGTGCGCGGCGGGGGCACCGTATTTCGAGACGGAGAGCGGCAAGAGTTGGGCTCCAGTAGGGTTCAACGACGCGATCACCTGGCCGACGCTCGCACCCTTGTATCGCCGCCGTGATCCGGTGGCGGTGGAGCGCCACTTCGCGATGCTGCGCGATATGGGGGTGACGTGTCTTCGGCTGATGCTCGATTACAATCAGGTGCGTCACCGCAATCTGGAAAGCCGTTGCGGGCAGTTTTCGCCGGCGATGGTGCAGATGTGGGACGACCTGATCGCGCTGGGTGAGGTCTATGGCGTCCGCTTTGTGCTGACTCCATTCGACACCTTCTGGATGGCGCGGCGATGGCGTACCCACCCGTATGCGCGCGCCAATGGCGGACCGAGCGCGCAGATCACCCAGATGTTCACCTGCCCCGATACGCGCACCGCGATCAAGAACCGCCTCGGCTTTGCCACCCGCCGCTGGGGCAGCAGCGGGGCGATCTTTGCGTGGGATCTGTGGAACGAGATCGACCTCAATTACGCTGGCGGCGATGCGGCGGCCTGTCATGATTTTGTCAGCGATATTTCGGCCTCGCTGCGTAGCGACGAGATCCGCCTGCACGGCCGCAGCCACCTCCAGACGGTATCGGTCTTTGCCCCCGCGCTGAAGGAGCGGCCCGCGCTCGACGACATCGTCTTTCGCCATCCGTCGCTCGATTTCGCCAGCATCCATCTTTACGAGCGCGGCACCATCGACAACCCGCGCGATACGCTGGCGCCAGCACAGGCCACGGCACGGCTGATGGCGCAGTCGGCACTGAAATGCCCTCCGGGGCGCCCGCTGCACGACAGCGAGCACGGCCCGATCCACTCGTTCAAGGACAAACGCATAACGCTGCCCGACGCGTTCGACATCGAATATTTCCGCCGGATGCAGTGGGCGCACCTGGCAAGCGGCGGGGCAGGGGGCGGGATGCGCTGGCCGAACCGGCATCCGCATGTGCCGATCCAGGGCATGTACGACGCGCAGAAGATATTGGCCGATTTCCTGCCGCTGATCGACTGGGGCTGTTTCCAGCGCCAGCCACTCGATCGGCGACTGGCCGTGCACGATTTCGACGGCCTCGCCACCGGCTGCGGCGATGCGCGCCAGGCGGTGCTGTGCCTGCAGCCGGGCCGCGCGCACTGCAGCAACGGTACTGCGGTCACCATCGCGGGCTTCGAGCCAGGGATTTATGCGGTCACCCAGGTCAGCACCATCACCGGTGCCCGCGATTTCGCCCAGCTTCAGACCACACAGGGTGGAGAGCTTACGGTCCTGGTGCAGGGCAGCGGTCAGGACATGGCTGTTGCGATCGCGCGCGCAGAGTAAGCCGGCGCGGTCATGATCCCGACCGCGCCGTGCTCCAAAATCAGGCGAGCAACAGCCCTGCCATGTTCATCTCGCGGGTGATGCGGGTGTTTTCCTCATCGCTGAGCGACGCGCGAAGGGCCGGGAAGAGCGTATCTTCCTCCTCGCGCATATGCTCTTCCAGCTCGCTGCGCAGTGTCGACAGCGTCTCGGCAAAGCGCGGGTCCGCCTTGTCGAAATGGGCGAGTTCATACAGGTGCGCCTTGACCGCACCGTGATCGCGGTTGAGCGCATCGGCAGAGCCGTCGCCATCCTGGCGGCGCAGCATCGGATAGATCACCTGTTCTTCCTGCAGCGCATGCTTGGTGATCATGTGGGTCAGGCTGGTCAGCAAAACGGCGCGGCGTTCGGGATGCTCGGGGGAGACGTCCTGCAATTTGTCGATCACCGCGAGCGTCGCCTTGTGTTCTTTGGCAAGACCTTCGCACCAATCCTGCGCCAGCGCGGTCGGGGCCTGTACCGCCATCTTGCGGCCCAGGTTGGCGATGGCGATCGCGCCTGCGGTCAGCAATAGCCCCTTGATCGAGCTGCCCAGAAACGAGCCGCCGGACGTGTCGTGACCGGATGGGTGCGGGGCAGGGCGGCCCTTTGGCGGTGCGGGGCGGGTATTGCGCGAATGGGTGTGTGCCATGATGAGGCTCCTGATGGTGTTGGCCGCCGTCGACGGAGACAGCAGGATACCCTGGTGTCGCGCATTCCCCCGCTGCATGCTCCCGCCTATGTTAGGGCCCGCTTATGTTAGGGATGGCACGCTTGCACTGCGCTACTCTCGTGGTCTTTCCGCCAATGTCGGCTAGCTGCAGGAGACCACAATGGTCGATCAATCCCGGACCCCCGCCAATGACCACGCCAATGACCACGTCAATGAGGATGCCATTTCGGACACGATGAAGGACCAGACCGGGAAGGGCGGCGCAGGAGAATCGGGTGGGGGTGCCTACCCCAACCCGCATACCGGCAAGGAGAAGAACGGCGGTTCGGATACGCCGTTCGAGGGCGGACAGAGCGAAAACCGCTATTTCGGCCCCAAGGACGCACAGGGTAATTCCGCCAAGCACGCCGATCGCGGTGGTCTGGCGTCAGATGCGAACGCGGAAGACGGTTGACCGCGGGGGGCTTGCGTCCCCCGCTGCTTCATCCCGCCAAAAAAATGGCGACCCGAAGGTCGCCAGTGGGATGAAGCAAGGATAGACCGCCAGATTACTGACCAGGAGGCGTTCCCGCAGCTCCGCTCTGGTTGGTCGTACCCTGGCGGTTGTTCGCTTGGCCGGTGGTCGAGCCGGTGTTCGCACCAGCGGCGGCTGCCCCTGTGGCACCGGCCATGGTGTTGACCTGATCGTGGTGCTTGCGGATGACCGGTGTGACCTTCTGCGCGAAGGCTTTGAGTTCGGTATTGTCGCCGTTGGCGGCATAACCCTCGTGCAGCGCGAGAGCCTTGCGGTGGGCCATCATCTGCTGAGTCTGATATTCGCGATCGAATGCCGCGCCATTGGCAGCTTTCAGGCGATCGATCATCTGCTGGTGCTCTGCATCAAGCCGGGCCGGAGGCGTAGCATTGGGCATGGCGCTGGCCAGCACCGACTTCATATCCTCGGATGATTTGGTGTGATCATTGACCATCATCTGGCCGAACCGGCGGGTCTCGGCGGATTCGCCATTCTTCACAGCGAGTTTTCCGGCCTCGATTTCGTACATGTCGGACATCGCAGCGCGGGTCACATACGCATCGGTGGGCACGTTTTCGCCAGCCATGGTGTCCCCTGCTGCCATTGCGCCGGGCTGGCCGTCGGCCATCATGTTGTCGTCGGTCATGGCACCATCGGCTGCCGCCCGGTCGGCCTGCTGGCTGTCTGGGGTATCGCATGCCGTGGCCATCAGGGCGGCCGCCAGAATTACAGTGGTACGCATTGTCGTATCCTCTCGACTGATAGTTGAGGATGCTGCCTTAGCCGCACGCGCAGGTCGGCGAACTTACATAGGAGAGTGCTGCGATGTCGCGGCCGCGCGATAGGGGCGGTGGTCGGAGGTGAGCTGCATCTGCTTGATCAGATCGATCATTTGGGCAAAGCCGTGCTGCGAAGTCGGTTTCTCGAAACGCGGCACATTGGCAAAGATGGCGCTGATGGGCTCTTCGCCATAGCCGGTGCAGAACAGGAACGGCACTTTGTCTTCGGTCAGGCGATGGGCGAGCGGAAACACCGGCGTGCCGCGCAGGTTGATATCAAGGATGACGACATCGATCGTGCCCGACGTCTCGTACAACGCCAGCCCGGCCCTCAACGTTGCTGCAGGACCGATGACCTCGGCACCGGCGGACGCCAGCCTACGGGCGAAGTCGTCCGCAATCAGAAAGTCGTCTTCCACCAGAAGGACACGGCATCCCTGCAAGTTCGTATGTAGCATCGACCACCCGATTAGCTGCACCCTGAAAGGCATTACACCCATGCAACATACTCGCACCGTGTGCGTAAGTTCCCGTTCACGGTGTGTTGGAAGGCTTTGCGTTGACTCCGCATATAACCCACAAGCTGCGTGCTTTTGGAGAGTTGGAGGATGCCACCGAGCAGTGGCTCGAGACGCTGGCCGCGCGCAATATCCGGTATATCGAGGCAAGGACCGACCTGCTGCGCCAAGGCGACGGGACAGGTCCCTTGCACCTTCTGCTCAAGGGTTGGGCGATCCGTTACAAGACGCTCGAGGATGGCCGGCGGCAGATTCTGTCAGTGCTGCTGCCCGGCGATCTGTTCGACATCAACGGGCACCTCGCCAAGGCCATGGACCACAGCATCGCTGCGCTGACCGGGGTCTCGTTGACCACGCTGGACGATGATTTTCTCGACATCGCGCGGCGCGAGCATCCAGAGCTCGAAAACGCGTTATGGTGCGACATGCATGTTTCCGCAGCGATCCAGCGAGAGCTTTCGACCTCGCTCGGCCAGCGCACCGCACGCGAGCGGTTGGCACACCTGATGTGCGAGCTGTACACCCGGCAGCGGGGGTCGCGCCTGACCCAGGGATGGGATTGCGCCTTTCACCTTACGCAAAGCGAGCTTTCCGAACTTCTCGGCATGACCCCGGTCTATGTCAACCGTACCCTGCAGGACCTTCGCCGCGAAGGCCTTATTCAACTGGAACACAAGATGCTGACGATACTCGACTGGCCCCAGCTGAAAAGCGTCGCATTGTTCGACAGCGGCTATCTCAGGATCTGCGATGATGATGGCCAGTCGGATTCCAAGCAGGAGAGCCAGTATGCGCTCTAGCTGGTCGGGTCCGGTGCAGACCCTCAATCACTTCATCGACACCCTGCCGTTGCTGGTGTGGCGTGCCCAGCGCAATGGCGCATGGCTTTGGGCCAGCAACCAATGGCAGGCGTTTACCGGCCAGACGGAGGAAGACTATATCGGGGACGGCTGGTTGGCCGTCGTCCACCCCGATGATCGCGAAGCGGCACAAGCCGCCTGGCGCGCAGCGCCGGAGCAGAACGTCTTCGAGGTCGAGTTTCGTGTCCTCAAGGCCGATGAGGATCGCTATTACTGGCACAAGACCCGGGCCGGACCCGTTCTGGATGCCGATGGCGCGATCATCGAGTGGCTGGGCACATCGACCGATATCGACGATCTGAAGCGGCTGCGCGATCAGGAAGGACTCATGCTGGCCGAACTGCAGCACCGGGTCCGCAACATGCTCGGCGCGGTCCGTGCGCTATCGCGCCGCACAGCAGACCATTGTGAAACGATGGAGGAGTTTCTGCTGACGTTCGACGGCAGGCTCAACGCCTTCGCCCGCACCCAGTCGCTGTCGACCCGGTCGCCCACCGGGCTGGTCAACCTGCGCGATATCGTGTTCGACGAACTGTTGCTGTACCAGTTGCAGGACGAAAGCCTGGTCAAGGTTTCGGGACCCGACATGATGCTGGGCATCAAGGCATCGAACCTGCTTGGGCTGGCGGTACATGAGCTGGCGAGCCATGCGGTCACGTGCCGCGTCGAAAGCGGCAACGCGCTGACGCTGGCGATATCCTGGACCGTTGCCGACGACATCGAGCCACCGGTTCTCGAATTCCACTGGCAGGAAGGCGGTCGCGGCCTGGGCGATGATTCCGCCGTGCCGCCAGCGCTTGCGCGCGATTTTCTCGAGCGCGCGATCCAGTACGAGCTGGACGCCAGCACCGCGCTGGAAATGAAGCCCGGAGGCTTGGCGTTTCATGCCAGCATTCCGCTGGCCCGAGCCCAGCAGGGCGACAGTTGAGGCAAAATTACCCGCGAAATCCCAACACATGTGATGAAGCGCCTCTTTGTCGTGCGCTAGACGCAATGGCGACACGGTGCCTTTTCCCACCCCCCGACAAACCCTGACGGGCGCCGTGTCACCATGATGTGACAAAGGGACTGCGCCAGAGATGACATTTTCCACTTGGGTCCGTTACGGGCTTGCAGCCGCATTCGCCTCGGCCAGCGGGGCCCTGATCCTTCAAAAAAACCGCGCCGCCGCCAACCATGACGCCGCGCCTGCGCGCACCGCGCGCCATGCAGGGCGTTTTGGCGATTATCGGGTTGCAGGCGCCACCGTGACGATTCAGGCGACGCCCGAGCAGATCGTCGAGGCCTGGCGTTCGCTGCCCGAGCTTTGGAGCGCGATGGAATATCTTCCGTTCCCCGAAGGCAACCAGCCCGGGCAGCTGCTTCCTTCCGACAGTCTGCGCGAGATGGCGGGCAAGCCGTTGATGCTGAGGCTTATCGACAGCCAGGACGATGGCTTGCTGGTCTGGCGATCCGAAGGCCCCGAATATGCCGACATGCACGGGCGGATACGCCTGACCGACAATTCCGGCAAGGGAACCGCGGTCGAGGCGGTGATGGCGGTCAAGCCGGGTGATTTCCGCCAGGGACTGCAGACCGATGCCATGCTCGAGACGAAGGTCGAAAAGGGCCTGCTGCGCGATCTGCGCCGGATCAGGATGCTGGTCGAGACCGGCGAGATTGCCACCGCGCGCTATGCCGACCGGCGGGACGAGGCCTGAGCGCTTACGCCCGACCAGCGCCAGACACAGACAAAGGAACACGCAATGCGAGCAGCCACATTCCAGGGCAAAGGCAAGATCGAGGTCCGCCAGATGCCCGACCCCCAGATCGTCAACCCGCGCGATGCGATCATCGAGGTCACCTCGACCGCGATCTGCGGATCGGACCTGCATTTGTATGACGGAGTCATTCCGCGCGTCGAGAAAGACGACATTCTGGGCCATGAGTTCATGGGACGCGTCGTCGAGGTGGGCAAGGAAAGCACGCTTGCGGTTGGCCAGCGGGTCGTGGTGCCGTTCACCATTTTCTGCGGGCAGTGCTTCTATTGCTCGAAGGAACTGTACAGCGCCTGCGACAATTCGTGCCCGGTCGAAAACCAGGAAGAGGCCGAAATGGCGTTCGGGCATCCTATGGCCGGGCTGTTCGGCTATTCGCACCTCACCGGCGGCTATGCCGGCGGACAGGCCGAATATGTGCGACTGCCCTATTCCGATGTGGGGCCGATGGTCGTGCCCGAGGATATTCCCGACGACCGGCTGTTGTTCCTCTCGGACATTCTGCCGACAGGATGGATGGCCGCCATCAACGCCGATATCGAGCCAGGCGATACGATCGCGGTATGGGGCTGTGGTCCGGTGGGACTGTTCACCATCCTCAGCGCCTTTCAGCAGCGTGCAGGCAGGGTCATCGCCATCGACGGCGTGCCCGGACGTCTTGCACTGGCCGAAAGTCTCGGCGCAGAGCCTCTGAACTATCATGAGACCAATGTCCTCGACGCGCTCAAGCAGATGACCGGCGGCATGGGTCCCGATGCGGTGGTCGACGCCGTCGGCATGGAAGCGCATGGGATGTCGATCGACAATATCTCCGACAGGATCAAGCAGACGGTGGGGCTGCCGCAGGATCGCGCGCATGTGCTGCGTCAGGCGATCATGGCGTGCCGCAAGGGCGGACGCGTCTCGATGCCCGGCGTCTATGGCGGCCAGGCCGATCACTTCCCGCTTGGCGCGTTCATGCAGAAGGGATTGCAGCTCAAGACCGGCCAGACCCATGTGCGCAAATACACCGCCGAGCTGCTCGACCTGATCGAGCGCGACGTCATCGATCCCAGCTTCCTGATCAGCCACCGGCTGCCCTTGGACCAGGCCGCCGATGGATATCGCAACTTCCGCGACAATCAGGACGAATGGACCAAGGTCGTATTGCAACCCTGAGGGCGCCAAGTCGTAGGGAGGAGGAGTGGCGCAAATCCTTGCCTGCGAACCCCTGGAGAAGCATCATGGACTACAGCATTTTCGGCCTCATCATTCTCGTGCTCGACATCATCGCGCTGTTCAGCGTCTGGTCGAGCGGCGCTTCGATGGGAGCCAAGCTGCTGTGGACCGCCGTCATTCTCATCCTTCCCGTCATCGGTCTGATCGCATGGTTCTTCATCGGTCCCAAGCGTGGTGGTGCGGCTCTCTGATCGTCTGACGTCAAACCGAGCGGGGCCGGCGGTCCCGCTCGAAAGACCGCAAGACGTTTGCCTGGTTTTCACGCGATCGGCCCTATGCTATTTACACCTGTGTAAGCGCGTATGTCCGGCTGCTGCTGATCAGGTGCCATTATGACCGAACCCGTATTCCGCCACCCCGATCGTCCGGTTCCGAAGTTCCGGCCCTTCAAGGCGATGCATCATTTCCGCAAACTGATCGCCGACAAGGAAGACACCGAGCAGGTGTTCCACATCTTCCAGTGTCTGCCGCGCATGGCACTCGTCGATGAGGCGCGCGCCTTCGTGTACGGCGATTTCGGAAAAAAGTTGCGGGCCGACGAGCCTTACCTCCCCGACCTGCTGGACGATCATGTCCGGTTGCGCGCGATGCCGCAGGGCAGCGTCGCGCATGCCTATGTCGATTTCATGGAACGCGAAGGTCTGAGCGCTGCCGGACTGGTCGAGGAATATGACCGGTTCCAGCGCGGCCGTCGCTATGGCGATCTGATCGAATGGTACGTCAACCGGCTGCGTGACACGCACGACCTGTTGCATGTGCTCACCGGTTATGGCCGCGACGCGCTGGGCGAGCAGTGCGTGCTGGCGTTCACCTACGGTCAGAACCCGGCGCCTGGCAATATCTTCATTGCCTATATGGGCGGGCTGAACATGAAGCGGACGATCCGCAGCGATGCGCCGGTGTTCAAGGCGATCAACGAAGCGCGCGCGCTTGGCCGGGCCTGTCCGCGCATTTCGGAACAGTCGATAGCGTCGCTGCTCGCCGAGCCGCTGGCAGAGGCGCGCAAGCGGCTGAACATTACCCCGCCCAAATTCTATGGCCTGGCGCACGACCGCTTCAAGGCACGCGGGATCGATCCCTACGACCTGCTCGGCAAGGCCCAGGCGGCCTGAAATCTCTAGCCCATGGGGGACCCCTGCGACGGATAGCGCGACACCTGCACGTTCACCCATTGACGCGCATGCTATAGTGTCACATTCCTGTCGGCCATAAACAGACCGGGGCAGCAAGCCCCGAATAAGGGGGTCGCCTTGCGCCGCAAATTCTCCACGTCCGCATCCGCGCTTGCCTGCGCGGTATCCTGTCTCGCCTGGCCTGCGCTGGCCGCGCCCGTCGAACAGACCAAGGGCAATTACGAGGACAAGTTCCGTCAGCTCGAGGGCGAGGACTGGCCGACGCCGACCGATTATCGCAACGCCTCGGGCGCGCCGGGCTATCGCTATTGGCAGCAGAAGGTCGATTACGACGTGCAGGCGCGGCTCGATGAGGCCAAGCGCACGGTCAGCGGCACCCAGACCGTGCGCTACCAGAACAACTCGCCCGATGCGCTGCCGTATCTGTGGCTGTTGCTCGACCAGAACGATTACAAACGCGGCTCGATCGCGGCGATGACCGAGACGGTCTCGGGCGACAAGATCAGCCTGGCAGAAGTGCGCCGGGTCAAAAGGCTGCAGGAGTGGGAAGGCGGTTTCACCATCTCCGCCGTCCGCGATGCCAACGGTCGCGCCCTGCCGTTCACCGTGGTCGACAGCCTGTTGCGGATCGATCTGGGTCAGGCGGTCGCCCCCAACGGCGGCGAGACCAGCTTCTTCATCGAATGGTCGTTCCCGATGGTCGAGAACAAGGTTGTTGGCGGCCGTTCGGGCTATGAATGCTTCACCCAGCCAGGCGAGGACGGCAATTGCATCTTCGAAGGCGCGCAGTGGTTTCCGCGGCTGGCCGTCTATTCGGATTACGAGGGCTGGCACAACAAGGCGTTCCTGGGTTCGGGCGAGTTCACGCTGGAGTTCGGTGACTATCGCGTCGCGCTGACCGTTCCCGCCGACCATGTCGTCGCGGCGACCGGCGTGCTGCAGAACCCCGATCAGGCGCTCACTGCTGCGCAGCGACAGCGCCTCGAACAGGCCAAGTCGGCCGCCAGCCCGGTCTATGTCGTGACGCCGGACGAGGCTGTGGCTGCAGAGCGGGGCAAGGCCTCGGGCGAGAAGACCTGGGTGTTCGCGGCTGAAAACGTCCGCGATTTCGGCTGGGCCTCCTCGCGCAAGTTCGCGTGGGACGCGCTGGGCGTACGCCAGGATTATGCCGACCAGCCTTTGGTGATGGCGATGAGCTTCTTCCCCAAGGAGGCGCGGCCCTTGTGGGATGCGTATTCGACCAAGGCAATCGCGCACACCATCGACGTCTATGGCAAGTTCGCCTTTCCCTATCCCTATCCAGTGGCGCAGTCGGTCAACGGTCCTGTCGGTGGGATGGAATACCCGATGATCACCTTCAACGGGCCGCGCCCGGTGAAGGACAAGAAGACAGGCAACCTCACCTATACCGAGCGCGCCAAATACGGGCTGATCGGTGTGGTGATCCACGAGATCGGTCACAACTGGTTCCCGATGATCGTCAACTCGGACGAGCGGCAATGGACGTGGATGGACGAGGGGCTTAACACCTTCCTCCAATTCCAGGCCGAAAAGCTGTGGGACAAGGATTACCCCGTGCGGCGCGGCGAGCCCAAGGACATCGCCGAGTACATGCTGTCGACCAACCAGATGCCGCTGATGACGCAATCGGATTCGGTGCTGCAGTTCGGTGCCAATGGCTATGGCAAGCCTGCAACCGCGCTCACCATCCTGCGTGAAACGGTGCTTGGCCGCGAGTTGTTCGACCGCGCTTTCCGCGAGTATTCGGAGCGCTGGCGGTTCAAGCACCCAACGCCCTATGACTTCTTCCGCACGATGGAGGAAAGCTCGGGCGTCGATCTCGACTGGTTCTGGCGCGGCTGGTTCTATTCGACCGACCATGTCGACATTTCGCTCGACAAGGTGGTGCGCGCGACGCTTGAACCTGCAGACGCGGCCGCAGCGGCTGCCGCCCGCAAGCGGGAGCGCGACGCCGAGCCCGGATCGCTCACCGCCCAGCGCAACGCCGGCCAACGAACCGTCGTCGAGCGGGATCCTGCAACGCGGGACTTCTACGACAGCATCGATCCGCTCGATGCCACCGCTGCCGACAAGCGCAAGGCATCCGAAACCTTCGCCGACCTGACCGCGGAGGAAAAAGCGGCGCGGCAGGTGACAGACAATTTCTACCGGTTCAGCTTCTCAAACCGCGGCGGGCTGGTGATGCCGGTGATCCTCAAGATGGACTTCACCGATGGATCGAGCGAGACCGCGAGGATTCCGGCCGAGGTGTGGCGTTACAACCAGCAGGCGGTGACCTGGCAGTTCGTGACGACCAAGACCTTGGTCCGGGCCGAGGTCGATCCGCTTTGGGAAACTGCAGATGCCGACCGGTCGAACAATGTCTATACCGGCCAGATCGCACCCCAGACGCTGGGAATCGACACACCCGAGGATGCCAAGAACCGCATGAAGGATTCGGACATGAAGGTGCTGCCGGATTCGCTGCGCACCTATGATGCGCCGCCGAAATGATGCGCAGACGTTCGCTTGCAGGCGCACTGGCGCTGATCGGAATGGCAACGCTCGCCCCGCAGGCGGGCGCGCACCGGGGGCATGACGCGATGAGCGTCGTGACTCTGGGCGACGATGGCGTCGTCACGGTATCGCACCGGTTCGAGGCGCACGACCTCGAACCTGCGCTGGCCGAGATCGCCCCCGATGCGCAGACCAGTCTCGACGACCCTGAGGCGATCGAGGAACTGAAGACCTATCTGCTCGCGCATTTCAGCGTCTCGGCTGACGGGGCTGCGGTGCCGCTTGCGGTATCGTCGGTCGAGGTCGGCGTGCGCGATGTTCGGGTGGATTATACCGGTACGCTGCCCGGCAAGACAAAAGCGCTGGAGCTGCGATCGACCATCCTGCGCGACATCTATCCGCGCCAGATCAACCAGGTCGTCGTCCGCCAGGGCCAGTACGTCCAGACGCTGCGCTTTGCCGGTGGCGAGGCCAAAGTCGTCACGCTGCGCTGAGCGGTCCCGGCGAGTCCGCTCAGCCAGGCGGCCATTAGCCTCTGGTCCATGGCCCGGTGACCGCCAGCGTCATCGCCGGGCTGTAGAGGTTGACGAACAGCGTCGATCCGTCCGGGGAGAAGCATGCTCCGGCAAGTTCCGTTTGAATGCGGCAACGCGCCAGCGTGTACAGCTCACCTGTCGGCGTCACGCCGCGCAGATGATTGTTCTTGATAAGCGTATACTGGTCTTCGCAAACGACCAGATGGCCATTGGGCGCGACGGTGAGATTGTCGCCGAAGTTGAACAGGTCGGGATCGTCGGATTCGACGAAATTCTGCAGCATGCCGGGAGATGAGCGTTCGTCCGCATTGCCCTCGAAGCGGCTGGGGACATAGCGCATCACCTGGCCCAATTTGGCCGCGCCGCCCGACGTGCAGCAGAAATAGATCGATCCGTTGCCGAAATGCACGCCTTCGCCGCGCGCGAAGCGGGCCGCGCCCGCAGCATGACCGCGCAGCCGCAGATCGTCCTCGGGGCTCTCGGTGCCGGTCAGGTCGATCCAGCGCACCGGGCGCGTCGCCCCGCGCGCCAATGTGATCCCGGACCAGTTGCGGGTATCATCCAGCCCCGGTTCGACGAAGGCCAGCGCCTGCAGCCGCCCGCCCGCGGCGAGCTGTCCGCGCGCTGCGGGCCGGAAGCGGTAGAACAGCGAATCGTCGCGGTCCTCGGTCAGATAGACGATGCCTGTCGCCGGATCGATCGCGGCGGCCTCGTGGTTGAAGCGCCCCATCGCGGTCAGCGGCACCGGATCCACCAGGCCCTTGTGTGCGGCGGGAACCTCGAACACCCAGCCATGGTCGCGGGCAACGCCATTGCCCGCGCGGGTCACATCCTCCTCGCAGGTCAGCCAGCTGCCCCAGGGGGTGATGCCGCCCGCGCAGTTGCGGATGGTCCCGGCAAGGCTCTGGTACTGCGCCTCGACCCTGCCGCTGCGCAGGTCATAGACCAAAGTCGATGTGCCACCCGGCAGCGCGCGGCTATCGCCCGAGCGGTCATAGGCCAGCGCCACCGCGCGGCTGCCGAACGGACCGGTGCCGTGATGCTTGACCTGCAGTTCGTGGTTGCGAACCAGCGCCACACGGCCGTTGCCGAGCGCAAAGCACCCCATGCCATCGGCACGGTCGCCAACCACGTGCCCGTCGTCCATCCGGTCACCGGCGCGGGAGATCACGCGATAGGCATAGCCCGGCGGCAGATCGAGCAGGCCTTCGGGATCGGGAAGGAGCGATGAATCCGTCGTCCGCGACCCGCGTCCTGCATACGCGCACCCGGCCAACCCGGCGAAGGCCAAGGCGGTAAGCCCCATGCCGAATTCGCGGCGATCCATACTCATGTCCTTCATTTTACGTTGGCCTGCGCGGGCGCACCTTTAGCCGGGGCACGACGGATCAGGAATACCAGAAAAACCGCCAGCACCGTCAACAGCCCGATCAGCAGCCAGGCGTCGTTGATGGCATCGACCAATGCCTGTCGTTCTACCAATGGGCGGACCAGTTCCTCGGTAAACTCGTCGGGCGGGGTACCGATCTGTTCGAGAAAGGCATCGCGCGGAATACCGATCTTGACGGCGGTCTCGACGCTGCCCGCCTGCAGCCTGGCGGCGATGTCGGCGCCATAGGTCGCGGCGCGGCTGAAGATCGTCGTGTCGATCAGCGCCAGCCCGATCGCGCCGCCAAGGTTGCGCATCAGGTTGAACAGGCCGCTGCCGTCAGCCACCTTCTCGGTCGCGAGATAGCCCAATGCGATGCGCGTGGGCGGCAGCAGGCAGAACATGGTGGCGACGCCGCGCATGATCTGCGGCCAGAGCATCTCGGCAAAATCGGTGTCGGCGGTCTGGTCCGTGCTGGCGAGCAAACCTGCAGCGAACAGCACGAAGCCGAACAGGCTGAGCGCGCGCGCGCCGACGCGCTGCTCGAGATACACCGCGACCGGCGCCGCCAGCAGTTGCGCGATGCCGGTGACCAGCATGATCTCGCCGATCCGCAGCGCATTGTGTTCGCGCACCAGCCCCAGGAAGAATGGCATGAGATAGGTCGACCCGAACAGGCCTGCGCCCAGGATAAAGCTCAGCCCGCAGCCCACCGCGAAATTGCGGTCGGCAAAACAGCGCAGCTCGACCAGCGGAGACGCCGAATGCCAAGTGCGCCGCACGAACCATATCGCGCAGACGGCAAAGCCGCTGAGCAGCGCCGCAATTTGCGGGGACAGCCACCCCAGCGTCGGCGCATCCTTGAGCCCGATCTGCAGCGCGGTAAGTCCAGCAGCGAGCAATACCAGCGCGAGAACGTCGATCGACCGCGCGCAGCGGGCATTGCTGGCCTCGCCGCGCAGGGTCAACGTCGCGCCGATCGCGGCCAGCACGCCGGGCACGATGTTGATGCGGAACAACCAGTGCCAGGAATAGGTTTCGGTAATCCAGCCGCCGACGATGGGGCCGACCGTGGGCGCGAACACCGCAGCCACCCCGGCGATCGTCGTCGCCAGGCCCTGCGACCTGGCAGGGAAGAGAAGGAAAACGGCGGAAAACACCGCCGGGATCAGCGTGCCACCGGCAAAGCCCTGCACGATCCGCCAGCCGATCAGCGCCTCGAAGCTGTCGCTGGCCCCGCAACCTGCCGATGCTAGCGTGAATATCGAAACGCCGATCACAAACAGCCAGCGCATCCCCAGCTTTGCGGTGAGATATCCGGTCAGCGGGATCGCGACGATTTCGGCTGTCAGATAGGCGGTTTGCACCCAGATCATCTGGTCGGGTGTCATGTCCAGCGCCTGCTGGATGGCAGGAAGCGATGTCGCGACGATCTGGATGTCCAGAATGGCCATGAACATGCCGAGGCACATGAACAGAAAGCCGAACCACGGCAGCAAACGGGAACTGGACGTTTCTGCCTGGCTCATAGCGCTCGTCGTAACGCAGGCAGCGCGCGGTTGCCAAAGGATTGTTGGGGTCGGAGCGTCAACGCGAAAACCGGGGCCACCGGGCTTGCGGGTCTAGTTGCGCGCCTGTTCGCGCTCCGCCTTGATCCGGTACATCGCCGCCTTGCACTGCGGGGAGGTCTTTTCGACCTTGGCGATCATGCAGGCCTCGACCTTCTTGCGGCTCATCGATTTCATCTCGGCGGGACACAGCGTGCGCGCTTCCTGCGCACAGGCTTTCTTGCCCGGATCGGGCGCTGCAAGGGCTGGGCTGGCCAGCGTACTGGCGAGAAACGCCGCGCCGATCAAAGCGGCCGTCCTGCGACGGACAAGCCCGAGCCAATTGGCGGCGGCCGTTTTCTTCGTCATGCTGGTCAACGCTCTTGTTTCGCAATGAGGGTCATGAGTGGAAGGACTATCGGTGTTTGCCGGGTCGGGCAACCCGGCCACGACGAATGGCGGATAAATGCGGTGATCGGCCCCTCGCGCCCGTCGGTCAGATCAGCCCTCTGGACAGATAAGGGTCCGCTGCTGCGTCCGGATCATCAGATCGCAGCATCTGCTGGATGATCTGCGAAAAGGCGTCGTTCTGCGACAGCCAGACCTTGCCGGTCAGGTCCGCGAGCAGGTGCGAGCGTTCGAGCGCGTCCATCACTGGCCCCTTGACCTCCGACAGGTGCAGCTGGACCCCCGCATCGGAGAGCCGGTGGTTGATCGCCTCGATGCTCTCGAGCGCGGAGGCATCGATGCCGTTGACCGCCGAGCACATCAGGATGAGGTGACGCAATTGCGGATGCTCTGCGACCTGCTCGAGCACGAACTCCTCGAGCCAGCGCGCGTTGAGATAGGTCAGGCTCTCGTCGATGCGGATCGTGAGGATGCGCGGGTCGGTGAGCACGTCGTGGCGCTTGATGTTGCGGAAATGCTCGGTCTCTGGCACCCGCCCGACGATGGCGGCATGCGGCCGCGATGCGCGCCACAGGAACAGTGCCAGCGACAGGCCGACTCCAGCGATCACGCCCGGCTCGACCCCGGCCAGCAATGTCACCAGCACCGTGGCGGCCATCGCGGCGAAATCAGGCTTGGAATAGCGCCAGATGTGCTGCGGTGTCTTGAAATCGACGAGGCTGAGCACCGCGACGATGATCGTCGCAGCCAGCGTCGCGATCGGCAGCGAGGCGAGATACGGGGTCAGGAACAGCGCCGCGATGGCGATGCCGATCGCGGTGAAGGCGCCGGCGGCAGGCGTCTCGGCCCCCGCATCGAAGTTCACCACCGAGCGTGCAAAGCCGCCGGTGACCGGATAGCCGCCAGTGAACGAGGCGGCGACATTGGCCGCGCCGAGCCCGATCAGCTCCTGGTCGGGGTTGATCCGCTGGCGCTTCTTGGCGGCCAGTGTCTGCGCGATCGAGACGCTCTCGACAAAACCGATGACGCTGAGCAGCAATGCGGGGATGGCGAGCCGTTGCCACAGTTCCGCATCGAACAGCGGCACGGTGAACGGCGGCAGGCTCTGCGGGATCTGGCCGACGACCCTAACCCCCTGCGCTTCGAGATCGAGCAGCACCACCGCAAGCGTCGATACCGCAACCGCGGCGATCGGCCCGGCCTTGGCGGTAAGGTCGGCGGTGCGCGCCTTGAGGCCCGCCTTCATCAACAGCGGCTTCAGACCCTTGCGTACCCAGAACAGGAACGCGGTTGATGTAACGCCGATGATCACTGTCGGAAGATTGATGCTGGCGAGGTTGGCAAGCAGCGTCGCCACCAGCTCGGGCATCGCCTCGCCGCTGGCCTGGATTCCGAGGATCGATTTCAGCTGGCTGGTCGCGATGATCAGCCCCGATGCGGTGATGAACCCGGAGACCACCGGGTGCGAAAGCAGGTTGGCGAGAAAGCCCAGCCGCAGCACGCCCATGATGATCAGCATCACCCCCGACAGCAAGGCGAGCACCAAGGCCGCTGCGATGAATTCGGCGCTGCCCGGCGGGGCGATGCTGCTCGCTGCGGTCAGCGTCATCAGCGAGATCACCGCGACCGGCCCGACCGCCAGCGCGCGGCTGGTGCCGAACAGCGCATAAGCGACGATCGGCAGGATCGAGGCGTACAGGCCGATCTCGGGCGGCAGGCCTGCGAGCATGGCATAGGCCAGGCTCTGCGGGATCAGCATGATGGTGACGATTGCGGCGGCAACCAGATCGTTGGTCAGGATCGTGCGGTTATAGCCCCGGCCCCATTCGAGCACCGGCAGATAGCGGGCAAAGTTGGCGGGAGGGCGCACCTGTCAACTGCCGATCGTGTGCGGTTTGACCATCCATTCACGCCCCTTGAGCATACCATGCCAATACACCGGCGGCAGGATGGTGTCCTTGAGTAACCATGCCAGCCGCGAAGGCCTTGTGCCATCGATCAGCCAGGTGGGAAAGCTGGGCAGCAATTTGCCGCCATAGCCGAATTCGGCGAGCACGATCTTGCCCGATTCCACCGTGAGCGGGCAGCTGCCATAGCCGTCATAATCTGCGACCGGTGGCTTGCCTTCAAGCGCGGCGAGCACGTTGACCGCGACCACCGGCGCCTGCTTGCGCGCGGCGGCCATGGTCTTGGCGTTGGAGGCCGAGCAGGCATCGCCCAGCGCGAAGACGTTGGCATATTTGCTGTGGCGCAGCGTCGCCTCGTCGACATCGATGAACCCCGATGCGGCGGCGAGCGGGCTTGACCGGATGAAATCGGGCGCGGTCTGTGGCGGCACGACATGGATCATGTCGAAACGCTCCTCGACCCGGGTCACCGTGTCGCCCCGCTTCTGCTCGAATGTCGCGAGCCCGCCCGGGCCATCGATCGCCACCAGCTTCGATTCAAAATTGAGATGCGCGCCATACCGATCCACATATTCCATCAGCGCCGGGACATAGGCGGGAACGCCGAACAGCACGGCGCCAGCGGTGTGGAACTGCACGTCGATGCTGGGCAACACGCCCGATTTCTCCCAGCGGGTGCACGAGAGGTACATCGCCTTTTGCGGTGCGCCTGCGCACTTGATCGGCATCGGCGGCTGGGTGAACAATGCGCGGCCGCCCTTCAGCCCGTCGACCAGTTGGCGGGTGTACGGCGCAAGGTCGTAGCCGTAATTCGAGGTCACGCCATTGGTCCCCAGCGTTTCGCGCAGCCCCGGTATCGCATCCCAATCGAGCTTGATACCCGGACAGGCGACCAGCACGCGATAGTGCACATCACTGCCGTCACACAGGATGACGCGGTTGTCCTCGGGCGCAAAGCCGCTGGCAGACGCGCGGATCCACTTGACGCCGTCGGGCATCACCGAGGCCTGCGACCGGCGGGTGAACGGCGCATCGAAGATGCCGCCGCCGACCATCGTCCAGCCGGGCTGGTAATAATGCACCTCGGACGGTTCGATGATCGCGATATCCAGCCGCGCATTGCGCTTGAGCAGGCTGGCGGCAGTGGCGATACCCGCGCTGCCGCCACCGACGATCACGACGTCATGGGTTCTGGTGGCAACCGACGGGGCAGGGGCCGGTTGGGCGGCGCCCTGCGCCATCTCATGCAGTTTGGTCGAACGCGCGCCCGAGCGGCAATAAGCGAGCACCGGTGCGGGCAGGGTCGCAAGCGCATTGGCCATCGCCTCGCCGTCGGCAGCGGTGATGGCGCCAGACACCGCAGGGACATAGGCAAAGGCCATTCCGTGCCGTGTCACCTCTTCACATATGGTCGCCTCGGAGACCTGCCCTGGCTCCTCGTCATCGGGGCGGTTGCAGATGATCGCACGGAAGCCAAGCGCAGCGAGTTCTGCGACATCGCCCGGCGCGATCTGGGGCGAAACGCTGATGCGGTCGGTCAGTCTGGTGATCTGCATATTACTCTCCCGTTCCGCAGCTGGCGGCATATCTTTATCGTAGCGCGAACCTGTGAACCGCCATGCCTGCCAGCATCGCGGCAATGAACGTCGCGGCGGACGCCGGGGCGATGGCGAGGTCTGCGATGGCGGGGCCGGGGCACAGTCCGCCGATTCCCCAGCCTGCGCCAAAGATCAGCGCGCCGATCGCCAGCTTGCGGTCGATTTTGTTGGTTCCCGGCAGTTCGAAACGGCTGACTGCCACCGGCGCGGCCATCCGGCGCTGGATGCGCCAGGCGATTGCCATCGGAATCATCGCCCCGCCCATGACAAAGGCGAGCGTCGGGTCCCAAGCGCCGAACAGATCAAGGAACGCCTGCACCCGCTGCGGATCGGCCATGCCGGAAATGGCCAGGCCAGCGCCGAAGATCAGCCCTGCGGCAAGCGCGATTGCGGTCTGTTTCACAGCCATCCTCCCAGGCGCAGCAGGCCGACAGTCAAGAAACCGGCGGTCATGAACATGGCGGTGGCAAACAGCGAGCGCGGCGAGAGGCGCGACATGCCGCAGACGCCATGCCCGCTCGTGCAGCCCGACCCCAGCCGGGTGCCGAAGCCGACCAGCAATCCGCCGATCAGCAACGGCCACGGGCTGGCCGGGAAGGTTGCCTGAATGCCGCCCGATATCACGCTGACCAGCAGTGCGCCCAGCGGCAGGCCGATGATGAACGCGATCGCCACGCCGCGCGGAGCGCCGCCTTGCGAAAGCCAGGTGGCGCGTGCGGCAAGTCCGCTGACCCCAGCAATCCGCCCCAGCGCCAGCAGCATGATCGCGGCCGACAGGCCGATCATCAGCCCGCCGACCAGGCCCTGCAGCGGCATTGCATCCGGAAATCCAGGCAAGATCACAGGTCCGGTCACAGCGTGTCGAGCGGGATCTTGAGGTAGCGCACGCCATTGGCCTCGGGCTCTGGCAGATGGCCGGCGCGCATGTTGACCTGGATCGAGGGCAGGATCAGCTTGGGCATATCCAGCCCGGCATCGCGCTTCTCGCGCATGGCGACGAATTCGTCCTCGGTGATACCGTCATGTGCGTGCACGTTGCGCGCGCGCTGTTCGGCCACCGTCGTCTCCCACACGAAATGTTCGCGCCCTTCGGGCAGATAGTCATGGCACATGAACAGCCGGGTATCGCCAGGCAATTCAAGGATGCGGCGCAGCGAGCGGAACAGGGTGCGCGCATCGCCACCGGGAAAATCTGCGCGCGCGGTGCCGTAATCGGGCATGAACATGGTGTCGCCGACGAACACCGCATCACCGATGACATAGGCAAGGTCGGCCGGCGTATGGCCGGGAACATGCAGCACGGTGACATCGAGATTGCCGATGTGGAAGTGATCGCCATCGTGGAACAGGGCATCGAAATCGCTTCCGTCGCGCTCGAACTCGGTGCCGGCATTGAACAGCTTGCCGAACACGTTCTGCACCAGCGTGATCGACGCGCCGATGGCAATCTTGCCGCCCAGCTTCTGCTGCAGATAGGGTGCGGCAGACAGATGATCGGCGTGTGCATGCGTTTCGAGCATCCAATCGATCGCAAGCTCCTTCTCCCCGACATAAGCGATGATCGCGTCTGCCGAAGAGAAGGAGGTGCGACCCGATGCGGCGTCATAGTCCAGCACGCTGTCTATGATCGCTCCGCGCAGGGATACTGAGTCGTGGACGACATAGGATACCGTGTTGGTGGCCTTGTCGAAGAACGACTTGATGATCGGAACGCCGGTCTGGGCGGTCTTTATCTGTGCAGTGGCAGAGGCGAGGGCGGGGTCGGACATGGGGCAATCCTTCTCGAATTCATATTTACAAGAAGTATGTAATTAATTAAGGGTCGATCGTCAAGCCAATTGATTTGGCACCTCGCTTCGTGAGAGATCGAACGCATGAATATGTCCACCGACCCCGTTCCGCCGGTTCGCATCGGCGATGGCGCACCCGATTTTACCGCACGCACCACCCAAGGCGAAAAGGCGCTGCACGACTTTCGCGGCCGGTGGCTGGTGTTCTTCTCGCATCCTGCGGATTTCACCCCGGTGTGCACCACCGAATTCATCGGGATGCAGCGTGCCGCTGCGCAGTTCGAGGCGATGGACTGCGCGCTGCTGGGCCTTTCGGTCGACAGCCTGTATGCGCACCATGCATGGCTGCGCGCGATCCGTGACAGCTTTGGCGTCAGCATCAGCTTTCCGGTGGTGGAAGATCCCTCGATGGCGGTCGGGCGGGCCTATGGCATGATCGACGATTCCGCTGGCAGCAGCGTGGCGATGCGCTCCACCTTTTTCATCGATCCCACCGGCGTCGTCCGCGCCATCACCACCTACCCGCACAATGTCGGGCGATCGGTGGCCGAGATGCTGCGGCTGCTGGCGGCATTGCAGCGGTCCGATGACGGATCGGTGATGATCCCCGAAGGCTGGCAGCCCGGTGACGACCTTTTGCGCGCGCCCGACCCGGCCGGGCAACCTGCCGAGGGCGCGGCGGACTGGTTCTGCCAGAAGGTCGCGGCAACATGACCGCGCTGTACCAGAGCCGGGCGCTGGCAGAAGCGATGACCGAGAAGTTGCGCGCTTATGCCCAGCCGCAGCGGTTGATGATCTTGTCGTCGCTGCTGGCAGGGGAGAGGACCGTCGGTCAGATCGATGAAGCGACCGGGATCGGCCAGCCTGCGCTCAGCCAGCAGCTGGCAGAGTTGCGCCGCACCGAGCTGGTTCGCACCCGCCGGGTGGCCAAGCAGGTCTTCTATACGCTGGCAGACGAGAACGTCGCGCTGTGCCTGCGGACGATGGAAGCGATGATGGGGGGCACGGATGATCCGGCAGCCGCGCTGCAAACCGCGCTGCACACGGCGGCCGCCGTCGAACCTTTGGCACGGGTCCCCAGCGGCGCGGCAGGGTTTGCCAGGATCGGGTGATCGTGCCGCACGGCAGCGGGGCAGGGGACAGGCGCGGCCCTGAGCGTGGGGTGCAAGCAGAGGGCAACCAACATTCAGGGCTTGCCGAGGCCTCACCATGGCGTATGAAACCGCCGATGGACAAGCGCATGAAACCGGGCCAGCGCGTGCTGTTTGCACTGCGCAAGATGATCGTTTCGGGCGAGATCGCCGACGGCACGCGGATCGCGGAAATTGCCACGGCAGAACGGTTCGGCGTCTCGCGGATGCCGGTGCGCACCGCGCTTCGCACGTTGGAGCAGGAAGGTCTGGTCTGCCGTGTCGGTGCGCGCGGCTATGCCGCCCGCGGGCCGACCCCCGCGCAGATCGACGATGCCATTGAGGTGCGCGGCGTGCTCGAAGGCTTGGCTGTGCGGATCATCGCCAGCCGGCCGATCGACCCGGCGTTTGCCCGCAAGCTGAGCGCCTGCCTGGCGCAGGGCGATGCGCTGTTTGCCTCCGGGCAGATGGAGCCGGAGGACATCGACCGGTTCTACAGTTACAATCTCGCCTTTCACGATCTGCTCATCAGTGCGAGCGGTAACCGCGCCATCGGCGTCGCATTGTCGCGCAACAACCACCTGCCGCTCGCGTCGGCGGCTGCGCTAGCGATGGATTGGGACGATCTGGATACCGCCTGGCGACACCTTGCGGCGGCGCATCAGGAGCATCTGGCGGTCGGGCGGGCGATCCTGCAAGGCCGGGCAGAGGAGGCCGAGCAGTTGATGCGGCAGCACGCCCGTGCGGCGCTCATTCCCGGAATCATGCCGCTGGTGACGTCATTCTAGCGATTGCCTGCCGGTGCGCCGGGGTTGGCGAGTACGGTGTGTGATCCGAAGCGTTGCTGCCCCCGAACCGCCGAGACTATGCCGCGCGTTTCAGGCGGACGAGGGTCTCGTCGAGCGTCTGGAGAAAGCGTGACCGATCGGCCTTGCTGAACGGCGCAGGTCCGCCGACGATATCCCCGCCCGCGCGCAGATCCGCCATGATCGCACGGGTGGCGACGGCGCTGCCGATCGAGTTGGCGGTGAAGGGCTTGCCGCTCGGGGCCAGCACCACGGCGCCCAGCTTGATGCAGCGGTCGGCCAGCAGAATGTCGGCGGTGACCACCACCGTTCGGGGGTCTGCCCTTTCGGCGATCCAGTCATCTGCCGCATCGAACCCGTCGCTGACCACGGTGCGGCCGATCAGCGGATGGTCGGGCACGCGGATCGGGCTGTTGCTGACGATCATGACCGGCACGGCATGGCGCAGCGCTACCTTGTAGATCTCATCCTTCACCGGGCATGCGTCGGCGTCGACCAGGATATTCATGCACTGCTCCTTGCCCGGCATTCACCCACATCGACAGATCAGTGATAGCGGCGCAGCAGTCCGGCAAGCTTGCCCTGAACCTGAACCTCGTGCGGCGCATAGAATTGCGGATCGTAGGACGCATTGGCGGGATCGAGCCGGATGCGGCCGTTCTCACGGCGCAGATATTTGAGCGTTGCTTCCTCGCCGCGCACCAGCGCAACCACGATTTCGCCATCGCGCGCGGACTCGGTGCGCTTGATCAGCGCGAAATCGCCATCGAGGATGCCAGCTTCGATCATCGAATCGCCCGACACTTCGAGCGCGTAATGCTCGCCGCTGCCCAGCAGCGCGGCGGGCACGGGAAGGATTTCGGTGCCCTCGAAGGCCTCGATCGGCACACCGGCAGCGATCCGGCCGTGCAGCGGGATTTCCAGAACGTTGCTATTGGCCGGAACCGATGCCTGGGCCTTGCGCACGGCTTCCATGCTGACGATGTTGCTCTTGGCCGCGTCGGTCTTGGCAGCCGCCGCTGCAGCCAGTTCCTTGGCGCGCGGCTTGACGCTGGCTTCGGGCAGTTTGAGGATTTCGAGCGCGCGGGCCCGGTTGGGCAGGCGGCGGATGAAGCCGCGTTCTTCCAACGCGCTGACCAGCCGGTGGACGCCCGATTTGGACTTGAGGTCCAGCGCCTCCTTCATTTCCTCGAACGAGGGCGAAATGCCGTCTTCCTCCAGCCGTACCTGGATAAAGCGGATCAGATCGTGTTGTTTGCGGGTCAGCATGCTGGATGTTCCTTTCTGCGCCGGCGGGTCGGCGGTCGAACGAATAAGGAACAATTACGAAACAAACGCGGTCAGGTCAAGGGGTTGTATAATCCCGCCGGTCAGAGCGCTATATAGTCGAGCCGGTCGCCCGGTGCTGCCTCGGCTTGGTTGGCCGCCCGAATGACCAGCACATCGGCGGCGGTCAGCGATGACAATGCGCCGCTGTCCTGGCTGCGCACCGGCACCAGCGCACCACCGACCATCTGCGCGCGCACGAAATCCTGGCGCGCACCATTGGCGGCAAATGTCGCACCGGCAACCCCGTGCGAGACATGCGGCATAACCTGCTGATATCCGGACATTGTCTTTACCAGAGGCAGCAAAAGCAGCAGCGCTGTGACATAAGACGAGACCGGGTTGCCAGGCAGGCCAAGCACGATGGCATCCCCTATGGTCCCGACCATCACCGGTTTGCCCGGCCGCATCGCGATCCGCCAGAAATCGACGTTTCCTCCGCTGTGCAGCAGTGCTGGCTGGATCAGGTCGTGATCGCCCACCGATGCGCCGCCGGTGGTCACGATGATGTCGGCATTCTTGTGGTCCGCAAATGCCGCTGCAATGCGATCAAGGCGATCGGGCAGCAACGGCGGCATCGTGATTTCGACCGGAAGCCCATCGAGCAGGGCCGACAGCATCACGCCATTGCTCGCGGGAATATGGGCGGTGGTAGGCAGCGGCGCGCCGGGCGCAACCAGCTCGTCACCGGTACTCAGGATGGTGACGCGCACGGGGGCGTGGACCACGAGGCGCCCATGACCCGCCATCGCCGCAAGCGCAAGCAACCGTGCATCGACGCGCGTTCCCGCCGCCGCAAGCTCGGTTCCGGCCGTGAAATCATGGCCTTCGCGGCGCACATGCGCACCTGCGGATGCAGGACCCTCACCGGTCAGCGTCAAACCGGTGCCGTCGATTGCGACATCTTCCTGCACGACGACCGTATCGGCGCCACCCGGCATGATGGCGCCCGTGGAAATCCGCACCGCATTTCCTGGCGCTAGGGTACCGAGGAAGGGGCGTCCTGCCGCGCTTTCGCCGATGACGGTCCACGGGCCGGGCAGGTCGGCGGCGCGGACGGCATAGCCATCCATCGCGGAGAGATCGGCGGCGGGCTGGCTGCGCAACGCGACCAGCGGCTCGGCGAGGATATGGCCGGTCGCCTCAAGCAATCCTAAAGTGACTGCAGGCTTTGCTGCCGCGAGGGCCAGCAGCCGCGCCTGGGCTTCCTCCAATGGGATCAGGCCGCCTGCCATCAGGGCGCGGCCCAGTCGCCCGATTTGCCACCGCTCTTGGCGAGCAGCCGGACGGGGCCGATGACCATGCCCTTGTCCAGCGCCTTGGCCATGTCGTAGATGGTGAGCAGCGCGATGCTGGCGGCGATCAATGCTTCCATTTCCACCCCGGTCTTGCCCGAAGTGCGTACCCGCGTTTCGACGCGGACGCCGGTGTCGGTGTAATCGAAATCGATCCTTACGCTGCTGATCGGCAGCGGATGGCACAAAGGGATAAGGCTGCTGGTCTGCTTGGCCGCCATGATGCCCGCAATCCGCGCCGTGCCCAGCACGTCGCCCTTCTTGATGTCGCCCGCGCGGATCGCCGCGATTACCTCCGGCGCCATGCTGATCAGGCCTTCGGCGACCGCTTCGCGCACCGTATCGGCCTTGGCCGAGACATCCACCATATGCGCCGCGCCGCTCGCATCGAGATGGGTGAGGTCGGCCATCAGTCCGCCGATCCGGTGAGCAGCAGCCGCGTTGCGCGGGTGATGTCCTCCTGCCGCATCAGCGATTCTCCGACCAGGAAGCTGCGCACGCCATGCTGGCTGAGCCGCACGCAATCCTCGTGCGTGTAGATGCCGCTTTCCGAGACCGGGATATAGCCCTCGGGGATCAGCTTCACCAGCCGCTCGGTGTTGGCGATATCGGTCTCGAAGCTGCGCAGGTCGCGGTTGTTGACCCCGATCAGCGGCGAGCGCAGCTTGCGCGCCCGCGCAAGTTCGTCCTCGTCGTGGACCTCGACCAGCACGTCCATTCCGAGGTCTAGCGCGGCGGTCTCGATATCCGCCATCGTCGCATCGTCGAGCGCGGCGACGATGATCAGCACCGCATCGGCTCCCAGCGCGCGGCTTTCGGCCACCTGCCAGACATCGACCATGAAATCCTTGCGCAGGCAGGGCAGGTCGCACGCGGCGCGCGCGGCGAGCAGGAAATCGTCATGCCCCTCGAAATAGGGCACATCGGTGAGCACCGAGAGGCACGCGGCGCCGCCCGCCTGATAGGCTGCCGCGTGCGCTGCGGGATCGAAATCGGCGCGGATCAGGCCCTTGGACGGGCTGGCGCGCTTGATCTCGGCGATCAGGCCGAAGCCGTCGAGCGAAGCCTGGACCAGCGCCTTGGCAAAGCCACGCGGCGCAGTCGCGTCGGCGGCGCGGCGCTCCATCTCGGCGAGCGTCGCCAGCCCCTTGCGGCGCTCAACCTCGATCGCCTTGACCGAGCAGATTTCCTCGAGCTTGTTCATGCGGCGGCCTTCGTGAAATCGATCCAGCAATTCAGCAGCGCGTTTGCGAGCCCCTTGTCGATCGCTTCTGCCGCTTCTTCGGCGCCATCGGCCAGCGTGTCGACCTCGCCCGCGATCAGCAGCGCGGCGGCTGCGTTGAACAGCACCGCATCGCGGTACGCCCCGGCCTCGCCCTGCAACAGGCGGCGCAGTGCTGCAGCGTTGAACGCCGCATCTCCGCCGCGGATCGCCTCGATCGGGTGGACCGGCAGACCTGCGTCGCTTGCCGACCAGCGCTTCATGATCACGCCATCGGCGCCGATATCGGCGACCTCGTTGCCGCCTGCGAGCGACAGTTCGTCGAGACCCTCGTCGCCCGAGACGATCAGCGAATGCTCGGTGCCCAGCATCTCGAGCGCTTCGGCATAGACATGGACATAGCCGGGGCGTGCGATGCCGATCAGCTGGCGATTGACCCGCGCCGGATTGGCGAGCGGGCCCATCAGGTTGAAGATCGTCCGCTTGCCGATCTTCTGCCGGATCGGCTGTATGCGGCGCATCGCGGGGTGGTGGTTGACCGCGAACAAAAAGCAGATGCCGATCTCGGCGAGCGATTGCTCGGCGGTCGCGCCGGCAGCGGCCATGTCCATTCCCAGCGCCTCGAGTGTATCGGCGGCCCCCGCCTTGGACGATGCCGCGCGGTTGCCATGCTTGGCGACCGGAACATCGCACGCGGCGACGACTAGCGAGACGGCGGTCGAAACATTGAGACTGTGGTGCCCATCCCCGCCGGTGCCGCAGACGTCGATCGCATTGGCGGGCGCGGAAATCGGGATCAAGCGGTCGCGCAAGCCTTGCGCGGCAGCGGCGATCTCGATCGCGGTCTCGCCCCGGTTCGATAGATCGACAAGGAACTGCGCGATCGCCTCGTCGCTTACGGTGCCGTCGAGGATTGCACTGAAGGCTTCGGCGGCATCGTCGCGGCTGAGCGGATGGCGGGTGTCGGGAAGGCGGCTCATGCCAGCAACTCGGCGCGCATGGGGCGGACCTCTATACCGGCAATCTCCATGAAATTGGCGAGCATCCGGTGGCCGAACTGAGTCGCGATGCTTTCGGGGTGGAACTGCACGCCGTGGATCGGCAGGCTGGCATGCGCAAAGCCCATGACATGCGGCGTGGAGCCGTCGGTTACCGCGACGCGCGCGTTGACGATCAATTCGAACGGAAGGCTCGCCTCGGGCACCACCAGCGAATGATAGCGCGTTGCCTCGAACGGTGAGGGGAGCCCGGCGAACACGCCGCTGTCATCGTGCGTCACCGGCGATGTCTTGCCGTGCATCAGCCCACCACGGATGACCTCGCCGCCGAAATGCTGGCCGATCGACTGATGCCCCAGGCACACGCCGAGCAGCGGCTTGCCCGCATCGGCGCACGCCGCGACCAGATCGAGCGAAATCCCCGCCTCGTTGGGGGTGCAAGGGCCAGGCGAGATCAGGAACGCCTGCGCGTTGGTGGCAAGCGCCTCGCGCGCGGTCAGCGCATCGTTGCGCTCGACGCGGACGTCGGCCCCCAGTTCCATCAGATAATGGACGAGGTTGTAGGTGAAGCTGTCGTAGTTATCGATAACAAGGATCATTGGCCGTATCCTGCTTCGCTGGCCAGCCGCAGCGCCTCGCGTGCGGCGGCGAACAGCGCGCCGGCCTTGGCTTCGCATTCGCGCTGTTCGTATTCGGGCACGCTGTCGGCGACGATGCCGGCGCCTGCCTGGACGTGCATCGTGCCATCGCGGACGATCGCGGTGCGCAGCACGATGCAGCTGTCGACCGAACCATCGGGCGCGAAATAGCCGACGCCGCCCGCGTACGCGCCGCGTGTTTCGGGCTCCAATGAGGCGATGATCTCGCACGCACGCACCTTGGGCGCGCCGCTGACGGTGCCTGCGGGAAACCCTGCGAACAATGCGTCGATGGCGTCGCGGTCTTCGACCAGCTCACCCACCACGTTGCTGACGATGTGCATCACGTGGCTGTACTGCTCGACGGTGAAGCTGTCGGTGACCCGCACCGTGCCCGCCTTGGCCACACGCCCGACATCGTTGCGGCCCAGATCGAGCAGCATCTGGTGTTCGGCGAGTTCCTTGGGATCGGCGAGCAGGCTGGTGCGATTCTCGATGTCTTCCGCCGGGGTCTTGCCGCGCGGGCGTGTCCCGGCGATCGGGCGGATGGTAACCTCGCCATCGCGAACCCGCACCAGGATCTCGGGGCTCGATCCGATCAGCGCGAGGCCGGGCAGATCGAGGAAATAGAGGAACGGCGACGGGTTCACCCGGCGCAGCGCGCGATAGAGCTCGATCGGCGGCAGTGCGAACGGCGCGGTGAAGCGCTGCGCGAGCACGACCTGGAAGACATCGCCTGCTTCGATGTAATCCTTGGCCTTGAGCACCATCTCGCCATAGGCGCCCGGCGCCAGCACGGGGGAGGGGACAAGCGCCTGCGGGTCTGCTGCAGGATCGCGCGATGGCGTCGGCAGCGCTGATTGCAGTGCGCGCTCGGCAGCATCAAGCCGGTCTTCAGCCGCCGCGATCAGACGCGCGGCATCGACGTCGCCTTCGGCCCAGACCGGCGCGATCAGGAACAGCTCGTCCTTCAGCCGGTCGAAGATCAGCAGCACCGTCGGGCGCACGAACAGCATGTCCGGCAGCGCAAGTTCCGATTGCGGTGCGCGGGCCAGATGCTCGACCAGGCCGATGGTTTCATAGCCGAAATAACCCACCAGGAACGCCAGCGCGCGCGGCAGTTCGGCAGGAACATCCATCCGGCAGCGTTCGGCCAGCGTGCGCAGCGCTTGCAGCGATCCTTCAGAACAGGGCGCGAATGCCGTGCGGTCGGTGGCCCAGGCTGGATTGATCTCGGCGCTCTCACCCGATGCGCGGAACACCAGATCGGGCGCGATGCCGACGAAGCTGTGTCGTGCGCGCGTCTCGCCGCCCTCGACCGATTCGAGCAGGAAATCGCCGCGTTCGGGCTCGATCAGCTTGAGCGCCGCCGACACCGGGGTCTCGGTATCGGCTATGCGCCGCCGCCATATCAGTGCCGACCGCCCTTCAGCCAGCGCCTGCGCCGCGTGCTCGACGTTTTGGCTAACCGTGCCCAAATGGCTTGCCGACCCAGCCATCAATTCTCTCGGGTGCGACCGGTCAGCTGGTCCTTAACGCGCTTGATCGCGGCCGGGTTGCGCTTCACGTTGGTCGCCGCCTTCATCGCTGTCATCAGCTGCTGCGAATATTCGTCAGCGAGCACCTCGCCCAGCTGGGTGCGTGTCACCTGCAGCAATTCGGGCACCTTGCTCGCATCACCGCGGTTGATCTTCGCCAGATGGACGACGAACCAGCCGGTACGGTTCGGGCCTTCGAGCACCTTGGTCGTGCCCTCGGCCATGCTGAACATCAAGGCCACCGGCGGCGGCACACGGCCCTGCTGCTGCATGATCGTCTGGCGGTTGGTGGCAATCTTCTCGATCCCCGGCAACGGCACCTTGGCGCCGGCCACTGCCTTGGCAAGCTCGGCACTGGTGCGCGACGACTTGGCGATGCTGTCGGCCAACGACTTGCCGGCGGTCAGGCCTTGTGCCAGCGCCCAGTCCTGCGCAACCCGGTCGCGGATACCGGCAAGCGGGGGAGGGGCAGCGCGCTTGATGTCGCGCACTTCGAAGATCGCATATTCCTTGCCCTGCTGCACTTCGACCAGCTGCGGCCCGGCATCTTCCTCAAGCCCGAAGGCGACCGGAAGCATCGCCTGATAGGCGCCGACCGGTACGAAATCGGGGCTACCTGGCGCCTGGCCGTTGGCGAGCAGCTCGGGGCTTGTTTCCAGCGTCAGGTTTTCGTCCCTGGCGATGTCGGCCAGCGATGCGCCATCGGCGATGCGGTCTTCCAGATCGGCAGTGAAATCGGACACGGTCTTGCGCAGCTTGTCCTGGGCGATCTCGTTTTCCAGCGTGGCGCGCACTTGCGCCAGGCTGCGCCCTGCAATCGCGGTGATGCTGTCGATGCGGACGACATGCCAGCCCAGCGCAGAGCGGGCGGGCGCGGCCACCGTGCCCGACGAGGCGGCAAACACCGCGTTGGCGACCGCAGGCGATGCGGCCCGGGTCAGCTCGGCCTTGGACAGCAGGCCAAGATCGACGGGTTCAAGTCCGGCTTCCCGGGCGGCTGCGGCCATGGTGGCGCCGCCGTTGATCTTCGCCGCGATGGCCTTGGCGGCCGCTTCGGTCGGGACGATCAGCTGTTCCAGGTCACGCTTTTCGGTGGCGGAGAATTCCGCCGACCGCTGTTTGTACAACGCGGCGATCTCGGCATCGCTGACCTTGATCTGGTCGCGGAAGCGATCGGTGATGAAGGTTGCATAGCGCAGCACCCGGCGCTCGGGGATGCGGTAGCGCGCGGCGTTGCGCGTGAGGAACGTCTGCAACTGCGCATCGGTTGGCGCCGTTTTGGGGGCGAAAGCCGCCGAGGGGACGAAGGCGATCTCGCCTTCGCGGCCTTCGAGGATCAGGCCGGCATAAGGCAACGCCATCTGCGCGGACATCTTTGCGCCAAAGCTTGCGGGGACCATCAGCTGGTCGCTGACCAGACCGCGCGCGATATCGCCGCGCACCCGCGCCTCGGTCAGGCCCTGCTGGGCAAGGGCATTGCGGAACAGGGTTTCGTCAAACCGACCGTCGGCGCCCTTAAACGCCTGAATGCCGGAAATTTCGCTGTCGACCAGCCGCTTGCTGGCGCCCAGACCGATGATGTCGCCAAACGCCGCTGCCGCATAGCTGCCGATCATCTGTTCCAGCACGCTGTCGATACCGCCCTGTGCATCGAACGCGGCCATGTCCATCTCCGGGCTCTGCTGACGGAACTGGTTGAACGCGTTGGTGGCGGTGGACGAAAGCTCCGCCGTGCTGATCTCGTCGCCGCCGATTTCCGCCACGCTTTCGCTGCTCACCCCGCCGAATGTCGCTCCGCCGGTGACGTCGGACGCCGCAAAGGCGACCGCGATCAACGCCAAGAAGATGAAGCTGATCGCCAGGCCGATCTTGGACTGGAAAAACGAACGAAAGAAGCTGATCATCGAAGAGCCTGTCATATGAGGCGGCGCCGGAAAGCGGCCTGCCCTGTTAAGACGTGAGGTGAAAACGCGGGCGAGCTTTAGGGGGCTTTGGCGCAGGCATCAACCCTTCCGCTTGGGTGTCGTGGCCCGGCACTGGCCAAGCCCGTTTCGATTTGCTAGCCGCCGCGCACAATTCGCAAAACGAACCCCTGGGGACAGATCACCATGCGCCAGCTCAAACCCTATATCGTCGGCAACTGGAAGATGAACGGCAGCAGCGCCGATCTTGCGATATTGAAGGCAATTGCTGATGCTGCGGGCAGCGATACCGGGGTCGATGTCGGGATTTGCCCGCCTGCAACCTTGATCGCAGCGTTCGCACAAAGCGCTGGCGGTGTGCACATCGGTGCGCAGGATTGCCATGCCAAGACGTCGGGCGCGCACACCGGATGCCTGTCTGCGGCGATGATCAAGGAGGCCGGCGCGACATTCTCGATCGTTGGCCATTCCGAGCGCCGCGCCGATCAGGGCGAAACCGATGCCGATGTTGCCGCCAAGGCGGAGGCGTTGCACGATGCCGTGCTTGGCGCGATCCTGTGCGTGGGCGAGACGCTGGATGAGCGCGACAGCGGCAATGCGATCGCCATCGTTACCGCACAACTGGCCGCATCGCTGCCGCAATCGGCCTCGGCAGACTGGCTGTCGGTGGCGTATGAGCCGGTCTGGGCGATCGGCACGGGCCGCGTTCCGGTGGCAGACGACATCGCCGCGATGCATGCTGCGCTGCGCGCGACATTGACCGACAGGATGGGTGCCGAAGGCGCAGGCGTTCGCATTCTTTATGGCGGATCGGTGAACTCGGGCAACGCGGCGGAAATCCTGGCCATCCCCGATGTCGGCGGAGCGCTGGTCGGCGGGGCCAGCCTGAAGGCGGAAACCTTCCTGCCGATCATCCAGGCCGCCCCGCGCTGACGCAAGGCGGCGCCGGTTGCGCTGGCGCCCCCCTGCAGCGCTGGTTGCGCTGGCGAAGTCTAATCGCACCAGCCAGCGCCAGTTGCGCTGGCGAAGTCTAATCGCACCAGCCAGCGCCAGTTGCGCTGGCGAAGTCTAATCGCTATGTGCGCGCCAACACTTCTCCTTTTGTCTGGGTCTGACCGTTCATGTCGTCGATTTTCCTGTTCATCACCATCGTGCAGACGATCATCGCTGCCGCCATGGTGGGTGTCATCCTGATGCAGCGTTCCGAAGGCGGCGCGCTGGGCGTTGGCGGCAGCCCCAACGGCCTGATGTCCGCGCGCGGCGCGGGCGACCTGCTCACCCGGATGACCGCGGTGCTTGCGACGATGTTCGTTCTGCTCAGCATCGTTCTGGCGGTGATGGCCGCCAACATGCACTCGACCGGCGATATCGATACCTCGCTCCAGCGCGGTGCAGCAGCGCCTCTGGCTGATCCGCTGGCCGCGCCTGGTCCGATTACCCCGGGCATGCCGGCAAGCGGCGATCCGCTGTCGGCTGCAGGTGCGCAGAATACGGCGCCTGCCGACGCGGCTCCGGCAGCACCTGCACCGGCGCCTGCCGAAGCACCCCCCGCCAACTGATCCACCCGCCGCATCTTTGCGGCATGTGCACAGTTTTTTGTTTCCCATGCGGATTCGCGCGCTTGTCAGGCTTGCGCGTGAACGGCTAACGGATTTCTCCCATGGCGCGTTTCATTTTCATCACCGGCGGCGTGGTTTCATCGCTTGGCAAAGGCCTTATGGCCGCCAGCCTTGGCGCACTGCTACAGGCACGCGGATACCGCGTGCGCATCCGCAAGTTCGATCCCTATCTCAATGTCGATCCGGGCACGATGTCGCCCTATCAGCATGGCGAAGTCTACGTCACCGATGACGGCGCCGAGACCGATCTCGACCTTGGCCATTACGAGCGCTTCACCGGCGTGTCGGCGCGCCAGTCGGACAACGTCACTTCGGGCCGCATCTACCAGACGATCATCCAGCGCGAGCGGCGCGGCGATTATCTGGGCGCCACGGTGCAGGTCATCCCGCACGTCACCGATGCGATCAAGGAATTCGCTCAGGCCGAGACCGAGGATCTCGATTTCGTGCTGTGCGAAATCGGCGGGACGGTCGGCGATATCGAAAGCCTGCCGTTCATCGAGGCGATCCGCCAGCTGCGCAACGACATCGGCCGTGAAAACAGCATCTTCGTCCACGTGACCTTGGTGCCATATATCGCTGCAGCCGGAGAGCTGAAGACCAAGCCGACCCAGCACAGCGTCCGCGAACTGACCTCGCTGGGGATCCAGCCGGACATCCTGCTGTGCCGCTGCGAACATCCGCTGCCCGATTCGGATCGCGCCAAGATTGCGTTGTTCTGCAACGTCCGCAAGGAAGCCGTCATCCCCGCGCTCGATGCCAAGAGCATCTATGCGGTTCCCACCCAATATCATGCCGAGGGCCTCGACGACGAGGTGTTGCGCGCGTTCGGTATCACCGATGCGCCGCAGCCCGATCTGTCGCGCTGGACCGACATCATGGACCGGCACGAACATCCCGAGGGCGAAGTCACCATCGGTGTCGTCGGCAAATATGTCGGGCTGCAGGATGCCTACAAGTCGCTGCACGAAGCCTTGGTCCATGGCGGACTTGCCAACCGGGTCAAGGTCAATGTCAAATGGCTCGATGCCGAGCTGTTCGAGAAGCTGCCCGACGACGAGCTGGCCGCATTGCTTGAGCCGATGCACGGCATCCTGGTGCCCGGCGGCTTTGGCGAACGCGGCAGCGAGGGCAAGATCTCCTCGGTCCGCTTTGCGCGCGAACGCGATGTGCCGTTCTTCGGCATCTGCCTGGGCATGCAGATGGCGTGCATCGAGGCGGCCCGCAACACATCGGGCATCGCTGCGGCATCGACGACCGAATTCGGCACGACCGACGAGCCGATCGTCGGTCTGATCACCGAGTGGATGGGCGAATCGGGCCTGCAGAAGCGTAGCGCCGAGGGTGACCTTGGCGGCACGATGCGGCTGGGCGCGTTTCCGGCAAAGCTCTCGGGCAACAGCCGGGTCCGCGGCATCTACGGCAGCGACACGATCAGCGAGCGCCACCGGCACCGCTATGAGGTCAACACCGCGTACCATGACCGGCTTGAAAAGGGTGGGCTGGTGTTCTCAGGCATGTCGCCAGATGGCGTGCTGCCGGAGATCGTCGAACGGCCCGACCACAGCTGGTTCGTCGGCGTGCAGTATCACCCCGAGCTCAAGAGCAAGCCGTTCGATCCGCATCCGCTGTTCGCCAGCTTCATCGAAGCAGCTTTGGCGCAAAGCCGCCTCGTCTGAGCTGCAGCCGGGGTTCGGGCTCCGGCACGAAATGACGTGATGCATGCTCTTCGCGCTGCGGCCTGACCGCAAAACGCGTCGTCATGCCCTAATTTACCACACCTCTTCATCCGTATTTTACCGTAATTGACAGCATTGTGCGGTGGCGCACAGCGGCGTACTGCGATTCGTGGGAAACGAAATCTGTCGGCAGCGGCAAGGGGGTTGAAGCAAAATTGCTCAATCAATGCGCAGCCAGACAGAAAGGAAGGGGTGAGGTCAATCATGCACGCCAATGAGCTTGCCGAACTGCTGGCCAGCCATAGCCTATTTGCCGACTGCGAAACCGACGAACTGTCCGATATCATCCTGCGGGGCCACTTCGTGCGCTATCGCAAGGGCCAGGAAATCATGGGCCAGGGTGATGAGGGCGACAATCTGTTGATCATCCTGACCGGATTTGCCCGCGTCAGCATGGTCGCCA
>NZ_JBKBOG010000002.1:0-4336 GCF_046294995.1 Blastomonas sp.
AGTCGTGGAACATGAAGATCTTCAAGCACATCGCGGCCAAGGCGTCCGAAGCCTCGATGATGCTCGCGCACGAACGCGGCCCCTGCCCCGATGCCGCCGATCAGGGCGTGATGGAGCGCTTCAGCTGCAAGATGGCGATCGCGCCGACCGCGTCGATCTCGATCATCTGCGGCGGTACTTCGGCGTGCATCGAGCCGATCCCGGCGAACATCTACACCCACAAGACGCTCTCGGGCAGCTTCGTGGTCAAGAACCCGTATCTTGAGAAAGTGCTGCGCGAAAAGTCGAAGGATTCGACCAATGTGTGGAACACGATCCTCGAGAAGGGCGGCAGCGTCCAGCATCTCGACTTCCTGAGCCAGGAAGAAAAGGACACGTTCAAGACCAGCTTCGAGATCGACCAGCGCTGGCTGCTCGAACTGGCAGCCGACCGCACGCCGTATATCGACCAGGCGCAGTCGCTCAACCTGTTCATCCCGGCCGATGTCGACAAATGGGACCTGCTCATGCTGCACTTCCGCGCCTGGGAACTGGGCATCAAGTCGCTCTATTACCTGCGTTCGAAGAGCGTCCAGCGCGCAGGCTTTGCCGGCGGCGTCGAGGCTGACAACACCATCGAAGCGCCCAAGTTCGAAATGGGCGAAACGACCGACTACGACGAATGCCTGGCCTGCCAGTGATTCAATCCCTCTCCCGGCGGGAGAGGGAGGGAGCCGCGCAGCGGCGGAAGGGTGAGGGCGACAAGGGGCAGGCATGCGCACCTATCACCGTCAACCTTCCGGCACCGTCTCCCGCGCCCGCCAGTTGCGCCGCGATGCCACCGATGCGGAGCGCGCGCTTTGGCTGGCACTGCGCGAGAATTTCCCGGCTGCGCGGTTTCGCAGACAGGTACCGATCGGGCCGTATTATGCCGATTTCCTCAGCTTCCGCGCGAAGCTGGTGATTGAAGTGGATGGCGGCCAGCACGATCTACAGACCGAATACGACGCTGCCCGCACCCGCTTTATCGAGGCGCAGGGCTATCGTGTCATCCGGTTCTGGAACAGCGATGTCCTTCCCGATCCGGAAGGCGTCGTGACCAAAATATCCCTCTGCCTTGGGGCGGGGGAAGCAATGACGAAGTCGCGGGAGGGTGAGGGCGATGGCCTGATCCCGCCCGCATCACCCTCACCCTCCCAGGCTGCGCCTGGGCCCCTCCCTCTCCCACTGGGAGAGGGGAATACGGAGTAAGCCATGTCCCTTCTCGAAGCCCGCACCCAGTACAAGCCCTTCGAATACCCCTGGGCCTATGATTTCTGGAAGCGCCAGCAGCAGATCCACTGGATGCCCGAGGAAGTGCCTCTGGGCGAGGATTGCCGCGACTGGGCGCAGAAGCTGACCGAGCACGAGCGCACCTTGCTCACGCAGATCTTCCGCTTCTTCACCCAGGCCGATGTCGAGGTGCAGAACTGCTATCACGACAAATACGGCCGCGTGTTCAAGCCGACCGAAGTCAAGATGATGCTGACCGCGTTCAGCAACATGGAAACCGTGCACATCGCCGCGTACAGCCATCTGCTCGACACCATCGGCATGCCCGAAAGCGAGTACGGCATGTTCCTCGAATATGAGGAAATGAAGGCCAAGCACGATTATCTCGCCGAGTTCGGCGTCGACAACGACCAGGATATCGCGCGCACGCTCGCGATGTTCGGCGGCTTTACCGAAGGCCTGCAGCTGTTCGCGAGCTTCGCGATGCTGATGAACTTCCCGCGCTTCAACAAGATGAAGGGCATGGGGCAGATCGTCAGCTGGTCGGTGCGCGACGAAAGCCTGCACTGCGAAGGCATCACCAAGCTGTTCCATGCCTTCTGCGCCGAGCGCGACTGCCTGACCAAGGCGGTAAAGGAGGACATCATCGACTGCTGCCAGAAGACCGTGCGGCTCGAAGATGCGTTCATCGACCTCGCCTTCCAGGACGGCCCCGTCCACGGCATGACGGCAAAAGAGATCAAGCGCTACATCCGCTACATCGCCGACTGGCGCCTGGGCCAATTGGGCTTCCAGCCGGTGTACATGATCGAGGACCACCCGCTGCCGTGGCTCGCGCCGCTGCTCAACGGTGTCGAACACGCCAACTTCTTCGAAACCCGCTCCACCGAATATTCCAAGGGCGCCACGCGCGGCAACTGGAACGACGTGTGGAGCTCGTTCGACAAGCGCCAGAAAAAGGGCGCGGCCAACGAGGTCGCGGTGATCGACGACGGCGAAGACATGTTCAAGCAGGCGGGGATCGCTGCGGAGTGAGCTATTCGCCCCGGTGAACCGATCCCCTGAGAACCAAGGCGGCGAGCCATGGCATTCGAGCTTGATAATGGCAAAGACATGATCAATCGAGAAAAGCATGGCTTGCCGCTGGCCATGGGCATCCAGGTTTTTGAGGCGCAATTCATTGAGGAAGAAGACAAGCGCTTCGCCTATGAAGAAACCCGGTTCATTGCGACAGGGCCGGTATCCTCGCTGGATGACAGAATTTGCGTGGTCGTGTATACATGGCGGGGTACCGATCGCAGATTGATCAGTTTCAGGAAAGCCAATGACCGAGAAATCGCCAAATATCGTCAAAGTCACCCCGGAGTTGTTGGCTGATGCCCTTGATTGGATGACACCTGAGCGCCTCGCCGCGCTGGACGCGATGACCGATGAGGATATCGCCCGCCAAATCGACGAGAACCCGGACGCCGCACCCGAGCTTACCGATGAATGGTTCGAAAACGCCCGGTTGGTGATTCCGCTGAAGGGCCGCAAGGCAGCTTAGGTCTGCGTCAATGATCAAGCTCTACCGCTGTCAACCAATGGACGACCTTCGCTTGAGACTCACATTTTCGGATGGCACCACCGGAGTCTGGAACGCTGGTGCCATGCTCGCCGGCAAGGGCACCTCGCTGACCATCCCGTTGCGCGACCGCCATGAGTTCGCCCGCGCCTTTATCGACAATGGCGCGCTGGCATGGCCCAACCGGCTGGAACTTGCGCCATGGACGTTGCATCAGGAGATGGAGGCGGCAGGGCTGCTTTCGCAGGAGGCGACCTGAAGCACGCGGTGAGAAGATGCTGATCTTCCTGCGCAAAACCTTCCGCCTCAACATCGCCAACTCATCCCCGCGCATCCGCCTCGCCCCCCCTTGCGGCGATCACGGCTTTGCGGCTGCAAACATATTATGTCTCCCATATCGAGGCGACGGGACTAAATGGCGTGTTGGAATAGACGACCAACGACGACCAGGAGCAGTCCTTCATGACGCGCAGTTTGACCCATCTGGAACGGCTTGAGGCAGAGGCGATCCATATCATGCGCGAGGTGGTGTCCGAGGCCGAGAAGCCGGTGATGCTGTATTCGGTGGGCAAGGACAGCGCGGTGATGCTGCATCTGGCGCGCAAGGCGTTCTACCCCTCGCCGCCGCCGTTCCCGCTGCTGCACGTCGATACCACCTGGAAGTTCAAGGACATGTATGCGCTGCGCGAAAAGGCCGCGCGCGATGCCGGGATGGAGTTGCTTGCCTATCAGAACCCCGAGGCGATCGAGCGCGGGATCAACCCGTTCGATCACGGCCCGCTGCACACCGACATGTGGAAGACCGAAGGGCTGCGCCAGGCGCTCGACCATTATGGTTTCGACGCGGCGTTCGGCGGCGCGCGGCGCGACGAGGAGAAGAGCCGCGCCAAGGAGCGCATCTTCTCGTTCCGCACCGCGAGCCACGGCTGGGACCCCAAGAACCAGCGCCCCGAACTGTGGAACCTCTACAACGCGCGCAAGGCCAAGGGTGAAAGCATCCGCGTGTTCCCGATCTCGAACTGGACCGAGCTCGACATCTGGCAGTACATCCACCTGAACGATATCGAGATCGTGCCTTTGTATTTCAGCGCGATGCGGCCGACCTATGAGCAGGATGGCCAGCTTTTCATGGCCGATGACCTGCCGCGGATCGAGGCGATCCTTGGCCGCCCGCTCGAAACGCAGATGCGATCGGTGCGCTTCCGCACATTGGGCTGCTTCCCGCTCACCGGCGCGGTCGAAAGCGAGGCGCGCACGCTGCCTGAAGTGATACAGGAGATGCTGCTGACCACCACCTCCGAACGCCAGGGCCGCGTCATCGACAAGGATGGCGGCGATGCCTCGATGGAAAAGAAGAAGCAGGAGGGGTATTTCTGATGTCCGACAAGATTTCCCCCTCTCCCCTTCAGGGGAGAGGGTCGGGGAGAGGGGCAGACGGCGCCTCGGCACAACCCGGCCAGGGGCCCCCCCCCCCCCCCCCCCCCCCCCAGGGGGGGGGGGGGGGGGCCCCCCCGCCCGCAC
>NZ_JBKBOG010000002.1:4346-138520 GCF_046294995.1 Blastomonas sp.
TTGTTCACTACTCACTCGGCCCTCCCCCCCGTGGTGGGGGGGCGGGGGGGGGGGCGGCCCCCCCCACGGCGCCTCGGCACAACCCGGCCAGCCCCCTCTCCCAACCCTCTCCCCTAAAGGGGAGAGGGCTTATGTCACCGACGCGCTGATCGCCGAGGATATCGACAGCTATCTGCAGATCCACCAGCACAAGAGCCTGCTCAGGTTCATCACCTGCGGGTCGGTGGATGACGGCAAGTCGACGCTGATCGGGCGGCTGTTGTACGACAGCAAGATGATCTTCGAGGACCAGCTCGAGGCGCTGCAGGCGGATTCGAAGCGCGTGGGCACGCAAGGGCAGGAGATCGATTTCGCATTGCTGGTCGATGGCCTCGCCGCCGAGCGCGAGCAGGGCATCACCATCGATGTCGCCTATCGCTTCTTCGCCACCGAAAAGCGCAAGTTCATCGTCGCCGACTGCCCGGGGCACGAGCAGTACACCCGCAATATGTTCACCGGCGCATCGACCGCCGACCTTGCCGTGATCCTGATCGATGCGCGCAAGGGCGTGCTCGTCCAGACGCGGCGGCACAGCTATCTGTGCAACCTGATCGGCATCAAGAACATCGTGCTCGCGGTCAACAAGATGGACCTGATCGACTACGACCAGGCGCGCTACGACGCGATCGTCGCCGATTACGCCGCCTTTGCCGCCGAGATCGGGATCGAGAATTTCGTCGCGATGCCAATCAGCGGCTTCAAGGGCGACAACATCACCACCCACAGCGCCAATACGCCGTGGTATGGCGGCAAGCCGCTGATCGAGCATCTCGAGACCGTGGCGATCGACACCACGCTCGATCAGGACAAGCCGCTGCGGATGCCGGTGCAATGGGTCAACCGGCCCAATCTCGACTTCCGGGGCTTTTCGGGGCTGATCTCGACCGGCACCGTCCGCCCCGGCGATGCGGTGCGGGTGCTGCCCTCGGGAAAGACCTCGACGGTCACCCGCGTGGTTACGCTGGATGGTGATCTCGATGCGGCCGTGTGCGGCCAATCGGTGACCGTCTGCTTTGCGGATGAGATCGATTGCTCGCGCGGCAACGTCATCGCCGCCGCCGATGCGCCGCCCGAGGTCTCCGACCAGTTCGAAGCCACGATCGTGTGGATGGATGACGATGCGATGCGCGTCGGCCGCCCCTATTGGCTCAAGCTGGGTACGCAGACCGTCTCGGCAACGGTGCAGAAGCCCAAATACACCGTCAACGTCAACGATCCCGCCGGTCTTGGCTCGCAGCTGGCGGCCAAGACGCTGGAGCTCAACGAGATCGGCGTCGCCGAACTCGCCACCGACAAGCCGATCGTGTTCGAGCCTTATGCGCAAAGCCGCTCGCTCGGCGGGTTCATCCTGATCGACAAGATCACCAACCGCACCGTCGGTGCAGGGATGCTGCACTTCTCGCTGCGCCGCGCGCAGAACGTCCACTGGCAGGCGACCGACATCGGCCGCGACGAACACGCCGCGCTCAAGAACCAGAAGCCCCGCGTGCTGTGGTTCACCGGGCTTTCGGGATCGGGCAAATCGACCATCGCCAACGAGGTCGAAAAGTCGCTCAACCTGATGAACCGCCACACCTTCCTGCTCGATGGCGACAACGTCCGGCACGGGCTGAACAAGGACCTGGGCTTTACCGAGGCCGACCGGATCGAGAACATCCGCCGCGTCGGCGAGGTCGCCAAATTGATGGCCGATGCCGGGCTCATTGTGCTGACCGCGTTCATCAGCCCGTTCCGCGCCGAACGCGACATGGTGCGCTCGATGCTGCCAGAGGGCGAGTTCATCGAGATCTTCGTCGATACCCCGCTCGAGGTCGCCGAGGCGCGCGACGTCAAGGGGCTGTACAAGAAGGCGCGCGCAGGCCAGCTCAAGAACTTCACCGGGATCGACAGCCCCTATGAGGCGCCGATCGCGCCCGAGATCTGCGTCAACACCGTCGAGATGACCCCGCAAGCGGCTGCCGAATACATCGTCCGCCAGATTCTGCCGCTGAAATGAACCAGGCGCTGACCGACGCGGAGCTGGCCGCGCATCTCGCCGAAGCCGCCGGAAGGCTGCTGATGGACGTCCGCGCTTCCGGCATGTTCACGGGCAAGGCGCTGGGCGTGGCTGGCGATCAGACCGCCAACCAGTTCCTGTGCCACGCCCTGCGCGCGCAGCGGCCCGAGGACGGGCTGCTTTCCGAGGAAGAAAAGGACAACGCAGACCGGCTCGCCAAATCGCGCGTGTGGATCGTCGACCCGGTCGACGGTACTCGCGAATATGGCGAGGAGCGCGCCGACTGGGCGGTGCATGTCGCGCTCGCCATCGACGGCGTGGCGACCATCGGCGCGGTCGCGCTGCCCGGGCTGGGTGTCGTCTTGCGCTCCGACCGACCGCAGCTGCTGCCTGCCGCTCCCGCCACCCCCCGCATGGTGGTCAGCCGCACCCGCCCCGCAGCCGAGGCGCTCCGGGTTGCCGAACAGATCGGTGCGGAACTGATCGCGATGGGCAGCGCAGGCGCCAAGGCGATGGCGATCGTCCGCGGCGAAGCCGATATCTACCTGCACACCGGCGGCCAGTACGAATGGGACAGCTGCGCCCCCGTCGCGGTCGCCGCCGCGCACGGCCTCCATGTCAGCCGCGCCGATGGCAGCGCATTGCGCTACAACCAGGCCGACACATACATGCCCGATCTGCTGATCTGCCGCCCCGAATGGACGCAAAGGGTGCTGGAGCTGATCGGATAGACGCCCCTTCCCGATTCAGCGGCGATCCATCGCCCGCGCCAGCGCATCGATGATGCGGCGGACCCCGATCGGTTTTTCGCAGCGGGGCGTTTCTTTGAAGCGCGGCGGGATCACCATCGCATCATAGCCGCTGACGAACAGGATCGGGATATCGCGGTCCTGCAACAGTTCGGCTGCCGGAAACACCATTTCGCCCTTGAGGTTCGCGTCGAGCACAACACCGTTGATATCCGGTGTCGCGTTGATCAGCGCGAGCGCCTCGGAAAGCCCCGCCGCAGGGCCGACGACGGTTGCGCCGACCCTCTCCAGCTCCATGTGCAGTTCGTCGGCGAGAAGATACTCGTCCTCCACCACCAGAATCCGGCATGTGTTCAAAGGGGATGAGGTCATGATCGTGATCCTTGCTGCATCAGTTCGTCGATACCGGAAGCAGGATGGTGCAATGCACTCCGTCCGGCTGAAGCACGAAGCTGGTCTTGGCATCGAGCTGATAGGGCAAAGCACGTTCGATCAGCTCGCGCCCATGGCCGCCGGTCTTTGGCGCCGGCGATTGGGTCGGCATGGTCACCCCGGTTTCGCGCCAGTCGATATGAAGCCAGGGGGTACCATCGACCCCGATGCGTTCGAGTGACCAGCGGACTTCCAGCTTGGCCGTCGGCTGGCCCAGCGCCCCGTATTTGATCGCATTGGTGGCCAGTTCGTGCAGCGCCATCGCCAGTGTCTGGACGGTCGATGATCGCAGCCGCACGCCCTTCGGGCCCATCAGGCTGACCTGGTCCGATGCGCCGTCGAGCGCCTCGAGCTCGGCCGCTATCAATTCATCGAATGTAACGCGCTCGTCCTCGGCCAGCCGCGAAAGCAGCGCCTGCACCCTCGACAAGGCTTCCAGGCGCCTGCCGAAGCGCTCGCGGAACTCTCCCAGCGTGCTGCTCGCGCGTATCGTCTTTTCCGATGTCGACATCACCACCGCCATCAGGTTGCGGGTGCGGTGCTGGAGCTCTGCGACCAGCACCTGCTGCCGGCTCTGGAGGTCGCGGATCTCGTGAATGTCGGTGGAAGTGCCGAGCCATTCGATAATCGCCCCGCTTTCGTTGCGCACCGGGGCGGCACGGGTCTGGAACCAGCGATATTCCTTGTCGGCAGCGTTGCAGATCCGCGCCTCGACCTCGAACTTGCCCGACTGCGGCGCATCGCGCCACGCCTTGCGGACGGCTTCGCAGTCATCAGGATAGAACGCCTCCAGCCAGCCGTCGCCGATGCTGTCGGCCTCTGAAAAACCGGTATAATCGGTCCATTGCGGGCTGGACCAGGTCCAGCCGCCTTGCGCATCGGCGCGCCAGACCAGCTGGGGAATACCCTCCATCAGTACCTGGAGCCGCAATTCCGTCTCGCGCAACTCGGTCAGGTCGTGGCCGACGCCGCCGATCAGCGTAATGGCGCCATCGGCGTTGGTGATCGGAAAATCGGTGTCGCGCAGCCAGCGAAACGATCCGTCTGCGGGCCGCCGGATACGATAGTCGAATGTCACGTGCTCTCCGCCCAGCACGCGGTTGATGGCCTTGAGCACTCTTGGCCGATCTTCCTCGACGATCAGGTCGATCCAGTTGCGGAAGTTGTCGCCTTCGAGCGCCTCGCTGCGGGCAAGGCCGTAAATCTCTTCAAACGCAGGCGTCAGGTACCGCCACCGCAAGGTGTGCGCGTCGCGCATCCACAATATGTCCTGCGAGGCCTCGCCGAACTGGCGCAACCGCTCCTCGCTTTCCTTCAACGCCGCCTCGGTCTGCACCCTTTCGGTCACGTCCTGGGCGATCTTGAGATAGCCTTCGAGCCTGCCTTCGCTGTCCCTGACGGCGATCGTCTGGCCGTCGAGAAAGACGCGCGAGCCATCGCGCCGCTGATGCCAGCGGACATCGGCCGCAGCGCCTTGCTCGCGCGCGCGCGCCAATTCCATTGTTGGCACGTTCGCGGCGCGGTCCTCGTCGGTAAAGATCATGTGGGCGGACTGGCCGATGGCTTCGTCCGACGACCAGCCCAGTATCTCTTCCGATCCGCCAAGCCATCCGGTGATCGTGTCGTCGGCATCGCTGATCAGCATCACATAGGCACGCGCGTTATCGAGCAGTTGCAGACGTTTGTCCGAAGTCTTGAGCGCGGCAGCCGTCCTCAGCCGGTCGATCGCCGGGCCCAGGATCATGGCATAGGTCTTGAGGAACTGGATATCCGGCTCGCCAAACGCGCGCGGCTTGCGGGAATCGACTTGCAGCAGTCCGTAGGGAATGCGCCCAGACAGGAATATCGGCACATTGACCAGCGCGGCGACGCCATGATCGAGCAGGAACTGCGGAAACTCGAACCGGTCTTCACTGGCGATGTCCTGGGTGATCACCGGCTCGGAAATCTCGATCGCGAACGCTTCGGACGATTTCTCCGACAGATCGACCCGCTCCCTGCCCACCACGCCCGGGCGCCAACCCACGCCTGCCCGGACCAGCCCGGTGTCACTCTCACGGTCGATCTCGATCACCTTGGCCAGATCGACATCGAGCCCCTGGGCGATGAGGCGGCAAGCCTCGTTCAGAATTGCGTCGAGATCATCAGAATCGAGAACGAAATCGCCGAACTGGGAGAGCGCTTGCTGATATCGGTTGTTCTGGGATTGGCTGGCCATGCTTTTCTGGTTTCATGCTGGGGCGTGTGCGGACGATCTGGTTGCTCGCTTGAGGGACGTATCGAAACGCGGGGAGGTTCCGGCGAGGCAAGGCTTTATGCGCTCTCTCGGGTCAGCGCCTTGAGCCGCGCCAGCAGGTACCGGTCGCGGTCGCCAGCATCGGTCTGCAGCTTGGCAAGCCGGTATCGCTCGGTACTCCCGTGCGGCAGTCCCAACTGCAGCGCTGTCTCGATCGACACGATATCGGCGGCGAGCAGCTTGCGGATTGCTCCGATCAGCGCGATGTCGCGGACCGCGCCTTGCTGCGTCGTCGCGACATCGCGGCAGGCATCGTCAAGGATGCCCACCGCCCACAAATTGGGCGTGTCGCCGGCATCGCAAGCCAGATCGACCAAAATGTCCTGCTCGGCACTGGCCGAAACGCGGATATCGCGCAGCACCGCCCGTGTTTCGGGATCGACCGTCGCGTCTTCTATCGATGCCATGCGGTCGCGGACCACGCGTCGCGCCTGCCACAGATCCTGCAGCGCGACGATCAGCAGTTGCTGCCGCGATCGGGTCCTGGAATCGTCAGATGCCATAGTGGTCGCAGGCGCTCAGCGCCGTCCCCACACGGACAGCAGCAATGCCCATCGTGACGACCGACAGCATGTTGGTGGCGCCCGGAACGCGTCGCTGGCGCAGCGCGGCGGGCGCAAGATGGTCTTGGTTCATGGTCACGTTTTAAGTCTGCCCGAACACTGCGATCATCACATGTGTTGGCATTCCCCAGATTTCCGCCGCGTCCCGCGCGGTCAGCGGCTTTGCCGCAGGAGGTCTGCCAGCCACACGGCGTAGGATTCGTTGGGCAATCCCGACAGGCCGAGCATGCCGATGCATGTCGCCAGGGCCGGTGCGTCGCGGCCTTCCAGCGCGACCGTCCAGCGCAGTCTGCCTTGCGCCCGCGCCAGCGTCGATTCGAGCTTCACGCCATCCACCATCGCCTGCCGCCGCGTCTTGCGCATGGGCATGATAGCCACACCAGCCTGCTGCATGCGCTGCACGAACGCAGCACTGCTGGCGGCCGCGATCTGATCCGGAGGCGCACCGAGCAGCTCGCTGCACAGCTGCCGCGTGGCTTGGTCCAGCGGAAATGCCGAATCGAGCGGCATGGTCCAGCATTCCAGACGGCCGTCGCGCGCGGCTAGCGTCTTGATCTGCAAACGTTCGCCATCGCGCAACTTGCACAGCAGATCGGTACGCCGCGGCAGCACGACGTACAGGTCGGTGCGCCGCTCGGGCGCCGCCGGCCCGAGCAGGTCCTGCAGCGGCGGTGCGCGCGAGGTCGCGACGGGCCAGCATCGAAATTCAAATCGCGCGGTGTTGCTCTGGGTGTTGCTCTGGGTCATGACGGGCTTGAAACGATCCGGATCGTCCTCCTGAACGGACATATCGGCTGATGATCAGCCACCTTATCCGGCGGCGCCACAAGGCGTCGGTGCTTCGCAATGGCTCCGGAACAAGCGTGAAGACACCTTAACCCACCGCCCGCCAGCCCGGCCTTACATAGGTGAACGCTCGCCGCTTCCGGCGAAAGAACCCCGAATGGTCACCCATGTTATTGGGCCGCCGTTCCGAAAGGCCCAGCCTTGCACCTCCCCGCCCGGATTCGTTGATCCCGGCTCACGAGGAGTGAAGCATATGACAAGCCTGTTCGGAATTGCACTGTTGCCGCTGTGGATCATGGGTGTTCCCGTGATCGGCGCCTTGATCAGCCTCGCAATGCCCGCCCCGCGTGGCAACACCATGCCGCGCCTGCGCTACCAGGACGGCACCCCCGTCCACCGGGACAATGATGTCGCGACCGCCACCACGGCTCCGACCGCCACGGCGACAACCGCTAACGTCTACCCCCGCACCTGAAACGCCGATCGGCGGAACGACGAGGAATTACCGTATGTTTACCCACAACAAGGCGCTGCAATACACCGTGCGCGTCGCCGAGCCCAACCCGGTGCTGGCCTCGCTGCTGCTCGAGCAGTTCGGCGGACCCGATGGCGAGCTAGCCGCGGCGATGCGCTATTTCACCCAGGGGCTGGCGGAAGATGACGCCGGTCGCAAGGACATGCTGCTCGACATCGCCACCGAAGAGCTGAGCCATCTTGAGATCATCGGATCGATCGTCGCGATGCTCAACAAGGGGGCCAAGGGCCAGCTGGCCGAAGCCGCACTGGAAGAAGCCGAGCTTTACCGGTCGCTGACCGCGGGCGGCAACAGCCATACCCAGGGCATCCTCTATGGTGGCGGACCTGCGCTCACCAACTCGTCGGGCGTGCCCTGGACCGCGGCCTATGTCGATTCGCGTGGTGACCCGACCTGCGACCTCAGGTCCAACATCGCTGCCGAATCGCGCGCCAAGATCGTCTATGAAAGGTTGATCGCGGTGACCGACGATCCAGGCATCAAGGACGCTCTCGGCTTCCTGATGACCCGCGAGATCGCGCACCAGAAATCGTTCGAAAAGGCGCTGTACTCGATCGAGGACAACTTCCCGCCGGGCAAGCTTCAGGGTGTTCCCCAGTTCGATTCGCTTTACGTCAACAGCTCGACCGGCATGGGTGATGCCGACGGACCGTGGAACAGCGGCGAGGAGTGGGAACGCATCGATGATGTGGTTGCCGCAGGCCCGCTTGACGGGGGCGATGGCAACGCCAAGGTCCAGCTGTCCGACGCTGAAATGACCGCGGTCAAGGCGATGGCGTCGCGGACATCGTCCGATCCGTCGAAGGACCCGCTGACCGGCGCCGACCTGGGCTCGCTCCAGTCCTGATCCCGACACCATGACCATGGTCCCCGTCCGGCCGCGCGTGCGCGATGCTTGAGCTGGCAGCTATTGGCGTGGCTGCCAGCCTGGCCGCCGGTTGCATGACCGGTCTGGGCGGGGCGATGGTGGCGTTCGGCGGACCGCCGAGCGAGCGGCGGCACAACCTGCTGATGGGCTTTGCCGCAGGCGTGATGATTGCCGCTGCGTTCTTCTCGCTGATCATCCCTGGGATCGAACGCGCCCAGATGACCGGGTCGTCGCGCCCGGTGGCCGCAGCCATGGTGATCGGGGCGGTGCTGCTGGGGGCGATGGCGATGGCACAGCTTGGACGGCTGATCGAGCTGGCGACCGCAGGCAGGCCAGGCTTCGAGGGCAAAAGAACGATAAAGGCGCTGAGCGGCGAACAGCACCGCATCGCGCTGTTCGTCATCGCGGTGACGCTGCACAACATCCCCGAAGGCACCGCTGTCGCGGTCAGCTTCATGTCGGGCGACCTGCAACTGGGTTGGGCGACCACATTGGGGATCGGCATCCAGAACATTCCCGAAGGCATGGCCGTTGCCGCCGCGCTTTCGACCCTGGGGTGGAGCCCGATGCGGTGCATGCTGGCCGCGCTCGCGACCGGATTGATCGAGCCGGTGGGCGGGCTGATCGGCGTCGCCATCGTCCAGACATCGATGGCGATGCTGCCCTGGGCGCTCGGCTTTTCGGCAGGCGCGATGCTGTTCGTGGTGATGGCCGACATCATCCCGCAGGCCAGCCGCAGGATCGAGCATGGCTCGGCGACGCCTGCGCTGATGGCGGGTCTTGCTGTGATGATGTTTCTGGATGTGACGCTGGGCTGACCGTCCATCGATCCATCGGCAGCCTGCCGGCCGATGGATCGATGATCGGTGACCAGACGTAGAGTAGGATAATGAACATTGCCGATGTCTGGATGATGGCGCGCACGCCGATCGTGATCGGCGCGCTGGTCGCTGGCGCGTTGCTGGCGCATCTGGCTTTGGTGTTCGTCCTGAAACGGATCGCCCAGCGAACGCATACCGCCCAGGATGATGCGCTGATCGCGTGCATCTATCATCCGCTGCGCTGGATCATGATCAGCTTTGCCTTGCTGTCGTCGGACGTTGTCGCTGCCGAAGAGCCATATTATGTCGATCTGATTGTCGGCGCTGTGCGGATCATCCTGCCGATGCTCTGGGGTTGGCTGGTCATCGCCATCATCCGCTTCGTGCACGGCTATATCAACGCGCTTTCTGATCTCGCCGCGCTCGATAATCTGACGGCGCGGCGCAGACGGACGCGGGCCGACATCCTGGCCCGGATCGCGACGATCGTGGTGATCCTGGTCAGCGTTGGCCTGCTTTTGCTCAAGATCCCCGCCGTCCGCGAGATCGGCGTCGCGCTGGTGGCCTCGGCCGGTATTGCAGGCCTTGCCTTCGGCGTTGCCGCACAGCCGCTTCTCAAGAACCTGGTCGCCGGCATCCAGCTTGCCTTTACCGAGCCTGTCCGCATCGACGATGTCGTGGTCTACAATGGTGAATGGGGCCGCGTCGAAGAGATCACGCTGACCTATGTCGTGCTCAAGATCTGGGACGACCGGCGGCTGGTCATCCCGGTATCGAAATTGCTCGACGACACGATCGAGAACTGGACACGCGAGACCAGCCATCTGCTGGGCACGGTGATGCTGTATGTCGACCACGCCGCCGATGTCGAAGACATTCGCAGCGTTGCGATCGAGCAGGTGCGCAGTCACAAGTTATGGGACCAGCGGGTCGCAGTGCTGCAGGTCACCGACATGACCGCCCAGGTTCTGGAACTTCGCGTCCTGATGAGCGGGCGCAACGGTTCCGACCTCTTCGAAATGCGGTGCGATGTGCGCGAAGCGGTGCTGCGCCATATCGCCCGGAATTCGCCTGGATCGCTCAAGCGCGATCGCCTGATGCTGGAGCCGATGGCCCGCGACTGAAATTGCCCGCCGCAGCCAGGCTCTCGGTGCTCCGCCGAGCTTTTTCCCGCTGCACCAATCTGCGTTAAAGTGCGGCAGCGGTCGAACATTTATGGCGGGCGGCAACAGAAAAGGAATGCGCATGCCGACGCGATCACACAACCTCAAGGCCATTACCGGGCTTATACGCCGATCGGGCACCGAGGTCAGCCTCAAGCGCCATGACCATATCGTGCAGCGCGGCGAGCGGCCCGATGCGATCCTGCTGCTGCAGGAGGGCTGGGCTGCCCGCTACAGCCAGCTGCCCGATGGCCGCCGCCATATCTCGCATTTCTACCTGCCCGGAGACCTTTGCGATCTGGGATGGCTGGTCTCCACATCGGCAGGCCAGACGGTCAGCGCGCTGACGGCGATCAAGGCGATCTCGATCGATCGCAGCGTGATCGAGGAGCAACTGGGCAATAACGCGGACTTCGCCCATTGCGTCGCGGTGGACTCGCTGTTGCGGCTCGAAGCGCAGGCGGCGTGGCTGGCGACGTTGGGACGACGGCCGGCGGCCGAGCGGCTGGCGCAGCTGTTCTGCGAACTTTACCTGCGGATCCGGCGCAAGGACAAGACCTGCGACGTCGAGTGCGCCTTCCCGCTGTCGCAGCAGCACCTTGCCGACTTCACCGGAATGTCCGCAGTCCATGTCTGCAGGACCTTGCGATCGATGAAAGACATCAAGCTGCTCGACCTGCAGCGCCGAAGGTTGCGGATTCCCGATTTCAGCCATCTCGCATCGACCTGCGCCTATACCGGAGGCTATCTGGACGAAGCAATTTCTTAGCATGGGTCAAGTTTGCGCGCCAAAGCGATGACCGGTTGGAACGAATACTGCTCGTTGGCGTCGATCCAGTACCCGATTGAAGGAGAAAGAATTATGAAGCGTTTACCTATTCTGCTGACCCTGCCGGCCCTTATCGCCACTGCCGCCTGCAGCAGCGAGCCCGATGGCACGACCATGACCGACACCGAGTTGCAGAACGACACGATGACCACCGATGACGGCACCATGATGGCGCCGGACGAGATGCCGACCACCAACGGCAACGGCGCTGTCGGCACGATGGGCCCCGACGGTACGATGGGCCCCGGTGGCACGATGGGCCCCGATGGCACCATGGGCCCCGGTGGCACGATGGGCCCCGATGGCACCATGGGCAACACGATGGGATCGCCGGGCACCGCCACCGGTTCCAACATGGGCACCAGCGGTACCGGAACGGGCACTGGCGCGACCACCGATACCGGCACGGGCAACCGCACCGGAACCACCCCGGATCGCAACACACCACCGCAATAAGCACGGACGGCGGCGCGTTCATTCGACGCCGCCAGCCTGATAACCTCGGACCGGCGCCCAGCGGGCGCTGTCCAGGTACCCTATCCCCGGACCAGACGTTTGCTCCCGTTCTGGTCCGGGGTAATTTTTTGCCGTGTGGGCCGCCATCTGGCGACGACACTGCCGGCAGCGACCTCAATATGTGCAAAGGGGCGGAATGACCCGCCCCTCCGCCCGATCACCAAGGCCCCGATCGATGAAGCTCTGTTCAGCCGTGGTTGCCGAAGCTGGTGATGTCGGCCTCTCCGGGGCTGTCGTTCTCGTCCGGATCGAGCGTACCCAGCGGGCTTTCCTCGTCATCGTCGTTGCGCTCGCCATCGAAGGCGCCAAGGTCGATATGGCCCGAACTCACCATCTGATCCATCCGATCGACCAGATCCGGCTCGTCCTGCGGCGTCACCGAGATGCCCGACGATCCACCCTTTTCGCTGTCCTCGCTGCGGTCGCTGGCGCGGTGCATCGCCTCTTCGGCGACGTCGTTCGCGCTGGGCGCATCCTGCTGCGACTGGTTGATGTGCGCGGGGCTATCGATCTGCGCGCCGTCCCCCTTCTGGTCGGTGGGCGTCTGGTCGGTGGGCTTTTGCGTGTCTGCCATGTCATGCGTCCTTGATGTGCGACGGGGAGTTCCTGCCGCACATACGCGAAAGCCCGACGGACGTTGCTGCGCGCCTATCGCTCAGACGCTGGCTGGCGCCAATTTGGGGCTGAGCAGATGCACCACCAGCAACGCCAGCAGATAGGCGCTGGCGCAAATCGCGAACAGGATCTCATAACTGCCGGTGCTGTCGAGGATATAGCCGGTGAACAGCGCCATCCCCATGCCGCCCAGCGCTCCGACGGTGCCGCCGATGCCGATCACCGATCCCACCGCGCCACGCGGGAAAACATCCGATGGCAGGGTGTAGAGATTGGCGGAGAAAGCCTGGTGCGCTGCCGTGGCAAGCCCGATGATCAGCACCGCACCCCAAACGCTGTCGATATCCTGCGCAAACCAGATCGGCGTGACGGCGAGCGCGCACAGCAGCATCGTCGATTTGCGTGCGAAATTGGGGGTGCGCCCGGCCTTGATCAGCCGCGAGGACATCCATCCACCAAAGATCGAACCGAAGTCCGAGATCAGGTAGATCGCAGCCAGCGGCAGGCCGAAGGTCTTGAGATCCATGTCGTACCGCTCGAACAGATAGCCCGGCAGCCAGAACAGGAAGAACCACCAGATCGGATCGATCAGGAACTTGCCCAAAGCATAGGCCCAGGTTTCGCGAACGCTGAGCAGGCGGCTCCAGCCGATCTGCTCGACCGGATCGGCGGGATCCTGCTGGATCCAGGCTAGCTCGCCGGGCGAGACGCGCTTGTGCTCGGACGGGTGGCGATAGATGAACCACCAGGCGGCGAGCCAGACGACGCCGAAGATGCCGGTGATGAAGAACGCCGAGCGCCAGCCGAAATAGAGCACCAGCACCGGCACCAGCAAGGGCGTGATGATCGCGCCGACATTGGCGCCGGCGTTGAACAGGCCGATGGCAAAGGCGCGCTCGCGCTGCGGGAACCAGTCGGTAACCGCACGGATGCCGGCGGGGAAGTTGCCGCTCTCGCCGATGCCCAGGCCAAAGCGTGCGGCGGCAAAGCTGGCGACCCCGGTGGCAAAGCCGTGCGCCATATGGCCGATCGTCCAGATGATGATCGCGATCGAATAGCCCAGCCGCGCCCCGACCACATCCACGATGCGCCCGAAGCCGACATAGCCGATCGCATAGGCGACCTGGAACCAGAACACGATATTGGCGAAATCGCTTTCGGTCCAGCCGAATTCCGCGACCAGGGTGGGCTTGAGCACCCCGATCATCTGGCGGTCGATGTAATTGACCGCGGTCGCCGCAAACAGCAGCGCAACGATCACCCAGCGATAGCGGCCTGCATTGGCGGCGGCGGCATCCAGCACCGGCGGGCTGCCGGTTTTGGGGCCTGCGGCGGTTGTGGCTTCGACCATGTTCACTCTCCAATCGGTCGCGGCCAGGCTTTTACCGGTCCGCCCCTTCCATTCCCAAACCGGCGTGCCGCGTTAGCGGGGAGTCGCCGCAACCACCCGGCAGCGGACATCGCCGCAGCCCTCGAACACCGCGCGGAACGATTGCCCGATGCCGATTTCATGCACCCCGGTGATCGCTCCTGTGGAAACCCACAGCCCCTGCGACACATCCATGCCGCGCGCGATCAGGTTGGTCAGCAAAAAGCGCACCGCGCCATAAGGGCCATCGAGCATGTCGGCTGCGGTCGCCGCGCCAACGGTCTGCCCGTCGATCTCGCTGCGCACGGGAATCGCGCACAGATCGAGATCGCGCCAGCCTTCGAGCGCAGGACCCTGCACCAGCCCGGCGTTGTTGCCAAAATCGGACACGGTGACCGGCGGGCCATCGGTGTTGATGCCGGGATATGGCGAGCTTGCGATCTCGATTCCCAGCCGGATATCGTCGAGCAGCAGCTTGGTGCCCGCATCGTCGGTGGGGACGGCGCCGTTGAACCCGGGCGCGACATGCAGCAGCATCTCGGCCTCGCCAGCGGCAAATCCGCCAACGAACACCGGCATGTCGGGGACCTCGCCGCCAGCGGCATCGATCACCGAATCGGCGAAGATCGGGCCTGAAAGCCGGTTGGAACCGAGCGTGCCATCGAGCGGCGGATTGATCCGCCCCACCTTCCAGCCGACCACTTTCCGCCCGTCGATCTGAATGGCGCGATCCTGGATCGTGTAGGCTGCCTGCAGCTCCTGCGGCTTCGTGCCGGGATAGCTGTCCAGCGCGCGCGCCTCGCGGCGGGCGCTGACAAAGGCCATGGCGACATCATCGGCCTGCGTGTTCACGGTCAACTGTTTCCCCATCCCAATTCTTAGTCCTTCTGTTGACCGGCTGCGTAAAGGAAACCGGTGTCATTCGCAAGTGGCGGCGTTTCCTTGGCCTGTCCGGCTACAGCGTCACGCCCTTCTTCCAGATCGCGATGGCGCGCTGCCCGGCGTTTTCGGCGGCGGTTTTCTGTCCGCTGGCAAAACCGATCAGCGCTTCGAGAAACGCCGCATCGGCGGCCTCTTGACCCTCATCGAGCGCGCGCGAGGCATCGAAATCGATCCAGTGCGGCTTGGCCACGCTCAGCGCGCGATTCGAAGCGACCTTGACCGTCGGCACCGGGAAGCCGAGCGGCGTTCCCCGGCCGGTGGTGAACAGCACCAAGGTCGCCCCCGCAGCGGCCAGAGCGGTCGAGGACACCGCATCGTTGCCCGGCGATTCGAGCAACGCGAGGCCGGGCAGCGTCGCCTGCTCGCCATAATCGAGCACCGATGTCAGTGGCGCGGTTCCCGCCTTCTGCACCGCACCGGCGGACTTCTCCTCAAGCGTGGTGATGCCGCCGGCGATGTTGCCAGGCGATGGATTTTCCGACACCGGCAGCCCCTGGTCGAGATAATAGCGCTTGAACCGGTTGACGAGCGCGGCGGCGGCCTCGAACGTCGCGGTATCCACCGCGCGGTCGAGCAGCGCCTGTTCGGCTCCGAAGATCTCGGGGATTTCGGTCAGCACCGGGGTGCCGCCACACGCGGCCAGCGTCTCGCTGAACCGGCCCAGCAGCGGGTTGGCGGTGAGGCCGGAAAATCCGTCCGATCCGCCGCATTTGAGGCCCACGACCAGCGCGGACAGCGGCAGCGGCTCGCGCCGGGCGGTCGATGCGTCTGCGACGAGTTCGTCGACCAAAGCCGCTGCGGCAGCCATCTCGTCACCCACGCCCTGCGACGACAGCGTGCGCACCTTGGTGCGCGCAGATTCCGGGATCGCGGCGAGCAGGGCATCAAGCTGGTTCGATTCGCACCCCAGCCCGATCAGCAGCACGCCTGCCGCATTGGGGTTGGCGGCAAGACCCGCCAGCAACGCCCGCGTCCCGCCCAGGTCATCGCCCAGTTGCGAACAGCCATGCGGGTGAGAGAAAGCGAACACGCCATCGATCCGGCCCTGGGCGATCGCTTCTGCGTGGCGCGTCTCGGCGGCGCGCGCGACCTGCTCGGCGGTCAGGCCGACACAGCCGACGGTGGGCAAGATCCAGATGTCGTTGCGCGTCGCGGCGCGGCCGTCGCTGCGCCGATAGCCTTGCCACAGCGGACCGCCAGAATTCACCATGGTCGCCGGACCATCGCTGCGATGCGCGCCATAGGCCAGTTCGCCCGCCAGAGCGGTGACCAGATTGTGGCTGTGGACATGATCGCCGGGGGCGATCTTTTGGGTCGCCCGGCCGATCGGCAGGCCGTATTTCACGATCGCATCGCCTTGGCCATGCGCGCGGATTGCCAGCTTGTGCCCTTGCTCCACCGACTGGCCCAAGGTGATGTGTTCCCCGCTCAGGACGACAGTTTCGCCAGCATCAAGCGGGCGCAATGCCACCGCGACGCTGTCGGCGGCGTGCACCTGCAGCGCATCGGGCATCCGGGCGGTTGGACCTTGCAGCGCGATTCTCCCCATTATGGTTTCGCCTATGGATAGCGCCATGGTAACCGGTGTCAATGCGCGCGGCATTGCCATGACCGGCCCGCTGCGGCTAGGAGAAAGCCGCACTGACACCGGTGTAGTAAAAGATGAGGCGGAACAGGCGTGATCAAGGCGAAGGAGGGCAAGCCCACCATCAATGACGTCGCCCGCATCGCCGGCGTTTCCAAAAAGACCGTCAGCCGGGTGATCAACCGTTCGCTTTTGCTCAACGACGCGACGCGCGAAAAGGTCGAGGCGGTGATCGCCGAGCTTGGCTATGTCCCCAACCCGCAGGCGCGCGCACTGGCACTGCGGCGCAACTTCCTGATCGGGCTGATCCACGACAACCCCAACGCGCAGATGGTGCTGGGGGTGCAGGAAGGCATATTGTCGGCGATCCGCGACACCGAGTTCGCCTTGGTCGTCCGCCCGGTCAACCGCCGCTCGCCGACGATGCTGGAGGATGTGCGCAACTTTCTGGAGCAGCAACGCCTGTTCGGCGTGATGCTGCTGCCACCGATTTCCGAGAATGACGCGCTCGCCGCCTTGTGCGAGCAACTGGGCGTGACCTATGTCCGCATGGGTTCTGTCCGGCTCGACGACGACGCGCACATGGTCGCCTCGAACGACCGCGAGGCGGTGGCCAAGGCGGTCGCCTATCTGGTCGGGCGCGGACATAGCCGCATCGGCTTCGTCGCTGGCCCCGAGGGCTTCCGCTCCGCCGCCGAGCGCGCGCTGGGCTATAGCGATGCGTTGGCAACCGCCGGACTCGCGCTCGACCCCGCGATTATGGCCGAGGGCAGCTATACCTTCGAAACCGGAATTGCCGCGGGCGAAAAATTGCTCGCCGCCTCGCCGCGCCCGACCGCGATCTTCGCCAGCAACGACGAGATGGCCGCAGGCGTGCTGCACGCGGCGCGCAGCCAAGGGCTGTCGGTGCCCGAGGATCTGTCGATCATCGGCTTCGATGACACCGCGATCGCCGCGCACATCTGGCCGCCGCTGACCACCGTGCGCTGGCCGATCCAGGCGATGGCCAAGGCAGCGGCGATCAAGCTGATCGACCCGGCCGAGGCGCGCAAGCACCCCTCGCATTTCCTCTCCGACCTGATCGAGCGCGCCTCGGTCGCATGAGAGCCACCCACCGCCGCCGAACCTGTTTATGGGGTTGCGCGTCAGTATGACACCGGTTACCGTGAATTCAGCAACGGGCTCCAGCCCCGGCGCGAACCCGCGCCATGAACGAGAGGATTGATATGAAGATCGCCCTGATCACCGAGAACAGCCAGGCTGCCAAGAACGCCATCATCCACGAAGCGCTGACCGAAGTCGCCGAGCCGCTGGGCCACCAGGTGTTCAACTACGGAATGTACACCGCCGAGGACAAGGCGTCGCTGACCTATGTCATGAACGGCCTGCTCACCGGCATCCTGCTCAACTCGGGTGCCGCCGATTTCGTCGTCACCGGCTGCGGCACCGGAATGGGATCGATGCTCGCCTGCAACGCCATGCCTGGCGTTTTCTGCGGCCTGGTCATCGATCCGACCGACGCGTTCCTGTTCGGCCAGATCAACGATGGCAACGCCATCTCGATGCCCTATGCCAAGGGTTTCGGCTGGGCGGCAGAGCTCAACCTGCGCGATGTCTACGGCAAATTGTTCGATGGCGAGCGCGGGCTGGGCTATCCCAAGGAGCGCGCCGAGATCATGCGCACCAACCGCGGGATCCTGAAAGACCTCAAGGCTGCGACCTGCCATGACATGCTGACCGTGCTCAAGACCGTCGATCAGGGTTTGCTCAAGGCAGCGATTGCAGGCGAGCGCTTTGCCGAGTACTTCTACGCCAACGCGACCGACCAGGAGATGGCGGCGTATCTGAAGGGCATCACGGGCTGAGGCCTGAGGGGGACACGGACCATGACTACCAGCCCCTTCGATCTTGCGGGCAGGACCGCGCTCGTCACCGGCGCGAACACCGGAATCGGCCAGGCGATCGCGGTCGCGCTCGCTGAAGCTGGCGTCGATGTCGCGGTGGCGGGCCGTTCCGAGCCGACCGAAACGCTGGCGGCGATTCACGCGGCCGGACGCAAGGCGGTCAACATCACCGCCGACTTCGGCTCGATCGAGCCGGTGGGCCGGGTCATCGATGAGGCACTGGCCGGGCTCGGCAGCATCGATATCCTGGTCAACAACGCCGGCATCATCCGCCGCGCCGATCTGCTCGAGTTCGGCGAGGAGGACTGGGATGCGGTGATCGACACCAACCTCAAGACCCTGTTCTTCCTCAGCCAGGCTGCGGCCCGGCACATGGCGAAACGCGGATCGGGCAAGATCATCAACATCGCCTCGCTGCTGACCTTCCAGGGCGGGGTGCGGGTGCCGAGCTATGCTGCGGCCAAATCGGGCGTCGGCGGGGTGACCAAGGCGATGGCCAACGAACTCGCGCCCAGGGGCGTGCAGGTCAACGCGATCGCGCCGGGCTATATCGCCACCAACAACACCGCCGCGCTGCAGGCGGACGAGACCCGCAACCGCCAGATCATGGAGCGCATCCCCGCAGGCCGCTGGGGCCGACCGCAGGATATTGCGGGCGCGGCCTTGTTCCTGGCATCGCCCGCATCCGATTACGTGACCGGCCATGTGCTCGCGGTCGATGGCGGCTGGCTCGCGCGATGAGCATGACCGGACCGATCGTCTGCTTTGGCGAGATGCTGCTGCGTCTCTCGCCACCCGGCGTGCGGATGATCGTGCAGGCGCAGGCGCTCGAGATGGCGGTCGGCGGTGCGGAGGCCAATGTCGCCGCCGGGCTCGCCTCGCTGGGCCAGGCAACGCGGATGGTGACACTGCTGCCGGACAGCCCGCTGGGCGACAAGGCGCGCGCCGAGCTTGGCGCGGCGGGTGTCGATACGCGCTTCGTCGCGCGCGGTGCGGGGCGGATGGGGCTGTATTTCCTCGAGCCGGGCGCCGGGCTGCGTCCTTCCTCGATCACTTATGATCGCGCAGGGTCGGCATTTGCGCAGTGCGACGCGGATGCCTTCGATTTCGATGGCGCGCTCGAAGGCGCGGCCTTGCTGCATATGTCGGGGATCACCCCGGCATTGGGGCCGAACGGTGTCGCGCTCGCCCGCGCTGCGGTTGCTGCGGCGCAGGCGGCGGGCGTGCCGATCTGCTTCGACGGCAATTACCGCGCGCTTTTGTGGGACGCCTGGGACAGCGACCCGCGCGCCATCCTCACCGATCTGGTCGGCGCTGCAAGCGTGCTGATCGGCAACCACCGCGATATCTCGCTGCTGCTGGGCAAGACCTTTTCGGGCGATGGCGCCGAGCGGCGGCGCGAGGCGGTGGATGCGGCGTTCGCGGCCTTCCCCAATCTCGAACTGGTCGCCTCGACCGCGCGCCATGTGGTCAGCAGCGATCACCATCGCATCGCGGCGCGGGTCGATACCCGTGAGTCCAAGCACCAGACCGCCGAAATCGACGTCACCGGCATCATCGACCGGATCGGCACCGGCGATGCCTTTGCCACAGGCGTGCTGCACCAGTATCTGCAAGGCGGCGATGCCCAGGCGATGGCCGAAACCGGGCTGGCGCTCGCCGCGCTCAAGCATTCGCTGCCCGGCGACATGTGCCTGATCGGCGCGGCCGAGCTGGCGGCATTCTCGTCCGCCGGTGGCGATGTCCGGCGCTGAGCTTTCCCGGCGTTCGCTGCTGGGCGCTGGTGCGGCGCTGATTGGCACTCCGGCGCTGGCGAAGGCCCCCGACCCCAGGGTAGGGCGCTTTACCGGCTTGCGCGAACAGGGTGTGCTGGCCTTCAAGGGCATCCGCTATGGCCGCGCCCAGCGGTTCGCGCGCGCGCTGCCGGTGGTGGCCGATGGCGCGATCAAGGCACAGGACTTCGCCCCGATCGCGCCGCAGCGGGGCAACCCCGACCTGCCGCAGTCCGAGGATTGCCTGTTCCTCAACGTCTGGACGCCCGAGGCAAATGCGAACGCCAAGCGCGCGGTGATGGTCTATTTCCACGGCGGCGCCTACTCCAACGGCACCGTCACCGATCCGCTGACGCACGGGCAAAGGCTCGCGGCGGCGGGCGACATGGTCGTTGTGACCGTCAACCACCGGCTCAATGCGCTCGGCTATGCCTGGCTCAAACCCTTGGGGGAGCGTTTTGCCGATAGCGGCAACCTTGGCCAGCTCGACCTGATCCTCGCACTTCAATGGGTGCGCGACAATATCGCAGGCTTTGGCGGTGATCCGGCACGCGTGATGGTGTTCGGCCAGTCGGGCGGCGGCGCGAAGATCGCGACGCTGATGGCGATGCCCGCAGCCGATGGCCTGTTTCACAGCGCGGCGACGATGAGCGGCCAGCAGGTGACCGCTAGCGGTCCGGGCAATGCCTGGAAACGGACGCAGGCGCTGATCGCGGCGCTGGGGTTGCAGCCGGGCGATGCCGAAAGTCTGCTGACCGTCCCATCCGAACGCATCGTCGAAGCGCTCACCGCTCCCGATCCGATCATGGGCGGGCCGGTCTATTTCGGCCCGGTGCTCGACATGACCAACCTGCCGCGCCATCCGTTCTGGCCCGATGCCGCGCCGCAATCGAATCACATCCCGATGATCCTGGGCAACACGCGCGAGGAGACGCGCGCGTTCATCGACCCCAAGGGCCCAAAGCTGCAAGGCCTCAGCTGGGACAACCTCGCCGCGCGGATAACGCCCGAAATCAAGATCGACCTCGATGTTAGCTGGGTGGTGGCGCAGTACCGCACGCAATATCCCGACTGGACGCCCGAACGGATCTTCTATTCCGCGACCACAGCGGGCCGGTCGTGGCCGGGTCAGGTGATCGAGGCGGACGAACGGGCAAAGGCAGGCGCGAAGGCGACCTGGGTCTACCAGCTCGACCGCCCCTCGCCGATCGACCGCTTGCGCGGCGCGGCGCACACTGACGATATCCCTTATGTCTTCGGCACGCTCGATGCCCCCGGCAGCATGAGCGGCACCGATGCGGGTGCACGCACGACCCGTGACGTGATGATGCAGGCGTTTGCGGGTCTGGCCAAGACCGGCACGCCGGGGCTCGCGAGTTGGTCGCCCTACACGCTGCCCGGGCGCGCGACACTGGTCGTGGGCGACGGCACGGCGATGGTGGAAAACGATCCCCGGCGTTGGGAACGCGAACTGTGGGCTAGGGCTCCTTACGTCCAGCCGGGGAGCTGACCGGCGCTTGCCTAGGCTCTGACACCGGATAGGCGATGATCAGCGCAAGCGGCTTGTCGCCTTTCTGCCAGATGCCGACCACCGCGCCGTCATACAGATACGCGGTCATCCCGGGCTTCAGCGTCGCGCGCTGGCCGTCGGAGACCACCTCGCCCTCGCCATCGAGCACGTAATAGACCTCGTCATGCGCAATCGAGTGCTCGCCGATCGCGGACCCGACATCGAGCGTGCGGCGGCGAAACTCCATCCGGCGCGGCTGCGGCGCATGATCGCTGATCCGCCATGCGGTGCTCATGCCAATCGCACCATGCGGCGGCGGCTCGCGGCGCACGGTGTCCGCCTCGTCGATCACCGCCATCGGCGGAGCGGCGGCCAGCACCAGCGAGAGCAGCAGGCTCATGGCTGAGGTTGCCGCATTTCGCGGTCACGGGCCGAGAGCGCTTCCTGCGGCGCGCCCTTCTGCCCCGGATAGCGGCCCGACCTCGGCGTCATCGTGGCGATATCCCAGTCGGCCTCGTTGAACGGCGCGAAGGTCGCCACCGGCGATGGGTAACCGCCAACCTCGCTTTCGTCGTCGATGATGTCGCCGCGCCCTTCGGCGACGAAGAACAATACGCGGATGTCATCGGGCGCCCGGTCCCAGGGGCGCGCGCCTGCGGTCTGCAGCAGAGACGTCTCGACCTCGCCCGACGGCAGGATGCGGTATTGCGACAGGTCGGCGAGCGGCGCCCTGGCGGTGATCAGCTTGGCGCGGGTCTCGCCATAGCGCCCGAACTGCGGCAGCGGATTGCCGTGCCGGTCGACCGCGCGGTTGTCCTTGCCGTAATAGGCAAGGTCGCCGTCGCCCCCCAGCATCAGGAACGGCAGCCCCTCTTTGGTGTCGTTGCCGCCGCGCATGACATTGCCGACCGCGGTGATCTCACCGGTGACGTATTCCTGCCCCAGCCATTCGAGATTCATCAGATTATAGTGCACCGCGCGGTGCTGGGGGTTGAAGATCAGGTTGTTGATCATCGCGACCTGTGCGCCGCCCTTGACCAATGGCGAGCGCTCGACATGGTGCGCCCAGACGTTGCGGTAGAAGGTGATGTGGGTGGCATTGTCGTGGATCAGCGATCCTTTGGAATGCTCGCCCTTGGGGTGGCTCGAAACCGCAAGACCCTCTGCTGCCAGATTGTCGCGGAAGACGATATGGTGGCTGGTCCCGGCGCGCCATTCCGCGACCGTGTTACCGGCAAAACGCGGACCCGACGCGGACATGTTCTCGTCCACCCCCCACAGGAAGCTGCAATGTTCGACGACGATGTTGCGCGCCGCGACGGTCGAGAAGGCGTCGGCCTCCCAGCCCGACATCCGCGCCTGACCGTCCGCTCCGGTCATCACGCGCAGGTGCGAAACCACGACATCGTGCGTCTTCACATCGATCCCGCCCTTGATCAGCGTAATGCCGGGAGAAGGCGCGGTCTGCCCCGCGATGGTGACGAAAGGCTCGGTGATGTCGATCGAACTGCGATCGAGATCGATCACCCCGCCGACCTCGAACACGATGATGCGCGGACCCTTGGTGGCGAGCGCTTCGGCAAACGATCCCGGGCCCGATTTGGCCAATGTCGTCACCTTGATGATTCGCCCGCCTGCGCCCCCTTGCGTGGGGTCGGCGGGGTGCGGCTCGGCCAGCGCGGGGCTGAGTGCGGTCAGTGCAAACACAGTGATGCACAGGGTTTTTCCAAGGCTTGCAAGCATGTTGTTCTCTCCCGTTGCCATGGTTATTGACAGAGGCCCGGCGAGAGGGCAATACATAATGACACCGGTTACCGTGATCCGTCGGAACGACGACGGCTGGGCTGGAAGGAATCTCGATGCCCATCGGTCAAGGCATCGGAAGTTGGGAGCAGTGGTGCCTGAGATGGAGTGACGCGGCTGCGTCTTCCCCTTTGACACCGGTAGCAATAGGCCCGAAATGGGCAATTGGAGGGGAATATCATGCGCAATCAGGTTTCGCTGCGGGTCAGCCGCGTTTCGTTGTTCAAGGGAATGTTGCTGGCAGGTTGCGCATTGGGCGCGGCAGGATCGGCGCAGGCACAGGACGCCACCGCGACCGCCGACGAGCAGGTCGCCACACCGGAATCCGTCTCCGCCGATGAAATCGTCGTCACCGGCTTTCGCCAGTCGCTCGAAGCTGCGATCAACCTCAAGCGTACCACGGTCGGTTCAGTCGATGCGATCGTCGCCGAGGACATCGCCAAGTTTCCCGACCAGAACCTCGCGGAATCGCTGCAGCGCATCCCCGGCATCTCGATCACCCGCGACGCAGGCGAAGGCCGCTCGATCACGGTGCGTGGTCTTTCCAGCCAGTTCACCCGCGTCCGCGTCAACGGCCTTGAAACCGTTGCCACCTCCACCGATGGCGCTTCGGCCAACCGCGACCGCGCCTTCGATTTCAACGTGTTCGCCTCCGAGCTGTTCAGCTCGATCGTGGTCCACAAGACTGCCGAGGCCAGCCTGGACGAAGGTTCGCTGGGCGCGGTGGTCGATCTCAACACCGGCAACCCACTGGCCGCCAAGGCCGGATTGACGGCGGTCGGATCGGCCGTGGCAAGCTATAACGACCTGTCGGAATATGTCGGCCCGCGCCTCGCCGGACTGCTGAGCTGGCGCAATGACTCTGGCACCTTCGGGGTGTCGGTGTCGGCCGCGTACCAGAAGACGCAGGTGCTGGAACTGGGCAACAACACTGTGCGCTGGGCGCAGGCGCGGTTTGACTCGGTCAACGGCACCCCGTGCTTCCAGCAGAGCGCCACGAATACGACCGCTGTGCGCAATGCCGGTGGCGTCTATGTGAATGGCCGCAACGCGGCCTGCGATCAGGCCGCGCTGGCCTTCCATCCGCGCATTCCGCGCTACGGCGAAGTCAAGCACGACCGGGAACGTCTGGGGGTCACCGCATCGGTTCAGTTCGCGCCCAGCGACGCCACCAAGTTCTCGATCGACGGGCTGTATTCCAATTTCAACAGCGATCGCCGCGAACGCTGGGGCGAAGTGCTGCTGCGCTCCAACGAGCGGTCGATCGACGTCGTCAATCCTGTGTACGACGCCAACAACAACATGATCTCGGCGACGCTCAACGACGCATGGGTGCGCACCGAGCATTATCTGCGCAAGAGCACGACCGAATTCTATCAGATCGGCGGCACCTGGGATCAGGACGTGACGGACAACTTCCGGTTCACACTGGTCGGCGGCCTTTCCAAGTCCAATGCCGATATCCCGGTTGAAACCACCATCGTGTTCGACGACCGCGACGCACAAGGCTATAGCTACGACTATACCGACATGAAGCGGCCGAAGCTGACCTTCGGCACCAGCGTCACCGATCCTGCGGTGTTCCAGCTCGCCGAAATCCGCGACCGCCCCTCTCAGATCGAAAACCGGTTCAAGACCGGGCAGCTTCGCACCGAATGGGACGTCACCGAGGACTTCACCATCAAGGCAGGTGTCGTCTGGCGGCGGTTCAACTTCGACACCCAGGCGTTTACACGTGATACTGCGGTGTGCGGCAATGGCGGGCTTGACCGGGTGCTGGGAACCATCACCTGCTCGGCATCGAGCGTGTTCGGCCCCAGCGCGGTTTACGGCTTCCAGGCGACCCCGCAGCTGTCCGAACTGTTCAACCTGGGCAAGGCCGGTCAGCCTGCTGGCAACACCAACGCATGGCTGGTCCCCAATCTCGATGCAGCGACCGCGTTTACCAAGCTCTACGAACGACCGCTGGCGCTTGATGCGGGCAACAACCGCGGCGTGCAGGAAACCACCAAGGGCGGCTATCTGCAGTTCGATGCCAAGGGCGAGCTGCTCGGCCTGGAATACGCGCTCAACGCCGGCATCCGCTATGTGAAGACCGAGCAATCGTCTTACGGCCTGGTCAGCGGCGTCGAAGCGACCGTCGAGCGCAGCTATGACGACTGGCTGCCCGCCGCCAATGTGGCGCTGTATCCCACGCAGAACCTGATCGTGCGCCTGGCTGCGGCCGAAGTGATCACCCGTCCAACTCTGGGCTCGCTCACCCCGGGCGGTTCGGCCGACGGCTTCAACTTCCGCGTCAACAGCGGCAATCCGTTCCTCGAACCGTTCCGGGCGACGAATTACGACGTGGCGGTGGAATGGTATTTCGCGCCGCAGGCGCTGCTGTCGATCGCGGGCTTCATCAAGAACGTCGACAGCTTCACCCAGTCGGCGGCAATCACCGAGGCGACCTTTGCCCAGACCGGGCTGCCGGTCTCGGTGCTCAACCCCTCCTCGCCCGCCGCGCTCAACCCGGCGCTGCTGACCCAGCCGATCTGGACGCTGACCACCACGGTGAACGGCACCGGAGCCAAGCTGAAGGGCGTCGAACTGGCCGCGCAGATCCCGTTCAGCATCTTTGCCGAAGGGTTCATCTCGCATTTCGGCATTCTCGCCAATGCGACCTTCATCGACAGCAACGCCGATTTCACGTTGCAGGGTCCGGCGATCGTCCCCGGCGGCGCATTGGTCAACGTCACCCGGTCGGCGGCGCTGGCCAACGTTTCGAAGCGGGCATTCAACGGCACCTTCTATTATGACGATGGCGATTTCTCGGCCCGTGTCATGGCCACCTATCGCAGCCGCTATCACGAGGGCGCCAGCGGCACCGGCAACGTGCTGGAAGGCTATGGTTCACAGTGGAACGTCGATGCTTCCATCCGCTACAAGCTGACCGAGTGGGCGGAAATCTCGCTCGAAGGCAACAACCTGCTCGACACCTATCGTTATCGCTTCACCGATTTCGATGCGAACCGGAATTACGAGAACAACCATTTCGGCCGCAACTTCTTCCTGGGTGCGCGCTTCAAATACTGATCATAACCGGGCAGCGAATTTACGCTGTTCATGCTGAACTGACCGGAGGAGCCGCCATGACGATCGATCGCCGATCCCTTATGGCGGCTCCTCTGGCTTTGGGGCTGACGCACAGTGCATGGGCGCAGACCGCCGTGCCGCAGGTTCCGGACGGGCCGCTCCCGCCTGGCCTGCCGCAGCCTTCCGAAACCATCGATCTGTGGCCAGGCGGCGCGCCAGGAATGCCAGCCAGGTCGCTGACCGAAAGGGTGCAGGAACGCTCGACCGACCGGCTGGTCACCGACCGCGCGGTCTATGGCATCACCACGCCGCGCATGGCCGTCTTCCAGCCCGACCGCCCCAATGGCGCAGCGGTGCTGATCACCCCGGGCGGCGGCTATCGCTGGGTGGTGGTCGACAAGGAAGGCTATGAGATGGGCCGCTGGCTGGCAGCGCGCGGCTTTACCGCGTTCGTCTTGTTCTACCGCTTGCCGGGCGAAGGCTGGGCGGCGGGGCCCGATGTGGCGCTCGCCGATGCGCAGCGCGCGATGCGGCTGATCCGCGCGCGGTCGGGCGATTTCGCGGTCGATCCCGAGCGCGTCTCGGCGATGGGCTTTTCCGCCGGCGGGCACCTGTGCGCTGACCTTGCCACGCGGTTCGATGCCAAGGTCTACGCGCCAGTCGATGCCGCCGACGCGCTTTCGGCCAAGCCGCACAGCGCCGCGCCGATCTATCCGGTCATTGCGATGACCGCGCCCGATGCGCACGCCGGATCGCGCGAGCTGCTGGTCGGCAAGAATGCGAGCCCCGCGATCGAGGCCGCGCATTCGCCACACCGCAACGTGCCCGCCGACGCGCCGCCGTTCTTCCTGCTCCATGCCGAGGATGACGACGCGGTGCCGGTCAACAACACCCTGCTGCTGCGCGCTGCGCTCAGGGCGAAGGGTATCCGTGTCGAGACGCATCTGTTCGAGCATGGCGGGCACGGCTTTGGCTTGCGCAAGGCGATCGGCAAGCCAGTCGAAGCCTGGCCCGAGCTTTGGCGCGCGTGGGCACGCACCACCGGGCTGGCGCTGTGAAAGTCCGCCAGCCCCTGCTCAGCCGCCGCAGTGCGATTGCTTCTGCTTCCCTTGCCACCTTGGGGCTTGCATATCCTGTGCCTGCAAGCGCCTCCCCGGCGCCAGAGCCTTCCTCGAAGGCACCTTCCCCGAAATGGCGCCGGGGCCTCGACAAGCAGCGCATCGCCGATCTGGGCGATGGCCGCTTCTTCAACCCGGTGCTGTCGGGCGACCGGCCCGACCCTGCGATCCTCAAGGATGGCGAGGATTATTACCTCACCTTTTCGAGCTTCGAATCCTATCCCGGCCTGCTGATCTGGCATTCGCGCGATCTGGTGAACTGGCAGCCGCGCAAGCCAGCGCTGACACGCAACATCGGATCGGTCTGGGCGGTCAGCCTGGAGAAACATCAAGGGCGCTACTTTATCTACATCCCGGTCAAGGCCAGCCCCAAGAACGACATCTTCGTGATCTGGGCAGACGATATCGACGGCCCGTGGAGTGACCCCGTGCCGCTGGGGCTGCACAGCCATATCGACCCATGCCATGCGGTGGGCGAAGATGGCTCGCGCTGGCTGTTCCTGTCGGGCGGCGACCGGGTGCGGCTGTCCGACGACGGGATGCGCGTCGTGGGACAGGTCGAGCATGTCTACGACCCCTGGCGCTATCCGACCGAATGGGATGTCGAGGGCTTTGCCCCCGAAGGCCCCAAGATCCACCGCATCGGGGACTATTTCTACATGCTGACCGCCGTGGGCGGTACGGCGGGCCCTCCCACGGGGCATATGGTGATCGCTGCCCGCTCGCGATCGATCCACGGCCCGTGGGAGCAGCATCCCGGCAATCCCCTCGTGCGCACCACCGACATCCGCGAAGCCTGGTGGTCGCGCGGCCATGCCAGCCTGGTCGAGGCGCCCGATGGATCGTGGTGGAGCCTGTATCACGGCTATGAGAACGGCTTCTGGACGCTGGGGCGGCAATGTCTGCTCGATCCTGTCGAATGGACCGCCGATGGCTGGTTCAAGATGACCGGCGGCGATCTGTCGCAACCGCTTGCCAAGCCCAAGGGGGGCAAGGCGCTGCCCCACGGCATGGCGCTGAGCGATGACTTCGCGATGCTGCAGCTCGGCACCAAATGGTCGTTCTTCCGCCCCGCCCCCGACGAGGCGGCGCGGGCCCGCGTTCAGGACAACACCTTGTTCCTGCGTGGCAAGGGGCTCGCGCCTTCGACCGGATCGCCGTTGCTGCTGACCGCAGGCGACACCTCCTACCGGTTCGAATGCGATATCGAGCTGGCCCCGGGCGGCACTGCCGGGCTGGTATTGTTCTATGACGACAAATTGTACGCTGGCCTGGGCTTCGATGCCGAGCGCTTCGTGACCCACCAGTACGGCATCGAGCGGGCGCGCCCCGTCAATCCGCATGGGTCCGCAATGCGCCTGCGCGTCACCAACCGCCGTCATATCGTCAGCTTCCACACCTCGGGCGATGGCGGCAAGACCTGGGTCAAGTTCGATCGCGGCATGGAAGTCTCAGGCTATCACCACAATGTGCGCGGCGGCTTCCTGATGCTGCGTCCCGGGCTGTACGCGGCCGGGCCGGGCGAGGCAAAGTTCCGCAACTTTACCTTCACCGCGCTCGCCGACGAATAGCGGTAAGCGCGGCGGCCCGTGGTTGAACAGCCGCCCGCTTGCTGCTAGCTGCGCGGGCGAAACCGCCGGGGCGCAAGGGTGCCCTGATTGCCCCACGCTCCAGTTGCAAGGACAGCTTATGGTCCCCCGTTATTCCCGCCCCGCCATGACCGCCATCTGGGAGCCCGAGGCGAAGTTCCGCATCTGGTTCGAGATCGAGGCGCACGCCACCGACGCGCTGGCCGAGCTGGGCGTGGTGCCCAAGTCCGCCGCCAAGGCGCTGTGGGCATGGTGGGCAACCAACCCGGTGATCGATGTCGCGGCGATCGACGCGATCGAGGCGGTGACCAAGCACGATGTTATCGCCTTCCTGACCTGGGTGGCCGAGCAGGTCGGCGACGAGGCGCGGTTCATGCACCAGGGCATGACCAGCTCGGACGTGCTCGACACCTGCCTTGCGGTGCAGTTGGCGCGCGCCAGCGACATCCTGATGGCCGATCTCGACGCGCTGCTCGAGGCGATCGAGCGCCGCGCGATGGAACACAAATACACCCCCACCATCGGCCGCAGCCACGGCATCCATGGCGAGCCGACCACCTTCGGGCTCAAGCTCGCGCAGGCCTATGCCGAGTTCGACCGCTGCCGCGCCCGCCTCAAGGCGGCCCGCGCCGAGATCGCCACCTGCGCGATTTCGGGCGCGATCGGCACCTTCGCCAACATCGATCCGCGCGTCGAGGCGCATGTCGCCAAGAAACTGGGCCTCGCGCTCGAGCCGGTCTCGACCCAGGTCATCCCGCGCGATCGCCATGCAATGTACTTTGCCACGCTGGGCGTCATCGCATCGTCGGTCGAGCGGCTGGCGACCGAAGTGCGCCATCTGCAGCGCACCGAAGTGCTTGAGGCCGAGGAGTATTTCTCCCCCGGCCAGAAGGGCTCATCGGCAATGCCGCACAAGCGCAACCCGGTGCTGACCGAGAACCTCACCGGGCTTGCCCGCGTCGTCCGCGCCGCCGCCATCCCGGCGATGGAGAACGTCGCTCTGTGGCACGAGCGCGATATCTCGCACAGTTCGGTCGAGCGCTTCTTCGGCCCCGATGCGACGATCACGCTCGACTTCGCGCTCGCGCGGCTGACCGGGGTAATCGACAAGCTGCTCGTCTATCCTGCGCGGATGCAGAAGAATCTCGACAAGATGGGCGGGCTTGTCCACTCGCAGCGGGTGCTGCTGGCGCTCACCCAGGCCGGGGTCAGCCGCGAGGACGCCTATCGCCTTGTCCAGCGCAACGCGATGCAGGTGTGGGAATCGGATGGCGCGCTGTCGCTGCTCGAACTGCTCAAGGCCGATGCCGAAGTCACCGCCGCGCTCTCGCCTGCGGAAATCGAGGAGAAGTTCAACCTCGATTACCATTTCAAGCATGTCGACACGATTTTCGCGCGGGTGTTCGGCTGATCCGGGCACCAAAACCCAAGCGTCTGGCCAATCGGGGATTATGCTCCTATGCTCTGGCTGACCGCCGGGACGCGGGCAGACTTTAAGGAGACACCGCGGTCATGCAGTTCCTGAAGACGCTGGTGATCATCATGCTTGCCGTGGTGTTCGTCGTGTTCGCCTACAACAACTGGCAGGCCGTCACCGTCGACCTGTGGGGCGGGCTGCAGCTGGTGACCAAGCTGCCGGTGCTGCTGGCGCTGACGTTCCTTGCAGGGTTCCTGCCGCTCTGGGCGTATCACCGCACCGCGAGCTGGCGGATGAAGCGGCGGATCGCGACGCTCGAGGCCAACCAGATGCGAGCGGCGGCAGCGGCATCCGCAGCCCCTGCCGCGGTACCGGTGCAGGCCGCGCCACCGCCACCGCCTGCGATAATGACGAACGAACAAGAGCCCGAGAGCGCGCTGCGCTCGGTATGATACCATCAACAGGGGGTCCCGCGCAGATCATGTCCAATCCCATCTATCTTGCTGTCGATCTGCCCGATCTGGCACGCGCCGGGGCGCTGGTGCAATCGGTCCGCGCGCATGTCGGCGGGGTGAAATTGGGCCTGGAATTCTTCTGCGCGCATGGCCATCACGGCGTCCACGAGATCGCCAAGTTTGGCCTGCCGATCTTCCTCGACCTGAAGCTGCACGACATTCCCAACACCGTCGCCGCCGCGATGCAGGCGATCCATGTGCTCGAACCGGCGATCGTCACCGTCCACGCCGCAGGCGGCCGTGCGATGATGGAAGACGCCAAGGCCGCCGCTGGCGCCAACACCAAGGTGGTCGCGGTCACGATGCTGACCAGCCTGGATGATGATGACATGGGCCAGATCGGCATGGCCGGCAGCGCGCACGACAGCGTGCTGCGGCTGGCGGATTTGGCGCATCAGGCCGGGCTCGACGGCATCGTGTGTTCGGGCCAGGAGGTCGGCGCGGTGCGCCACCAGTGGCGCGACGGGTTCTTCGTGGTGCCCGGCGTTCGCCCCGCCAGCGCTACTGCAGGCGACCAGAAGCGCGCGGTGACCCCTCGCCAGGCGCGCGATGCCGGTGCCTCGGTGCTGGTCATCGGCCGCCCGATCGCCCGCGCGGCCGAGCCCGACAACGCCGCGCGAGAGATCATGGCGACGTTGTGAGGGCTGGTTCCTTTTGACCTCACCCATTCTCCGGCAAATTGATATTGTGCGGTAAACGAAAATTCGTCACCCCCGCGAACGCGGGGGTCCCGCTTCTGTGGCGGCGTTGGATCAAAGCGGGATTCCCGCTTTCGCGGGAATGACGAGAAACGAAAAAACGGAAGAAGCATGACCACCCTGATCAAGATCTGCGGCCTGTCCACCGAAGCCGCCATCGATGCCGCCGCCGCCAACGGCGCGAGCCATATCGGGCTCGTCCACTTCGAGAAGAGCCCGCGCCACGTGTCGCTCGAGCAGGCAGCGGACCTGCGCCGCCGTACGCCCGCCAGCCTCAAGGTCGTGCTGTTGCTGGTCAACGCCTCACCCGAGCTGACGCAGAAAGCGTACCGCGCCGTACGCCCCGACGTGATCCAGTTCCACGGCTCGGAAAAGCCTGAATGGCTGGCCATCGTGAAGCAGCACATGGCGGTCGAGGTGTGGAAGGCACTGGGTCTGCGCAGCGCCGAAACGCTCGACAATGCGCGCCGCTTCGACGGCATCGCCGACCGCCTGCTGTTCGATGCGCCCGCGCAGGCGCTCCCCGGCGGCAACGGAACGGTCGTCGATTGGTCGCTGCTGACTGGCCACCAGCACCTGCTGCCCTGGGGGCTGGCGGGAGGTCTGGACCCCGACAATGTCGAAGAAGCGCTGGCGGCGACGCATGCGCCTCTGGTCGATGTCTCCTCGGGCGTGGAGAGCGCGCCGGGAGTCAAAGATATGGACAAGATCGCCCGCTTTTGCCAAGCGGTTGCCAACCATGACCAACGCAGCACCCCAGCTTAACAGCTATCGCAATCAACCCGACGCACAGGGCCATTTCGGCCAGTTCGGCGGGCGCTATGTTGCAGAAACCCTGATGCCTTTGGTGCTCGATCTCGAGAAACACTATCGCGCAGCCCAGGCCGACCCCGCGTTCAAGGCGCAGTTCGATGATCTGCTCGAACATTATGTCGGGCGTCCCAGCCCGCTCTATTATGCCGAGCGGTTGACCGAGGAACTGCGCAAGGGCGCTGCTCCGGATAAAGGCGCGCAAATCTGGTTCAAGCGCGACGAGCTCAACCATACCGGCGCGCACAAGATCAACAACTGCATCGGCCAGATCCTGCTCGCGATGCGGATGGGCAAGACCCGGATCATCGCCGAGACCGGCGCGGGCCAGCACGGCGTCGCCACCGCCACCGTCTGCGCGCGCTTCGGGCTGCCCTGCGTGATCTATATGGGCGCGACCGATGTCGCGCGGCAGCAGCCCAATGTGTTCCGGATGAAGCTGCTCGGCGCCGAGGTCATCCCCGTGACCAGCGGCGCAGCGACGCTCAAGGACGCGATGAACGAGGGGCTGCGCGACTGGGTCGCCAACGTCCACGACACCTTCTACATCATCGGCACCGCCGCCGGCCCGCACCCGTATCCTGAACTGGTCCGCGATTTCCAGAGCGTGATCGGCAAGGAAGCGCGCGCGCAGATGCTCAGCCGCATCAACCGCCTGCCCGACCTGCTGGTCGCGGCGATCGGCGGCGGATCGAACGCGCTTGGCCTGTTCCATCCCTTTCTCGATGACGACGTGAAGATGCTGGGGGTCGAAGCCGCAGGATACGGCCTCGACGGCAACGAGCACGCCGCCAGCCTGCTGGGCGGCTTCCCCGGTATCCTCCACGGCAACAAGACCTATCTGCTGCAGGACGAGGACGGCCAGATCACCGAGGGCCATTCGATCAGCGCAGGGCTGGATTATCCCGGCATCGGCCCCGAACACGCCTGGCTCAAGGACATGGGCCGGGTCGAATACACTGCGATCACCGATGACGAGGCGCTCGACGGCTTCCAGCTGCTCTGCCGCACCGAAGGCATCATCCCAGCGCTCGAGCCTGCGCATGCGATTGCAGCGGTGACGAAGGTCGCGCCGACCATGGACCGCGATGCGATCATCCTCGCGAACCTGTGCGGACGTGGCGACAAGGATATCTTCACGGTGGCCGAGAAGCTCGGGGTGGAGATGTGAGCATATAGCCCTCTCCCCTTCAGGGGAGAGGGTTGGGAGAGGGGGATGAAGTGCGACCCGAACGTCTCACCAAACGCGCAAAGGCGATGCGCGTTGAAGCCACCGAACCCGAAATCAGATTATGGCTGGAACTCCGCGCAAAGCGGTTTTCAGGCGTGAAGTTCAGACGACAAAAGGTCATAGGCAATTACATCGCTGACTTCGCATCGCGAACTCCGATGCTGGTGATTGAAGTGGACGGCGATACGCATGACGGGCGCGATGCCTATGATGCACAACGGACACGGTATCTTGAAAGCCAAGGATATCGGGTGCTTCGCTTTACGAACTATGATGTTATGACCGGTATGGAAGGTGTGTTGATGGTTATTGAAGCGGCTGTGCAGGCCCCTCTCCCAACCCTCTCCCCTGAAGGGGAGAGGGCTCAATGAGCGCGCGCCTCTCTTCCGCCTTCCCCGCTGACCGCGCGGCGCTTGTCTGCTTCGTCACCGCTGGCGATCCTGACGCCGCCTCCACCCCCGCCATCCTCGACGCTTTGGTCGAAGGCGGCGCGGATGTGATCGAATTGGGCATGCCGTTCACCGATCCGATGGCCGATGGCCCCGCGATCCAGGCGGCGAACCTGCGCTCGCTGGCGGCGGGCACCAAGACCGCAGACATCCTGCAGATCGCCACCGGTTTCCGCAGGCGCCATCCGAACGTGCCGCTGGTGCTGATGGGCTATGCCAACCCGATGACCCGGCGCGGTCCCGAATGGTTCGCCGATGCGTGCGCGCAAGCTGGCGTCGATGGCGTGATCTGCGTCGACATTCCGGTCGAGGAAGACGCCGCGCTCGGCCCGGCTCTTCGCGCCAAGGGTATCGCCCCGATCCGGCTCGCGACGCCCACCACCGATGCCGCACGGCTGCCCGCGGTGCTCGAAGGCGCAGGCGGGTTTCTGTACTACGTCTCGGTCGCAGGGATCACCGGCAAGCAGCAGGCGGTGCAGGCGAGCATCGAGGAAGCGGTCGCGCGGCTAAAGGCCTCGACCGACCTGCCGATCGCGGTGGGCTTTGGCGTGCGCACCCCCGAGCAGGCCGCCGCGATCGGGCGCGTTGCTGATGGGGTTGTCGTGGGCAGCGCGATCGTCGAGATTGTCAGCCAGCACGGCGCGGATGCCGCAGGCCCGGTGCGCGACTACGTCCGCACGCTCAGCCATGCCATCGCCACCGCGCGCCACACCGCAGCCGTCTGAGGAGCACGCCCATGAACTGGTTCAGCCGAGTCCGCAACGCCATCCCCTTCATCGCCCGCCAGGACGAAAGCCCGGACAATCTGTGGCACAAGTGCAAGGCCTGCGGCGAAATGGTGTTCGCCAAGGAGTTCGAGGACAATCTATCGGTCTGCCCGAAGTGCAACCATCACGAACGCATCGGGGCGCAGCGGCGCTTCGGCATGCTGTTCGACGACCAATTGTGGGAAGAACTGCCCTCGCCGACGGTCACAGAAGACCCGCTCAAGTTCCGCGACAGCAAGAAGTACGTCGACCGGCTCAAGGCCGCGCGCGCCGCCAATGTCGGCAACGATGCGCTGACTAACGCTTTGGGCCGGCTCAAGGGCAGCAAGGCCGTGGTCGGGGTGCAGGATTTCGCGTTCATGGGCGGATCGATGGGCATGGCCGTCGGCGCGGCGTTCATCGCCGGGACCGAACGCGCGATTGCCGAGAAATGCCCTTATGTCATCTTCACCGCCGCCGGCGGCGCGCGGATGCAGGAAGGCATATTGTCGCTGATGCAGATGCCGCGCAGCACGGTTGCGATCACGCGGCTGCACGCAGCGGGGCTGCCCTACATCGTCGTGCTGACCGACCCCACCACCGGCGGCGTGACCGCCAGCTATGCGATGCTGGGCGATGTCCAGATGGCCGAGCCCAACGCGTTGATCGGCTTTGCCGGGCAGCGGGTGATCGAGCAGACGATCCGCGAGAAACTGCCCGAGGGCTTCCAGCGCTCCGAATATCTGCTCGAGCACGGGATGCTCGACATGGTGGTCGAGCGCAAGGACCTGCGCGATCGGCTGGGCAGCGTGATCGATTTCCTGATGGCGGCGAAGGCGGCTGCGTGAAACTCCCTCTCCCCTTCAGGGGAGAGGGCTGGGGAGAGGGGACGTCGCCCGACCTCAATTCATGTTCCCCTCTCCCTTCGCCGCTTCGCGGCTCTTCCCTCTCCCCTGAAGGGGAGAAGGCTTGATGGCAGACCACGCCGTCTCGTCCGACCCCGGCGTCCAGACCCAGCTCGACCGCCTCACCGCATTGTCGCCCGGGCGCGACGTGCTGGGGCTCGAGCGGATCACCGCGCTGCTCGCGCGGCTGGGCGATCCGCATCACCGCCTGCCGCCGGTGTTCCATGTCGCGGGCACCAACGGCAAGGGATCGACCTGCGCGTTCCTGCGCGCCGCGATCGAGGCGTCGGGGCAGACTTGCCATGTGTATACCAGCCCGCATCTGGTGCGCTTCAACGAACGCATCCGCATCGCCGGGCGGCTGATCGACGACGATATGCTCGCCGCCTATCTGGCGCGGGTGCTCGACATTGCCGAGGGCACCGGCGCGAGTTTCTTCGAGGTGACAACCGCCGCCGCCTTCCTCGCCTTTGCCGAGACGCCCGCCGATGCCTGCGTGATCGAGGTCGGCCTCGGCGGCAGGCTCGATGCGACCAACGTTCTGCCGCGCCCTGCGGTGTGCGGCATTGCCGCGCTCGGCATCGACCACGAAGCCTTTCTGCTCGCCCCCGAAGAGGGCACCCCGGACCTGCCGATGGAGCGGATCGCCTTCGAGAAATCCGGCATCGCCAAGGCGGACGTGCCGCTGGTGATCCAGCGCTATGCCACCGGGATGATGGGCGCGATCGCGGGCCAGGCGATGCGCGCCGGGGCGTTCGTGAAAGTGCGCGGCGAGGATTGGGACGCGGCGCTGTATCAGGGTCGGCTGCATTATCGCGATGTCGACGGACGGCTCATCCTGCCGGTGCCGCGCCTGCCCGGCGAGCACCAGGCCGACAACGCCGCGCTGGCCGTCGCGATGATCCGCCACCAGAGCGCGGTCGCCATCCCGGACAGCGCGCTGTCCGCCGCGATGGGCTGGGCCGACTGGCCCGCGCGGCTGCAGCGGCTGGGCGATGGCCCGCTGACCGCCCTGCTGGGCACGGGCGAGGCGGTGTGGCTCGATGGCGGGCACAATCCCGATGCAGGCGCAGCGCTCGCACGGCATGTCGCAGCCATGGGCGGCAAGGTGCACCTGATCATCGGCATGCTGTCGAACAAGCAGCCCGGCGCCTTGCTCGGCCCGCTTGAACCCTATCTGGCCAGCGTCACCGCGCTGCCGGTACCGGGGCATGAATGGCATGATGCCGATGCGTTCCAGGCGTGCCTGACGTCGGGGATCGAGGTCGAGGCGATGGCGGATGTGGAGGCTGCGGTGGCCGGGCTATCGGAGCGCGAGCCGATGCCGGTGCTGATCGCAGGCTCGCTCTATCTGGCGGGCGAGGTGCTCAAGGCCAACGGGCAGGCGCCGGATTAACTCCGCACCCGTTTTCCGGCGAAAGCCGGAATCCAGGGCGACTGCAGTGCCATCTGCCCCCTGGGCTCCGGCGTTCGCCGGAGAACGGGCTCATCGTTCCGATAGCCCCACCTCTCCGCGTTCCCGAGCCCTTCGGCTGGCTGGCGAGCCAGCCGCTCAGGATAAACTTCCCGGCATGGCCGGGAAGTCGAGGGACGCATTCGCACACGGTTGCGCGTACGTCCCTCGACTTCGCTCGGGACAGACGGGATGGGAGCGAGACCTCAGCTACCTTGTACGCGCCCGGATTGCCCTTACAGCCGTAACGTTACGGCCCGGCAGGTGCAGGTGCAGCTGCTGGCTCCGTGACCGGCGTCTGCCGCACCGATTCCACCACGAACCCTCTTTTCCAGAGGATCCACAACAGCACCATGCCCGGGACTGCGATCACGACGGTGCATAGCCAGAAATTTACCCATCCGACATTTTCAGCAAGATAGCCCGAAGGAGCCGACAGCCACGTCCGTCCGACGGCGGCGAAGGACGACAGCAGTGCAAACTGCGTTGCGGTGTAGGCAAGGTTGGACAGGCCTGACAGATAGGTCACGAAGACCGTCAGGCCGATCCCGCTGGTGAAATTCTCGGTCCCGACCGCGATGGCCAGCATGACATTGGAATGACCTGTTGCGGCCAGAACTGCAAACAGGACATTCGAGAACATCATCAGCAATCCCGAAACGAACAGCGCGCGCCCCATTCCCAGCCAGGCGATAAAGGGGGCTCCGACAGCAGAACCGGCGATAAGCGCTGCAAAGCCGACGAATTTGTTTACCGTGACATATTCGGTGTCGCTGAATCCCAACTCGACAATCATCGGGGCCAGCATGATCTGCCCCATCGCGTCGCCGACCTTGTATATGAGCACGAAGGCAAGGATCAGCACCGCTCCGTTCCGCGTGAGGAACTCGCGAAACGGATTGAGCACCGTCTCGCCCAGCCAGTTGCCGAACGACTGACCCGCTGCGATGGCATGCCTTTCGACGTATTGGCCCGGTCCCGCAAACAGCGCGGCGATGGCCGCAGGCACGACGCAAAAAGCGGTAAAGCCATATGCCGCAGCCCAGCCGAGACCCGCGCCTTCGGCCGATGCGAGATAGATCGTTCCGGCGCCTGCCAGAAGGTTACCCGTGCGATAGCCGAACTGGTTCATCGCGGTGCCATGCGGCAATTCCTCGTCGGAGAGGATTTCGATGCGGTAGGCGTCGATGACAATGTCCTGAGTTGCCGAAAGGAATGCGACCATGATCGCACAGACCGCAAACCAGCCGAGCCCATTGGCAGGATCGCTCGCGCCCAATTGCCAAAGGGCGGCAAACAGCAGTGCCTGGATCAGGAAAAGCCACGCCCTGCGCTGTCCAAACCACCGTGTCAGAAATGGCAGCGGCAATTTGTCTACCAGCGGCGCCCAGAGGAATTTGAGCGTGTACGGCGTGGTCAGCCCGATCGCGAAGCCGATCGTCGATTTGTCGATGCCGACGCGCGACAGCCAGAACGTCATTGTCGCCAGCAACAGCGTCAATGGAAAACCGCTCGAAATGCCGAGCAGAAATGCAACGAATGGCATGGGCCTGACGTAGGGGCGAAACGCAGGAACGACGAAACCTGTGGCCACCACCGCAGCGATGATGGCGATAAAAATCAACGTCTGTTCCACAAATCATCCCTTCCCGTGTCCCAGGCCCGGAACCTAGCGACATCGCCGGTTTACGCCAGAGGGATATTGCGAAGGCGTGTCAGCCCGCAGGCGAATAGAGGTTGAGCGCCTTGGGCATCGTCTTGGGGGTCTTGCCGCGGATCAGACGATCGACGGCTTCGATCGCCTTGACCAGCTCGACCGCGCTATACGGCTTGATCAGGCATCCGATGGCGTATTGCTGGGCCTGGTTGGGGCAGGCGCCGGTCGCGTACAGCACCGGGATGTTGCGCCCGCTGGCAACCCTTGCCACCTCGATCCCGCTGCCGCCGCGCGACAGGTTGATATCGGCCAGCACCAGATCGATCGCCTCGCGCTCGAGCACCGCGATCGCTTCGGCCTCGGTGTCCACCGTGGCGGCCACGCGGTAGCCTGCATCGACCACGCGCAGCTCGTTGTCGAAAGCCACGAGAGGTTCGTCCTCGACGATCAATATGGTCTGGATCGATCGGGTAAAGCGCGAAAACAGCATGCAAGGACTTTCCCGGTACGGAGATAAGCGTCAGGAGGAAATACGCAGCAATCAATTCTTGCGTTCCCGCGCGGCGCCTTCCTCGTTATAGCAGCGGCCATGCCCCCCAGGAAACCGAAATTCGACCCGCTTGAACAGAGCGAAACCCCGCCCGAACCCGCGGCGCGCAAGACGTCCGCGCTGGGCGAGGGCCAGCGTATCGCCAAGCTGCTGGCACGCGCCGGAATCGCCAGCCGGCGCGAGATCGAGCGGATGATCGAGGGCGGCCGGGTGGCGCGCGATGGCGTGCCGATCACCACGCCTGCGACGGTATTGACCAGCCTGCACGGGATCACGGTGGACGGCAAGGCGGTGAGCGAACCGGCACCTGCCAAGCTCTGGCGCTTCCACAAGCCCGCCGGCCTGTTGACCGCAGCGCGCGATTTCACCGGGCGCGAGACGATCTACGATCACCTCGCCCGCGTCGCCCCCAATGCGCCGCGGATGATGCCTGTCGGGCGGCTCGACCTCAACACCGAGGGCCTGCTGCTGATGACCAACGACGGCGAACTCAAGCGCCAGATGGAGCTGCCCGCCACCGGGGTCGAGCGCACGTATCGCGCGCGCGCCTTTGGCGAGGTCAGCCAGAGCCAGCTTGAGGACCTGATCCACGGGATCACCATCGAGGGCATCCGCTATGGCAAGATCGACGCCAATCTGGAGCGCCGCACCGGGCGCAACGGCTGGATCGAGATGACGCTGACCGAGGGCAAGAACCGCGAGGTGCGCCGCGTGCTCGAGCATCTCGGCCTCAAGGTCTCGCGCCTGATCCGCACCCGATACGGCCCGTTCCTGCTCGAAGGGCTCGAGCCCGGCGCGCTCGACGAGGTCCGCCGCCACGATCTGATCACCTTCAGGAACACGTTGAAATGATGGAAGACAACTTCCCCTCTCCCCTCCGAGGGAGAGGGTTGCGCAGACTTGGCAGCTTGCTACCTAGTCGAAGCTGGGAGAGGGGGCAGCGGTTTCAGAGCCACGCCACCGCCCCTGCCCCTCATCCAACTTCGCCTAGCCGCGCTAACGCTTGGCAAGGCTGCGTATCCTTCTCCCCCACAGGGGAGAAGGTTTAAGATGCTGCGCATCATCGCGGGCGAATGGCGGGGCCGCAAGCTGAAGACCCCGGCAGGCGACACCACCCGCCCCACCGCAGACCGCACCCGCGAGACCCTGTTCTCGATGCTGACCAGCCGATTGGGGTCGTTCGAGGAGCTGAGCGTGCTCGACCTGTTTGCAGGTTCGGGCGCGCTAGGGATCGAGGCGCTGTCGCGCGGCGCTGCCAAATGCGTGTTCGTCGAGCAGGACCGCGCCGCGATCGAGGTATTGCGCGCCAACATCCGGGCGCTTGAGGCCGAAGACCGCGCCGAAGTCCGCCCTAGCTCGGCGCTGACATTGGGCCCGGCGCTCAAGCCCTTCGACGTCGTGCTGATCGACCCGCCTTATGCGACCGGCGCGGGCGCGGTGGCGCTCGACAAGCTGGCACGGCTGGGCTGGTTTGCGCCTTCGACCTGGATCAGCGTGGAAACCGGAAAGTCGGAAAAGCTCGAGGTATCGGGCTTCGAGATCGATGCCGAACGCGTGGTCGGCAAGGCCAAGCTGACGTTATTGCGGCGGACGGGCGATGTGATAGACTGAAGCCATGGTCAAATACTCGCCGATCGAATCCGAATTCGCCTCGTCCGAGGAAGAGGCAGCCTATGACGCGTGGTTTCGCGCCAAAGTGGAGCGCTCGCTGCGATCGACCGCACCCCGGATCCCGCATGAAGAGGTGATGGCTCGCGCTGCAGATATCATATCAAAGGCCCGGCAGCGTGCGGCTGATCTGGACAATTGATGCCCTGGCCGACCATGACGACATTATCGGCTACATAGCCGACAGAAATCCGGATGCGGCAGAACGGCTTAAGAATCTGTTTGATCGTTGCGCGAAGCAGTTACTGGAATTTCCCCTGATGCATCGCCTAGGTCGTGTCCCAGGCACACGGGAGGCGATCGTCCATCCCAACTATCTGCTGATTTACAGTATTGAGCAGGACGCGATTGTCATCACTGCTGTGCTGCACGCCCGCCAGCAATATCCCTGACGCCTAACCCGCAGCCCGTCCCCGCTGCGCCCACAGCCCCGCAAAGCTCAGCAAGCCTGCCGCCGCCAGATACAGCCCCACCGCATCCGCGCCGCTCCGGTCCGCCAGCGCCTGCGCCGCGATCGGGGCGAGTGCGCCGCCGATGATGCCGCCGCCATTGAACGCCACCGATGCACCGGTATAGCGCACGCGTGCCGGAAACTGCTTCGGCAGCCACGCGCCCAGCGGGCCGTAGACGAAGCCCATCACCAGCAGCGCGATCGACAGCGCGATCCAGGCCAGCCAGAGCGAGCCCGATCCCAGCAATGGCCCGAACAGCAGGCCGACGCCCACCGTTGCCGCGCAGCCGATCATCAGCACGCGCCCGCTGCTGGTGGCATCCGAGCGATAGCCCGACAGCACGATCCCCAGCGCCAGGAACAGGATCGCGCCCAGTTGCACCAGCAGGAAGTCGACGCGGTTGTGACCCAGGGCGGTGGTGGCATAGCCCAAAGCAAACGCGGTCGAGAGATAGAAGATCGCAAAGCACGCGACGACCGCGAAGGTGCTGGCAAAGGTCGCGCGCAGGTGGTTGCGGAAGAGTTCGGCGACCGGCACCGGCGCGGGCTTGTCGCGCGCCAGCACCTCGGCAAAGTCGGGGGTCTCGCTGATCTTCAGCCGCACCCACAGCCCCAGCCCCACCAATATGCCGCTCGCCAGAAACGGCACGCGCCAGCCCCAGGCGACGAACTGCGCATCGGTCAGCGACAGGCCCAGAATGAGGAACAGCCCGTTGGCGGCGATGAAACCCACCGGTGCGCCGAGCTGCGGCGCCATGCCGAACCGCGCGGCCCAGCCCGGCGGCGCGTTCTCGACCGCCAGCAGCGCCGCCCCGCCCCATTCGCCGCCAAGCCCGAAACCCTGGCCGAACCGAAGGATACACAGCAGCAACGGCGCGACCCATCCGACCATCTGATAGGTCGGCAGGAAGGCGATCAGCAGGGTCGAGCCGCCCATCAGCATCAGCGAGGCGACCAGCGTCGACTTGCGTCCGATCCGATCGCCGAAATGCCCGAAGACAACCGCGCCGACCGGCCGTGCGAAGAACGCGAGGCCGAAGCTCATATAGCTCAGCAGCAATTGCGCCGAGGCGCTTTCCGACGGGAAGAACAATGGGCCGAAGACAAGCGCAGCGGCGGTTGCGTAGATATAGAAATCATAGAACTCGACCGCGGTGCCGACCAGCGACGCAGTGAGCACCCGCGCATGGGTGCGATAGGGATGCTGCGGTGTCGTGGTTGCCATCGATCGGAGCGTTAGCGCGCCGCGCGCCGATGGCAAGACCCGCCGCCGCCGTGCGCGCACAGCGGATACAAAAAGGGCGGCTGGTTGCCCGCCGCCCTTTTTCAAATGTCGGTGTGAACGCGCCTCAGGCAGCGATGACTTCGCCATCGGCTTCCGGATCGCGCAACACATAGCCGCGGCCCCAGACGGTCTCGATATAGTTTTCACCGCCGCAGGCCAGCGCCAGCTTCTTGCGCAGCTTGCAGATGAACACGTCGATGATCTTGAGTTCGGGTTCGTCCATGCCGCCATACAGGTGGTTGAGGAACATTTCCTTGGTCAGCGTGGTGCCCTTGCGCAGGCTCAATAGCTCGAGCATCGCATATTCCTTGCCGGTCAGGTGGACGCGGGCGCTGTCGACTTCGACGGTCTTGGCATCGAGATTGACCGCCAGCTTGCCGGTGCGGATCACACTTTGCGAATGACCCTTGGAACGACGCACGACGGCGTGGATGCGCGCGACCAATTCCTCGCGGTGGAACGGCTTGGTGACATAGTCGTCGGCACCGAAGCCGAACGAGCGGACCTTGCTGTCCATCTCCGAAATGCCCGACAGGATCAGCACCGGCGTCTGCACCTTGGCGACGCGCAGCTTTTTCAGCACGTCATAGCCGTGCATATCGGGAAGGTTCAGGTCGAGCAGGATGATGTCGTAATCATACAGCTTGCCCAGATCCAGACCCTCTTCGCCCAGATCGGTGGTGTAGACATTGAAACCTTCGGTGGTGAGCATAAGCTCGATTGCCCTGGCCGTGGTCGGTTCATCTTCGATCAAAAGCACCCGCATGTGCAGCCCCTTTTCGCCCGTGCCATCGGCACCGTTCAGTCATCTAGACCCAAGAACGGATCGACATGGAAAACATTAACCATAAAAGGTTTGGGGGCAAAAGGTTAATTTTGGGTAAACCGGGCCAGGTTCGCGCGGCGGATTACTGCCGCCACGTCGGAACGCACGGGAAAGACTCGGGATTTCGGCGTGATTTGGAGCCTTAACGGTTCGTCGCTTTTTACAGGGTTAAACAGTTAAGGTTTCCAATTGGTAACGAAAATTAGCCAATGTTAATTTTGCTTGTGCTGCAGAGCGTCGCGGAGAAACGCGATCAGCGCCTCGACGCGCGCGGGTCGATGCGGTGATGGCGGCGTGACGATGCTCAGCGTGGTCTCGTCGAACTGCCAGTGGGGCAGCAGGCGGACCAGCCGACCGCCCGCGACCTCCTCGTCGCAGAAGAAATCGGGCAGCGCTGCAATGCAAAGCCCGCCAATCACGGCGGGCATCGCGGCATCGGCGTTGTTGACGATCAGCGCAGGCTTGACCGGACATTGCACCCTGCTGCCATCGCGCCCGGTCATCGACCACAAGCCCGGCTGCGCGGAATTGGCGTAATAGACCACGCGGTGCTGCTCCAGATCGGCGGGCGTCAGCGGCGTTCCGTTGCGCGCGCAATAGTCGGGCGAGGCGATCATGTAGAGTTGCACCGGGCGCAGCCGGATAGCGCGCAGACTGCTGTCGGGCAGGGTGGCGATGCGCAGCGCCAGGTCGAACCCCTCATCGACCAGATCGACCCGCGCGTCGGACAGGTGCATGTCGATGATGATCCCCGGATACAGCGCCATGAAGCGGGCGACCAGCGGCGCGACCTCGCGCAGGCCAAAGCTCATCGGCACCGCGATGCGCACCGTTCCGGTGAGCAGCGAGGCCTCGTCCCGCGCGGCCTCGACCGCCGCCTCGCCGTCCAGCCGGATGCGGCGCGCGTGATCGACCAAAGATCGCCCTGCGGCGGAAAGCGAAAGCCGGCGCGAGGTTCGGTGGAACAGCACCGTCCCCAGTTCGACCTCCAGCCGCGATACCGCCTTGGAGACCTTGGCCTTGGACAGGCTGAGCGCCTCTGCCGCTGCGGTGAAGCTGCCGGTGTCGGCAACAGCGGCGAACACGGCCCAGGCTTCGAAATCGGGAAGTCGCATTTTTAGAAACAATCCTTTTCCAAACTGGCTATTTTGGAAACGATAGCATCGGCCTATCTGTAGCTCAAGCCAAGGCACCGGCGAAGATTGTGGTGCCTCCCCTGTAAGGAGCAAGTAACATGATCGAGAAACGCGACTTTACTTCGCTGGGCCATGCCAACCACGGCTGGCTCAATGCCCGCCACCATTTTTCGTTCGGCGGCTATCATGATCCCGCCCGCATGGGCTGGGGCGCGCTGCGCGTGTGGAACGATGACGAGATCGCTCCCAAGAGCGGCTTTCCCACCCACCCGCACCGCGACATGGAAATCATCACCTATGTCCGCTCGGGCGCGATCACCCACCGCGACAGCCTGGGCAACAAAGGCCGCACCGAAGCGGGCGATGTCCAGGTGATGAGCGCCGGCACCGGCGTGGCGCACAGCGAGTTCAACCTGGAAAACGAGGAAACCCGGCTGTTCCAGATCTGGATCGTCCCCGATGCACCGGGCGGCGAGCCGCGTTGGGACGCCAAGCAGTTTCCCAGAGGTGACCGTTCGGGCAAGCTCGAAGTGCTGGCCAGCGGCCGTGACGAGGATATCGCAGCGGGAGCCCTGATGATCCGCGCCGATGCCCGGCTGTCGGGCGCGACGCTGGCAGCAGGTGACAGCATCACCCACCGGATCGCAGACGGCGTGTCTGCGTATTTGGTAGTGTCGGCAGGCAGCGTGACGGTGAACGGGGTCGAAATCGGGCCGCGCGATGCCGCCGCGATTACCCGCGAAGCCGAGATCACGGTCTTGGCCAACGAGCCTTCCGAGTTTCTGATCGCGGAAACCCGGGCCCACTAACCCCCTCCCCCGTCCCGCCGCTTTCCCCCTCCCGGCGGCGGGACACCCTTTTTTTAGCATTCCCTCGAAGGAGACATCCCATGGCAAAAGTTTTGGTGCTCTATTATTCCACTTATGGTCACATCGAAGCGATGGCTCAGGCCGTTGCCGAAGGCGCGCGCGGCGAAGGTGCCGATGTCACCATCAAGCGCGTCGCCGAAACCGTTCCTGAAGAGATCGCCGAGGCCAACGGCTTCAAGCTCGACCAGCCCGCCGAAGTCGCCGAGCCCAACGAACTGGCCGACTATGACGCGATCATCGTCGGCACCGGCACCCGCTTTGGCCGCATGTCGAGCCAGATGGCCGCGTTCTGGGACCGCACCGGCGGTCTGTGGGCATCGGGCGCGCTGGTCGGCAAGGTCGGCGCATCGTTCACTGCCACCGCCAGCCAGCACGGCGGTCAGGAAACGACGCATTTCTCGATCCTCACCAACCTGCTGCACCATGGCCTGACCATCGTCGGGCTGGATTACGGCTTCCAGGGCCAGCTCAACAACGAAGAGATCATCGGCGGATCGCCTTATGGCGCCAGCACGATCGCCGGTGGCGACGGATCGCGCCAGCCGCACACGATCGATCTCGACGGCGCGCGTTACCTTGGTGCCAAGGTGGCAAAGACCGCCGCCAAGCTGATCGCGTAACCCGCCTCTCCTCCCCGCTCAGCGACCACCGCCCGCACCCCCATTTCAAGGGGGTTGCGGGCGGAATGCATGAAAGATAGCGTTGCCAGATATTTAGGGGAGCAACGACCATGGGGTGGATTATCCGGCGATGGCGCAAACCGTGGCTGGCGTCCGGGCCGATCGCAGCGTTGGTCGCGGTCCTGGCGATGCCGACCGCCGCGCTCGCCGAATGGCACGAGGCCTCGAGTCCCAATTTCCTGGTCTATGCCGACCAGAACGAAAAGCAGGTCCGCACCTTCACCGACATGCTCGAGCGGTATCGCTCGGCGATGCTGGCGCTTTACAAGATGCCCGAAGAGGAGACTTCGCCCTCCAACCGCTTGACCGTGTTCGTGGTGCGCGATGCCGGGCAGGTGCGCAAGCTGCTGGGCGATGGCAACCGCTTCATCCAGGGTTTCTATCAGTCGCGCGCCGGTGGTTCGGTTGCCTTCATCCCGCGGGTCGATGGTTCCAGCCAGAGCGAACGCGTGACCCAGGGCGAGCAGGTGCTGCTCCACGAATACGCCCACCACTTCATGTACAGCGTGTTTTCCGGATCGGCGCCGCTGTGGTTTACCGAAGGGTTTGCCGAGTTCTATTCCACCGCCAAGTTCGAGAAGGACGGGTCGGTGGGGCTGGGACTTCCCGCCAACCACCGCGCAGCCGAACTGGTCTATGCCCAGGACGTGCCGCTCGCAACGCTGCTCAGCACCCGCAAGTATCGCGAGAATGCATCGAAGCGCTATGACGCGTTTTACGGCCGCAGCTGGCTGCTGTTCCACTATCTGATGCTGTCGGGCAAACGCCCGGGCCAGCTCAACGACTATCTCGGCAGGCTCAACGGCGGCGAAGGCGAGGATGCCGCTGCAGCCGCCGCGTTCGGCGATCTGGCGGTGCTCGACAAGGAGCTTGAGCGCTACATGATGTCGCGCAAGATGAGCTATATCAACCTGGGCGCCAGCCGCATCAGGACCGCCGAGATCCGCGTGCGGCCGCTGCGTGCTGCCGAAGCTGCGGTGATGCCCGTGATGATGCGATCGAAACGCGGGGTCAACGAGGAGCAGGCTGCCATCGTGGCCGAAGACGCGCGCAAGATTGCGGCGAACTATCCCGACGATCCGTTTGTCCAGACCGCGCTGGCCGAAGCCGAGTTCGACGCCGGGAACGATGCCGAGGCGCTGGCAGCGGCGGACCGCGCGCTGGCCCGCGATCCCCAGGCGATCAATGCGCTGATCCAAAGGATGTATGCGCTGGCCCGCCAGGCCGAGGATGACAGCAGCGACAGCCAGTGGCCCGCGGTGCGCGCTGCGGTCGCCGCTGCCAACCGGGTCGAGAACGACAACCCTATCCCCTTGAGCTTCTTCTACCGGACCTATGCCGCAGAGAACAAGAAGCCGCCCGAAATCGCGGTGCAGGGATTGCAGAAGGCGCTGATGCTGGCACCTTATGACACCGGACTGCGGGTGACGCTGGCCGGGCACCATATCCGCAACGGCGACAGCGAAATGGCGCGCCAGACGCTGGGGCCGTTGCTCAACCATCCGCACGACACCGGCCTTGCCGAGTTCGCCCGCAAGATGCTCGAAGGCGATGCGTCGTCCGCCCCGCCCGAGGATGCAACCGACGCTGCAAACTGATACCCTCCGCCCGAACAGAAGGAGTGTTGCATGTCGCGTCTGAAATCATTTGGGTTTGCCTCGTCCGCAATTGCCGCGGCGATGAGCATCGGCATCGCGCATGCGCAGGAGGCGCCGCGCCCGGGCTTTCATGCCGGGACGGTGATCAAGCAGTTCGGTCCGGTCGCGACGGTGGAGGGCCATGAGCCGCTGCCTGCAGCGGCGACATTCAGCGTCGCCTTCGACGTTGCCGATGCCGCCAAGCCCGGCAGCATCAACCGCACGCTCGAAAGCGCTGCGCGGTTCATCAACATGCACGCCGAAGCCGGGGTGCCGCGCGACGCGGTGCGCGTGGCGGTGGTGGTCCATGGCCCCGCGTCGTTTGATCTCACCGATGCAGCGACCTATGGCAAGAAGCATGACGGTGCGGCCAATGCCAACCTTGCCGCCATCGCCGCGCTGATCGAGAACGGGGTGGAAATCCATCTGTGCGGTCAGAGCGCGGCAGGCCAGGGCATCACCCGCGCCGATCTGGCACCGGGGGTGAAAATGTCGCTGTCGGCGATGACCGCGCACGCGCTGCTCCAGCAACAGGGCTATACGCTGAACCCGTTCTGACTGAGCCTACGCCTTCGGCCTTGCGGCATCATCAGGGAACCAATCCCTGCCGCAAAGGGTAAGTGATCAAGCGCGCCGCAGCACCCAAATCGCAGGCACCCGCGCTGTTCTTGCCGAGACAGGCTTAACCGCGTTCATGCCAGCTGGCATGCGATCCTGCCGATCGCTGACGCAATGCAAAGAAGGAATCATCATGGGAAAAGGCATCATTCTCTGGCTGTTGGGCGTCCCCGGACTGCTGGTCATCGCCCTGCTCGTCTTCGGCATTCTCTGACCGACAGGTTTCGGCAGGCGAGCGCCTCGGTGTTCGGCCTTGGTGTTCGACTGACCGGCTGAATCCAGCACAAGAAACCCCGCCGGAATCGTTTCCGGCGGGGTTTCTTGTGTTTCAGAGCGCTCGCTCCCCGGCCTGGGCCTGGGAGCGAGCGCTTGATGAGACAGGCCTTATTCCGCGTCGGTATCCACCGCTTCAGGCTCGGCTGCAACCGGAGCCGGGGCGGGTGCCGCCTCGACCTCGTTCGCAGCTGCCATCGCCCGCTGCAGCGCGCGCTGCTGGGCGCGGAGCGCTGCATCGCGGCTGTTGGCGGCGATGCGCATGCGGGCCATGCCGGCACCGGTACCTGCCGGGATCAGACGACCCACGATGACGTTTTCCTTGAGGCCGATCAGCGAGTCACGCTTGCCTTCGACCGCCGCCTGGGTGAGCACCCGGGTGGTTTCCTGGAACGACGCCGCCGAGATGAACGAACGCGTCTGCAGCGAAGCCTTGGTGATGCCGAGCAGCACGGGCTTGCCTTCTGCGAACTTCTTGCCCGAGTCGAGACGCGCGTTGTATTCGTCCATTTCCTCGCGGTCGAGCTGTTCGCCCGGCAGCAGGGTGGTGTCGCCGCCATCGGTGATTTCCACCTTCTGCAGCATCTGACGGACGATCACCTCGATGTGCTTGTCGTTGATCTTCACGCCCTGCAGACGATAGACCTCCTGGATTTCGCTGACCAGATATTCGGCCAGCGCCTCCACGCCGAGCACTTCAAGGATGTCATGCGGGTCGGGCGAGCCCGAGATCAGGTTGTCGCCCTTCTTGACGAAATCGCCTTCCTGCACGTCGATGACCTTGGACTTGGGCACCAGATACTCGACCGATTCACCCTCTTCAGGGTGGATCGCGATCTTGCGCTTGGCCTTGTAGTCACGAACGAACTCGATGCGGCCTGAGACCTTGGCGATGATCGCGTTGTCCTTGGGCTTGCGTGCTTCGAACAGCTCGGCAACGCGCGGCAGACCACCGGTGATGTCACGCGTCTTGGCAGCTTCACGGCTGACACGGGCGAGGACATCGCCTGCTTCGACCTTCTGGCCTTCCTCGACCGAGAGCATCGCGCCGACTGCCAGCATATAGCGTGCAGCCTCACCCGAATCGTCGTCGAGCAGGGTCAGGCGGGGACGCAGATCTTCCTTGGACTTCGCTTTCAGCGATCCACGGAATTCCACGACCACGCGCTGTGCGATACCGGTGGCATCATCGGTCTGCTCGATCAGCGTCTTGCCGTCGATCAGATCCTGATACTTCACGATACCGCCCTTTTCGGTGATCACCGGCATGGTGAACGGATCCCACTCGGCGATACGATCGCCCAGGTTGACGACGCCATTGTCGTCGACCAGCAGCACGGTGCCGTACGGGATACGGTGGACCGCACGTTCGCGGCCTTCCTTGTCGACGATCGCGATTTCGCCGTTGCGGGCGAGCGACAGACGCTGTCCGCGCTTGTTCACGATCGTCGGGATATCCCGGTACTGCAGCGTGCCATCGGCCACCGCTTCGAGGTTCGAGGTTTCGTTGAGCTGCGCCGCACCGCCGATGTGGAAGGTCCGCATCGTCAGCTGGGTGCCAGGCTCACCGATCGACTGCGCGGCGATAACGCCGACAGCTTCACCGATGTTGACCGGGGTACCGCGGGCGAGGTCACGGCCATAGCACTTGCCGCAAACACCCATGGTCGCTTCGCAAATCAGCGGCGAACGGATGCGCGCTGCCTGCAGACCCAGGCCCTCGATCGTGGTGATGTTGGCCTCGTCGAGCAGGGTATCCTTGGCAATCACCAGCTCGCCGGTCTTGGTATCGACGATATCCTCGGCCAGGGTCCGGCCCAGGATACGCTCGCCAAGCGACGCGATGACGCTACCGCCCTGCACGATCGCACGCATTTCCAGCGCATGCTCGGTACCGCAATCTTCCTGCACGATGACGCAATCCTGCGACACGTCGACCAGACGGCGGGTCAGATAACCCGAGTTTGCCGTCTTGAGCGCCGTATCCGCCAGGCCCTTACGAGCACCGTGGGTCGAGTTGAAGTATTCAAGAACGGTCAGACCTTCCTTGAAGTTCGAGATGATCGGCGTTTCGATGATCTCACCAGAAGGCTTGGCCATCAGGCCGCGCATACCGGCGAGCTGCTTCATCTGCGCTGGCGAACCACGCGCGCCCGAGTGGCTCATCATGTAGATCGAGTTGACCGGCGCTTCGCGGCCGTTCTCGTCCTTCGGCGTCGCCTTGATCTCTTCCATCATGGCGTTTGCCACCTGATCGCCGCAACGGCTCCAGGCGTCGATCACCTTGTTGTACTTTTCCTGCTGGGTGATCAGACCATCCTGATACTGCTGCTCATAGTCAGCCACCAGAGCGCGGGTCTCATCGACCAGACGCACCTTGGAATCAGGGATGATCATGTCGTCCTTGCCGAACGAGATGCCGGCGCGGCAGGCGTGACGGAAGCCCAGGCCCATGATCGCATCGGCGAACAGGACGGTGTCCTTCTGGCCGGTGTGACGATAGACCTGATCGATGACGTCGCCGATTTCCTTCTTGGTGAGAAGGCGGTTGACGACATCGAACGGCACCTTGTGGCTCTTGGGCAGGCACTCGCCGATGAGCATGCGCCCAGGCGTGGTGTTGTACCGCTTGAGATACTGGTTGCCCTGCTCGTCGGTCTGCGGAACGCGCGCGATCACCTTGGAGTGCAAGGTCACCGCACCGATTTCCAGCGCCTGATGCACTTCGGCGATGTCGGCCATCAGCATGCCCTCGCCGGGCTCGCCTTCGCGGTCCATCGAGAGGTAATACAGACCCAGCACCATGTCCTGCGAGGGAACGATGATCGGCTTGCCGTTGGCGGGCGAGAGGATGTTGTTGGTCGACATCATCAGCACGCGCGCTTCGAGCTGGGCTTCCAGCGAAAGCGGCACGTGGACGGCCATCTGGTCACCATCGAAGTCGGCGTTGAACGCCGAGCAGACGAGCGGGTGCAGCTGGATCGCCTTGCCCTCGATCAGCACGGGTTCGAACGCCTGGATGCCCAGACGGTGAAGCGTCGGCGCGCGGTTGAGCATGACCGGGTGCTCGCGAATGACTTCGTCGAGAATGTCCCAGACTTCCTTGCGTTCCTTTTCGACCCACTTCTTGGCCTGCTTCAAGGTCATCGACAGACCCTTGGCATCGAGACGCGCGTAGATGAACGGCTTGAACAGCTCGAGCGCCATCTTCTTGGGCAGGCCGCACTGGTGCAGCTTGAGTTCGGGACCGGTCACGATGACCGAACGGCCCGAATAGTCGACGCGCTTGCCGAGCAGGTTCTGACGGAAGCGGCCCTGCTTGCCCTTGAGCATGTCGGACAGCGACTTCAAAGGACGCTTGTTGGCACCGGTGATGATCCGGCCGCGACGGCCGTTGTCGAACAGTGCGTCAACGGCTTCCTGCAGCATGCGCTTTTCGTTGCGCACGATGATGTCCGGCGCGCGCAGTTCCATCAGCCGCTTGAGACGGTTGTTGCGGTTGATCACGCGGCGATACAGGTCGTTCAAGTCGGAGGTCGCAAAGCGGCCACCGTCGAGCGGCACCAAAGGACGCAGCTCGGGCGGGATCACGGGGATGACTTCGAGGATCATCCATTCGGGGCGGTTGCCTGAATCGATGAACGATTCCACGACCTTGAGCCGCTTGATGATCTTCTTGGGCTTGAGCTCGGACTTGGTGGTCTCGAGCTCCTGCAGCAGATCGGCACGCTCGCTTTCGAGGTCGAGGTCCATCAGCATCTGGCGCACGGCTTCTGCACCGATGCCGGCCGAGAACGCGTCTTCGCCGAACTCGTCCTGCGCGTCGAGCAGCTCGTCTTCGGTCAGCAGCTGGTACTTCTCAAGGCTGGTGAGGCCCGGCTCGATGACGACATAGCTTTCGAAATACAGCACGCGCTCGAGCTGCTTGAGCTGCATGTCGAGCAGCAGGCCGATGCGCGACGGCAGCGACTTCAAGAACCAGATGTGCGCGACCGGAGCGGCGAGCTCGATATGACCCATGCGCTCGCGGCGCACCTTGGTCACGGTCACTTCAACGCCGCACTTTTCGCAGACGATGCCCTTGTACTTCATCCGCTTGTACTTGCCGCACAGGCATTCGTAATCCTTTACCGGACCGAAGATGCGCGCGCAGAACAGGCCGTCACGCTCGGGCTTGAACGTGCGATAGTTGATGGTTTCGGGCTTCTTGATCTCGCCGAACGACCACGAACGGATGCGCTCGGGCGAAGCGAGGCCGATCTGGATCTCGTCAAAGGTTTCCGGCTTGACGGCGGGATTGTTGAATTTGGTCAGTTCGTTCATTTTTTTCGCCTTCCGAGCCCCTCACCTTTAGGGGAGGGGTTGGGGTGGGGAATGATCGGGTGGAGCCAATTACGGCCCCACCCCCGGCCCCTCCCCTGAAGGGGAGGGGAGTAGTTCTTACTCCGCGGCTTCCGCAATCTCGTCCGGATCGGGCAGGGCGTCGATCGAGTTCAACTCGACGTTGAGACCCAGCGAGCGCATTTCCTTGACCAGAACGTTGAAGCTTTCAGGGATACCGGCCTCGAACGTGTCGTCACCCTTGACGATTGCCTCATAGACCTTGGTGCGGCCGACCACGTCATCGGACTTCACCGTCAGCATTTCCTGCAGCGTATAGGCGGCGCCATAGGCCTGGAGTGCCCAGACCTCCATTTCCCCGAAGCGCTGTCCGCCGAACTGCGCCTTACCGCCCAGCGGCTGCTGGGTGACGAGGCTGTAGGGGCCGATCGAACGCGCGTGGATCTTGTCGTCGACCAAGTGGTGCAGCTTGAGCATGTAGATATAGCCCACGGTCACCTTGCGGTCAAACTTGTCGCCGGTACGGCCATCGTACAGATCGACCTGGCCCGAGGGGTCGAGACCCGCCCGCTCCAGCATCCGCGAAACGTCCGCCTCGCGCGCACCGTCGAACACCGGGGTGCCCATCGGCACGCCGTTGCGCAGCAGTCCTGCCAGCTCGACCACGGCCTCATCGCTGCGTCCGGCGATCTCGTCGTGATATTCGTCACCATAAGCATAATGCAGCTGGGCACGCACCGCATCGGGCGGGCTGCCCGCTTCGGGGTCGGGATTGGCCTCGCGCCAGTCGTCGAGCGCCTTGGCCACCTGCTGGCCCAGACCGCGCGCGGCCCAGCCCAGATGGGTTTCGAAGATCTGCCCGACGTTCATGCGGCTCGGCACACCCAGCGGGTTGAGCACGAAGTCGACATGCGTGCCGTCTTCGAGGAAGGGCATGTCCTCGATCGGCAGGATGCGGCTGATGATGCCCTTGTTGCCGTGACGTCCGGCCATCTTGTCGCCCGGCTGCAGCTTGCGCTTCACCGCGACGAACACCTTGACCATCTTGAGCACGCCAGGCGCCAGCTCGTCGCCACGCTCGAGCTTCTCGCGGCGATCGTCGAACTTCTCGGTGATCCGCGTGACGGCTTCGTCATACTGGACCTTGACCGCTTCCAGATCGGACTGGACCGCATCGTCCTCGACCGCGAACTTCCACCACAGATGCTTCTCGACGTCCTCGAGCAGCTCTTCGGTGATCGCATCGCCCTTCTTGGCGCCCTTGGGCGCGGCCGCCGCAACCTGGCCGACCAGCATTTCGCGCAGGCGGTTGTAGGTGGCGCGGTTGAGAATGGCGCGCTCGTCTTCGCGGTCCTTGGTCAGACGCTCGATTTCCTCGCGTTCGATTGCCAGGGCACGCTCGTCCTTGTCGATACCGTGACGGTTGAACACGCGGACCTCGACCACCGTGCCCGATACGCCCGGCGACAGACGCAGCGAGGTGTCACGCACATCGCTTGCCTTTTCGCCGAAGATCGCGCGCAGCAGCTTTTCTTCCGGGGTCATCGGGCTTTCGCCCTTGGGCGTGATCTTGCCGACCAGGATGTCGCCAGGATGCACTTCCGCACCGATATAGACGATGCCCGCTTCGTCGAGGTTGCGCAGGGCTTCCTCGCCGACGTTCGGGATATCGCGGGTGATGTCTTCAGGACCCAGCTTGGTGTCGCGGGCCATCACTTCGAACTCTTCGATATGGATCGAGGTGAACACGTCGTCCTTGACGATGCGCTCCGAGATCAGGATCGAATCTTCGTAGTTGTAGCCGTTCCAGGGCATGAACGCGACCAGCGCGTTGCGGCCCAGCGCGAGTTCGCCCAGATCGGTCGAGGGACCATCGGCGATGATGTCGCCTTCGGAAATCACCTCGCCCACCTTCACCAGCGGACGCTGGTTGATGCAGGTGTTCTGGTTCGAACGCTGGAACTTCTGCAGCGTGTAGATGTCGACGCCCGAACGGCCCGAATCCACCGAGCCGGTGGCACGGATCACGATGCGGGTGGCATCGACCTGATCGACGATGCCAGCACGCTTGGCAGCGATCGCAGCGCCCGAATCGCGCGCCACGGTCTCTTCCATGCCGGTGCCGACGAACGGCGCTTCGGCCTGTACCAGGGGCACGGCCTGACGCTGCATGTTCGATCCCATCAGCGCGCGGTTGGCGTCATCGTTTTCCAGGAACGGAATGAGCGATGCTGCGACCGAGACCAGCTGCTTGGGGCTGACGTCCATCAGCGTGATGATGTCGCGCGGCGCCATCAGGAATTCGCCTGCCTGACGCGACGAGACGATGTCCTCGACAAAGCCCATGTTCTCGTCGAGCTCGGCATTGGCCTGCGCAATCGTGTGCTTGGCCTCTTCCATCGCCGACAGGTACACAACGTCATCGGTCACCTTGTGATCGATCACCTTGCGGTACGGGGTTTCGATGAAGCCGTACTTGTTGACCCGGCTGAACGATGCCAGCGAGTTGATCAGACCGATGTTCGGGCCTTCGGGCGTTTCAATCGGGCAGATACGGCCATAATGGGTCGGGTGAACGTCGCGGACTTCGAAGCCTGCGCGCTCGCGGGTCAGACCGCCTGGGCCCAACGCCGAAACGCGGCGCTTGTGGGTGACTTCGGCCAGCGGGTTGGTCTGGTCCATGAACTGCGACAGCTGCGACGAGCCGAAGAATTCGCGCACCGCGGCAACCGCAGGCTTGGCGTTGATCAGATCGTTGGGCATCACGGTCGAGACATCGACCGAGCTCATCCGCTCCTTGACCGCACGCTCCATGCGCAGCAGGCCGACGCGGTACTGGTTTTCCAGCAGCTCGCCCACCGAACGCACACGGCGGTTGCCAAGGTTGTCGATATCGTCGACATCGCCCTTGCCGTCCTTGAGATCGACCAAAGTCTTGACGACCGCCAGGATGTCCTCGCGGCGCAGCGTGGTGACGGTGTCCTCGCAATCGAGCTCGAGACGCATGTTGAGCTTGACGCGGCCCACGGCCGACAGGTCATAACGCTCGGGATCGAAGAACAGCCCCTCGAACAGCGCATCGGCGGTTTCGCGCGTCGGCGGCTCGCCGGGGCGCATGACGCGATAGATCGCATCGAGACCCATGTCGCGGTTGTCGGCCTTGTCGGCCTTCATCGTGTTGCGGATCCACGGACCGGTCGTGACATGGTCGATGTCGAGCAGCACCAGCTGATCGATCCCGGCCTTGTCGAGCTTTTCCAGGTTCTCGGCGGTGACTTCGTCGCCTGCCTCGATATAGATTTCGCCGGTCTTCTCGTTGATCAGGTCATAGGCGCTGTAGCGGCCGAAGATTTCTTCGGTCGGGATCAGCAGTGTTTCAAGGCCATCCTTGCCTGCCTTGGTCGCGGCGCGGGGCGTGATCTTGTCGCCTGCCTTGAACGCGACTTCGCCCGTCGACGCATCGACGATATCGAAAGCAGGCTTCAGACCGCGCCACTGTTCGGGCACGAACGGAATCTTCCAGCCGCCGGTGCCGCGCTCGTAAACCACCTTCTCATAGAAATGGTCGAGGATTTCCTCGTCGTTGAGGCCGAGCGAATACAGCAGCGAGGTGACCGGCAGCTTGCGCTTGCGGTCGATACGCACGTTGACGATGTCCTTGGCGTCGAATTCGAAATCGAGCCACGAACCACGATACGGAATGACGCGCGCGGCGAACAGATACTTGCCCGACGAGTGGGTCTTGCCGCGGTCATGATCGAACAGGACGCCCGGCGAACGGTGCATCTGGCTGACGATCACGCGCTCGGTGCCGTTGATCACGAAGGTGCCGTTGCCGGTCATCAGCGGCATGTCGCCCATATAGACGTCCTGCTCCTTGATATCGAGCACGGAGCGGCTTTCGGTTTCCTGGTCGACCTCGAACACGATCAGACGCAGCGTCACCTTCATCGGGGCTGCATAAGTGATCCCGCGCTGGCGGCATTCCTGGACGTCGTATTTGGGCGATTCGAGTTCGTAATGCACGAAATCGAGCTCGGCGGTGCCGGCGAAATCGCGGATCGGGAACACGCTGCGCAGCGTCTTTTCAAGACCCGAGATATAGCCGATCGAATGGTCCGAGCGCAGGAACTGCTCGTAGCTTTCGCGCTGAACCTCGATCAGGTTCGGCATTTCACTGACTTCGTGGATGTCGCCGAAAATCTTGCGGATGCGCTTCATCGGGGTCGGCTTCTGATGCGCCGTCGGACGTGCTTTGGTTGCCATAGCTTTGTCTTCGCCTTTGTCTTGTCAATCGATTCGCACAAACAACATTGGGGCGCCAGAGACGCCAAAAGGCCGCAAGCCCATGGAACCCCATGAACTGCAGCCTATCGCGTTTTGTTTGATGCCTGACATCTCATTCGGTGGGCAGGTCCGCGCAAACCTGTCATGTCTCGAAACGTCCGGTGTTGGATGACGATATAAGCGCAGCTGTTGGACTTGTCAAACCGCACCGCCGGGACTTGAGCGCAGTGGCGCACATCGGGCCGCGGCGCTATGGCAGACGGACATGACCCGCTATCGCCGCCACCACTGGTTTCTTGCTGTCGCGCTGGCCGCGCTGGCGGGCTTTGTCGATGCGATCGGCTTTCTGCAGACCGGCGGGTTCTTCACCGCGTTCATGTCTGGCAACTCGACCCGGCTGTCGGTGGGGCTGCTGACCGAGGTATCGCTGGCGGCCCTGGCCGCAGCGATGATTGCAACCTTCGTTGCAGGCGTCACCTTGGGGACCACGATCACCCGGCAGGTCCCCGAACGCGCGCGGCTGCCCGTGGCGATCGGGGGGGTGGCAATGCTGCTGGCCATTGCCGCGATGCTGGCGATGCTGGGCAATACCACCGCCGCGATCGGCTGTACCCTGCTGGCGATGGGGATGGAAAACACCGCGTTCCAGCGCGAGGGGCAGGTCAGCATCGGCCTGACCTATATGACCGGAACGCTGGTCAAGCTGGGCCAGGCGCTGTCGCGCATTCACCGCGAAGGCCATCACTGGGAATGGGCGCCTTATCTGATGCTGTGGCTGGGCCTGGTCATTGGCGCTGGCCTTGGGGCGATGGCATTTCTGGGCTGGGGCCTGCTGGCGTTGTGGCCATCGGCAGGTTTTGGGCTGGCACTGGCGGCGATCGCCTGCCTGCCGCGCTTTTCGCTGACCGAACAGGCCTAACGCATCTTCATCAGCCGTGCCGCCAATATCGCGGCCAGCCCGCCCAAAGCCGCACTGGCCAGCACCTGGCTGGTCCAGTGTGCGCCTGCCGCGACGCGCCCGGCACAGCCGATGATCAGCAAGGCCCACGCCGCAATCCGAACCGCCATAGCCTCGCGACCGCGCGTGCGATGAGTGAGCAGGATCAGCCCGCCACAGGCTGCGCCGTAGAATATGGCAAAGGTCGAGGGCAGCCCGGAGGATGCACTGGCCTTGGCCACCTCGACCAGCTCGGGCGAAGGACGCGGGACAAAGATCGCCAGCCGCAACAGCCGTTCGCTCGCCATCGCGATGCCGACCCCGATGATGACGGCAAGCGCTCCGGGCAGCCTTGCCAGCGATGCCGCAAACAGCCCCGCGACCAATGTACTGACCACGATCAGCGGCCATCCTGCGGTTTCCGAAAGCCATTCTATCCACGCCGCGCGCGCATCGATGCCCTGCTGCAGCAGCCGTGTCGCCTCGATATCGAGCGGCAAAGGACCGTTCAGCCACACCCCGGCGCCGCCCAGCACCAGCACAATTGCGATCAAGGCCAGGCTGATATTGCGCATCTCAGGTCATCCCCGTTCGATCCTTGACAGGGTCAAGTCCTTGACAGGGTCAAGTCGCAGATTTTAGGTATGCAATCCAGACCTAGTTACTCCACTTGCCGCCTGCGCGCGTCGGCTTACCGGGGAATCGCCGCAAGTGCCTGAACGGTTTTGCGAGCGTCGAGCGTTTGTTGCGTTACTATGACACACACATCGCACCCCATTCGCCCGGCAAGGGCAGCGATTGCCGCCGTTCTTGCCCTGACCGCAACCCCGCTGCTGGCGCAGGAAGCTCCGGCCATCGCGCCCGTGATGCCGCAGCCCCAGGCTGTGCAACCGGCAAGTCCGGTGGTGCCCGCCCCGACGACGATGCCGCAGATGCAGATGCCCACGGCCCAGCCGTCCGTGCCTGCAACCAGCGGCCCGGCGCCCGCAGCCTCGCTGCCCGGGACGCCGATGGCAGCCCCCGTGGCGCCGCCTGTCGTCACCGATATTCCGGTGACCAGCATCGCGCCGCCGGCCGAAGTGGCCGAGCGCCCCGCTCCGGCCAGCCGCACGGCACCTGCTGAGCGGCCTGCGGCGCGCACCGCTGCACCTGCCACCCCGCCTGCAGCCCAGGTTGCACCCGATCCGACCCCCGTGGAAACGTCGACCGCAGAAACGCTGACGGTACCGCCGGTCGAAACAACCGCCGCACCAGCGCCCGTTGCGCCGGCCGCAACGACCGCTGATGCTCCCACCCAGCAGGACACCGTTGCTGGCGACAATGACGGCACCAGCGGCGACGTTTGGGGCTGGATGGCAGGACTGCTGGCGCTGCTCGGCATCGGCGGTGGCGCAATCGCGCTGCGCCGGACCCGCACCCGCAAGAGCGCCGTGATGATGGCCGAGGCGCGTGCAGCCGATGCTGATTACGATCGTGGCCTGGCGGGTCCGCATGATCGTCCGCAGGCGACCACCGTGACCACGCCGGTCCCGGCTCCTTCGACGACGCGGCTCGATCAGCCGGTGATGGCATCGCCTACGGTGGCACCGATGGCTTCGGCGCGTCCTGCTCCGCGCAGGGCGCCAGCGGCGGCACGCGGTGACCTGACGGTTGACGAGCGTCGGCTGGAAGAGATGATCGCGCAGGCCCCCAATCGCGACAATCCGTTCAAGACGCGGGCCAACCGCAAGCGTCGCGCGATCTGGCTGTTGCGCAACAGCTATCCGATGCAGAGCGCAGCATAAGCGCCGGCCCCGGATTAGGACGACACGAAACGACAGAAGGCGGGGAGCAATCCCCGCCTTCCTTGTGTCGTCAGCGCATGCCCTGGCTTAGCGATAGCGTTCGAGCCAGTGCGCGTAAGGCGCAGGCAGCGTCCAGCTCGGCTTGTCCTTGCCCAGCTCGCGCGCCGCCTGATAGGGCCAATGGGGGTTCTCGAGCATCGGACGACCCATCATCACCAGATCGACCTGGCCGGTCTCGACCATGCGGTTGGCGTTTTCCGAAGTGCCGATATACCAGCTGGTCGCGGCGGGAAGCCCGGCCTCGCTGCGCACGCGCTCGGCGATTGGCGCCATGAACGCCGGACCCCAGGGGATCTGCGCGGTCGGCGTCGAGAAGACGATGCTGACATCAATGAAATCGAGCCCGCGTTCCTTCATCAGCTTCACCAGTTCGATCGATTCGGCGAGCGTTTCCTCGTCGTTACCGTCGAACTCGATCACGCCGAAGCGCGCCGACAGCGGAAATTCGTCGGGCCATACTTCGCGCACGGCTTCCAGGGTTTCGAGCAGGAAGCGCGAGCGGTTCTCGAAGCTTCCACCATAATTGTCGGTGCGCTGGTTGGAATGCTTGGAGAAGAAGCTCTGCGCCAGATAGCCATGCGCAAAGTGCAGCATCAGCCATTCGAACCCGGCTTCGTGCGCGCGGATCGCAGCAGCGACATAGTCGGCCTTGACCTTCTCGATATCCGCCAATGTCATTTCGCGCGGCACCTTGCTCAGGCCACCGCCAAACGCGATTGCTGACGGCGAAACGGTTTCCCAGCCACGCGGATCGCCCTCGGCGATATGATCATCGCCTTCCCACGGCTTGTTGGCGCTGGCCTTGCGCCCGGCATGCGCGATCTGGATTCCGGGAACCGCCCCTGCCGCCTTGATCTCGGCGACGATCGGCGCGAACGCATCGCGCTGCTCGTCATTCCACAGCCCGGTGCAGCCCGGAGTGATCCGGCCTTCGGGCGACACGCCCGAGGCCTCGGCGACCACCAGCCCCGCGCCGCCGCGCGCCAGCGAGACCAGGTGCGAGCGGTGCCAGTCGTTGGGCACGCCGTCCTCGGCGGAATACTGGCACATCGGCGACACCGCGATACGGTTGCGCAGCGTGACGGACTTGAGCGTGTACGGCTCGAACAGCGCGGGAGTCTTGGCGGGGGTCTGGTCGGTCATGAGAAATCCTGTGGTTGTTATGATAGTACGTATATAATCGAACTATAGGATTTTCAAGCCCGCCATGCTATATGGATGCCATGCGAACCTATCAGCATCCCGACCTTGCCACCGTCACCATCGAGCACGCGCTGCACGCGCTGAGCGATCCCGTGCGGCTCGACATCGTCCGCCAGCTCGACCGCGAAATCGAAGCCAGCTGCGCCGCCTTGGACGGCGGCCGCCCCAAATCGAGCATGTCCCACCACTTCAGGGTGCTTCGCGCCGCGGGGCTGGTCCACACGCGCATCGCCGGCGTACAGCATATGAACACGCTGCGGCGCGAGGAGGTGGACAGGCGGTTTCCGGGGTTGCTGGATGCGGTTTTGGGGGTGAAGGGGTAGGTTTGAGGGCTGGTTGGCCGGTTTGAGGCAACGGGCCAGAACGCGCAGATGGTGCGGATTGGGTGGAATCTGGTGATCACTCTTGATCAGGATTGATCTGCAAATCTCCCTCCGCCCATCCGACCGAGTGTGGGCGGACCGGAGCCGACAGCTTTTTCAGCAAGTAACCCTTAGGCAGTTCTTTTTTCAAACATTTGGCTTGATTGGGCTCAAGCGCGCCTAAAAATAGTCTGTCGGGCATCTGTGGTGGGCCATCGAACTCACTGCTAAAAACGTATTCGCGAACCCTACAGCTATGTGCAATCTTCGGGAGTAACGGATATGGAACGCCGTCTTCTATCGTAGGAGAAGGATAAGTCGGATCCCAATGATGTGATGAATGTAGGAGTTGAGACACATCGTCGCGTTGTCGCGTCTCCAAGGCGGGCATATATGCTACCCATTCTGCTAGCATATACCTCCCGTCGTCTGTCGATAGGCTAGCAATATACCAAAGATCAAATGCAGCGAGGGCGACAACCGCAAGCACGAGCATTCTCTGTCTGAACGTGGTCCGCATGACAACCGACTGCCATAGGCGCTTGCCAAAGTCGAATGACAGGTGCGTAGTCGCTTGCACAACGGCAGGTTTTTTTTCTGCGACCCCTCAATAGCCCCCACCCCCTCCGCTCAGCCTGAGCTTGTCGAAGGCCCCGCTATACGGCCAGCGTGGGCGCGGTTCCTTCGACTTCGCGGGCTGCGCCCGCGGCTCAGGATGAGCGGGGGTGGTTGGGTAGGTGGTTTGAGGACGGGGCTGTGAGCCATCGGACGGTCGCTCATTCTGCCCGTCCCGCTTGCCTGCGAAGGCAGGCATTCATCTCCTGCCCTCGCACCTGGAGCAGCGGTTGGGAGATGGGCCCCTGCCTTCGCAGGGGACCGGTGGGGTGGCGATGGGTCGCTGACGGAAGCGTGGAGCGCGGGGCGCAATAGCCCTCTCCCCTTTAGGGGGGAGGGTTGGGAGGGGGGAAGGCGCTTAAGGTGGCGGTGGCTGGCCCCCTCTCAACTTCGGCTAGCGAGCAAGCTCGCAAGCCTGCGTATCTCTCCCCTAAAGGGGAGAGAGCATCAGTCGCTCAATGCACCCACGCAAAAAGCGCCGCAGCGCCTGCTCCCGCGCCGATCACCAACGCCGCCAGATGGCTCCAGAAGCCGCCGCCGCCAGTGCCAGCAACGCGCACCTTCTTGTCCCAGATCAGCGGGATATGCGGGATCGGCGGTGGTTCGGGGGCGCCGCCCTTTTTGGGGACTTGCTCTTCCAGACGCCGCACCAGATCGGGCAGGCGCAGCAGCGTCGCGACATCGGTGTTGATCCGATCCGCAAGCAACGTCTCGGGGCCGAGTTCACCGCGGATCCAGTCGCGCACGTACGGCGCTGAGACGTCCCACATGTTGATCTGCGGATCGAGCTGGGTCGCGACGCCTTCGACCATCACCATCGTCTTTTGCAGCAGCAGCAGGTGCGGCTGGGTCTTCATGTCGAAATCGCGGGTGATCGCAAACAGCCCGTCGAGCATCTGGCCGACCGACAGCTCGCTCACCGGCTTGCCGCGCATCGGCTCGCCGACGGCGCGCAGCGCGGTCGCGAACTCGTCGACATTGTGATAGCTCGGCACGTACTGCGCCTCGAAATGGATCTCGGCAACGCGCTTGTAGTTGCCCGTGGTCAGCCCGTAGAGAATCTCCGCCAGCCAGAACCGCGCCTGCCGGTTGATCCGCCCCATGATACCGAAATCGATCGCGACGATGGTCGAATCGGGCGCCACGAACAGGTTGCCCTGGTGCATGTCGGCGTGGAAGAAGCCGCCCGCGATCGCCTGGCGAAGGAACGCCAGCACCAGCCGCCGCGCAAGGTCAGGAAGGTCGTGCCCGGCGGCGATCAACGCCTCGCGGTTCGAAATCTTGATGCCGTCGATCCATTCTAGCGTCATCACGGTGCCGCAGGTGCGGTCCCAGTCGATATCGGGGACGCGATAGCCGGGATGGCCATCCATCGCGCTTGCCAGTTCCGACGCGCTCGCCGCCTCGCGTCGCAGATCGAGCTCGCGCAGCGTCCAGCGCTTGAAGTTGGCGATGGTGAGCTGCGGGCGCAGCCGCGTCGCCTCGCCGCCCAGCGCCTCGAGATGCGCAGCGGCCCATTCATAGGTCTCGATATCGCGCGCGAAATTCTTGCGCACGCCGGGGCGCAGCACCTTGATCGCGACATCGCGGCCCTCGATCGTGCGCCCGCGATGCACCTGCGCCACCGAGGCGGCGCCCACCGGCACCGGATCGACATGGGCAAAGAACTTCTCGAGCGGGCCGCCCAGCCCCTGCTCGATCTCGGCACGGATCAGCTCGAACGGCACCGGCGGCAGGCTGTCCTGCAACTCCAGCAGATTGTTCGCGGCCTCTTCGCCGACCAGATCGGGGCGGGTGGCGAGCGTCTGGCCGAGCTTGATCGCCGCAGGACCGATCGCGCGAAAGGCGCCGGCATAATCGGGCTTTGCGGGCACGCGCGCGCCCAGCCGCGCTATCCGGAACAACCGGCGGACCTCGGGCGGGGTCTGCGGCGCGGCCTCGAGACCTTTCAGCGCGCCATGCCGCGCAAGGATACGGCCCCATTTGAGGAGCCGGAAGATATGCGTACGCGGGGCGGTCACCTAAAAAAGCCCCTCCCCTTGAGGGGTCCGCGGCAAAACTATCCTGAGTGCCATTTTTTGCCGCATCGTCATTCCCGCGAATGCGGGAATCCCGCTATTTGGCTCCCGCGCAGCGCAGAAGCGGGACCCCCGCCTTCGCGGGGGTGACGACAAAGAGTTTTTTGCAACCGTCTCTTCAAGGCATCGAGTGTGGCCTGTCGAGGCAGCACGCGCGATCACGCCTTCCATCCGCTATGGATGTTCACCGCGCCGCCCAGAATCGGCTCGACCCTGGTCGATACGAACCCGGCGTCCTTGATCATCTGCTCGAACACCGGCGGTTTGGGAAAGCGGCGGATCGATTCGGCGAGGTAGCGATAGCTGTCGGCATCGCCCGCGATCAGCTGGCCCAGCTGCGGCATCAGATGATGCGAATACGCATCATAGACTTCGCCGAACCCCGGCCATTCGGTCGTGGAGAATTCGAGGCAGAAGAAGCGGCCGCCATAGCGCAGCACGCGGTGCGCCTCGGCCAGGGCCTTGTCGATATGCGTCACGTTGCGGATGCCGAACGCGATCGTATAGGCGTTGAAGCAGCGATCGGGGAACTTGAGGTTTTCGGCATCCTGGCACGACCAGACCAGCCGGTCCTCGCCGCGCTCGACCGCGCGGTCGATGCCGACATCGAGCATGTCCTGGTTGATGTCGGCCACGGTGACGTTGGCACCCGACTTGACCATGCGGAAGGCGATGTCGCCGGTGCCGCCGGCCATGTCGAGGATGTCCTCTCCGGCGCGCGGCTTGACCCGGCGCACGAACCGGTCCTTCCACAGCCGGTGCATCCCGCCCGACATCGCATCGTTCATGATGTCGTATTTGGCGGCCACGCTCGAAAAGATGCCGCCAACCCGACCCTGCTTTTCCGCCGGGTCGATATCCTGATAGCCAAAGGGCACTGTCTCGCTCATGGCACCGCATGTAAGCATCTTTGTGCCCAGCGCAAAGACTGATAACGCCGGAATTTCATGCCAGAGCTTCCCGAAGTCGAAACCACCGTGCGCGGGCTTGCCGCCGTGCTGCAGGATGTGCGGCTGACCAGCGTCATCGCGCGCCGCGCGGATCTGCGCCGCGCGTTTCCGGTCGATCTGGGCCAGCGGATGACCGGCGCGCGAATTGTCAGCCTGGGCCGCCGCGCCAAATACGGCCTGCTGGGCACCGACCGCGGCGATTCGATGATCTTTCACCTCGGCATGTCGGGGCGCTGGCGAATCGACCCCGATGAGATCGGGACGCACGACCATCTGGTGATGCACACCGATTCGGGCCATGTCCTCTCGCTGTTCGATCCGCGCCGATTCGGGTCGGTCGATCTGGTCGAGACCGCCTCGATCGCCAGCTTTCCCAGCTTTGCCGCGATGGGCCCCGAGCCTTTGGGCGATGATTTCACGCCTGCCTATCTGCGCGACCGGCTCAAGGGGCGCGCCTCCCCCATCAAGGCCATGCTGCTCGACCAGCGAATCGTCGCTGGCCTTGGCAACATCTATGTCTGCGAGGCGCTCAACATGGCGCGAATCTCTCCGCTGCGCGCTGCCGGACAGATTGGCCCCGCCAAGCTCAAACCGCTCGTTGCAGCGGTCAAATCGGTGCTGATCGATGCCATCGCGGCAGGCGGATCGACCTTGCGCGATTATGCCCGGCCCGATGGCCAGTTGGGCTATTTCGCCAAGCAATGGCGGGTTTACGCCCGCGAAGGAGAGGCCTGCCCGTGCGGCGGCACCGTGATGCGTACGGTCCAGTCGGGCCGGTCGAGCTTCTGGTGCCCGTCCTGCCAGAAGTGAGGCGGCCTTGCAGACCGGTTCGGCATTCTGGCGTTGACGCCGCACCCGATAATCGCTAACGGCAGCGGCTTCAAAGCGCGGGCAGAGCCTTATCGCGGCCCGATGCTTTTACCCGAAATCGACCGATCATGCCTTGATCGCCTGTATGAAAGACGTGTGAGAACTTATGGCCAATACGCCGCAAGCCAAGAAGCGCATCCGCCGGAACGACCGTCGTGCGATTGTCAACGGCAACCGCATCGGACGCATCCGCACCTTCGTCAAGAAGGTCGAATCGGCTCTGGAAGCCGGTGACAAGGAAGCCGCTTCGGCAGCTCTCGCCAGCGCGCAGCCCGAGCTGGCACGCGGCGTCGCCAAGGGCGTGCTGCACAAGAACACCGCATCGCGCAAGTTCTCGCGCCTGACCAAGCGGGTCGCCGCGCTCGGCTGATCCGGGTCCACCCGGCGCAGGATGATGTCCAGGCGCCGGGGCGATTATTCGGTACCTTCTGCACGATTGTCCGCCGTCCAGCCCTGGTCGGCGGATTTTTCGTGTCCGCTGCCATATTACAACGCTTTGTAACATCACGAAGCGTGTGACAGTGCCGTAACAAAACCGTCACGGCGGGGGATTTTCAAAGCCCCGTGTTTCCCGCGATTCGCATTGGCCGCTTTGCCCGCCATTGCTTTAACTTACTGTTTTAAAACGGTTACTTTGGTGAATCGAGCAATATCCAGACGTTAACCGAGTCAAGCGTGTTTATTTCATTTTTTTTACCCCGAGGCTCTTGCTCGACTCGTTTTTTGGCCGCTACATCACCCTTCGAGAGCGGGCAGTCTTGCATCGCTTTCCACTGCACCATCGGATGAGACACGGACGTATCGGCGGGCTCCTGGCCTATTCGTACAGGTGTCCTGCGCGCTGGTGAAGATGTCTCGATACCGCGCGGGCCAGGGGTTGGTCGGTGCCGGTGGGTATGAAGTGGGCAGCAAGCGATGTGCAGGCTGCCGTCGCGGCTGAGGGGGAGGTAGCAAGTTTTGCGTATCAGGGTCGGACTGCCACAGAAACTGACATTCGAAGCGATGCTCGCCGGATTGGCCAAAGGGGGTCTGCGCATGATCGCGCACACCCGCACCTGCCAGCCCGCAACGACCCCCAGGCGCGAAATGTGCCGAGGGAGCATCACCTAGCGGAAGCGGCCAGCGACCATCGGTGCGGCATGAGCCTGCACCGACCGGCGCCCGGCCCTGTTTCCGCCTATCCCGGCCATGGCGCAGTCTCGCGTCGCCGGAGTTTGTCAGCAATGACCAAGAACCAAGAAGTGGCAGTTACCGGCATGATCGATATGGGTGATTCGAATGGCGCAGCCGACTGGGCTGCCGACTGGAACGAAATCAGCGAAGGCTTGAGGAAGGATCTGGGCGCGCAGATTCACACGCAGTGGATCCGTCCGATTCGTCCCGGCAGCTTCGAGCCGGGTTCGGGCATGCTCAACCTGCACCTGCCTTCGGAATTTTCCGCCAACTGGGTGCGCGAGCGCTTTGCCGACCGGCTGGCGCTGGCGTGGAAGATCGTTCGCCCTGAAGTGCGCAGCGTGACCATTGCCGCCGCACCGCGCGATGCCGATGCCACCCGCCCGCGCACGACGTCGCCTGTCCCGCATGCACCTGCCCCCGCGCCGCGTCCGGCCCTTGCCGATTCAGGCAACCGCATCTCGCTCGATGCCTCGCAGGTCTTTGCAGGGTTCATCACCGGCCAGTCCAACGTGCTGGCGTACAATGCGGCACAGCGCATGGCGGCGATCGAGAAGCCGCTGTTCAGCCCGCTCTACCTCAAGGCCGCCACCGGCCAGGGCAAGACGCACCTGCTGCACGCGATCGGCAACGCCTTTGCCGAGGTCAACCCGGGCGCGCGCATCTGCTACTGCCCGGCGGAAAAGTTCATGAACGATTTCGTCAGCGCCATCCAGCGCGGCGATTCGATGGCGTTCAAGGCGCGGCTGCGCGGCTTCGACATGCTGCTGGTCGACGACATTCAGTTCATCATCGGCAAGAATTCCACGCAGGAAGAGTTTCTCCACACGATCGATGCGATCCTGGGGTCGGGCAAGCGCCTGGTGGTGACATCGGACCGCGCGCCGCAGGCGCTCGACGGCGTCGACCAGCGGTTGCTCTCGCGCCTCGCAATGGGTCTGGTCGCCGACATCCAGCCGGCCGACATTGAACTCCGCCGCGCGATCATCGGCGCGCGGATCGCAACGATGCGGATGGGCGAGGTACCCGAAGAGGTCATCGAATTCCTCGCGCGCACCATCAGCCGCAATGTCCGCGAGCTGGTCGGCGGGCTCAACAAGCTGATGGCCTATGCCCAGATCACCGGCCAGAAGGTGACGCTGCCGCTGGCTGAGGAGCAGCTGTCCGATCTGCTCAGCGCCAACCGCAGGCGCATCACCATCGACGAGATCCAGCGCGCGGTGTGCCAGTTCTACAAGGTCGATCGCTCCGAGATGTCCTCCAAGCGCCGCGCCCGCGCCGTGGTGCGTCCGCGCCAGGTCGCGATGTATCTCGCCAAGGTGCTGACCCCGCGCTCGTACCCCGAGATCGGCCGCAAGTTCGGCGGGCGCGACCATTCGACCGTGATCCACGCGGTCCGCCTGATCGAAGACCTGCGCACCCGCGATGCCGACATGGACGGCGATGTCCGGGCCTTGCTGCAGCAGCTCGAGAGCTGAGCGCCTCGCCGCATTTCTGAAACATTCGTCATTCCCGCGAACGCGGGAATCCCGCTATAGCGCGGGTGAAGCGGGATTCCCGCGTTCGCGGGAATGACGAGGACTGGCCCGGCATTTGCGCATCAGCATCAGGATTGACGCAATATGCCCCTCACCCCCACCCAGCTAGAGCGCCACGCCCGGCATATCGTGCTGCCCGAGATCGGCGGCGTCGGCGTTGCCCGGCTGTCGGCGGCGCATGTCGTGTTGGTTGGCATGGGCGGGATCGGATGTCCGGCGCTGCAGTATCTGGCGGGCGCCGGGATCGGGCGGCTGACGCTGATCGATGACGACACGATCGACCTCAGCAACCTCCAGCGCCAGACATTGTTCACGCCCGGCGATGTCGGCCAGCCCAAGGCGCAGGTCGCAGCAAACTGGGTGCGCAGCTTCGACCCCGAACTGACCGTCAGCGCCATCGCCGAGCGGATCACCCCCGCCAACGCCTCAGCCTTGCTCACAGGCGCGAGCGTCATCCTCGACGGCACCGACAATTTCGCTACCCGGCTGCTGGTTTCCGACACCGCGACCGACCTGCATATCCCGCTGGTCAGTGCCGCGATCGGGCGGTTTCAGGGACAGATCGGCACCTTTCGCGGCTGGTTGTCAGATGCCCCCTGTTATCGCTGCTTCGTCGGCGATGCGTTCGATGCCGAGGATTGCGACACCTGCGCCGAGCAGGGCGTATTGGGCGCGATGGTCGGGCTGATCGGCAGCTTCGCCGCGATGGAGACGGTGCGCGCGATCACCGGCTTTGGCGAGGACCCGAAAAGCAAGCTGCACCTGTTCGATGGCCTCAAGCCGTTGTGGCGCACGCTCAGGATCGCCAAGGACCCGGCCTGCAAGGCTTGCGGGGATGGTGCCCCGGCGGCATAGTCGCCCCTATCAGGGGGAACGCCATGACACTGCCGGTAACCGCACTCACCGCCGCGATCTGCGCGATCATGCTGCTCGCCACAGCGATCGCCACGGTCCGCGCGCGCTTCCGTACCCAGGCCGCGTTCGGCGATGGCGGCGATGCGAAACTGATCAGCGCCAGCCGATCGCACGGCAATCTTGCCGAACACGCGCCGTTGTTCGTGATTCTGGTCGGGCTGCTCGAGATGGCCGATGCCAGCCACTGGCCGCTCACCGGCCTTGCGGTGCTGTTCCTGGGCGCGCGCGCCGCGCACATCATCGGGCTGCACCAGATGCACAGCGCCGGAAAGCCGCCAATGCTGCGCGCGCTGGGCGTGGTGGGGACGTGGATCGCGTATGCAGGCGCGATCGGCTGGACGCTGTTTCTGGTGGTGACGGTGAATGGCTGAGGCACCGCCTCTCCCCTACCGCTTCTACCCGCCTCTCCCTTGATGGGAGAGGCAGCGAGACTTGGTGGCTTTGCCACCTAGTCGCAGCGGTGAGGGTGATGGTGCGGCTGGGCGCCGACCCCCGCGCTCCTTCATCCTTGCGCAATCCGGAGAGATCACCCCCACCCAACCCTCCCCCATCGAGGGGGAGGGCTTTTGCTGCGGGAGGGGAGAGGGTTCACCCCAGCAGCTCGTCCACCCACTCGGGCACCAGCTTTGACGCCGGGCCATGGCGTGATTCGTGGAAGAAATGGCTGCCTTGGCTGGGCTCGAGGTTGAGCTCGAGCGTCCTGGCACCGCGTGCCCTCGCCTCGCGGACCAGCCCGGCGGCGGGATAGACCGCGCCCGAGGTGCCGATCGAAACGAACAGGTCGCAATTGCCGACCGCCTCGTAGATCCGCTCCATCTCGTAGGGCATCTCGCCGAACCAGACGATATCGGGCCGCAATTGCCCCGGCGTGCCGCATTCGGGGCAGGCGGGGCGGTCGATCAGCGGATCGCGCCAGGAGGGCCGCGCATCGCACGCCAGGCACCAGGCGGTCAGATGCGTTCCGTGCATGTGCAACAACCGGCTCGCGCCGGCGCGCTCGTGCAGGTCGTCGACATTCTGCGTGACGATCAGCAGTTCGCCCGGCCACGCCGCATCGAGCCGCGCCAGCGCGTCGTGCGCGGGGTTGGGCTGCTTGGTCTGGATCGATTCGCGGCGCATGTCATAGAAGCGCAGCACCAGATCGGGGTCGCGCACGAACGCTTCGGGGGTCGCGACATCCTCGATGCGGTGCTGCTCCCACAGCCCGCCTTCGGCGCGAAAGGTATCGATGCCGCTTTCGGCGCTCACGCCGGCGCCGGTGAGGATGACGATGCTGGGAATCTTTGCCATAGCCCATGCATTAAGGCATTGGCTGGCGCAGATACAAGCCAGAGCAAGGGCATACAGCGATGACGCGGATCGGAATTATCGGCAATGCAGGCCGCATGGGACAGGCGCTGGCGACGGCGATTGCCGATGCAGGCGCCAGCGTCTCGGGCGGGATCGACAAGGGCGGCGACGCGCTGGCGCTCGCGAAGGAAAGCGACGTGCTCGTCGACTTCTCGTCTCCGCAAGCACTCGAGGACAATCTCGATGCTGCGGTGGCCGCGAACATCCCGATCGTGATCGGCACCACCGGGCTTGAGGAACGCCACCACTGGCTGATCGACACCGCCGCCGACCACATCGCGGTGCTGCAGACCGGCAATACCTCGCTGGGCGTCACCCTGCTCGCGCATCTGGTGCACGAGGCGGCAACCCGGCTGGGCGAAGACTGGGACATCGAGATCGCCGAGATGCACCACCGCCACAAGGTCGATGCGCCTTCGGGGACGGCGCTGCTGCTCGGCGAGGCTGCGGCCAAGGCGCGCGGGCTCGATCTGGCGAAGGACAGCGAGCGCGGCCGCGATGGCGTCACCGGCGCACGCGCGCGCGGCGCAATCGGCTTTGCCAGCTTGCGCGGCGGATCGGTGGCGGGCGACCACACCGTGTTCCTCGCCAGCGACGACGAGCGGATCGAGCTCACGCATCGCGCCGAAAACCGGATGGTGTTCGCGCGCGGTGCGGTCAAGGCGTGCCTGTGGCTGCACGACAAGCCCGCCGGACGCTATACGATGCCGCAGGTGCTGGGGCTGGCTTGACCAACGCCAGGGCACGGCCTAGCTGTGTTATAAATCCAATACAGCGGGGGCATGATGGCATTCAATCCGGAAGCGGCGACAAAAGCCTATATCGACGGATTGGGCGCAGACGCGCTGGCCAAGTCCGCCGCCTACACGATGGATGGTCACTGGATGATCCTGTGGGGGCTGCTGGTCTCGGCACTGGCGACATTCATCATCGTCCGGCTGAAGCTCACCGACCGGATCTGGGCCTGGCTGGAAAAGCGCGGCTGGGCGCTGCGCACCTTCGTCACGGCCGCCGGGTTCTTTCTCGTCTCGGCGATCATCACCCTGCCGTGGAGCATCTGGTCCGAATGGGGCCACGAGCGCGCCTATGACCGCACCCAGCAGCCGCTCGCCGACTTTCTGATGCAGGACGCGATCGGCATCGCGATCAGCGTCATCGGCGGCGGGCTGTTCTTCCTCGGCATTTACGCGCTGATCCGCAAGACCGGCAAACGCTGGTGGCTGTGGTCGGGCGGGTTTTCCGCTGCCGTTCTGTCGGCGGTGCTGCTGCTTTCGCCGACGCTGATCGAGCCTTTGTTCAACAACTACGAGCCGATCCCCGCAGGTCCCGTGCGCGATGCGGTGCTCGAGATGGCGCGCGAAGTCGACATCCCCGAAGACCGCATCTTCATCTACGACGGCTCGCGCCAGTCGAACAACTTCACCGCCAACGTCTCGGGCGTCGGCAGCGCGGCGCGGATCGCGATCTCGGATGTCGCGCTCAAGCAGGCCTCGCTCGACGAGGTCCGCGCGGTGACGGGGCACGAGATCGGCCATTATGTGCTCGGCCATGTCTGGCGTTCGGTGCTGGTGCTGAGCGTGCTCGCGATGCTGTTCTTCTTCCTCGCCGACCGGCTGTTTGCACGGTTCGCGCGCGTGTTCGGCAGCCACACCACCGAGATCGGCGATCCGCGCGGGCTGCCGGTGTTCCTGTTCGTGCTGTCGTTCCTCGGCGTGTTCGCGGTGCCGGTGGCCAACAGCCTCACCCGGATCAGCGAGAGCGAGGCCGACGCGTATTCGCTGCAGATGGTCAACCTGCCCGATGCGCTGGCAGGCGCGCTCGTCAAGACCGCCGAATACCGCTATCCGCGCCCGCATCCGGTGCAGGAGGCACTGTTCTATTCGCACCCCTCGGTCGAACGCCGCGTGGCCCGGGCGATGGAATGGAAGGCGACGCACCCGCCGAGCGTGACACCCGCGCCCGCCGCCAATCCGTGATGTTGTCCGCATGAACAAGGCCGACACCTTCGAATTCTACCGCCGTCTCGCCGAGGCCAACCCCGCGCCGGTGACCGAGCTCGAATATGGCAACCATTTCCAGCTGCTGGTCGCGGTGGTGCTCTCGGCGCAGGCGACCGATGTCGGGGTCAACAAGGCGACGCGCGCGCTGTTCGAGCTCGTCAAGACGCCGCAGCAGATGGTCGAGCTCGGCGAGGACGGGCTCAAGGCGCACATCAAGACCATCGGGCTGTTCAACGCCAAGGCCAAGAACGTCATCGCCTTGTCCGAAGCGCTGATCGCGCGACATGCAGGCGAGGTGCCCAATGACCGCGACGCGCTCACCGCGTTGCCGGGGGTCGGGCGCAAGACGGCGAACGTCGTGCTCAACGCCGCGTTCGGCGCGGAGACCTTCGCGGTCGATACGCACATCTTCCGCGTCGGCAACCGCACCGGGCTGGCACCGGGGCGCACGGTGCTCGATGTCGAACGCGCGCTTGACAAGGGCACGCCTAGCCCGTTCCGCGTCCACGGCCACCACTGGCTGATCCTGCACGGGCGTTATGTCTGCAAGGCGCGCAAGCCCGAATGCTGGCGCTGCCCGGTGGCCGACCTGTGCCGGTTCAAGCCCAAGCCCGACGGCCCGGAAGCGCCTACGCCCAAAGCCGCACTCAAGCACCGCGCCAACAAGCCTGCGCCCGCGCGCAAGAAGCGGGTGAAGGTCGCAACACCACCAGGCGCTGCCGGATAAAGCCGGGACCCCTGCGCAGGCAGGGGCCCATCTCCTGCAAACGCGTCCGATGCACCGGTTGTTTGACAAAGGAACCGTCCGATGATGGGCCCCTGCCTTCGCAGGGGACCGGAAAGGGATTGCTTCGGCTCGACAACGCTGCCGCAATACGCCAGCTTGGCGGGATGACCCGCTTGAACACCCCGCTCGCCCTTATCCCGCTGCTGCTCGCCCTCGCCGGTTGCACCACCACCCCGCCCGCCGATGACCCGCAGGCCGCCTTCATGGCCAACCTCGCGCAGCATTGCGGCAAGGCCTATGCCGGCAGGCTGGTGAGCACCGAAGCCGCCGATGCCGATCTGGCGGGCAAGCCGATGATCGTCCATTTCCGCGCGTGCAGCGCCGACCGGATGGAAATCCCGTTCCATGTCGGCACCGAGGACGGCGGCTGGAACCGCTCGCGCACCTGGATCATCACCCGCACCGGAACCGGTCTGCGCTTGAAGCACGACCATCGCCACGAGGATGGCAGCATCGACAAGGTCACCCAGTACGGCGGCGACACCGCCACCCCCGGCACATCTGGCCAGCAGACGTTCCCGGTCGATGCCGAAAGCATCGCGATGTTCCGCGCGCAGGGGCTGGCCGCATCGGTGACCAACAGCTGGATCGTGGACATCGACGCGAACACCTATGCCTACGCCCTGCGCCGCCCCGACGGACCGACGAAGCGCAATTTCCGCGTCGAGTTCGATCTCACCCAACCAGTCGCCCCGCCGCCCGCACCGTGGGGCTGGTAGCTAGGGCTGACGCCGACTTTCAATGCTTTCCAATCACTTCTGTCGTGACCTGCCAGAAGGGGCCGTATGACGATCATAGCAGATGGCAGCTATGCCGTGATTGCGGACAAAAGCGGTAATTCCTTTATCGACCCTGTTGCACACATTCAGAAAGATAGTCACGATTGCGTGCCCGGGATCGTGGTCGTTCTATCAACGAAATTTGGGAAAAGTTGCCAGGAGAAATCAGATGGCAGATGTAGCGGTTATCGCGATACTGTTGGTTGGTATTCCGTTGATCGGGTGGGCCACACTGCATGGCTTGCAAACAGGCACAATGGATGTAGCTGGTGTACCTTACGCGAGTTATTCACGCTTAAAGAGCCCATTACTCTTTTGGTTTGCAACGATTTTCAATATCTTCTTATTGATTGTAGGTGCAGCTTTTCTGCTTAATGGTATTGGTTAGAACGCGCTCCGCGGAGGCTTCTCGCAAACCGCATTGGGAATTGGTCGCCTTTCCACCCATCAACGGTCGTTCCCGATGCATCGGTAACTCTCGAATTTCGGTCAGGCGGCTATCGGATCGATCCTACCGAAACCGGTACTATTTTGCAGACCCCTTGGGCAGCCCGCTTTTTCCGTCATCCCGGGCTTTACCCGGGACCCAGGGTTTTGATTCCAGGCGGCGCACTTGATCGCTCTGGGCCCCGGATCAAGTCCGGGGTGACGATGAAGGGTGGGGCAGTTTCCACTCCAATCGTCGCCATTCACGCTGTTTGAAATTTTCCCGAATTGCGGACATCTCAGAGAACTGCGGCTCCTGATGCCTCGTCTCTCATAACGCGCTTGCAAATCGGGCACATGCGATCCTCGCGAATTGTCGCGCTTTGCACGGCGATTGGCGCTATAGCCGCGCTCCGGGCGCTGCGCCTGGACAAGGAACAGACCATGGCAAAAGGCCAGAAGAAGACCAACCGCGAGACCCGCAAGCCCAAGGCCGAAAAGCCCAAGCCGCAGAACGCCTCCAACCCCTCGACCAAGCCCGGCGGCCTGTCCATCGTCACGCTCAAGAGCTGAACCGAGCGATGCACAGCGGCGACAGCGACGACTATGTCTATGACGAAGCGACCGGCGAATGGGTCGCCCCCGGTGACCTGACCGTCGCGCCGTCCGAGGACGAGACGGTCGAAGTGCGCGATTCGGCAGGCACCCTGCTCGCCGATGGCGATCAGGTGACGCTGATCAAGGACCTCAAGGTCAAGGGCGCGGGGCAGATATTGAAGCGCGGCACCGTGATCAAGTCGATCCGGCTGACCGGCGACGCGCAGGAGATCGATTGCCGGTTCGACGGCATCAAGGGTCTGGTGCTGCGCGCCGAGTTCGTCCGCAAGCGCTGAACCATATGCCGCGTCCGTCCGCTGTCCGCACCGGATTTCGCTGGCTGCTGGCGCTGATCTATTTTGCCGCAGGCGTCATCCATATCCGCTCGCCGGGCGGGTTCCTGGCGATCACGCCCGCCTGGGTGCCGTTTCCCGACGAAGTGGTCTTCCTGACCGGTGTTGCCGAGATCGCAGGCGCGATCGGGCTGATGGTGCCGCGGCTGCGTTTCGCTGCGGGCATCGGGCTGGCGCTCTATGCGCTGTGCGTGTGGCCGGCCAATATCAACCACGCGGTCAATGACATCGCGGTCGGCGGACGGACGCTGCCTCTCGCCTATCACGGCCCGCGCCTGCTGCTGCAGCCGGTGATCATCTGGTGGGCATTGTGGGCAGGCGGGGTGACCGACTGGCCGTTCCGGCGCCAACAAAAGATGCCGTAACGGCAATTGATCTGGCCAGCGCTTTGCGCCACTAGGCGATTCCATGACAGCGGCACCCGGCGATCTCGCTGAAGGAGAGCCCTGCATCAAGCATGTGGGGACGGATGATGAACGCGAGCCAGCCTGAGCCTTCCCGGCCGCGCAAGCTTTCCACCACGCATCTCGGCTGGGCCGCGCGCGCGCTGTATGCGCTGATGATGTTCGTCTATCGCCGTCACAAGTTTCAGGCGATCGGCACGCCGCCGCCCGAGCGCCGCTACATCATCATCGCGGTGCCGCACACCAGCAACTGGGATTTCCCGAACTATATGGGGGTCACCCGCGAGCTGGGGCTCGAGACGCATTTTATGGCCAAGACGACATTGTTCCGCTGGCCGTTTCACAATTTCATGCGGCAGATGGGTGGTGTCCCGGTCGATCGCAGCGCGGCGGGCGACATGGTGCAGCAGATGATCGCCGAGTTCGCCGCCCGCGACGACTTCATCCTGACGATCGCGCCCGAGGGCACGCGCAAGTCGGTGACCGCATGGCGCACCGGCTTCTACCGGATCGCACATGGCGCGGGCGTGCCGATCGTCTGCGGGTTCATGGATTATGGCAACCGCCGCGCAGGGCTTGGCCCGGTGATCTATCCGACCGGCGACTACGAGAAAGACATGGCGCCCGCCTTCGCCTTTTATGCGGCGATGGCGGGGCGCAATGCGGTGCACACGGCTCCGAAGATTTAGTCCTGATGCGCGAGGTCGGGACGGCCGAGATCGCCCTGCCCGACGGTGCTGCTCGCCATTTCGAGCATCCGGTCGAGCGACTTCTTGGCGTCGAGCCGCAACTGCTCGTCCATCTCGATGCGGGGCTCCAGATCGCGCAGCGCGACATAGAGCTTTTCCATCGTGTTGAGCGCCATATACGGGCAGATGTTGCAGTTGCAGTTGCCGTCCGCACCCGGCGCGCCGATGAAGGTCTTTTCCGGAACCGCCTTTTCCATCTGGTGGATGATGTGCGGTTCGGTCGCGACGATCACGGTGGTGCTGGTGGTTTCCTTGGCGAACTTGAGGATCGCGCTGGTCGATCCGACCATATCGGCGTGGTCGATGATGTGCGACGGGCATTCGGGATGCGCGGCGACCGGCGCGCCCGGATGCTTTGCCTTCAATTTGAGCAGTTCGGTCTCGCTGAACGCCTCGTGGACGATGCACACACCCGGCCACAGCAGCATCTCGCGGCCCAATTTGCGCACGAGATAGCCGCCCAGATGCTTGTCCGGGCCGAAGATGATCTTCTGGTCGAGCGGGATCTGGCTGAGGATCTTTTCTGCCGACGAGGAGGTGACGATAATGTCCGACAGCGCCTTCACCTCGGTCGAGCAGTTGATATAGGTCAGCGCGATGTGATCGGGATGCTTGGCGCGGAATGCGGCGAACTGGTCGGGCGGGCAGCTGTCCTCGAGCGAACAGCCTGCGTCCATGTCGGGCAGCACCACGATCTTGTCGGGGCTCAGGATCTTGGCGGTCTCCGCCATGAACTTGACGCCGCAGAACGCGATGACATCCGCATCGGTTTCCGCCGCGATCCGCGACAGCTCGAGCGAATCGCCGACGAAATCGGCGATGTCCTGCAGCTCGGGCTTCTGGTAATAATGCGCCAGGATGACCGCGTTGCGCTCCTTGCGCAGCCGGTCTATTTCGGCGCGCAGGTCAAGGCCCGACAGGTTTTCACGGGGTTGGGCGGTCATTGCTGATTGGCTCCCTGATTGGCAATTCGCACGGTCACTACAGCATCTTGCAGCCCCGCGCCGCTCAAATACGCACGCGCATTGCGCTCGACGGCATCGCGCGCGCTGGCCCGCGCGATCGCCAGCAGCGATTCGTTGCGCGCCAGCGTCTGCGCCTGCTTGAGCGCGGCGGCCGAGTTGGCCCTGAACAGGCGCTCGACGCTCGCGCCGGTAACCCAAAGCCCGTCGCGGTAATAGCGCGCCTGCTGCTCCTGCAGATTGGGCGACTGGATCATCACCGGCGGCACGGTGATCGTCATCCGCCGCTCGGCCTCGTTCCATACCACCGCGTCCGGGTCCATCTTGGCCATGTTGACCGAGTAGCTCACCGTGGCGGGGATGATCGCGGTCTGCTCGGCATCGAACATGCCGATAAAGCCCGGGTCCTTGTTGGTGACCACGGGCACGACCTGCGCGACCAGCACGACCAACTGGTTGGTGCGCTCAAAGCCTGCCAGCATCGCTTCGGCCGAAACAAGGGTGTCGTCCTCGAACAGCCCCGCGCCGTACCAGGTGCCGACGGCGCCCAGCGCCAATGCGCCCGCGACGAGCAGGCCTGCAGTGCTTCCCTTAACGGCCATCGGTCAGCGCCCATGCGTCACCCTGGCGCGCCACCAGCCTGCGGTTTTCCAGATCGATCAGATGCGCGAGCACCGATCGGCCCGCCGCGCCGTAGAGTCGGCTGTCGATGCCCTTGTACATCAGCGGCACCATATCGGGGATCGCCTGCGGACCTGCCTCGAGCTGGCGCAACACCTGCCGTTCGCGCTGCTTGCGGTGGCCCATCATGCCGCGCACCAGTTGCGCGGGGTTTTCGACCGCAGGGCCATGCGCGGGGTAATAGACGCGGTCGGAACGCTCCTGCAATTTGCCGAGGCTGGCCATATAGTCCGCCATGTCGCCATCGGGGGGCGAGATGACGCTGGTCGACCAGCCCATGACATGATCGCCGGTGAACAACGCGCCGGTCTCGACCAGCGCCAGGCACAGATGGTTGCTGGTGTGTCCCGGGGTCGCGACCGCCTGCAGCGTCCAGCCATCGCCCGAGACGCTCTCGCCATCCGCGAGCACCCGGTCGGGCGCGTAACTCGTGTCGAACGCCTCGTCGGAGCGCGGACCATCGTCGCTGAGTATCAACGGCGCGCAGCCGATGACCGGCGCGCCGGTGCGTTGCTTGAGCGGCGCAGCGGCAGGGCTGTGATCGCGGTGGGTGTGGGTGCACATGATCGCGGCAATGCGCGCATCGCCCACGGTGGCCAGGATCGCTTCGATATGGTCGGGGTCGGCCGGACCCGGATCGATCACCGCGACGTCGGCGCCATGGCCCACGATGTAAGTCTGGGTGCCGGTGTAGGTGAACGCGGACGGATTGCCCGCGAGCACACGCCGCACCAGTGGTTCGATGGTTTCGGCAAGGCCGGTCGGAAGATCAGCAGGCAGTTCCATCGCGCCTAAGTGGCATCGATCGTCGCAAAGCGAAAGGGGCGGCGGACATTTTGGACCGCAAAGGGTGCGGTTACCAGCGGCGTGCGGATGGCTGGCTCGGCGGTGCCGGGGGTGCGGGCGGCGCGGGCAATGCGCCCATTTCCCTGCGTGCCTCGGCCATGTCCTCGCGCAGATCGCGCCGCGCCTCGGCCAGGTCGGCGCGCAGCTCGCGCAAGCCTTCGTCAAGTCCCCGCAGCGCCTCGGCCCGATCGGCTTCGCTCAGCCATTTGTTGCTCCGGATCTCGGCGCGCGCCGTTTCCATGCTGCGGCGGGCCTCGGCCATGCCTTTTTCGATGCTCGCCGCGATCTCCGCTTCATCGGGCATGACCTGGCCGCAGGTGACCACCTTGGTGCGGGTGACGTTGCCATCCTTGGTTTCGGTATGGGTCATGAATGCCGCCGATTTGGGCTTGCCGTCGCAGCTCTTGGTCTGGACGCGCAAGCGGTGTCCCTTGCCCATTTCGATGACGTAGTTTTCTGGATTGCCGGTGCGCACGACGACGCGCTGCGCACGATCCATCGCCTGGGCACGGTTGCGCTCGGCGCGGTCCATTGCAGCGGCCCTGGTTTCGGTCGCCGCTGCCATCCGGTCTGCCCGGGCCATGGCGCGATCACCCTCTGCCATGGCACGGTCGCCCTGCGCCATCGCCAGGTCGCCTTCGGCCATCGCGCGGGACGCTTCGGCCTCTGCGACCCTGCGCTCGATCTCAGCACGACCCGTAGGGCCATCGAGACGCAGCGTGATGTTGTTGTCGCCGCGCCTGACGGTGTAGATATACACGCCATCCTTGATCACCGGGGTGATCGGAGCGTCGGGGGCTTCGGGCACGGTGGGTGTTCCGGGGGCCCGTGGCGCATCGGGGGCAGCAGGTGCCAGCGGCGCTTCGGGAGCCTGCGGGACGTCCGGCTGCTCCACCGGCTGGAACGCGTAGCTGACCGTGGCGGTCATCGCCATCGCAGTGACAATGCCGCTGCCGATCAGGGTGCCGCCCAGCCATTTGCGGGCGCGCGAGGTTTCGGACTGCTTCATGATCTTCAAGCGCTCGACGATCTTGGTCTTGGGGTTGAGCGGGCTGGCAAAGGCAAGCGTGTGGCCGGTCGCTGCCTTGGCGATAGCGCGGGCATATGCGGTGCGCTCGGCAGCCGAACGGCGGCGCAGCACGCGGGCATCGCAGGCGGCTTCCTGGTCGAACCGAAACGCGCGCCACGCCATCCAGGCGACGGGATTGAACCAGTGCAGCGACAGCAGGCCAAGCGCAGCGAAGTTCGCCCAAAGGTCGCCGGCGCGGTGGTGCGAGCGTTCGTGCGCCAGCGCCAGTTCGCGCTCCATCGGGTTGTATGCCCGGGTAAAGCCGATCGGCAGCGCGATGTAGCGCCGCCACAGCCCGAAGGCGAAGGGTCCGGAAATCCCGGCAATCTCGATCACCCGGATGCCATCGATCCGCGAGACCTCGACCGCGTCTTCGAGCAGTTCGCGCCGGTTCTGCAGATAGGCCGACAATTGCGCAATCAGGAAGATCGCAGCGCCGCACAGCCATACCGTCACACCGATCGCGAACCAGTCGGCATCGAGCAGCAAGCCGTTGGCAAAACCAGCTTCGGGCACGGCGTCGAGGGGTGTCGTCATATCGCCGACCGGCATCGCCATCGCAGCCATGCCGGTGGCATCGGGCACCGAAGGCTCGCTCACCGGAACCTCGATCGTCTGGACCACCGGCGGCATGAACAGCCGCGCCAGCGGGATCGCCCAGAGCAGATAGGCGATCTCTGCGCCGAAATGCCGCGCCACCGGGCGCCGCAGAACCAGCACAAGCGCCATCAAGGCAGCGGTGACGGCGAGCGTTTCGACCAGCCACTGACCAGTGACGCCATGCGCAAATTCGGCGAGCCCGTCGCTCGCAAGCCATTCCCCGATCATGACTTCAACTCCCCAATCAGCCGTTCGATCTCTTCGAGATCTTCGGCCGTAAACTTCTGTTGTTCTGCCAGATGCGCGATAAGCGGTGCGGCGCGGCCGCCAAACAGGCGATCGACCAACCGCCGCGATTCATCGCCGACATAGTCTTCACGTGCCAGGATCGGGCTGTAGAGATAGCGGCGACCATCCTGTTCGTACGACACCGCGCCCTTGTTCGCGAGCCGCGACAACAGCGTCTTGACCGTCTGCAAGGTCCAGTCGCGCGCATCGGCCAGCCCGTCGGCGACATCGGCAGCGGTCAGCGGCGAGCGTTGCCACAGCACCTCCATCACCGCATGTTCGGCATCGCTGATACGTTCAGGGGCCATGGAATCGCTGCCTTTCGCTATGATCGACCACGGGTGTAATCGATTCGACCACATATGTAAACGGGAATGTTGTGTGCGGCCGGACAAATCGCTAGACTTTCGCAGCGAAGTGGCTGGCGCGGAACCTTTTGCCCGTTCGTGCTTTGCTGTATCGTCGTATCGCCCAGGCTTTTGAGGCTGGGCGAGGCCAAAGGGGGCAAGACAGAGCAATGGCCTCGCAGGTTTCTGGCCAGACATCAGGCAAAGCATTGGTGCAGGGCGTGGGCGCGTTCGACTTCAGCTCCGATATCATGATCGGGTTGACGCAGGACGGCGTTATCCACGCCTGGAACACCGCCGCCACCTCTGCCCTCGGCTTCGCGCCCGGCGACATCATCGGTCACCCCATCACGCACGTCTTTCCCGAATTGAACGCATTGGCCTTGCGCGATTGCCGTCCGGGATCGAGCGTCGCGGAGGATGGCTGCTGCGACATGGTGGCACACCACGCCAACGGCAAACCCATCACCCTCAACCTGTGCGTGTCGCCGGTGCTTGGCGAGGACAACCACATCCTGGGCTTCTGGATCGTCGCCAAGGATCCGTCGCGCAAGCTGCGCGCCCTCTTCATCCAGCAACCATTGGTGGATTGCGCGCGGCTGGTTGGCGAGCCCTTCCTCGAAAAGTCGGTCGAGGTGCTCGCCGAGGCGCTCAAGGTCCGCTGGGTGGTCATCGGCGAGATCAACCCCGAAATGCCCGATACGGTGCGCACCGTCCGCTTCTGGGCAGACGGGCAGCTGCAGCCGAACATGGATTATCCGCTGGCCGGCACGCCCTGCGCCGAAGTCGCCCAGAACCAAATCTGCTTCATTCGATCGGACGTTGCCGAACAGTTCCCCAAGGACGCAATGCTAAGCGAGATCGGCGCCGCAAGCTATCTTGGCGTGCCGCTGCATTCCAGCACCGGCAGGCTGATCGGGCTGATCTCGGTGCTGCACGATGCGCCGATCGACGAGCAGACCCAGCCGGCATTGATCCTCGAGCTGTTCGCAGGGCGCGCGGCGGCGGAGCTCGAGCGGCTCAAATCCTCCTCCAGCATCGAGCGGCTGGGACGGATCGTCGAGGAGGCGGCCAGCGAGACGTTCCTGTTCGATGCCGATACGCTCAACTTCATCCTGGTCAATCGCGGCGCGCGCGAGAACCTTGGCTATACGATGGAAGAGCTGCGCTCGATCACCCCGGTCGATATCAAGCCGCAGATCGATGACGACCAGTTTCACGCCGTGATCGCGCCGCTTCTCGCCGGAGAGAAAGAGGTCGTCGCATTCGAGACGGTGCACCAGCGCAAGGATGGCAGCACGTACAACGTCGCGGTCCGGCTGCAGCTTTTGGTCGATCAGGAGCAGAAGGTTTTCTATGCGGCGATCGAGGATGTCACCGAGCGCAACGAGGCGCTGAACGAGCTGCGCAGCGTCACCAACCGGCTCGACACCGTGCTGAACAACGCCACCATGGCGGTCTTCCTGATGGATGACCAGCAACGCTGCATCTACCTCAACGATGCCGCAGAACGCCTGACCGGCTATTCCCATGCCGAGATCGAGGGCAGCATCCTGCATGACCTGATCCACCACACCCGGCCCAACGGTGAGCCTTTTCCGTTGCACGAATGCGCGATCGACCGCGCGCTGCCTGAAGACAACCAGATGCAGGGTGAAGAGGTCTTCGTCCACAAGGATGGCAGCTTCTATCCTGTCGCCTATTCCGCAAGCCCGATCCGCAACGAATCGGGCGTAGCCATTGGAACCGTCATCGAAGTCAAGAACATCTCCTCCGAACTCGAGGCGCGAACGGCGCGCGAAAACTTCAACGCCGAGCTGAAGGCGCAGGTCGACAACGCACTGGCCGAACGCGACGCTGCCGAAGCGCAGCTGCGCCACGCCCAGAAGATGGAAGCGGTGGGCAAGCTCACTGGCGGGGTGGCGCACGATTTCAACAACCTGCTGCAGATCATCGGCGGCAGCCTGGAGCTGCTGAGCCGCGATGTTTCAGGCAACGAGCGCGCCCGGCAGCGCGTCGAGCTGGCGCTGACCGGCGTTGCGCGCGGCACCAAGCTGGCACAGCAGCTGCTCGCTTTCAGCCGCAAGCAGCCCCTGGCGCCCAGGCCGGTCAACCTCTCCCGGCTGACGGGCAATCTGGGCGACATGCTCCACCGCGCGCTGGGCGAACATATCGCGCTCAAGACCGTCGCCGAAAGCGGACTGTGGGATTGCTTTGTCGACGAAGGCCAGCTTGAAAACGCCATCCTCAACCTGGCGATCAACGCACGCGATGCGATGCCCGACGGTGGCATGTTCACCATCGAGCTTGCCAATGCGGCGGTGGATGACCTGTTCGCCAGCAGGTATCCCGACGTTGCCGCCGGCGAGTATGTGATGGTGTCGCTCACCGACACCGGCACCGGCATGCCGCCCGAAGTGCGCGAGCGCATCTTCGAGCCGTTCTACACCACCAAAGAGGTCGGCAAGGGAACGGGGCTGGGGCTGAGCATGGTCTATGGGCTGGTCAAGCAGTCGGGCGGGCATGTGACGGTGTACAGCGAACCGGGGGTCGGCACGACCTTCCGCATGTACCTGCCGCGGTCGATTGCGCCTGACACGGTGCAGGCCGAGCAGGTCGCGGACGTCGTTGCGGGCGGAAACGAAACGATCCTGGTGGTCGAGGACGATGACGATGTCCGTGCGACCGTCACCGCTTTGCTCAACGAGCTGGGCTATGCCACGCTGACCGCGCGCCACGCCGCTGCCGGGCTGGCGATCGTCGAGAGCGGCACGAAGATCGACATGCTGTTCAGCGATGTCGTGATGCCAGGCCCCGTGCAGAGCCACGAACTAGCCAAGCGTGCAGCCAAGCTGATCCCCGGCCTGGCGGTGCTGTTCACCTCGGGCTATGCCGAAAAGGGCATCGTCAATGGCGGGACGCTGGAGCCTGGGGTCAGGTTGCTGAGCAAGCCCTACACCCGCGATATGCTGGCGCGCAAAGTGCGCCAGTGCCTCGACGCGCGCTGACGCCTGCGGCCAATCGCCTACCAGTAGCGCGCGCTGGCGATCGCTGCGCCCTGCGCCAGCGCGGCCAGCTTGGCCCAGACGATTTCGGGGTCGAGGCTGTTGCTGCCGGCATGGACCGAAAAGCCGCAGTCCACGCCCGCCATCACCCGCTCGCGCCCGAGCAGATCGGCATAGCGGCCGATGCGTTGCGCGATCAGTTTGGGATGCTCGATATAGGGGCTCTGCGGTTCGACCATGCCGGGACACAGGATCTTGCCGTCTGGTAGCTTGTGTTCCTCGAAAAAGGCGAACTCATGCGCGTGGCGCGGGTTGGCGCCTTCGATCAGCACGGTCTGCGGCTTGGCCGTCCAGACGATATCGGCAATCTCGCCCAGCGCCACGTCGCAATGGTGCGGCCCTGGATAGTTGCCCCAGCACAGGTGCATGCGCAATTGCTCCGCCGGAATGTTCTGCACGGCATGATTGAGCGCGGCGATGTTCATGCCGATGCGCTTGCGGAAGTCCTCGAGGCTGAGGTGCGTGAACTGGACGTGACGCCCCATCGCAAGGTCCGGACAATCGACCTGCAAGGTAATGCCGGCAGCGGCAATCGTCTCGTATTCGTGGCGCAGCCCCTCGGCGAGCGCGAAGACATATTCCTCGTCGCTGGCATAATATTGGTTGGGGAAGAACAAGGCGGTCACCCCCGGCGACGCCGCCGACATGAAGGTGGCGTGGCCATTTGCGAGGCGCTGCAGCCGTTCGGCATCGATCCTGGGGGCTTCCATGTCGATCACGGTGATCGGCGCGGTGCACGCTGGTGCCGACCGCTTGGCGCGCCCGGTGTTGCCGAACACCTGTGCCTTGGCTCCCGGAAAAGCCTCAAGATCGGCGAATTCATACTGCCCCGCCTCGCCGCCGAAGCCGGAGAGCCGGTGCTTGATATAGGTCGCATAGCTGGGCTTGGACTGCTCGCCATCGTTGACGATGCTGACCCCGGCTTCGATCTGCCGCCTGATCACATAAGCTGTGGCATCTTCGACCGCGGCATCGAAGTCCGCTTGCGAAACCTGCTCTCCGCCTTCGCGCGCAAAGACGAGGTCGAGCAGGGCTTCGGGCCGCGGCAGGCTGCCGACATGGGTGGTGAGGAAACGGTCGGGCGCGGGCATTGCGGAAATCTCCATAGCTCGGAAAAAGGGGCGGGTCAGTCGTTCACGGCGTCAGGCACCGGCAGCAAAGGCCGGGCGAAAAACGAGGACACGGTCGTGTTGTATGCAGCCGCATGCGACAGGTTGCACAGATGCCCTGCCCCCCGAACGAACCGCGCGTGACCCAGCGGCGCAGTCCGCGCGATCGCCTGAGTGATCGAACGGCGCCATGCGGTGTCCTCGTCACCGGTTATCGCCAGCAGTGGGACGCTGAGCGAAGCAACGCTCTTGATGCGCGCCGAAGGACCGGCTGGGCCAGCGAGCAGATCGCGGCCGTCATAATCGGCCAGCATCGCCGCGCCGATCTGCGCCGCCTCGCCCGTCAGCCCCGCCATCAGCGCATGATCGGCCCAATGGCGCTTCATCTCGGCGAGCCGCCCGGCGCGCACCATATCGGCATAGTCGCTCAGCGGTATGGTGTCGGATGCGTTGGAATGATCGGGAATGCCGGCCAGCGAAATGCCCTGCAGCACCAGCGAAGCCACGCGTTCGCGATGCGCCTGCGCAAAAGCGATCGCGGTGGCGCCTGCCTGCGACATGCCGACAAGATGGAACCGGACCAGGCCGAGCCGGTCGGCCAGCCGGTCAAGATCTGCGACCTCGCGCGACCGGTCCGCAGGTGCGGTGGATTGCCCGAAGCCGCGCCGATCGATCGCGATCAGCGTGAACCGGCCTGCTAGCGCGCGCGCCTGCAGCGTCCACATCCGCCGATCGAGCGTCCAGCCGTGCAGCAGCACGACCGCAGGCCCGGTGCCGGTCTGTTCGACCGCCAGCAGCCCGTCGCCGACATCGAGCCAGCAGGTTTCGCCGCCCAGTCGCGCGCCAGGCGGGGTCATGGGGTGTGCGCAGCCCAGCGTGCCGACCGGGCCTGGCACCGATCAGGCCGCTTCTGCGCTGCGGAAGGTGTTGTTGTTGCTGTGATCGCCGGCCAGCCAGCGTGCGAGCTCGCTCCGCGCCTTGGCGCGGACATCGGCTTCGATCGCCAGTGCCTCGGGCGCATCGCAGGTGAACTCGATGATCATGCCGTTGGGGTCCTTGACGTAGACCGAGCGGCAATAGCCGTGCTCGAGGATATAGGTCTGCGGCTCGACGATCCCGGCAGCGGCGATGCGCCTTTCGAGTTCGACCTGCGCATCCTGATCGACATGCAGCGCAATGTGATGGAACGGCGATTCGGGGATCGGCGGGCTGAATTCGGCCTGGTCGGCTTCATCGGCGAACTGGAAGAAGGCGAGCGCGCTGCCATCCTTCATCGCGAAGAAGCAGTGGCAATAGGTGCGCTCCTTGCCGAACAGTTCGTCCTTCTCGCAATAGGTTGCGACCAATGGAAAGCCGAGCACATCCTCGTAAAACGCGCGCGTCGCTTCCAGATCGCGGGTGGTGTAGGCGGTGTGGTGCAAACGGTTGACGAGTACGGTCATCGCATCCTCCTTAGGTGTCCTCAAAACCGGCGGTCAGGCGGCCAGCTTGAGCGTGATTTTCGCGACATGCTCGCCCTGGAAGCGCGCGCCTGCAAGCTCGTTTTCGGACGGCATCCGCGATCCGTCGCCGCCCGCGATCGTGCTCGCGCCATAAGGCGTGCCGCCGCTGATCTCGGTCATGATGGTGTTGCCGGCAAAGCTGTAGGGCAGCCCGATGACGATCATGCCGTGGTGCAGCAGCGTGGTGTGGAACGAGGTGATCGTGGTCTCCTGCCCGCCATGCTGGCTGGCGGTGGAGACGAACACGCTGCCCGGCTTGCCGACCAATGCGCCCTTGGCCCACAGCCCGCCGGTCTGGTCGAGGAAGTTGCGCATCTGCGCTGCCATGTTGCCGAACCGGGTGGGCGTGCCGAAGATGATGCCGTCATAGTCGGCCAGTTCCTCGGGGCTGGCGAAGGGCGCGGCCTGGTCGAGCTTCATGTGCGCGGCGGCGGCAACCTCGTCCGACACCAGTTCGGGCACGCGCTTGACCACCGCCTCGCAGCCCTCGACCGCATTGACGCCGTCAGCGACGGCGTTCGCCATCACCTCGGTGTGTCCATAGCCCGAATAATAAAGGATCAAGATGCGTGCCACGTGTTGTTTCCCGTTGTGCGAGGATCAGAACTTGTAGAGCGCTTCGAGCCCGAAGACGCGCGGGCGGCCCTTGAACACGAAGCCGCCGGGCGAGAACTCGGCATTGTAGCGCTCGTTGAACAGGTTGTCGGCAAAGCCGGTCAGCGACCACGCGCCGCCATCCAATGTCAGCCGCGCGTTGACCAGATCGACCGGACGCCGGACGGTCGAGTTGGGCACATCGAACCAGGTCTTGCCGGTGCGGTTGTAATCCACCCGGATGCGGCCCTTGAGATCGCTGTCGCCCAGGTTGCTCTCATACTGGGTGCCCAGGTTGATCGTGTAGCGCGAGATGAACGGCGCTTCGTTGCCGATCACGGTGGCGTCGGGGAACTCCTTGATCTCGCTATAGGTGACGCCGAGGCCGAAGTTGATATCCCAGCCCTGGGTCGGGCGCAGCGTGCCGTCGATCTCGAAGCCCTGCAGCCGGACCTCGGGCACATTGCCCAGGTTCTGCGTCGAGTTGGCGGCGAGAAAGACGAAGAAATAGCCGTTTTCGGACTTGGTGGTGTAGGCGCTGGCATTGAGCGTCAACATCCGGTCGAACAGCGTCGCCTTGACACCAAGCTCGAAGGTGTCGGCGACCTCGGCCTCGTAGATATCCGCCACGCCGACCACGCCGGTGCCCGCCGCCACCGCGCCGACGCCGGTCTGGTTGAAGCCGCCCGAGCGGAAGCCGCGCGCATAGCCGCCATAGATCGTGACGTTCTCGGCCGGCTTGTAGGTCAAAGTCACCTTGGGCTGCCATTCATCGAAGGTCTCGCGGCGGACCTCGCCCGGCGTGCCGGTGGGGAAGCCGGGGACCACGGGGATGAACGCCAGCGGGGTCAATGTGCGGTTGCGCCTGCGGTCCTTGTCATAGCGCAGCGAGGCATCGACGCGGAACGCATCGGAGAACTTGTAGCCCAGGTTCACATAGCCCGCCCAGGCGAAGTTGTTCTGCGAATCGGCGAGGAACGTCGCCTGCGGGTTCAGCGGATTGGTGCTCGGCGTGCGGAACACCGGGAACACGCCATTGCCGGTATCGACCATGTTGCCGGTCGAGATATAGCGGTTGGTATCGATAAAATAGCCGCCCACGGTCCATTCGAACGCCTGGCCGTCGGGCGACTGGATGCGCAGATCCTGGCTGATCGCCTCGACATCGAGGAACTGGCTCTGGTTGAGATCGAAGCCGAGGATCGCGAAGAACAGCGATTCCTGGATCGGCAGGAAGTCGAAGGCATCTCCGGTCAGGATTTCGGTGAGCGTATCGTACGACGTCACCGAAGTGATCTTGCCCCAATCGGCCTCATAGTCGATCTTGGCCGAGACGTTGTAGATGTCGCGGTCGTTCTGACCGGCATTGTTGACCCGCACCGGCAGGCTGGTGTCGTTCACATCGGCGACGATGTTGTAATACAGCGCTTGGGTGCGCAGCAGCGACATCGAGGCGCGCAGATCGACGGTCAGGTTGTCGGTGGGCGTCCACAGCAATTTGCCGCGCAGCGAGATATCCTCGAGCGGATCGGCATCCTCGCCCAGAAAGGTGTTGGGAATATAGCCGTTGGTGTCGCGGTACGATCCCGAAAGACGGAACTTGAGCGTGTCGCTGATCGGGCCTGAAATGCCCGCGCGCAAGGTGTAGCCAAAGCCGTTGTCGATGCCGGCGAACACCCGGCCTTCGAACTGGTCGCTGGGCTGCTTGGTGTTGATGATGATCGCGCCGCCGATCGCATTGCGGCCATAGAGGCCGCCTTGCGGACCTTTGAGGATTTCGATCTGCTCGATATCGAACAGTTCCTGGCTGAACTGCGCAGCGTTGACCTGCTGCACGCCATCGACGACCACCGCGACCGAGGGCTCGGAATTGCGGTTCTGGGTGATGCCGCGGATGATGACGAAGGCGTTGCCCGCGTTCTGCGTCTCGATCAGCTGGACGTTCGAGGTCAGGCCGATGAAATCTGCGGCCTTGTCGATCCCGGCGTTTTCGATCGACTCGGCATTGAACACGGTAATCGCGGCGGGGGTATCCTGAAGGTTGGTGTCGCGGCGCAGCGCGGTGACGACGATCTCGCTGCTGTCTGCTGTGTCCACGGTGCGGGACTGGTCCTGCGCGAAAGCAGGGGTGGCGCATGCCAGCGCCAGTACCGATGCCGAACCTGCAAGTCGCATGCTGTTCCAAATGACGGCCATAACCACCAGCTCCCCCTCATCCTGTGATGTCCCGCTACGTCATTCGCCCAGGCCTTGAGGCCGTGCGTGCGGGTTATGCCAAAGAGGTAAATTGTTCGTATTGCGAAGTCAAGTTCGCTATGCGAAGTTTTGCGCGCAAATGCGCTGTTCGGCACGGCGCAGTTCGCCGCGCTCACGAAACGGTCGGTATCGGCGGGTGCGGGTGAAGATCAGCTGTGCTGAAGCGAGTGCATCAGCGTCGGCCAGCGCTGCAATGCGCTGCCGATCTCGGCCGCGGCCTCGCGCAGCATCGGCAGCCGGGTGCGGACGAGTTCATCCTGCGAAATCCGGGTGGTCGAGGTCGAGCAGTTGATCGAGGCGATCGCGTTGCGGTCGGCGTCGAACACCGGCACCGCAACCGAGACGATGCCGTAATCGAGCTCGTCGAGCGCGGAATCATATCCGGTCTCGCGTGCGCCCTGCAGCCGCTGTTCCAAGGCGTCGGCGCTGGTCACGGTGCGCTCGGTAAAACGCTGCAGCGAGACGTTCGCCATATAGTGCGCGATCACGGGCGCGGGCTGGAATGCGAGCAGCACCTTGCCCAACGACGTCGCGTGCACCGGAAAGCGCGTGCCGACGTTCGCCCCCAGCCGGATCCGCCGGTTGGTCGAGACATGCGCGACATAGAGGATATCGGTGCCCGACAGCACCGCCATCGACGCGCTGTCGCCGGTATCGTCGCGCAGTTTCTGCAGCGGCGGCAGGATCACCTGCTCGACATTCATCGAGGAGAGATAGGCGGTGCCGAAGGACAGGACTTCGGGTCGCAGCAGGAACTTGCGCCCGAACTGCGCGACATAGCCCAGCTGCACCAATGTGTTGAGGCAGCGCCGCGCCACCGCGGGGCTGAGCCCGGTGACCTGTGCCACCTCGCTCAACTGCATCTCGGGGTGCGCTGCATCGAATGCGCGCAACACCTTCAAGCCCCGTTCGAGGGTCGACAGATATTCGCTGTCTTTCTCGGGTTTGGCCTTTTCTGGCTTGGCCTTCTCGGGTTTGGGCGCGTCTTCCATTGCCGCACCGCTACCCTTTGGCGCGGTTGCAGGCAAGGTGATGCTATCGGATGCGAACAGCACGCTCACTCCGCAGCAGCGGATGTATCGGCTAGCCCCAGGATCTCGTCCCCCAGAATTTCATGGTTGTGCTGACCGAGCACCGGAGGCGCGGTGACCCGGGTCGAACGCTCGCCATCGAAGCTGACCGGCGAGCGGATGGTGCGGAAGCGGCCGTGCGGGCCATCGGGGTCTTCGACGCACAGTTCCAGATGCTGCGCCTGGGGCGTTTCGATCACTTCGGGCGCGGAATAGACCGGCGAATGCGGCACTTCGAGCTGCTCGAGCGTGGCGCACCAGTCGGCGCGGCTGCGCGCGGCGAACAAAGGCGCCAGGAACGCAGCAACCGTTTCGTAATTCTCGATCCGCGCATCGCGGCTGGCGAACTCGGGACGTGCGAGCATATCGGGCTGGCCGACCGCGATCGCCAGATTCTCCCAGAACTTGGGCGGCGACGACATATGCAGCGCCAGCCAGTCGCCGCCTGCGCACTGGAAGACATAGGATTGCGAGACATTGGGCCGGCTGTACGGCCCCATCACCTGGTCGTCGGAAAAATAGTGCGTGAAATCGTCGAGGTTGAAATGCGCCATCGCCTCGAACATCGAGACCTCGACCAGGCGGCCCTTGCCGGTGGTTTCGCGCTCGTGCAGCGCGGCGAGCACACCATAAGCACCGTAAAAGCCGGTAATCGCATCGGCCAGCGCAGGGCCGACGACGCGCGGGTTTTCCGGATTGACCAGCAGCCGCAGAAAGCCGCTTGCCGCCTGCGCCACGGTATCGAAGGCAGGCCGGTCGCGATCGGGCCCGGTCGCGCCGAAGCCCGAGATCGACAGATAGATCAGCCGCGGGTTGATGCTGCGCAACCGCTCGGGGTCGACGTTGAGCTTGTCGGCGACCCCGGGACGGAAATTCTGGATGAAGACATCGGCCTTGGCGACCAGCCGGTCGAACGCCTCGAGGTCCGCACCGCCACGCGTATCGATCGCGATCGAGCGCTTGTTGCGGTTGTAGGTCTGGAAGTGGGGGCTGTAGAGACCGCCGCGGAACGCACGGAACGGATCACCGCCATCGGGCCGCTCGACCTTGATGACATCGGCGCCCATATCGGCCAGCATCATGCCCGCAGCAGGACCGGTGATGAACGTGCCCATTTCCAGCACGGTGACATTGGCAAGCGGCTTGGCCATATTGACATCTCCTAGAGGCGCAATCATAGAAACTTCGATATACGAAATCAACTTCGTAAATCGAATAATGGGCGCTGCGGCTGCTTCAGGTTCCGCGCCAGACAAACAAGGACCATTTTCATGCGCATCGGCAAGCAGGACGCTCCCCTCACTTCGATCTGCACATCGGATGCCAGCAGCATCACCGTACGCGGGCGCGACCTGTGCGGCGACGTCATCGGAAAGATGGACTTCACCAGCTATTTCTGGCTGCTCGTTACCGGCGAAGAGCCAACCGAGGTGCAGAAGCTGTTCGCCAACGCCGTGCTCGCCGCGATCGCCGAACACGGCCTCGTCCCCAGTGTCGTGGCCGCGCGGATGACCTACGCTGCGGCGCCCGAAGCGTTTCACGGCGCGGTGGCCGCAGGTCTGCTCGGCTGCGGATCGGTCGTGCTGGGCAGCGCCGAGGTCGCCGGGCGCTTCTATGCCGATCTGGTCGCCAAGACGCGCGAAAGCCGCAAGGACATGGCCGAGATCGCATCGGATGGTGTGCGCACGCTGCGGGCGACAAAGCAGCCGATCCCCGGCTTTGGCCACCCGCAGCATTCCGGCGGCGATCCGCGCGCGCTGCTGCTGCTGGAGATGGCAGGAGAGCACGGCATCGTCGGCGAGCATATCGAGATGCTCTATGCGCTGCGCGACTGCCTGCCAGAGACGCTGGGCCGCGCGCTGCCGATCAACGTCAACGGCGCGATCCCTGCGGTGATGCTCGATGTCGGCTTTCCGGTCGGCGCACTGAAGGGCATCTCGCTGCTGGCACGCACCGCCAGCCTGATCGGCCATCTGCACGAAGAGATCGAACGGCCGATCGGCTTCATCATGTCGGGCGCTGCCGCCGCGGCGATCGACTATGATGGTCCCGCACCAGCCACCTGACCGGGCAGCGCCTGACCGACCAGAACCTGACCGACGGCCCTAGCGCGTGCAGGCGTCCAGCCCGTCGCGCTGGACGATGCCGATGCGTCGCGCGATCGAGTTGGCATAGCGGCGGGTAAATCCGCTGGGGTTCTTGACCGAGCGCTTCTTGGGCAAGGGCAAGGCTGCCGCCATCCGCGCCGCCTGGTCGCGGGTCAGCGAACCAGCCCCCTTGCCGAAATAGCGCTGCGCCCCTGCCTTGACGCCATAAGTGCCGATGCCGGTTTCGGCGACGTTGAGATACACCTCCATGATCCGGCGCTTGCCCCAGATCGTCTCGATCAGCAGCGTGAACCACGCCTCCAGACCTTTCCGGAAAAAGCCGCCATTCTGCCAGAGGAACACGTTCTTGGCGGTCTGCTGGCTGATCGTCGATCCGCCGCGGATGCGGCCACCTTGCGCGTTGCGCCGCACAGCATCCTCGATTGCCTCGCGGTCGAAGCCGTTGTGGGTGCAGAACTTGCCATCTTCGGCAGCGATCGCGGCGGCGACCATGTTGCGGTTGATGCCATCGAGCGACGTCCAGTCACGCGTCGCGCCGTTCGGGTCGGTGAGCATGGTGATCGTGGTCGGCGGCGGCACGAAGCGGTAGATCACCACCATCACCAGCGACAACGCCACGAAGCCGAAGATCAGCTTGAACACCAATGCGATCAGCCGGGCTAGTATCCCGCGTTTGCGTGCGGCCATAATGCTGCGCTCAGTCCTTTTGGCGCCACGTGACGATGTCGCCCGGCTCGATCCCAAGCTCCGCCGCACGGCCGCCGGCCAGCTCGAGCACTGCTGCCACCGGCTCGTTTGAACTCACCGGATTGAGCGAATAGGGCACGGTGTTGGCCGCGATGCTCTCGATGCTGCCGTCCTTGCGCACGAAGATGATGTCGAGCGGGATCACCGTGTTCTTCATCCAGAAGCTGGCAGGCTTGAGGCTGGGGAACGGGAAGATCATCCCCGCATCGGGCGCGAGCGCGGTGCGGAACATCAGACCTTGCGCCTGTTCCTGCGATGTGCGCGCGACCTCGACGGTGAAGTCGTGGCGCTTGCCCTTGCTCTGGATGGTCAGCGGAGCCAGCTGCAGCCCTGCAGGCGACAGCGCTCCGGCATCAGCGGCGGGCCGCTGCGCGATCGCATCGCTGGGCGCGGTGGCGTTGCACGCGACCAGCGCGAGCGTCGCAAACGTGGTGAGGCACCATTTCATGACCATCATTGTCTCCTAGAAATCCTCTTCCAGCCCCGCAATCTGATCCATGCTATCGGCGAAAACGAGTGCGCGAGCGAGTGCAAAATCATGGCCTGCGCGGATAAACGCCTGCAACTGCTTGCGGCGCTTGTCCGGGTCGGCGGGCTGATCGGCGAAAGCACCGATGCGCTTGCGCCTGGCAAACGCCATGGCCGAGCTTACCGCTTGGTCCTTGCCGGCAGCGCGCATCTCGCCGCGATCGGGTTCCTTGACTCCGGCAGCGGTCAGCGCCTGCTCGACCCGCCGCGCGCCATAGCCCCGGCGCAGCAGCGCGCCGCCCTTCATCGCGGCATAAGCGGCATCGTCGACATAGCCCAGTTCGGCGCACCGGTCGGCCAGCGCCACCAGGTCGGGCGGGGCATCGCCCTCCCAGCCGCGCTCGCGCAGCTTACGCTCAAGATACTGCACCAGTTTCGCCCGGGTCGAGGCAAAGCGCCCCAGATAATACAGCGCAAGATCCCGCAGGCTCGTCTCGTTGAGCGGCTTGGGCGGGCGGCGTTCGGCCCTGCTAGAGCGCGATTTTGGAAACATGCGCCTTTTTTGTGCCACAGTCGGGCCGAAATTAGAACGCCTGTCGTCGGCTAGAGAGCAGGTTAGACCATTTTCGGGGTGTTTTTATGCAGCAAGATTGTTCATCCCCGAGCCATTGAACAATGGGCAGACCGCTACGGTCCGCCCGACATGCGTGAGAGGCCGGACAACAGGCACCGCGCACAGGAAAGCAACGGGTTGATACGCATGACTGATTTGCAGCCGACACCAACCGCCGATACGCTGGCGCGACGCTTCGCCGATTTCGCGACATTGGGCGAGGCGCTCGATTATGCCGCAGGCGGCGTGCGGGGTTTCAATTTCCACGATCCGCGCGGCACTTTGGTGCGGCCCTATCCGTTCAGCGAACTGCGCCATGACGCGCTGGGCCATGCGCGGCGGCTGATCGCGCGTGGCGTGGCGCCCGGCGACCGCATCGCCATCGTCGCCGAGACCAGCGCGGATTTCGCTGCCCTGTTCTTCGGCGCGGTCTATGCCGGAGCCTGGCCGGTTCCGCTGCCGTTGCCCACCAGCTTTGGCGGCAAGGAAAGCTATGTCGAGCAGCTCGGCGTGCAGTTGCGCTCGAGCGACCCGAAATTCCTGTTCTACCCGGCCGAGCTTGCCGAGATGGGCGGCGAGGCAGCCCAGCGCTGCGGCGTCGAAGGCGTCGATTGGGAAAGCTTTGCCCAGGACCCCGATGCCGATGTCGCGCTGCCCCAAGCCAGCACCGACGACATCTGCTATCTGCAATATTCCAGCGGATCGACCCGCTTTCCCCACGGCGTCGCCATCACCCATGCCGCGCTGCTGAGCAACCTTGCCGCGCACGCGCACGGCATGCACATCGCGCAAAGCGACCGCTGCATCTCGTGGCTGCCCTGGTATCACGACATGGGCCTGGTCGGATGCATGCTCTCGATGGTCGCCAACCAGGTTTCGACCGATTATCTCAAGACCGAGGATTTCGCGCGGCGGCCCCTCGCCTGGCTCGACATCATCAGCCGCAACCCCGGCACCTCGTGCAGCTATTCGCCGACCTTCGGCTATGACATCTGCGCGCGCCGGATCGGCAGCCAGTCCAAGGTCGCCGAACGCTTCGACCTGTCGCGCTGGCGGCTGGCGGGCAACGGCGCCGACATGATCCGCCCCGATGTGATGCAGAGCTTCGTCAACGCCTTTGCCGATGCAGGCTTCAAGGCGAATGCGTTCATGCCCAGCTATGGCCTGGCAGAAGCCACGCTGGCGGTGACGTTGATGCCGCCGGGCGAGGGCATCATCGTCGATCTTGTCGAGGAACAGCGGCTTTCGGGTGCGCCGGTCGATGTCAGCAAGCCGCGTCGTTATCGCTCGATCGTCAACTGCGGCAAGGCCTGCCGGGGCATGAGCCTGGAAATCCGCGATCCCGATGGCCGCGTGCTCGCCGACCGCGAGATCGGCAAGGTCTGGACCAGCGGTCCGTCGATCATGGACAGCTATTTCCGCGATCCCGAAGCGACCGCCGCCTGCCTGATCGATGGCTGGCTGGATACCGGCGACATGGGCTATATGGTCGATGGCTATCTGTACATCGTCGGCCGCGCCAAGGACATGATCATCATCAACGGCAAGAACCACTGGCCGCAGGATATCGAATGGGCGGTGGAACAGCTGCCCGGCTTCAAGTCCGGCGATATCGCCGCGTTCTCGATCACCACGCCTGCAGGGGAAGAAGCGCCCGCCGTGCTGGTCCAGTGCCGCACCACCGACGAGGGCGAGCGCCGCCGCCTGCGCGACGAGATCCGCGAAAAGGTGCGCTCGATCACCGGAATGAACTGCGTCATCGAACTGGTGCCGCCGCGCACGCTGCCGCGCACCTCATCGGGCAAACTGAGCCGCGCCAAGGCGCGCAACCTGTATCTGTCAGGCGAAATCCAGCCGTACGAGCTGGCGGCCTGAGGGCGGGGCCACGTTCAGGACAAAATGTTCTCGTCGTCCATGGCCCCGTGGAGAATGTGGATGACGGTGATCGTCTGCTTTTCGATGCGATAGAATATTCGGTAATTCCCATGCACGCATTGCCGGATGCCATGGCGCGCATAGCGCGACACCAGCGGGAAGCGTTTGGGGAACGCTGCCAGGGAGTGGCAGCGAGCCCGCAGTTCAGCGAGAAACGAGACGGCACGCGCTGGATTGTCCGCCGCGATGTAATGCGCAATGTCGTCCAGGTCCCGCTCGGCCTCTGCGGTAAACTGGATGATCATTCAGCGTCGTTCGCTTGTGCCTGATATTTGCGTTCGAGCCGATCAAACACATCGTCGATCGGCCTGACATTCTGCGCGGCTGCATCAGCCACTCCCCGCTCGATCGATGCATCCAGCGCGGCCAGGCGGGTCTCGCGATCCTGAACCAGCCTTATGCCTTCGCGCAGAACCTCGCTCTTTGAGTTGTAGCGACCGCTCTCGACCAGCTTTGCGACATAATTTTCAAGCGCTTGCCCCAATTCTGCACTGATCATCTGTTGGGCTCCCAATCGTTCGGAGCCGGATTATCAATTATTATCAAAGCTTGTGCAAGCAGCGCCAGTCGGGGCAAGGATTCCGATGGAGATGCCCCCACGGCCCTTGCGCCCGCGAACTGTGTTGATATATTAACACAGTCAGGCTAATTCGCTTGCCTGAATTGCGGTTTCACCTCATTTTGAGGGAAGCAGGCACCAATGGGAGCGCAGGTAATGGCGACGCAGACGGCAGTGGCCGAAAAGAAACTGACGCTGGAGGCGCCCGAGCCGGTGCCTGTCGTCACGGCCGCAGAGGCCACCGGACTGGTTCCGGTGTCCGACGACGTGAAATCCAAGCTCGACGAGAAGGTCGAGGGCTTCATCGCCGATCTGGTGGCGCAGGACGTCAACTCGCCCGAATTCGGCAAGCGCGTCGACCAGATCACCAACATGGGCCGCAAGGAAATCACCGACGCGGCGGGCCAGTCCAACCGCTTCCTCGATCGCCCGGTCAAGGCGATGGACTCCGACAATTCGGTCGGTGCCAATCTCGCGCAGCTGCGCCGCACGGTCGAGGACCTCGATCCCGGCAAGAAGGGCGACCTGTTCACCCGCAAGAAGATCTTCGGCATCATCCCGTTCGGCAACAAGATGCGCGACTATTTTGACAGCTACAAAAGCTCGCAGGGCCACATCCAGTCGATCCTTGGCAGTCTGCAGAGCGGCAAGGACGAGCTGCTGATGGACAATGCCGCGATCGACGTCGAGCGGCAGAATCTGTGGGCGGCGATGGGCAAGCTCGAGCAGATGATCCACGTTTCCAAGGCGCTCGATGCGCGGCTGGAAGAAAAAGCCGCCGAGCTCGAGATGACCGACCCGGCCAAGGCCAAGGCGATCAAGGAAACCGCGCTGTTCTACGTGCGCCAGCGCACGCAGGACCTGCTCACCCAGATGGCGGTGACGGTACAGGGCTATCTCGCGCTCGATCTGGTCAAGAAGAACAACGTCGAACTGGTCAAGGGCGTCGACCGCGCCAGCACCACCACGGTCGCGGCACTGCGCACTGCGGTCACCGTCGCGCAGGCTTTGGTCGGCCAGAAGCTGGTGCTCGACCAGATCACCGCGCTCAACACCACCACCGCCAACATCATCGATTCGACCGGAACGATGCTGAAAGAGCAGACTGCCAAGATTCACGAGCAGGCGGCATCGGCGACGATCCCCGTCGAAACGCTGCAGCGCGCGTTCCAGAACATCTACGACACGATGGACAACATCGACACGTTCAAGGTCAAGGCGCTCGATAGCATGAAGACCACGGTCGACACATTGAGCAAGGAAGTCGAGAAATCGAAGGGTTATATCGCGCGCGCCGAAGGGGCGGCACAGGCCAGCAGCGGCGCATCGTCGGGTCCTTCACTGCTCAGCGCGCTGGAGGCGTGAGGCAGCGGTCCGCATGAGCAAATCCCTGACCAGCCAGTCCGACCAGATCCTCGCCGATGCCGCTGCGGTCAAGCGCCGCGTCCAGTCGGGCCCCTCCATCGGCAGCAAATCGCGCGCGCTCAAGCGCCAGCATCTGTGGAAGAAGATCGCGGCGATCGCGATCAGCATCGGCGTCATCCTCGTGACTGCGGGCGTGATCGGCGCGATCATCGATGGCATCGGCTTTTATGGCGTGCTGCTGACGGTGCTCGCTGCCGTGGTCGCCACCGTGGTGCTGGGCAGCGGCATGAAGCTGAAGGTGCCGACGCCCGAGAAACTGGCCAAGGAACCGCTCAAGGTGCTCGCAGGCAAGACCGAGATCTGGCTCGAAAGCCAGCGCCCCGCGCTGCCAGCGCCCGCCATCAACCTGATCGACAATATCGGCGTCCAGCTCGACATGCTCGCGCCGCAGCTGCAGACGCTCGAGGAAAACAGCGAGCCCGCGCGCGAAATCCGCAAACTCGTCGGCGAACACCTGCCCGAGCTGATCACCGGCTATCGCAAGATCCCGGCAAGCATGCGCAAGGAAAAGCGCGGCGAGCGCAGCCCCGAGGAGCAATTGCTGCACGGTCTGGGCGTCATCGAACGCGAGATCGCAGGCGCGACCCGGACAATCGCCGAGGGCGATGCCGACAAGCTCGCCATTCGCGGACGTTTCCTCGAGCTGAAATATGATGGTGTCGCAGACGCGCAGTAGCTAGTCTGCCGCCATGCTCGATTTTTTCCTCGCCATCCAGAACACTCCCTTTGCCGCCGCGATCGTGCTGATGCTGCTGATCGGCGGCCTCCAGGCGGCAGGGCTCGGCGATCTCGATGCCGATAGCAACCTGGGCGATGCGGCGGGCGATGGCCTGCTCGCGCTGCTCGGGCTGGGCCGGTTGCCGCTGCTGCTGTGGCTCGCGCTGTTGCTGATGGTCTTCGGGGTGATCGGCTATGCGGGGCAGCAATTCTGGCAATCGCTGACCGGAAGCCTGGCAAGCGCCTGGCTCGCCGGGCCGGTCGCCTTTGCCGCCGCGCTGCCGATCACCAGCGCAGGCTCGCGTCTGCTCGCCCGCGTGATGCCGCAAGACGAGACCACCGCCGTCGCCGTCGATTCGCTGGTCGGCCGCTTCGCCACCATCCAGACCGGCACCGCCCGCCCCGGCTCGCCTGCCAGAGCCCGCGTCACCGACATCCACGGTCACCCGCATTTCGTGATGGTCGAACCGGATAACGCAGACCAGACGCTGCACGAGGGTGAGGAGATACTGCTCGTCCGCCGCGAGGGCGAGACGTTCCGGGCGGTGAGCCGAGGCGGGCATTTCCTGCCGGGATTGTGAGGGCTGGCCAGCGGCAATCATGACCACATCCGCTCACCCTGAGCCTGTCGAAGGGCTCGCGCGGACGGCAGCCGGATAGCGTGGCCTTCGACAAGCTCAGGCTGAGCGGGTGTTGTAGACCCAGTGCGCTTTGCCCGAATCCGCGACAGTCCAGTCTGCAACAGCAATTTGCGAAGCCCGCCTCAAATGAGCTGTGATTCTCCTCGCAACACCCCCGTTGACCGGTTAGCCTGACCATCACCTTTGGCGATTCCCCGCCCCCAACAGGAGCCCCCATGACCGACGCCATCCCCAGCGGCATCATCACCATCGCCATGATCGTCGGCGTCGTGTTCGCCTTCCTGATCATCTTCGGCCTCATCATCACCCGGCTGTATCGCCGTGCGACCAAGGAGATTGCGTTTGTCCGCACCGGCTTTGGCGGCGAGAAGGTGGTGATGAATGGCGGGGCGATCGTGTTTCCGGTGCTGCACGAGACGATGCCGGTCAACATGAACACGGTGCGGCTCGCGGTCGAGCGCAAGAACACCGATGCGCTGATCACGCTCGACCGGTTGCGGATCGATGTGAAGGCGGAGTTCTATGTGCGCGTGCGGCCCGATGCGGGCGCGCTTGCGATGGCGGCGCAGACGCTGGGCCTGCGCACGATGCAGCCAGAGGCGCTGAAAGATCTGGTCGAGGGCAAGTTCGTCGATGCATTGCGCTCGGTCGCTGCGGGCATGACGATGAACCAGCTGCACGAGCAGCGCGCCGACTTCGTCCAGAAGGTGCAGCAGGTCTCGTCGGCCGATCTGGCGATGAACGGGCTCGAGCTCGAATCGGTCTCGCTGACCGGGCTGGACCAGACCAGCATCGAGCATTTTAACGCCAACAACGCCTTCGACGCCGAGGGCCTGACCAAGCTGACCGAGCAGATCGAATTGCGCAAGAAGGCGCGCAACGACATCGAGCAGGACACAAGGGTGCAGATCGAGACCAAGAACCTCGAGGCCGACAAGCGATCGTTCGAGATCTCCCGCGACAACGAGTTCGCCCGGCTCGAGCAGGAGCGGGTGATCGAGATGCGCCGTGCCGAGCAGGCGGCAGAGGTGGCGCGCGAGCAGGCACTGCGCAGCCAGGAAGCCGAAGGCGCGCGGATCGAGGCGAAGAAGCTGGTCGACAGCCAGCAGATCGAGGCCGACCGCGCGGTGCAGCAGGCGCGGATCGCGCAGCAGCAGGCGATCGAGATCGCCCGGCAGGAACAGCAGATCGCGATCCAGAACAAGAGCCGCGAGGAAAGCCAGGCCAAGGCCGAGGCCGACGAGGCGCGCGCCACTGCGGTCGCCGCCGAGGAACAGGTCACAACCGCGCGCGAGACCGAGATTGCCGACCGCTCCAAGCGGATCGAACTGATCGAGGCGGCCAAGCAGGCCGAACGCGACGCGATCGGGGTCAAGGTCGAGGCGCAGGCCGAGCGCGAAGCCGCCGCCAACCGCGCCGAGGCGATGCGCCTCTCCGCCGAGGGCGAGGCCGAGGCCGAAAAGCTGCGCGCCGAAGCCGCGCGCGTTCGCTTCGAGGTCGAGGCGGCGGGCCAGCGCGCGGTCAACGAGGCGGCGAACCTGCTCTCGTCCGACCAGATCTCGCTGCAGACCAAGCTCGCGCTGCTCAAGGTGCTGCCCGAAGTGATCCGCGAGGCAAGCAAGCCGCTGGAGGCGATCGACTCGATCAAGATCGTCAAGGTCGATGGCCTTGGGCAATCGAGCGGGTCCAACGGATATGGCGGCAATGGTGGTGGCAATGGCGGCGGAAGCAGCGGCAACCTTGCCAGCGATGCGGTGTCGGCGGCGCTGAGCTATCGCGCGCAGGCGCCGATCATCGACGGGCTGATGAAGGAACTGGGCCTCAACGGAAGCTCGCTCGACGGGCTGGTGGCCGGCGCGACGCAGACCGAAGCGGCCACGCCTGCCAACGATAGCCCGCCGCCTGACGACACGGCTGCCTAGCCCGCCAGCCAGTCGCCCGAGCCGATCCGCTCGAGCCCATCTGCGGCCAGGTTCCAGACATAGACCGATGCGGTCACCGGCCCGCGCGGGGTGATCACATGCGCGGTCTCGCGGCGATAGTCGTGCGGCGGCGGGTCATCGGGCGCGCAACCCTCGAACGCATCGAGCCAGCGCAGGCTGGCTGCGGCGTCATGCAGCCGCAGCAGATCGCCGGTCACGCTGTCGCTGCCCTCGAGCACCAGCGCCGGATACCAGCTCACCCGGTAAAGCGTGCCGATCAGACGCGCGGTGCCCAGCCAGTCGCTCTCGCGCGCCAGCCGTGCGGCGTTGGCGTGGTCGCTGCCCCGGCGCAGCGTGCCATAGACGAAAAGCAGATCGGGGGCTTGGCGGGCGGGCATCGCCTTGCCTATCATGGCGTCAGGAGAACATCGATATGCAACGCTACACCAGCTTCGCCGAATTCTGGCCCTATTACCTCAGCGAACACAGCCGGGCAGCTACCCGGGCGTGGCATTATGCCGGGACCTCGCTGGTCGTGCTGCTGGGGCTGGCGGCGCTGCTCACTGGGAGCTGGCTGTTGCTCGCCGCGATGCCGGTGGCGGGGTATTTCTTTGCCTGGATCAGCCATTGGCGGATCGAGCGCAACCGGCCTGCGACCTTCACCTATCCGCTCTGGTCGCTGGCGGCGGATTTCAGGATGTGGGGTCTGTGGATCACGGGGCGACTGGGGCCGGAGCTCAAGCGCGCCGGGGTACGTTGATCGGCCAGAAGGAACCGGCGGCCACGACCGGCGTAGGATCATCACCAAGGAGAGTCTTATGACCGATCAATCCGACCACAAACCCGCAGCCAACGATCCTGTCGATTGCACCCAGGAAACCGCGCAGCGCGCAGGTGCCCAGCAGACCAGCCTGAACAAGGCCGATGAAGACGAAAATGCCGCATCCGACGTCAAAAAGGACGACGTCAGCGAAGCCGATCTCGACGAGGCGATCGAGGAATCGATGGACGGTTCCGATCCGCCAGCCTTCATCCAGCCCTGACCGCCTACCCCTTTATCACTTAACCGACGAACAGCCTGCCCCTGATCAGCTTCGACGCCGCTGGCGCCGAACCAGCAGGGGCAGGCCTGCAAAGACAATCTGCCCGGCCAACCCGATTGCGCCCGGCGGCATCGCCAGCCCGGCAAGCCATTGGCTGACCCCGCCGCCAACGAGCATCGCCAGCGTCAGCTCCCCCATCATCAGCACCGCAAAGCCTGTGCCTCCCATCGAGGCGAGCGCGCTGCCCGACTGCAGATCGTGGCGGACCGCCAGCGTCCGTGCGCGAAATCCCATCGCAACCAGCATCACGGGAAGCTCGCACAGCACTGCGGCCAGTTCCCCGATCGCGGGAACGAGAAGCGGGATTCTCACCAGAGCAAGCGCAAATCCCAGCGCGAATGCCTCAACCCCGTATCGCAGCCCGGCGACGAGAGCGGGCGCAGCCACGGTCTAGACCGTGATCAGCAGCCCCGCGAGCGCGGCACTCATCAGATTGGCCAGGCTTCCCGAGGCAAGCGCCTTGAGGCCAAGCTTGGCGATCATCGGGCGCTGGCTGGGGGCAAGGCCGCCGGTCACCGCCATCTGGATGGCGATCGACGAGAAATTGGCGAAACCGCACAGCGCAAAGGTGACGATCGCGATCGTCCGCGCCGACAGCCCGGCGTCCGGCCCGCCCAGATCGATGAACGCGACGAACTCGTTGAGCACGATCTTGGTGCCGAACAGCCCGCCGGCGCGCAACGCCTCGTCCCACGGCACGCCGATCAGATACATGATCGGCGCGAACACATAGCCGACGAGCATCTGGAACGACAGTTCGGTGAGCCCGAACCACCCGCCGATGCCGCCGAGCAGGCCGTTGGCCATCGCCACCAAAGCGACGAACGCCAGCACCATCGCGCCGACCGCAACCGCCAGCTTGACCCCGGTCTGCGCGCCCATCGCGGCGGCCATGATGACGTTGGCCGGGCGTTCGTCTTCGTACTCGACGTCGAGCGGCATCACTGCTTCGGGGCTGGCGTCGGCAGGGTCATCGGGCATGATGATCTTGGCCATCAGGATGCCGCCGGGTGCCGACATGAAGGCCGCGGCGAGCAGGAAATCGATGCGGATCCCCATCGCGGCATAGGCCGCCAGGATGGTGCCCGCGACGCCCGCCATCCCCACGCTCATCACCGTGAACAATTGCGAGGGCTTGAGCGCGGCGAGATAAGGACGGATCACCAAGGGCGATTCGCTCTGGCCGACGAAGATGTTGGCCGCCGCGCACAGGCTTTCGACCTTGCTGATCCCGATCAGCTTCTGGATCGCGCCGCCCACCCACTGGATCACCCGCTGCATGATGCCGAGATAATAGAGGATCGAGACTAGGGCCGAGAAGAAAATGATCACCGGCAACGCGGCGATCGCAAAGCTGTTGCCGCCCACTTCGGGGCTGGCGAGTGGGCCGAAAATGAAGTTGGTCCCCGCCTGCGCATAGCCCAAGAGGTTGGAAACGCCGCGCGCCATCGCCTGGATCGCGGTCTTGCCCGCAGGAACGTACAGCACCAGCACCGCGATGCTCGCCTGCAACGCGAACGCGGCGCCCACCACGCGCAGCCGGATCGCGCGGCGGTTGTTCGACAGCAGCAGAGCGAGCGACAGGATCAAGGCGATGCCTGCCAGTCCCAGCAAAATCCGTGTCATGCGTTGCGCCCGTGCCCCCGAAAATGGAAAAGGTATGGATTGTCCCCATCTCTGCCTAGCCAGAATGCCGCCAAGGGGGAAGCGCGAACTGTGCCCGGTGCGCCAAGGCGTTGGCGCGCGGTCAGACCTGAATTGCTTAGGCCCGCGACTGGCGCGCAACCAGCCAGCAACCGCCGACGATCAAGCCCGCGCCTGCCAGCGTCGTCCAGCCGAGGGTTTCGTCGAACACCAGCCAGCCGAACAATGCGCCCCAGACGAACATGCTGTATTCGAGCGGCAGCAGCGCCTGCGCCTCGGCGCGCGCATAGGCCCATGACAGCAACAGCAGCGATACCGTCGCCAGGGTCGCGGCCAGGGCGAGCAACCCCCAGGCCACCGGAGCCGTCATGCTGCCATCGCCCGGTATCGCGCCTGCAAACGGCATCGCCAGCGCCATCCAGAAGCCGATGATCAGGTTCTGCGCCAGCACGATTTCCTGCGGGCTGGTGACCTGCGCCTGCTGGCGCTGGAGAATGAGGTTCCACGCATAAAGCACAGCCGAGCCGGTGATCGCCGCGATCCCCGGCCATTGCGCCGTGCCCTGACCGGCCCCGGAGCCTGCGCCGCCCAGCCAGCCCAGCCGTCCACCTGCGATGATCGCAACGCCCGCCAGCCCCAGCACCGACGCCATGATCGCGCCTTTGCCGATCCGCTCACCCAGCACCAAAGCGGCGAGGAACAGCGCGATGATCGGCGCGATGAAGGTTATCGCCACGGTTTCGGCCATCGGCGTGCGGGCGAGGCCCCAGAAGAACAGTACCGCCATGGCAGAGACCACGGTGCCGCGCAGCACATGCAACCGCAGCGTCGCGCCGCGCAGGGGCACGCGCTTGCCACTGCCGATGAACAGCGCGAACGCCAGCACCGACCCGATCACACAGCGCCAGAACAACGTCGCGACAACGCCGATATCGATCGTCACCGCCTTCATCGCGGTGTCCATCGCGCCGAAGAACAGCATGCCGCCTGCGCACGCCGCGATCGCGGCCAGCGGCGCTGCGTTGGCAGAGATCAGGGGTGAGGGGTTCGATGCCATAGCGACGCTATCGCCACCGAAAGGCGGGCTGTCCAGCGTTCAGCGGTCCATCGCAGCGAGCGCGGCAGCGGTGGCATCGCGATAGGCGCTGCCGTCATGCCGGTGCGCGCCGACGAAGTGCATGAAGCGGCAATCCGCGGCCCAGGGCTCGCCCCAATAATTGCCGTACTGGCGATAGGGCAGCAGCACCGCGCCGGGATCGTTGGCGATCACGAAGCTCGAGGTGACCTGTTCGGTCCCCCATTCGTGCATTGCGTCGCGGCCCAGCAGCCGCTGCATCTCGTGCGCGAAATGTGCCGCAAGCGCGCGGCCGCCATCGCCGCGGGCAAAGCCGGTGAAGCCCGAGCAGCCGCGGATGTAGCGCAACTGATCTGCATCGGCGATTTGTGCCAGCGCGCGCTCCATCCGGGTCTGGATATGGTTTTCGGCCGACGCCGGAACATCGGTGGGCGGCGTGAACCGGGTGCAGGTCTGCGCGCCGATCTCCCACTCCGCGCCGCCCAGCAGGGTGAAGCTGGTGTTCGCCGCAATCGCATCTGCCACCACGTCGGGGTAGCCCAGAGTCACCGTGTCGCTGTCGAGCTGGATCACGTAATCGTCACGGCGCATGTCGAGGATGGTCAGCAACCGTTCCCATGTGCCGCCGACAGGAAACCCGGTGGTGTCGACATCGGCGATCTCGATGATCTGCGGATCGCCGCACTGCCGCGCCAGGGTGGCACGGTCGGCGGGCGTCAGCGTGCCATCCGACAGGATCGCCAGCCGCCCACGACGCAGGTGTGTCCACAGCGATTTGACCGCGACCAGATAGGGCAGCAGCACCGCTGTCCCCATCATCGAGAAGATTACCAGCCCGTCATCGGCAGGCACGATCGGCGCGGTGGCGAGCACCGGGCGACACGCGGCATCATGCCGCCGCTGGTCGATGCGGCTGCGCAGGCGATAGGGGAGGAAATCCATCAGCATCAACGGCGACCGGGATAAACGGGGATCATGATGCGATCATACGCCCGCGCGCGTTAATTCCATGCAAACACGGTTTGGTCATCCCCCGGCTGCCATGGCGGCACCCGCAGCATGCAGCGCGCGAACAGATCGGACCCTGTCATCTGCGCCAGCCAGGCCTGTACCCGGGGAAGGCCTTGATCGGCGAACCAGTCCGCATCGGTGGCGGCAAACTGGCGGACGAAGGGGAACAGGGCGATGTCGGCCAAACCGCGACGGTCTCCACACACATGCGCCTGCGCTTGCAGCCGGTCCTCCAGCATCATGAGATGCGCGAGCCCCGCATCGCGGTGCGCAAGCGGGTCTTCGTCATAGCGCGAAGGGTATTTGTAGCGATCGAGATGATGCTTGAACGGCCCGTCGTTCGCCGCGATCAGCGCGGCATCGTCGCCTGCCAGCCAGGCTTCGGGATCATCGAGGCTCAGCGCCCAGCGCATGATGTCGAGGCTCTCGTCGATCACCGTGCCATCGCGCAGTACCAGCACCGGCACCGTTGCCTTGGGCGAGGCATCGAGCATCGCCTGCGGCTTGGCGCGCAGCACGATTTCGCGCAGTTCGACCGCCTGCCCGCTGACCAGCACCGCCATCCGCGCGCGCATGGCATAAGGGCAGCGGCGAAAGCTGTAGAGGATGGGCAGGTCGGTCATGGACGAAGGCTTACAGCATCACCTGCTCCATCGTCACCCCCGCGGACGCGGGGGTCCCGCTTTCCTGCAACCTTGGCGCACAAGCGGGATTCCCGCGTTCGCGGGAATGACGGCGATTTGCTAAAGGGTTCACCCCGCCAGACGCTCGGAAATCTCCAGCATCGCGATCGCGGCGCGCGCGGCGTCGCCGCCCTTGTCCTTCTCGGTCATCCGGGCGCGGGTCAGCGCCTGCGCTTCGTTTTCGACCGTGAGGATGCCGTTGCCGATCGGCATGCCGTCGAGGCTCAGCGCCATGATCGCGCGCGCGCTTTCATTCGAGACTACCTCGAAATGATAGGTCTCGCCGCGGATGATCACGCCGATCGCGACATAGCCGTCGAACCGCTGGGTTTCCGATGCCATTGCGATCCCGGCGGGGATTTCGAGCGCGCCGGGCACCGTGAGCACCTCGCAGCTGTGCCCGGCCTTCTTGATCGCCGCCTTGGCGCCTTCGATCAGCAGGTCGTTAAGATGGTCGTAGAAGCGGGCCTCGACGATGAGGAAATGCGCCATGGTTTCAGTATCCCGTAAATTTCATGAAGGGCAAAAAGGGTTTCAGCCGGCGACCCAGTCGGCAACCTGTACCGCGACGGTGTTGGCTGCCTGGTTGAGCGCAGCGCCGACGCTGACCGCATCGACCGTGGCCACCGGCACGCTCGCCTCGAAGCGCTGCTTGCGCAAGGGGCTTCCCGGGCTGCGGATCACGGCATCGTAGCGCACGATCACCGATCGCGCCGCCTCGTCATAACCAAAACGCTGGAGCTGGCCCGAAAGCATCGCGCCGCGTTCCGATCCGGTTTCGACCTGGTCGAGCACCAGCCGCCCGCTCCTGGCGGCCAGCGTTTCGGCGAGTACGCCGCGGAACAGCCGCGCGGGCTTGTCCGCCCACACCGCATCCTGGACATAGGCGATCGCGCTGTCGCTGACCTGCACCGGCACGCGCACCTGATCGAGCGTGCGCTCGACGGTCGGCACATCGACGATGATCGCCTCGGTCACCGAAGCCTGCGCCATCGAGCCTGCGGCAGGTGCGGCATCGGAGGTCAGGGTGAGCAGCTGCGGCGGGGCCTTGTCGCCAAAGCTGACACAGGCAGACAGCAGCAGCACGGTCGCCCCGGCTGCAAGAACGGGGCGGAACATCTGGGTCACAAGGCTGGCTCCGGTTGTCGGCATCGCGGTCATGGCTCGCCTTCTCACTTCTTGGGCTTGTAGTCGGGAAGCGGCGGCGCACCGAGCAGGCCGGTGGCGCCTTCCTGATCGATCTTTTCGGTGATCGACGACAGCGCCTTGGCCGTCACCCGCAGATCCCGCACCAGCGCCTCGGTCTCAGGCAGCGTCGTGTTCGAGAACTGCCGCAGGCCCGGCTGTGCCGCGTCGAGCGTCACGCTCAGCTTGGCGATGCCCTTGTTGGCTTCGGCGAGCGTCTGCGCAAGCTGCCGCGCCAGCGGACGACCTTCGGAATCGAGCACATCCTTGGTCGATTGCGCGGTCATCCCGAGTTGCTCGGCGGCAACCCCGGCCTTCTCGAGGGTGATGCGCAATTCGGCCAGCGCAGCGCGCATCTGCGGGCCGGTTTCGGAAAGCTCGCCGGTCAGACGGCCCGAATTCTTGAGCAGGATCGCGATCGATGCTTGATTTTCATCGGACAGCACCGTGTTGAAACGTTCGGTCAGCGTCGCGAGCCGCTCCAGCAGCAGCGGGGCGTTGTTGAGCAGTTCGCCCAGCGCGCCGGGCTTGGTGGGAATGACGGGAACCCCCTCGGGGCCGGGTTCGGTGATGGCAGGGGCGCCCGGCTTGGCGCCATCGAGCTGGATTTGCGACACACCGGTAAAGCCGACCCCCTGGATCGTGGCGGTGGTGCCTTCCAGCACCGGCGCTGCATTGTCGACCATGATGCGCACGCGCACGAATTGCGGATCCTTGGGCCACAAGGCAATCTCGGTGACCTGGCCCGATGGCACGCCCGAATAGGCGACCACCGATCCCTTGGCGATGCCGTCGACCGAGGTCTTGAAGAAGATGTCGTACTCGCTGCGGTTGGTTTCGCCGAGACCAGCGAGCCAGATGACGAAGGCGGCAATGCCTGCGAGCAGCACCAGGGTGACGGTTCCCACCCAGATATGATTGGCGCGTGTTTCCATGGCGTTGCGTTATGCCTCTGATCTTTGAATGCTGTCTACCGCCAATGCGGCGCTGTTCGTGCCTGGATAGGCATATGGGTCGGTGCCTGGCGTCATCGCTTGAACCCCCGGCTCTGGGTCTGGACCGGATGCCGGTTCTGGCGCCGCTCCTCGTCCGCGTGGCTGACCGCCGCAGCACGGCCGCGCGGTCCGTTGAAATATTCCTGGATCCAGGGATGGTCCATCGCCAGCAATTCGGCGATCGTGCCGATGGCGATCACCTTGCGGTCTGCGAGCACGGCGACCCGGTCGCAGATCTCGTGCAACGTATCGAGATCGTGCGTGATCAGGAACACCGTCAGGCCCAGGGTCCGCTGCAGCTCGAGCGTCAGTTCGTCGAAACGCGACGCCCCGATCGGGTCGAGCCCGGCGGTCGGCTCGTCGAGGAACAGCACATCGGGATCGAGCGCCAGCGCCCGCGCGAGGCCAGCGCGCTTGCGCATCCCGCCCGACAGCTCGGACGGAAACTTGTCCGCCGATTCTGCCGGCAGCCCGCTCAGCGCGATCTTGTAGAGCGCGATTTCGCGGCGCAGCTTGGGACCGATTTGCGGGAAGAATTCGGCGATGGGGACCATCACGTTCTCGGCCACGGTCAGCGTCGAGAACAAGGCACCACCCTGGAACAGCACGCCCCAGCGGCTGCGGATCGAGACGTCTTCTTCCGCTGCATCGAGAATCGATTCGCCCAGCACCTCGATTCTGCCGGTATCGGGCACCTGCAGCCCGATGATCGAGCGCATCAGCACCGATTTGCCGGTGCCCGACCCGCCGACCACGCCCAGGATCTCGCCTTCGCGGACATCGAGCGACAGGTCTTCGTGCACCACCTGCTCGCCAAAGCTGTTGGTCAGCCCGGTGATACGGATCGCGACTTCGCATTCTTTCTGGCGGGCAGCGCTCATCCCCAACCCACCTCGGTGAAGAACACCGCGAAAAACGCATCGAGCACGATCACCATGAAAATGCCCTGGACCACAGCGGCCGTCGTGCGCGCGCCGACTTCCTCGGCGTTACCGCGCACCTGCATGCCCTGGTAGCAGCCCGACAATGCGATGATCAGCCCGAACACCGGCGCCTTGATCATGCCGACATAGAAGTCGTGGATCGGAACGACCTCCTGGATACGCTGGATGAATGTCGTGATCGGCAGGTCGAGCGTGATCCACAGCAGGAAAGCGCCGCCCGCCATCGCGACCATCATCGCGTAGAACGCGAGCAGGATCATCATCAGCACTGCTGCCGCCACGCGGGGCAGCACCAGCGCCTCGATCGGCGACACGCCGATCGTGCGCATCGCATCGATCTCTTCGGTGAGTTTCATCGTGCCGATCTGCGCGGCAAAGGCGCTGCCCGAACGCCCTGCGACCATGATCGCGGTCATCAGCACGCCCAGCTCGCGCAAGGTCAGCCGCCCGACCAGGTTCACCGTGAACACCTCGGCACCGAACTGGCGCAGCTGGACCGAGCCCTGCTGGGCGATGACAATGCCGATGAGGAAGCTCATCAATCCGACGATCCCCAGCGCCGAGGCGCCGACGAGTTCGAAATGGCGGACGGTCGCAGCCCATCGGATGCGGCGCGGATTGGCTGCCTGCGCCAGCATGGCGCGGACGATCGCGCCGAAGAAGCTGAGCATCGCCAGCATGCTGCTGAACGCCAGCATCACGCCTTCGCCGGTTCCGGCGACCACCCGGGTCACGACATTGGGCCTGTGCGGACGTTCGACGGCCCCGAGATCGGACTTGCCCACCGCCTCGACCAGCCGCGCACCCGATTCGCTGAGATTGACGATGTCGCAACCGTGATCGCGCGCAAGCCGATGGACGATCCACGCGCCGACCGTGTCGATATGCCCGGCATCGGCCATGTCGATCAGGCCCAGTGTCTGGTCCAGCGATTTCAGCTGCTTGTCGATCGGCCCGACCGTGGCGATGTTGAGATCGCCGGTAAAGCGAAGCACCGCACCGGTGTCGCTACGCTCTTCAACGGAAAAATCGGCCGGGACACCCATATCCAGCCCTCTTTGTGCGATAAAGCGTGCGATCACAAGCATCTTGGCGAACGGCCCACCGCAGTGCTCATCGCTGGCACATGACCACGCAGAGGCAACGGCGCGCTTGTCTCGCACCGATTAGGCTTTATGGCACTGGATCGTGGGGGACCGGATCGCCTTTTACGATATGGACAGGACGATCACCGTCCACCCCACCTATGCGCGTTTCCTGCTGTGGATGGCGCTGCGCCACGATCCCAAAAGGCTGCTGCTCATTCCGCTGTCCGCGCTGGCCGGCGCGGCCTATCTGCTGCGCATCGTCAGCCGCGACCAGCTCAAGCAGATCAACCAGCGGCTGCTCGTCGGCAGCCTGCGGCTGGCAAAGCTCGCAGGACCTATGGCCGCGCACGCCGACTTCGTGTTCGCCAAGAACATCCGCCCCGGCGCGCTGGAGAGGATCGCCGCCGACCGCGCCGAGGGCTATCGCATCGTCATCGCGACCGCGTCGTACCGGCTATATGTCCAAGCCATCGCCGCCCGGCTGGGCATCGACGATGTCATCGCGACCGATCTCGTCGCCGCAGAAGGCCGGGTGCAGCCGCACATCGCGGGACACAATTGCTATGGCCCGCACAAGGCCGAGCTGATCGCAGCCTGGATGGCCGAGCACGGGCTCGATCGCACCGCCTGTCACATCCGCTGCTATTCGGATCACATCTCCGACCTGCCGATGCTCGAGATGGCCGACGAGGCCTTCGTCACCAATGCGCATCTGCCGATGCGGCTGGTCGCACGGACGAAAGGTTGGCCCGAACTCGATTGGGCTGCTGGCAACGGACATCTGACGGTGGCGCTGCCCGATCTGCCGGGCTAGGCCTGTCACCCACCGACATCGCGCCGCAGGGGAGCCACATGAAACACACCACCACTTTTGCATCCTGGATCGCAGCCGCGCTGCTGGCGAGCACGCCTGCCACCGTGATCGCCAGAGAGCCCGGCAACACCAGCGAGGCAGAGGCGCCCGATTATCCTGAGATCCTTCCCCTGCGCGCCCAGGCCGAGGTTCGTGATGCGTGGCTCGCGCAGCGGCTCGAGACCGTGGTCCCTGCGCTGATGCGCGAACAGGGCGTCGACATGTGGGTGCTGATCGCACGCGAATATGACGAGGACCCGGTGGTGGCGACCATGCTCGACGCGCGCTCGATGCATGCCCGGCGGCGGACGATCCTGGTGTTCTTCGATCCGGGCGAAGGCAAGCCGATCGAGCGTCTGACGGTCAGCCGCTATGGCCTGGCCGGGCTGTTCGCGCCCGCCTGGACCCCCGAGCAGCAGCCCGACCAGTGGCAGCGGCTCGCCGAGATCGTCGCCGAACGCAACCCTGAAAAGATCGCGATGAACATCTCGCCGCAGACCGCGCTCGCCGATGGCCTGAGCCACAGCCAGTACGAGGATTTCGCCGCAACCCTGCCCGAAGAGCTGCGTGAGCGCATCGTGCCCGCCGGACCGCTCGCGATCGGCTGGCTCGAAAGCCGGATCCCGGCCGAGATGGAGGTCTATCCCGGCATCGTCCGCCTGGCCCATGCGATCATCGCCGAGGCGCTGTCGGACAAGGTGATCACGCCGGGCACCACCAAGGCCGAGGACGTGCAATGGTGGATGCGCGAGAAGATCAGCGCCCTGGGCCTCAAGACCTGGTTCCACCCCTCGCTCGCCATCTTCCGCGCCAGCGAGACCGGCGAGCTGACCGGCGATGTGATCATCCAGCCCGGCGACATGCTGTGGACCGATTTCGGCATCACCTATCTGGGTCTCAACACCGATACCCAGCACCTCGCTTATGTCCTCAAGCCTGGCGAGAGCGATGCGCCCTCCGGCCTCAAGGCGGGCCTTGCCGCCGCCAATGCGGTGCAGGACATGCTGACGGCGGAGTTCCGCGTCGGCCTGACCGGTAACGATCTGCTCGCGGCAACCCGCGCCAAGGCGATCTCATCGGGCTATCAGCCGAGCATCTATTCGCACCCGATCGGCTTTCACGGCCATGGCGCCGGGCCTGCGATCGGTTTCTGGGACAATCAGGAGGCAAGCCCCGCAGGCGACTATCTGGTCCGCGCCAGCACCGCGTGGTCGATCGAGCTGGCGGTCACCACCAACGTGCCCGAATGGGGCGACAAGGCGGTCTCGTTCCGCACCGAAGAGGACATGTTCTTCGACGGCGAGGGCGTGAGCTATCTCGACGGGCGGCAGGAGAAGTTCCATTTGATCCGCGGGGCGGCGAACCGGCCGACGGATGCGTCCGAGGTCGAGGCGATGCCGACCGAGGCGGTGGTGGGTGATAGGCAGGATTGAGCACACCCCGCTCTCTCCCCTTCAGGGGAGAGACACGAAGACTTGGCAGCTTGCTGCCTAGCCGCAGTTGAGAGGGGCCGGCCGGGAGTGCAACGTTGCGCTACTCCCCCTCTCCCAACCCTCTCCCCTAAAGGGGAGAGGGCTTTCCCCGCTTAAGGATGCTCGCGCCCGAAATCGGGTTTCGCATCGTCCTGCCCTTGTTCGATGATCGAGCGGCGGATGGTTCTCGTGCGGGTGAACAGTTCCTCGAGCTCGTCGCCCTTGTCCCAGCGGATCGCGCGCTGCAGCGCCGACAGATCCTCGGAAAACCGCTGCAGCATCTCGAGCACCGCGTCCTTGTTGGACAGGAACACATCGCGCCACATCACCGGATCGCTGGCCGCGATGCGGGTGAAGTCGCGAAAGCCGCCGGCGGAGTATTTGATCACCTCGCTCTGGGTCACGCCCTCCAGGTCGCTGGCGGTGCCGACGATGGTGTAGGCGATCAGGTGCGGCAGGTGGCTGGTAACCGCGAGCACCAGATCGTGGTGCGCCGCATCCATTGTCTCGACATTCGCGCCCAGCGCCCGCCAGAAGCGCGCCACCTGTTCGCATGCTTGCGGATTGGCGTCAGCATCGGGGGTGAGGATGCACCAGCGGCCCTTGAACAAAGACGCAAAGCCCGATTCCGGTCCGCTGTTCTCGGTCCCTGCCACCGGATGCGCGGGCACGATGAGTGCATGCGGCAAGGCGCCGCGCAGCGCGGTGATCACGCTCGCCTTGCACGAGCCGACGTCGGAGATGATCGTCTCGGGCGACAGATGCGGCGCCATCTGTGCCGCCACGGCGGCCATCGCGCCGACCGGCACGCACAGGATCACCATCTGCGCCTGCACCAGCTCCGCGCCGAACGCGGTGTGATAGCTGTCGCACAGTCCGATCGCCTGCGCCCGCGCGCACACGCCGGCATCGCGGTCGTACCCCATGATCTGCGTATCGGGCAGGCTCTGGCGGATCGCGCGCGCGATCGACGAGCCGATCAGCCCGAGGCCGACGATCGCGATACTGTCAAACGCCTTGCTCATGCGCTCACCAGATCACGCAACACCGCCGCGATCGCGCGCATGTCCTTCTCGTGCCCGATCGTGATGCGCAGCGCATGACCCAGCCCCTGCCCCTTGGGCCAGCGCACGATATAGCCCGCCTGCATCAGCGCGTCGAACGCGACCTCGGCGCTGACCGCGCCTTCGAACAGCACGAGGACGAAATTGGCGTGGCTGGGGACGACGGTGACGCCATGGTTGCCCAGCTGGCCCAGCTCGCCCGCAAACCAGCTGCGCCAGTGCGCATTGTGCGCCGCCGACCGCGTGACGAAGTCCTGGTCGCCCAGCGCAGCCAGCGCTGCCGCCTGCGCGGTCAGGCTGATGTTGAACGGTCCGCGCAGCCGGTTGAGCATATCGATGACATGCTGCGAACCATAGCCCCAGCCGACCCGGTCGCCCGCGAGGCCATAAGCCTTGGCGAAGGTCCGCGTGACCAGCACATTGCCGCTGTCGCGGGCCAGATCGAGCGCGCCATCGTCGTCTTCGTCCGCCACATATTCGGCATAGGCCTGATCGACCACCAGCAGCACCCGCGACGGCAGCGCAGCGTGCAGCCGCGCCAGCTCGGCGCGACTGGTCAGCGTTCCGGTGGGGTTGTTGGGATTGGCAAGATAGATCACGCTGGTCGCATCGGTCACGCATGCCAGCAGGGCATCGACATCGGTCGCGTACGAGTTGTCTGGCGCAACTACCGGGGTCGCACCACAGCGCAGGGCCGCGATCTCGTACAGCGAAAAGCCATAGCGGACATAGATCACTTCATCGCCCGGTCCGGCAAAAGCGCTGGCCGCGATGGTCAGCAGTTCGCCCGATCCGGTGCCGCAGACGATCCGCGCAGGGTCCAGCCCGTGCAGCGCGCCGATCGCCTGGCGCAGCTTTGTGCTGTCCGGGTCGGGATAGAGCGAAGGGTCGGTTGCAGCCCCCTGCGTCCGCGCAGCGAGCGCCTGCCCACTGCTGCCCAGCGGGTTTTCGTTGGCGGACAGCTTGATCAGCGACCGGCCATCGTCTCCTGCGGATTTTCCGGGGACATAGGCGTGGATCGCGGCGATCCATTCTTTGGGTTGGGGATGACTGGTCATGGCCCGCGCGCATAGCGTGAGTCGCCCCCATTGCAAAGCATCGACCACGTCTGCGGCAGGGTGGCAGCGTGCGTGCCACTGACCAGCCAGGCGCATCCTGTCCGGGCGCAGCTTCCAAAATGTGCAATGAAATCAATATCGGCATCGCAGGTGTTACGCCTCACCGCGCCCCAAACCCAAGCGTATGTTAACTTTGGAGAATTTCGGGAGCATCAGGCCATTTGCAGGTTGCCCCCGGATTAAGGGTAGGTTAAGACCTCGCCCGAGGTCGCCCCGGATTGCAGAAGCGGAAGAACCGCTTCGCGTTCCGCTACTCGGTTCAGGGTACTGCGGCCCCAGCCAAACTCCCCTGCTACTGCAATGGTTAAAGGGGGTAACTTTGGCGACGCGCAACACTCGCACGAAACAGTTTTTTTTGGGCACCGCCGTGTTTGCAGGGCTGTTTGGGGCGACCGCGGGCCATGCCCAGCAAGTCAACGTGCCGTCTCCCCCCACCCGCGAGGAAATCGAGCGCCCGGTGCAACCGCGCGCCGACCGTCCTTCCCGGCTGACGGTCGAAGGCGATATCGAACGCGCACCCTGCCCGCTTGCCGACCCGGCCTATGCCAATGTCCGGCTGACGCTGAGCGAGGCGCGGTTCAACAATCTGGGGCCCGTGGCGCCCGCCGATCTGCGTCCGCTGTACGAACAGTATATCGGCACCGAGCAGCCGGTCGCCATATTGTGCGAGATCCGCGATGCGGTCGCGACCAAATTGCGCCGCGATGGCTATATCGCCGCGGTCCAGGTGCCGACCCAGCGGATCGACAACGGCATCGTCCAGTTCGAGGTGCTCTACGCCAGGCTGACGTCGATCCGCGTGCGCGGCGATGCCGGCAATGGCGAGAAGCTGGTCGCGAGCTATCTCGAGCGGCTGACCACGGGCGAGGTGTTCAACCAGAAGCTCGCCGAGCGCTATCTGCTGCTCGCCCGCGATCTGCCCGGTTATGACATCCGGCTGACCCTGGTTCCCGCAGGCACCGGTCCTGGCGAACTGATCGGCGACGTGACCGTGCGCCGCACGGCCTATGAGGTCGATCTCAACGTCCAGAACATGGCCGCGCGCGATGCGGGGCCTTATGGCGCACAACTGCGGGCGCAGTTCTACGGCCTCACCGGCATGGGCGACCGCACCTATATCTCGGCCTATTCGACGCTCGACTTCGAAGAGCAGCAGATCCTCCAGGCAGGCCACGAATTCCGCGTCGGACAGGAAGGGCTCACGCTTGGCGGGCGGTTCACTTATGCCTGGACCAAGCCGAACATCAGCCTGCCGGCGGGCGCAACCGCGAGCATCGACGCGACCACTCTGCTCGCCAGCATCGAAGCGCGCTATCCGGTGCTGCGTAGCCAGGCGGCGTCGGTCTACAGCACCATCGGCCTCGATTACGTCGACCAGGACATCGATTTCATCGTGCCGCTGTCGAAAGACCGCATCCGCGTCGCCTATGCGCAGCTGGCCGGAGAAGCGATCGACATGGCCAACGGCGCTGCGCCGCGCTGGCGGCTGGGCGGACAGATCGAGCTGCGCCAGGGCCTCGACATCCTGGGCGCCAGCGATCCGTGCAACTTCATCTGCGCGCTGGTCCGCACGCCGACGACGCGCGCCGATGGCGACCCGACATCGACATTGATCCGCGGCGAGATCGCCGCCGAAGCCGCATTGGGCGACCGGTTCTCGGTGTTCGTGCGCGGACGCGGGCAGATCGCCTTCGACCCGGTGCTCAGCTTCGAGGAGTTTTCAGGCGGCAACTTCACCATCGGTCGCGGCTATGATCCCGGCGTGATCGTCGGCGACGATGGCGCGGGCTTTTCGGTCGAGCTGCGCGGTCCGCAGATTGCGCCGATCAGCGAGACCGATTTCTCGTTCCAGCCCTTCGTGTTCATGGATGTCGCCTGGACCTGGGACGATGGCCGCCCCGGTGATCCGCAGCGGCTCAGCTCGGTCGGCGGCGGCGTGCGCGCGCGGCTCAGCGACCGGTTCCGGCTCGACCTGACCGTGGCGGTACCCACCGAACGCGCCGGCCTGCTGGTCGATACGCCCGATCCGCGCATCCTGTTCACCCTCACCACCTTGCTTTTGCCCTGGGGAGCCCGCTGATGGCTTATGACCGCACAATCATCGCCCGCCGGATCACGCTTGCCAAGGCGACATCGGCAATCGCGCTGGCCACGGGCTTGGCGCTGGGGGCATCCGGGCCGGCCATTGCGCAATCCTCGGGCGCCTTCGAGGGCAACCCCACGGTCGTTTCGGGCAGTGTGAGCATCAACCGGTCGCCCGGCACCGACAACATCCAGATCGATACTGACCAGGCGGTGATCAACTGGACCACCAACGATACCGCGCTGACGGGTCCGCCGATCAACTTCCTGCCCAGCGGGCGCACGGCGTTCTTCCGCAACAACCCGTCCGCGCAGAACTTCTTCACCGTCCTCAACCGCATCATTCCCACAGGCACCGGCCGCTCGGTGCAGCTCAACGGCACCGTCATCAGCCAGCTGCAGACCGCCTCGGGCCTGGTTTCGGGTGGCAATGTCTGGTTCTACAGCCCGGGCGGGATCGTGGTGAACTCGACCGCAGTGATCGACGTCGGCGGATTGCTGCTGACCAGTTCCGATCCGGTGCGCGACGGCGCGGGCAATTTCATCAACGCCTCCGGCGCGTTCACGCTTGGCCCATCGGCATCGGCCTCCTCGGTCATCGTCCAGCCCGGCGCGCAGATCCGGGCGACGCCGGAAAACAGCTATGTCGCGATGATCGCGCCAACCGTGCTGCAGGCCGGCAACGTCAACGTCAACGGATCGGCGCTGTATGTCGGCGCCGAGGCAGCGACCATCACCTTTGGCGGCAACGGCCTGTTCGACATCCAGGTAACGACGGGAACCAACGGCACCGGCGGCGTTGCGGTGGGCCATGGCGGCGTGACCACCGGCCCTGCCAGCACCGGCGCGGGTGACAACCACCGCATCTACATGGTGGCGGTGCCCAAGAACAACGCGATCACCCTGGCGCTGTCGGGCGGCAGCCTGGGCTTCGATGTCGCAGGCGCAGCCAATGTCGTCGGCAACTCGATCATCCTGTCGGCCGGTTATGACGTCTTCGGCGATTTCATCGATACCAGCGCACCGGTCAATCCGGGCCAGCAGGCCAACATCTCGATAGCGTCGGGCGCGGTAACCTCGGCGATCAACGCCGCAGCCTCGTTCAACTCCAATGTCAGCGTCGGCAGCGGCACGCTCAGCATGGCGAGCGATGCCCGCTTCTACGGCAACAACCAGTCCACCGTCACCGCATTTGGCACAGGGAGCATCCTGGTCGGCGGCGACCTGACCGTGTCTTCGGACCGGTTCGCCCAGAGCGAAGGCCAGAATGTCGTGGGCGGCAACGCCCAGCTTTATGCCCAGGCCGGCGGATCGATCGTCGTCAACGGCAGCGCCTTCGTCACCGCCAACGGCTTTGGCGGAGGCAGCAGCGCGTCGGGCGCGGTCGGATCGGGCACCGGCGGCCTCGCCGATGTGCGCTCGTTCGGCAACTCGCTGCTTCAGATCGGCGGCGACCTGATCGTCAGCGCCGATGGCTTTGCAGGAGAGGGCGAGACCGGCGCGGGAAGCAACGCTGGCATCGGCGGCACGGTGATCATCGCTTCCGGCCGCAACGCCACGGTCGACAACAACTCCACTATGCTCGTGAACGGCGATCTGTTCGCCACCGCCAACGGTTATGGCAGCAGCAACTTCGGCGCTGGCGTCGCGGGGCTCGGCCGGGGTGGATCGATCCAGATCGAGTCGGGCTCGAGCACCGGAATCGCCAGCAGCAACAACGTGATGACCATCAACGGCAGCATCCTCAGCAGTGCCGACGGGTTTGGCGGCAGTGCGTTCAACGACGGGATCGGCGGCGCGGGCATCGGCGGTCTAAGCAGCATCAATGCAGGCGTCGGCGGCAGGGTCAACGTCGCGGGCCAGGTGGCCGTCACCAGCTTCGGCTTCGGCGGCAATGCCGACGACGGAGCCGGCAACGGTGGCGCAGGCAGTGGCGGTTCTTCGTTCGTGCAGATTTTCGGCTCGGGCGGTGTGCTCAACTTCGGTTCGGACCTGCTGTTGCAGGCGACCGGGGTCGGCGGGCGGAGCGGCTTCGGCGCAACCGCACTGGGCGGGCTGGGCACGGGTGGCCAGGCGCAGATCGCATTGTCTTCCATCCAGACCGGCGGGGCCATCACGGTCCAGGGGCTGACCAAACTCGACGCCCTGGGCATCGGCGGCGAGGGCACGACCGGTGGCAACGGCCAGGGTGGCACCCAGGGCAGTAGCGGCGGCGCGTACATCACCGCCAATGGCGCGGGCAATATCGCGCTAAATGGCGGGGTGCAAATGTCCTCGGGCGGCATCGGCGGCGCCGCCGTTGAGGCAGGCATCGGCGGATCGGGCAACGGCACCGGCGGCAGCACGCAGATCGTGGCGGCCGCTGCGGGCGCCAACATCAACATCACCGGGCTGGTCAACATCGATGCCAACGGCACCGTGTTCGGTTCTGCGCTGACCGGCATCGATGGCGGCAACGGCACGGGCGGCAACGCCTCGATCTCGCAGAGTTCGGGCGGCGCGATCACCATCACCGGCGACGCCCTGGTCCAGGCGTTGGGAATTGGCGCTGCCAATTACGGCGGTGGCGATGGCATTGCGGGCAACGGCACCGGCGGCGATGCACGCATCGCGGTCAACGATCTCGCCATCACGATCACCGGCAAGGCAACCGTCGATGCCAGCGGCTTTGGCGGCGCCAATCTGGGCGGCATCCGCGGCGGCAACGGCGTCGGCGGCCTGGCCAATCTGGGCGCGGCGGTCGGCACGCTGGCCATCGGCGGCGACGGCGTCGTCCGCGCCTCTGGCCTTGGCGGCGATTCCTTCACCCCCGGATCGGGTGGCACCGGCACCGGCGGCCAGGCGCTGATCGGCACGGTGACATCGACCGCGCTGATCCAGATCGCAGGGCTGGTCGATGTCACCGCCAATGGCGAGGGCGGCGATGGCTCGGGCAGCACCGGCGCAGGCGGTTCGGCGACCGGCGGCACAGCGCAGCTGTTCGCGCAAAGCGGCAGGGTCAACGTCACCGGCACCAGCTTCCTCAGCGCTTCGGCCTTTGGCGGCAACGGCATCGCCAATGCAGCAGGTGGCGCGGCGCAGGGCGGCAATGCCAGCATCATCTCGTTGGGGGATGGCCAGATCGCGCTGGGCGACAGCGCGTTCCTGGCAGCGTTCGCCGGCGCGGGCAGCAGCGCGGGCGGGAGCGGCAACACCGGCACCGCCACCGGCGGCAATGCCACCATCCAGGCACAGTCCGCGGGCAGCTCGGTCACGGTGAACGGCAGCTTCTTTGCCGATGCGTCCGCGATCGGCGGGTCCAGCGGAACGGGACTGATCGGGCTGGCAACCGGCGGCGTGGCGTCCGCCACGGCGCAATCGGGCCTGTTGCAGATCAACGGCAACGTCACGCTGGATGGCTCGGCCACCGGCGGCGATTCGACCTTTTCGGGCATCGGCGGCGCAGCCACCGGGGGCCGGACGTTGATGGTGGTGTTCGGCAGCGGCGGCGGCACGGCCAGTGCGACCGGGTCGATGATCCAGCGGGTCAACGGCATCGGCGGCAATGCCAATGTCGGCGCCGGGGGCGTGGGCACCGGAGGTCTGGCGGAATTCGGGACGCTGGGCGTCGTGGGCACCGTGACGGTGGGCGGCGACGCCGAACTGCTGGCCAACGGCTTTGGCGGCACGGCCTTTGTTGCAGGCAACGGCGGCGATGGCATCGGCGGCGAGGCGCGCGCAGGCGTCAACGGCGCGACGCTGCGCGGGGGCAATATTATTCTGGGCGCGGGCGGTTTTGGTGGCAACGCCACGGCCGGGGGCTCTGGCGGCAACGGCACCGGCGGCATCGCCTCGCTGATCGCGGGCAGCGGCCCGGTAACCGGGCTGGTCGATTTCGACTCCGTGCTCATCGACGTGTCAGGCATCGGCGGCATGGGCGGCGCGGGCACCAGCGGAGCCACCGGCGGCGCAGGCGGCAATGGCGGCACCGGCACCGGGGGCTCCGCGCTGCTTTTGGGCAGCGCGGGCAACGGGCAACTTGATGTGCTGGGCGTCCAGATGTTCGCCGACGGTATCGGCGGCGCAGGCGGCAGGGGTGGCACGGGCAGCGCAGGCCTGGGCGGCAATGGCGGCAGCGGCGGTGCAGGCAACGGCGGGGTGGTCCAGTTTGGCACCCAAAGCGGGACCGCGGCGCTGACCGTCAATGTCGGCTTTGCCGATACCGGAAACATCTTGGCAGCCGCACAGGGCTTTGGCGGCTCGGGCGGCGATGGCGGACTGGGCTCTTCCGGCGTCGGCAATGGCGGCAATGGCGGCCACGGCTTCGGCGGCCTCAGCCTGCTGACCGTGCGCGGATCACGCCTGACGGCGGGCGACATCACGATGGCGGTGGGCGGCGCAGGCGGGTTCGGTGGCAGCGGCGGCGTGCTGGGCGGCACCGGCGGCAACGGCACAGGCGGCGGCCTGGGCTTTGCGATTACCGACCGGTTCCAGATCCCGGCCAATCGCGGCCTGCTGCAGGCGGGCAATATCCTGGGCATTGCCACCGGCATCGGCGGCGCCGGTGCGGTGTCGGGCCTGGGCTATTACTCCACCGGCAACACTATCGAACTGCGCAATGCCGATGCCTCGGTAGGCAGCTTCGTGATCAATATCAGCGGCGATCTTCCCGATCCGCTGCTGCAGCGTGAAGACTCGATCCGGATCACCGACGGCACGTTCAACGCGGGCACCAGCTTCACCTATCTGACGCCCAATGCGCTGTCGGTGCTGATCGGCAACGCGTCGCTCAATGCCGATGCGGTAGGGCTGAGCGCGGGCACGTTCGTCGCCGATACCGTGATCGCGCCGACCAATCTGGGCACCATCACCACCAACGCGCTCGGGTTGTTCTCGAACAACGACCTGATCGTCTCGGCCAATCTGAACGTGGCGCAGGATATCGCGATAGCGGTTCCCGGAACGGTGACGCTGGGCAACATCGTCGGTGGCGGGGTCATCGGCGTCACCGCGTCCAACCTGACATTGGGCAACCTGGTGTCGGGCAACCACATCAACCTCACCTCGACCAGCGGGGCGATCACCGCAGGTTCGCTGTTCGCATCCAACTTCATCGCGATGACCGCGGCGAACGGCCTGACGCTGGGTATCGCCCAGACCGCCACCGGCTATATCGATCTGCTGGTGCTGTCGGGCGACATGAACGTCGGCACCCTGTCTGCCGGTGGCTATCTGGCGCTGGAAACCGCTGCGGGCAACATCACCGCCGGTGACCTCAACGCCGGCCAGGACATCGGCATCGAGGCGATCGGCTCGGTCACCTTCGGCAATGCCACCGCCGGCCTTGATCTGGGCGTGCTGGCGCTGGGCAACATCACCGGAGGCAATATCATCACCCAGGGCGCGCTGCCCGGATCCTTCTTTGGCGCCGGACTGATCAGCGGCGGCAACATCGCGCTCGGCTCGATCCAGTCGGCGCGCAACATCGGCATGATCGGGCTTGGCACCCTGACCACCGGCGCGCTGTCGACCGGGGAAAGCGTGGTGCTGCTGGTGGATGGCGACATCCAGATCAATGGCGGCGTGACGACAGGCACGGGCATCGGCCGCAACTTCTACATCGGCAATTCGTCGATGTCGGCGCTGCTCGATGGGGGAGGCTTTGGCAACACCGGGGGCAATACTTCGTTCGTCGGCGGCGATCCGGCGCCGATCTTCGCATCCAACCCGGTGCGGACGCTCGGCAGCCTGACGGTCAACGGCCCGATCCAGACATACAACTTCGTGGCAGGGCTGGGCACCGGCTTCACCGCTGGCGGCCCGATCACCGCTGCGGGCGGACGCGTGGCGATCACCGCCACCAGCATCGCTGCGCAGGCGATCAATTCCACCCTGGGCACCGCGCTCAACGCCACCAACGGCAGCATAACCGCAGGCAACATCACCGCAGGCGGTGCCATCACCATGGCGGCAAATGCGGGCGGCCTGAATTTCGGCACGCTGAGCTCCGGCGCCAACACGCAGCTGTTGGCCACCGGATCGGTCATCGGCGGCGACATCACGTCGGGCAGCTCGATCGGAACGGTCGTCGGCGGCAACCTCACTTTGGGCAACCTGCGCACCACCGGACCTGGCGTCGCGACCAGCGGCTTCGGCATCAGCATGGGGGCCGCTGGCGCGATAACCACCGGGACGATCGACAGCTTCGGGTCGGTGGTGTTCGGGCTGGACGATGGCCAGGGCATCGTCGCCAACGCGCTGAGCATCACCAGCGGTGCGATCACTGCGGGCGGCGGCGTGCTGTTGCGCAGCACCGAGGGGCTTGCCACGGGTGCGATTTCCTCGACCGCCGATATCCGCGTGCGCGGCGGAAACGTGACACTCGGAGCGCTCAATGCCGGCACCGCCGTATTGGCGGCGGCGACGACGGGCAGCCTGACCACCGGCAATATCACCGCCGGCACATCGGCGCTGCTGCTCGCGGGCCAGTCGGTCAGCACCGGATCGATCACCACGGGCGCCACCGGCGTCACGCTGATCACCAACAGTTCGGCGATTTCGTCCACCGGGCTTGTCTCGATCATCGATCTCGACGCGCTGATGGCCGGCACGCCCTCGCCCGTGGGCGGAAGCGTCTCGATCGGCGGGCCGGTCGTCACCGGCACGCTGCAGTCTGCCTCCAGCGGCAGCTTCTCGGCCAGCGGCGCGATCACCGCAGCATCGCGGATCACGATCAACACCGGCGGCACCGCGGTCTTCGGCGGGCTGGCGGCAGCGCCCACCATCGCGATCAGCTCGGGCGACATCGCGTTCTCGCAAGGCGGCGGCCTTGGCAACGCCAGCACCGGCACACTGACGCTGACCGCCAACCGCAGCGGACCGGTGATCATCGGCGGCAGCGGCGACAGCCAGGGCAGCAGCGGCGCCTACACGCTCGATGGCAGCGAGATTGCGCGCATCCGGGCGCAGAACATCGTGATCAACGCGCCCAACGTTTCCTCCTCGGGCACCGGCGTGGAAATCCGCGCGCTGACGATGAACGGATCGGCTGCCGCCAGCGGGGTCAACCTCAACGGATCGGAAGGCAGCCTGACGATCAACACCGGCGGCACCATCCGGGTCAACGGCAACGCCATCTTCAATGCGATGGCGCCCACCAACCGGGTGGCGCTCAACGCCGGGCGGGTGGAAATCAATGCCGACACCGGCGGCATCTTCCTCAACGGCAGCTCGCCGGGCGGGGTGCTGTCGATCACCGCCAACAACATCCACATCGCTGGCGCATCCCTGCTCGAACGGCTGGCGGAGAACGTCAACTTCACCGGTCGCGACACCGCGCTTGGCGTGCCGATCGCGACATCGCGCCCCGATGGCGTGATCCAGGCATCGCGGCTGCAGTTCAACGTCGGCAATACGCTGCTGATCCAGAACACCGGCACCAGCCTGCTCAATGCCGGCTTCTTCGGCCGGGTCGGCAGCATCGAGATCGCTCCGAGGTCCTCGCAAAGCGCCTCGGGCGGGATCGACATGGTCATCTACGGCCAGTTGCTCGATACCGGCGACATCGTCCGCACCGGCAGTTCGGTGCGTGATCTGATCTTCCCGACATCGGGCAGCGCCGGGCAGGACAGCGGTGGCCCCAGCGGCTTCACCGCCAATTCGAGCGTCAACGGCTGCCTGCTCAACGCGGTCGGCTGCGGCAGCGGCGGCATCACCCAGGAAAGCCCGACGGTCGTGACCCACGCAGGACCGCCGCCGCAACAATCGTCCGAAGAGCGGCAGGCCGAACGCGAGCAGGAGGAGGCAGAAGCCGCCGCCGAACAGGCCGCACGCGGGGAAACCGCGCCGCGCCGCCCGATCATGCCGCCGGTCACCATCGTCAACACCCGCCGCCTGGGCGTCGAGCCAATCATCGACGAACCCGTGACCAGCGGCGGCAACCCCAATCTGCAGCTCGATCAGCCCATCACGGGGATTGCGCCCGAGACCGGAGGACAGCCATGATCCGCACCTCGTCCCTCACCGTCGTGCTCAGGCACGCGCTGGGCCGCACCGGGAGCACCGCGATGGCCCTTGTCCTGGGGTGTGCAGGCATGGTGAGCGGCCCCGCATTGGCCCAAAGCAGTGGCGCGATCGCGCTGCGCGACAGCTTCCGCGTCGGATCGGCAGGCGTTCTGTGCACCGCGCAATACCGCCCCGCCGATCCAGCACTGAGCAGCATGTTCGATCGCGGCTATCGCGTGGTGTGCCGCGATGCCGCCAGCCCGGTCGGCTCGCTCTATGCGCTGCGCGGCGGCGAGGGCGACCGGCTGGCGAGCTATCTGCAGGCCGCCGCCAGCCGGTTGAGCTGCGGCGAGCGGCAGACGACCGAGGTCGACAATGTCGGCGGCGCGACGGTAATCGAATGCCGCGATGCCAAGGCATCGGTCGATTATCGGCTGTATGCGGCGGTGCGCGGCGACACCGTCTACATCGCCGAGGGGCTGTCGGGCTATGATTCCGCGCTCAGGCTGGCGCTCGCCTCGCTGGTGACCGACCGGCCGGTGACCGGCGCAGTCGATGTCGCCACAACTAGCGTCAGCGATCCGGCCGCCTTCGCGCGCATCCAGGCGGGCACGCTGGACGAGGAATCGGCGCGCGCCGAGGCCTATATCCGCAACAATTACGGTGCCTATGCCGAATCGGCGGAGTTCTTCGAGACGCTGGCAGCGCGCGACCAGGGCGCGTCCGAGCGGACGGCGGAGTTCCTCGCCAACCAGGCGCTGCAGCAATCGAACATGGGCGATTTCGCCACCGCAGGCGCGCTGTTCGCGCGCGCCGAACGCATCGTGGCCTCGAGCGATGGCGTCACCCAGCGGATGATCCGCAATTTCCGTGCGATCGATGCGATCAACCAGCGCAATCCTGCAGCGGCGATCGCGTTCCTCGACCGCCCGGTGTCGATCGATACCGAACTGATCGGCGAGGCACGGCTGTCTCAGGGCGAGATCACCAAGATGCTCGCCGACAGGATCAACCGCGAAAATTCGGGGCTCAAGCGGCTCGGCGGAGTCGACAGCAGCCTCACCGGAACCGAGCGCGCCCAGATTCTCGACGGGCAGGCCTTGCTGCTGCGCGGATCGGCGCTGCGGCTTTCGGGGCAGAGTGCTGCCGCGCTGACCGCGCTGCAACAGGGCATCGACATGATCGTCGCGGTGCGCAACGGCCGCATCAGCTCGACCGGCTGGCTGCGCGCGGAAGTCGCGACCCAGCGCGCGCTGATCCAGGAATCGCAGGGTGACCTGGCCAATGCCCGCGCAGGGCTGACCGAAGCGCTCGACATCTACCGGCTCGATTATCCGCAATCGCCCGGACTGCTTGGCGCCAAGGCGCGGCTGGCGGCGTTTCTCGCGCGGCGCGGCGAAGCCGATGCCTCGATCGCGCTGTATGACGAGATCGTCGCCGAAGGCGAGGCCGTGCCCAGCGCGCGGGGGACGATGAAGGAAATGCTCGGCCCCTATTTCGCCCAATTGGCGGCGCGCGCCGACAGCGACCCATCGGTCGCCTCGCGGATGTTCAACGCCAGCCAGCTGCTGCAGCGGCCCGGCGTCGCGCAGACCCAGGCGGTGCTGGCGCGCGAACTGTCCGAAGGCAATGACGAGGCCTCCGCGCTGTTCCGCCTGACGGTGACCCGCACCCGCGAAATCTCGCGCACCAGCGCCGAGATCCAGCGGCTCGAGGCGCTGTCCGCACCGACCGCGGACGATGTCGCCGCACTCGCGCTCGCGCGCGAAACGCTGGCCAACCAGCAGAACGAGCAGACCGCGCTGCAATCGCGGCTGGGCCAGTATTCGCAGTACCGCGTACTGTCGCCGACATCGGTAACCCTGCCCGAACTGCAAAAGCTGCTGCGGCCCGGCGAAGGCTATTACAAGGTCAGCTTGGTCGGGCAGAAGGTCTATGGCCAGCTGATCACCGCCGATCGCGTCCGCACCGTCAGCATAGCGCTGACCCGCGCCGATATGGACACGTCGGTTGCCAAGCTGCGCGATTCGATCGTGGTGATCGAGAACGGCCAGCCGACCAACTATCCTTTCGATGTGGTCGAGGCAAAGGCGCTGTACGATTCGCTGTTCCCGGGTCTCCAGCAGGACCTCGCCGGGATCGAGCATCTGGTCTACGAGCCCGATGGCGCGCTGCTGCAGCTTCCGCCGGGGCTGCTCGTCGAAGACCAGAAAGGCGTCGACGCGTATCTCGAGCGCACCGCCGCGATCGATGCCGATCCGTTCGATTTCACCGGCATCGCCTGGTTCGGGCGCGACCGGCGGTTCTCGATCGCGGTGTCGCCGCGGTCGTTCGCCGATGTCCGCACCATTGCACCCGCGCAGGGCAAGCAGGCGTATCTCGGGCTGGGCCAGAATGCACCGCCACCCGAGCGCGTCACATTGGCCTCGGCCAGCCGTGCAGCCGATTGCGAATGGCCGGTCAACACCTGGCTCGACCCGATCTCGCCGTCCGAGCTGAAGCTGGCCCAAAGCGTGCTGGGTGCAGGCCGCGCCAACATTCTGACGCAGGGCGCGTTCAGCGACACGGCATTGCTGGCCCGCAGCGACCTCGATGATTATCGTATCCTGCACTTTGCGACTCATGGCCTGGTTACCGCACCGCGCCCCGAGTGCCCCGCGCGTCCGGCGCTGGTCACCTCGTTCGGCGACGCCGGCTCTGACGGGCTGCTGAGCTTCAAGGAGATTTTCGATCTCAAGCTCGATGCCGATCTGGTGATCCTCTCGGCCTGCGACACCGCAGGGCTCGCCACTGTCTCGGCCTCGCGCGAGGCGGGGATCGAGACCGGCGGCAATTTCGCGCTCGATGGTCTGGTGCGTGCGTTCGTCGGTGCAGGCGCGCGCTCGGTGCTGGCGAGCCACTGGCCGGTGCCCGACGATTTCAACGCGACGGAAAACCTGATCTCCGCCCTGTTCAAGGCCGATGCCGGCACCGCGATGAACGCCTCGCTGGCACAGGCGCAGCGCAAGGCGATGGACGATCCGCTGACTTCGCACCCTTATTACTGGGCGGCGTTCATCCTGCTGGGCGATGGCACCAAGCCGCTGGTCCAGTAGCAACGGCGCGCCGAAGCGAGCGATACTGGTCAAGACGGGCATAACTGCCTATCTTGGGCGCTATGGGATTCTTTCGTGACATTTCACCGATCCGCGCCGTGGGCGACCTCAAGACCTACTGGTTCGACCAGCAGGACCACAAATGGCGCTTCCTGCTGGCCTCGTTTGCGGCCACCAGCACCATCTTTGCGGCCTTTTTCAGCGAATCCGGGTTCGAGGTGCAGTGGAAACGCCCCGAGATCACCTGGGTGACCAGCCTCGACCCCGGACGGACCGATGCCCAGATCGCCGCGGAGAATGTCGCCAACCAGGCCGAAAAGGACAGGCTCGAAGCCGAGCGGATCGCGAAGGAGGAAGAGCGCAAGGCGCAATACCGCCGTCTGGCCGAACAGTTCGGCATGGACACCGAGTGATCGCAGGCCCCCGGTCTGACGCGGACTGGATGCACGCCGCGATCGCGCTGGCGCTGCGCGGACGTGCCTTGTCGAGCCCCAACCCTGCGGTAGGGTGCCTGCTGGTGCGCCATGGCCGCGTCATCGGGCGCGGCTGGACGCTGGCAGGTGGCAGGCCGCATGCCGAAGCGATGGCGCTGACCGCCGCAGGACAAGCCGCGCGCGGCACCACCGCCTATGTCACTCTCGAGCCCTGCGCACACCAGAGCCAGCGCGGCCCCGCTTGCGCCGATCTGCTGATTGCAGCGGGCGTGGCGCGCGTCGTCATCGGCACGCAGGACCCGGACCCGCGCACCAATGGCGAAGGCATCGCCCGGCTGGAGGCAGCGGGGATCGCCGTGCAGTCGGGCATCGCCGAAGCGTCGGCGCGGACGAGCCTTGCAGGCTTCGTCACCCGCCAGACTTTGGGCCGCCCGTTCGTCACGCTCAAGCTCGCGACCTCGCTCGACGGACAGATCGCGCTTGCCAATGGATCGAGCCAGTGGATCACCGGGCCGCAGGCGCGTGCGCATACCCATATCGAGCGCGCACACCACGATGCCATCCTCGTCGGCGGCGGCACCTATCGCGCCGATGCCCCGCGACTCGACGTGCGGCTGGCAGGGCTCGAGGCGCGCTCGCCGCGCCGCGTGCTGCTCAGCCGGATGGAAGATGCGCCGCCAGGGTGGAGCGCGATTGCCTCGCCGCACGACATCGGTACGCTCGAAGGCGTCGACTGGCTGATGGTCGAGGGCGGCGCCGAAACCGCTGCGGCTTTCCTCGCCATCGACAGCGTCGACCGCCTGCTGCTGTACCGCGCGCCGGTGTTGATCGGGCGCGGCAAGGCGGCGCTCGGCGATATCGGCCTCGACAGCCTTGCCGACGCGCACGGGCGCTGGCGGCTCGAAGGCACGCGGCTGCTTGGCAACGACCGCATGGAAAGCTACCAGCGGATACGCTGACCCGACCGCGCGCCGCTGCGGCCAACACACAGGACGACCATGTTCACAGGCATCATCACCGATATCGGCACCATCGATACCGTCGAACAGCGCGGCGATCTGCACGCGCGCATCCGCTGCGGCTATGACATGGACGGGGTGGCCATCGGCGCTTCGATCGCATGCTCGGGCGTATGCCTGACCGTGACGTCGAAGGGCGACGATTGGTTCACCGTCGATATCAGCGCCGAAACCGTGAGCAAGACCAGCGCCGGACGCTGGGCGCACGGCACCCGGCTGAACCTCGAACGCGCGCTGAAGATCGGCGACGAACTGGGCGGACACATCGTCACCGGGCATGTCGATGGCATCGGGCATGTGGTGGCGCGCGAAGCCGAGGGCGATTCGATCCGCTTCACCATCGGCGCGCCGCACGCGCTCGCGCCCTATCTTGCGACAAAGGGATCGATCACCGTCGAAGGCGTGTCGCTGACGGTCAATTCCCACGCCGATCAGCCCGATGGCAGCGTCCATTTCGGCCTCAACATCATCCCGCATACCTGGGAGGTGACCACTTTGGGCACGCTTCAGCCCGGCGATCCGGTCAATCTCGAGATCGACGTGCTCGCCCGCTATCTGATGCGAATGAACGAGGTGAAATCCATTTCAGTGTGATGGCATCTTTACGTTCCACATTGTAATGTGATATCGGGGTTTCCGAAGGGATATTCCGATGTCAGCACAGCTTATCGAACGTATCGTTGAAATCATCGAGGGTGGCACCGAAAGCCGCGCCGGGCTCGCCCGCGCCGCCGGGCTGCACGCCAACTCGCTGCGCAAGCTGGGCGAGCCCGACTGGAACCCCACCGCCGACACTTTGGGCAAACTGGAGCGCTATCTGTCCCGCGACCCGGCTGGCGTCATGGCCACCGCCGAGGAAATCATCAACGAGGCGCGCAACGGCCGCATGTACATTCTGGTCGATGACGAGGATCGCGAGAACGAGGGCGATCTGATCATCCCCGCGCAGATGGCGACCCCCGATGCGATCAACTTCATGGCCAAGCACGGCCGCGGCCTGATCTGCCTGGCGCTGACCAAGGACCGGGTCGAGCAGCTCGGCCTCAACCTGATGTCGCGGCACAACGGCACCCGGCACGAAACCGCGTTCACCGTCTCGATCGAAGCGCGCACCGGGGTGACCACGGGAATCAGCGCGGCGGATCGCTCGCGCACCGTCACCGTCGCGATCGATCCCAGCAAGGGGCCCGAGGAAATCGTTACCCCGGGTCACGTTTTCCCGCTGATGGCGCGCGACGGCGGCGTGCTGGTCCGCGCCGGACACACCGAGGCGGCGGTCGATGTCTCGCGGCTCGCCGGGCTCAACCCCTCGGGCGTGATCTGCGAGATCATGAACGACGATGGCACGATGGCGCGGCTCGACGACCTGATCGAGTTCGCGCACATCCACGGCATGAAGATCGGCACGATCCGCGACCTGATCGCCTATCGCCGCCGCCACGACCATCTGGTCGAAAAGCGCGCCGAAGTCCGCTTCACCAGCGAATTCGGCGGCGAGTGGAAGGCGATCGTCTTTTTCAACAAGGCCGAAAAGACCGAACAGATCGTACTGCAGAAGGGTCATGTCGATCCCGACACACCCACTCTGGTGCGGATGCACGTGCTCAATCCCTTTGCCGATATCTTCGGCGAGACCGGCGCGCGATCAGGTCTGCTCGAACGCGCGATGGAGATCATCGGCGCGGAAGGCTCAGGGCTGGTGGTGTTGCTCAACCGGCACGGGATCAACAGCCTGAGCCAGGCGATCCGGCTGAAGTCGGGCGAGCAGGTTCCCGATATGGAAGAGCTGCGCGATTATGGCATCGGCGCGCAGATCCTCACCGAAATGGGCGTACAGGACATGGAATTGCTGACCAATTCGCACCACAGCCTGGTCGGGCTCGACGGCTATGGCCTGTCGATCGTCGGCGAGCGTCCGATCACGCCCGAAGGGTAACGGATACCGCGCGCAGCTTGGTCAGACGGTGAAGCTCTCGCCGCAGCCGCACGATCCCTTGGCATTGGGATTGGCGAAAACGAAGCCAGCGGTGAAATCGTCCTCGACCCAGTCCATCACCGATCCGATCAGGTACAGCACCGAACCGCCATCGACATAGAACACCCCGCCGGGGGTCTCGATCTTCTCGTCGAACTTGACCTCCTCGGTGACGTAATCGACCGAATAGGCCAGCCCCGAACAGCCCCGGCGCGGCGTCGACAATTTGACCCCGATCGCACCTTCGGGCGCGGTCTGCATCAGATGCGCGATCCGTGCCTCGGCCGACGGGGTCAGCGTCAAGGCTGCAGGGCGGGTACGAGTGGTCGTCGTCATTGGCGTGGTCCTTCAACATTCCTTCTCCCCTTGAGGGAGAAGGTTACGTAGCCTTGCGGGCTTGCCCGCTAGGCGAAGTTGGATGAGGGGTGAGCGGCCCTTCAGGGCCGCGGGGGGGGGGGGGGGGCGCGCCCCCGCCCCCCCCCCCCCCCAAAAAAAAAAAAAAAAAAAGATAAGTAAAAAG
>NZ_JBKBOG010000002.1:138530-269443 GCF_046294995.1 Blastomonas sp.
CGGCGACCGCTCCCCCTCACCCAGCTACGACTAATTCGCTTCGCTCATAAGTCTTCGCAATCGTGGACAGAGGCACGTGACTCTGTCTACCCCTCGGAGGGGAGAGGGGAAAATTACAGCATCCCCATCTCGAGCTTGGCCTCGTCGGTCATCTTGCCCGGATCCCAGGGCGGATCCCAGACCAGATTGACCTCGGCGTGGCCGACACCCGGCACGCTGCCAACCTGAAGTTCGATCTCGCCAGGCATCGATTCGGCCACCGGGCAATGCGGCGTGGTCAGCGTCATCGTGATGATCGCATGGCCATCGTTGACCTCGACGCCATAGATCAGCCCCAGATCATAGATGTTCACCGGGATTTCGGGATCGTAGATGCTCTTGAGCGTATCGATCACCGCCTCGTAGACTTCGCCGCCCGGCTCGCCGACAGCGACGTCCTGTGGCTTTTCGGCGAGGAACCCGTCGAGATAATCGCGTTTGCGCGCATAGCGCTCGCCCGCGCTCTCCGGCCCAGTGGTATCGATCGCCATATCGACGCGCGCCTTGCGCGGCTTTTCGACCGCATCAACCTGTTCCGACATGATCTTTCCCGTCTCGTTCATATCACTCATCCGAAAATCCTGCGTACCCGGTCGAGCCCGCGCACCAGCGCCTCGACATCATCGCTGTTGCTGTAGACGCCAAAGCTGGCGCGGGCGGTCGCGGGAACGCCCAGATGATCCATCAGCGGCTGCGCGCAATGGTGCCCGGCGCGGATCGCGACGTTCGCTTCATCCAATATGGTGCCGATGTCGTGCGGGTGAACCCCCTGCATCTCGAACGACAGGATGCCCGCGCTGTCCTTCGGCCCGAACACACGGATCGTGTTGATACCTGCAAGCGCGTCCTGCGCCTCGGCAACCAGCGCGCATTCATGCGCGTGGATCGTCTCGACCCCGATGCTTTCGACATAATCGATCGCCGCTGCGAGCCCGGCGGCGCCGACGATGTGCGGCGTGCCTGCCTCGAAGCGCTGCGGCGGCGGGGCATAAGTGGTGCGCGCAAAGGTCACGCGGTCGATCATCGCGCCGCCGCCTTGCCAGGGCGGCATCGCGTCGAGCAACGTCGCCCTGCCCCAGAGCACGCCGATACCGGTCGGGCCGTAGAGCTTGTGCGCGGAGTAGACATAGAAATCGCAATCGAGCGCGGCGACATCGACCGGCAGCCGCGGCACGGCCTGGCAACCATCGAGCAGCAGCAACGCGCCGACATCGTGCGCAAGCTTCGCCGCACCCTTCGCATCGAGCACGCTGCCGAGCACGTTCGAGACATGCGCCAGCGCGACCATCTTGTGGCGCTCGGTCAGCATCTTTTGCATCGCGTCCAGATCGATCTGGCCATCGTCGGTCAACGGGGCGACATCGATCTCGGCCCCGGTGCGCTCTGCCACCATCTGCCATGGCACGATGTTGCTGTGATGCTCGAGCTGGCTGAGCATGATGCGATCGCCGGGCTTGAGGTTGGCCCCGCCCCAGCTCGATGCGACGAGGTTGATCCCCTCGGTCGCGCCGCGCACGAAAATCGTCTCGTCCTCGCGCCCACCGATGAATGCGGCCGCCTTGCGCCGCGCACCCTCGTACGACACCGTCATGTTCGCCGAGCGCGCGTAGACGCCGCGGTGCACGGTCGCGTAATCGTCGCCATAAGCCCGCGCGATGGCATCGATGACATATTGCGGCTTCTGCGCGGTGGCGGCCGTATCGAGATAGTGCCAGGGCTTGCCCTCGGCGGTGAACAGCCCGGGGAAGTCTGTGCGGTGGTCGAGGAGGCTAAAGTCCCCCTCTCCTTTAGGGGAGGGGTTAGGGGAGGGGGATGCAATGTCAATGTTAGTGACATTCCCCTCTCCCAACCCTCTCCCCTGAAGGGGAGAGGGCTTTTTCGTATCGATATCCATCACACCAGCCCCTCAAGCGCAGCCAGCGCGCGCGTCTCGATCACTTCGCGCGCGGCATCATCCTCAAGCGATACGAACGCATCGGCGATGAACGCCTGCAGCATGAGCTTGCGCGCCAGCTGCGGCGGCAGGCCGCGCGCGGCCATGTAGAACAGCGCCTGCTTGTCGAGCTCGCCCACCGTCGCGCCGTGCGCGCATTTGACGTCGTCGGCATAGATCTCGAGCTCGGGCTTGGCATTGGCGGTCGCGGTGCGGTCGAGCAGCATCGCTTTCACCGACTGCGACGCATCGGTCTTCTGCGCATGCCGCGCGACCGCGACCTTACCGAGGAACGACCCGGTCGCATGGCCAGCAAGGACGCTGCGCACAACCTGGTTGCTGGTCGCATTGGGGTGCGCGTGGTTGACCTGGGTGACGACCTCGAGCGTCTGGTCGCCATTGCCCAGGATCGCGCCGCCCATCTCGAAATGCGCGCCTTCGTGCAACAGCACATTGACGCTCATCCGGCCATAATCACTATCGGTGGCGAGCAGGTGCAGCGCGAAGGTCGCACCCGCCTCGATCACGACATCGAGATCGGTGATCGACACCCCCGACATCGCTACCGGCAGCACGATCTGCTTGGCCAAGGTCTCGCCAGCCGCCACGGTAATCCGCTCGGGCCCCTGCGGCACATCGCCCCAGACCCGCGCCAGCGCATCGAGATCGGCATAGCGCCAGGCTTCGTCACGGCGCGTGGGGAGCGGGAGAGCATGCACGCTCATGACCCCTCTCCCATCAATCCCTCTCCCGTGGAGGGAGAGGGCTGCGAAGCCTTAATGAGCGCAGCGAATTTAGGCGAAGCTGGATGAGGGTAGCGCGGCTGCAAAGCAACGGCCGCCGTTAGCGCAGCCCCCCTCATCCAACTGCGCCTAGGCGACTGCGTCGCCAAGGCTGCGTATCCTTCCCCCTCGAGGGGGAAGGTTTGGGTTTGCGCACTCATCACGCCGCCGCCTCATAGCCCTGCTCTTCGAGCTCGAGCGCCAGTTCCGCGCCGCCGGTGCGCACGATACGGCCACCCGCGAGCACGTGGACGAAATCGGGCTTCACCAGATCGAGCAGCCGCTGATAATGCGTAATCAGCAGCACCGCGCGGTCGGGCTTGCGCATGATCGTGTTGATGCCTTCGCCGACGATGCGCAGCGCGTCGATGTCGAGGCCGGAGTCGGTCTCGTCGAGCAGGGCGAGCCTGGGGTCGATGATCCCCATCTGCACCATCTCGTTGCGCTTCTTCTCGCCGCCCGAAAAGCCGACGTTCACCGGCCGCTTGAGCATGTCCATGTCCATCTTGAGCAGCGCGGCCTTTTCCTTGGCGAGCCGGATGAACTCCGCACCGGAAAGCGGCTCTTCGCCGCGCGAACGGCGCTGCGCATTGAGGCTCTCGCGCAGGAACTGCAGGTTGGAAACGCCGGGGATTTCGACCGGATACTGGAAGCCGAGGAACAGGCCCGCCGCGGCGCGCTCATGCGGTTCGAGGGCGAGCAGATCCTGCCCGTCGAATGTCGCGGAGCCGTCGGTGACCTCGTACCCGGGCCGTCCGCCCAGCGTATAGGCCAGCGTCGACTTGCCCGCGCCGTTCGGCCCCATGATCGCATGGATCTCGCCCGCGTTGATGGTGAGCGAAAGGCCCTTGAGGATTTCGGTGCCACCGATGGTGGCGTGGAGGTTGTTTATGTTGAGCATTTTAGCTTTCCAAGCTGGATTGACGTTGTTTTCTGACAACCAATCCAATTATCGTTGCGGTAAATACCGAAACCGGCAGCAAGATAAATCCTTCGAACATACCGAAAGGGCTTATCCCTGCTAATGTCAGCGTAAGCAGAAATCCGAAGAAAATGACCTGAGTGCCAATCACGGAGAGAACCCAAGAGGCCATGAAGTGCCGCTTTGGCGGCTCATTTGCGAACACCCTCCATGCAACAGCGACGGGCAGCCCGACGATAATGACAAGCCAAAGGAGGTCGTTCATCATCACCCCACGCTCCCCTTAGGCGAAATCCTCCCCTGCAAGGGGAGGGGGACCGCGAAGCGGTGGAGGGGTGTCGCGCTATCGAGAGGGTGATACCCCTCCGTCAGGCCTGCGGCCTGCCACCTCCCCTTGCAGGGGAGGATTTGGGTTTGCGTAATCATCCGACCGAACCTTCCAGGCTGATCCCCAGCAGCTTCTGCGCTTCAACCGCGAACTCCATCGGCAGCTGCTTGAGCACTTCGCGTGCGAAGCCGTTGACGATCAGCGCCACCGCTTCCTCGGCGCTCAGTCCCCGCTGCATCGCGTAGAACAACTGGTCGTCGCTGATCTTGCTGGTGGTCGCCTCGTGCTCGATCTGCGCGGATGGATTGCGCACCTCGATATACGGCACGGTGTGCGCGCCGCACTGGTCGCCGAGAAGCAGCGAATCGCACTGGGTGAAGTTGCGCACGCCCTCCGCGCCCGGAGCGACGCGCACCAGTCCGCGATAGGTGTTGTTGCTGCGCCCCGCGCTGATCCCCTTCGACACGATCGTCGAGCGGGTGCCCTTGCCGTTGTGGATCATCTTGGTGCCGGTATCGGCCTGCTGGTAATTGTTGGTGACCGCGACCGAATAGAACTCGCCGACGCTGTCCTCGCCGTTGAGCACGCACGACGGGTATTTCCAGGTCACCGCGCTACCGGTCTCGACCTGCGTCCAGCTGACCTTCGAGCGCGCGCCTTGGGCCAGCCCGCGCTTGGTGACGAAATTGTAGATGCCGCCCTTGCCCTCGGCGTCGCCGGGATACCAGTTCTGCACGGTCGAATATTTGATCTCGGCATCGTCCATCGCGACCAGTTCGACCACCGCGGCGTGCAACTGGTTCTCGTCGCGCTGCGGTGCGGTGCAGCCTTCGAGGTAGCTCACATAGCTGCCCTTGTCGGCGATGATCAGCGTGCGCTCGAACTGGCCGGTGTTCTCGGCGTTGATGCGGAAATAGGTCGACAGCTCCATCGGACAGCGCACGCCTTCGGGGATGTAGACGAAGGTGCCGTCCGAAAAGACCGCGCAGTTCAATGTCGCGAAATAGTTGTCGCGCACCGGCACGACCTTGCCCAGCCACTTCCTGACCAGATCGGGATATTCGCGGATCGCCTCGCTGATCGACATGAAGATCACGCCGGCACGGCTCAGTTCCTCGCGGAACGTGGTCGCGACCGAGACCGAGTCAAACACCGCATCGACCGCGACGCGGCGCGCGCCCTCGACATTGGCGAGCACCTTCTGCTCCTCGATCGGAATGCCGAGCTTCTTGTAGACCTCGAGGATTTCAGGATCGACCTCGTCCAATGAGCCCAGCTTGGGCTTGGCCTTGGGCTCGGCGTAATAATAGGCGTCCTGATAGTCGATCGGCGGGACTTGGAGCTTGGCCCAGTCGGGAGTCTCCAGCGTCTGCCAGATGCGGAACGCCTTCAGCCGCCACTCGAGCATCCATTCGGGCTCGTTCTTCTTGGCGCTGATATAGCGCACGGTGTCTTCGGTCAGCCCCTTGGGCGCCATTTCCTGCTCGATCGCGGACGAAAAGCCCCATTCATAGGTGCTCGCCTTTTCCGCCGCCGCCCAGGCATCGGCGTCGCGCGTCTTGGTGTCTGCAGGGGTGCTGTCGTCGGTCACGTTGAGGTCCTTTCGCCGACCTTCTTGAGGTCGAGCGCATGTTCGGGGCGTCTGGGATCGGGGATATGCTGGCCGAGGCTGGCCAGGGTCACGCCGGCCAGTGCCGAGCGGATGGTGCGGTTGACGATCTGCCAGTGCGGGCGGACATGGCAGCTGCCCTCCATCGCGCAATCGCTGGCGTGCTCGCCTGCGCATACCGTGATCTCGATCGGGCCGTCCACCGCCTCGACGATATCGGCGAGCGTGATCGCAGCGGGTGGGCGCGACAGGCGGAATCCGCCGCCAGCGCCGCGCACCGATTCGATCAGGCCGGCTGCCGACAGCTTGCTCACCAGCTTCTGCGCGGTGGGCAAGGGCAGACCGGTTTCGGTCGCCAGAACCCGCGCATTGCAGCGGATACCACCGCAATGGCGCGCAGCGGCGCTCATCAGCACCACGGCATAATCGGCAAGACTGGACATGCGCATAAGGCTGGCCCGTTAATCGGAGTGAATCGTTCCGATTACGAGATGGCGGTTTTGGGCTGGAAAATCAAGGGTGAAGATGGAAGCACAAATCTCTCCCCTCTCGCTTGCGGGAAGGCCGCTAAAGCCCTCCCCCTTGATGGGGGAGGGTTGGGTGGGGGTGATCTCTCCGGATTGTGCGAAGGACGCGACCCGACGCCGCGGTACCCAGCCGCACCATCACCCTCACCGCTGCGACTAAGGCAGCAAGCTGCCAAGTCTCGCTGCCTCTCCCATCAAGGGAGAGGCAAGTTGGATGGCCGGCAGCGCTGCTCGCGCATCAAAACTTAGCCTACTTCACCGCGCCGCTTCTCAACAACTTCGGCACCAGGAACACCGCCGCCACCAATGGCCATTTGCGCTGCCAGGGCTTGATCGCGATCTGCGTGCCTGCATGCCGGTTGATCTTCCAGGCGAGGTAATCGATCCCGCCGGCAAAGGTGAAGCTCGCCTTGGCAAGCCGCGCCACGGTCATTCGCTTGCTGCGGCGCCTGAGCGCGGCCCATCGGGACTCGGCCTCGGCGCGGGGCATCGCGGCGATATCGGGATGTTCGCGCATGATCGCCTCGCCCGCACGGCGGTAATGTTCAGGCGCGAAGTCGACCACCTTGTCTGGCCGGTCGCCGCGCTCTGCGCGCAGTTCGGCGCCATAGGTGCGGGTGAAGCCAGTGCGCCATGCGGCCAGCGGATCGGGCGAAGCGGCATCGGTGAGCGGCGCGGCATGGCGCAGCAGCGTGACCGGCGCATCGCACAGCGCATTCAGCGCAGCATCCCGCGCGGCATCGTCCGCGCTCCACACCAGCCGCACCGGCTGGGCAAACCGCGCCCAGACCGAGACATCGCGCGCCTGCATCGAGCACGCACGGGCAAGGTCGGCTTCGGACAGCACGGCGTATTTGGCGGCCAGATTGGCATAAGCTGCCGGAAACACATTGGGCGGGATCAGTGCATTGGCGCGCGCCATCCACCCGGCCTTGCCTGCCTGGCGATAGGCCGCCGCATAGTCCGACACGATCACGTAGAAATCGAGCATCAGCCCATCGAGCTGCGCCTCGCGCAGGCACGATCCATAGAAGATCACCGCGCGCGCGGTATCGCCGAACGGGCGGGCGATCTCGGCGGCAAAGGCGCTGACGCGTGGGTCGACCGGCTGGTCGATCTCGGCAGCGATCAGGGATTTGAGAGAGTTCACACTACCGTCCAAGCTTTATCGTCATTCCCGCGAAAGCGGGAATCCCGCTAAACTGCGCGCCCCGCCAGCAGAAGCGGGACCCCCGCCTTCGCGGGGGTGACGATGTTTTGTACGTGTTACACCATCTGGCGAGAATCAAGGTTCAGGCCCACCCCGGCCTGGCTGCGCCAGCCCTGCCCCTCCCGCCTGCGGGAGGGGAGAAAATCAAGCCGCCAGGCGCAGGAACGGCACCGGGTCGGTCGAGCGCAGGATGATCGGCTTGCCCGCGCTGGCCTCGAAGATTTCGCCATCGAGCACGACGCGGCTGCGGCTGCGATCGCTGTCGATGCGGATCATGTCCTCGCGCGCCAGATGCACGCCGCGCCCGCGCCGGGTGCCGAAGCGGCCCATCAGCGTGTCGATCAGCAATGTGGTCAGCCCTGCCCGGTTGTGTTCGACCGCGATGAACTTCAGATGCCCGGTGGGCGAAGTCCCGCTTTCCGCCCTGCTGCCCAGCAGCAGCTTTTCCAGCGTCGTCACCATCACCACCAGGAAGCTGCCGTTGAGCTCCCCCTTTTGGAAATACGAGATGCGCAGCGCCGAGCGGGTGATCGGCAGGAACTTGGCGGTAAGCCCGAACAGCATGGTGAACAGGCCCGCGATCGCCGCGATGAAATGGCTCACCGAATTGGGCAGGCCCAAAGGATAGATCTTCTGGCGGCAGTACAGGATGATCTCGGCCAGGCCAGCGCCGCCCATGAACATGCCCAGCACCGGGCGGCCATCCTCGCCATCGGTCAGCGCGATCAGCTGGCGCACCACGATGTGGCTTTCCAGATCGTTGCGCGCAATGTCGATAATCCGGTCGAGCGTCGCCAGCGGCTTGCCGCTCGCGCCCAGATCGAGCGCGATCAGGTTGGTCTTGCCGTTGGGCAGCACCGCGACCGGCGGCGGGTTCTTGCCGAAATGGCTGCCATGATACAGCTCGGTCAGCGTTGCCTGCACCGTGCCGTCGCCGCCGTTGATCACCAGCACCTTGGGCTTGACCAAGGCGATGGCGCGCAGCGCGTCGGCGATCTGGTGGACCTCTTCGACCTCGTAATGGAAAATGTCCGGATTACGCGCGCAATAGTCACGCACCGCCGGCAACAGCGCCTTGTTGCCGGTGGAACGTGGATTGGAAATGAGCGCAACGAGGGTCATCGAAGTTTATCCTATCGGCTTGATCGTCATGCCCTGGCGGTAATTCAACACCACCTGGATACGCGTTACGCCGGAACCGACCCGGATAGCGGTCTTGTCTGCAGAAGGCTTGAGGCTGAGCAGCGAGAGCGAAGGGTTGTTGGAGAACCCGCCGCCATCGTCCCAGCCCGATTTGCCGCTGCCATCGACATCGTGGCGCACGGCAATGCCATAGGCTCCGGCCTCGGGCACGGGAACGCAGAAGGCCATCTTGCCGTTTCGCGGCGCGACGGGGGCATCGATGCGGTTGATCCACGCACCCTTTTCCAGCCAGCTGCTCTTGGTCGCAGGATAGGCCTGCACGCGAACGCGGCCGGTCGCGGCCTTGAACCCGCTCACCTCGACATGCACCGCAGGACCGGGCGCGCCGGCGCCGCATTTGCGCATGTCGTTGGAGATTTCCTGCCGCTGCGCGCTGGCCACAGGCACGCCCACTGCAAAGGCAAGAGTGCCTGCAGCCGCGATGGCCAGTGATTTTGCCGCAATTTTGAACATGACGTAATCAATCCCAGAAGCTATAGCCGGACCGCTCCGGATGGCGCGGTTTGGCTGATGAGCCCCCTTTACCCGTCTGCTTATGGGAAGCGTTTGCGGCCAAATCATGGTGACAGGGCGACAATAAGTTGAAATTCATAACCGCCACAGACGCTTATATCGCCCGTCTCGTGTTCTTTCCGCTGGTGGGTACGCTGGTCATTGCGGCCATGCTGCTGGTGCTGGACAAGATGCTGCGATTGTTCGATTTCGTCGCGGCCGAAGGCGGCCCGGTGAGCGTGGTGTGGCGCATGCTCGCCAACCTGATCCCCGAATATCTCTCGCTCGGCATTCCGATCGGCCTGCTGCTCGGCATATTGCTCGCCTTCCGCAAGCTTGCGCTGTCGTCCGAGCTCGACGTGTTCCGCGCGGTGGGCCTCAGCTACACCCGGCTGCTGCGCGTGCCCTATCTGTTCGCGGTCGCGCTGATGCTCGTCAATCTGGCGCTGGTCGGCTATATCCAGCCCAAGGCGCGCTATGCCTATGAAGAGCTGGGCTTCGAGCTGCGCTCGGGCGCGCTGGGGGCATCGATCAAGGTCGGCGAATTCACCCAATTGGGCGACCGGATGACGATGCGGATCGAGCAGAGCCGCGATGGCGGGCGCGAGCTTTTCGGCATCTTCGTGCGGGCAGAAAACAGCTCGGGCACATCGCTGTCGGTCAGCGCCGAACAGGGCAAGTTCCTCGCCACCGACGACCCCAACGTCATCATCCTGCGCCTGACCAGCGGCACCTTGATCCACGATGCGCCCAGCTATCAGACCCCGCGGGTGCTGACCTTCTCCAACCACGATCTGCCGATCGACCTGCCCAAGATCGAATCCTTCCGGCGGCGTGGCGGCGGCAAGGACCGCGAATACACCATTCCCGAACTGGTCCGCATCGGCGGCGATGCCAATATCCCGGTAGAGCAGCGCAATCAGACCCGCGCCAACTTCCATTTCCGCATGGTCGAGGTGGTGATGATGCTGCTGATGCCGCTGCTGGCGCTGGCGCTGGCGATTCCGCCGAAAAGATCGACATCGGCACTCGGCGTGTTCCTGTCGATCGTGATGATCGTGACCTATCACAAGATCAACGAATATGGCGAGGATGTGGGCGCGCTTGGGCTGGTCGATCCGATCATCGCCCTGTGGCTGCCGTTCTCGCTGTTTGCCGCGCTGATCGGCTGGATGTATTATCAGGTCGCGTTCGTCCCCGGCGGCCAGCCGATCGGCACGCTCGAAAAGCTGTTCGCCAAATCGGGCGCGGCGATCAAGGGGCTGTTCAGCTTTGGCCGCAAACGGTCGTTCCAGGAATAGGTGCGGCCAGATGCAGCTTGAATTCTTCCCTTCGCGGACCGTGGCCATCTATATGGCGCGCAAGTTCCTCACCAGCATCCTGGCGGTGGTGGCGTTGCTGTTCCTGGTGCTGCAATCGCTCGACCTGTTGGGCGAAAGCGGCAAGATCCTTGCCTATCCCGGCAATGGCCAGGCGCAGCTTCTGACCTATATCTCGCTGCGCGCACCGCAGATCATCGATCTGGTGCTGCCGTTTTCGGTGCTGCTGGCGACGATCATCACGCTGGCGACATTGAACCAGAACAGCGAAGTCGTGGCGATGAAGGCCTCCGGGCTCTCGGCACACCAGGTGCTGGCTCCGCTGCTGATCGCGGCGCTGGGCGTCTCGCTGATCACCTTCGTGTTTTCCGAGCGCATATTGAGCCGCGCAACCGCGACGCTGAGCGCCTGGGAGCAAGCCGAGTTCGGCCCGATCCCGCGCGATTCCAACGTCAAGGCCAACGTCTGGGTGCGCGATGGCGTCAACATCATCCAGGCCGATACGGTCGAGGGCACCGGCCCTGAGACCCGGCTGACCGGGATTTCGGTCTATGTCCGCGACAAGGAAGGCGGGCTTGCGCGCATCGTCACCGCGACCGAGGGCGTTTATACCGGCAGCGGCTGGCAGCTGACCGATGCCAACCAGTTCGATGTCGCCACCGGGCAGAAGCAGACGCTCGGCAACATCACCACCGCAGGCGGCGTGCGGCCCGACCAGTTCACCTTGAGCAAGGTCAATCCCGAGGGCATGTCGTTCCTGCAATTGTGGTCGGCGATCGAGGAGCTCAAAGAGGCAGGCCGTCCGACCGCCTCGCTCGAATCCAACCTGTGGCACAAATTGTCCGGGCCCTTGTCGGCGCTGCTGATGCCGCTGCTCGGCGCGGTCGCCGCGTTCGGGCTGGCGCGCTCGGGCCAATTGTTCATCCGCGCGGTGATCGGCATGGGGCTGGGCTTTGCCTATTTCGTCGCCGACAATTTTGCGCTGGCGATGGGCAATCTGGGTGCCTATCCGCCATTTCTTGCCGCATGGTCGCCGTTCCTGCTGTTCCTGATGGTGGGCGAAACCGTGCTGATCCGCACCGAGGAATAGGCCGCAGCCGTGGCGGACCAGCCCGCCGATCCTGTCGCTCCTGCAAACGCACCTGCCGTCACCCGCGCCGATGTCGCGAGCGGGGCTGCGCTCAGCGGCCTGGCGCGCGCCGGCGCGGTGATCGAGATCGTCACCCAGCCGGCGTTCGTGTGGATGTTCGGACTGGCGACGTACGGCACCTATATCGTGCTGTGGGCGGCGGTGAACCTGCTTGCGACGCTGACCACGCTTTCGCTGGCGCAAGGGCTGCAGCGCTCGGTCCCCGCCGCGACCAGCCGCGAGGCAGAGCACGGCGCGGTGCGTTATGCGCTGCTGGTCACGGTGATCCCATCCAGCCTGCTGGCGCTGGCGATCAGTCTGGCAGCGCCGTGGATCGCGCCCGCCTTTGCCGTCGGCCCGGACATGCGCGCCGCGCTGCCGCAGATGATCGCGCTGTTCGTCTGGACCTTGCCGATGACCGTCGCGCTGGAGATCGCGACCGCTGCCGCGCGCGCCAAGCGCGCCTTTGGCCCCGAAATCCGGTTGCGGATTTTCTGGGAGCAGATCGCGCGGTTGATCGTCGCGGTCGCGCTTTATGCGCTGGGCGTGCGGCTGTTCGGGCTGTTCCTCGCGCATCTGGTCTCGCTCGCGATCACCGCCTGGCTGTCGGTGCGGCTGCTGGGACGCTATTACGACCTCGCGCTGCTGTGGCGCGCACCGATGCCGCAGGCGTTGCGCCGCGACACGCTCAAGAGCGGGCTCGCGACGATGCCCCCCAATCTGGCCCGGCGCGCGTTCAACGATCTTCCGCCGGTGCTGCTGGGGCTGGCGTTGAGCGGCGCGGGCGGCGCGGTGGCCGCCGGGCTGTTCGGCATCGCGCGCAAGATCGCCTCGGTCCCGCTGATCGTCCGTCAGACCTTCCTCTACGTTCTCGCCCCGTTAAGCGCGGCGCAGGGCGCTGCCGACCGCGCCGAGATCGCGCCCTTGTACCGCTTTGCCAACCGTCTCGCGGCGATCATCGTGCTGCCGCTGACCGGGGTGATGATCGCTGCCGGCGATGCGCTGCTGATGTTGTTTTCTCCGCAGGCCGCAGCCGCGCTGCCGGTGCTGGTGGTGCTGCTGGTGGGTCGTGCGGGCGAGACGATCCTGGGCGCGGCCACCCCGATCGTCGAGATGACCGGCCACCGCATGCTGCCGCTCGCCAATTCGCTGGCCGGCATCGCGATCGCCGCCCTGGTCGGCTGGCTCGCCATCCCCGGGCTCGGCGCCACCGGCATGGCGCTGGCGGTGAGCGCGGGCGTCATCGTCTCGAGCTGGTCGGCGGTGGCCGAATTGTGGTGGAGCGAAAAGCTGGGACCCTTCGACAGCCATTTCCTGCGTGCGCTGGCCTGCGGCGTCGCCGGGCTGGCGGTGCTGTGGCTTATCGGGGTTGCGTTCGGCCACTGGCACATGGCCGTGCGCGCGGCGCTGCAGTTTTCGCTGTTCTTTCCGCTGGTCTGGCTGGGGCTGAAACTGGGCCTCGATGCCGAGGACAAGGCCGCGCTCGGCAAGGCGGGGCGGGTCTTGAGGGTCTGACGCCCGCGGATTTCGGCCTTCGCCACTGATTGCTCCTGCAACCAAAGCCCGCTAGACCCGTGGTCACCAGACCGCACACGAAAGCGCGGCTTATTCAGGAGCCTGATACCGGTGATCGCCAACACATCCCTCGACCAGTTCAAGACATTCGACAATCTGGTCGCGATGTTCTTTGCCCGTGCCGACGAGCTGGGCGACAAGCCGTTCCTGTGGGCCAAGCGCGAAGGTGTCTGGACCTCGATCAGCTGGAAACAGGCAGCAGGGCAGGTGGCCGAGCTCGCTTATGCGCTCAAGGACATGGGGCTGGCACGCGGCGACCGGGTGATGCTGGTCAGCGAGAACCGGCCCGAATGGTGTATCGCCGACCTTGCGATCATGGCCGCCGGCTGCATCACCGTGCCGACCTACACCACCAACACCGAGCGCGACCACCAGCACATCCTCGACAATTCGGGCGCGCGCGCAGTGATCGTCTCCAATGCCAAGCTCGCCAAGACGCTGCTGCCTGCGGTGCTGCGCGCGGGCAATGCCTGGCACGTGATCGGCATGGATGCGATGAAGGTCGGCCAGGCCAGCCGCTTCCGCACCCACAACTGGACCGATCTGGTCACCGGCGATCCCGCGCGCCAGGCCGAGCGGATGGCACAGGTGCGCGCCGATGCAGCCTCGCTCACCCGCACCGACACCGCGTGCATCATCTACACCAGCGGCACCGGCGGCGCGCCGCGCGGGGTGATGCAGCACCATGGCGCGATCCTGCACAACATCGCAGGGCCCACCCGCGTCATCGCCGAGGATTTCGGCTGGGAAGACGAGGTGTTCCTCTCGTTCCTGCCGCTCAGCCACGCCTATGAACACAGCGCCGGCCAGTTCTTCCCGATCGGGCTGGGCGCGCAGATCTATTATTCCGAAGGGCTGGAAAAGCTTGCCAGCAATATCGAGGAAGTCCGCCCCACGCTGATGGTCGTGGTGCCGCGATTGTTCGAGGTGCTGCGCGCGCGCATCCTCAAGCAGATCCAGAAGCAGGGCAAGGTCGCCAACTTCCTGTTCGAACGCGCGATGGCGCTCGGCGAGAAGCAGCTGGGCGGCCGCGCCGGGCTGATCGACAAGCCGATGGACTTCATCCTGTCGAAAAGCCTGCGGCCCAAGATTCAGGCGCGGTTCGGCGGGCGGATCAAGGCGATGGTCTCGGGCGGCGCGCCGCTCAATCCCGAGATCGGCGTTTTCTTCCATTCGCTCGGCCTCACGCTGCTGCAGGGCTATGGCCAGACCGAGGCGGCGCCGATCATCGCCTGCAACCGCCCCTCGGTGGGCGTCAAGATGGACACCGTCGGTCCGCCGCTCGCCGATACCGAGGTGCGCATCGCCGAGGATGGCGAGATTCTGGTGCGCGGCGAACTGGTGATGCACGGATATTGGCAGAACCCCGAAGAGACCTCGCGGGTGCTGATCGACGGCTGGCTGCACACCGGCGACATCGGTCATATCGATGCCGCAGGCCGCATCGCGATCACGGACCGCAAGAAAGATCTGATCGTCAACGACAAGGGCGACAACGTCTCGCCCCAGAAGGTCGAGGGCATGCTGACGCTGCAGCCCGAAATCCATCAGGCGATGGTGATGGGCGACCGGCGGCCCTATCTCGTCGGGCTGGTCGTGCCCGATCCCGAATGGGCGCTCGAATGGGCGACCGCGCAAGGCGTGAAGGTGGATTTCGCCGAGCTGCAGGCCAACCCGGCGTTCAAGTCCGCGGTCCGCGCGGCGATCGACCGGGTCAACGCCGATCTGTCGGTGATCGAGAAAGTGCGGCAGTTCGCCTTTTCCGACGAGCCTTTCGGAATCGAGAACGGCGAAATGACCCCCTCGATGAAGATCCGCCGCCACGTCATCCGCGCGCGCTATCAGGACCGGCTCGACGGGCTGTACAAGTCGTAAGGGCGCGTTCTCCGGCAGTGTATTGACGTATTTGGTGCACAACGTCCCTCGACTTCGCTCGGGAACACGGGAGGTGGGTGCAAACCCGCGACGGCCAATACGGAGCCATGGGTATAACAAACAGAATGTGGTTCGCTCTCCCCTCGCCGTCTGTCCCGAGCGAAGTCGAGGGACGTATGCGCAATGCTATGCGGATAGCCCGCGACTTTTGAGTCCGTTGTTCGCCAAATAACAAAAACCCCGGAGCGGCCTAACGCCGATCCGGGGTTTTGGGTAACAGTCGCTCGGCGACAAGGCTGCCTTATTCAGCTGCCTCGTAATATTGCGGTGCGGCTTCGTTGAGGATCTCGAGGATCTTCTTGAGCGCTGCAGGCTCGTCGGTCTTTTCCATCGCTGCCAGTTCGCGCGCGAGGCGGCTCGAGGCCGCTTCGAAGATCTGGCGTTCGGAATAGCTCTGCTCGGGCTGGTCGTCGGGGCGGAACAGGTCGCGGGTCACTTCGGCGATCGACACGAGGTCGCCCGAGTTGATCTTGGCTTCGTATTCCTGGGCGCGGCGCGACCACATGGTGCGCTTGACCTTGGGCTTGCTCTTGAGCGTTTCCATGGCTTCACGCAGTGTCTTGTCGGACGACAGCTTGCGCATGCCGATGCTTTCGACCTTGTTCACCGGAACGCGAAGGGTCATGCGTTCCTTTTCGAAGCGCAGCACGTACAGCTCGAGCTGCATGCCGGCAATTTCCTCTTTCTGAAGCTCCACGACACGGCCGACACCGTGCTTGGGGTACACCACATAATCGCCTACATCAAAAGACAGCGCTTTGGCGGCCATTCAAAAACCTTTCTAATTTCAGGGGAAGCGGGAGTGTTTTCGAACCTGCGATCCTGCCGTCCGAACCAGATCTCCTCAAGCATGTGCCGAAAGCGGGACACCCATCTCAACGCTGCGCTGCAGCACTGACAAGGAAGCCCTTAACAGATTCGTCACAAAATAGCCACCCTGTAATGGCCATTCCGGACCCAAATGGGGTTTGAAACGCCGAAAAACAAGCGTCGGCAGGCGCTGAGGCGCGCCTGCCGTTACGGAATGTTGGAGCGATCGCGTGTGGCCGATGCGATGGCCCGGCCGATCCACCCCCGAAGGGATGGATGGGAAGAGGTCAGTCGCCTTCGCCAGGTTCGGGCGAGAAATAGGCTTCGTATTTGCCTTCCTTGCCCTTGTACTCGTCCGCGTCAGGCGGAGAGTCGCGCTTTTGGGTGATGTTGGGCCATTCGGCGCTGAACTTGGTGTTGAGCTCGAGCCACTTCTCGAGGCCGTCTTCGGTATCGGGCAGAATCGCTTCGGCGGGGCATTCGGGTTCGCACACGCCGCAGTCGATGCATTCGCTGGGGTTGATCACCAGCATATTGTCGCCTTCGTAGAAGCAGTCCACGGGGCACACTTCCACGCAGTCCATGTATTTGCACTTGATGCAGGCGTCGGTGACTACATAGGTCATCGGCTGTGATCGCTCCCTGGATGGCTGGCCGGGCATTTCGGGCCCGCATTGCATGATGATAGCTTGGTGATGGCAGCTTAGTGATTCTGGGCGCCTTGCTATTGCCATCGGCCCGGTGCGTCAATATCGCGCTGCCATGGGGACGCAAAGCCCAGCTTTATCCGGCGGCGCGCCGGTCTTCGGGTTCGCGATAGCACGCCAGCGCCTCTTCGGCAGGTCCCCGGCGCCAGGGCAGATGGTTGATCTGGAGCACCAGGACGCGCGACCCCTGCGGCACGGTGAGCACGTCGCCGCTGCGCACCGCATGGTGCGCCTTGACGACGCGGGTGCCGTTGCTGCGGATCACGCCCTGTTCGGCCAGCATCTTGCCCTGCGAGCGGCTGCGCACCAGCCGCAGGTACCACAACAGCACATCCATCCGCAGATGCCCGCCTGCCTGCGAGCCCGTTGGACCACCACCTGTTTCAGCCAATCGCCACCTTCCAATCCGCCAGTGCCGCAAAATGCCCATCGCGCCGGGGCGGCTGCGATGCTTGCGCAGCTTTCCTTCGGCCCAGGCCGCGCCACCGCCACAATGCGGGGGCGGTATCGCTGGTCTTCGCCGCCGCGCGGCGGAACCCTGCGGCGCGCATCAGCCGCTCGGCATTGGCCGGCGTAAGCCCCATCGACACCGCCAGCGCCGGATCGATCGCAAAGCTTGCCGCCTGCCCGCGCCGGTCGTGCGCGGCGCGGATCAGCTTTTCGGCCATGTCGACGCGCAGCGCCTGGTCGCCCACCAGCCGGTAGGCCGGATGCCCGGCAGGCGGCAGCACGCTGGCTGGAATGACAGTGCGCAGCGCAGCCACCTGCAAATCTGGATCAGCAGGCATCGGGGCGGCAGCGTGTACCGCGCGTGCGATTGCCAGCACGCGCTGGCATTCGGGCCGGATCATCGCGGCACAGAACACATCGAGGCTGCCCAGCCGCACCCCCAGCCGCTGCAGGATCTGCCGGGCAGCGGGGTCGAGCGCGTGGATCAACCCATCGGCCGCGACCCGGGGAATCGCTCCGCCTGCATCGATCAGCTGCACCAGCAGCGCGCGCAGCGGGCCAGAGCAGCGGCGATCCTGAGCCGCCTTGGTCAGCGCCCGCACCGGGGCCAGCGGCACACCCAATTGCGCCTCCAGCCACGCGGCGACATGCGCCAGCAGCGCCTCGTGCTCGGCACGCGGCAAAGCCTCGAGCGCGCGGTCGGGCTGGAACCTCGGGAAAGCGACCGAGGTCCCGCGCACGATCTGGCCAATCCGCTGGCCGTGCCACATCAATGCGGGCCGCCCCTTGTCGTCCGCCAGAATCGCAAGCGACTCGGGCGCATCGGCGACGAGCTCGCGCGCGCGCTTGGCGAGCAGCCCGGGCAGGTGGCGGTCGGCAGCGGCGAGCAGCAACTTGCGATCGGCCAGCCGCGCCTGCGCATCGACGACGAAGGCAAAGCCGTTCAACTTGCCGATCGGTTCGCCATCGACGCAGATCGCATCGCCCTCTTCGAGCGTCACCGGCAGCAGCGACGCATCGCCGCCCAGCCCGCGCAGCAGCACCGCGGTGCGCCTGTCGACGAACCTTTGCGCCAGCGCCTTGTGCAGCGCATCGGACAAACGCTCCTCGACGCTGCGCGCGCGGCCCGCCATCTCGGCAGGATCTGCAACCCAGTCACGACGCTGCGCGACATAGGACCAGGTGCGGATCGCCGCGATCCGCGCGCCCAGTTTCTCGACATCGCCCTGCACCTGATCGAGATCGGCGATCCGCCGCGCGATGAAATCGACCGGGAGATGGCCTTTGCCCTGCCCCAGATGCTGCCAGAGCTGGTGCACGAAGCTGGCATGGTGCTCGGCGCCGCGATGCTGAAAATCGGGCAGGCCGCACACCGACCAGAAGCGACGCACCGCCGCCGTGCCGCGCACACTCGCGCCAATGTTCGGATCATCGGCCAGCCGCTTCAGCACGGCCAAGTCGATCGCCTCGGGCGCGGGCTTGAGCACCGGGCTCGAAGGCGCTTGCTCAAGATCGGCGATCAGATGCCCCAGGCTGTCGAAGCGCGGCGCCGAATCGCGCCAGAACAAGGACTTGAGCGGCGGGAACTGGTGCTGTTCGATCCGCTCGATCTCTTCGTCGGTGAACTGCGAATCCGCACGGCCCGCGACCGAACCGAAGGTGCCATCGCGCTGATGCCGCCCTGCGCGCCCGGCGATCTGCGCCATTTCGGGCAAGGTCAGCCGCCGCCTGCGCGCGCCATCATATTTGTACAGCGAAGCGAACGCGACATGCTCGACATCCATGTTGAGCCCCATGCCGATCGCATCGGTCGCGACGAGATAATCGACCTCGCCCGCCTGATACATCGCGACCTGCGCGTTGCGGGTGGCGGGGCTCAATGCCCCCATCACCACCGCCGCGCCGCCACGGAACCGGCGCAGCATCTCGGCAACGGCGTAAACCTCTTCGGCCGAAAACGCGACGATCGCGCTGCGCGGGGGCAGGCGCGAGAGCTTCTTGATCCCGGCATAGCTCAACGTCGAAAAGCGCGGGCGGGTGGTGATCTCGGCATCGGGGACCAATGCGCGCACCATCGGCGCCAGCGCCTCCGATCCCAGGATCATCGTCTCGTCGCGCCCGCGCGCGTTCAAGATGCGATCGGTGAACACATGGCCGCGCTCGGGATGCGCGCCCAGCTGCGCCTCGTCGATGGCGACAAACGCAAAGTCGCGCCCGTCCTGCAGCGGCATGCTCTCTGCGGTGGAAAGGAACCAGCGTGCGCCGGGGGGGACGATGCGCTCTTCGCCGGTCACCAAAGCGACCTCTTTGGGCCCCTTGATCGCCACCACCCGGTCGTAGACCTCGCGCGCCAGCAGGCGCAGCGGAAAGCCGATCAGGCCGCTCGAATGCGCGCTCATCCGCTCGATGGCGAGATGGGTCTTGCCGGTGTTGGTCGGCCCGAGCACGGCGGTGACAGTCCCTTGCGAGAACTCCTGCGAAGAGTGGCGCGGAAACCGGGGCGAAAAACGGGTCATGATCGGCCTGCCTTCAAAAGCCTGATGTCTCAGGGCTCTTGTCCCTACATCAGCACCCGGCAGCCCATATGCAAGCCCATTGTCACCGCAGACCGATCAGCAATGCCAGGGTTCCGCCGCTGATCGGGGATAGTGCACCACTCGTCCCGCAGGCACACCGATTTGCGGCGGGTTAATTTGACTTTAACCGGCGTTCTCCACAAGATTTCCGGGCGAGGGAAATCGCCAGCGTGGGGGTCGCAAGGCTCGTCGCGAGAGAACATGGCGATAAAGGGTCGGACTTGTTTCAGCAACGCGAACAGCTTTTCGGGGCAGGTGCAGCCACCGCCAGACTGTCGATGGCCGATGCGCTGCCGGCGCCTGCGACCATCCGTCCCGGCGGCGGGCCCGATGCTGCACGCGATAGCTGGACCCGCGCGCTTGCGTTTGTTCGCGACACCAACTGGACCCCGGATCTTGGCACCGCAATCGGCAGCGCCGAGTGGTTCCGCGGGCTTGCCACGCTCTGCCTGCTGCTCACCGGCGCGTATGCCGTGTGGCCGGGCATTCATCCGCTGGGCGCTGCGGCGACGGCGCCCGCGCCGGTTGCGCTCGAAGAACTGCGCAGCCAGATGATCATGCCGCTGGCATTCGGCAGCGATTCCGGGCGCGCGATGGCGGCAACCGATGCCGTGGTCGCGCTGGCCCAGGCGCCCGAGCGTCCGACGATCGAGCTTGCCGCCGTCATCGGCCGCGGCGACAGCTTCATGCGTGTGATGCAGCGCGCGGGCGTGGGCAGCGGCGATGCACAATCGGTCGCCAACCTGGTGTCCTCGGTGGTGCCGCTGAGCGACATCCGCGACGGCACCCGCATCGACATCACCCTGGGTCGCCGCTTCGCGCGCAACCAGCCGCGCCCGGTCGAGAGCATCGCCTTCCGCGCACGCTTCGACATGAACGTCGAGATCGTCCGCGCCGGATCGACGCTCGATCTGGTGCAAAAGCCGATCCTGGTCGATGCCACCCCGTTGCGCATTCGCGGCACCGTCGGCTCGAGCCTGTATCGCTCGGCACGCGCCGCAGGCGCCCCGCCGCGCGCAATCCAGGCGTATCTGCAGACCTTGGGCAGCCAGCTGTCGATCGGCAGCGACATCCGCGCCACCGACGAATTCGACATCATCGTCGATTACAAACGCGCCGCCACCGGCGAGGTCGAGATGGGCGAACTGCTCTATGCCGGGCTCGAACGCGGCGGCAAGCCGCAAGCGCAGATGCTGCGCTGGAAGGCCGGGAGCGGCATGCAGTGGTTCGAGGCCTCGGGCGTCGGCGAGGAGCGCGGCGAGTTCGCGCGGCCGGTCAACGGAGCGGTCACCTCGGGCTATGGCTATCGCCGCCATCCGATCCTGGGCTTCCGCCGGATGCACAGCGGCATCGATTTCCGCGCGCGCAGCGGCACCCCGATCTATGCGACAGCCGACGGCGTGGTGAACTATTCGGGCCGCAAGGGCGGATACGGCAACTTCGTGCGGATCGCGCATGGCGGCAACATCGCCAGCGGCTATGGCCATATGAGCCGGATCGCGGTGAGCAACGGCACGCGCGTGCGGCGCGGCCAGGTGATCGGCTATGTCGGATCGACCGGGCTTTCGACCGGGCCACATCTGCACTACGAACTGTATCGCGGCGGCCGTGCGGTCGACCCCGGTTCGGTCAAGTTCACCACCCGCGCCCAGCTTTCGGGCAGCGAGCTGGCCAGTTTCCGCGCGCGGCTCAAGCAGTTGCTCGCCGTATCACCCGGCGCCGCGCTTCAGTCGATCACGCCTCCGTCCGCGGACACCAGCGCAGAGCCCAAGCGTGAGATCGAACGGATCGCCAGCACGACGATCGCCTGACGCGGCATCAGACGTCCCGGAACCGATCACGGCATCGGACGGTAATCCTTCAAGGCATCGCGCAAACGCGGCCAGGATGGAGACGGACTATGAACGACATTCCCCCTATCGAAGACCCGAACGGACCCGAGGACCGCGACACCCGGCCCAGCGGCGAGAAGACCCCGAAACGCCAGGAAGGCGGCCTCGTCCCCAAGGACTCGCGCAACGTGACCGGCACTGCCGTCGTCGAAGATGGCCGCTGGACCGGCGCCGCCGTGCATCCGGAAGAAGGCCCGAGAGTTCCCGAACCCAAGGAATGAGGGTGATCGGGCCGGGGCTGATGTGAGAGGCTGACCTATCGCACCGGCGCCCCAGTGCCGCAGATGATGGCGTTGGTTCCACTCTGCCGGACGGTGCAGACCGGGCTGCCGCCGATCTGCACATCGGCGTCGCCCTTGACCGCAATCCGTGCCGGACCGTTGACGGTAAGGCTGGCGCGAACCGGGCCTTCTCCGGTGAAATCGATCGCGCCCAATGTCAGGCCGCTGCCCTCGATCAGCCCGTCGCCCAGCATCACCGCGCGCGCGGTGCCGGCCGTGCCGCCGATCTTGAGGCTGCCGCTGCCGTTGACGTTGATCGCGACAGCGTCGGCGTTCACCGCGCCGATCTCGACCGAGCCGTTGCCGTCGATGGTCGCGCTGGGCTTTGCCCCTGCCAGCCGGTCGAGACGCGCGCTGCCATGGCCGAGCACGGACAGCGACTGGACCGTACGCGCGTTCAGCCGCACCAACGGCAGGGCGCCCGAACCTGCCTGGCGGTTGCGCGCCTCGGTCGGAATATTGCGGCGTGCGCGGCGGATATAGACCGTGCCACCCTGCACCCGGACGCTGAGCGCCTCGAGCGCGCGCGGGTCGCCGCTGGCCAGCGCGAACGGCGCGCTGTCCGAGACGATCTCGACCGCGACGTCGCCCTCGATCCGCACCTTGTCAAACGCCGACAGGGTGAACTTGCGCTCCGCAGCTTCGGCGGCGTTGGCCATGCCACTGCCCAGTACCAACGCCGTGATGATCATCGCCGCTTTCATGCGCGCGCCTCTCCCATTTCGATCCACCCCAGAAAACGCGGGGTCCTGGGCAGATAGCGGCTGTGGCATTCACCCAGGCTGAACCCGCGCGCGCGGAAAGCATCGCCGACCGGGCGGGTGAGATGACAGCCGCCTGCGATCTTCTTCCATACGGGCTCGATCCGCTGCTGCCAGCGCGCCGGGCCGGAATCGGGCGCCGCGCCGTGTTCCAGAAACAGGATGCGGCCGCCGGGCTTGAGCACGCGGCGCATCTCGCCCAGCACCGCATCGGGATCCTGCACCGAGCACAAAGTGAACGTGGTCAGCACCGTATCGAAGCTGGCATCGGCAAACGGCAGCGCTTCGGCGATTCCGGCGCGAAAATCGGCATCGAAGCCGCGCACCTTGGCCTTGCCGCGCGCCGTCTCGAGCAACTGCGGCGAGGGATCGACACCTGCAAGCCGGGTGATCCGGGCGCGGTCGTAATGATCGAGGTTGATACCCCCGCCGCAACCCAGCTCGAGCACGTCGCCGCTCGCGCGCGGGACGATGCGGCTGCGTGCCTTGGCAACCGCGGGCTGGCCGCAGCAAAAGGTGATGAGACGCGGCATGATATGCCGGTCCCAGAAATTCGGATCGTCATGGTGGCCGCCGGCGGCTTGCGGAACGCTCAAGTCCATCTCCCCCGCGCGGCTGCATCGGTGCACCGCACTAGGGAGAGTGTTTAGCATGCTTGCGCGGGGCGCAACGGGTTTTGCAGCGATCCGCCTTCCCGCGATTCGATCAACCGCAGGTGATGCTGCCCGATCCCATCGCGCTGCTCTTGCACTTGGCATTGCCCTTGATCGTGACATCGCCCGATCCCATCAGACTGGCGTCGACCGAACCGTCCGATGCCATCGTGACATCGCCCGATCCCGCGATCGAGATTTCCACCGATTCGCTGCGAAAGCGCTCACCCAGCACGCTGCCCGAGCCGGCGATCGAGATTTCCGACGAATCGGCGCTTCCCGCCAGTCTCATCGATCCGCTGCCCGCGATCGACCCTTCGAGCGACTTGGCGCTGAGGCTGGCGATATCGGCATCGCCCGAGCCTGCAATCGACAGCTTGACCTTGTCGCCTTCCATCCTGTCGATCTTGGCAGAGCCCGAGCCTGCCACCATGAAGCCGCGCAGCGCCGGAGCATTGACCGCGATCGTCGCCTCGCCGCTGCTGCCGCCCAGGCCCCAGTTCGAGGACTTGCGCCGGATGCGCAGTTCGCCGTTGCGAACCTTGTATTGCAGCTTTTCCAGCGCCTTGGCATCGCCGGTGGCGCTGACCGCGTGCTCGCCCCGGGTGACGAAGGTCAGGTTGTCGGGCCCGGCCAGCGTGATCCGGTCGAACGGCTCACCCGACCAGCTGCTGGCCCAGCCTTCGCTGTTCGACCCCTCGGAGTCCCTGTCGCTGTCGAAGGTGAAACTGGTACCATCGGTCATGCCGCACGCGGCGACCAGGGCGGCACCGGCGACCAGGACAGGCAAAGGCTTCCAGTTCAGCGGCATGGCGATATCTCCTCAGCATGTGTGTTGCCGTATTAATACACACATGGAGGTTGCCGTGCAAGCGGTTCCGCTTTGTCGCTCCTTGATGGTCGAAGCGCTCAGGTCGCGTCGGCAGCCGCAAGCTTGTCCTGCGTGCGCAGGTCGAAGTCGCTGGCATCGTGGCGTTCGTGCAGCTGCTGGCTCAGGTCATCGCCCCAGGTGCGGTTGACGATCCTGCCGCGCTGCACCGCAGGGCGCTTGGCGATCTGGTCGGTCCAGCGCAGCAGGTTCGGATACTGCTGTGCCTGCAGAAACTCGGCCGCGTCGTAAGTCGCGCCGCTCGCCACGCCGCCATACCACGGCCAGATCGCGATATCGGCGACCGAATATTCTCCGCCCGCCATGTACTCGTTGTTCGCCAGGTGCCGGTCGAGCACATCGAGCTGGCGCTTGGTCTCCATGGTGAACCGGTCGATGCAATATTCGATCTTGATCGGCGCATAGGCGTAGAAATGCCCGAAGCCACCGCCGAGATAAGGCGCGCTTCCCATCTGCCAGAACAGCCAGTTGATCCCTTCGACCCGCTTGGCCGGATCGGTGGGCAAGAACGCACCGAATTTTTCGGCAAGATACAGCAGCATCGATCCCGATTCGAACAGCCGCACCGGCTCGGCAGCGCTGTGGTCCATCAAGGCGGGGATCTTGCTGTTGGGGTTGATGCCGACAAAATCGCTGCCGAACTGGCCCCCCTCGCGGATATCGATCAGCCAGGCGTCATATTCCGCCCCCGAATGCCCGGCTGCCAGCAGCTCTTCGAGCATGATGGTGACCTTCTGGCCGTTCGGCGTCGCCATCGAATAGAGCTGGAGCGGGTGCTTGCCCACCGGCAGCGCCGCATCATGCGTTGCGCCCGCGATGGGGCGGTTGATGCTGGCGAACGCCCCGCCGTTTTCCTTGTCCCAGGTCCAGACGGCAGGCGGAGTGTAATCGGCGGGGAAATTGGTCATCGGTTCGGGCTTTCGCAAACGGGGCTGGATCGGCCATGGCCGTTGTTCCAAGCCTGCCAGGGGACAGGAGCGGACGATGGACCAGCATCGATGCGCCGGGCAACAAAAAAGGGCAGCCATTGCTGGCTGCCCTTTTCCGAATCAGTACCTGATCTCTTCGAAAAGAAGGGCTCAGGGGCTGTTGGGCTCATCATCATCAGCGATGATGATGATGCCGCCGATGACGGCGGCAGCTGCAACGACACCAATGATGATGCCGGTGCTGCCTTCTGCGTTGCTTTCTTCACCCGAAGCGCTGGTCACGCGAGCTGCGGAAGACGCAGTCTGTGCCAGAACCGGGGCGCCGACCATTGCGGTCAAAGCAAGCGCAGCCAGTGCGGTCTTTGCAAGTTTCATAAGATTGTCCCTTCAGACATGCTGCTAGCACTCGTCGTATTCCACACGCGCTTCGCAAATGCAACATGCGTTCAACGCAATTTCACGCGATTTCATCGCTCTTTTCAGGCGCTTCCCCGCCAGATACAGTCCGCTGCAGCATGAAGTTACACCAGGTGTAACGCGTAACAGCGATTTCCCCGGCACGAATCAGTGTCGGCAAGTATTCGGCCCGCGCTCGCGGGCAAGTTCGAATCGGCGGTCAGTCACCCTGCCGGGTGCGCATCGGTCGCTTCGGCGAGTTCGGCCAACTGGTCGGCCATTGTCGTCCAGCCTTCGACAAAGCCCATCGCCTTATGCTGCTCGCACGCCTCCTGCGTCCAGTGGCGGGCGGTGGCGGTATAGCGGGTGCCCTCGCCTTCGGCCGTGATCTCGAGACAGCCGACCATGAATGCCGCTTGCGGCAGCCACCCCGCGCTGAACGCATCGGTAAACACCATCCGCACCCCCGGCGTCACCTCCAGCAGCACGCCATCGCCGTCATGGCTGGCGCCATCGGGGCCGCGCATGGTCGTCGCCATCCGCCCGCCCGATCGCCAGTCGATCTCGACGATCTCGGTGGTCCATGGCCGGGGGCACCAATATTCCTCCAGCCGCCCGGTCATCACCTGCCACACCGTCTCTGGCGGTGCGGCGATAAAGCGCGTGACGCTGATTTCGTGACGATCGGTCATCTTGCATGCTCTCCGAAAGTGTCAGTCGCGATCGGGCGCACCGAGGGGAAAGAAGAAGGTGGGCGCAAACACCTGCAGCGTCATGATGCCTTTGCCTCCGCGCGCGCGCCGACCAGGTTGAACATCGCGCCCTGCGGGTCGAGACCCGAGATGATGAAATCGCCGCCGGGCACTTCGGACGGCCCGAACAGCACCTGCCCGCCGTGTGCGGTCACCTGGGCCGCCGCCGCGTCGATATCGGCGACGCGGAAATAATAGGACCAGCAGGCCACCGGCATCTCGGGCGGCTTGGTCATCATCGCGCCGATCACGCTGCCATGGCGCAGGAATTCGTAAGACCCCATCGCCCCCATATCCATCTCGCCATCCTTCATCCAGCCGAACTGCTGCGTATAGAACGCCATCGCGCCCGGCTGGTCGGTGGTGGATAGCTCGTTCCATGCGCAATGGCCGACGCGCGGTTCGTCGGCGGCAAAGGCGTGGCTGGTTTCGCCCGATATATCCTGCATGATGTAGAACGCCACGCCCTGCGGATCGGCGACCAGTGCGAAGCGACCGGTACCGGGAATGTCGTGCGGGTCCATATGCACCGCGCCGCCCGCTGCCTTGATCGACGTGATCGCAGCATCGACATCATCGACCGCTATATAGCCCAGCCAGGCCGGGTGCGCGCCGCCCTCCTGCATCTGCGGCGTCAGCGCCAATAGGCCGCCGATCTGCTCGCTGCCCGCAGAAAAGATGCGGTAGTCCATATCGGGCTGTTGCGACGGGGCGAACGTCCACCCCAGCAATGCGCCGTAAAACGCACTCGCGCCATCGGCGTCGGGTGTCATCAGTTCGTACCAGACGAACTCTCCATGCGGGTTGGTCACGATCGGCTCTCCTCAGGGTTTCAGGTCGACCACGGTTTCAAACCCGCCGAAGATCATCCGCTTGCCATCGAAAGGCATCGGGTTCTTCGCCGGGTCCATCCGCGGATCGGTGTTGGCGGGATCCATCATCCTGGCCATCGCAGCATCGCGCGTTGCCTTGTCGGGCCACTCGATCCAGCTGAAGATCACCGCCTCGCCGTCTTGCGCCTTCACCGCCATGCGAAAATCGGTGGTCTTGCCCACGGGCACGTCATCGCCCCAGCATTCGGTGATGCGCAGCGCGCCCATTTCGATGAACATCGCATCGGCGGCGCGCGCATGTTCGATGAATTTTTCCCGGTTCTCGGTGGGGCAGGGAATCACGAAACCGTCGATATAGCTCATGGGGTCTCTCCTTGCTGGGGGAATGATGCAGGCGGATCGGCAGAGGGCAGCCCTATCTCATCGCACGCCCAGCGCGGGCGCAGATCGCGGACGGCGGTCATCGCGGCATCGCCGTCGCACCTCGGGCAGGGGGCGATCCTGGTCATCGGGTCCTCCTTGCAACATCCTGGTCGCCCGAGCGCGACTCGCTTGTCTGTTGCCCGATGATGCCAACACTGTTACAAAAAACAACTACTAAGTTATCTATTATAACCAAAATGGAGCACGGTTTGGCGAAGCGCCTTTACGACGACGCCTGCGGTACCGCACACGCCCTGGAACTGATCGGAGAACGCTGGGGATTGCTGGTGATGCGCGAGCTCATGCTGGGCGCGCGGCGGTTCAACGAGTTGCGCGCCGATCTTCCGGGGATCAGCGCGAATGTGCTGACCCAGCGGCTCGAAGGGCTTGAGGCGAGATTGCTGGTCGTGCGCCGCCGCCTGCCGCCACCGGCATCGGTGCAGGTCTATGAACTGACGCAATGGGGCTATGAGGCCGAGCCGCTGATCCAGATGCTCGGCCGCTGGGCGGCGCGATCGCCGTGGCACGATCCGACGCTGCCGATCAGCGGAGTCTCGGTGATGCTCTCGTTCCGCACAATGCTCGATCCTGCGCGGATCGGCGACCTCGATATCCGCGCAGGCTTCGTGTTCGGCGACATGACCTATGCCGCGCATCTGTCCGCGCAGGGTTTCGATGTCGCGCGCGGTCCGGTCGAAGGCTGTGACATCGTCTTTACCGGTTCGCCGCACGCGCTGGCGGGCGCGGTCTATGGCGGGGTGCCGCTTGAGGCGCTGGCCGATCAGGACCTGCTGGTGGCCGAGGGCGATCCGGCGCTGCTCGCGCGTTTCTGCGGCCTGTTCCCGCTGCCACCCAAGGTGCAATTGCCTCCGGAATGACCGCAATCGCCGATTCCCACTCGACTCCGCCTGCGTCCCGCGTCACTCTTGAGCAGGGAACAAACAGGGGGCATTATGGTCGCCATCGTCCAGACTGTGGCGTATCTGGGGCTTGAGGCGCGCAGCGTCGAGGCGCAGGTGCAGATATCGCCCGGGGTCAACAAGGGCATCGCGGTCGTCGGCCTGCCCGACAAGGCGGTGGGCGAGAGCCGCGAACGCGTCCGCGCCGCGATCGCCTCGCTGGGCCTGTCGCTGCCGCCCAAGCGGATTACCGTCAACCTGTCACCCGCCGACCTGCCCAAGGAAGGCTCGCATTACGACCTGCCGATCGCGCTCGCGCTGCTCGCGGCGATGGGGATCGTCGATGCCGAGCTGGCGAGCGAATATGTCGCGGTCGGCGAGCTCGCGCTCGATGGGCGGATCGCCGCATCGCCAGGCGTGCTGCTCGCCGCGCTGCACGCCTCGGCGACCGGGCGCGGGCTGATCTGCCCGGCAGCGCAAGGGGCAGAGGCCGCATGGGGAGGCGGCATCGACGTCATCGCCGCGCCCGATCTGCTCACCCTGCTCAACCATTTGAAGGGCAATGGCCGCCTGAGCCCGCCCAAGCCCGGCATCGCCGAAGAGCCCGTGCCGGGCCCCGATCTCAAGCAGGTCAAGGGGCAGGAGACCGCCAAGCGCGCGCTCGAGATCGCCGCTGCCGGGGGGCACAACATGGTGATGGTGGGTCCGCCGGGCGCGGGCAAATCATTGATGGCCTCGTGCCTGCCCGGCATCCTGCCGCCGCTGACGCCCGAAGAGGCGCTCGAAGTCTCCATGGTCGCCTCGGTCGCAGGCACGCTGACCGATGGCCGGATCAGCCGCGCGCGTCCGTTCCGCGCACCCCATCACAGCGCCTCGATGGCAGCGCTTGTCGGCGGCGGTCTCAAGGTGCGCCCGGGCGAGGTCTCGATGGCGCATCTGGGCGTGCTGTTCCTCGACGAACTGCCCGAGTTCCAGCGCACCGTGCTCGATTCGCTGCGCCAGCCGCTCGAAACCGGCGAGGTCAGCGTCGCGCGCGCCAACGCGCATGTCACCTTCCCCGCGCGCGTCCAGATGATCGCGGCGATGAACCCGTGCCGCTGCGGGCATCTGGGCGATCCCGCATTGGGCTGCTCGCGCGCGCCCAGATGCGCGGCGGACTATCAGGCTAAGGTATCGGGGCCACTGCTCGACAGGATCGACCTGCATGTCGAGGTCGAGGCCGTTACCGCCGCCGACCTGACCCTGCCCCCGCCCGCCGAAGGATCGCGCGAGGTCGCCGCCCGGGTTGCCGCCGCCCGCGCGCTCCAGACCGCGCGCTATTCGGGCATCAAGGCGCGCACCAATGCCGAGATCGACGGCGAGGCGCTCGAACGCCACGCCACCCCCGACGAGCCCGCCCGCCAGCTGCTCGCCCGCGCCGCCGAAGCGATGCGGCTGTCGGCGCGCGGCTATACAAGGGTGCTGCGCGTCGCGCGCACGATCGCGGATCTGAGCGGCGCCGAGACGGTCGGCCGGGTGCACGTCGCCGAGGCGCTGAGCTACCGGCGACGGGCACCGGTGCGATAAGATCGTCTGAGCTTTACTCTGCGTCGGGCGCAAAGGCTCGACCCGGGTGCCGCTACTCCCCGCAAGTCCTTGCCCACACCCCATAGCCGCGGCGGCTGCCGATCCGGGCATAGCATGACCATGCCGGGGCGAAGCGCGCGTCCTGGCGCAGGAAGGCGAGATAGTCGAAAGGCTCGTCGCCGAAGAACAGCTTGCGCCGGTTTTCGTCGATGAACACCCGCTCGGGCCGGTAAGCGATTAGGTCGCCAACCATGTTGCCGCGTGCCCGGTCGAGAACGCCGGCAAGATCGCGGCACACCTGCCCGGCACAGTCGCCGCGCCGCAGGCGGATATGCGCGCCCGGCACCATCCATGGCACGGGATAGCGGCTCACCCAGCGGCCCGAAACCTGGTTGACCATCGGGAAGGCGGCCGCAAAATCCGCGCTCAGCACCGTGATCCGCATCCCCGGCGCCGGCACGAACGCGGCAAGGTCGTCGGCCAGCGGATTGCGATAGGGACCACGGGCGATCTGATGGCCGAGCGCCAGCAGCACGACCGCGCCAAGCAGCACTGCCAGCAGGCGATCATTGCCACGCCAGCTTTCGCGCTGTGGAACGATCCATGCGACCACCAGCAGCAACAACGCGGCCAGCGGCAGGACGTGATAGTCCCAGCCCTTGTGCTGGATGACATAGCACGCCAGCGCGCCCGCCGCGCCTCCGAGCAGCGCCGTCAACACCGGGTCGAGCGCGGTGCGGTGGCGCAGCGCGATCCACCCGGCGATCAGTGCCGCACCGATTTCCGGCCGCAGCCACAAGCCGAGGGGGTTGGTCTCATACGCGGAATAGACCAGCCGTCCGGTCGGAACGATATCGGCCAGATAGGCGGGGTGAGCCAGAGCGATCAGGCCGACATAACCGAGCAACGCGGCGCCGAGCGCCAGATTGGGCCAATCGAACAGCCGTTGCCACTGCCGGTCGCGCGCCAGCCTCGCGAGCAGTATGCCTGCGGGGATCAGCAGAAGATAGGGCTTCAGCATCAGCCCCAGCGCCGCCACCAGCCCGATCGCGATCTTCTCAGCCGGGCCAGCCTGGGGTCCCAGATCGCCCAGCGCCAGCACCAGCAGATAGGGCATCGCCAGCATCAGCATCAGATGCTCGCGCTGGCCGAACTCGGCGATCGGCAGAACGAAGAATGCCGCCAGTACCGCCACAAGCAGCATTGTCCGTTGCGCCGCCGCCACTGGCGACATGGCAAGCAGGCGGATGATCCACGCGGCAGACAGTGCTGCGAGGACGATGCAATAGCCGATGAAGCTATACTCGGGGGACGCCCCCAGGAAGCGTGAAACCAGCACCGATGGAACTGTGTGATAGAAGACGAGCGGAGGGCTTATCTCCATAATGTCCCGGTACAGGCTTGCACCGTCGAGCCACTTGTCAGTCGATAGAAGGTACCAACTGGTATCATGGTTGAGTGGAAACCATGGGAAGAACAGGGCCGCTGCGACGACCGTCAATGCCAACGCTATCAGCCCATTGCGTGCCTGTATGTCACTGGCCATGCGAAAGCTCCGAAAACGCCCAGCACTTGCGAAGTGAACAGCTGATCGGCGGGAATACAAACGTAACCAACGGTCCGCCATGGGCGGTCCGCCGTTCTGGTCTGGTGCCCGGCAAAATAAGCCGATCATGGTTACCGAAAGGTGAAAGTCCGGCCCTTGCCCCCGTGACGCCGTCGCAGGCGGACACGATCGGACCCAGGCAGAGCAGCGCTTATCTGCGCCGGTAGCGGAAGTACCACACCTCGTGCCCCTGCGCGCGGGCCTTGGCTTCGTAGCGGGTTTCGGGCCAGCCGCCTGGGCGGACGAGAAAGTCCTTGGGGCGCTCGCACAGCCAGTCGAACGCGGGATGGTCGTTCATCACCATCATCGCGTGCGCGACATAGATCGGGTGATCGGTGCCGAAGCGGAATTCGCCGCCGGGTTTGAGCTTGGCCGCGATCAGATCGACGGGTCCCTTGTTCATCATCCGCCGCTTGGCGTGGCGCGCCTTGGGCCAGGGATCGGGGTGGAGCAGATAGACGAAGCTCAGCGAGCGATCGGGGATGCGCTCGAGCACGTCGATCGCGTTGCCCATGTGCAGCCGGATGTTGGCGAGCGTGTTCTCCCGCACATGCTGCAGCGCGCCGACGACGCCGTTGAGGAACGGCTCTGCGCCGATGAAGCCGTGATCGGGCAGCATGTCGGCGCGATACGCCATGTGCTCGCCCGAGCCGAAGCCAATCTCGAAGTGCAGCGGACGATCATCGCCGAACAGGCGCTGCGAGGTGATCTCGCCGTCTTCGGGCACGGTGATCTGCGGCAGCAGCTTTTCGACCAGTTCGGCCTGGCCGAGGCGCAGTTTGTGGTTCTGCTGGCGGCCATAAAGCCGCCGCACGGATACAGGGTCGCCGGGTTTGTACGCAGTCATGGGGCAAAGCGCTTAGCGAAGGCGGGCTGCGATGCAAGCGGCTATCGGCAGATCGCGGGTATCATTGGTGAGGGGCGCGGGCCGGTTGCGACGGCCTGAACGGCTTGCGGCTTGTGCGGCGCGCATGTCTTATTTACAGTCGTGTCAATGACTGACAGCGCCCTGCCCACCTCGCCCGTGCCCGCCTCGCCCGTGCCCGCCTCGCCCGTGCCCGCCTCGCCCGTGCCCGCCTCGCCCGTGCCCACCTCGCCCGTGCCCGCCTCAACCGATCAGCCGATCTGGGCGACGCATTACAATCACCCTTGCGACTGGGACCAGACATTTCCCCCGCTGTCGCTGCCCGACATGCTGTTCGGTTCGGCACAGCGCAAGGGGGACGCGCCTTTGCTCGATTTCATGGGCCGCAAGTACAGCTATGCCGAAACCGCGCTGGGTGCGCGCCGCGTCGCCAAGGGGCTGCAGGCGCTGGGCGTCGGCAAGGGCGACCGGATCGGGCTGTTCCTGCCCAACGTGCCGCATTATGTCGCGGCCTATTATGGCGCGATGGCGGCGGGCGCGACGGTGGTCAATTTCTCGCCGCTGTATACCGCCGACGAACTGGCGCATCAGGTCGCCGACAGCGGCACGACGATCCTGTTCACCCTGTCGGCCGCAGCCTTGCTACCCACCGCGGTCAGGGTGCTCAACCAGTCGGGGCTCGAACGGCTGGTGGTCGGATCGGTCGCAGGCGCGCTGCCTGCGGGTAAGGCGCTGTTCTACCGCCTGTTCAAGGGCAAGGAGGTTGCCGAGCGGCCCGACGACCCGCGGATTACCAGCTTTTCTTCGCTGATCGACAATGACGGTGCGTTCTCGCCGGTGGCGATCGATGCGATGCACGATATCGCGCTGTTCCAATACACCGGCGGCACCACCGGCACGCCGAAGGGTGCGATGCTGAGCCACCAGAATCTTTCGGCCAATGCGCGGCAGGTCAACGCGATCGATCCGCGCAAGGACGATGAGGACGACCGCATCCTGGGCGTGCTGCCCTTCTTCCATGTCTTTGCCAACACCTGCGTGCTCAACCGCACCGTGCTCAACGGCGGCGAGATCGTGATGCTGCCGCGCTTCGATGCGGTCGCGGCGTTGAAGGCGATCAACCGCACCAAGGTCACCGCGCTGCCCGGCGTGCCGACGATGTACCAGGCGCTGCTCGACAATCCGCAGATCGCCAAGACCGATTTTGCGTCCCTGCGCGCCTGCATCTCGGGCGGCGCGCCGCTCGCCGCCGAGGTCAAGGCGCGGTTCGAGGAGGTCACCGGCGCCAATGTCGTCGAAGGCTATGGCCTGACCGAAAGCAGCGGGGTCGTCTCCACCAATCCCTATGAGGGGCTGAACAAGCCCGGCACGATCGGCCAGCCATTGCCCGGAACGACGGTGCGGCTGGTCGACAAGGAAGACCCGACCAGGGACGTGGCCCCGGGCGAGCCCGGCGAGATCATCTTTGCCGGGCCTCAGGTGATGCGCGGCTATTGGAACCGTCCCGATGCCGACGAAGAGGTGTTCATCGGCGAATTCCTGCGCACCGGCGATGTCGGGGTGATCGACGAGCATGGTTATATCCGCATCGTCGACCGCATCAAGGACATGATCTCGGTGGGCGGGTTCAAGGTCTTCCCCAGCCAGATCGAGGCGGTGCTGTACACCCACCCTGCGGTCAAGGAGGCGCTGGTGATCGGCATTCCCGATCCCTATCGCGGCGAAAGCCCCAAGGCGTTCGTCGCGCTGCAGGACGGCGAGACCATCGACGGACCGGCGCTGGTGGCGTGGCTCAACCCGCAATTGGGCAAGCACGAACGAGTCGCGGCGATCGACATCCGCGACGCTCTGCCCAAGACGCTGATCGGCAAGCTCGACCGCAAGGAGCTGCGCAGAGCCGAAGGAATTGCGGCCTGATGCGCCGAGGTTAACCCCCCTTGCCAAGCTGTCATCGCAGTGACACACTCATGCTGGTGTAGGTCGGCCCAGACCGGAGTCTGCACGAGGCAATCAAGGGGGTCGTGATGACCAATGCGATCGAAAAGCGGTTCGAAGCCGCCCGCTACAATTCCACGCTCGTCAAGCCTGCGGTGCCCGAGACGATATGGGACCGACGGATCAGCAACCACGTCGCCTATGCGCTGCTTGCCTATACCGGACTGCAGATCTTCGTGGTGATGGGCGCGATTAGGGGCGAGGGCATGTCGATCCTGCCCTATCTTGGCCTCGTCGCGCTGGTCGGCATCGTCATTCCGCTGTGCCGCCGGATGGAACGGCGCTGGCAGGGCTTGTCGCGCAGCAACCTTTCCGAGGCGCAGCTGCTGACGCATTATCGCGGCGACCGGCTGGGGATCTGGATGTTTGCGCTGGGCTTTCCCTTCGCGTTCATCCTGCTGATCAAGGGGCTTGCGGCGCTGTTCTGAGCCGACCCGTCCGATTGACCATCCCTCACCAGCAGCTTAAACGCTGCTGATGCAAACCCCCGACCAAGCCAGAGACCTGGCGCAAGACCTTGTGGCCCGCGCGATTGCCGCCGGAGCCAGCGCGGCAGATGCCGTCTTCGCCTGCGACGCCTCCACCGATGTTCAGATCCGCCTGGGTGCGCTCGAAGACGTCCAGCGTTCCGAAAGCGCCGCGATCGGCATGCGCGTGTTCGATGGCCGGCGATCGGCCAGCGTCTCGGGCGCAGATGTAACGCCTGCGGGCCTTGCAACGCTCGCCGAACGCGCGGTGGCGATGGCGAGGCTGGCGCCGGAAGACGCGTATGCCGGCCTTGCGCCCCAAGAGCTGCTGGCGCGCGGCCCGCTGCCCGCGCTCGACCTCGACGACGGCATGGACCCCGACCCTGCATGCTTGCGCGATCTGGCCGAACGCTGCGAAGCGGCGGCGCGCGGCGTCAGCGGCGTCACCAACTCCGAAGGCGGGTCGGCGGGCGCGGTGCGCTCGGTGATGGCGCTCGCCACCAGCCACGGCTTCGTCGGCAGCTATGGCGGCAGCCGCTATGGCATCGGCGCCAGCGTACTGGCCGGCGGCGAAGGCACGATGGAGCGCGATTCGGCATCGCACACCGTGCGCTTCCTCGAAGATCTCGAATCCCCCGAGGAAATCGGCAGGCGGGCGGGCGAACGCGCAGTTGCGCGGCTGGGCGCGGGCAAGATCAGCAGCGGGCCGATGCCGGTATTGTACGACCCGCGCGCCGGCGGATCGCTGATCGGATCGCTGATCGGCGCGATCTCGGGCGGCGCGATCGCGCGCAGGACCAGCTTCCTGCTCGACAAGCGCGGGAAGCCCATCTTCGACAGCGCGGTGACCATTTTCGACGACCCACACCGGGTGCGCGGCCTGCGTTCGCGCAGCTTCGACGGCGAGGGCCTGCCGACAAAGGCCTGGCGGGTGATCGACAAGGGCGTGCTATCCGGATGGATGATGGACAGCGCCGCCGGCCGCCAGCTGGGCGAACAGCCGACCGGCCACGCCGCACGCGGCATCAGCGGCGCGCCTGCGACCGGGGCGAGCAACCTGCACATGGAGCCGGGCAGCGACAGCCCCGCCGCGCTGATGGCGGGCATCGCCACCGGCATCTATGTCACCGAACTGATCGGCATGGGCGTCAACGGGGTTACCGGCGACTACAGCCGTGGGGCGAGCGGGTTCATCATCCGCGACGGCCAGCTCGCTGAACCGATCAGCGAGATCACCATCGCGGGCAATCTTGTCGACATGTTCGCCCATCTGACACCTGCCAACGACCTTGAATTCCGCTATGCGGTCAATGTGCCCACTTTGCGCATCGACGGCATGGTGGTGGCGAGCAGCTGACCCATGGCGGCTCTATCCCGTCGCAAGGCTCTCGGCGCAGGCGCTGTCCTTGCGGTGGTGGTGCTGGCTGCGACCCTGCTGCTGACCTATTGCGCAGGGTGGACCGACCGGGGCCGCCCCCCGCGCACCGACGACAGCATCGTGGTGCAGCCCCAACCGTCGCTGATCACCGTTCCGGTGGAAGCGGAACTGGGCAATCTGGCCCGTGCGCTCGAGCGGCACGTGCCGCGCGAATTGTGGCGGATCAACGAGGCCGATCAGGTCTGCGTCGAGAGCACGGGCGTTGACCTTGGCATTGCGACGGTCAAGACGCCCACCATCAAGTGCAATATCGTTGGCGAGGTGACCCGCGGTCCGATCCGCGTCGGCGGATCGGGCAAGGAGCTGCGCTTTTCCTTCCCGATCACCGCGGTCGTGCGCGCCGAGGACATCGGAGGCATCCTCAAACGCAAGACCGCCACCGCAAGGGCCATGGCGCACGCCGTCGTCCGCATGGATCTGGAGCAGGACTGGACCCCGCGTGGCAGCGTGTCGCTGAGCTATGACTGGTTGACCGAACCGCATATCACGTTTCTGGGGCAGACGATCACGCTGACCGAACCTGCCGAACGCGAACTGGCACCCGTGATCGCGCGGCTCGAGCGCGAACTGCCCGGCGAGCTGGGTCAGATCGGCATCAGGCGGCAGATCGAACAGGCCTGGGCGAGCGCCTTCACCTCGGTCGTGCTCAATGAGCGCAACCCCGAGGTGTGGATGCGGATCACCCCACGCGCGCTGCAATATGGCGGATACGAGGTCACCGATGGCAGGCTGCGGTTGCGGCTGGGGATGCGCGCGCTGACCGAAACCTATGTCGGCCACCGGCCCGAGCCGCGCGCGCCGATCGCGCTGCCACCGATGCAATCGCTCGATGCCGAGCCTGGTGCGCTGGCTTTCTTCGTTCCGGTGTTCGCAGATTATCGCGCGCTCGAGCCGGTGCTGATCCGGGCGCTGCGCAGGCGATCGCAGCGGCCGTTCATCGTGCCGGGGCTCAATCCGGTCGACGCCCGCTTCAAGGCGGCGACGATCTATGGCACCACCGGCGGACGGATCGCGGTGGGGCTGACATTTTCCGCGCAGGAACGGGGCAGCAGCTCTCCGACCTCGGGCACGGTGTGGATGACCGGCAAACCGGTCAATGCCGAAGATTCGCGCCGGGTGGGCTTTACCGATTTCGGCGTCACCGGCACCACCGACATGACAGGGGGAGACCTGATCCTCGATCTGGTCAACGCGCCCGGCGTCGCGCAGATGATTGCCGAGATGCTCGCGCAGAACTTCGAGCGCGACTACGCCGAACTGCTCGGCAAGATCGACCAGGCCATCGAAAACAAGCAGACCGGCGATGTCATCATCCGGGCGGAGCTGACCCGCGCCAGGACCGGCCAGCTGCAGGCGGCAGGCGCAGGGCTGTTCCTGCCGGTCTGGGCCAGCGGCACCGCGAGCGTCACCATCGTCCCTTAAGGCAGGGTCAGGCCTTCAGCCGCTCGGCATGCCAATGCAGATGGTCTTCCATGAAGGTCGAGATGAAGTAATAGCTGTGATCATAGCCCGGCTGCATCCGCAGCGTCAGGTCGATTCCGGCCTTGTCGCACGCGGCCTGCAGCAGATCGGGCTTGAGCTGTTCGCTCAGGAAATTGTCCGCCTCGCCCTGATCGACCAGCAGTTCGGGCAGCCGTGCGCCATCCTCGATCAGCGCGACCGCATCATGCGCGCGCCACGCCGCGCGGTCCTCGCCCAGATAACCGCCCAGCGCCTTGTGGCCCCAGGGCACCTGCGAGGGCGCGACGATCGGCGCGAACGCCGACACCGCCTTGAAGCGCTCGGGCAGGCTCAGCCCTATGGTCAGCGCGCCATGGCCACCCATCGAATGGCCCATGATCGACTGGCGGTCCATGTCCGCAGGGAAGCAGTCGGCGATGATCTCGGGAAGCTCCTCGGTGACATAGCTCCACATCTTATAGTGCTGCGCGAACGGTTCGCGCGTCGCATCGACATAGAAGCCCGCGCCGAGGCCGAAGTCGTAGGCGCCATCGGGATCATCGGCCACGCCTTCGCCGCGCGGGCTGGTATCGGGCGCGACGAAGATCAGCCCGAGCTCGGCACACGCACGGCGAAACTCGCCCTTTTCGGTGACATTGGCCTGGGTGCAGGTGAGGCCCGAAAGATACCAGACGACCGGCATCGTCGTGCCCTCGGCATGATCGGGGACGAACACCGAGAAGGTCATGTCGGTGCCGGTGACCTCGGACGCGTGCCGCAGCACCGCCTGCTCGCCGCCAAAGCTCCTGACCGACGAGACGGTTTCCACAGCGACCGGCATCAGAACACCACCACGCTGCGGATCGACTTGCCCGCGTGCATCAGGTCGAACGCGGTGTTGATCTCTTCGAGCCCCATCACATGGGTGATCATCGGGTCGATCTCGATCTTGCCGGTCATGTACATGTCGACGATCTCGGGAACATCGGTGCGGCCCTTGGCGCCGCCGAACGCAGTGCCGCGCCAGTTGCGCCCGGTGACGAGCTGGAACGGACGGGTGGCGATTTCCTTGCCGGCTTCTGCCACGCCGATGATGATCGAGGTGCCCCAGCCGCGATGGCACGCCTCGAGCGCGGTGCGCATCACCTCGGTGTTGCCGGTGGCATCGAAGGTGTAGTCCGCGCCGCCATCGGTCATTTCGACGATCCTGGCGACGGTGTCCTCGCGGCTCATGCCCTTGGTGTTGAGGAAGTCGGTCATGCCGAACCTGCGGCCCCATTCCTCGCGGTCGGGGTTGATGTCGACGCCGATGATCTTGTTGGCGCCGGCGAGCTTTGCCCCTTGCAGCACGTTGAGGCCGATGCCGCCCAGCCCGAAGACCACGATGTTGTCGCCCGGCTGGACCTTGGCGGTCTTGGTCACCGCGCCGACCCCGGTGGTGACGCCGCAGCCGATATAGCAGGCCGATTGGAACGGCGCGTCCTCGCGGATTTTCGCGACCGCGATTTCGGGCAGCACGGTGAAGTTGCTGAACGTCGAGCAGCCCATATAGTGATAGATCGGCTGACCCTTGTAGCTGAACCGCGTGGTGCCGTCGGGCATCAAGCCCTTGCCCTGCGTCGCGCGGATCGCGGTGCACAGGTTCGACTTGCCCGAAAGGCAGGTTTTGCACTTTCCGCATTCGGGGGTGTAGAGCGGGATGACATGATCGCCGGGCTTGACCGAGGTCACGCCCGCGCCAACCTCGCGCACGATGCCAGCACCCTCATGCCCCAGCACGCTGGGGAACAGCCCCTCGCTGTCGAGGCCGTTGAGCGTATAGGCATCGGTATGGCACACGCCGGTCGCCATGATCTCGACCAGAACCTCGCCTTGCTTGGGGCCTTCCAGGTCGAGTTCGACGATTTCGAGCGGCTTCTTGGCTTCAAAGGCAACGGCGGCGCGGGTCTTCATGGGGCGGAGGCTTTCGTGATGGAGCGGGGATGAACGGGTCTAGCAGCTTGGCGAGGGCACGTTAAGGCTGAAGTTCGTCATTCCTGCGAACGCGGGAATCCCGCTTGTACGCAAACGCTAGAAGAAAGCGGGACCCCCGCGTGCGCGGGGGTGACGAAAAATGGCATATGGCTGAGCGCATCAAAACCACGCCCTTACGCCGACCACGAAGCTGGTGACGGTCGGATCCTCGCCGGCCGCGCGCGCGAAATCGGCGGTGCGGCCAAGCTTGGCGCTGTGCGAGATACCGACATAAGGCGCGAATTCGCGGACGATCTCGTAGCGCAGCCGCAGGTCGAATTCGGCATCCGACAGCCCCGATCCGATGCCGCTGGCGCGCACGTCCTGCGCGGCGAGGTTGAACTCTGCGCGTGGCTGCAGGATCAGCCGCTGGGTGATGCGCTGGTCATAGCTCGCCGACAGCCGCGCGAGCACATCGCCGTGCGTCGAGACGAAACCATGCGCCTCGACCTCGAACCAGTACGGCGCCAGCCCCTCGATGCCGAACGCGGCATAAGTGCGCGATGCCGGCTCGAAATCCTGCCGCACCCCTGCCTGCAGGTTGAAATACGGCCCGATCGCCCGGCTGTAGAGCGCCTGCAGTTCGGCATCCTCAATTCGCTCGCCGAAGCTGCCCTCGCCCTCGGTCTTGATCACCAGCCGGTTAATGTCGCCGCCGAACCAGCCTTCGGCCTCCCAGCGATAGCCTTCGCGTCCCTGCCGCACCTGCAACTCGGCGATATCGATCATGATCTGGCTGAAGCTCATCCCGCCATGCTCGCGGCGCAGCGCATCGCGCACCGGCGCCATCGCCTCTGCCCCCCAGATGCGGTCGGCATAGTCCGCGCGCGGGGGCGGAGGCGGCGGGGAATCACCAGCAGGAAGCGCCGTGCCCGAGGCCGTGGGATCGGCGGGCGGTGCGGGCGCTGGCGTGCAATGACCCATCGCCGCATGCTCGGGCGGACAGGCAGGATCTGTGGCGGCGGCTGGAGTGGAGACGGCGGGCGGCTCCTCGGTCGGCATCGCACAATGACCCATCGCCGCGTGCTCTGGCGTGCACTGCATCTGCGGCGCAGGATCGGTCGCGGTGTGGTCCGTGTGGTCCGTATGGCCCGCATGCTGCGCCAGCGCGGGACCTGCCATCCCCGCCCCTATCAGCGCGGCGAGCGCCATCCGCGCGATCACGCCTGTTCCCCGCGCGGACGCACCGTCACGGTCTGCATCATCCCGGCGTGCATGTGATAGAGCATATGGCAGTGAAACGCCCAGTCGCCGAGAGCATCGGCGGTGAAATCGAAGGTCGCGGTGCCGCCGGGCTGGACGTTGACGGTGTGCTTGCGCGGCGCGTGGTCGCCATGCCCGGTGACCAGCTCGAAGAAATGTCCGTGCAGGTGGATCGGGTGCGCCATCATCGTGTCGTTGACCAGTTTCACCCGCACCCGCTCGCCCTCGATGAACGCAATCGGGTCCTTCACTTGCGAGAACTTCACGCCATCGAACGCCCACATATAGCGCTCCATATTACCGGTGAGGTGCAGCTCGAGCTCTCTGGACGGCGCGCGGACATCGGGGTTTCGGGTCAGCGCGACCAGATCGCGATAGACCAGAACGTCGTGCCCGGCATTGTCGAGTCCCTGCCCCGGCTCGCCGGTACGATCGACCGGCATCGGCGAGATGGTCTGCACCGTCGGGGTCTTCTTGACGCTATCGGGCACCACCGAAAAATCGCGCATCGAATGGTCCATGGCAGCAGCGCCGTGGTTCATTGCACCATGATTCATTGCACCATGATCCATCGCGCCATGGTCCATCGCGGCGGCAGGGGTGCAATGCCCCATCGCGGCATGTTCGGCGGTGCACGCGTCCGGCGCGCCATGGTCCATCCCGGCCATCGCGCCATCCATCTCGCCCATGCCCATATCCTTCATGTCGGCAAGCGGGCGTTTGCGTAAGGGTGGAACCTCGGCGACCATCCCGATGCGCGGCGCCAGCGTCGCCACCGCCATCCCTGAACGATCGACGCTTTCGGCGACCAGCGTGTAGGCCCGGTCGTCGGCAGGCTCGATGATCGCATCATAGGTTTCGGCGACCGCGATCTGGAACTCGTCGATCGCCACCGGGCGCACCGGCAGTCCGTCCGCCTGGACGATGGTGATCCTGAGCCCCGGGATGCGCACGTTGAACGTCGTCATCGCCGATGCGTTGACGAAGCGCAGCCGTACCTTTTCGCCCGGCGCGAACAGCGCGGTCCAGTTGTCGCGCGGGCCATGGCCGTTGACCAGATAGGTATAGGTCGATCCGGTGACATCGGCGATGTCGGTCGGGTCCATCCGCATCGCCCCCCATTCGGCACGCTGGCTGGCCGACTGGTTCTGCCCGCGCAGCTGATCGGCGAGCGTCTGCTTCTGGAAGTTGAAATACCCCCCCATCTGCTTGAGCTTCCTGAAGATGGTATGCGGGTGGAGCGGGCTGTAATCGGACAGCACGATGACATGCTCGCGGTCGGCCCGCACCGGGTCGACGCCCACAGGATCGATCACGATCGGCCCGTAATGCCCCATCTGCTCCTGCAGCCCCGAATGGCTGTGGTACCAATATGTCCCCGCCTGGCGGATCGGGAATTCATAGGTGAAGGTCGAACGCGGCCTGATGCCCGGGAAACTGATGCCCGGAACGCCATCCATATGGAACGGCAGGATCAGCCCGTGCCAGTGGATCGAGCTGTCCTCGTCGAGCGTGTTTTCGACATGCAGCCGGACGTTCTGCCCTTCCTTCAGCCGGATCAGCGGTCCGGGCACGGTGCCGTTGATCCCGATCGCGTGGGCAGGCTTGCCATCGATACGGATCATCTGATGCGCGATCCGCAGACGGATATCCTCGCCGGAAACCTCGGGCAACGTGTGCGCCAGACCAGCCGTGCCGCTTTGTGCCCAGGCGGGAAACAGCGGCGCCAGCGCAATTCCGGTACCGGCTGCAGCCGCGCCAGCCAGAAGCCTTCGCCGATCAACGGTGTAAGTCATGTGCGCCCTGAATATCCCGTGGCTCAAGCATCGTGCTGCGGCATATAGGGTCGATGTCGGCCAGGCGCGACCCTTTTGGCGGCGACAATGGCCGCGACGTGCTGGCTTTGGTGGAACAGGCGCCTATATACTCCCTCGAACGGCGGGGAGGACTGCCGCCACGCAACCGGACAGGCGCATGCTGCTCAATCTTGGCACGACGAATTTCAGGGGCGATGATGACGCCGCGCGGCTGATAGCGCTGCGCGCCTATCAGCTCTCGCCCGACGACGGCGACAACAGCCTGTATGCCGATCTGGTGGCCATCGCGCAGGCGCTAGGGAACTGCGAATCCGCCTTCATCTCGATCGTCGAGGAGGAGCAGCAATGGTTCAAGGCCTCGCATGGCCTAGCGCTGACCCACACCCCGCGTTCGATCGCCTTGTGCGATTACGCGATCCGCTCGCCCGAGGTGATGGTGGTGCTCGATACCACCGCCGACCCCCGCTTTGCCGACAATCCGCTGGTCACCGGCCCGCCGCACATCCGCTTTTATGCCGGCGCGCCGATCATCAACGCCGATGGCTATGCGCTGGGCACCCTGTGCCTGTCCGACAGCACCCCGCGCGACCATTTCGACCACGCCGCATTGCTCGCCGCGCTGGCGCGGCAGGTTGCTGCGCTGCTCGAATTGCGCAAGCAGCTGATCCACCAGCAGCTTGCGGCCGATCTTGCCGCCGACCAGCGCGACCGGCTGTGGGATTCCACGCTCGACATGATGCTGATCACCACCGCCGATGGCCTGCTGGTGGCGGGCAATCCGGCATGGGAAAAGGCGTTCGGCACCGTTCCCACCGATGGTTCGGCGCATATCAGCCATTATTTCGCCAACCCCGAAGACGGCGTGCATATCGAGGTGCCGAACGGCCAGAGCGATGTCCAGGTCGAGCGCGAGATGCGCGGACGCGATGGCGGCTCCATCTATGCCAGCTGGAGCCTGGCGCGCGAGGGCGACCTGATCTTCGGCATCGCCCGCGACATCACCCGCGCCCGCGCCGCAGAAGCGCAGCTGGCGCAGGTCCAGCGGGTCGAATCGATCGGCCAGCTCACCGGCGGGATCGCGCACGATTTCAACAACCTGCTCACGATCATCTCGGGCAACCTCGATATCGCGCAAAAGCGGATTTCCGCAGGCCAGATCGACCGTGCCGAACTGTCGATCGCCAATGCCCGCGACGGCGCCAACCGCGCCGCCAACCTGACCCAGCGGCTGCTGGCCTATGCGCGCCGCCAGTCGCTCACCCCGACGCGGATCAAGCCTGCGGACCTGATCCGCGATCTTGAGCCGCTCGCCTCGCAGGCGCTGGACGATCGCCATTCGCTCAAGGTGGAGTGCCCCGACAGCCTCTGGCCGATCACGGTCGATGCCAGCCAGCTGGAAAACGCGTTGCTCAACCTGGTTGTCAATGCGCGCGATGCGATGGAAGAGCGCGGCGAGATCACCGTCCACGCCACCAATGCCGAGCGGACCGCCGAGGATGCAGGCGACGGGCATGACGCACCGCCGGGCCGCTATGTCCGCTTTTGCGTCAACGACACCGGCAGCGGCATCCCGCCCGAGGTTGCCAAGCACATTTTCGAGCCGTTCTTCACCACCAAGGATGTCGGCAAGGGGACGGGGCTGGGCTTGAGCCAGGTCCAGGGCTTCGTCGCGCAATCGGGCGGTTTCGTGACGCTCGACACGACGCTGGGCGAAGGCACCACGGTGATCTTGTGGCTGCCGGCCGCAGAGGAAGTGCCACAGGACCGCGACGAGAGCACTGCGACCGAGGGCACCGAACCTGCATGCCGCGACGATTGCACCATCCTGCTGGCCGAGGACAACGCCGCGCTGCGGGCGCATGTCAGCGACGTGCTGCAGGAGGCGGGCTTCACCGTGATCGAGGCCGAGGACGGCCAGGCGGCGCTCGATCGGGTCGCGGCCTGTGGCATCCAGCCCGACCTGCTGCTGAGCGACATCACCATGCCGCGCATGGATGGCAAGATGCTGGCAGCCGAAGTCCGCAAGAGCTGGCCCGGCATTCCGATCGTGCTGATGACCGGCTATGCCGGCGGTGCGCTGACCAGCGATTGCCCGCACGACCTGCTGATCACCAAGCCATTCGCGCCCGACGACCTGATCGCGCTGATCCGCAAGACCCTGGCTGGAGCGCCGGCGACCTGATCGGGCCGACGACGCAGCGGTAACCTGATCACCCCTCCCGCAGGCGGGAGGGGTGAGTGCCGTACTGCCGATCTATCAGCCCACCACGCCCGACGATGCCAGCAGCGCCAGCGTCAGCAGCTCGCCTGCGGTCGATGACATCGCGGCGATCTGCACCGGCTTTTCCATGCCGATCAGCATCGGGCCGATCATCGCATCGCCGCCCAGTTCGCGCAGCAGCTTGGCCGACAGGTTGGCCGATTGCAGGCCTGGCATGATCAGGATGTTCGCCGGCGCCGACAGGCGGCAGAACGGATATTTCGCCATCAGCCTGGGGTTCAGCGCAACGTCGGGCGACATTTCGCCTTCATATTCGAAGTTCGCGCCCTTCTGGTCGAGGATCGTCACCGCATCGCGGATGTTGTCGAGCCAGCGTCCCGGCGGGTTGCCGAAGTTGGAATAGGACAGGAACGCGACGCGAGGCTCATGCCCCAGCCGTTTGGCGACCTGCGCGGTGTTCTCGGCGATGCACGCCAGTTCCTCGGCGCTCGGCCGCTCGTTGACCGTGGTGTCGGCGAGGAACACGGTGTGGCTCTTGCCCACCATCAGATGGATGCCGAACGGCGTTTCGCCCGGCTTGGGATCGAGCACGCGCAGGATCTCGCGCATCGACTGGCCGAAGGTGCGGGTGATGCCGGTGAGCATCGCATCGGCCTCGCCCAGCTGCAGCAGCGCCGAACCGAAAATGTTGCGATCCTGATTGACCATGCGCTTGACGTCGCGCTTGAGATAGCCCCGCCGCTGCAGCCGCTCGTAGAGCATCTCGACCATCTGCGGGACCAATGGCGAGTTGACGCTGTTGTGCACCTCGAACGCCATCGGATCGTCGACCGCAAGTTCCTTGAGCTTGTCGCGCACGCGGTGTTCGCGCCCGACCAGCACCGGCGTGCCGTAGCCGCCATCGCGGAACTGGATCGCGGCGCGCAGCACCACCTCTTCCTCGGCCTCGGCAAACACCACGCGCTTGGGATTGGCGCGGGCGTCCTCATAGACCTGGGTGAGCACGGCGGTCGTCGGGTTGAGCCGGCTTTTGAGCGAGTGGCGATATTCGTCCATGTCGAGGATCGGCTTTTGCGCCACCCCGGTGTCCATCGCCGCCTGTGCGACCGCAGCCGACACGCGCTCCATCAGCCGCGGATCGAACGGCGCGGGGATGATGTAGTCGACGCCGAATTTCTGGGTCGCGCCGCCATAGGCCGCAGCGACCTCCTCGGGCACCTGTTCGCGCGCCAGTTCGGCGATCGCCTTGGCAGCCGCGATCTTCATCTCCTCGTTGATCGCGGTCGCGCGCACGTCGAGCGCGCCGCGGAAGATGAACGGGAAGCCCAGCACGTTGTTGACCTGGTTGGGATAATCCGACCGGCCGGTGGCGATGATCGCATCGGGGCGCGCCGCCTTGGCATCGGGCGGGGTGATTTCGGGATCGGGGTTGGCCATCGCGAAGATGATCGGCTGCGGCGCCATCTTCATCACCATCTCGGGCTTCAATGCCCCTGCCGCCGACAGGCCCAGGAAGATATCCGCGCCGTCCAATGCCTCTTCGAGCGTCCGGCGGTCGGTCTTGGCGGCATGCGCCGACTTCCACTGGTCAAGGTCGTCGCGGCCCTGATAGATCACGCCCGAACGGTCGCACATCAGCACGTTGTCGTGGCGTACGCCCATCGCCTTGATCAGCTCGGTGCACGCGATCGCCGCTGCGCCTGCGCCGTTGACCACCATCTTGACGTCGGCAAAATCGCGGCCCGTCAGGAAGCAGGCGTTGAGCAGCCCGGCCGCCGAGATGATCGCGGTGCCATGCTGGTCGTCGTGCATCACCGGGATGTTCATCCGCTCTTTCAGCGCCTGTTCGATGATGAAGCAGGCAGGCGCGCCGATGTCCTCGAGATTGATGCCGCCGAAGGTAGGCTCGAGCAGTTCGACGCACTCGATGAAACGCTGGACGTCCTCGGTGTTGACCTCGATATCGATCGAATCGACGTCGGCGAAGCGCTTGAACAGCACCGCCTTGCCTTCCATCACCGGCTTGGAGGCCAGCGCGCCCAGATTGCCCAGCCCCAGGATCGCGGTGCCGTTGGAAATCACCGCGACCAGATTGCCCTTGGCGGTGTAATCATATGCCGTGGCCGGGTCCTCGGCGATGGCGCGTACCGGCACCGCGACGCCGGGCGAATACGCCAGGCTGAGGTCGCGCTGGGTCGCCATCGGCTTTGAGGCGATGATCTCGATCTTGCCGGGCCGCCCCGCAGAATGGAAATGCAGCGCCTCGCGCTCGGTGAACTGGACGTTGATCTTATCGGTCATCGACAGGCCCTTGGCTGGCGGACGCGCAGCTGCGGCCGCTGGTGGTTTTCCGCTATCTTCGCGCCGGGATCCGGCCTGGTTGGTTGAAGACGCCCCTGCCGCAGGTGCATAGCCTTGCCGAACCGGGTTGGGCAAGCATTTGCGCCATTTTATGTTGCGCAGCATCGCCGGTCATGCCGCTACGTTCTGCGCGAATGCGGCCGCCATCGGATCGATGCGGCGGGGGTGGGTCAGCCGGCCGGCGCAGACGCCTTGGTGGGCAATGGCGCTGCTGCGGTAAGGTCCATCTGCTCGAACCGCGCCGGGCCTCCACGGCGCCGGATGAGCGATCCTGTCGGAACCTGGAAATCGCCGGTGAGCGTGAAGCGTTCGACGCGGTAGCGCCCGGCGATATCGTCGAAGTTCGCCGATGGCGTGTAACGTCGCTGTGCGATCATGCGCTGCAACGGCTTGGACCAGTCGGGTCGCGGCGACCCGCGCAGGACCTCGACATCCTCGACCCGCCCGTCGGCACCGACAGCAAAGCCGATGTCCACCCAGCGCAGCCCCAGCAGATCGGATGAGCGCGCGTCGAGCCCGCGGGGCGAAGCGAGCGGGATGTTGCCGCCGCCATCGGGGGTGGGGAATTCGGGCGACCAGACCAGCACCGGCCCAAGCTGCTTCTGGCTTTCGGTCAGGCTGGCGATCAAAGTTTCGATGGCCTGGGGGTCACCGCCGCGCGCGGCCAGCCGCATCTGCAGGATCTGCGCCGCCAGCCGAAGGGCCTGGCTGTTGGGCGCGGTGCTCGCGGCCACCGCATCGAGCAGCATCTGCGCCTCTTTCGGTTGGCCCTGGTTGTGGAGCATCGACGCCCGCCCCAGATCGGCACGCAGCGCGATCAGCGGCTGGCCAGCGCTTTGGGCGTCATCGGACAGGGCCTTGAGCCGGTCGCGGGTGTGCCCGGCACTGAAGTTCTGCGCCTGCGCGCTGATCATCCGCATCCGCGCCATCAGCGCATTGGGCGAATCGGGCACATGCTTGTTGAGCAACCGGGTGCTCGCTGAAGTGGCGCGCAGCGCCTCGCGCTGGTCGCCATAATGCCAGGCGATGGTGGCGCGCGCGGTGTGGAGTTCGGCTACGGCGAACGGATCGCTGTCCGCGCCCTTTCTGGTCCGCGAGACCGAACGCGCCAGCACCGATCGCGCGGTCCTGTAATCGCCGTTGCGGAACATCGCCTCGGCATAGCGGACCGAAGCGATGACATCCTCGCGCACGCCGCACTCGCCGGCGACGCAGCGCGCCAGATCGGCCTCGAGATCGGAAAGCCGTGCGCCAACGACGACGATCTCGTCACGATCGAGCGGGCGCGGCGTCTGGGCCAAGGCGGGAGACGCCAGCAGCAGCGCTGCTGCACCGGCAAACAGAAGATTGTTCATCGCACACTCCGCAAAAAGCAGCGCCAGCAGCAAGACTATCACAGCTTCGCGCGAAATCAATCGGCCGCCACGGGCATCTCGTAGCAGGGTTGTGCGACATCGCGACCGGGCCGCCAGCTGCAGCATGGGCCGCCCTGGCGCTGGATGGCTCCGCCCTTTTAACCGGTCGATTAAATACTGATTGACGTTCGCGTCAACGCGGCGCTAGACCCGCTGACGTGCTGCGCGGCATGAATCGCGCGCCAAATCATACCGGAGAGATGCTCATGTCGCTCGATGCCCTTGCTCGCACCGCCTACAATGCCGATCACGAGGCGTTCCGCCAGACCGTCCGCCGCTTCATGCAGGAAGAGGTCGCGCCCAATGCGGTGAAGTGGGACGAGGAAAAGATTGTTCCACGTGAAATCTGGCCCAAGGCCGGTGAGCTTGGCATGCTGTGCCCCACCGTTCCGGAAGAATATGGCGGGCTTGGTCTCGACTTCGGCTACAACGCCATCGTCAACGAGGAAGCGGCCTATTTCGGCGGATCGCCGCTCGGCTTCTCGCTGCAGTCGGACATCGTGGTCAACTATCTCGTCCAGTACGGTTCGGAAGAGCAGAAGCAAAAGTGGCTGCCGCGTCTGGTTTCGGGCGAAACGATCACCGCGATCGCGATGACCGAGCCGGGCACGGGATCGGACCTTCAGGGCATCCGCACCACCGCCAAGAAGGACGGCAACCACTACGTCATCAACGGATCGAAGACCTATATCACCAACGGCCAGAACGCCGACCTGATCCTGGTCTGCGCCAAGACCGACACCGAGATCCAGCCCGCCTGGAAGGGCGTGTCGATCATCCTCGTCGAAGGCGACCGCGAAGGCTTTAGCCGGGGTCGCAACCTCGACAAGATCGGCCAGGATGCTGCCGATACCTCGGAGCTGTTCTTCAACGACGTGCGCGTGCCGATGACCAACTGCCTGGGCGAAGAAGGCAAGGGCTTCATCTATCTGATGAGCGAGCTTCCGCAGGAACGTCTGTCGATCGCGGTCTCGGCCCAGGCTTCGGCGCAGAAGGCCTATGACGACACCGTCGAATTCGTGAAGGACCGCAAGGCGTTCGGCAAGACCGTGTTCGATTTCCAGAACACCCGCTTCGTGCTCGCCGACCTCAAGACCAAGCTGCAGGTCGGCTGGGCGCATCTCGACTGGGCGCTGAACCGCCATGCGACCAAGGAACTGACCGCCGTCGAAGGCGCTGCCGCCAAATTGTGGCACACCGAACTGCAGTGGGAAGTCATGGACAAGTGCCTGCAGCTGCACGGCGGCGCGGGTTACATGAACGAATATCCCATCGCCCGGGCATGGCGCGGCGCGCGCGTGACGCGCATTTTCGGCGGCACCAGCGAGATCATGAAGGAGCTGATCGGGCGCTCGCTCTGAGCGGCACCCGGAAACCCTTATGCCCAAATCCGAAGCCTGGCAGCGCGATCCGGAAAGCTATCCGTTCAGCACTGTCACCGAAACCCGGTTCCAGGACCTCGACCCGCTCGGCCATATCAACAATGTCGCGATGGCGGCCTTGTTCGAGAATGGCCGGGTGCGGTTCAACCACAGCCTGGGTCTCGAACGCCGCCAGAAGGGCGAACGCTGGCTGATCGCTGCGGTCGCGATCGATTATGTCGCCGAGGCGCATTTTCCCGATCCGGTCGAGGTGATGAGCGGTATCGGGCGGCTCGGCACGTCGAGCTGGGACATCTGTTCGGCTGCGTTCCAGAACGGGGTGTGCGTCGCGACCTGCACCACCACTCTGGTGCTGACCGACAAGGCCGGACCGCAGCCGATCCCTGCCGCGCTGCGTAAGCGCTATGAATCGCTGATGGTGCGCCGCAGCTGACCCTAAAGGGTCAGAATACGAACTTGAGCGCCACGAAACCGCCGACGAACAGCACGCCGACCAGCGTCGTGGCGAGCGCGAAGTTGCGGTCGATCCAGTCCTGCATCGGCTGGCCGAACTTCCATAACAGGGTCGCGACCACGAAGAACCTCGCCGAGCGTGCGATGATCGACGCGGCGACAAGCACGTACAGCGGCATCGCGGTCGCGCCGGCCGCGATGGTGATCACCTTGAACGGCAGCGGGGTAAATCCTGCCAGCAGCACGATCAGCCAGCCCTGTTCGTTGAAGCTCGTCTTGAACTCTTCGAACGGCCCGGCGAGTCCGTAAAAATCGAGGATGGCGCGGCCCACGGTTTCGAACAGGAAAAAGCCGATCGCATAGCCCAGCAACGCGCCGAACACAGAGGCGACGGTGCAGATCAGCGCGTACTGGAACGCCTTTTGCGGCCTCGCCAGACACATCGGCGCGAGCATCACATCGGGCGGGATCGGGAAGAAGCTCGATTCGATGAAGCTGATGGCGGCCAGCCAGCGGGGCGCCTTGTCATGCGCTGCCTTGGCGAGCGTCCAGTGGTAAAGCCGTTTGAGCATCCGGAAATAGCCGATCCTGCAAGTCGCGCCAAACTGGCACCGCGCCGCTTAGGACCAGCCACTTGGCGAACGCAAGCCCTTTACCGGTACCCTAGACACAGATTGCGATCGCCCGAACGCAGCCGGGCCGGAAAGCGTGTGCTTCCCGGCCCGGCATTGGTCACGTCGTGGTCGCTCAAGCGATCACCAATAGGGCTTCACGGCCCAATAGTCGTAGACGCTGGTCTGGTATTCGCGGTTGGTCGCGCGGTCGCGATCCGAATCCGAGAAGCTCGGTGCGTTCTTCAGCTGGTCTGCGGTCACGTTGACGACATAGCCGCCAAGCTCGGTGTCATAGCTGAACTTGGACCAGGGCAGACTGTGCAGTTCGCTGCCGATGCCAAGAAAGCCGCCGACCGAAACGATAACGTCGGTGACATTGCCCTGACGCTTGCTGATCAGCATGTTGGTCACCGAACCGATCTTTTCGCGGTCGCTGCCATAGACAGCGGTACCATCGACCTGGTCGCTGGAAATCGTCTCATTGCCGCTCGCGAGGGTGGAATCCTGCATGTTCATGATAATGTTCCTTCTGCCTGTCCGCCTCGCGCCCCGCTTGCATTCTTGTAGATGTCGAGGGGCGTGCTGACCGAGCCAAGAGGCGGTTTGGGGGGCGGCCCGGCCAGCCCCTCACCAAGGGATGAACCGGCAAAGGGTTGCTCGGCTGGTCGCAAAGCCGGGCGGTCCTGCCGACAGGCTTCTGTTTTGCCGATCGCTGCGCTAGACCGACGAACCGCCTGACCGGCTGAGCGGCGAGATGCAGCACACGGAGCGACAGCGATGGGAATGGGGTCACCCGAAGAGCAAGAGGCCGAGGGCGTGTTGCGCGACTGGATGCAGGCCGGGCTGTTTGCCAATGTCGATCAGGCTGCGATCGATGCGCTGAGCCACCAGGCGCGCCGCCAGGAAGTCCCCGCCGGCGCCACTCTGGTCAGGCAAGGCGACACCGCCGATACGCTGTATTTCCTCGAGACGGGTCGCCTGCGCGTGCTGATCGAGACTCCGACGGGCAGCAAGGCGGTCGCACAGATCGAAGCGGGCGAGCCGGTGGGCGAGCTCGCGTTTTTCGGCGGCGGAGCCCGCACCGCGACGCTGCAGGCCAGCCGCGACAGCGTGGTGATGGCGCTCGACCGGGAGAGCTACGATGCCGTCGTCAGCGCCTATCCGCAGCTCGTGCCCGCCATCCTGACGGCGGTCACCCAGCGGCTTGCCGCCGTCACCGCCAAGACCCCGCCGATGGAGGCGCGGCTTCCGCGCGTGATCGCGGTGGTACCGTGCGGCAGCAGCCGGCTCGATCCGGCGCTGCTCGAGCGGCTCGCCAGTGCCATCCGGCGCACCATTCCCGATGATCGCCAGGTGATGCTGGTGCGCGAGAGCGACGTGCCGCCCGGCGCGGCCAGCGCCTATCAGGCGTGGCTGCGCGAACACGAGGCCCGGCGCGGCTATCTGCTGATCGATGCCAGCGGCGATGCCGAATGGGGGGCGCTGGTCTGCCGCAACGCCGACGGGCTGCTGATGATCGCCGAAGCCGGGGCGAGCCCGGCGCTGGCACCTTTGGAGATCGCCGGGTGCGCCGCGATCGAATCGCCCAACCGGACGCTGCTGGTGGTGCGCGAGCAGGCCGAGCAGCCGATCGGCGGCACCGCGGCCTGGCTTGCGGGGCGCGATCCGCATCTGCACCATCATGTCGCGCGCGACGCCGAAGGCGACTTCGAGCGGGTCGCCCGGTTCCTCACCGGCCGCGCGGTCGGGCTGGTGCTGGCGGGCGGCGGCGCGCTGGGCTGCGCGCATCTGGGCATCGTGCGCGGGCTGCAGGAGGCGGGCATACCGATCGACCTGATCGGTGGCACCAGCGCGGGCGCGGCGATGGGCGGTGCGATCGCACAGGGGTTAACCGTGCCACGCACGCTCGACCAGATGGAAGCGATGTTCATCGATGCCAAGGCGATGCGGCGTTTCACCGTGCCGATCCATTCGCTGCTCGACCCTGCGGTGTTCGATGCCGAGCTCGAAGTCCGCTATGGCAATGCCGACATTGCCGACCAGCCGATCAATTTCTTTGCGATCTCGACCAACCTGTCGACCAACGACCTGCACGTCCACCGGCGCGGGCCGTTGTGGCACGCGGTGCGCGCGTCGGGTTCGCTGCCGACGATCCTGCCGCCGTTCATCGATACCGAGGGCAATATCCTGGTCGATGGCGGCGTGCTCGACAACGTTCCGGTGGTGACGATGCGCGCGCTCAAATCCGGCCCAAACATCGTCGTGACCTTGGGAGAAGCAGGCCAGACCTGGCGGATCAAGGCGGCGTATGCGACGCTGCGCCGGCGCGGACAGCTGATCCGCGACCTGCTGCTGCGGCGCAAGTCGGACAGCGATTTCCCCTCGATCGTCGAGATCATGCAGCGATCGATGGTGGTCGCCAGCCGGATCGCCTCGCGATCGATGCTGCGCGACGGCGACATCCTGCTCAGCCCGCCGATCGTCCAGGGGATGCAGATTCTCGACTGGCATCTGGGCCGCAAACAGGCCGAAGAAGCCGCGCGCTATGTTGCCGAGCAGGTGGCGGCCAATCCTGCGCTAGCGGCGCTGCGCGCGCCAGGCGCCGATCGGGCCTGAGATCAGGGCTCGAGATAGTCCCGCAGCACCTGCCAGCGCTCGGCCTTGGCGGCGAATGCCAGCGTATAGGCCGGGCTGGTTGACGGCAGCGCGATAACGGGAAGCCCCGTATCCGCCAGCTGGTCCGCCAGCTGGCGCGTCGCCAGCTTGGTCGCCAATGCGCCGTTGCAGGCCACCGCGCGCAAATCGGGCAGCGTCGCCACCAGACCGGCCAGCGGGTTGCTCACCGCCTGCTTGATGTCGCCATCAAGGCTCGATGCCCGCCGCGCGGTGGCGATCACATCCCACAGGCCGATGTGGTGCCGACCCAGCCGCACCAGCCGCTCGTCATAGGGAAGCCCGGCCAGCGAATCACCTGTCACGCGGTCCATCAGCCGCCAGAAATGGTTTTGCGGATGCGCATAATATTGCCGCGCCGCCAGCGAGCGGTTGCCCGGCAGGCTGCCGAGCACCAGCAACCGGCAGGTCTGGGGGATGACCGGGGGCAGTCCGGTGACGAAAGGGACAGGCGCGGTGTTCACTGCGCAACCATGCGCCCGATCGCGCCGAGGCGCCACACTCAAGCCCGGCGCGCGGCGTATTGCGATGCTGAAAGGAGAAGGTTGGATGCCCCCCAAGGATTCGAACCTTGATTAACGGAGTCAGAGTCCGTGGTCTTACCATTAGACGAAGGGGCAACACGAAGGGGTGCCAATTAGGCGTGTCGGCAAAACCGGTCAAGACCCAAAACGCCGTCCTATGGAGCGATGCTTGCGCGTTTGTCGCAAAATGGCTAACCTTGCCGCCAAGTACCGGCGATGCGTGGGCGTTTTGGCTGCGCGGGAACACCGGATGAGAAAAAAGAGCATTTTGGCATGGTGGAGCGATCGACACCGTTGCCGCAGGCTGACCCGTTGGCGTCGCACTCTGCCGAACCAGCGTCAGGCTCGGGCGAATTGGCGGAAACCGCCAACAGCGGCCGGCATGCGGCAGAACATCACAACAGAAAACAGGCAGGTTCCGGCCAGGGCAGCGGCGCACGCGGGCGCGCCGCCGACCGCAGCAACTGGAACGCCAGGCGGGCCTATGCCGCGATCGATCTTGGCACCAACAACTGCAGGCTTTTGATCGCCAAACCGGCAGCCGACGGCTTCGTCGTCGTCGATGCGTTTTCGCGCGTGGTGCGGCTGGGCGAGGGGCTGGGCCAGTCGGGACGGCTGAGCGATGCGGCGATGGACCGCGCGGTGGCCGCGCTGTCGATCTGCGCCGACAAATTGCGCCGCCGCCATGTCGCATTGGCGCGTTCGGTCGCGACCGAGGCGTGCCGCAAGGCGAGCAACGGCCCCGATTTCATCGAACGCGTCCGCCGCGAAACCGGAATCGTGCTCGACATCATCACCGCCGAGGAAGAGGCGCGGCTGGCGGTGCTGGGCTGCCATATCCTGCTCGAGCCCGGTGACGGCCCCGCCTTGATCTTCGACATCGGCGGCGGATCGACCGAACTGGTGCTGGTCGACAGCTCTGGCCCGGTGCCCGACATCCTCGACTGGATGAGCGTGCCGTGGGGCGTGGTGACGCTGACCGAGAGCGAGCAGTTCGATCCCGACGATGCCGACGCGCGCGCGGCGGCCTATCAGCGGATGCGCGACCGGGTGATGGCAGGTTTCGCCCCGTTTGCCGCGCGGCTGCCGATGATGGCCAACGAGGACCGGCGGCTGCTGGGCACCAGCGGCACCGTGACCACGCTGGCCAGCCTGCATCTCGACCTGCCCTGCTATAACCGCGACGCGATCGACGGGCTGATTGTTCCATCCGATTCGATGCGCGCGATCAGCACGCGCCTTGCCGAGCTCAGCCTGCAGCAGCGCCGCGAACTGCCGTGCATCGGCAAGGAGCGCGCCGATCTGGTGGTGGCGGGCTGCGCCATCCTCGAATCAATTCTCGACATCTGGCCTGCGGTACGGCTGGGCGTTGCCGACCGCGGCATCCGCGAGGGCATCTTGCGCGCGTTGATGGGCCGCGACGCACCGGCACCCACCCCGGCGGCACCGCCACAGCACGGAAGCACGACATGAGCGGTAGCGACAGCAAGCGTGGCGGCACCAAGAGCGGTGGCGCCAAAAGCGGTGGAAAGGGCAGCAACAAGACAGGTGGTGCCAAGAATAGCGGCGGCAAGGATGGCACCGGCAGCGATGCTGCCGGCAAGGATGGCGCCAGCCCTGCCAGCGACAGCACCAAGAAGGTCCCCGGCTCGAGCGCGCGCAAGCCCGTCGGCCGATATGGCGATGCGCTGCACCAGCGGGTCAAGACCGCCAAGGGGCGCACCGCATCGTCCAACCGTTGGCTCTCGCGCCAGCTCAACGACCCCTATGTGCGCAAGGCCAAGGCCGATGGCTATCGCAGCCGCGCCGCGTACAAATTGGTCGAGCTTGACGAAAAGTTCTCGCTGGTGCGCAAGGCGCGGCACATCATCGATCTGGGCATAGCCCCGGGCGGCTGGGCACAGCTGATCCGGCGGATCAACCCCAAGGCCGCCGTGGTAGGGATCGACCTGCTGCCGGTCGATCCGATCGAGGGCGTCACCATCTTCGAGATGGACTTCATGGCCGATCATGCGCCCGACACATTGATCGAGGCGCTGGGCGCCCAGCCCGACCTCGTCCTGTCCGACATGGCGGCCAACACCGTGGGCCACAAGCAGACCGACCATCTGCGCACGATGGGGCTGGTCGAGGCGGCGGCGCACTTCGCGGTCGATCATCTCGCCGAGGGCGGCGCGTTCGTCGCCAAGGTGCTGGCCGGCGGGACCGACAACGAGCTGCTTGCCCTGCTCAAGCAGCACTTCAAGTCGGTCAAGCACGCCAAGCCACCCGCCAGCCGCAAGGGCAGCAGCGAATGGTACGTCATCGCCCAGGGCCGCAAGCCGCGCGTTGCCGCAGCGGCTACTTGCGATTCCGAATAACGCCCTTCCTGGTACTAACTGGCATCGACACTCAGCGCTCTGCAGCAAGTCATTCTTGATCGCGATACTTAAAGCGAGTACGACCAGCAAATAGCCGGGGGCAATTCAGTAGAATTGAGCAGAAATTTCGCCTCAATCCGGGGCTTTGCCTGGGGTGTTGCCGGGATCTTGAGCGCGTGATGCCATCACGCTCCTGTGTTGTCTTTCACCAGGAAGGCCCGCCGTGATCAATCGCAACCTCGTCGTGCTGGCCTCCATTGTATTCATCGACATGGCCGGCATAGGTCTGATCGTGCCGGTCATGCCGTCGCTGATCCAGACCCTGACCGGCGAGGGCATTGATCGGGCCGCGACCTGGGGTGGCTGGCTGCTGTTCACATATGCCGCCATGCAGTTCCTGTTCGCGCCCGTCATCGGGGGCCTGAGCGACCGATTCGGCAGGCGGCCCGTGCTGCTGGCGACGCTGGCGCTGCTGGGCATCGATTATGCGCTGATGGCTGCAGCCCCCAGCCTCGCCTGGCTGTTCGTCGGACGGCTGGTGTCGGGCATCATGGGGGCAAGCTTTGCCGCTGCCAACAGCTGCATCGCCGACAGCATAGCGCCCGATCGGCGCGGCGCAGCGTTCGGAATGCTGGGCGGCGCAGGCGCTGCGGGATTCGTGCTCGGCCCGGCGATCGGTGGGCTGATCGGCCAGTACGGGGACCGTCTGCCCTTCATCGCCGCAGCGGTGCTGTGCGCGCTGGGCGTGGCGTTCGGCTGGTTCAATTTCAGGGAGACGCTCGATGTCGCGAGGCGGCGGCGCTTCGATCCCTTCCGCTCCAACCCCTTTGGAACGCTTGTTCGCATGGCCCGGATCCCGCTGGTCATCGGCTGCCTGGCGGCGATCTTCCTGATGCAGCTCGCCAGCCAGTCGCAGCTTTCGGTCTGGGCCTATTACGGCACGCTCAAGTTCGGCTGGACGCCTGCCATCACGGGGATGACGGTGGCGCTGTTCGGAACGTTGCTGGTGCTAACCCAGGGGGTTCTGTCGGGCAGGATGATCGCGCGCTTCGGTGCGGTGAAGACGGCGACGGTCAGTCTAGCCTTTGCGGTGCCCTCGTTCCTTATCCTCGCCTTTGCCCCCAGCACCCTGGTCGTGGTGATCGGCATGGTCATCGGCGCGGTGCCAGGCATGTGCTTTCCCGCGATGCAGCAATTGATGAGCCCGCGCATCGCCGAGGATGCGCAGGGCGAACTGCAGGGCGCGATCGCGAGCACCATCAGCCTCACCGCCATCATCGGTCCGCCGGTGATGACCGGTATGTTCGCCGCCTTTGCCGATAGCCGCGGGCCGTTTTTTCCCGGCGCGCCGTTCGTGCTCGCCGCGGGTCTGATGGCCTGCGCAGTGACCGTGCTGGCGGTGACACTCCTGCGCCACGCAATGCGTTCGACAACCGTGTAAGGCCAACAGCAAAAGGCCCCGCCTGCGCGTGCAGACGGGGCCTTTTGTGTCCGGCTATGCGGTCAGGATCAGAAACGGCTGCGCAGCGTGATGCCGTAGGTGCGCGGTTCGCCGAGGAACGCCGAGAAGATCTGGCGCCCACCGGGGAACTGCGGATCGACGAAGGGTGCCGAGGTGGCGCCAGCCTGGAACGGGCTGTTGAACGCGACCTGGGTGAAGTCCTCGTTGAACAGGTTCTGTGCCCAGAGCTCGACCGCCCATCCCTGATCGGGTCCGCGCAAGCCGACGCGGGCGTTGACCACCACGAAGCTGGGCTGTTCCTTCTGCGGGAACAGGTCGGAGCCGGTGTTGAAGCCCTCGGTCATGCGGGTATCGACATAGACCAGGCCCGACAGGCCGCTGTCACCGATGTCGGGGGTCCAGGCCACCGATCCGGTCAGCGTCAGCTCGGGAGCGTTCGACAGGTTGTCGCCGGGGAGCAGGCGCAGCGCCGGATCCAGCGGCGCGCCGGTCTTGTTGCCGACCAGATTGTTGCGGTACTTGGTCTGCGCATAAGTGACGCCGCCATTGACGGTGAAGTTGCGGACGGGGTTGATCGAGGCTTCCACTTCCACGCCCTGGGCGCGCACACCATAAGTGGTGTCGCCAGGTGCGCAGGCGCCGGTGAGCGCTGCGTTGGCGTTGAAGTTCGTGCCAGCTGGCGACAGGTTCTGATCCCGGTCCGCGCCGCCAAGATTGGTCGAGCAGCCGTTGACGGTCTGCACCAGGAACACGGTGCCGTTGAACGTGTTGAGCTGGAAGTTTTCGAACTGCTGGCGGAACAGCGCGACGTTGACGGTCAGCGGGCCGCTGGCATATTTCATGCCCAGTTCGAACGCATCGACGATTTCCTGGTCGAACTGCAGGTTGCCGACGAGCGCTTGCGCGCCGCCCACGGCCGCGAAGGTCGTGGTGGGCACCTGGCCCAGCGGCGCGACGATCGGCCCCTTGAGCGCCGAACGATCGAGGTTGAAACCGCCCGCCTTGTAGCCGCGCGAGGCGCTGCCGTAGAACAGCAGGTCGTCGGTGGCCTTCCAGGACAGGACCGCCGTGCCGGTGAACTCGCTTTCGGTGCGGCGATCGTTGATCGACACCCCGTTGAGCTCTGCGGTCGAGTTGCCCTGGCACGACAGGCCGATGATGCCGCCTGCAACAGCGGCCAGCCCGGCGTTGGTCAGGAACGGCGTGAGCGCGGCCTGGTTCTGGACGCAACCGATGTTGTCGTTGCTGAAGGTGGCGTTGAAGCGCTTGCGCTCGTTGGTGTAGCGCACGCCCAAGGTCAGATCGAGCCGGTCGGTGATGTGCACGATGTTGTGCGTGAAGATAGCGAAGTTGCGGCTGTTCTGGAAATAACGATCGCTGATCGAGCCGCGGTTGTTGATCGCGTCGAGCCGGTCGATCCCCGCCACGATGGCCGGGCCGGCCGCACCGAAGGGCGATGCGACGCCCGGAACCGCGCCGGTGAGAACGGCCCTGCCGGTGGGAGTGATACAGCCGGCCGACCCCGGCGAATAGAATTGCGCCAGACCGCCACCCGAAATCAGGCGGCAGCTTGCGAACCGGCCATACTGGTTGCCGAAGCGCAGATTGTCGCGGACGGTCAGGTCCTCGTTGGCGAAATAACCGCCGACCAGCCAGTCGAGCGTTCCGCCAAAGGCTTCGCCCTGCACCCTGAGTTCCTGGGTGAAGGTCTTGAACCGGCGGAACTGCGCATCCTCGTCATCGGAGCGGTACAGAATATCGAGCGTGCTGTAGTCGATGTCGCCCGCCTGGCTGTTCTTGTACTCGCGATAGCCGGTGATCGACGTCAGCGAGACCCCGCCGAGGTTCCAGTTGACCTCGAGCGAAACGCCGCCGTCCTTGGTGCTGCCGTTATAGTTGCGGCCCGGGGTGACATAGGCGTTGCGGCTGAACGGATCGTTGAACGACACCATGGGCTGCCCCAGATCGCGCAGCACGTTGATGATGTTGTTGCCATTGGCCTGGAGCGGCACCAGCGGCGTCGACGGATTGTTGAGATCGCCGATCAGCGGGTTGAAATCGCGGCCGAGATAGACCGCGCCGCAGCAGCGTTCGTCACGGTTGGTGTAATCGGCGATGAAACGGAACGACACATCGTCGGTCGGCTCCCAAAGCAGCTGGCCCTTGACGAAATACCGATCGCGATTGTTGAGATCGATGTTGTTGGTGACGTCGCGCAGGAAGCCGTCGCGCTTTTCGTAGACGCCGTCCAACCGGGCGGCGAGCGTCTGGGAGATCGGGCCGGTGAGGCCACCGGCGACACGGATGTTGTCGTAATTGCCGTAGGTCGCCTCGCCAAAGCCGCCGAATTCGAATTCGGGCTTTTTCGAATAGATCGAGATGATACCGGCAGAGGCGTTGCGGCCGAACAACGTGCCCTGGGGCCCACGCAGAACCTCGACGCGTTCGATCTCGCCCAGTTCGTTGAGGCCGATACCCGAGCGCGAGCGGTAGACGCCGTCGATGAACACCGCGACCGAGCTTTCGAGGCCCGGGTTGTCGCCGACGGTGCCGATACCGCGGATACGCGCCGACCCGTTGGCTTCGTTGCCGGTCGAGGAGACGAGCAGCGAGGGCACGACCTGGTTGAGCTGGCGGATGTCGTTGGCGCCGGTGTTTTCGAGCGTCTCAGCATTCACCGCCGAAACCGCGACAGGCACGTCGGAGAGCAATTGCTCGCGCCCCTGGGCGACGACGACGATGGTGTTGCTGTCGTTGATGCCTTCGCTGGGGGTCTCCTGCGCGTACGCCGGACTGACGATGCCGACAAGGCCGGCGGAAAGCATAAGGGACACACGGCTGGTCTTGCCGAAACGCTTGGGCATATCTCTCTCCTGATTGCAGTCACGCGCGGTGGTCATTTGCCACCTTGACGCTAACGTTAAACCAATGCGGCCAAGATTCCAGCATTTGCGCGGGTCACCCGCAAAAATGCAAAGCATTATGGTAAAAACGCAACAGGTGGCGTGCGGCGGCTCAGCCCCGCAATTCTGCCGTTTTTTGCAATTGGAATGCGAGTGCCCTGCTTTCCGTAGCGACAACCGCATGCGGATCGTCCCCCATCACCTTCAAGATCGCAGGGTCCCCGGCATCCATGCCCCCGGTCAGCGATCCGAATGCAGGCAGGATTAGCCGTTGCGAACAGCGCACAAAACACGGCCGCGAGACCAGCCGTCCGCGCAGACGGACCCTCAGCCGGGGATGGAAATGGCCCGACAGCTCGGGCACGCCGGCCTGTGATTCGGGCGCGCCTTCCGCCCGGTGGCGCAGCGCCAGACCGCCCAGCGCCGCCTCGTCGATCACCTCCCCGCCAAAGCCTGCATCGAGCGCGCTGTCGTGGTTGCCGGTGATCCAGTGGACCGCGATCCCTCGCGACAGGCTCTCGAGCCGCTCCGCCAGCCTGGCATCGAGCCGCTGCGCACCCCGGCTGTCGTGGAAGTTGTCGCCCAGGCACCACAGGCTGGTCGCCCCGCACAAGGCGATCGCCGCCTCCAGCCGGTCGAGCGTCGCGGCGCTGTCGTAAGGGGGAAGCATCTGGCCCGAGGCTGCGTACCAGCTGGCCTTTTCGAAATGCAGGTCGGCTACGAACAGCGCCCGCCGCTGCGGCCAGTAAAGGCCAGCGCGATCGACGATCGTGAAATCCTGTCCAGCGAACGAAAGGGGAACCATAACCCTGCCATGCCGCACCGGGCCGCCGGTTGCAAGCGGGACCATTGGCATCGGGCAGCGCGCTGGCTTATGGGCGGGGCATGACCGACTCTCCCGACTATCCGATCACCGTGGCCGCGCTTTATCATTTCGCGCGGATCGAGGACCCCGCCGCCGTCCGTCCCGCGCTGGAGGCGCTGTGCGCGCAGCATGGCCTGTGCGGCACGCTGCTGCTGGCGCACGAGGGGATCAACGGCACGATCGCAGGGTCTGCCGAGGGCGTCGCTGCGGGAACCGCCTTCATCCGCGAACTCCCCGGCTTCGGCGACATCGAGGTCAAATATTCGGGCGCGCACGCTGCACCCTTCCGCCGGATGAAGGTGCGGTTGAAGCGCGAGATCGTCACCATGGGCGTGCCCGACATCGATCCGGTGCACGGCCAGGGTGCGTATGTCGATCCGGCCGACTGGAACGCGCTGATCAGCGACCCCGACACGGTGGTGATCGACACCCGCAACAGCTTCGAGGTCGAGCAGGGCAGCTTTGCCCGCGCGATCGATCCGGGCACCGAACGGTTCAGCGAATTTCCCGCGTGGTTCGATGCCGAGGCACAGGCGCTGCGCGAATCGGGCAAGAAGATCGCGATGTTCTGCACCGGCGGCATCCGCTGCGAGAAGGCGACCGCCTATGTCCGCGCGCAGGGGTTCGACGAGGTCTACCACCTCAAGGGCGGCATCCTCAAATATCTCGAGGAGGTGCCCGCCGAGGAGTCGCTGTTTTCGGGCGGCTGCTTCGTGTTCGACGAGCGCGTCGCGCTGGGCCAGGGACTCGCGGTGCTGGGCGACCCGGTGGAGCCGGTGATGGTCGATCGCAAGCGCAAGCCGCGCAAGCGGGGCGTGGGTTCGATCGACTGACCGTTCTCCGGCGAAAGCCGGAGTCCAGGAGTCAGATAGCGTTGCAGCCGCCCTGGATTCCGGCTTTCGCCGGAAAACAGCAGACTATCGCGAACTGTTGGTGCGGAAGGTGCTGCGGACCAGGCGACCGATCAGCCCCGACAGGCTGCGATAGTTCGCCAGCGCATAGGTCGACGTGCCGAGTTCGCGCGACAGCCGGCGATGCGCCTCGGGCAGCGCGTGATAGGGCACGCCGGGCAGCAGATGGTGCAGCGCATGATAGCGCAAGCCCACCGGCGCCCATAATTCGGGCAGCAGGCCGGGCGGCGGCACGTTGACGCTGTCGAGATACTGCGCGGTGACGCTCATCACCTGCTCCTCGTTCTCCCACAGATGCGCGACAAGCGTGCGGATCTGGTTGAGCACCATCGTCCCCGATGCGACCGCAAGGCCGATCAGGAAGGCGCGCAGGGGGATCGTTCCGGTCGCGACCAGCGCGATCAGGCTCATCGCCCAGACGCTCGCCAGCACCTCGAGCACCAGCCAGTGGCGGCGCGACTTGCCTTCGGGCATCACCCGGCGGAAGGCGGGGTTGATCACCAGCCCCGAATAACGCTCGACGACGATGCGGCGCAGCGGCGGGATCACCGCCGACAGCGGCGAGAGCACGCCATAGCGGATGATCAGACCGATCGGGCCCAATGCTGCAACCGCCACGAACAAAGGCACCGTCCATGGTTTCATCAGCGCGAGCGGAAGATATTCGGGATCCTTGGCGGTGCCATAGCGGGTGCGCTGGTGGTGCAGGTTGTGCACGCCTTCGTACATGAAGCTGGGGATCAGCAGCGGAATACCGACAAAAGCGTTCCAGCCGGTGTTGAAACCGGGCACCGCATCGGGCCGCAAATGGGTGAGTTCGTGGATGAAGCTGCCCGCGCGGTACAAAGCGAGCACCGCAACGAGGCCGCACAGCACGGCAAGGCCAACGCCCTGTGCCAGGATCGCGCCAGCCAGCGCGCCATAGCCGACCGCGACCGACGCGAGCATGTCAGCCCAATAGATGAGCGGACGCGCCGCGTTGAGATCGCGGGTCAGCGTCGCTGCCGCACGGATCATCGCCATATCGTCGGGCACCTGGCCGACCACACGGGCGCTGGTAGCGCCGTGGCTTGCGGAACCGTGCGTGCCGGTCAAAGAAAAGCTGCTTGCCATAATTATCCTGCTTGTGATCGCCTGCTTTAGCCAGATCAACGTGGCAGCAACATGGCAATATCTGGCCCGCATATCCTTGACACAGATCATGGGCAGACGACAAAGAGCGCTTCGAGCGGGGCCTGCCCGGCTTGAGGCACGGCCCAGAAAAGGAAACGGTGTTGACGAACCCAGGTGAAATAAGGGTCAGCCCGGTCAATGACAAGGCGGGGCTCAAGGCGTTCATCGAAATTGCCTATACGCTGAACGCATCGGACCCCAACTGGGTCGCGCCATTGCGCGCCGAGGTGCGCGAGATGTTCAATCCGGCCAAGAACCCGTTTTACGGCCACGCGACCGTCCAGCCGATGATCGCATTGCGCGGCGGCAAGGTGGTCGGGCGGATTTCGGCGCATATCGATCACCTCGCGCTCGCCCAGCCGGTGGAGCAGGGCATGGGACCGGGTACCGGCAATTTCGGTATGTTCGAGGCCGCCGACGAGGCCACCGGGCAGGCGCTGCTGACGGCGGCCGAGGCGTGGCTGCGCGATCAGGGGATGACACGCGCGCTCGGCCCGCTCAGCCTGTCGATCTGGGACGAGCCGGGGCTGCTGACCGCAGGTTTCGACTCGCCGCCGATGGTGATGATGGGGCACCACAACCGCGCCTATCGCGGATGGATCGAGGCGATGGGCTATACCCCCGCCAAGAAGCTGCTGACCTATGAACTGCCGATCGTCGACGGATTTTCGCCGCTGATCCAGCGGATCGTCGCATCGGGCCACCGCAACGATCGCATCCGCATCCGCAAGGTCGACAAGAGCCGGTTCGACGAGGAAGCGGCGATCATCCTGGAAATCCTCAACGAAGCCTGGGGCAACAACTGGGGCTTCGTGCCGATCACCGATGCGGAGATTGCCTATATCGGCAAGAAACTGCGCCCGCTGGTGCGCGAGGACCTGATCATGATCGCCGAATATGACGGGCGTCCGGTCGCGTTCCTGATGACCCTGCCCGATATCAACGCGGTGACCGCACCGCTCAAGGGTTCGCTGCTGCCGTTCGGCTGGGCCAAGCTTTTGTGGTGGCTGCGCAACTGCCGCTCGCCCAGCGTGCGGGTTCCGCTGATGGGGGTGCGCACCGAGCTGCAGAATTCGCGGCTCGCCGCGCAGATGGCGTTCATGATGATCGAGGCGGTACGGATCGAGGTGGTCGGCCGTTATGGCGGCGTGCGCGGCGAACTGGGCTGGGTGCTGGACGACAACCAGGGCATGGTTGCGATCGCCGATGCGATCAACAGCAAGGTCAACCGCGAATATCTGATCTATGAAAAGACGCTGTAAGCACGCGGATCGCGCATGCACTGTTCAGATCATTGCAACAATCTGTCGCTATCAGGCCCGATCATCGTCCGCCCGTTGAACATTTGACGCCCTGTGCGGCGGCAACTAGACCGAGCAAGGTCGCTCTGGAGCTTTTTCTGACATGAAGATTGCAATGATTGGTTCGGGCTATGTCGGCCTGGTCTCGGGCGCCTGCTTTGCCGATTTCGGCCATGACGTGGTCTGTGTCGACAAGGACCCTGCCAAGATCGAATCGCTGCTTGCCGGGGTCATGCCGATCTTCGAGCCCGGTCTGGAAGCACTGGTCGCCAAGAACGTCCGCGCGGGGCACCTTTCGTTCTCGACCGATCTGCCGTCCAGCGTCGCCGATGCCGATGCGGTGTTCATCGCGGTGGGCACCCCCTCGCGCCGCGGCGACGGCTTTGCCGACCTCAGCTATGTCCGCGATGCCGCGCGCGAGATCGCCGAATCGATCCGAAAGCGCTGCGTCATCGTCACCAAGTCGACCGTCCCGGTGGGCACCGGCGACGAGGTCGAGAAGATCATCCGCCACGCCGCGCCGGATGCCGAGTTCGAGGTCGTCTCCAACCCCGAATTCCTGCGCGAGGGCGCCGCGATCGGCGACTTCAAGCGCCCCGACCGCATCGTGGTGGGCACCGAGGTCGAATGGGCGCGCGACTATATGCGCGAGATCTACCAGCCGTTGTACCTCAACGAATCGCCGATCCTGTTCACCTCCAGGCGCACCTCGGAAGTGATCAAATACGCCGCCAACGCGTTCCTCGCGACCAAGATCACCTTCATCAACGAGATGGCCGATCTGTGCGAGAAGGTCGATGCCAACATCCAGGACGTCTCGCGCGGCATCGGGCTCGATGGCCGGATCGGGTCGAAGTTCCTGCACGCAGGCCCCGGCTATGGCGGCAGCTGCTTTCCCAAGGACACGCTGGCGCTGATGAAGACCGCGCAGGACCATGAGGCGCCGCTGCAGATCGTCGAGGCCGTCGTCCGGGTCAACGACCTGCGCAAGCGCGCGATGGCGCGCAAGGTGATTGCGGCGATGGGCGGCGATGTCGAGGGCAAGCGCATCGCGCTGCTCGGCCTGACCTTCAAGCCCAACACCGACGACATGCGCGATGCGCCTGCGATCGTGATCGCACAGGGGCTGATCGATGCCGGCGCCGAAGTCGTCGCCTTCGACCCCGAGGGCATGGAGGCCGCAGCCGCGTTGATGCCCGGCGTGACCATGGCCAAGGGCACCTATCAGGCGCTCGACCAGGCCGATTGCGCGGTGATCGTCACCGAATGGGACGTGTTCCGCGCGCTCGACCTGCCCCGCGTTCTGCGCACGATGCGCGGCGACACGCTGGTCGATCTGCGCAACATCTACAAGCCCGAGCAGGTGCGTGCGGCGGGCTTCACTTATGTCAGTGTCGGTCGCTGAATGGCGGGTCAACGGGGGGCGATGACGATGACGAAGTCAAACGACAGCGCCGGGGCCAAGCGGATCATGGTGATCTTCGGCACCCGTCCCGAAGCGATCAAGCTGTTCCCGGTTATCGCCGCGCTCAAAGAGGCGGATGACCTCGAGCCGATCGTGCTGGTCACCGGCCAGCACCGCGAGATGCTCGACCAGGTGCTCGAGATCGCAGGGCTGGTTCCCGATCATGATCTCGCCTTGATGCAGCCGGGGCAAAGCCTCGACGAGATCAGCGCGCGGCTGCTCACCGGCATCGGCGCGGTGCTCGATGCCGAAAAGCCCGACATGGTGATCGTCCAGGGCGACACCGCCACCGCGATGTGCGGCGCGCTTGCGGCCTATTACCGCAAGCTTCCGGTCGCGCATGTCGAGGCGGGATTGCGCAGCGGCAATATCTACCACCCCTGGCCCGAAGAGGTGAACCGCAAGATCATCGGCAGCTTTGCCGATCTGCACTTCGCACCCACCGAAACCGCCGCCAATGCGCTGCGCCGCGAGGCGGTCGCGGAGGACAAGATTCTCGTCACCGGCAACACCGTGGTCGATGCGCTGCACTGGGTGACCGCGCAGCTCGCAGAAAACCCGGCGCGCGCCGATGTGATCGCGCCGGTCGAGGCGCGGTTTGCGGGCAAACGCATCATCGGCGTCACCACCCATAGGCGTGAGAATTTCGGCAGCGGAATGGACGACATCGCCCATGCCATCCGCGATCTCGCCATGCGCGACGATGTCGCGATCATCTTCCCGGTGCATCTCAATCCCCAGGTGCGCGCCGCGATGCTGCCGATCCTGGGCGGACTGGACAATGTCGCTTTGCTCGAGCCGCTCGATTACCTCAACTTCACCCGGCTGCTGCAGATCGCCGATCTGATGCTGACCGACAGCGGCGGCGTGCAGGAAGAGGCACCTGCGCTGGGCAAGCCGGTGCTGGTGATGCGCGACACCACCGAGCGGCCCGAGGGCGTTGCGGCGGGCACCGCAAGACTGGTCGGCACCGACCGCGCGACGATCGTCACGCAAGCGACCCGTCTGCTCGATGACGCGCAAGCTTATTCTGCGATGGCACAGGCGCACAACCCGTTCGGCGACGGCCACAGCGCGGGCCGGATCGCCCGGGCCATCATCCAGTGGTTTGCGGCGCCCGGGCAGCACCAAGCCAATTGAGTTCACGTCAATTTCTCAGTAGGGCCGCAGCAACGGTTCGCACCCCAAAACGTCCTATGGCCAAGTGCCAGACATTTTCCGGAAGACCATTCCCATGACCCATCGCTTCGACCCCACGACTTTGCGCGAATACGATATCCGGGGGATCATCGACGAGACGCTGAGCGACGCTGACGCTTATGCCATCGGCCGCGGCTTTGCGACGCTGATCGCGCGCGCGGGTGGCAGTTGCGTCGTGGTCGGCTATGATGGCCGGGTGAGCTCGCCGGTGCTCGAGGCGGCCTTGATCAAGGGCCTCAACGACAGCGGCGTCAACGCGATCAGCGTCGGCATGGGCCCGACCCCGATGCTCTATTACGCCGAAGCGGTGCTAGAAGAGGCGGATGGCGGCATTCAGATAACCGGCAGCCATAACCCCGCCAATTACAACGGCTTCAAGATGGTCTTTCAGGGCCGTCCGTTCTTTGGCGCGGACATCCGCACGCTGGGCGAGATGGCGGCAACGGGCGACTGGGACAGCGGCAGCGGAACGTCGCGTTCGATCGACATTCTCGACCGCTATATCGACCGGCTGGTCGAGGATTTCGGCGGCTCGGCGGCGCGGGTCGGCTGGGATTGCGGCAACGGCGCTGCCGGCCCCGCCGTCGAACGGCTGGTCAAGCGGCTTCCGGGCGAGCACTTCACGCTCTTTACCGAAGTCGACGGCAATTTTCCCAATCATCATCCTGACCCCACCGAAGAAAAGAATCTCGCGGACTTGAAGGCGCTTGTCGCCGAGAAGAAGCTCGATTTCGGAGTGGCTTTCGATGGCGATGGCGACCGGATCGGTGCGATCGACGGCCAGGGCCGCGTAATCTGGGGCGATCAGCTGCTGACGATTTACGCCGAAGCGGTGCTGAAAGACGTTCCCGGCGCCACCATCATCGCCGATGTGAAGGCCAGCCAGGCCTTGTTCGACCGGGTGAGCGAGCTCGGCGGCGTGCCATTGATGTGGAAGACCGGGCACAGCCTGATCAAGTCCAAGATGAAGGAAACCGGCTCTCCGCTCGCAGGTGAGATGAGCGGACATGTGTTCTTCAAGCACCGTTATTACGGTTTCGACGACGCACTCTACGCCGCTGTCCGGCTGATCGAAGCGCAGACCCTGCTCGGCAAGTCGGTGACCCAGCTGCGCGGCGAGATGGCGCCGATGATCAACACGCCCGAGATGCGCTTCCAGGTCGACGAGAGCCGCAAGTTCGCGGTGGTCGAAGAAGTGCTCGCACGGCTGTCGGCCAGCGGCGCGACCGTCAATGCCACCGATGGCGCGCGGGTCAACACCGAGGACGGCTGGTGGCTGCTGCGCGCATCGAACACACAGGACGTTCTGGTCGCGCGTGCCGAGGCCCGCAGCGAGGAAGGCCTGGCGCGGCTGATGGCGCAGATCGACGAGCAGCTTGCAGCATCGGGGCTGGAGCGCGGCGAGACGGTCGGCCACTGAGGGCCAAGGCACTGAGGGACTGGGCACTGAGGGACTGGGCACTGAGGGCCAGGGCACTGGGAGGCTTAAACGAATGACCGCGACCGTGGGCTTCAAGGACCGCCACACCATCCTCGTCACCGGCGGCGCGGGCTATATCGGCAGCCACGCCGTGCTCGCGCTCAAGGATGCAGGCTGGAAGGTCGCGGTGATCGACAATCTGGTCACCGGCTTTGCCTGGGCTGTCCCCGGCGACGTGCCGTTCTATCAGGGCGACATCGCCGATGGCGATCTGCTCGCGCGGATCCTATCCGAACAGAACATCGGCGGGATCCTGCACTTCGCAGGCTCGGTGGTGGTCCCCGAATCGGTGAGTGATCCGCTCAAATATTACAGCAACAACACCGCCAAGAGCCGTTCGCTGATCGAATCGGCGATTCAGGGCGGCGTGAAGCACTTCATCTTCTCGTCGACCGCAGCGACCTATGGCACCCCCGACATCGACGGCCCGATCGGCGAGACCACGCCGCAGGTACCGATCAATCCCTATGGCACCTCCAAGCTGATGACCGAGTGGATGCTGCGCGATTGCGCGGCAGCGCATGATTTCAACTATTGCGCGCTGCGCTATTTCAACGTCGCCGGCGCCGATCCGCAGGCGCGCACCGGCCAGTCGACCGCAGGGGCCACACACTTGATCAAGGTCGCGGTCGAAGCAGCGCTGGGCAAGCGCGACAACGTCACCGTGTTCGGCACCGATTTCGACACCCCCGATGGCACCGGGGTGCGCGACTACATCCATGTCTCCGACCTGGCGCACGCGCATGTGCTGGCGCTCGAGGCGCTGATCGCAGAGCCGTCGCGCTCGCACACGCTCAATTGCGGCTATGGCCACGGCTATTCGGTGCTCGAGGTGCTCGATGCAATCGACCGGGTCACCAACCGCAAGATCACGCGCGTGCTGGCCGGCCGCCGCGCGGGCGACCCCGCCTCGCTCACCGCCGACAACAAGGCGATCCGCCAAAGCCTTGGCTGGACCCCGCAGCACGACGATCTCGACACCATCGTGTCGCATGCGCTGGCCTGGGAACGTCATCTGGGCGAACGGGCGGGCTGAAGGTGGGTGCCCTCACCGCACAGGGCTGAAACAACGGTCGGGATTGCAGCTTGTGGAGTTTCTGCTGCCGGGTTGGCCGGGCCACCTGATGGGCAGCGGCACGTTCCAGACTGGTGCGGTCAAGAAGACTCGAACTTCCACGGGCTTTCGCCCACAACGACCTCAACGTTGCGCGTCTACCAATTCCGCCATGACCGCACAGTCCAGCAATTTCGCGGGGTTTTCGGGACATGAAGACCCGCCTGCCCGCGTGGCAGGCCGCGCCATTAGCAAAGCGCTTGGCGCATAGCAACACGGATTATCCCGCAGCGCACGCGCCGCGCCCGTCCTGCGGTCAGCGCCGCTTGGCCCAGGCGATCTCGGCCGAGCTGGCGGAACGCGGAACGTCGACCATCGCCTGGCGGAAATCCGCCGACTGGCCCGGCTGCAGCGTATCGACCGGCGGGTTGATGATCCAGTTGAACACCACCCGGTCCTGTGCGTCGCGCAGCACCACCAGCATCGGCGGCACGTCCTGCGCGGTCTGGCTGAGATTGCGGATCGTCCCCGATGCCGAGAAGAACTCGGTGCCGTTGGGCAGCGTCCGCCGCTCCTGCTTGGTCGGCGGGAAATCAATCTGCAGATCGGGTTCGACCTCGGCGAACGGCAGGCTGTAGCCCGAGACGATGCCGGGCAGGCCGAACGCATAGATCGCCGCTGCCGTCCCCGATGCGATCACCGCGAACGCGACCGCGCCGATCATCCACAATTTCGCCGGATTGCGGCGTGGCCGGAACGGCGGTTCGTGGCTGAAGCTGCTGGGCCGGTCGGCGAGCGAATCATCGGCATAGGATGCCACGATCGGCCTGCTCACCGGCGGCACGGGCCGCGGCAGCGGCGGCAGCTGGGGCTCGGGATCATCGGCTACCGAAGGCGGGGACGGGACGGGCGCGGGCGCAGGAGCAGGAGCAGGAGCAGGAGCAGGAGCAGGCGACGCGGGCGCAGGGGCCGCAACGGGAGCAGGAGCGACCTCCGGCACGTCGGCCGTCGCAGGCTCCGCAGATTGCGCGACATCGGGGCCGTGCTGGAACCAGCTATGGCCGCATTTGGCGCATCTGACCGACCGGCCGTCGATGCCGATGGCGGTGTCCGGAACCGCATAGCGGGTGTTGCACGCGGGGCACGCAATAATCATGCACAGTTTCTAACCACGCCGGACGAATCGCCGCAAGGGGCTTGCACCGCTTGCCAGGTGCTGTCGGCTCTTTTTCCACCGGAGTTTGCGCGCTATAACGGTTTTTCAACGGGTTGGCTGGGTGGCTGCCCCCGTTGCCCCGCAACCAGCACGCCGGACGACCGCCCGATGCGCCTTTCCGATTGCCTGTCCCGTGCGCTGCGCGCTATCGCCGTGCGATGAACAGCGCGCCCATGGATAGCATCGTCCAGTTCGAGAATGTGGGCCTGCGCTATGGCACCGGACCCGAAGCCCTGTCCGACCTGTCGTTCACGCTGTTTTCGGGCCAGTTCTATTTCCTCACCGGGCCTTCGGGCGCGGGCAAGTCGTCGCTGCTTCGGCTGCTCTATCTGGCCCAGCGCCCCAGCCGCGGAATGATTAGGCTGTTCGACAGCGATCTGGTCACCCTGAGCCGCGAGCGCCTGCCCGGATTTCGCCGCCGCATCGGTGTGGTTTTCCAGGATTTTCGGCTGGTGCCGCACCTTTCGGCGTTCGACAACATCGCATTGCCGCTGCGTATCGCCGGGATGCGCGATTCCGATCTCACCACGCCGGTGCGCGAGATTCTCGACTGGGTGGGGCTCAATGCGCGCGGAGACGCCTTGCCTGCGACGCTTTCGGGGGGCGAGCAGCAGCGCGTTGCCATCGCCCGTGCCGTAATCACCCGCCCCGACATTCTGGTGGCGGACGAGCCCACCGGCAACGTCGACCCCGAAATGGCGGTCAAATTGCTGCGGCTGTTCGAGGCATTGAACCGCATGGGCACCACGATCATCGTCGCCACCCACGACATCCACCTGATGACCCGGATCAAGCGTGCGCAGATGATGCGGCTCGAGGGTGGCCGGCTGTTCGATCCGACAGGTGCGTTGCGCTACCCGCCCAAGCCATCGGACCTGCGCGGCTGGGACGGAGAGCGCAGCTGATGCTGGGCGCCCTCTTCCCCACCGCGCATGACCGCAGGCTGATCCCGCAGGCGCGGCTGACCGGGCCGATGCCCTGGGTCATCGCGGTAATGCTGTTTCTCACCCTGCTCGCGGCCGCCGCTGCGCTCGCGCTGGGCAGCGCGGCAGGCCAGATCAACGCCGATCTTGCCGGGCGCGCCACGGTGCAGATCGTCAATGCCGATCCGCAGGCACGCGAGCGCCAGGCCGACGCTGCAGAGGCGGTGCTGCGCTCCGACAGGGCCGTCGCGGTCGTCACCCCCATCAGCGATGCCGAGGTCCGCTCGCTGCTCGCTCCATGGCTGGGCAGCGGCGCGCTGAGCCGCGACATCCCCCTGCCCAGCCTGATCGACGTCAATTTCCGCCAGGCCGCCGATGAAGCGACGCTGGACCGCCTGCGCGGTGGCCTGGCGCAGGCAGCCCCCGACGCCAGGATCGATGCGCATGGCCAATGGCTGCGGCCGGTGTTCGAGCTGATCGGCACGCTGCGCTGGCTGGCGATCGCGCTGGTCGCGCTTCTGGCGCTGGCGAGCATCGCATCGGTGATGCTGTCGGCGCGCAGCAGCTTTGCCGCGCATTCCGAGACGATCGACATCATGCACCTGCTGGGCAGCACCCATCAGCAGATCGCACGGCTGTTCCAGCGGCGCATCGCGCTCGATGCCGCGCTTGGAGCGCTGGTCGCCTGCCTGCTCGCCGCGCCGGTGCTGTGGCTGCTGGGCAGGGCGGCGGGCCGGCTCGATTCGGGGCTGGTATCTGCCGGATCGTTCGGCCCGTTCGACTGGCTATTGCTTGCAACCGTGCCGATTGCGGGTATTGCGCTGGCGGTGGTCACTGCGCGCATGACCGTTCTTGGCGCGCTCAGGAAGAAACTGTGATTGTCCGCCTCTTGTCATCGCTGCTGCTCGCCTGGGTGCTCGGGTTTGCTTGGTTTGCGCTGCTGCTGCCGCAGCCGCTGGGTGATCTCAAGACCGATGCGGTGGTCGTTCCGACCGGCGGACCGCTCAGGATCGATCGCGGCCTGCAGGCGCTGCGCAACGAATGGGCCCCCCGCATGCTGATCTCGGGCGTCGATCGCGATGTCCGTCCGGCCGAGCTGAGCGCGCAATATCCCGGCGCGGCGGAGCTTTTCGATTGCTGTGTCGATCTGGGTTTCCGCGCCTATGACACGCGATCCAACGGAATCGAGACCGCGCGCTGGGCCAAGCAGCGCGAAATCACTTCGGTGCGGCTGGTGACCACCGACTGGCACATGCGCCGCGCCGAATACGAGCTCAAGCGCGCACTGCCTGAGACCATCGCGATCTACACCGATGCGGTTGCCAGCAAGCCCAGCCTGATGACACTGTGGCGCGAGTACAACAAGCTGGTGCTGCGCTGGCTCTCCGGTCTGTTCGGGGTCTGACGGTGCGTATGCTTGTCGCCCTGTTGCGCACGATCCTGTTCACCATCGCGTTTTATGGCGGATCGGTGCCGATCGTGATCGTCGCGTTCATCATCCTGCCGTTTTCGCGGCACCGGCTGCAGGGCATGGCGCGGTTCTGGGGGACGTTTCATTACGTCTGCGCCCGCTCGCTGCTCGGCATCCGCGCGCGCATCGATGGCACCATCCCCGACGGCCAGGTGCTCTACGCGATCAAGCACGAAAGCTTCTTCGAGACGATCGAGCTGCTGCGCATCTTCAATCGCCCCGCGGTCGTCGCCAAGAAGGAGCTCTCGCGCATCCCGTTGTGGAGCCAGATCGCGCGCACTTACGGCATGATCTTCATCGATCGCGCCGGCGGTGCCACCGCCTTGCGCGCGATGATGGCCGAAGTGCGCCGCTTCGTCGCCGAGGGCCGCTCGATCGTAATCTACCCCGAAGGCACCAGCACCCCGCCGGGACAGCAGCCGCCGCTGCAGGCGGGTTTCGCCGGGCTGTACAAGCTGGCCAAGCTGCCGGTGGTGCCGATTGCGCTCGACAGCGGCCATCTGTACCCCCGGCGCGGCTTCATCAAGCACCCGGGCGTCGTGACGTACAAGTTCGGCGAGATCATCCCTGCCGGCCTGCCGCGCGAAGAGATCGAGGCGCGGGTGCATGCGGCGATCAACGTGCTCAACGATCCGCAGCGGGTGCAAGGCGACTGAACACCCCGGGTGCGCGACGTCCCTCGACTTCGCTCGGGACAGGCGGTGGGGGGCGGGGAGACGGCTTTGCCTCAGTCGGGAGCATCTGGCGCGTCAGCATACCGCGAGGCCGCACCCACCTCCCGTGTTCCCGAGCGAAGTCGAGGGACGTCGTGCACGGCCTCTTGCGAGGATTCGCGCACTGTCCAAAAGCTAAATAAGCCGTTGATATAGCTAAATAATCTCGCCAGAAAGCCGCTGGCAGATCAGGTCCAGCTGGTCAAGATTGCCATAACGCACGGTGACGCTGCCGGTACGCTGGTTGGCGTCGGTCAGTATCTTGACCTTGAGACCGAGCAGGTCTTCAAGGTGCCGCTCGACCGCCGCGATATCGGCATTGCTCGCAGCATCGTCGCTGCCCTGCCCCTTGCCCTTGCGCCGGGCGCTCGGCGCCGTTCCGGCCGCATCGCTGCGCGCGCGGCGCACCAGCTTCTCGACATCGCGCACCGACAGCCCGCGATCGACCACCTCGGCCGCGATGCTTTCGGCATCGGGCACGTTGATCAGCGCGCGGGCATGGCCCATGCTCAGGCTCTTGTCGGCGATCATCTTGAGCACCGGCTGCGGAAGCGCGAGCAGACGCATCAGGTTGGCGATATGGCTGCGCGACTTGTCGACCATCCGCGCGACCTCGACAGGGGTATAGCCCTGATCGCCAACCAGCCGCTGATAGGCCTCAGCCTCCTCGACGGGGTTGAGGTCCTCGCGCTGGATGTTCTCGATCAACGCCAGTGCCAGCGTATCGGGATCGCTGAGTTCGCGGATGATCGCTGGGATTTCGTGCAGCCGTGCGCGCTGCGCCGCACGCCAGCGGCGCTCGCCCGCAACCAGCTCATAGCCGCCGCCCTGGCGCGGTCGCACGATCACCGGCTGGATCACCCCGCGCTGGGCGATCGAGCGCGCCAGGTCGTCGAGCGCCTCCTCATCGAACCAGCGCCGCGGCTGGCCGGGATGCGGGCGAATCTCGGACAGCGGCAGGCTGCGCAGGCCGGTCATCGCAGCGCCCTGCTCCGCCGCACCGTCCTCGCGCCGTACCAGCGGCTCTTCGCGCACCGCCTCGCCCAGCAGCGCATTGAGCCCGCGCCCCAGTCCGCTTGGACGCTTGCGACCCAGCGCCTTGGCGATATCGGGCAGATCGTGTTCGTCGGCCATCAGGCGGCTTCCTCTTCCACCCGGGGCATCCGGGAAATGAACTCTCGCGCCAGCGCGATATAGGCTTCCGATCCGACGCAGCGGTGGTCGTAGATCAGTGCGGGCATGCCATGGCTTGGCGCCTCGGACAGCCGCACGTTGCGCGGGATCACGGTATCGAACACCAGTTTGCCCAGCACTGCGCGGACATCGTCCGACACCTGATCGGTCAGCCGGTTGCGGCGATCGTACATCGTCAGCACCACGCCGATGATCGACAGATCGGGATTGAAGCGCTGCTGCACCCGTTCGACCGTCTGGAGCAGCTGGCTCAACCCTTCGAGCGCAAAGAACTCGCACTGCAGCGGCACCAGCACCTGATCGGTCGCGACCAGCGCGTTGAGCGTCAGCAGCCCCAGCGAGGGCGGGCAGTCGATCAGGCAGACATGCCAGCGACCTGCCAGCGCGGTGTCCATCGCCATCTTGAGACGGTGGGTGCGGTGCTCGAGATCCACCAGCTCGATTTCCGCGCCCGACAGATCGACCGTGGCCGGGACGATATCGAGCCCGGGAATCTGGGTCGGCACGCTGCACTGCGCCAGCGAGCTTTCATTGGTCAGCAGGTCATAGCTGGAGAACTCGCGGTCGTTGCGCGCGATACCCAGCCCGGTCGAGGCGTTGCCCTGCGGGTCGAGATCGATCAGCAGCACCTTGAGCCCCGTCGCCGCAAGCGCGGTGGCCAGGTTGATCGCGGTGGTGGTCTTGCCGACCCCGCCTTTCTGATTCGCGATCGCAATGCGGATCATGGCCTGCTCCTGTGTTTGCGCGTCGGTGCCGAAACGGTACGCAGAGGCTCACTCGGTGGGACCGTCCCACTGCCGACGAGGATCGCCGCATCGGCATCCGTGATGCTTTGTTCCACGTGAAACACACGTTGCCACGCGGACGGCACGCTTGCCAGTTCCGTGCGCGCGTTTCGGCCTTTCGGCAGCAACCAGCGTGTATTTTCTGTGGAAAACCTCGCGGCCGTATCAAGCAGCTTTGGCAACGGAGCAAACGCGCGCGCCGAAATATAATCCGCCGCGACCGTTGTCATCCGCTCGAGCGGCATGCCTGCGACCACCACGCGGCCCTCGAGCGCCAGATGCGCGATCGCCCTTTCAAGATAGGCGATCCGCAGGCCACGCGATTCGACCAGGGTCACCTGACACGGCGCGAGCAAGGCGATGACCAGCCCAGGAAACCCCGCGCCGCTCCCCAGGTCGATCCAATGGTCGTCAGGTGTCGGCGCAGCAAAGCGCAGCAGCTGGGCACTATCGACGATATGGCGCTGCCACATATGGTCGAGCGTCGAGGCCGACACCAGATTCTGCTGGGCTGCCTCCAACCGCACGAACCCGTTGAGCCGCTCGAGCGCCGCCATTGTTTCACGTGAAACACCAAGCTGCTCGGTGAGCCAGCGCTGGGCGCTCGCTTCGTCAGATAGCGTGCTCATCGAATCACGCAGCATGGCGGCGCGTATGCACGAGGATGGCCGCCAGGGCTGCCGGGGTAACCCCACGAACGCGGCCGGCTTCGGCGAGTGTTTCGGGCTGGGCCAGCGAAAGCCGTTCGACCATCTCGTTGGACAGCCCGGTGATGGCACGATAATCGACGGCTCCCAGCGCGACGCGCTCGTTGGCCCGCAGATCGCGCAGCTCGGATTCCTGACGCGCGAGATACGGCGCGTACACCGCATCCTCCTCGATCTCGGAAACAAGGTCATCGTCCAGATCGCCGATGCCGGCGACCAACGGTGCAAGCGACGGCAGCGAAACCGCCGGGAAGCGCAGCCAGTCATACAGACTCTGCCGGCTGCCATCGGCCTTGATCGGAAGGCCCAGCGCCGCAAGCTCGGTGCAGCTTGTCTGGCGGTCGAGCGCCGAAAGCAGCTCTGCTTTCTGACGCTGGCGCGCTTCGAACCAGGTCTTGCGCTCATCGCCGACACAGCCATTGCCGATCGCCAGCGTGGTGAGACGGTCCGAAGCATTGTTGGCCCGCAACCTCAACCGGTATTCCGCGCGCGCGGTGAGCATCCGATACGGCTCGGTCACGCCCTGCAAGACAAGATCATCGATCATCACCGCAAGATAGCTGGTCGCGCGATCGGGCAACGCGATCTCTCGCCCGAGCACCTGCCCCGCAGCCGCCATCCCGGCAACAAGCCCTTGGGCTGCGGCTTCCTCGTAACCGGTTGTCCCGTTGATCTGGCCGGCGCAATACAGGCCAGGCAGGCTGCGCACCTGCAGGCTGTGATCAAGCGCGCGCGGATCGATATGGTCATACTCCACCGCATAGCCCGGAACGACGATCTCGGCTTTTTCCAGCCCGGCCATACTGCGGACGAACGCCAGCTGGACGTCGGTCGGCAGCGAGGTCGAAATGCCGTTGGGATAGACCAGATGCGTGTCCAGGCCCTCGGGTTCGAGAAACACCTGGTGACCGTCGCGATCTCCGAAACGGTGGATCTTGTCCTCGATCGAGGGGCAATAGCGCGGCCCCTGCGCCCCGATCGCGCCACTGAACAAGGGCGAGCGATCGAGGTTGGCGCGGATGATGTCATGCGTCTTCTGGCGGGTGCGGGTGATCGCGCAGAACACCTGCGGCACGCTGCGACCCGAACTGAGCGGCGACATCGTCCAGCCTTCGTCGTCGCTGGGCTGTTCGTCGAGCACGGCCCAGTCGATCGTCCGTCCATCGATCCGCGGCGGCGTTCCGGTCTTGAGCCGCGCCATCGGCAGTTCGGCGTCGCGCAGCTGCAGCGCCAGCAGGCCCGCACCGGGTTCACCGATACGGCCACCCTCGAGCCGCTCCTCGCCGCGGAACAGCCGCCCGCCCAGAAATGTTCCCGTCGCCAGCACGACCGCGCGCGCAGCGACGCTGGTGCCATCGGCCATAGCGACCCCGGTCACGCGTCCGCAATCAATCCGCAGCGCTGCGACTTCGCGTTCGACGATCGCAAGGTTCGCCTGGTCTCCGAGCATCCGCTGGATCGCGGCCTTGTACAATTTACGGTCGGCCTGGACCCGTGGCCCCTGCACCGCGCTGCCCTTCGAGCTGTTGAGCATGCGGTAATGGATCGCAGCCTCGTCAGCGGCGCGCGCGATCAGTCCATCGAACGCATCGACCTCGCGGACGAGGTGTCCCTTGCCCAGCCCGCCGATCGCCGGGTTGCACGACATCGCACCGATGGCATCGCGGGTGAAGCTGACGAGAGCCACGCGCGCACCCATCCGCGCAGCGACAGCCGCAGCCTCGCACCCGGCATGACCGCCGCCGACAACCAGAACATCGAATTGTACCATGCCACGCGCATAGCGCAGTTGGCGGATTCGGTCGAGAGGTGAGCGGCGAGCTTTGCTTTGCCAAGGTGCACGGCAGCGCACTGTCTCTCTCCCCTCCCGCAAGCGGGAGGGGAGAGACTATTTCCCGATGCAGAAGGCGCCGAACAGTGCGTCGAGCATATCCTCGACATGCGTACGCCCCAGCAGCTGGTCGAGCGCCAGCCGTGCGTGGCGGAGCGATTCCGCCCGCAGCAAAAGGTCATCCTGCCGGCACGCGTGGGCAAGCGCTTCGGTGCATTCGGTGAGCAAGCGATGCTGGCGCGCATTGAGCGCTACGTCCCCCGCCGCAGGCAGCAGTGCCGCCGACGAAGCCACCAGATCGGCAATCAGCGCGTCAAGCCCCGCGCCCGTGCGCGCCGAGATACTGTGCCGCGCGGTCGCCTTTGTTTCACGTGAAACATCCGCGCGGTCGATCTGTGGTTCGATCTCCCAGGCGGTCGCCCCGCCCTGCCCTTCGGGCCCGAGCCACAGCACGATATCCGCCCCCGCCATTGCGTCGCGCGCACGGTCGATCCCGATCGCTTCGATCACCTCAGCGCCTTCATCGCGAAGCCCTGCGGTGTCGGTGAAGACGAACGGCACCCCACACAGCGCGACCGGCACTTCGATCAGATCACGCGTGGTCCCTGCAATGTCAGAGACGATCGCTGCCTCGCGCTGCACCAGCGCATTGAGCAGCGTCGACTTGCCGCTGTTGGGAGGCCCAGCCAATACGACGCGGATACCATCGCGCAACCGTTCAGCGCGCGGCCGCGCGAGCGCCGCACCAATTTCCCGGGCCAGCTGTTCTATGGCGTTGCGCGTCGAATCCGCCGCCTGCCCGACATCATCCTCGTCGGAAAAATCGAGCTCGGCCTCGACCAGCGCCGAAAGCCGCAACACATGCTGCCGCCACCCCTCGATCTGCCGGGACAGATGTCCGCTCGCCGTCCGGATCGCGGCGACGCGCTGCGCCTCGGTTTCGGCAAACAGCAGATCGGACAATCCCTCAGCCTCGGCCAGATCCATCCGCCCGTTGAGGAATGCGCGCCGCGTGAATTCGCCGGGCTCGGCCAGGAGCAACCCGGGCATCCGCGCCAGCACGGCTTCCACCGCGCGCACCACCGCGCGTCCGCCGTGCAGATGCAATTCGGCCAGGTCCTCCCCCGTCGCGGTCGCAGGACCGGGAAACCACAGCACCAATGCGCGGTCGAGCAAGGTTCCGTCATCGGGATCGTGCAGCGCGCGCAGGGCGGCGCGGCGCGCGGGCGGCAGTCCGCCGCACAGCGCAACGATCGCGTCGCCGGCATGCGGACCGCTTATCCGGATAAGGGCGATGGCAGCAGGCGGCGCGCCGCTGGACAGCGCAAAGATCGTGTCGCCTGCGTGCATCGTGTCAGATACGGATCAGCTCTTGGGCTTGCCGCTGGCGCCCGATGCTGCCGCTTCCATGATCTGCTGGAAGAAGCGCAAACCCATCTCGCCCATCGGTGCGATGTTCTTGGCCATGGTCTGCAGCTGGTCGACGTTGCTGGTGCCCTTCATCGCGTTCACGACACCATCGACATAGGTCTTGTTGACATCCGACACGTCGGGCAGCCCCATGAAACGACGCATTTCTTCCGGGGAGCAATCGACTTCGATATTCACTTTCATGGCAATCAACCTTCTAGCAGCACAAAGGCCCCCAAGCCCCGGATTAGCGCTTATCAGCCTTCGCAAAGTGGGTATAAATGGCCGCCAAAGCAAACGAATTGATGATGGAGAGCAAAATGGGTTCGATGCACAGCATCCAGACTTTCGACCACGCTGGGCAGTTCGACGCCTATGTCGCGACGCCCGAAGGAACGCCCAAGGCGGCGATCATCGTGATCCAGGAAATTTTCGGGGTCAATCCGGGCATCCGGCAGAAGTGCGATGGCTGGGCCGCACAAGGCTATCTCGCGGTCGCGCCCGACCTGTTCTGGCGGATCAAGCCGGGAATCGAGCTCAACCCCGACGTCGAGGCCGAGATGCAGGAAGCGTTCGGCTATTTCGGGCAGTATGACGCCGATGACGGCATCAAGGATATCGAGGCCACCATTCGCGCGATCCGAGCCGGGATCGGCGGGCTCGCGGGCGTCGCCAAGGTCGGCGCGGTCGGGTACTGCCTGGGCGGCAAGCTTGCCTATATGACCGCGGCCCGCACCGATGTTGACGCCAGCGTCGGCTATTATGGGGTGATGATCGACAAGATGATCGATGAATCGCATGCCATCGCCAACCCGCTGATGCTGCACATCCCCACCGCCGATCACTTCGTCGATGCCAAGGCACAGGCAGCGATCCATGCCGGGCTGGACGATCACCCCAAGGTGACGCTGCATGATTACGAAGGTCTCGATCACGGCTTTGCCACCGAGATGGGCGACCGGCGCGATGAGCAGGGGGCGCAGCTTGCCGACAGCCGCACCCAGGCGTTTTTCGCCGAGCATCTTGCATGACCACGGCGCAATCCGGAGTCGCCGCCTGGCATGATTACATGCACGGCGGCTCCGACCCCGAAAAGCTGAGCGCGATGTTGGCCGATGACGCGGTGTTCCACTCGCCCGTCGTCCACACGCCGCAGCAGGGCAAGGGCAAGGTCTTCGCCTATCTCCACGCCGCAGCACACGTGCTGGGCAACGACAGCTTCCATTATGTCCGGCAGATCATCGATGGCGACACCGCGATGCTCGAGTTCGCGCTCGAGCTCGATGGCATCCAGGTCAATGGCGTCGACATCATTCGCTGGAACGATGCGGGTCAGATCAGCGACTTCAAGGTCATGGTCCGCCCGATGAAGGCGATGAACAAGGTCTGGGAGAAAATGGGCGAGATGCTGGCGAAGGCGGGGTGACCGTTCCCCTGCTTGCCGTCATTCCCGCGAACGCGGGAATCCCGCTTTTCAGCAACGTCAGTGCAATAGCGGGACCCCCGCGTTCGCGGGGGTGACGGTAAAAATCACCTATTGGGTTATTCGGCCCGCATAATATACGCCACGATCGCCGCGCGCTCTTCGGCTTTTTTCAGGCCGAAGAAGCCCATGTCATTGCCAGGGACAAGCTTTTGCGGATCGGCAAGAAACTGGTCCAGAAGCTCGGGCGTCCAGCGGCGGTTCGATCCAGCGAACCGCTTGAAAGCCTTGGAATATTCAAAAGTCTGGTCGCCCGCGATCGGGCGTTGCGCCAAGGCGTGGAGATTGGGGCCGCTGAGCCCCTTCTCGCCCTTGGTGACCGAGTGGCAGCTGTAGCAGCGCTGGAAGGCGCGTTCACCGGTCTGGTTGGTCGCTTGCGCTGCAGCTGGCACCGGTAGCAGCAGCGCCAGAACGCCGAGCCAGCGGATCATTTGCCATCAGTCCGGATCACCATCATCCGCTCGGTGCCCGATTCGGGCAGCATCACCTCGCCCTTGCGGCCGAGGATCTGGCGGACGTTCGCCCCCTCCCCGCTGCCGGGATAGCGCGCGGTGAACTTTTCGGTGCGCGGGTCGAAGACGCGGGTGGAATTGTCGCCGAAATCGCTGACCCACACCATATCGCGCTCGTCGACATAGACCGCATAGGCCTTGGGCGCGTCGCCGGGCAGCTTCCAGGTTTTCCAGCTCTTGTTTGACGGACGATACCGATACAGCTCGCCGCTGTTCCAGCCGGTGATCCACAAATCGCCCCTGCTGTCCGGCCACACGCGGCGCAATCCTGCGCCCGGCGTCGGCGGCTCGATGACGCTGATCTCGCCGCTGGCGCTGTCGATCTTCGCCAGATGGCTGCCGGCGAGCGAAACGTACCACACCGTGCCATCGGGCGCAGTGGCAATGCCATAGGGGCCGCGGCCCTTGGGGTCCTTCCAGACATCGACCTTGCCGCTGGCGGCGTCGACCTTGCCGTAAATCCCGTTCTGCCCGGTGAACCAGTGCACGCCCTTGCCATCGAAGGCGCCGGTGTTGAGGTTGGTGTAGCCGGTATCCGCCGGCAATTTCCAGACGTCGATCTTGCCATTGGCCGGGTTGTAGCGGACGATCGCATTCTGCCCGCCATCGGTGATCCACGCCATGCCATCGGGGCCCTGAATCACGCCATGCGGTGCGGATTCAGGACCAAGCGGCACCTGCACCACCTTGCCCGAGACCGGATCGAGGATGCCGAGCGCGCCCTGGCGCTGCGCGGTGTACCATATCTTGCCATCGGGCGCGGGAGCAACATCGTGCGGGCGCGAGCCCTTGGGCAGCTCGAACAGGGTGACGTTGCGACCGATCTCGGCCGATGCCGCGATCTGGCTGCCGTCCTTGGCGATGACGGGTGCGTGGGTGGCCAGCACTGCGCCGACTGCGCTCAGCAATATCCTCTTCATGGCAAACATCCTCCCTGTCGGTGCCTGATCCTATCAGGGATCAAACTCCGATGGGGAGGAAATGTTGCGCGAAGCCTGTCCAGTGGGTCAGCTGAACAGCGTGGTGATGCCGACGCTGGGATCGACGAAGCCGTCGTAGATCATCTTGCCCGCGACATAGAGGATCACCAGCAGGCCGACATAGGCGATCCAGCGGTAACGCTCGATATATTTGGCGATGAAGTTCGCAGCGACGCCCATCAGCGCAACCGCAAGAATCAGGCCGACGATCAGGATGCCGGGGTGTTCGCGCGCCGCGCCTGCAACAGCGAGGACGTTGTCGAGGCTCATCGAGACATCGGCGACCGCAACCGCCCAGGCGGCCGAGGCAAAGCTCTTGGCGGGCTTCACCCCGCTATTCTCGTCACCCTCGATTTCCGGCGATCCTGCCGATCCGCCCGCAGGTTGCAGCTCGCGGTACATTTTCCACGAGACCCAGAGCAACAGCAGGCCGCCGGCGAAAATCAGCCCGACAATCTGCATCAACTGGGTCACCACCAAGGCAAAGGCGATCCGCAGCACGAGTGCTGCGACGATGCCGATCAGGATGACCTTGCGGCGTTGATCAGCAGGCAGGCCCGCCGCCAGCGCGCCGACGACGATCGCATTGTCACCTGCCAGCAGGATGTCGATCATCAGCACTTGGCCGAATGCAAACCACGCCGCAGCGTCGCCCGCAAACAGGCCCGAAAAGTCCATGACGATATGTGACCAGAATTCGCTCATCAGCGCAGTACCCTTCAGGCGCTTACTGGTTCATCGAATCGAAGAAATCCTCGTTGGTCTTGGATTCCTTCATCTTGTCGAGCAGGAACTCCATCGCATCGATGGTGCCCATCTGCATGAGGATACGGCGCAGCACCCACATTTTGGACAGGATGTCCTTCTCGACCAGCAGCTCTTCCTTGCGCGTGCCGGACTTGCCGACATCGAGTGCCGGGAAGATGCGCTTGTCGGCGATCTTGCGGTCGAGCACGATTTCGGAGTTGCCGGTGCCCTTGAACTCTTCGAAGATGACCTCGTCCATGCGGCTGCCGGTGTCGATCAGCGCGGTGGCGATGATCGAGAGCGAACCGCCCTCCTCGATGTTGCGCGCAGCACCGAAGAAGCGCTTGGGACGCTGCAGCGCGTTGGCATCGACGCCGCCGGTCAGCACCTTGCCCGACGAGGGCACGACGGTGTTGTAGGCGCGGCCCAGACGCGTGATCGAATCGAGCAGGATGACGACATCCTTCTTGTGCTCGACCAGACGCTTGGCCTTCTCGATCACCATTTCGGCGACCTGGACGTGACGCTGCGCAGGCTCGTCGAACGTGGACGAGATGACCTCGCCCTTGACGCTGCGCTGCATGTCGGTGACTTCCTCGGGCCGCTCGTCGATCAGCAGCACGATGAGGAAAACCTCAGGATGGTTGTCGGTGATCGCCTTGGCAATGTTCTGCAGCAGCACGGTCTTACCCACACGCGGTGGGGCTACGATCAATGCGCGCTGGCCCTTGCCCTGCGGCGAGACGATATCGATGACGCGCGCCGACTTGTCCTTGACGGTCGGGTCGAGCGTATCGAGCCGCAGCTTCTCGTCGGGATAGAGCGGGGTGAGGTTGTCGAAATTGACGCGGTGACGCACGACATCGGGGTCGTCGAAATTGACCGCGGTGAGCTTGGTCAGCGCGAAATAGCGCTCGCCGTCGCGCGGTGCGCGGATCTCGCCTTCGACCGTGTCACCGGTGCGCAGGCCGAAGCGGCGCACCTGGTTGGGCGAGACATAGATGTCGTCGGGCCCGGCGAGATAGTTTGCCTCGGGGCTGCGCAGGAAACCGAACCCGTCGGACAGCACTTCGATGGTGCCGAGGCCCATGATGAGCTCGCCATCGTCGGCCAGTTCCTTGAGGATCGCGAACATCAGGTCCTGGCGGCGGAGCGTCGATGCGCTCTCGACGCCCAGCTCTTCGGCCATGGTGACGAGTTCAGCGGGGGTTTTCTGCTTGAGTTCTTTAAGATGCATGAGGTGCAATCGTCCGTGATGATGGGTGCCGCAAAAGATCAGGCGGCAGTCATGGGAAATTCTGTGGGACGCCCAGCCGGTAATCCGGTCACTGGTGGATAAGGGTCGTCATCGGTCCCGGACGGGACGTTTACCGATCTAGGCGCGGGGCTGGCCAAAGTCAATCGGGGCTGCGACGGGGTGCGGGGGGGCAAAGATTTCAGCATGGCCGTTGAAAATCCTCCCCTGCAAGGGGAGGTGGCATGGCGGAGCCATGACGGAGGGGTGTCCACATCAGCGATAGGGTGACACCCCTCCACCACCCGCTGCGCGGGCGGTCCCCCTCCCCTTGCAGGGGAGGATTTTTTAAAGCGTCAGAAAGGCTTCACGATCACCAGGATCACGATCACCGCAGCCGCAATACCCGGAACCTCGTTGATCAGCCGCAATTGCTTGCCGGTCATCTTGCGCTCACCCTTGGCGAGCTTGCGCGCATAGCCGACCATCCAGCCGTGATAGCCGCTGAGGATCAGGACAAACAGCAACTTGGCGTGGAACCAGCCTTGCGAAAACGCGCCGATCTGCACCGCGAGCACCAGTCCGAGCAGCCAGACGATGATCAGCGACGGGTTGAGGATGATCTTCTTGAGCTTGGCTTCGCGCTCGACCCACAGCGCCGCTTCGGGCGATCCGGCGGCGGCTTCCTGGTGATAGACGAAGAACCTGGGCATCATGAACAGCCCCGCCATCCAGAAGATGACGAAGATCAGGTGCGCTGCTTTGAGCCAGAGATAGAGCATCGAAAGGACGTAATCCGTTGTCAGGAGGAGCTCGTTCATGGTGCCATGCCGTGTGCGCGGGCAGGAAAACCCGCCCGCTGGTGTGGCAGCGCGATTATGCGCCCTGCTTCACCAGTGTAAGCAGTGCGTGCACATGTTCAATGGGCGTCTGCTGCAATATGCCGTGGCCCAGGTTGAAAATGTGCGGCCGCCCCTCGAATGTGCGGATGATGTGCCGGACCGCGCTTTCCATCTGCTCGCCTCCCGCCAGCAGCGCCAGCGGATCGAGATTGCCCTGCACCGGCATGGAGGCAGGGATGTTCGCCGCGGCCCAGACCGGATCGATCGTCTCGTCGAGGCCAAGCGCATCGACACCCGTCTCGCGCGCATAGGCTGCCAGTTTCTCGCCCGCGCCCTTGGGGAAACCGATCACCGGAACACCCGGACGCGCCTCGTGGATCGCAGCGGCTATCCGGGCGTTGGGCGCGATCACCCAGCGTTCGAACTGCGACGGGGCAAGCGAGCCTGACCAGCTGTCGAAAATCTGCACCGCATCCACCCCGGCATCGATCTGGCCGATCAGGTAGGTTATGGTCAGATCGACGATCGCGTCGATCAGCACCTGGAAAGCCTGCGGATCGCGATAGGCATAGGAACGGGTGGCGTGCTGGTCCTTGCTGCCTTCGCCGTTGACCATATAGGTCGCGACCGTCCACGCAGACCCTGCAAAGCCCAGAAACGCCTTCTCAGGCGCAAGATCGGCTTTGACCAGGCGCACGGTCTCGTAAATCGCATCCAAGCGCTCAGGGACGGGTACAAGGCTCTCCAGCGCATGATCGACCAGCGTCGGGGAAAGGTGGGGACCTTCGCCGACCAGGAACTGCAGATTCTGTCCCATCGCATAGGGCACGATCAGGATATCCGAAAACAGGATGGCGGCATCGAGATCGAAGCGCTTGAGCGGCTGCAGCGTGATCTCGGCGGCCGAGGGGCTGTCGTATACCAGCTCGAGGAAACCGCCCTTCTCTGCCCGAAGAGCGCGATACTCGGGCAGGTAGCGCCCGGCCTGTCGCATCATCCACATCGGCGGCGTCTGGTGTACCTTGCCTGCCAAGCACTCGAGCAGCGGCGCATGGCGCACTGCGGTCTGAACTGTCTCCCCACCCATACTTTATCTTATATCCTTTATATAGGAATCTGTTGAAGAAGGCCGCTTGATAACCGGCATGACGCTTTCTTGCCTTATGTATCGACAGATTGACAGTCGGCAAATCGCACGAGCGTCACGAGTCGGAAAATTTATCCCGCCTATCAACAGCCTGTCGATAAGCTTGTCAGCTGTGGACAAGCCGGTCCATGATTTGATCGGTAGGGGGGAGCGTTTGTGTCCCCGGTTTTGCCCACAACATCATGCCTTGATTTATCCCCGCACAACCCACAGACCATCGCCATGAGCCGCTTCCACCTCCATCTGCTGTCGGATTCCACCGGCGAGACGCTGGAAAACATCGCCAAGGCCGCTTTGGCGCAGTTCGATGCGGTCGAGATCATAAAACACTTCTGGCCGATGGTCCGTTCCGAAACGCATCTCGATCGAATTCTCGACGAGGTCGCGGCCAATCCGGGGCTGGTGCTGTTCACTCTGGTCAATCCCGATATCCGCGCCAAGCTCGAACGGCGCTGCCGGGTGCTGGGGCTGCCGATGGTGCCCGCGCTCGATGCGGTGAGTGATGCGCTGTCCAACCTGCTGGGCCAGGCGGCCAAGGCGCGCCCCGGCCGCCAGCATGTGCTCGATGCCGCGTATTTCGCCCGCGTCGAGGCGATCCAGTTCACCATCGCGCACGATGACGGGCAGAACTGGGAAAACTGGGAGGCCGCCGACATCGTGCTGGCCGGCGTCTCGCGATCGTCCAAGACACCGACCTCGATCTACCTCGCCAATCGCGGCTACAAGACCGCCAATATCCCGATCGTCGTCGAATCTCCGCCGCCGCCGGTGCTATTTTCACTCAACCGGCCATTGGTCGTCGGGCTCACCACCAACCCCGAACGGCTGATCGCGGTGCGTCGCAACCGTCTGTTGTCCTTGAATCAGGCCCCTGAAACCGACTATGTCAACGATGAGAAGGTCAAGGCAGAGCTTGCCTATGCCCGGCGGATGTTTGCCGACAATGGCTGGCCGGTGATCGATGTGACCCGCAGGTCGATCGAGGAATCGGCAGCGGCGATCATCAATCTGTTCAACGCACGCGAGACCGCGCGCGCGTCGGACACGGCCCGGCAAGGGCTGGCGGCAGGGGCGATCGCAGATGAAGCGTAAGGACGAAATGACATGCTGATACTCGCATCGCAAAGCGCATCGCGGCGGACGATGCTGGACAAAGCCGACGTCCCGTTTTCGGTCGTGGCGGCGCATATCGATGAATCGGCGATCCGTGCCACGCTGCATGCCGAGGGCACGAGCCCGCGCGATATTGCCGATGCGCTCGCCGAAGCCAAGGCGATGCGGGTCGGGACCAAGCGGCCCGAGGCGATGGTGCTGGGATCGGACCAGATCCTTGAAACCGAAAGCGGCGAGATGCTCAGCAAGCCGCAAACCCCCGAAGATGCCATCCGGCAGCTCGAGACGCTGTCGGGCAAGCCGCACCGGTTGTGGAGTGCAGCGGTGATCGTCGAGGGCGGCCGCCCGATCTGGCGGCATGTGGAAAAGGCGGTGATGCATGTGCGCCCGCTGGGCAGCGCCTTTGTGCGTGACTATGTGGATAAACACTGGGAATCGATCGGATACACGGTGGGTTGCTACGAGATAGAAGGCGCAGGGGCCCAGCTTTTCAGCCATATCGAGGGCAGTCATTTCGCTGTCCTAGGAATGCCGCTGCTGCCGCTGCTCGGCTTCCTGCGCGAGCGCGAACTGATGCCGAGCTGAGCGGCTGACAAGTCTGTGGAAAACCCTGACGCTTCCCGGCCGTATGCAGAGGTGATCGGCGACCCGATCGCGCACAGCAAATCGCCGCTGATCCACAATTTCTGGCTGAAGCAGCTGGGGATGGACGCCGAATATCGCTCAGCCCATGTGACGCCCGAGGCCTTGCCCGGCTATATCGCCAGCCGCAGCGAAGACCCCGCCTGGCGCGGGTGCAACGTCACCATCCCGCACAAGCTTGCGGTGATGGAGCATGTCGCCGATCCCGGTGACGTGCGCGCCAGCATCGGGGCGATGAACACCATCGCGCGCGATGACACCGGCGCATTGTTCGGCACCAACACCGATGCCGGGGGGTTTTACGCGCCGCTCGGGCAGAGCGATTTCACCGGCGCGGATGTCGCGATCATCGGCGCGGGCGGGGCCGCGCGTGCGGTGCTGTTCGCGCTGTCGCGGATGGATGTCGGCTCGGTCACGATCCACGCGCGCAATGCGCTCAAGGCGATGGGGCTGCTCGCCGGGTTCGGTCTCAAGGGCCAGGTGCGCGGCATGGATGACCCGCTTGGCGAGGTCGATCTGCTGGTCAACACCAGCCCTCTGGGCATGAAGGGCTTCGATCCGCTCAATGTCGATCTGTCGACTTTGCCCGAAGGCGCAGTGGTCTACGACATCGTCTATGCCCCGCTCGAGACAGCGCTGCTCAAACAGGCGCGGGCGCGGGGGCTCGATACCGTCGATGGGCTGGAAATGCTGATCGGCCAGGCGGCGCTCGCCTTCGAGATCTTTTTCGACGCCGCCCCGCCGCGGACCCATGATGACGAATTGCGCGCGCTGCTGACCGCATGACCGCGCACGTCAAGCGGCTGCCTCCGCATCACAGGCACCGCCCTATGGTGCTGGGGCTGACCGGATCGATCGGCATGGGCAAGTCGGCTGTCGCGAAGATGCTGCGCGCCGAGGGCGTGCCGGTGTTCGATGCCGATGCCGAGGTGCATAAGTTGCAGGGTCCCGGTGGCGCGCTGCTGCCGGCAATCGAGGCGGCGTTTCCGGGGACCACCGGGCCACAGGGCGTCGACCGGGCAAAGCTGGGCGCGGCGGTGTTCGGCAACCCAGCGGCCCTCAAGACGCTCGAGCATATCGTCCATCCCGCCGTCGGACGCTCGCGCGCGGCGTTCGTCCGTGCCCACCGCGCGCGGCGGATCATCGTGTTCGATATCCCGCTGCTGTTCGAAAAGGGCGGCACGCAGAACGTCGACGGCATCATCGTCGTCTCGGCTGCCTTGTGGCAACAGCGCAAGCGGGTGATGGCGCGGCCAGGGATGACCGCAGCCCGGCTGCGCCACATCCGCCACCTGCAGATGGCGGACCATCACAAGCGTTGCCATGCCGACTGGATCATCCCCACCGGGCGCACCAAGCTGGCGACGCGGCAGGCGGTGCGCAAGCTGCTCAGGAAATTGCGCCCGATTCTTGCGCACTGATCTCTTGCGCGCTGATCAAATCAGGCCAATAATGACGGGAATGAGAGAGATCATTTTCGATACCGAAACCACCGGCCTGTCCCCCGACGAGGGACACAGGATGGTGGAAATCGGCTGTATCGAAATGGTCGGCCGGATGGCCACGGGCCGCACTTTCCACGCCTTTTTCAACCCGCAGATGCCGATGCCGCCCGAGGCCGAGCGCGTCCACGGCCACAGCGACGCGTTCCTTGCCGACAAGCCGCTGTTCCATGAACGCGCGCAAGAGCTGCTCGAATTCATCGGCGATGCGCAACTGGTGGCGCACAATGCCGGCTTCGACATGCGCTTCGTCAATGCCGAGCTGGCGCGGATCGAGCTGCCGCCGATCCCGATGGCACGCGTGATCGACACCGTGGCGATGGCGCGGTCGAAATTCCCCGGATCGCCCGCCAGCCTCGATGCCTTGTGCAAGCGCTTCGGGGTCGATCGCAGCCACCGCGTGCTGCACGGCGCGCTGCTCGATGCCGAGCTGCTCGCGCAGGTCTATATCGAGCTGACCGGAGGCCGCCAGATCGGTCTGGGGCTGGCCGATGACGGCCCCGACAGCGGCACCGACCGCCCGGCCCGGCCCAATCTCATTCCCGCCATCCAGCGCCCGCACCGGTTGCCGCGCCATTTCGCCGCAAGCCCGCAAGAGCTTGCCGCGCATCTGGATTTTCTTGCTAAAATAAAGCAGCCGCTCTGGCTGTCCAAGCGTTAGTCCTGCACCCTTTCAACGAAAGGAGGTCAATTCGCCGCATCTCGAACGCCCCTGGCATCGCCGGGGGTCAATCTGTCCGGCCCGTCGCGGCTCATGCGGCGGCAGGCCATCATAATGGAGAACAAAATGGACATTCGTATTTCAGGTCATCAGGTCGATACTGGCGAAGCGCTCAAGGTGCACGTCGAGGACCGGCTCAATGCGATTGTCGAAAAGTATTTTTCAAAGGCGATATCCAGTCAGGTCACCTTCGGGCGAGGGCCGCATGACCAGTTCCAGTGCGATATCGTCACCCATGTGATGCAGGGCCTGATCCTCAAGGGCCAGGGCATCGCACCCGATGCGCATGTCGCGTTCGATGTCGCTGCCGAGAAGATCGACAAGCAGCTGCGCCGCTATATGGGCCGCCTCAAGGGCCGCCAGGAGCAGGTGCAGCATGCGCTGGCCGAAGAAGAGGCCGCCTATACCGTCTTCGACAGCGGCAGCGAGGAAGAGGACGCCGGCGATTTTCCCGTCGTGATCGCAGAAACCCGGGTCGATGTGCCCGAAGCCACCGTGTCCGACGCGGTGATGATGCTCGACCTGCGCAACACCAACGCGCTGTTCTTCAAGAACACCGGCACCGGGCGACACAATATGGTCTATCGCCGTACCGATGGTTCGATCGGCTGGGTCGAACCGCAAAAATAACCCCCTGGTTGTGCGCCCGTGCACGGTGCCGCTTGGTTTTTGCGGCGATTTGGTGCATGGGCGCCCCAGATATGCGTTGGCGGGACGAGGTCAGAGCCTCCCCGGCAGGGGCAACGCGAAACCCGATGGACATTCCTGCGTCCGCCCCCGGCAACGATCGAGGGCGGGCGCACAGAATCGAGAATTTTTATTATCATGGCGTGGTTCGAACTCGACAAGCAGGCGGTGCTGACATCTGCACGCGTCGCCGACAAGCAGCAGGCGCTGGAACTGGCCGCCGAACAGTTCGGCCATTGCTATGGCCTCGATACCGACAAGGTGCTCAGCTGCCTGCTCGAGCGCGAGCAACTGGGCTCGACCGGTTTCGGCCGACGCGTCGCGATCCCGCATGGCAAGATTGACGGGGTGGACCATTCCGTCGCGGTGCTGCTGCGGCTGGGCAAGCCGATCGACTTCGGCTCGATCGACAATCTGCCGGTCGATCTGGTGATCGCGCTGATTTCTCCCGTCGCCACCGGGGCGATGCATCTGCAGGCGCTGGCGCACATCTCGCGGCTGACCCGCGATGAAAAGACGCTCGCCAAGATCAGGGGCGCCGATGATCCCGATGCGATCTTTGCGCTGGTGACCGCCGAGCTGGATCGTGACGCAGCCTGATTCGGGGCCTGATTCGGGGCCTGGATCGGGATCCGCTGATGCTCCCGGTACCGGGGCAGAGGCGCATTATCGTGCGCTCGAACGGCTGTATGCCGCCGCCGCGATCAACCGGTTGTTTCCCTCGCGCCTGACGATCACCGGAGCGGGCCGGGCGCGGATCGATTTCGACGTGACGCCCGAGCATTTTCACGCCGCCAGCGCAGCGCACGGCACGCTGTACTTCAAGATGCTCGACGATGCCGCGTTCTATGCCTGCAACGCGCTGGTCACCGACCGGTTCTTGCTCACCACCGCCTTCAACCTGCACTTCACCGCCCCTGTGCGCGCCGGACCGGTCTATGCCGAGGGGCACTGGGTCAGCGGCAAAAGGCGGGTGTTCGTCGGCGAAGCGCGGTTGGTCGACAGCCATGGCGAGGAAATCGCCCGCGGTACCGGCACGTTCATGCGCTCGCACATCGGCCTGTCGGGGCTCGAAGGCTATAGCCTGCCGCAGCACCCCGCCGCCCGGGACCTTGCATCATGATCGAAGCGCGGCTCGCCGCGCATATCCGGATCGAGGCGCTGAAACGGCTGACCCAGGCTTCAGGCGGATTCGCCACAGTGCTGGCCAAGGGTGACCCGGTATCGGGTTCGATCCTGATCGCACGCACCGTTCGCGGCGCTGAAAACGCCGTGCTGGAAGGCATGTCCGGGCTGGACAGCGCTATCGAATGGCAGGAAATCTGGACCGAAGCGCCTGATGTCATCGCTGCAAAGGGCACGCTGTCGGAATATATAGCGCGTCGCAGGGCGCGCGACCCCGATATGTGGGTAATCGAACTGGATGTCGCCAACCGCGCACAGTTCGACGCGATCTTAGGTCAGCTTGGTTGACTCATTCTGTCGCATGACAGAAGGGCGCGTTCACCAAAAACGCGCAGGCGGCTGACAGGTTCCAACCGAAAATCCACGGATGGAAATTCTCGAGGCAAGCACGCAGACGGGGGGAAGCCTGTCGGGACCGGCGAGCAGAGATCATTCTGCCAGCATGTTGCCCCGACCTCGGTGACTCACCGCACAGTCAAAGACGTTGATGAGTACTATCCTCAAGGCTGCCAGCATGGCCGCCGTGGCACTTTATTCGATTGCCACTCTGACCTTCGCCGACGCTTCAGCCGCATTTGCATCGCCGCTGATCGCCGACATGATCCAGCCGGTTCCAGCCGAGACCAGCGAAGACGCCGTTTCCAGCACGCCCGAAGCTGCTGTCGAAACCCTCGCAGGCGCTGAAACCGCTCCCCAGCAGATCGATACGCAGAACGCCGTTGAGCCGCTCAAGGCGGCCAGCCTGGCGCAGCTCGTGTCGATGCATTCGATTCCCGCCGACATGGACGAGGAACTGCACTGCCTCGCCGGTGCGGTTTACTTCGAATCCAAGGGCGAAACGCTCAACGGCCAGCTCGCCGTTGCCAAGGTGGTCATCGCACGCCGCGATTCGGGCCGCTTTGCCAACAGCCTGTGCGGCGTCGTTTATCAGCCCAGCCAGTTCTCGTTCGTGCGCGGCGGCCGGATGCCCGCCATCCCCACCGCCAGCCATGACTGGAAGGAAGCCGTCGCGATCGCGCAGATCGCCATGACCGATGGCTGGGAAAGCCCGGTCGAAGGCGCGCTGTTCTTCCACGCACGCCATGTCTCGCCCGGCTGGCGCATGCAGCGCCTTGCCGCGGTCGACAACCACATCTTCTATCGCTGATCGCGGGCGCCTGCCGGGCCACCGGCGGGCACCAGCTCTACAGCTTTTGAGCTAGTCCTTTGGGTCGCAAAGGACTGAGGCGGGCGCAGCAATGCGCTCGCCTCGACCTTTTGTTTTGCCAACTGCTCAAGAACTAGGCGCAAAAAAGTGACCGGCAGCTTGGGGGCTGCCGGTCCAGTCGGGTTTACCAAGGGTATGGTAACTGGTGAAATCAGCTGCCGACGGCGATGCGCTCGCCGGGCTTGAAGCGGTCGCCGGCTTCGGCACGGGCAATCAGGGTCACCAGCGCGCGCTTGCCGCTCGCCATGGTTTCGCTGATGCAATCGCGGCGGTCGATCCGCTCGCGCAGGGTGGTGCTCTGGGTCGCGTCGCACACCTGGCGCGAGGCGGTCTTCAGCCGCTGCTCAAGGGTGGCAGCTCCGCTGGCGGTCGTCAGATCGAGATCGACGAACGGCACTTCAACGGTGCGCAGCGTGCGGCCTTCGCTGGTCTGCTGGCTCTTGACGGGGCTGGCCTGGACGGTGGCGGAAAACAGGATGGCAGAGGCGGCGGCAGCGGCCAGCGTGCGGGAAAAAAGCGATGCGGTTGCAGGGGCGTACATGGGGCGGGGTCCTTTCGATGATGCGAACTCAACTGTGACCGGCCCTGCTGGTTAAGGGGCCCGTCAGGGCCGGTCCTGTTTGCCGCGAATGCCCTTTTGCCTGGGGAGCCAAGGATCATTCGCGACATGATCTGGATAGGCGGCCCGCCCGCCATGGTCGCGCCCTGCTCGACCAAATCCGCGCCTGCATCGCTCAACGACTACAGCTGTCGACGAACGACAGCGCAGCATCGACAAATGTTATAAAGTCGCAGAAATGTCATGCGAATCGGGCGGCCTTCGCCCGGCTGACGTTACGGAAAGCTCTATTTCCTGTGGTCTGTCGCGGGATGTGTTCCGCATGGCGCCAGCAACTGCGGTAGCCGCGAACGTTTCGCACACGTCCCTCGACTACGCTCGGGACAGGCGGGGGGTGGGAATAGTGCCGCCAAATGCCGTCGTTTCAGATATCCAAATATCCGCACTGATGTGCTTACCGTCCGTGTTCCCGAGCGAAGTCGAGGGACGTCGTGCTCCAGTTATAAAGAAAGCGCTTCCACCAAAACGCCCGGTTCCACGTGGAACCGGTTGCCTGTCAGATCAGCCCGGCGAGCGGGCTCGAGGGATCGGCGTATTTGCGCGTGCCCATGCGGCCGGCCAGATACGCATGACGCCCGGCCTCGACCGCCAGCCTCATCGCACGGGCCATCCGGATGGGGTCCTTGGCCTCGGCAATGGCGGTGTTCATCAGCACGCCGTCGCAGCCCAGCTCCATCGCGATCGACGCGTCCGATGCGGTGCCGACTCCGGCATCGACCAGCACCGGGACCTTGGCGTTCTCGATGATCAGCCGGATGGTCACCCGGTTCTGGATGCCCAGCCCCGATCCGATCGGCGCGCCCAACGGCATGATCGCTACCGCGCCTGCATCTTCCAGACGCTTGGCGCCGATCGGGTCATCGACGCAATAGACCATCGGCTTGAAGCCTTCCTTGGCGAGAATCTCGGTGGCGCGCAGCGTCTCGTGCATGTCGGGATACAGCGTCTTGGCCTCGCCCAATACCTCGAGCTTGACCAGATCCCAGCCGCCAGCCTCGCGCGCCAGCCGCAGCGTGCGGATGGCTTCCTCGCCGGTGAAGCAGCCTGCGGTGTTGGGCAGATAGGTGATCTTCTTGGGATCGATGAAATCGGTCAGCATCGGCGCGCTGGGGTCAGAGACGTTGACCCGGCGCACCGCGACGGTGACGATCTCGGCGCCCGACGCCTCGAGCGCGGCAGCGTTCTGCGCGAAATCCTTGTATTTGCCGGTGCCGACGATCAGCCGCGAGCGGAAGGTGTGCCCCGCGACCGTCCAGCTGTCGTCGCTGTCCATAGGGTTGCTGGCGACATGATCGCCGCCGCCGACGAAATGCACGATCTCGAGCCGGTCGCCAGCGTGCACGGTGACCTCAGCCAGCGTCGAGCGGGGCACGATCTCGAGGTTGCGCTCGACCGCCACCTTGGCGGGATCGAGCCCGAGCGAAGTCACGAGCTGGGCAATGCTCTGCCCTGCGGCTACGCGGCGCGGTTCGCCGTTGATGTGAAGGTCGATCTGGGCGGCGGTGGGGGATGTGCTGGTCATAGGCGGCGACTCTTGGCGCGGATGACGGGCCAAGGGCAAGTACCAATGTTAGCGTAACGTCAGGAAAGCGTCAGTTCTGGCGTGCGGCGCGGTAATTGAGCAGGTGTGCGATGCTGAGCGCCGCGACACCGGCGAGGGTCAGCCCGTATTCGTAGGCGCTGCCATGCGGCACCGTCATCGCGGTCAACATCGCGGCGATGCCGACGACGCCGATCACCAATGGCAGCCGCGCGCCATGCAAGCGCACGCCATGGCCAAGCGCCAGCGCCGCCATGACTGCGGCCAGAGCAAAGCCGATCTCGTGCACCCAGGGGGCGAACAACACGCCGCCTAATGAGGCGAACCCCGCCAGCAGCCAGACGCCTGCCGCGCAGTGCACCATGCACAATGCCGACAGCGCAATCGCTGCAGAATCGAGCTGGCCGGACTTGGTGATACGAGACAACATGCCCCGGACATAGGTGATATAATATCATTGCGCAATGTCGCTTGAGCATGGAATTCCAAAAACTTCGTCGGCGTCGCTGTGTGCAGCAGCTTCGTTTCGCGCAAAAAAGACCTTGCAAGCAGGGGCGGGGCAACCGAAATGCGGCATCATGAACAGCGTTTCGCCAGCCCGTGTTTCCACCGCGCAATCCCACGGGCACGCCGCCCCGTCCGCCATCGCCAACTGGCTGTATGGCGTGGCATTGCTGGTGTTCGTGATGGTGGTGGTCGGCGGCATTACCCGGCTGACCGAATCGGGCCTGTCGATCACTGAATGGAATGTCGTCACCGGGATTCTGCCGCCCTTGTCCGAGGCAGCCTGGGTCACCGAATTCGAGAAGTACAAGCTGATCCCCGAATATACCGAGATCAACGCCGGGATGACGCTCGCCGAGTTCAAGAACATCTTCTTCTGGGAATATGTCCACCGGCTGCTCGGGCGGCTGGTCGGCGTCGCATTCGCGCTGCCGTTCCTGTATTTCGCGGTCCGCCGCGCGATCCCGCAGGGCTATGGCTGGCGGCTGACCGCCTTGTTCGCGCTTGGCGGCCTGCAGGGTGCGGTCGGTTGGTGGATGGTGTCGTCGGGCCTGTCCGAACGCACCGATGTCAGCCATTTCCGGCTCGCGGTGCACCTGCTCAACGCCTTGTTCATCATGGCCGGGCTGATCTGGACCGCGCTCGATCTCAAGGCACTGGCGCGCGATCCCGCATCCCGCCCCGCACGCATGACCGGGCTGAGCCTGATCGTGATCGGCGTGCTGTTCGTGCAATTGCTGTTCGGCGCCTGGGTCGCGGGTCTCAATGCGGGCTATGCCGCCAAAAGCTGGCCGCTGATGAACGGATCGTTCTTCCCGGTCGATGTCGACTGGTCGCAGGGCGTGCTCCATGCGCTGACCTATGATCCCTTCCTGCTGCACTTCATCCACCGCTGGTGGGCGTTTGCCGCCGTCGCCGCTTTGGTGGTGATGGGCCGCGCGGTGCGCCGGGTCGACCGGCGGATCTCGCTCGCGATCCACACCGCGTTCGGGGTGCAGGTGCTGCTGGGGATCGCCACGGTGATGAGCAGCGTCGATCTGCACCTGGCGGTGCTGCACCAGGCGGTCGGCGCAATTCTGGTCGCAACCACGGCGTGGGGCGCGCACCGGCTGGGCCAGGCTGACCGCACGCCGGAGACCGCCAGGGCCGCCGCGGCATGATCGGCGATCTGGCGAGCGACACGTCGGACATCAGACTGGTCTATTGTCCGTTCGCCGACGAGGAGGAGGCGCGCACGATCGCGCGCACCGTGGTGCGCGAGCAGCTTGCCGCCTGCGCCAACATATTGTCGCCATCGCTTTCGATCTTCCACTGGCAGGGCGCGCTTTCCGAGCAGGCCGAGGTGCCGGTGCTGTTCAAGACAGCGCTGCCCCAGTCCAAGGCCTTGGTCGCGCGGATCGTCCACCTGCACAGCTATGACGAACCTGCGGTGCTGGTGCTGCCGGTCGAATACTGCCCGCCCAGCTTCCGCGCCTGGGTTCTGGCAGAAACGCTTGCAATCGATTGATTCGGTTGGGCGTTCTGGGGGCTGCGACCTGCCGGAGAGCACCCCCCGAAACCCAAAGGTAATATATTACCTCTTTGCAATCCCCCCAAAATGCTTGACTTAGAAGCCTCTGATCGTCATTAGCCGCGCTTCGCTCGGGCTCATGATGGCCCGTTCGTCTCACAGAAATGTGTCCGCCGCTTGTCTGTGGTCCCACCGGGCCTCCCGGATGACCGGCTGATGTTTTGGAAGGTTGAAGGCCATGAAGGCTTTGCTCAAGACCACCAAGTCGATCAAACCGGCTGACGTGGAAAAGAAATGGCATATTATCGATGCCGACGGACTGGTGGTCGGCCGCGTTGCGGTGATCATCGCCAACATCCTGCGCGGCAAGCACAAGCCGAGCTACACCCCGCACGTCGATTGCGGTGACCATGTCATCGTCATCAACGCCGGCAAGGTGATGCTGACGGGCAACAAGCGCGACAAGAAGGTCTATTACAAGCACACCGGTTACATCGGTGGCATCAAGGAAGTGACCGCAGCCAAGGTGCTCGACGGACGCTTCCCCGAGCGCGTGCTTGAAAAGGCTGTCGAGCGCATGGTTCCCCGCGGTCCGCTGGGTCGCCAGCAGATGCGCAACCTGCATCTCTTTACCGGCACCGAACATCCGCATAACGGCCAGCAGCCCGAAGCGCTCGACGTTGCCTCGCTCAACCGCAAGAACAAGGTGGGTGCATAATGTCTGATACCGTGCAATCCCTGTCCGACATCAAGGACATCGCTGCCGACATCGAAACCCCGATCAACCCGGCGCACACCGGCGGCGGCGGCGCGCCTGCGCCGATCCGCGAGCAGGAGCTCGACAAGCAGGGTCGCGCTTATGCCACCGGTCGCCGCAAGGATGCCGTGGCCCGCGTGTGGCTCAAGCCCGGCACCGGCAAGATCATCATCAACAAGCGCGACCAGGAAGTGTACTTTGCACGTCCCACGCTGCGTCTGGTGATCAACCAGGTGTTCGACATCACCGAACGCCGCGGCCAGTACGACGTGATCTGCACCGTCAAGGGTGGCGGACTTTCGGGCCAGGCCGGCGCCGTCAAGCACGGCATCAGCCAGGCGCTCAGCAAGTACGAGCCCACGCTGCGCAGCACGGTCAAGTCGGCAGGGTTCCTGACCCGCGACAGCCGCACCGTCGAGCGTAAGAAGTACGGCAAGGCCAAGGCGCGCAAGAGCTTCCAGTTCTCGAAGCGCTGATCGGGTCTTTGCTCCAGGCTCTTTTGGGGCCTGGCGCATACCGGCTTTGAATTCACACGGGGTGATCGCCCCCATGATGCCGCCTCAAGGGGTTGGTGCCATGGGACAGCGGTCACCCCGCTGTGCGTCTGGCGGCTGGGATACACACAGCAATGCGTGCCCAGCGCCTGTAATGCTTGCCCAAGAGCTGTAATGCTTGCGAAGCGCCCTTGCAGCCGCTAATGGCGTCGTCCTGCCGCATAGGAGTGTAGCTCAGCTGGTAGAGCGTCGGTCTCCAAAACCGAATGCCGGGGGTTCGAATCCCTCCACTCCTGCCAGCGGCCTCCCCTGGAATCGTCGAAGACCCGACCCGCAAGCGAGCGCGCGGACGTCCCGAATTGCAAATCGCTTGCCTCTGCGGCTTTGCGCGGTTATGGGGCTGTCTTTCTCCGACAGGGTGCATATATCGTGTTTCAGCCGGACAGGGCTGGCGGGAATGTGTCTGCAGCATGATGATGCGCCCGCGAATCGGAAACAGGAAAGTCTGAAGGCCATGGCCACTGAACGAAAGAAGACCAGTCCCGGCGAGTTCGTGAATCAGGTCAAGACCGAAGCATCGAAGGTCGTCTGGCCCAGCCGACAGGAAACGATCACCACCGCCATCATGGTGTTCATCATGATGACGATCCTGGCGATCTTCTTCCTCGCGGTCGATTCGGTGTTCGGCGCTGTCGTCAAGTGGTTGCTCACGCTCGCGTGATGCCAGGCCGGTTTTCTGGCCCGGAAATTTTGAAAGAGAACTGAATGTCGCGCTGGTACATCATTCACGCTTATTCGGGCTTCGAGAACAAGGTTCGCGACGCGATTCTGGCTGATGCCGAGCGCATGGGCCTGTCGGCGCTGATCGAACAGGTCGAAGTGCCCACCGAAACCGTGACCGAAGTGCGCCGCGGCAAGAAGGTGCAGACCGAGCGCAAGTTCTTCCCCGGGTATGTGCTTGCCAAGCTGGCGATGACCGATGACGTCTATCACGTCGTCAAGAACACCCCCAAGGTCACCGGCTTCCTCGGCCCCAACGGCAAGCCCCAGGCGATCAGCGACGCTGAAGCTGCGCGCATCCTCAACACCAAGGAAGAGGCCGCCAACGCCCCGCGCCAGCGCATCGATGTCGATTACGAAATCGGCGATTCGGTCAAGGTGCTCGAAGGCCCGTTCGCGAGCTTCAACGGCATCGTCGAGGAACTCGATTTCGACAAGGCCCGCGTCAAGGTCTCGGTCTCGATCTTCGGCCGCGCAACGCCGGTCGATCTCGACTTCGAGCATGTCGAACTGGCGAAGTAAGAATTCGTCCTCACCCCTTCAGGGGAGAGGGCAACGAGACTTGGCAGCTTGCTGCCTAGTCGCAGTGGGAGCGGGGCAAGGGCGTTCGATCTGGACGCAACCCCTCTCCAACTCCGCGTAACCGGCAAGCCGGTAACGCTCCGTATCCTCTCCCCTAAAGGGGCGAGGACATAAGTCGCGGGAGACAGGCCTTAAACCTGTTGTTTGACCGCTTAATTTGAGGGCAACCGGCATCCGCTGCGCGCCCGACAGAATGAAGGAGTGCCATCGTGGCAAAAAAGATTGAAGGCTATATCAAGCTGCAGGTGCCTGCGGGCTCTGCCAACCCCTCCCCGCCGATCGGCCCGGCTCTGGGTCAGCGCGGCGTGAACATCATGGAATTCTGCAAGCAGTTCAACGCTGCGACGCAGGAAGTCGAAAAGGGCACCCCGCTGCCCACCGTGATCACCGTGTTCGGCGATCGCAGCTTCACGTTCGTCACCAAGACCCCGCCCGCCAGCTATCTGATCAAGAAGGCTGCCAACCTCAAGAGCGGCTCGAAGCTGCCCGGCAAGGAAAGCGCCGGCACCATCAAGCGTTCGCAGCTGGCCGAAATCGCCCAGACCAAGATGGCCGATCTCAATGCCAACGACATTGAAGCGGCAACGAAGATTATCGAAGGCTCGGCGACGTCGATGGGCCTTGAAGTGGTGGAGGGCTGAGTATCATGGCAAAAGTGACCAAGAAGGCAAAGGCGCTCGCTGAAAAGCTCGACGCCGAAAAGCTGTACACCGTCGACGACGCGATCAAGACCCTCAAGGAACTGGCGACGTCGAAGTTCGACGAAACCATCGAAGTTGCGCTGAACCTGGGCGTTGACCCACGTCACGCCGACCAGATGGTCCGCGGCGTCGTGTCGCTGCCCTCGGGCACCGGCAAGGACGTGCGCGTTGCCGTGTTCGCACGTGGCGACAAGGCCGAAGCGGCTCTGGCTGCTGGCGCCGAGCGCGTCGGCGCCGAAGACCTGATGGAAGAGATGCAGAACGGCAAGGTCGATTATGACCGCGTCATCGCCACCCCCGACATGATGGGTGTGGTCGGCCGTCTGGGCAAGCTGCTGGGTCCCAAGGGCCTGATGCCGAACCCCAAGCTGGGCACCGTGACCCCGAACGTCGCCGAAGCGGTCAAGGCTGCCAAGGGCGGCCAGGTCGAATTCCGCGTCGAAAAGGCCGGGATCATCCATTCGGGCATCGGCAAGGCGAGCTTCACCGACGAGGCGCTGCGCGCCAACTTCGATGCGTTCGTCGATGCGATCGTGCGCGCCAAGCCCTCGGGCTCCAAGGGCAAGTACCTGCGCAAGATCTCGGTCAGCTCGTCGATGGGCCCCGGCCTCAAGGTCGATCTGGCCGAAGTCAACGCCGGCTGATCGTCACAAACTGCTGCTAGAAGCCTAAAACAGGGGCCGGGGGGAACCTCGGCCCCTTTTTGGTGTCTGGCTTTCAGTGCCATTCGTCACTGGCCCATTTTCCCCGCCCCATCCGCCGGAGCACCCACCTGCATGACCCTCGACCTGCACATCACGCTGACCTACGACATGGAGGTTCCGACCGACATCCTGTTGCAGGTGGAAGCTGCGGCCATCCCCGAACAGGTGATCGAGCATGCGAGCCTCGATGCGCCTGCGTGCGATCATTTCGTGCGGGTGGCGGCGCATGACGGGATCGGCGAACGCATCTGGCTGCGCCCGAGCGGGCGGCTGAGCATCGATTACCGCGCGCAGGTCACCGTCAAGCGGATGCTGGCGGATATCGCGACGCTGCCGCAGATCGCGCTGCACCTGCTGCCCGGAGAAACCGTCCAGTATCTGTTCGATTCGCATTACTGCCCCGCCACCAAGTTCCACGCCTTTGTCGATACCGAGTTCGGGCATCTGCAGGGCGGCGCGCGAATCGCGGCGATGCAGCGCTGGATCGCCGAGCATTTTGTCTATCAGCCCGGCAGCTCGGACGGATCGACCACCGCGCTCGACAGCTTCGTCATGCGCCACGGCGTGTGCCGCGATTATGCGCATGTGATGATCGTGCTCGCGCGTGCCTCGTCGATCCCCGCGCGCTTCGCCAGCGTCTACGCGCCCGATGTCACCCCGCCGGATTTTCACGCGGTGGCAGAGGTGTTCCTTGCCGATCCTGCGGGCGATGGCGGCGCCTGGCATCTGGTCGACCCCACGGGAATGGCGACCGCGGGCGAAATGGTGAAGATCGGCGTCGGCCGCGACGCGCTCGACGTCGCCTTCCTCACCGCCTTCGGCACGGTCGAGCTGGTCGAACAGAATGTCAGCGTGACACGGGCGGCTTGAGCCAACCCCGTCATTCCCGCGAACGCGGGAATCCCGCTTTTCTCGGCGCCCGCACAAAAGCGGGACCCCCGCGTGCGCGGGGGTGACGAGAAGGGGCGGGGTTGGGATGGACAACCACCAAGGCGAATCACCCCGACCCACCTTGACTCTCCACCCCCACCTGCTATTGGCCGCCGCTGACCGGTAACGCCGCAAGGCCGCGCCGATCGCCGTCCGAGACAGTTGGTGCGGGGGATTTGCCCCGCTTAATGTCCAGCCTAGACGGGGAACTGTTTTTCACTGCTCCTGATTCTGTCAGGACAGACGCTGCCATTTTCGCCTTCCTGTTCAGGAACGGCAACGGCTCGGCAAACACCCCCACGGACTGATCTGCAGTGCTTGACCCCCACAAGGGCAAGGGCGCTGCGCAATGAACCGGGCGCACCGGTGGGCCGTGCAAGCGGCCTGTTGAGGCGCTCATGTGGAAGGAGACCAGCATGGATCGTGCTGATAAAAAAGCCGCTGTTGCCTCGCTGAACGCAACCTTCGGTGAAGCCGGTGTGGTGGTGGTGACCCGTAATCTGGGTCTGACCGTTGCCAAGTCGACCGAGCTTCGCACGAAGATGCGCGCAGAAGGCGCCAGCTATAAAGTCACCAAGAATCGCCTGGCCAAGCTGGCTGCGGTGGGCACTCCTTACGAGTCCATCGCCGACCTGCTGACCGGACCGATTGCCCTTGCCACCTCGACCGATCCGGTCGCGGCTGCAAAGGTTGCGGTGAATTTCGCCAAGGACAATGAAAAGCTTGAGATTGTCGGCGGCGCAATGGGTGACACGGTTCTGGATGCCGAGGGAATCAAGGCGCTTGCCTCGATGCCTTCGCTCGACGAACTGCGCGCCAAGATCATTGGTCTCGTCAATGCCCCGGCAACCAAGGTTGTCCAGGTCATTCAGGCACCGGCTGGGCAGCTTGCCCGCGTGTTCGGCGCCTATGCGACCAAGGAAGACGCATAAGCTTTTCAAACTTCGTCGCGTCTCGCCTGTCCGGGCGGATGCGGCACGTATCATGATTTAGAACTGGAGACTTAAAATGGCAGATATCGCAAACCTGGTCGAAGAACTCTCGAAGCTGACCGTTCTTGAAGCCGCTGAACTCTCGAAGGCCCTCGAAGAAGCATGGGGCGTTTCGGCTGCTGCTGCTGTCGCTGTTGCTGCACCTGCTGGTGCCGCTGCACCGGCTGCTGAAGAGCAGACCGAATTCGACGTCATCCTGACCGGCGACGGCGGCAAGAAGATCCAGGTCATCAAGGAAGTCCGCGCCATCACCTCGCTCGGCCTGACCGAAGCGAAGACCCTGGTGGAAAGCGCTCCCAAGGCGATCAAGGAAGGCGTCAGCAAGGCTGAAGCCGAAGACATCAAGGCGAAGATCGAAGCAGCCGGCGGTACCGTCGAGCTCAAGTAATCTTGCCGCTCCTGCGGCTCCGGTCGCAGGGATGGAAAAAAAGGGCGGTCTGCTTCGCGCAGGCCGCCCTTTTTCGTGTCTGATCGGTTGAAGAGGTTTCACGCGAAGACGCGAAGGCGCGAAGATTTCTGGCGAACGCGCAAAGATTACATAAGCGGTGCACGACGTCCCTCGACTTCGCTCGGGACCACGGGATGTGGCCGCGCACCCGCAGTTTGCTTGGCGCAAGTGGATACGCCCCGGGGAATGTCATTTCGCATCCCCATGGCCGTCTGTCCCGAGCGAAGTCGAGGGACGTTAAGCGCAAGGGTTTGCGGTTACATCCTCTTCGCGGCTTCGCGCCTTCGCGTGAACCCAGTCTTCAGCTGCGCAGAAGTTCGTTGATCCCGGTCTTCGATCGCGTCTGCGCATCGACCGTCTTGACGATCACCGCGCAATAGAGCGAGGGGCCGGGGGTGCCATCGGGCAACGGCTTGCCGGGCATCGATCCGGGGACGACCACCGCATAGGGCGGCACCTTGCCGTAGTGCACCTCGCCGGTGGCCCGGTCGACGATCCTGGTCGAAGCACCCAGGTACACGCCCATCGAGAGCACCGCACCTTCGCCGACGATCACGCCCTCGGCGACTTCCGAACGCGCACCGATAAAGCAGTTGTCCTCGATGATCACCGGGCCAGCCTGCAGCGGCTCAAGCACGCCGCCGATGCCGACGCCGCCCGAGATGTGCACGTTGCGGCCGATCTGCGCGCAGCTGCCCACGGTCACCCAGGTGTCGACCATCGTGCCTTCACCGACATAGGCGCCGATGTTGACGAAGCTGGGCATCAGCACCGCATCCTTGGCGACGAACGCGCCGCGCCGGACGATCGAGCCGGGAACCGCGCGGAAACCCGCTGCCTTGAAATCATCCGCCGCCATGCCGTCGAACTTGCTGGGTACCTTGTCCCACCAGTGCGCGCCGCCGGGGCCGCCGCTGATCTCGGCCATCGGGTTCAAACGGAACGACAGCAACACCGCTTTCTTGAGCCACTGGTTGACCTGCCAGCCGCCGTTGCCGTCAGGCTCGGCCACCCGCGCGACACCGCTGTCGAGCAAAGCGACCGCCTCGGCGACGTCGTTGCCCACTGCGCTGCCCGGGCTGGTGTCGAGCGAATCGCGGTTGTCCCATGCGGCTTCGATGCGGGTCTGGAGTGTGTCGGTCATCGGGCAGTCTCCTGTGTCAGCGCGGCGAGCCACTCGCCCAGCGCGGTAATTTCATGGTCGATGTAATCGTGCTCGGCCTCATGCGTGCCGCCGTCCGATCCGTTGTTCATCCACACCGTGGTCATGCCCAGCTGCTTGGCGGGCTTGAGGTTGCGCGCGAGGTCATCGACGAACAGCGCAGCTGCAGGATCAATGTCGAGCCGGTCGATCAGGCTCGAATAGGCCGCGGCATGCGGCTTGGGCTGGTATTGCGTCGCGTGGATGTCGTGGATCGCCTCGAACTGGTCGCCGATCCCCAATTTGTCGAGTACCCGCCCGGCATAGGTCACATCGCCGTTGGTGAAGATCAGCTTGCGTCCCGGCAATTGCGCCAGCGCGGTCGAGGTGACCGAGCAGGGCTGGATGCGGCCCATGTCGATATCGTGGACGTAATCGAGGAAATGGTGCGGATCGACGCCATGGTCGAGCATCAGCCCCATCAGCGTGGTGCCGTGCTGGTAATAATAGTCCTTCTGGATGCGCCGTGCCTCGACCAGATCGACCTGCATCAGATCGGCAACGTATGTCCCCATGCGCTCGTCGATCAGCGAAAACAGGTCGGTCTCCGCCGGATAGAGCGTGTTGTCCAGATCGAAGATCCAGGTGCGGACATGGTCAAAGGGCGGGCGCATATGGGGTTTGCGCCTAGACGGGCAGGGCCGTATCGGCAAGCGCGCAAAGCGCGCGCCATTCGGCGAGCACGTCGTCGTCGGTCTCACGATCCAGCCGGGCCGACTTTTCGGATTCCCAGCGAGCGGGGTCGAGCCGCGCCAGCGCCCACACCGCCGCGCCGCGCACCACCGGTTCGGCATCGTCCAACAACCGCGCGACCGGCGCGATCAGCGCGGCATCCTGGCTGTTGCCCGCAGCGATCAGGGCATTGCGCACCATCCGCACCCGCCCGCTGCGCTTGATCGGCGATCCGGAGAACACTGCGCGGAACTGCGCGTCGTCGAGCGCCAGCAGATCGGCAAGTGATGGTGCGGCAAGCTCGGCGCGCGGCAGAAAGGCGCGGTTGCGGTGCGCGGCATCAGCAAACTTGTTCCACGGGCACACGGCCAGGCAGTCGTCGCAGCCATAGACATGGTTGCCGATGCCTTTGCGCAGCTCGGCGGGGATCGGTCCTGCATGCTCGATCGTCAGATACGAGATGCACCGCCGCGCATCGAGCCGATAGGGCGCGGGAAAGGCGTTGGTCGGGCAGATGTCCTGACAGGCGGTGCACGATCCGCAAAGGTCCGCGCCAGCGCCACTCGGCGCAAGCTCGAGCGTGGTATAGATCGCACCCAGAAACAGCCAGCTGCCATGCGTGCGGCTGACCAGGTTGGTGTGCTTGCCCTGCCAGCCCAGCCCTGCGGCCATCGCCAACGGCTTTTCCATCACCGGCGCGGTGTCGACGAACACCTTCACCCCCGTCGTTTCTGGAGCATCATCTGCCTGATCGACGATCCAGCGCGCCAATGCCTTGAGCGCGGTCTTGACCGTCTTGTGATAGTCACCGCCCTGGGCATAGACCGATATCCGCCCCCGGTCGGGGTGCCCGGCAAGCGCGAACGGATCGCGCGCGGGCGCATAACTCATCCCCAGCATGATGACGGAGCGCACCTCGCTCCACAATGTCGCAGGGTCGGCGCGCTGGTCGGCGCGCGCCTCCATCCACAGCATGTCGCCATGGCAGCCCTCGGCCAGCCAGGCTTGCAGCCGCTCGGCGGTCTGCGGTCCCAACGCGGCAGGCGCGATGGCGCAATCGGCAAAGCCTAGCCGGGCCGCCTCTGCCGCTATATCCGCCTCAAGGTTTCGCTTGCCGCTGACCATCCTTCTCCGCTACCCGATAGTGCGACCGTGACCAAGCCGGATGCCGCCTTTTCCGCCCGATATGCCGAAGGACCGAACGTGACCGCCAACGCCATCGAAGCGCGCGGTCTGGTCAAGATCTTCGGGCGTCAGCGCGCCGTCGACGGCGTTGATCTCACCGTGCCTGCAGGCAGCATCTTCGGCATTCTCGGGCCCAATGGCGCGGGCAAGACCACCACCTTGCGGATGCTGCTGGGCATCGTCGATCCTGACGAGGGCACGCGGACATTGCTCGGCGCCGCCCATCCACTCGATGTCGCCAAGCGGGTCGGCTATCTGCCCGAGGAGCGCGGGCTGTACCCTTCGATGAAAGCCTATGACGCGATCGCCTTCATGGGCGCGCTGCGCGGGCTGCCGCTAGCCGAGGGACGCAAGCGGGGCAGGGCGATGCTCGAGGAGCATGGCCTGGGCAAGGCGGCGGACAAGGAGGTGCGCACGTTGTCGAAAGGCATGGCGCAGACGGTGCAGCTGCTCGGCACTCTGGTGCACGATCCCGAGCTGATCGTGCTCGACGAACCGTTTTCGGGGCTCGATGCGCTCAACCAGGCCAAGCTCGAGCGGCTGATTCGCGCGCAGGCCGATCGCGGCGTTACCGTCATCTTTTCGACCCATGTCATCGCGCACGCCGAACGGTTGTGCGAGCGCATCGCGATTATCGCGGGCGGCAAGGTGCCGTTCACCGGATCGGTGTCCGAGGCGCGCGATCGGCTACGCCCGCAGGTGCGGCTGGAGACTCGGTCGCTCGACGGGCCGTGGCGCGCGGCTTTGCCCGCCGATGCCGCGCCCGAGGGGCATTTCTGGCAGTTCACGCTTCCCGAGACTGGGGTCGAGCCGCTGCTGCGCGCGCTGATCGAGGGCGAAGCGGGGATCCAGTCGCTGTCGATCGAGCGGCCCGGGCTGCACGATGCCTTTGTCGCGATCGCAGGCGCAGATGCCGCGCGCCAGCTTGACGAGGAAGCGCAGCAGGAGACTGCCGATGCATGAGCTGCTGCGCGCGTCGTGGGTGATCGCCCGGCGTGATTTTGCCGCGATCATCTTTTCCAAGGCGTTCTTCTTCTTCCTGCTGGGACCAGTGTTTCCGCTGGCGATCGGGATCGCAGCGGGCAGCATCGGCGGGCAGGTGGCGCGCGATATCGACCGGCCCAGCTTTGCCTTAGTGATGGCCGCGTCCGATTCGGACGCCGCGCTCAAGGCGCGCGCCGCGCTGGCCGCGCAGCTCGGCGAGGGCCGGGTGCCGGCGCTGGTGGCCAGGCAGTCCGATACCCCCGAACGCCTGCTCGATGCCACACAGGACACCCGCTTTCTGGGCGTGCTCACCGGTAGCCTTGGCGATCCGCAGCTGATCGGCACCGCAAGCGAGATCGAACGCTGGAAGGGCCCGCTCGAACTGCTGGTTGAACGCGCGCGCGCCGGTAACGCCGCGCAACCTGCGAAGCTGAAGACCCGCGCCGTAGCGCAGAGCTCGGGCTCGCAGGAGCAGGGACGGCTGGTGACCGCGCAGGTCGGCCAGGCGCTGCTGGTGCTGCTGACGATGCTGCTCGCCGGCATGGTGCTGTCCAATCTGGTCGAGGAAAAGACCAACAAGATCATCGAGATTCTCGCTGCGGCGGTCCCGATCGATGCGATCTTCCTCGGCAAATTGTTCGCGATGCTGGGGATGGCGCTGATCGGCATCGCCTGCTGGGCGGGGCTGGCGCTGGTCGCGATCGCTCTGGCGGGCAATGGCGTTCCCGATCTGCCCGCGCCAGCCACCGGTTGGCCGCTGTTCATTGGCTTGGGCGTCGCCTATTTCGCGATGGCCTATCTGCTGCTGGGGTCGCTGTTCCTCGGCATCGGCGCGATGGCGACGACGGTGCGCGAGGTGCAGACGCTGTCGATGCCCGCGACGATGGGCCAGCTCTTGTTCTTCTTCCTCGCCTCGTACTCGGTCACCCGGCTGGGCGAGCCGATCGAGCTGTTCGCGGTGGCGTTTCCGTTCAGCTCGCCCTTCGCGATGCTGGCGCGCGCGGCGCAGGAGCAGGTGCTTTGGCAGCATCTGCTGGCCCTGGCCTGGCAGGCTGCCTGGGTGCTGGTGCTGATCCGATTCGGTGCGCGATTGTTCCGCCGCAACGTGCTCAAGTCGGGCAGCGGTGCCAAGCGCGGGCTGATCGCCGGGCTGATGGCCAAACCCTGAAATCCCCGCACCTGTAAGCAAAAGGGCCGCGCATCGCTGCACGGCCCCTTGGTGATCCCTGCCGCGCAGGCGATCAGTACATATGCTGACCACCGTTGATCGACAGTGTCGATCCGGTGACGAAGGCTGCCTCCTCGGCGGTCAGGAACACCACGCCGCGCGCGATTTCCTCCGCCTGGCCCAACCGTCCGACCGGAATCTGCGCGACGATCTTGTCCATCACGTTTTGCGGGATGGTGGCGAGCATTTCGGTGGCGATGTAGCCAGGTGCAATGGCATTGGCAGTGACGCCATAGCGCGCGCCTTCCATCGCGAGTGACTTGGTGAAACCGTGGATGCCCGATTTGGCGGCGGCATAGTTGACCTGGCCGATCTGGCCGCCCTGGCCGTTGACCGAACCGATGTTGACGATGCGGCCCCAGCCGCGGGTGCGCATTCCCGGGAAGCACGCCTTGGCCATGTTGAAGCAGCCGGTCAGGTCGACGCGAATCACCTCGTCCCACTGCTCCCAGGTCATCTTCATCATGGTCGCATCGCGGGTGATGCCGGCGTTGTTGACCAGAATGTCGACCGGGCCATGCTCGGCCTCGATCTGGGCGACCGCATCCATGCTCTGCTGGTGATCGCCGACATCCCATTTCTGCACGGCAATCCCGGTGCGGTCAGCAAAGGCCCGGGCTGCTTCGTCATTGCCACCGTAGCTGGCGATCACATGCGCACCGGCATCCTTGAGCGCGAGGCTGATCGCCTCGCCGATCCCGCGTGTCCCGCCTGTAACGATTGCGATTCGGCCCATGCATTCTCTCCTATGTTGCCCGTGAATCAAGGCATTCACGGGCACACTAGGAAGGCCGGGCTGGCAAGACAAGGTGACGCTCGCGAAAAGCGCCGGGTGGATATTGCGACAATACTCCCGTCATTCCCGCGCACGCGGGAATCCCGCTTTCGCTCAATTGTCAGCGCAAGAGCGGGACCCCCGCCTTCGCGGGGGTGACGACAATGGATATAGCCGAAAACGGCACGAAAAAGGGCGGCACCATCGGTACCGCCCTTTGTCTGTCTTGCTTGAGGATCGCTTAGCGGCTGCGCAGGCGAACCGGCAGGAACTGCGGCTGGCCGGTGCGACGCTGGACGCGCAGCAGCACCGCCTCGCGGTTGGCCGCGCGCGCTTCGGCGATCACCCGGTCGACCTCGGCCGAGGTCGTCACCGGACGGTTGTTGATCGACAGGATCACATCGCCGCGCCGGATGCCCTTGGTCGCGGCATCGCCCGAAGGATCGACCGCAGCGACCACGACGCCCTTGAGTTCGGGGGGAACGCCGATCTGCCGTGCGATCTGCGGGGTCAGTTCGGTTACTGCCATCGCCAGCGCCTGGCGGGTGGCCTGCTCGCTGTCCTGCTCGCGCTGATCGGAGAAGTCCTCGGCAGCTTCGGGGCTGAAGGCCTGGGCGTTGAGTTCTTCCTCGCTCGGCCGCCGGCCGACCGTGGCGGTCACCGTCACCCGCTCGCCATTGCGGACCAGCACGACGGGGATGCGCTTGCCCGGCGCGGTGTTGGCGACGATGAACGACAGCGTCTGGTCGGGAGTCACGTCCTTGCCATCGACCGAGATCACCACGTCGCCGGCCTTGATACCGGCCTTTTCCGCCGCTTCGCCGGGCTCGACGCGCTGGACGAACTCGCCGCGGCGCTTGGGCAGGCCCAGCGACGCTGCAAGGTCATCGGTCAGCGGGTTGATGCCGATGCCCAGATAACCGCGTTCGATCGCAGCACCGCTGCGCAGCTTCTCGACGATCGGGGCTGCGACTTCGGCAGGGATAGCAAAGCCGATGCCGACGCTGCCGCCGGTGGGCGAGATGATGGCGTTGTTGATGCCGATGACGTTGCCGTTGAGATCGAACATCGGACCGCCCGAGTTGCCCCGGTTGATCGCGGCGTCGGTCTGCAGATAGCGGTCATAGGCGCCGCCCTGGCCGGTGTTGCGATAGACCGCCGAGATGATCCCCGAGGTCACCGTGCCGCCGAGGCCGAACGGGTTGCCGATCGCCAGGATCCAGTCGCCGACGCGCGCCTTGGTCGAATCGCCGAAGCGCACGAACGGAAACGCCTTGGTGCCCGAAATCTTAAGCACGGCAAGATCGGACTGCGGATCGCGGCCGATCAGCCGGGCGGGAAATTCGGTGCCGTCGGGCATGGTCACGGTGATCGATTCGACCGAGGCGTTGCCTTCGGCTGCGATCACGTGGTTGTTGGTGACGACATAGCCGTCTGCCGAGATGATGAAGCCCGAACCCAGCGATTGTGCCTCGCGGGTGCCGCCGCCGCCGCCTTCAGGCGCACCGAACAGACCGCCGAACGGGGTTCCGGCAAACGGGTTGTTGGGGACGCGCACCCGCTGGCGGGTCGAGATGTTGACCACCGCAGGCTGCAGCTGCTCGGTCAGGTCGGCAAAGCTCATCGGCGCACCGGCGCGGGGCGCGGCAGCAAGCATGGCGCTCTGGTCGTTCTGGGCAACCTGCGCACCCAGCGGTTGGCCGGTTGCCAGCACCACGGCGCTGCCACCAAGCAAAAGGGCTGATGTCACTGCATAAGCGTATCGCACGTGTGATTCCTCTTCATCTTTCAAGACGCGGCCACCGGCTTTTCCCAGAACGCCGGAAATCCGGCGCAAAGCGATGGTTCTTCCGGTTTGCAACCTGCGCCTGAACGCAGATTGAATGGTGCGACGCGTCACGCGCGCCGCACCGGTTTAGCGATTACCCCGACCCTGGAATTCGCGCAGATAGTCATTGTTCGGCGACAGGATGATCGAGGTCTCGCCCGATCCACCCAGGAACGTCCGTTCATAGCTCTGCATTGCACGGTAGAATTCATAGAACGACGCATCCTTGCCGAAGCTGTTGGCATAGGTACGCGATGCGGATGCATCGGCCTCGGCGCGGATGATCTGCGCGTTCTTCTGGCCCTGCGCGGTGATGGTCCGTGCTTCCTGCTCGCGCGCGGTGCGCATCCGCTGGAACGCGCTCTGCAGCGGCGTGCCCTGCGGCAGGTCGGCGCGCTTGATCTGCACGTCGACGATCTGCGCGCCGTACTGCGATGCGATCCGGTCGAGCCCGGCCTGGATGCGGTCCATGATGCCGCCGCGCTCGGGGCTCAGCAGGGCGGCAAACTGCCGCTTGCCAAGCTCGTTGCGCAGCGCCGATCCGAGGATCGGGCGAAGTTCGGCGGCCACCCGCTCGACGCTTCCGGCAGAGACGTACATCCGTTCGGGATCGACGATGCGGAAGCGCGCATAGGCATCGACCTCAAGCCGCAGCTGATCGGTGGAGAGCACCTGCTGCTGCTCCATTTCGACCGCGATCACGCGCTTGTCGACCCAGACGATCTGCTCGGCAAACGGAATGCGCGCGATCAGGCCCGCACCGGTCTGGCCGAATTCCTCGTTCTCGCGATAGACGTTGAAGGTGCGCACCGGCTGGCCGAAGCGGACGATCACCGCCTGCTTGGTTTCGGGCACCACCGCGACCGAGCTTGCCAGCACGATCAGGAGCAATGCGAGCAGGCCGAGCCACAGCATCGGGCGTTGGATCATGCCCATCAGCGTGACTCCCCGGCGGCTGGCGCGGGCGGTGCAGGAGTTTCCTGGACGCGCTTGCGCAGTTCGGGCAGCGGCAGATACGGCGTTACATTGCCGGTTTCGATGATCGTCTTGTCAAGCTTGGACAGTACCCGCTCCATGGTTTCATAATACATACGCCGACGCGTCACTTCGGGCGCCAGGCGATATTCTTCGTAGACCTTGTCGAACGCTGCGGCCTCGCCCTGCGCGGCAGCTGTCAGCTGCTGGGCATACGCGCGCGCCTCGTTGAGAAAGGTTTGTGCTTCCTGCTGCGCGGCAGACACCGCCTTGAACGATTCGTTCACGGCTTCGGGCGGATCGGCCTTCTTGATCGCCACGCCCTGCACCTGGATGCCCGAACGATACGAATCGAGCAGCTCCTTCATCCGCTGTTCGACCTTCTGCTCGACCTCGATACGGCCGGGGCCGATCGCATCGTCGAGCGTCACTTCGGCGACGCTTGCGCGCATCGCCGCCTCGGCAGCCTCGCGGATGGTCGCTTCGGGGTCGGCGAGCTGGAACAGGTACAAGGTTGGATTGTTGATCGTCCAGCGCACCGAATAGGCGAGATCGACCAGGTTCTGGTCCCCGGTCAGGATCAGGTTTTCGGTGGTGCCGGCATTGGGAATGTCGATGGTGCGGATGTTCTGCACATCGACCGCCTGGAACGATTCGAGCGGCGAAGGCAGGGTCAGCGCGATGCCGGGTTCAAGCGTGCGCGAATACGATCCGAGGAACGAGACGACGCCGCGTTCCTGCGGGCCGACACGGTGAAAGCTGGTCAGCACCAGCCACAGCAATACGATCAGGCCGATGGCGATCGGCAGATAGCTCTTGCCGTTGGGGCGCCGGGGCAGGCCGCCAAAGCCGCCGCCACCAAATCCGCCGCCACCGCCGCCGCGCCGCTTGAACAGTTCTTCGATGTTCGATGCCTTGCGTCCGCCGGTTGGCCCTGCACCTGCCGGTTGCCAGGGATTGCGCGGTCCGCCGCTACCAGCATCGCCGCCGCCGCCGGACCCTGAATCGCCAGAGCCGCCCGAACCTCCCGATCCGCTGCCCCAGGGGCTGTTGTTGGCCATGGAGGATATTGGCGATAAAATGTGGGAAAACCAGCCGGTCAGTCTTGTCATACTCTCTTTATAAGACGTGACTCCGATAAAAACAGGGGTTTCATGCGCATGTGTTTTGCGGAAGGGCGCATTTCGTCTAGGCAAAGGCCCGGGCTTGCGTGATCGGCGCGCGCCGTTTTATGCGCTTGAGGCAATATGGCTGAGCTGAACGAGATTGAAACCGCTGCCACCGCTGCAAGCGAGGGCAGGGCGAGCGGCGTGCGACTGCGCGAGGGCGGCGTGGTTTCGCTGGTGCTCGACGTGGCCGGGCTCGACGGCCTGACGCGCGACCGGATGGAGATCGCACTCAAGGGCGCGCTGCTCAAGATCGAGGGGGTCACCAAGGTGCAGGTGGCGATGACCGCAGAGCGCCGCCCGCCGCGGTTGATCGCGGTCGGCTCGGGCAAGGGCGGGGTCGGCAAATCCACGTTCTCGGCAAATCTGGCGGTCGCGATGCACCGCGCCGGGCGCAAGGTCGGGCTGGTCGATGCCGATATCTACGGCCCCTCGCAGCCGCGTCTGTTCGATTGCGAGGACGTCAAGCCCAGCGCGCGCGACGAGAAACTGGTGCCGGTACCCAATGATTATGGCGTGCCGCTGCTGTCGATGGGGCATATCGTGCCACAGGGCCAGGCGGTCGCGTGGCGCGGGCCGATGGCGGGCAAGGCGCTCGACCAGTTGATCAACGCGCATTGGGGCGATGTCACCGACATCATCGTCGATCTGCCCCCGGGCACCGGCGATGTGCAGCTCTCGATGCTGCAGAAGCACAAGCCGGTGGGCGCGGTGATCGTTTCCACCCCGCAGGATCTGGCATTGATGGACGCGGTGCGCGCGATCAGCCTGTTCGAGCAGGGCAGCGTGCCGATCATCGGGCTGATCGAGAACATGGCGGGCTATGTCTGCCCGCATTGCGGCGAGCTTTCCGACCCGTTCGGCATCGGCGGCGCGGAAGCTGCGGCCAAATCGATGAACCTGCCGTTCCTCGGCCGGGTACCGCTCGACATGGTGATCCGCCGGTCGAGCGATGCGGGCGTGCCGCCGGCCTCGGGCGAGGGGCTGATCTCCGACAGCTTCGCCGCCATCGCCGGCCGCATCTCGAGCTGGATCGATAACCGCTTTGGACCGGCAGGCTAAATATGGTGCAGATCACGCGGCGCGGCCTGCTGATCACCGCAGCCGCGGGCACCGGATTGACCGTCGCCTGGGCATTGTGGCCGCGAGCCTATGACAATCCGCCCGCGATGCGCGGCAAGGAGGCGGTGTTCGGCGCGTATCTGCGGATCGCCGCCAACGGCACGGTGATCGTCAGCAACCCGCATTGCGAAATGGGGCAAGGGGTGGGCACCGTGCTCGCCCAGATCGTCGCGGAAGAATTGGGCGCGGACTGGCGCACCATCGCGCTCGAGCCCGCACCGCCTGCGCCGGTGTTCGCCAACACCGCGCTGGCGAGCGAATGGGCGCCGTTGCTGCTGCCGGTGGCGCCGGCGCTGCAGCCCGATGCCAACGACATATTGGTGCGCCGCTGGGCCGCGATGCGCGAGTTCGTGGTGACCGCAGGCGATACCGAGGTCACCGCATACGAGCCGGGCTATCGCGCCGCTGCTGCAACCGCGCGCTCGCTGTTGTGCCAGGCGGCGGCCGAGCGATGGGGCGCGACGGTCGAGGAGACCGACACCCGCGACGGCTTTGTCGTGTGGGGCAACGAGAAACTGCGCTTTGCCGAGCTCGCTGCGGATGCGGTGGGCTATCCGGTGCCCAATCCCCCACCGTTGCGCACCACGCTGCCCGGCAATGTCCGCGCCGAGCCGATCGGCGATGCGCCGCCTTTCGCGCGGCTCGATCTGCCCGCCAAGGTCGATGGCAGCGCGACCTTCGCAGGCGATGTCCGGCTGCACGACATGGTCTATGCGGCAATCCGCCAGGGTCCGGTGGGCGCTAACGCCTTGGTCAGCGTCGATCGCAAGCCCGCCGACGGCGTCACCGGGCTGATCGATATCGTCCAGGGCAAAGACTGGGTCGCGGCCGCCGCGACCAGCTGGTGGGCGGCCGACATGGCGGTGAACCGGCTGCGTCCGCGCTTTGCCCATACCGGCGCGCGCCGCAGCGGCGATCAAATCGCCGAACGGCTCGAGCAGGCGATCGAGCCGGGCCCGGGCAAGAAGGCCACCGGGTACCGCATGATCACGCGCGGCGATCCCGATGCGGAATTTGCCAGCGGCAAGGGCATTGCCGCGCGCTATGCGATTGCCGCCGCGCCGCATGCGACGATCGAAACAGGCGCGGTCACCGCGCGCTTTGCCGACAACCATCTCGAGCTTTGGGTCGCCAGCCAGGCGCCGACCGCCGCGCGGCGCCGCGCCGCCGACGCGCTGGGAATCGCGATCGCCAACGTGCAGGTCTATCCGATGCCCGCAGGCGGCTCGTTCGACCGCCGGCTCGATGACGATCTGGTCGCGCCCGCCGCGATCCTGGCGCGCGATCTGCGCCGCCCGGTGCAGCTTACCCGTTCGCGGCAGGAAGAGGCGGTGCGCGATTTCGTGCGCACCCCGGTTGCCGCGCGCGCAGCGGCGGTGATCGACCAGCAGGCGAACATCTCGGCACTGTCGGTCAAGATCGCCTGCCCAGCCACCGCACGCGAATCGGCGCAGCGGCTGTTCAACGATTCGCACGGCATGGACGCGATTGCCGAGACCAGCGGCGATGCCGACCTGATGGCGGTCTCGGGCGCGATGGTGCCTTATGACATCGCCAACATCGCGGTCGATCATTATCCGGTGAGAATCGATATTCCCACCGGGCGCTGGCGCGGCAATAGCGCGAGCTATGGCGTGTTCGTCACCGAATCGTTCATCGACGAACTCGCCGGGCAGGCCGGGCGCGAGCCGCTTTCGTACCGGGTGCAGATGCTCGGGCAGAACATCCGCCTCGCCAACTGCCTGACCCGGGTGGCGGGGCTGTCCGAATGGGATGGCGGGCTCGACAACAGCGGCCAGGGCGTTGCCTGCTGCAGCTGGAACGGCGCGCACATCGCGGTCGTCGCCAGCGCCTCGCGGGCCAGTGGTGGTGGGGGCAGCGGTGCCGATGGCGCGGCCGCGCGCGGCGGCTTTCGGGTGGAGCGGTTGTCCGCGGTGGTCGATGTCGGAAGGATCATCAATCACGACATAGCCTTGCAACAGATCGAAGGCGGCATGATATTCGGCCTTGCGATGGCGATGGGGTGCGCTACCGGCTGGACCGATGGCTATCCCGATGTTCGCAACCTAAGAGACCTTTCCCTGCCGCAACTGGCCGACATACCGGAGATCCGCGTGGACTTTATCGAGAGCCAGGAGCCGCCTGCGGGCCTTGGCGAAATCGGCGTGCCTGCAGTTGCTCCTGCCATCGCCAACGCGCTCGCCTCTGCTACCGGCCTGCGCCTGCGCCAGCTGCCGCTGCTCTCGGGTGGCCTGTGAGCGATTTCGACATTTCCAAATCGGGCATGGAGCCGCCGGCCGATCACCCGCCGATCCTCAAGCCCCGCATCGGTGTGCTGCTGATCAACCTCGGCACGCCGGCTGCCCCCACCACCAAGGCGGTGCGCGATTATCTGGGCGAGTTCCTGTCCGACAAGCGCGTCGTCGAGATCCCCGCGATCGTCTGGCAGCCTTTGCTGCGCGGGGTCATCCTCAACACCCGCCCGCAGAAATCCGCTGCCGCTTATGCCGAGGTGTGGACCGATCAGGGCTCGCCGCTCGCGGTCTATTCCAAGCGCCAGGCGCAGGCGCTGCGCGACCGGATGGGCGAAGGCGTGCGGGTCGAATATGCGATGCGCTATGGCCAACCGTCGATCGAATCGCAGATCAAGGCGATGAAGGACGCCGGGTGCGACCGCATCCTGCTCGCGCCGCTCTATCCGCAATATTCGGGCGCTACCACCGGCACCGCCAACGACAAGGCGTTCGAGGTGCTGCAGGCGATGCGCTGGCAGCCCGCGATCCGAACGCTGCCGCCCTATCATGACGATCCGGTGCATATCGACGCGCTCAAGCGCAACATCGAGCACGCCATCGCCTCGCTCGATTTCGAGCCCGAAGAGATCGTCACCAGCTTCCACGGCATGCCTCTGCGCACGCTTCATCTGGGCGATCCCTATCACTGCCAGTGCCGCAAGACCGCGCGGCTGCTGAGCGAGGCGATGGGGCGCGATCTGGTGGTCTCGTTCCAGTCGCGCTTCGGCCGCGCCAAATGGCTCGAGCCCGCGACCGACGACACGCTCGAGGCCCTGGGCAAGAAGGGGGTCAAACGCATCGCCGTGGTCGCGCCTGGCTTCTCGGTCGATTGCCTCGAGACGCTGGAAGAGCTCGCCATCCAGGGCCGCGAGCAGTTCGAGCACGCCGGCGGCGAGAAGTTTGCGTACCTTCCGTGTTTGAATGCGAGCGGCGAGGGCATGGACATGCTCGAGACGCTGGTGCGGCGCGAACTGGCTGGGTGGATTTAGACTGAAATGCCCTCTCCCCTTCAGGGGAGAGAGCACCCCTATCTGCCAACCCCGTTCAGCCTGAGCCTGTCGAAGGCCACGGGATAGCTCTTGCCCCAAAGCCCAACCGTTTTCCGGCGAAAGCCGGAATCCAGGGCGAGTGCAGTGCCATCCGACTCCTGGGCTCCGGCTTTCGCCGGAGAACGGTCTAGTTATTTGGCTGACCTTGCCGCAATGCCTTCGACAAGCTCAGGCTGAGCGGATGTGGTGCAACGGGTGGTCGCTTCCGCCGCCACACAGTTTACACGCCCCTCCCTCGACTTGCCCCGGCACTCGCGGCATACATCGCGAAACACGATCAGCGGGGGAGCACCAGCCATGTCCGATATCTTTCTAGGCCTTGGCGGCGGCGAGCGGCAGACGCTGGTGCTGGCCCGTGCCAACCGGCACGGCATGGTCGCAGGCGCCACCGGCACCGGCAAGACGGTGACGCTGCAGGGCATCGCCGAGAGCTTTTCCGCCGCGGGCGTCCCGGTGTTCGTCGCGGATGTGAAGGGCGATCTGGCGGGGATCGCGATGGCAGGCTCGCCCACTCACAAGGCGCATGACAAGTTGGTCGCGCGCGCGGCCGAGATCGGGCTCGAGGACTATGCCTATTCGGACAATCCGGCGATCTTCTGGGACCTTTACGGCGAACAGGGTCACCCGATCCGCACCACGATCAGCGAGATGGGGCCGCTGCTGCTCGCGCGGCTGATGGGCCTCAATGATACCCAGGAAGGCGTGCTCAACATCGCCTTCCGCTTTGCCGACGAGAAAGGCCTGCTGCTGCTCGACCTGCCCGATCTGCAATCGGTGCTCGCCTACACCGCCGAGAACGCCGGCGAGCTATCGGCGCGGTTCGGCAATGTCACCAAGGCCAGCGTCGGGACGATCCAGCGGCAATTGCTCCAGCTCGAGAGCCAGGGCGCGGGCCAGTTCTTCGGCGAGCCCGCGCTCGAGATCGACGACTTCCTGTGCTGCGACGATCAGGGGCGTGGGCTTATCAACGTGCTCGCCGCAGACAAATTGATGCAGAGCCCCAAGCTCTATGCGACCTTCCTGTTGTGGCTGCTGTCCGAATTGTTCGAGACGCTTCCCGAGGTCGGCGACCCCGAAAAGCCCAAGCTCGTCTTCTTCTTCGACGAGGCGCATCTGCTGTTCGACGACGTGCCCAAGGCGCTCGAGGACAAGATCGAGCAGGTCGTCCGCCTGATTCGCTCGAAGGGGGTCGGCGTCTATTTCGTCACGCAGAACCCGATCGATATCCCCGAAAAGGTCGCGGGCCAGCTCGGAAACCGGGTGCAGCACGCGTTGCGCGCCTTCACCCCGCGCGACCAGAAGGCGATTCGCGCCGCCGCCGATACCTTTCGGATCAACCCCGATCTCGATGTCGCCACCGCGATTACCGAACTGAAGACGGGCGAGGCTCTGGTCTCGACTTTGCTCGAGGACGGCTCGCCCTCGATCACCCAGCGCACCTTGATCAAACCGCCGCGCTCGCGGCTGGGTCCGCTCAGCCCCAAGGAACGCGCGATCATCCGGTCGGTCTCGCCCTATGACGGCAAATACGATGCGCGGATCGAGCGCGAATCGGCGATGGAGGTGCTGGCGCAGAAGGCCGCCGATGCCGCTGCGGTGGCCGAAGAGGTCGAGGCCAGGGGCAAGGCCGAGGTCGCCAAGCAGCCGCGCAAGACGACATCGGTCTGGGCCAAGGCGGGTAATGCGGCGGCGGGCACGGCTGCAGCATCGGCCGGCGCGGTGCTGGCGGGCGCGCTCACCGGCAAGAAGAGCCGCGCGCGGCCCGGCGCCAGCGCGGCGAGCGCGGCAGCGGGCACCGTGGCGACCGAGATCGGCAAGGCGTTCGGCTTCCCCGGCCTGGGCCGATTCGCGCGCAATCTGCTGGGCGGGTTGATGCGGTAGGAGGAAGAAGGTCTGGTTCACGCGAAGACGCGAAGGCGCGAAGGGTCTTTTCGCAGCTAAATGTTCTCCGGCGAAAGCCGGAGCCCAGGAGTCAGGTAGCGCATTCTCGCCTCTGGGCTCCGGCTTTCGCCGGAGAACGGAAATCTTCGCGCCTTCGCGTCTTCGCGTGAAACCCTGAAAACCGACCTGAGCGATCAAACGCTCTGGATATAATCCCTCAGCGCCGCCGCCTCGCTTTCGATCTTGTCGATGCGGTACTTCACCAGATCGCCGATCGAGACAAAGCCGATCAGCGTCGTGCCTTCGACCACCGGCAGGTGGCGGATTCGCCTGCGGGTCATCAGCGACAGCGCCGACATCACCTGGGTATCGGGGGTGACCGTGATGGCCGGCGCGGTCATCGCCTTTTCGACCGGCTGGTCGAGGATTTCGGGGCCATCCGAATGCAGCCGGTAGACCAGATCGCGCTCGGAAAAGATGCCGACCACCTCGCCATCGCGCACGATCGGCAGCGCGCCGATGCGCCGCTGTGCGAGCAGGTTTGCCGCATCGCGCACCGTGGCGGTGCAGGTGCATTGGTGGACTGCGCCATCGCGCCCCGACAGAATAGTGGCAATGGTCATGACGTGCGCCCTCCTAAGCGTAAAGCCCGGTCCCTTTGACAAAGGCGGCGCTGCAACGAGGTCCGCCATGGCGACTCAAGCGAGCAGATGGTCCCACGAAATGCTTGGAAAGAAAAGGCATCTCAACCTATATCCCCAGTCATGCCCCGCTTTTCGAATCTCGACGATCCCGATTACGCCCGCTTCGCCTGGCGTCGCTACTGGCGCGTGATGGGGTGGATGGCCGCCGTCACGGCGCTGGCGGTGGTCGGAGCTCTGGGCGTGCTGTTCATGCTGCACGGCACGGTCTCGATCCATCTGTACATCGCCGCCGCGCTCGGCGTAGGCTTTACCATGCTGCTGACGGCAGCTTTGATGGGTCTGGTGTTTCTGTCCAGCGGCACCGGCCACGACGAATCGATAGACGACGCGCTCGATCCTGACGGTTCGTAATTCGGGGGGATAACATGACGGACGTTTCCGCCGGTCGCCTGACGGCCGACCGCCTTGGCGAGGGCCGCGAGCCAGTGCTGCGCGTGGTGCCCGCGCCGGCCGACATCAACGCCAATGGCCATATCTTCGGCGGCTGGGTGCTGGCGCAGATGGACATCGCAGGCGGCATCGTCGCCGGCCGCGAGGTGCAGGGGCCATGCGCGACCGTGGCGATCGAGGCGATGCAGTTCCTCGCACCGATCCTGCTGCGCGACATCATCTCGGTCTATGGCGAGGTCGAGCGGGTGGGGCGCACCTCGATCGCGATCCGGCTCGACGTCATCGCCACCCGCGGTCGCGGCCAGCAGGAGGTGCGGGTCACCAGCGGCCTGTTCACCTTCGTCGCGCTGGATGAGGAGCATCGCCCAAGGCCGATCCAGCGCGAGACGAAGCTCGTTTGAATCATTCGTCATTCCCGCGAACGCGGGAATCCCGCTTCGGAGCAGTTGGCGCGTAAAAAGCGGGACCCCCGCGTTCGCGGGGGTGACGGCAAGATGCGATCAGGCCGCCAGAACCTCGACCAAATTTCCCACCTTCTGCAGCAGCAGCGCGATGTCGCTGTCGCGCGACAGGCGGTGGTCGCCGTCCTTGATCAGCAGCAGTTGCACGTCGCCGCTGCGCAACTGCTTCTGGGTCTCGAGCGCATATTGCCATGGCACGTCGGGATCGTTCTGGCCCTGGATCAGCCGCACCGGGCAATCGATGCCGATCTCGCCGATCAGCACGCGGTTGCCCTCGCCCTGTTGCCAGAACTTGCGGGTCGTCACCATCGGCTCGGGGCCGTATTCGCTGGGCTTCTCCAGCCGCCCTTCGGTGAGGATGGCCATCTTCTCCTCTTGGCTGAAACCCCACATCGTGAAATCGGGCGCTGCGGCGATTCCGACGATTCCCGCCACCCTGGCCGGGCGCGCGAGCGCGACCAGCAATGCCAGCCATCCGCCCATCGACGATCCGATCAGCAGCACCGGGCCATCCACGACCGTGTCGACCAGCGTCAGCACGTCATCGCGCCAGTCGGCCAGCCCCTGCTTCTCGAAATCTCCGCCGCTTGCCCCGCATCCGGCATAATCGAAGCGCAGCATCGCCAGCCCCTGGGCTTGGGCCCAGCTGTCGAGCGCGAGCGCCTTGGTCCCGGTCATATCCGAGGCATAGCCGGGCAGGAAGACCAGCGTTGGCGCCGTGGCGCGCGTGTCGCTGGCGCGGCGGTGGTGATAGACGAGGCGCGGCCGGTCGGCGCGGTCGAGGAAGCTGGTGTTGTGCTGGTTCATGGCCCGCGATCTAGCCGACTCGTCAGGGTCGCGCTAGAGTTGGTGGGGAGCGGCGACGTCCGACCCGCCAGCGACCGAATTCTCTTACGCCCGATGCATCGCATGACAGGCAAGTGCGTAGGTGAGGTCAAGGCGCATCCGCGTCCGGTCGATGCGCGCCTGCCGAACCCGGCAACACCCTGCACGCGTTGATCCTTCGACCAATGCAGGAGCTACACATGACATCTTCCCCCAAAACGACCCAAGGCCATGGCGGCGAAACCCACCAGCAGGCGAGCGGCGATACCCCTGTGCTCACCACCAACCACGGCATGCCGATCTCGGACAACCAGAACAGCCTGAAATCCGGGGCACGCGGCCCGACGCTGCTCGAAGATTTCGTGCTGCGCGAGAAGATCTTCCATTTCGACCATGAGCGTATCCCCGAGCGGATCGTCCACGCGCGCGGCACCGGCGCGCATGGCGTGTTCGAGGCGACCGACGATATTTCGGACCTCAGCAAGGCGGCGGTGTTCACCAAGGGCGAGAAGACCGAGGTGTTCGTGCGCTTCTCCACCGTTGCCGGCGGCGCCGGATCGGTCGACACCCCGCGCGACGTGCGCGGCTTTGCGGTCAAGTTCTACACCCGCGAGGGCAACTGGGATCTGGTCGGCAACAACATCCCCGTGTTCTTCATCCAGGATGCGATCAAGTTCCCCGATCTGGTCCACGCGGTGAAGATGGAGGCCGATCGCGGCTATCCGCAGGCGGGCAGCGCGCACGATACCTTCTGGGACTGGGCGTCGCTGATGCCCGAATCGACGCATATGCTGATGTGGGCGATGTCCGACCGCACCCTGCCGCGCTCGTTCCGCACGATGGAAGGCTTTGGTGTCCACACCTTCAAGATGGTGAACGCAGACGGCAAGGCCAGCTCCGTCAAGTTCCACTGGAAGCCGGTCCTCGGCCTGCAGTCGACGATCTGGGACGAGGCGCTCAAGCTGCAGGCGGCGGACAACGACTACCAAAGGCGCGATCTGTTCGAATCGATCGGCCGCGGCGATTTCCCCGAATGGGAGCTCGGCATCCAGGTGTTCGACCAGGAATTCGCCGATGCGCAGCCTTATGACGTGCTCGATGCCACCAAGCTGATTCCCGAAGAGGATGTGCCTGTGCGGATCATCGGCAAGATGACGCTCAACCGCAACGTCGACAACTTCTTCGCCGAGACCGAGCAGGTGGCGTTCCTGCCGACCAACATCGTTCCGGGAATCGATTTCTCGAACGATCCGCTGCTGCAGGGACGGCTGTTCAGCTATCTCGATACGCAGAAGTCGCGGCTGGGGACGACCAACTTCCACCAGATCCCGGTCAACGCGCCGCGCTGCCCGTTCGGAAACTTCCAGCGCGACGGCATGATGCAGACGATGGTGCCCAAGGGCCGTGCCAATTACGAGCCCAACAGCCTCACCGCGCATGGTGAAGAGGGCGGTCCGCGTGAAAGCGCTGCCAAGGGCTTTGCCACCACCAATCTGGTCAGCGGTCCCGACGAGCAGGGCGAAAAGCTGCGCGTTCGCGCCGAGCTGTTCGCCGATCACTACAGCCAGGCACGATTGTTCTTCAAGTCGCAGACCCCGAGCGAACAGGCGCATATTGCCTCGTCGTTCGTGTTCGAGCTGTCCAAGGTCGCCGATCTCGATCAGGTGCCCGCACGGATGGTCGCCAATCTGCGCAATGTGGACGAGGATCTGGCCAAGCGGGTCGCCGATGGGCTCAACATCGAGCTGCCTGCCAAGGCGGAAGCCGCGCGCAAGCCGGTCGACATGAAGCCTTCGGACAAGCTGTCGATCCACAAGAACATGAAGGCGACGCTCAAGGGCCGTTCGGTCGGCATCCTGATTGCCGATGGCACCGACGCAGGCGAGCTCGAGAAGCTGACGGGCGCGGTCAAGAAGGCTGGCGCCACGCCGGTGATCATCGCGCCCAAGGTTGGCGGCGCGAAGCTTTCCGACGGCAAGCAGAAGAAGGCTGATGGTCAGCTCGCCGGAACGCCGAGCCAGCTGTTCGATGCGGTTGCCATCGTGCTGTCGGACGAGGGCACCAAGATGCTGCTCAAGGAAGCTGCAGCGGTGCAGTTCGCGATGGATGCGTTCGGCCACCTGAAGGCGATCGGCGCGAGCAAGGCGGCCAAGCCGCTGCTCGACAAGGCCGGCGTCGAGCCCGATGCGGGCGTGACCGGGATCGGTGACGACTTCATCAAGGCTGCGGCAACGCGCTTTTATGATCGCGAACCCGGCGTGCGCATGCTCGCCTGATTCGCCTGATACCGATCAATCCAATCCGGGCGGTGCCAGCGGCATCGCCCGGATTTGTGTGTCAGGCGCCTTCGCCTGCAGCTTGTGCCCGCTCGACCACGGTGCGCTCGGCCAGAGGCACCGCGCGATAGGCCGCGAGCAGCAGCGCGATGCCGACCGGCACGATCACCAGGATCGACAGCACGCCGGTCGACAGGCTGCCGCTGATCACCGACATCTGCCCGGCGAGATACGGGCCCAGCGCGAGCCCGAACAATGTCGTGGCGAGGAAGAAGGTTGCTGTGGCGGTCCCGCGCATCCGCGGCATCACCAGATCCTGCGTCGTCGCGGCTGCTGCGCCCAATGCCGAGCTCGCGAGCATGTTGGCGAGCGAGACGAAAACCGCGAATCGCACGAAGTCCATGTTCGAATCGGGATCGTTGACCGTGGTGAAGGCCAGCACGATCGGGATGATCGGGGTCAGCAGCCCGAACGCGATCACGATGATGCGGCCCGATTCGCTGCGTGCGCGCAACCAGTCAGACATCCGCCCGCCCAGGATCACGCCGATGAAGCCGCCGGCAGCGCCCAGCCCGCCGAGCCACAAGCCGATCGTCGCGGTCGATTCGCCGAGCACTTGCGCGGCATAGCTCGGCCCGAACGCGGTGGTAGCGTACGAAAGGAATGCAACGCAGCCATAGCCCAATATGGTATAAAGGAACGCAGGCGACCCCCAGATCAATGCGAAAGTTGCCGGGTCCCGCAGGCGAAGCGATGCCGCCCAGGAGAACACCGCATAATAGCCGACCGCGATGCATATCCATTGCAGGGTCGCGCCAGTGAGCAGGATCAGCCCGAACGCGGCCACCGCAAGCGCGGCGATCACGCCAATGTTGACCGCAAGAGCCGACATCCCGCGCTGCGCCGCAGAGATCAGAGTGAAAGGCGGGATGACCGCGAACAGCTCCTGCAGGAACCCGCGAAACGGCTCGGCCGCCGGCGGCGTGGGCAGGCCGTCGACCAGACCGCGCACCGGCTCGCGAAGGGTGGCGACCCAGGCTGCCAGCAGCAGTCCGGGTATGCCCACTGCCAGAAACGCCGCCTGCCAGCCGACGAGGCCGAGCGGCCCGCCACCGGGATAGGCGTTGTTCCAGCCTGCGACGATGAACCCGCCGATCATCAGCGAGATGCCGCCGCCGAAATACAGCCCCGCCGAATAGATCGCGAGCGCAGTGCCGCGCATGCGCTTGGGGAACATGTCCGAGATCAGCGAATAGGCAGACGGGCTCGCGGTCGCCTCACCGATGCCGACGCCCATGCGTGCAAGGCCCAAGGTCGTGCCGTTCTTGGCAAAGCCCGATACCGCCGTCATCGCCGACCAGATCGCAAGGCCCAAAGTCAGCAGCCGCACCCGGTTCCAGCTGTCGGCCAGACGCCCCAGCGGGATGCCGAACAAGGCGTAGAACACGGCAAACGCGGTGCCGTAGAGAAAGCCGATATCGGCATCGTCGAGCCCCAGGTCCGCCTTGATGTCGGGTGCCAGGATGGTGATGATCTGCCGATCGATGAAGTTGAGCACATAGACGAGGAACAGGATGCCCAGGCCATACCAGGCATAAGGCGTTGCGTGCGTGGCGGGCGAGAGCGCTGCGTCGGGCGGGGTATCGCCCGCGGTGGCAGCGCTGTCCGGGGTGGCGTGAGTCTCCGTACCGATTGTTCCCGTCACCTGCGCGCATCTCCCCGCTGCTTGTTCTTGTAGGGTCCATTGGCTAGCAGAGCCGTAGGTTCGTGCAAGCACCTTACGGGTGCGGAACCCGAAGCAGCAGGCGGGCGGAGTGCGATGGCTGAGCAGTATCCTTCGATCGTCTTCGTGTGCCTTGGCAATATCTGCCGATCGCCGCTGGCCGATGGCGCGTTGCGGCACGAGGTCGCGCGGCGGGGGCTTGGCTGGACGGTCGATTCGGCGGGCACCGGCGGCTGGCACGCCGGCGATGCGCCCGATAAGCGGGCGATCGCGGTCGCCGCCCGGCACGGTGTCGATATATCGGGGCTCCGGGGGCGTCAGGTGCACGCGCGTGACTTCACCCGGTTCGACCTGATCCTCGCGATGGATCACGACAATCTGGCCGGGCTGCACGCGATCGCGCCGCCCGATCACGCCGCCGACGTCCGGCTGGCGCTCGATCTGGTCGAGGGGCGCGAAGGGCAGGCGGTCGCGGACCCCTATTATGGCGATGCGCGCGGGTTCGATGCGACCTGGGCCGATGCGCAGGCGATCGCGCGCGGCGTGCTGCGTCACTTTGGCGTTGACGGGAGGTATGCATAGGCCTTGTGCGTACGTCCCTCGACTTCGCTCGGGAACACGGGAGTTGGGGACGACCTCGTGGCACGTTGGCGCGACAGTTTAGCCCAAAAGCGAATCGCAGCTTTGCCTTCCCCCGCCGCCCCTCCCCCTCGCCGTCTGTCCCGAGCGAAGTCGAGGGACGTTGTGCACCCCCTTATGCAAACGCGGCTCCTCAGGCGGGGAGCGGTGCCTCGATCGGCGGGGGCTGGCGGCGGAGCAGGCCGATCGCATCGCGCAGCATCTGCGGCGCCAGCACCCGCAGCAGCAGCCAATAGCTCAGCACCCCGATCCCTGCGAGCAGCGCCAGGCGAACCATGATTTCGGCAAGGTTGTTGTCGAGCGTGCCGGCCAGCCCGATTCGCATCGTCCATACCAAGGCCGCCATGGTCACGGCGGCACCGATGCCCGGCGCGCAGGCGATCAGCACATCGCGCACCCGCACGCCGATGATCGGGCACGATTGCCACAGCGCGAAGGCGAGCACGACCGGCATGCCTATCACCCAGCCCAGCGCCAGCCCGGTCACGCCGAACTGGACGCCGCCCAGAAACATCACCGGCATGAACACCGCGCCGAACGCCGAACAGCGCACGGTGATTCGCGGATGGCCCAGCGCGTTGACCGCAGGCGCCAGCAGCACGTGCAGTGTCATGAACGGCATCGCGATCGCGAACAGCTGCACCAAGGGCACCATCTCGAGCCATTTCTCGCCGAACAAGGTGTAGACTGCCTCGGGTGCGGTGACCGCGAGCCCGGCATAGACCGGGCAGCTGATCAGCATGATCAGCGCGATCGCCTTGAGGAACGCCGCCTGCAGCCGCGCGGGCTCGGCCTGCAGCCGGGCATAAGCGGGGAAGGCGACCTCGTTGAGCGGGGGAATGACCTTGGACGAGAACATCTGCGCGAGGAACAGCGCCTCGGCGTAGAGCCCGAGCGCGTGCGCATCGAGCACGCGGCCGGCGATCAGCACATCGGCCTGGGTCTGGATGCTCCACAGCAGGTGGCTGGTCAGCATCGCCCCGCCAAAGCCGATCATCTCGCGGGTCCCCTTGAAGTTGAAGCTGGGCCAGACGACGAATCGCTGGGCGATGCACAGCCCGATCGCGCGGGTCCACACCATCGCAGTGGGCGCGGCGACCAATGTCCACACACCCCAGCCCGCCATTGCGCACGCTATAGAGGTGATCGCGCATACCAAGGCGGCGATCAGGTTGACGATCGCCAGGCGCCGGAAATCGAGCGCGCGACTCATCAGCACCTCGGGCACGGCCATGAACGGCGTCGCCAGATACATCACCGTCTGCCAGCGCAGCAGGTCGGTCACCATCGGCTGGCTATAATAAGCGGCGATCGCGGGCGCGGCGGCGAACTGGATCGCGGCGATGCCAAAATTGAGAATCAGCAAAAGCCCGAATGCCTGGCGCACGCGGAAGCGGTCTATGTTCTCCTGCTGGATCAGCGAGCTCGCAAAGCCATAGCCGTTGAGGAAGGCGAGCATCACCATCACCACCTGGGTCATCGCGAACAGCCCGTAATCGGCAGGGTCGAGAATCCGAATCACCGCAAGCGTGGTCGTCCACATCACCACCTGACTCACGATCTGGCTGCCGGAACGCCAGAAAACCGCGGATCTTACGCGGTTGGCAAAGCCTGAGTCGGCGATTCTCTGTGCTGTGTCTTCAACCATATACTGTCGTGATCCCGTCAGGCGGTGATGGTGGGTCCGGAGGCAATGCCGCCAAAACCCCGTGTTTTCGGTGCCTAGCGGCAATTCCCGAAAAAAACTGAAACAAAACTGCAAAAAGCGTTTGACCCGAATCGAACCCCTCCATATATGCCCTCTCACCGGACGGGACGCGGCGCCAACGCATCGCTCTCCACCCGGTCGCCAACATAGACGGACACCAAGTCCCCCGGTAGAAAAATCGGGGAACAATGGTCGTCCGCTACTTCTGTCGGTGGGTTCTTTGACATTGTGATTTTTAGATGAAGGGACATGTGGGCGACGGCGCCCGGTTCCGAGGAGTTCAAGGCCTCGGTTACCGGTTGCATTAAGTCGTTCCTATATGTCCTTCACGTATCCATACGTAAAGAAATGTGCAGGAACGGCTCCTTGAAGCTCATGTCCTTGCGGTTAGCCGGTTCGCCGGTGCTGCAATGATGTGTGACACAACTTGAGAGTTTGATCCTGGCTCAGAACGAACGCTGGCGGCATGCCTAACACATGCAAGTCGAACGAAGTCTTCGGACTTAGTGGCGCACGGGTGCGTAACGCGTGGG